>CAVXDE010000001.1:0-10785 GCA_963760435.1 uncultured Alphaproteobacteria bacterium
CACCAACCGCGCGGCGTTGCGGTTGTGCGCGCGGATCACCGGCTCCGTGTCGAGCGTGACGATCTCGCCGTTGTCGACGATCAGGCGCCCCCCGACCACGGTGTGGCGGGCGCGCGCCGGTGCGCAGAAGACCACGGCGGCGACCGGATCGCTCAAGCCGCCCGCATAGTTGATCGCGTTGAGATCGAGCGTGAAGAAATCGGCGCACTTGCCGGGTTCGAGCGAGCCGAGATCGCTGCGCCCCAGCACCGACGCGCCGCCGATCGTGGCCATCTCCAAAGCCTCGCGCGCCGTCATCCACTCCGTGGCGCGCCGCGGGTCGGAGGTGGAGAGATCCGTGTCGGGTCCGGCGGGTGGGGGCAGGCCGATCCTGAGGCGCGCCAGTAGCATCGCCTGGCGCGCTTCGCCGAGCAGGTTCGATCCGTCGTTGCTGGCGGCGCCATCCACACCGAGGCCCAGGCGCACGCCGGCGTCACGATAGGCCTTCACCGGCGCGATGCCGGACGCAAGGCGCATGTTGGACGACGGACAGTGGCACACGCCAGCACCCTTGCGAGCAAAGAGCCGGATCTCGGCGTCGTTTACGTGGACGGCGTGCGCGTACCAGACATCGTCGCCCACCCAGTCGAGCGATTCCATGTAGGCCACCGGACGCAAGCCCATATGCGCCAGGGTGTAGTGTTCCTCATCGAGCGTCTCGCACAGGTGCGTGTGCAGACGAATCCCGTAATGGCGCGCCATCTTGGCCTGCTCGCGCATGAGGTCGGCGGTGACCGAGAACGGCGAGCAGGGGGCGAGCACGATCTGCAGCATCGCGCCGGGCCTTGGGTCGTGATAGCGCTCGATCACGCGCACGCAGTCGCGCAGGATCGCGTCCTCGGCTTCCACACAATCATCGGGCGGAAGCCCGCCTTTTGACTGACCGAGCGACATGCTGCCGCGCGAGGCGACGAACCGAATGCCCAGCTCGGCGGCGGCTGCAATCTGGTCATCGACCCGGCATCCATTCTGAAACAAATAGGCGTGGTCGAACACGGTGGTGCAGCCCGAGAGCGCGAGCTCGCCGCAACCGACCAGCACCGCGGTGCGCGTGTCCTGCGGGGTGCGGCGTGCCCAGATGCGGTAATGCGCCATCAGCCAGGGAAACAGGTTCGTGTTCTGCGCGGCCGGGATGTTGCGGGTGAGAACCTGGTCGAGATGATGGTGGCAGTTGATCAGGCCCGGCAGCAGGATATGGCCCGTCAGATCGAGGACGCGGTCCGCCGTTGCGGGCAAGCTTGCAGTCGGACCGACCTGCTCGATGATGCCGTCGCGGGCGAACACGCCGGCGTTGCGCAGCTCGCGCCGCTGACCGTCCATGGTCACGAGCACGTCGGCATTCTTCGCGAGGAGTGTTCCCATCCAGGCTGATGAAGGCTTGGAGCTGAATTGCAGCTACTGGAGCATGCGCATCAGCGCCTTGCCGGCCTTGCTGCCGAGCTCCTTCTTGTCGAGCGTGCCGTCGTGATCGGTGTCGGCGGCTTGGAAGCGATCCGCCGCGATGGCCTCGTATTCCGTCTTGTCCAGGGTCCCGTCCTTGTCCCCATCGGCCTTGGTGATTTCCTTCGCGTTGACGATCCGGCGCAGTTCTTTCTTATCGAGGGTCCCTTCATGATCGGTGTCGAGGGCGTCGAACCGCGCATCGGCTGCCTTCTTGACCTCGTCGAGGCTCATTGTTCCGTCATGGTCGGGGTCCCATTGCTGCATGAACGCGTCAAGGTCAGGCCCCCGACTTTTGCCCTGAGCGTGACCGACGACGCAGCTCAACGCAAAAAATAGAACGGCCGTGCCGCCGAGCAGTAATTTGCTACGCATCACAATCCTCCGTTGGTCAAGCAAACCATGCTTTCGAACTTAGCGCGGGAACGAACCGAAAACCATGCGGTTGGCGGAATGCTGAGCTTGTCGTGCGCCCATCGCGCCTGCATTGTCGATCCGCGAATGGGTGCTAAAAGGTGGGTGACGTATGAACCAGGGGTTAGCCATGCGCAGTTTGCTTTTTGCCGGCCTTGCAGTGATTTCCATTACGGTCAGCACGAACCCGGGAGCCGCTTGGGCGCAAGACGTCGCGGCCGGCGAAAAGTCATTCCGCAAGTGTCTGCCCTGCCATTCCATCGGCCCCGGTGCACAGAACAAGGTCGGCCCCGAGCAGAACGGGCTCGATGGTCGCACAGCCGGCACCGTCGCTGGCTACACCTACTCGGAAGCCAACAAGAAGTCGGGCATCGTCTGGAACGAGGAGACGTTCAAGCAATATATCGTCGACCCGCGTGCCAAGATTTCCTGGGACGAAGATGATCTTCCCCGGCATCAAGGATCCCAAGGAAGCCACCGACCTGTGGGCCTACATCAAGCAGTTCGACGCCGAGGGCAACATCAAGAAGTAGGTGGCCAAAATCGTGATTCGGCGACCGGGCCTCGTCATTGCGAGGAGCGAAGCGGCGAAGCAATCCAGCTCGGCTGCGCAAATTTGATTACGCCCCACCGAGTTCTCCTCTGGATTGCTTCGCTTCGCTCGCAATGACGATCCCAGAATCCGCATTAAAACTCCAGGCCAAACTGGATTTTGGCTTGGTGGCGGGTGAAGTTGGTGAGATCGAGTGCGCCAGGGGCGGCGACAGCACGCCCCGCCGCTTGCGCACTCCAAGCGGCGATCATCCAAAGCCGCCCATTCAGGCGCGCGTATAGGGTTGGACCTACAAACAGAGCCTGCCCGGCGAAATTGTCGAGACCGACGCTCTCGTATTTGCGCAGGTAGCGACCTTCCGCTCCGATCAAGACGCCAGGCGCGACCTGGGTCATGAGGCCAGCTCCGATTCCGGCGATCGCGTCCCGCTCCCATGCCCCCGTTGCATGCAGGCGTGAGGTTTCCGGCTGATAAAGAAGATTGAGTACGGCGGCCACCCGATCTGGAACAAGCTCGCGATCGAGCGCGAGAGCAAAATCGACTCCGTAGTTGTTGACCCATCGCCCACTCGTCTCGTCAACAAAATTCAAGTGCGGCTCAGCGTTGACGGCGAGCCCCAATCCCCACTGCGAACGATCGAGCAGCCGGTATCGCGCATCAAACGACGCGCCAGCGAGAGCAAACTGGTGCCGATTGTCCAGGTCGGCGACCCCGGACATGTTGTGATAGGCGGAGAATACGGTCGGCGCGAGACGAAGATTTGCAATCGGCACGAACTCGTATTCAAGGGACGGAAAAAGTGCTGTGTATGGTCCGGGTTGCTTGCCGAGATTACCGGCAACCTCGGCTTCCATCTCCTTGTCGCCGACCTCGCCGACATCGGTCCCGATGAGGAACCCGAACAGGTGCTCGGTATCAATGCGCCAGCTACCAATTCCCCAGTTGCGATCGGTTGAAGCTCCAGTCTCTCCCGCATGGGCGAGCGACATCGCGAGCGCAAGCAGGCCCGCGATATCCAACCCACGGCGAATGAGACCGGCCAGCATCGACCCCCCTCGTGCCATTATAGCACAGCCTCAAAAGGTCGCCCGGATGCCCGCGTAGGCGGTAAACGGCATCCCCGGCACGAAGGTTCGCGGATCGCTCAGCGCGAGAAAACTCGCTCCCCCGGGCGTATTGCTGGTGAAGCCGGCGGTGTTGACGAAGGTGCCGACCGAGTAATAGCGCTGGTCGAACAGGTTCTGGATCAGCCCGTACAACTGCACGTGCTCGGTCAACTGATAGGACGTGTGCACGTTGACGACCCAGTAGGCCGGCACCTTCGGATTCTGGTTTGAATCATCGTGCAGCAGATATTGGCTGCCGATCACGTTGAGGTCGGAGCCGACCGTCCACGCATCGGTCACGTTGTGCTCGAAACCCGCTTTGAATCGCTGAGACGGCAAGGCCGGGATGTGATCGCCAGGCCGAACCTCAATGTTGCCGAGCGCGTCCGCCGCCGGATTGTTGGGTGACTGCAGGGTCATGGCCGACTGGTACGTGGCGTCGATGAAGGTGTAGTTGGCATAGAGGTGCACGCGGTCGATCGTGTAATCGACCTTGGCTTCGATTCCCTGCCGGCGGGTCTTGGCCGCGTTCTGGAAATAACCGAAATTCGGCACCAGCGCGCTCGACACGTTGATGATGTCGTTGGTGGTGCTGGTGCGGAACAGGCCCAGACCCCAGCTCAGGCGTCCCGTTTTGGCATCGGCGCCAAGATTGCCGCGCACGCCGGTCTCATAGGTGTGCGAAACGACCTGCTGCAAGGCGGGGTCGGAGATCAGGAAATTGTCGATCATGCAAGGGTGGAGCGGATCGGAGCACCCGAGCTCCAACGGGGTTGGGGCGCGGTTCGCCTCCGAGTAGCCCGCATAGGCGGTCAGCGCCGGGCTGAATTTGTAGGTGGCGCCGACGACCGGATTGAGCCGGTCGTAGTGATTGTTGCTGGTCAGCAGCGGGTTGGTGCCGGTCAGATCCTGGAGGTTGATCTGGGCGACGTTGAAGCGGCCGCCCCCGGTAACGGACAGCGCCGAGGTCACATCGATCGTGTCGGTGGCGTAAATCCCCGTGTAGGTGTTCTTCGCCAGCAGGTTCACTGGGCTGAGGCCGGCGTCCGGCTGGTCGATCATCACGCCGGTTCCCTGCACGAACAGGCCACCATTGATCGTCCCGAGTTCACTATTGCCGTTGAAATTCGTGTTGCCGTGGTCGTAGCTCACGCCGACGACCAGGTGGTTGTCGCGCGCGAACACGCGCCCGGTACTGGTCGCCTGCACGGTGCCGCCGTAGCTGTGGCTCTGGGTCCAGTTGCGATCGATTTCGCCGAGAAAGGCGTCCGGCGAGAGAGTATTGGGCGTGGCGACGCTCCGGTTGATCGCGGTTGCGCCGCCGCCGATGCAGAGCTGACCCGCGAGGTCTCCATCGGGGTCGCATGGCTGGGCATCCGAGTTGTTGCCGTCCACGTGACCTTGCCAGAGGACGCGATAATAGCCGACACCTTGAAATGACAGGTTATCGGTGGGACTCCAGGCTCCGGTCGCCTGGCCGAACGCGAGTTGCTGATGGGTGGTCTGCGGCCAAGTGTAGACGCTCGACCAGCGTTGATTGAGGAGTTGCAGCGGGGTAGCTGCTGTGGCGCCGAGCATGTTGTCGGCGCCGGTAAACATCAGGTGGAACTCGGACTGCTCGGTTTTGGCGCCAAGGTCAGTATACATGCGGCGCAGGTAGGACGAGGAGGAATGGTCACGCCAGCCATGGTCATTGGTCGCGTCGGCGGCCGCGTAGATCGACACGTTGCCGTTCTGCGTGCCGGATTGCGCGCTTCCGGTCAGCCGGCCGTACATGCCGCTCAGCGCGTCGAACTGGGTGCCGTGGTAGTTGAACCCGTTCTTCATATCGATCGAGAGGGCTCCCCCGATGGCGTTGAGGCCAAACACCGGGTTGTTTGGCTGCAGCGTGAGTTTGTTGATCGCGACTTCCGGAAGGAATGCCCAGTTGACGACGTCGCCGTAAGCTTCGTTGATACGGACGCCGTTCTGATAGACCGCGATGCCTTGTGGCGTTCCTGGTACTGGCGAGGCGACGAAGCCGCGATAGTTGAAATCCTGCTGGAACGGATTGCCGGACTGGTTTTCCAGCGACGTAAACGGAAGGCTGCGTGTCAAAGACTGGAGCAGGTCGGGAGCCTTGGAGTGCTCGAAATCCTGCGGGCCCAGCGGCTGCGGAACGTTGGCCGGTATCTTGTTTCGGTCGATCCCGCTGCCCGCAACCGGCGAAACATCAACAAGGTCGGAGGTCGCAGCAACCGGCTCGGGCGCGGGCGGAGGCGGGGTGGCAACCGGCTCGGCGATCCGCACCGGTGCGGCCGCTGGCTTTGGGGCCACTTTCGGTTTGGGCGCCGCGACGGGACGCGGCGCAACCGGTTCCTCGGGTCGCGAGGGCTTTTGCACGACGGCCGGCTTGGCTGGGGGTTTTGGCACCTCTAGCTTCGGCGCTTCGACTTTCACTTCGGGCAGCTCGTTCTGCGTGGGCGCCGGGAGTTGGGTACCGCCAGCGGGCTCATCCTGGCCACGGGCCGTCCCCGGCAGCGTCGCAAGCGCGACCATTGCCAGCAGCGCGACAGCCCTTCGACCGCCGCGGCCCGGCATCGTCCAACGCCTTCGCCCCGCACGCATGACCAGCCCGCTCCCGATGAGCGAGTGTTGCTGATCAAGCTAAATTAACAAGGGCAGTTGTTCCCGGCGCCCGGGACATTTGTCCTGGATAACGCGCGATGTTTCTGGACTGTGGCGCGCTGGTCACGCTTGCGAGGCAAGTGCGGCGAGCGCGGCGGCCGGTCCACATTGTGCGGCACGCTCGCGTACCTGCGGTACCGCATCAATCAGGTCGGCAAACTTGGTGTAGGAGCGGCCCAGCCGGCGGGTCACTTCCTCGACCACGGCTGTCCCAATGCCGGCACCGACGACGGGCGCCGTGGGGCCAAGCGCGGTATGCGACAACACCAGCATGGCCCCGTCCACGATGCTGCGGATTTGCGCTTCGGCAAACCATGCGGCAAGCGCGTGCCACTGCGCCTCGCTCGCGTCGGCGGCGTCGCGCCCGACCATACGGGCAAGCCGCGCGCAGGAGGCCGCAAAGGACTTCTCGCGGCCATCCGCGGTCGCCATCTGATCGGCCCCCTCGGGCAGGGTGCCAAGGACCCGGTAGACGTCGGCCATATTGGCGAAGTTCTCGTTGATGAGGGTCGTCCACTGTCCGGCGAAGGGCGCCCAGCCTGCGGTCGCCATGACAAAACCGCGGACAAGCCCGGCGTAAATCAGCTCGCCGGTGGCAAGGCGTTCGGCATCCGTATAGCCGCGCGCCACGATGCGGCCCTGTGCGATCGGGATGACGTCCGTCGTCGTCGAGCCGAGATCGATCAGCAGTGCCGCGTCCCGCAGCCGGGCGATGAGGGAAGCGCTGGCGTGCCAGTTGGCCGAGGCAATGTCCAGGACGTGATCAACCGCCTCGCTCGGAGCAACAAATCCGGCGCGCCCGGCGTAGATCTTGATGTCGCCGTCCAGCTGCTGCGCCGCGATGGCTGCCAGCTGCGCGACCCCGTCCTGGCGCGACGTGAAGGTGTCGGCCAGTTCCGCCGTCATGGTGACGACGTGATGCGGCGCCGTTCCGATCGCGGCTTTGGCTTGCGCGAAGGCGTCGGCGAGCTTGGCAAGCCCAAAGCGCAGCGGGGAGGGGACCTGCACGGCCTCGACGACGCGTCCGTGCCCGGCGCGCGCGGCTTTGAGATGCACGCCCCCGATATCCCAGCCGATGACGACGCTCATTCGCCATTACCCCGCCGTGCTATGCCTGCTGGATCAAACTAGCCATTTCGCACCGTCCGGCAATCGCGCCATGCAAATCATCCCGGTCCTCGATCTCAAAGGTGACGTGGTGGTGCGTGCGCAGATGGGCGAGCGCGATCGCTACCGGCCGATCAAGACGCCGCTCGTGCCGGGCAGCGATCCGGTCGACGTCGCGCGCGGGCTCCTGTCCGTTCACCCGTTTCAAACACTCTACATCGCCGATCTCGATGCCATCGAGGGGCGTGGGACTAATGAAGCCGCGATCGGGCGGCTGCGGGACGCGCTCCCGCAGGTGTCGCTGTGGGTCGACAACGGTATCGCTGATCCGGCTCACGCGTCCGCTTGGCTTGCGCGCACGAACCATCACCTCGTGCTCGGCAGCGAGACCCAACGCGATGCGAAGCTCGTTCGCGCGTTGTCAGGTCACGACCGCATCGTTCTCTCCCTCGATTTTCGCGCCGCGCAGTTCGCCGGCCCAGCCGAATTGTTGGACGACACCAGCGCCTGGCCGCGCCGGTTGATCGTGATGACGCTCGCCCGGGTCGGCAGCGGCGCCGGCCCGGACATGGCTCGCCTTGCCGAGATCCGCTGGCGTGCATCGGGGCGTTTGATCTACGCGGCCGGCGGCGTCCGCGATGCGGTCGATCTGGCAGCGCTGCAACGATTCGGCGTCGCTGGCGCGCTCGTGGCCACGAGCCTGCATGATGGCCGCCTGACCGGCGCCGACATCGCCCGACTGGAAGCTTAGATGACATAGATGACGATTTTCTCCATTGATGACGTATGCGGCCATCCTTCGAGACGCGTGACCTGCGGTCACGCTCCTCAGGATGAGGGCGTTGAGATGCCGCAAGCGAAGCTCATCCTGAAGCCTTGAGGATGGCGATAGATGACGACCGCGCATGATGACGTCGTGGAACCCGGGGCGGGCAAGGCCTTTTCTCATGATGACGTCTGTCTCGACGCGTGACCTGCGGTCACGCCTCAGCAGGCTGATTTGTAGACGCAGACGAGATCGTTGATGCGCAGCCACAGACCACAGCCCTCATCCTGAGGAGCCTTGGCCTGCAAGGCCAAGGCGATGGCCGCGCGCATAGATGACGACCGCGATGAGACGTCGTGGAACCCGGGCGGCCGCCGCATAGATGACGCTTTTCTCCATTGATGACGTCGGCCATCTTTCGAGACGCGTGACCTGCGGTCACGCTCCTCAGCATGAGGGCTGAGTTGCTGAAACGCAGACGAGATCGTGATGCGCAGCCACACCACAGCCATCCTGACTGGCCTGGCCTGAGATCAGACGTTTCAAGTAGAGCGGTAATACGTCATTATGAAAGGGCGCGCAATTCTTGTTCTCCAGTTTCTCCAGCCCACGAGATCCCCATGTCCTTCAATCGGATCCTGCCAAACCCGGTTTGGCTTCCCGCGGTTATGCAACGCACCACGCCCGAGGAGCTCGAAGCCCTGCGATCGCACCCGAACCTGCAAAGCTCGCTTGCCGAATTCGCGGGCGTTGAGGAGGTCCTGGCATTGCTGCCGCGCTTCCAGGTCGCTGCGGCGGCGGCAAAAGCCGCGCCGGTCGCCGAGCTGATCTCGGGCGGCGAGCTCACCTATCACCCGACCGAATGGGTCTGGCCCGGCCGCATCGCTCGCGGCAAGCTCACCCTCATCGGTGGCGCGCCGGGAAGCGGAAAAACCACGCTCGCCATGGAGTTGATCAGCTGCGTGACCACCGGCACGGTGTGGCCCTGCGGCGAAGGCGTCGCGCCGAAGGGGTCCGTGCTGCTGATCGCGCCGCAGAGCGACCCCGATACATTCGTGCCGCGGCTCAAGGCAGCAGGGACGAATCTCGCCCACATGCACACGATCCGCACCGTCAAGGACGGGACCAGGTCGCGCCGGTTCAATCTCGACAAGGACATCGCCACGCTCGATCCGTTGATCACGGGGATCAAGGACCTGCGGATGATCGTGATCGATGCGGTTCATGTGCAAAGCAGTCGTGGCCGCGCCGCGGCGCGCGAGGCTGGTGCGCTGTTTGATACGCTCGCCGAACTGGCGCAGCGCCATAACGTTGCGGTGCTGGCGATCGCGCATCCGGTCGGCGCTGATTATCTCAGCCGCAAGCCGATCTCCCTCGGCGCGTTGCCGTTGACCGCCGTGTGCGCGGCGTTTCTGGTCGAGGCCGATCCGGCCGAGGCGAACCGCCGCCTGCTGCTGCAGGTGAAGAATGACCTTACTTGCGACCCGGGCACGCTCGCCTTCTACATCACCGAACGCAAGAATCCGGAGCGGCCAGGCGAAAGCGCGGCGGGCGTGAAGTTCGCGCCGCACAAGGTTGCGGTGGACGCACGCGAATTCACGGCACGGCAGGCGCGCAGCTTCAACTCCGCGAAGGCGGAGGCGATCGAATTTCTGCGCGACCTCTTTGCCGGCGACGACCCACCACAAAGTCCGCGCGATCGAAGAGGAGGCACGCGCGCTCGGATTGCTCGGCGCCAACCAGCCCCTCAGTCAATGCCGGGCCCTGCGCGACGCCCGCATGGCCTTGGGATTGATTGCGATGCGCGAGGGCTTCGGCAAGGAGGGCGCCTGGATGTGGGTGTGGCCTGAGCTGATGGAGGCGCAACAACAAGAAGGTGAGCCGCAGACTGAACCGGGGCGCGAGTCCAGTCAGGCTGAACCAGCACCCATGCCGAGCGCGCAGGCGACGGCGTCGGTGACAAGTCGGCCGCTTGCCGCGGCACAGTTGCAGGCTACTGTTCCAATTCCGAAGTTCGCCACGGAGGGTGCCGCAAGATAGAACGAACTTCGGAATCGGGGCACTAAAGGCTGTTGCCGGGCAAGACCTCTCGGCTCGTCATGGCCGGGCTTGTCCCGGCCATCTCGATCAGGAAGGCACGGCCGTGCGCCAGTTCTATGTTTATATCCTTGCAAGCCGTCCTGGCGGGACGATCTACGTCGGTGTGACCAACGACTTGGTTCGACGCGTCTATGAACACCGAAATGGCTTCGTGCCTGGGTTTACGAGCCGGTACAAAGTCCACCAGCTTGTTTATTTCGAAATTCATTCGACTGCAGCCGCGGCAATTCAACGCGAAAAGAATATGAAACATTGGCCGCGGGCGTGGAAGACGCGGTTGATCTTTCAATCAAATCCCGCTTGGCGCGATCTTTATGATGAAATCGCTGTTTGAGCGCTCCTTGCGATCGATCGACACGCTCTCGGCCGTTATCGCCGGGCTTGTCGGGGTCCGCGTGCGCAAGCGCGCGGGGTACCCCGCCCCGGCGATCTCGATCACAAGGCACGGCTGTGCCTTCCTAAGCGAGATGGCCGGGACAAGCCCGGCCATGACGAGCGGAGAGGTTTGCCGCTGAAGTAACGAGCCGATAGGTCACGGCGCGCTCGGTAGCAGTTGCACCGAGAGGCGGATCAGCTCGGGCAGCGTGTGCACA
>CAVXDE010000002.1:0-253365 GCA_963760435.1 uncultured Alphaproteobacteria bacterium
AAGAACATTCATGCGATTAATCGTTTTTGTTGTAAACAGAGCAACGCGTATTGACGGATGGCTTTCTAGAAAACTCTGCATTGGTGCTAATTCTTCGCCAAACTTTTGCTCCAGTCGGTCCGACCATTTTATCTCTCCTACCCAATGTGGTTTTTGATCGGGCCCAAGATAAACGACATCAACCTCTCCGCCCTTCCACCGTGCGTACCGCAATTGTCGGGAAGCCGAAGAGTGCTGCCACTGGGCAAAGACGGCGCATTCAGCGAGATGCCCTACTTTATCTGGCTCATCGGCGCTAACCGGGACAAACAAAGCCGCCCTCATTGAAGGATTGTTCAGGTAAACCTTGAAATTTCGCTCTCTTTTAAGAGTCCTGCAATTGTCATCTACTGTGGTGAGCTTCATTATTAAGAACGCGCTTTCGAGGTACTCGATATATCGCTTGATCGTAGGCTTGCTTATTCCAGAAGTTTTGGCAATACCATCAAGACTTACCTCGTTTCCCGCATTGTATGCGAGGACAGCAAATAATTTGTTTAGTTCAGGAATTTCGTTGATTCCATACAGGCTCGGCAAATCTTTGAGCAACACCTTATCGATAATGTCGTTTCTGATAAATTGTTCGGCGTTCGCTCTTATTTCTGGATTAAGACTGCTTCGGGATAGCCCCCATAATTGAGATAATCGATAAACTTTTCATTCAGTTCCTCAATGTTTGTTGGAGCGTAATTTGGTGCATCCAATTTTATGAGACGCTCATCGTTACCTGTGAAGCAAGGAACTCATAGAACGTCAAAGGCGGAAGCATGAATTCTGAGAACCTCCCGGCTCCTGATTCCTTGCTCTTGAGCTTTAATGCTGCGGCTGCAGAGCCCGATGCGACGAATTTTATCTCGGGGTAGTTATCGACCAAATCCTTAAGATGAATTTCCCATCCTGGCAGGTATTGAATTTCGTCAAAGATAACAATTGATCGTTGCCCTGTGATGGGGCTAGGCAAAAATCTCAAGAATTTTTCAAGCGGCATCCGCGAGTAAACGGGAGCATCGATGCTGGCGTAAAGTATTGCCTGCGGATTTATCCCTGACCTTATAGCATCATGAATAACCTGCCGTAGCATGACAGTCTTCCCGGACTCGGCGAGGGCCAAGCAAGACTGTTGCCCGCCTTACATCAAAGTTCAGCGAGAGCGATTTAAACGAGCCAAAGTACACGCGGCGGGGGAGCGCACCTCCCCGAATCTCGACCCTTGGATCGACCCACCACGGATTATCGCGTTCTATCCGCCGGCGAATGTCGGCCTCTGATATCTCCAGCATGCCATATAATGAAAGACCTCTTTCACTAAATGTCAAGCCCGCGACTGCTTATTGAAATTACTGGTTTTTTCGTCACAAGTTATTGCTGTTTGCTGGCGAGGTACTCAGCGAGCGTTTGCACTGGCCGGGGCGCGGCGTTCGAGCCCCAACCGGGTGCGCCCCATAGGCCGGCCGCTGCCCTGCTCAAGGAGATCCGTTTCTCCGATCGGTGCCGATCGCGCCAAATCAATGGACGGCGCGAACACAATCCGGCTTCACGGGTCTCCGAATGAACCCCTGGCACGCGTCGCGATAGACTTTCCGAAAAAGCCAATGAAATCAACGATGCTGCGCGTGCGGCGCGCTTTGGGGAACCTCGCCAACGCCCAGCGGGTGCTGAAGCTTGGCGGATTTGGTCAGGAAAATTATTGGCGGATCGCGATGTAACTTACCGGCGACCTTTAAAAGCGACACATGTGTCGCCTTCAAAGTCGGCGCATGCGCCGATTTCAAGATCGGACACGCGTGTCCGTTTTTGCCACCTGCAAAAACAGCTTTCAGATCGTTCGCGTGGGCACGATTTGCCACCTGCAAAGGCGAACCCGGTTTGGGCGCGGCGACCAGATATAGCGCCCGTCTCCTTGTGCGGTGGCCGATTTAGTGCCACAGTCGACGCCGTCTAGGAGCTGCACCAGTTTTCAAAAATCAGAAAAACTCGTGCCCCTGCGCGAGTTCGGCGGCCGCTCCCTTGGCTCCTAGACAGTGTCTTTTGGAGCGGTCGCCCCTGCGCGGGCGCAAGGATGCGTTTGATGCTGGATCCCCTTCGAAGGTGGCAGCCGTACTCAGCAACCGCCCACAGTCGTGGCGGCCGTGATGCCACTGCATCGCAAGATGACGCCCAATCCTCCACCCATGATCGGCATCATCAAACCCAAGGATCGCCCCGAGGTCGTGGTTGAGCCCAAATTGCTCAACAAACGGCAAGCAGCGGCGCGGCTTGGCATCTCGATCAAAACACTCGACGCCCATGTTGCGTCGGGTGTGCTGCGTTACGTCGAAATGGGACGGGGGCGTGAACGGCGGCGGCGCAAGTTCACCGACGAGGATCTCAATACCTTCATTGCCTTTCAAACCCGAGTAGCACCATGTCCGTCTACCGTGATCCCCGCTCTCAATTCTTCCAGTACGTCTTCGAAATCCGTCGTCGTCGCTTTCACGGATCGACGAAAAAGACCACGCGGCGGGAAGCTGAAATCGTAGAACGGGAACTGCGCGAACAGGCAAAGCGCCAGATCACACAGCAGGAGGCGGCACGCATATCGTTGCGGCTCGATGATGTTGCCGGTCGTTATTGGCAAGAAGTTGCGCAGCACACCGCACGCGAACGCAACACCGAGAAGCGCCTCGAATTTATCCTTGAGCATCTGGGCAAGAACAAGCTGATCACCGAGATCGCCGACGCTGACGTAGCGGGCCTCGTGTCCTGGCGCCGTGGCCACCGTGCTCGCGCGGGGTTGATCTCAAATCTGACGGTCAATGACACCACCAAGACACTGCGCGCCTTGTTTACCTACAGTAAGCGACGCGGTGTTCGCTTTGATCGTGAGCCGCACTGGCGTGCGCACTTGCTTCCGGTACCGGAGGAGCGGGTGCGTGAGCTTATTGGTGACGAGGCCGAGCGCATCGAGGCGGCGACCCCGGCGAAGTTTGCCGCATTCTTTGCGTTCGCTGCGGCAACCGGCCTGCGGTTTTCGGAATGCTTTCTCAAATGGTCGGAGGTCGATTGGAATGCGGGCCAGATCAGGAAGGCGGGCAAGGGCGGCAGGCTTGTAACAACCTGGATTACCTCCGAGGTGCGCTCGATCCTTTGGCCCCTGCGTGGTCAACACCCCGAGTTTGTGTTCACCTATGAGGCTGAATGGGCGGGACGTGGTCGCGTCCTGGGAGAGCGCTACCCGCTGACGCCGTCGCTAGCTCGCAAGCATTGGCTCCTGTTGCGGGCGGAGGCAGGAATGCGTGACTTTCGTTTCCATGACCTGCGCCATGACGTGGCGACCAAGGTTTTGCGCGCAACCGGCAACCTGAAGATTGCGCAAAAGGCGCTCAACCACGCCAGCCTGACGACGACCTTGCGCTATGCCCACGTACTCGATGGCGAGGTGCGCGACGCACTGGAGCGGGTGCGAAAGTCCCGGAGTTCGACCCGGAGGCTTCGAGAAGTTGTTTAGGGATCAAGCACATGGACAACAACAAACACACACTCGCGGAGTGCAACATCTCGTGCAAAATCAAGCGACAGCGACCAGGCGCGACGTCCCAGCGGCGCGTGCCACCCATGACCTCATGGCCAATGCGATCCGGGCCCTCGCCATGGACGCCGTCGAAGCGGCAAATTCCGGGCATCCCGGGCTGCCGATGGGAGCAGCGGATGTCGCGACCATCCTGTTCGGCCGCTATCTGAAGTTCGACCCGTCCGACCCCGCCTGGCCCGACCGCGACCGCTTCGTGCTCTCCGCCGGGCATGGATCGATGCTGCTTTATGCGCTGCTGCATCTCCTCGGTTACGAGGGGATGACCATCGAGGAGATCAAGCGCTTCCGCCAGTTCGGCTCGAAAACGCCCGGGCATCCGGAGAACTTTCACACACCGGGCGTCGAGACCACCACCGGGCCGCTTGGCCAGGGCCTCGCCAACGCGGTGGGCATGGCCATTGCGGAGGCGCATCTTGGCGCCGAGTTTGGCCGCGAACTCGTCGATCACCACACCTACGTGCTTGCCTCGGACGGCGACCTCATGGAGGGCATCAGCCACGAAGCGATCGCGCTCGCCGGTCATTTGCGGCTCAACAAGTTGATCGTTCTGTTCGATGACAACGGCATCTCCATCGATGGCCCACTGACGCTTGCCGACTCCGTCGACCAGGTGAAGCGCTTCGAGGCTGCGGGCTGGGCCGCAACGCGCATCGACGGTCATGATCCCAACGCGATCGCCGCCGCGCTTGCCCACGCTCAACAATCCGATCGGCCAACCCTGGTTGCCTGCCGGACCACCATCGGATTTGGCGCGCCGACCAAAGCCGGCACCGAGAAGGTGCACGGCTCCGCGCTCGGGGCCGATGAAGTCGCCGGCGCGCGCAAGCTGTTGAACTGGCCCTACCCGCCGTTCGAAATTCCGGCGGACGCGCAAAAAGCCTGGCACGATGCCGGGCGGCGATCGCAGGCAGCGCGCAGTGCCTGGCAGCAGCGCCTCGCGGCGCTTCCAGGTGATCGACGCGCCGAGTTCGAGCGCCGCCTGCGTGGCGACTTGCCCACCGCGAAGCTCGCCGAAGCGGTGCTCGGCTTCAAACAAAAGATCGTTGCGGCGCCGAAGGAGATTGCGACGCGCTCGGCGTCCGAGCAGGCGCTGGACGTGTTGACACAAGCCGCTCCAGAAATGATCGGCGGATCGGCCGACCTCACCGGCTCCAACAACACCAGGCCGAAAGGGATGTCGGCATTCTCGGCCGCCAACCCAGCCGGACGTTTCATTCATTATGGCGTTCGCGAACATGCCATGGCGTCCGCCATGAACGGGATAGCGCTGCATGGCGGAGTCATTCCCTATTCCGGAACGTTCCTGGTGTTCTCCGATTACTGCCGGCCAGCAATCCGGCTCGCGGCGCTGATGCACCAGCGCGTGATTCACGTGATGACGCACGATTCGATTGGACTCGGCGAAGACGGACCGACGCACCAGCCGGTCGAACACCTCGCCGCGCTGCGCGCCATTCCGCATCTCCTGGTGTTCCGGCCCTGCGATACCATCGAAACCATCGAGTGCTGGGAGCTCGCGCTGCAGGCGCGTGCACGGCCGAGCGTGCTCGCGCTCACGCGCCAGAACCTTCCGCTGGTGCGCAAGGATGCGGAAGCGCGCAATCGCTGCGCGACGGGCGCCTACGAATTATTTGCCGCCGAGGACGGGCAAGCGCAGGTGTCGCTGTTTGCCTCTGGCTCGGAGGTCGCGATCGCTGTCGAAGCCAAGCGCATGCTCGCAACGCGCGGCATCTCGTCGCGAGTTGTGTCGGTACCATGTATCGAGCTGCTGCTGGAGCTGCCGGAAAAAGAGCGCGCGGCCATCGTCGGGACTGCTCCCGTCAAAGTCGCGATCGAGGCCGCCGTGCGCCAGGGTTGGGACGCGGTCATCGGCTCCGACGGCTTGTTCGTGGGAATGACGGACTTCGGCGCCAGCGCACCCTACAAGGAACTCTTCACCCGGTTCGGCATTACGCCCGACAAGGTGGCGGAGGCTGCGCAGTCCGCATTGGCTAAGCGTTGAGCATTGGGCAAGTGTTGTGCAGACTGTTGAGCATTCTGCCGCGAAAGTGTTACCACGCGCGCGAACCTCGTGGTTATGTCGTACCAGTGCGATTTTCCGCACTCTCGCCTGTCGCGTCCGCCTGCCCACGGCTGGGCGCCGCCTATGATGTTAAGGAGCAATCAGCATGTCTGTCCGGGTCGCCATCAACGGATTTGGCCGCATTGGCCGCAATATTCTGCGGGCCATTGTCGAGGGCGATCGCAAGGACATTTCCGTGGTTGCCATCAACGATCTCGCACCGGTTGAGACCAATGCACACTTGCTCCGTTTTGACTCCGTGCACGGCCGGTTTCCGGGTGAGGTAAAGGTCTCCGGCGACAGCATCGACTGCGGCACCGGCAAAATTCGGGTCACCGCGATCAAAGATCCGACGCAGCTTCCGTGGAAGGAGCTTGACGTCGACCTGGCGCTGGAATGCACCGGTATTTTCACCTCCAAGGAAAAGGCATCGGCGCATCTCAAGGCTGGTGCGCGCGCGGTGCTCGTCTCGGCGCCCGCCGACGGTGCTGATCTCACCGTCGTGTATGGCGTCAATCACGAGAAGCTCACCAAGCAGCACGTCGTCGTCTCCAACGCCTCCTGCACCACGAATTGTCTCGCCCCCGTCGTGAAGGTTTTGCACGATGCGGTAGGGATCGAGAAGGGGTTCATGACCACGGTGCATTCCTACACCAACGATCAGCCCTCTCTCGATCAGGTGCACAAGGATCTGTATCGGGCGCGCGCCGCCGCCATGAATCTGATCCCGACGTCGACCGGTGCCGCGAAAGCCGTCGGCTTGGTGTTGCCTGAGCTCAACGGCAAGCTTGACGGTGTCTCGATCCGCGTGCCCACGCCGAACGTGTCGCTGATCGACTTCAAGTTCGTCGCCAAGCGCGCGACCACCAAGGATGAGATCAACACGGCGGTCAAGCGCGCGGCCGAGCAACAACTCAAGGGCATTCTCGGCTATACCGACGCCCCGAACGTGTCGCACGACTTCAATCACGATCCACACTCATCGATCTTCCACATGGACCAGACCAAGGTGATGGACGGCAACTTTGTGCGCGTCATGTCCTGGTACGACAATGAGTGGGGCTTCTCCAATCGCATGCTCGACACTGCGGTTGCCATGGGGCGGTTGATGTAGATCGCGCCCACATCGGGTGACGTGATGAGCGCGTTTCGCACTCTGGACCAGGCCGATCTCGCGGGTAAGCGCGTGCTTGTACGCGTCGACCTGAACGTGCCCATGGAGAATGGGCGCGTTACGGACGCAACCCGCATCGAGCGGCAGGCACCGACGGTGATCGAGATCGCCGATAAGGGCGGCAAGGCAATTCTCCTCTCACATTTGGGCCGTCCTAAAGGACCAAACCCGAAGGACTCGCTGCGGCCGGTCGCGGCAGAAGTTGCCCGCATCATCGGGCGGCCCGTTGCGTTCGCCGACGACTGCATCGGACCGGCCGCCCGTGGCGCGGTCGAGAAGCTGCGGCCCGGCGAGATTCTATGCCTCGAGAACACGCGGTTTCATCCCGGCGAGGAAAAGAACGATCCGGCTTTCGTGGCGGAGCTCGCCACGCTGGGTGACATGTTTGTCAACGATGCGTTTTCCGCCGCGCACCGCGCGCATGCCTCGACCGAAGGGCTTGCGCACCGGCTGCCGGCTTATGCTGGCCGCAGCATGCAGGCCGAGCTCGAGGCCTTGTCGCGGGCGCTGGAGACTCCGGCACGACCGGTGGTCGCCATTGTGGGCGGCGCCAAGGTCTCGACCAAGCTCGATCTGCTCGGCAATTTGCTGTCGAAAGTCGATCAGCTGGTGATCGGCGGCGGCATGGCCAACACCTTTCTCGCCGCGCTCGGCAAGCCGGTTGGCAAATCCCTGGCCGAGCACGACCTCGCTCACACAGCGCGCGAGATCATGAACAAGGCCAAGACGCTTGGGCGCGAGATCGTGCTGCCGATCGATGCCGTCGTGGCGCAGAAATTCGAGGCGCACGCTCCCTCCAAAGTGCTCGATGTCAATCAGGTCGGCGCCGACGACATGATCCTCGATATTGGACCGCGCAGCGTGGAGCACATCGTGTCAACGCTGGCGCGCGCCAAGACTTTGGTTTGGAACGGCCCGTTCGGTGCCTTCGAGAAGGAACCGTTCGACACTGGTACAATCGAGGTCGCCGAAGCCGCCGCCGAACTGACGCAGGCGCATCGACTGATCACCGTCGCCGGAGGCGGCGACACGGTCGCGGCTCTCAATGCGGCGGGCGTCACGGACCGCTTCAGCTATGTATCGACGGCCGGCGGCGCGTTCCTGGAATGGCTCGAGGGCAAGCGGCTGCCCGGCGTCGAGATATTGCGGACCCAAACAGCGCCCGCCGGATAGCGCATTGTTGTTGACGATCAGGAGGAGCTCATGAACCTCACCGAATTGAACAAGATCGCCCGTGGCATGGTCGCGCCGGGCAAAGGCATTCTGGCGGCCGACGAGTTGACCGGCACCATCAAGAAACGCTTCGACGCGATCGGCGTCGAATCGACGACCGACAGCCGACGCGACTATCGCGAGTTGCTGTTCCGCTCGAACGAGGCAATGTCGAAATACGTCTCCGGCGTCATTCTGTACGATGAGACCATCCGGCAGAAAGCCAAGGACGGCACATCCCTGGTGAAGCTGATCGAACAGGCCGGGTCCATTCCGGGTATCAAGGTCGACAAGGGATCGAAGCCTCTGCCTGGTTGTCCGGGCGAGCTCATCACCGAAGGCCTCGACGGCCTGCGCGAACGCTTGATCGAATATCGCCAGTTGGGCGCCCGGTTCGCCAAGTGGCGCGCCGTGATCGACATCGGCCCGGGAATCCCGAGCTACACCTGCGTGTCGACCAATGCGGAAGCGCTCGGCCGTTACGCGGCGCTGTGCCAGGAACAGGACATTGTGCCGATCGTCGAGCCGGAAGTGCTGATGGACGGCGACCACGACATGGACCGCTGCTATCAGGTCACCGAATTCGTGCTCAAGGAAGTGTTCCAGCAGCTCTACTATCAGAAGGTCGCGCTGGAGGGCATGGTGTTGAAGCCCAACATGGTCGTGCCGGGCAAGAAATCGAGCCAGCGGGCCTCCGTGGAAGAAGTCGCGGAACGGACGATCAAGTTGCTCAAGAACTGCGTGCCGCCGGCAGTTCCGGGGATTGCATTCCTGTCGGGCGGCCAGTCCGACGAGGAGGCGACGGCGCACCTCGATGCCATGAATCGCCACGGCGACCTGCCCTGGCGGCTCACGTTCTCTTATGGCCGTGCCCTGCAGGCCGCGCCGCAGAAGGCCTGGAGCGGCAAGAACGAGAATGTCGCCGCCGCGCAACGCGCGTTCACCCACCGGGCGCTGATGAACAGCCTCGCCACTCTTGGCCAATGGAAGGCTGACCTCGAGCGCAAAGCTGCCTAAAGGTCGCTATCGGGCAGTTCGTTCGGTATTAGGCTCCCAATTCCGCCCGAATAGAGCGACAATTGGGAGCCATGCCGAACGATCGTCAATCCGCGCGCCCTGCCCCGCGGCTCTATCTGATCACGCCCGTGGTCGCCGATCCGGCGGCGATCGGCGACCAACTTGATGCAGCGCTTGCCGCCACGGACACCGCGGCTGTCCTGCTGCGCCTCGCGACGGCCGACGAACGCACGCTGATCAATCGAATCAAGGCGCTCACTTCCACCGCGCAGGCACATGACGTGGCCCTGCTGGTCGAGGGCCATGCGGATCTCGTCGCGCGCGCGGGCGCGGACGGCGCCCACCTCGCCGGCAGCGACGCCCTCCTGTCGGCGATTGGCAAACTCAAACCGCAGCGCATCGCCGGCGCAGGTCGTTTGCTGACACGCCATGACGCCATGACCGCGGCCGAAGCCGGTGCCGATTACGTGATGTTTGGCGATCCCGACGCGCGGGGCGACCGCCCGTCGCTTGCCGCAATCGCGGAGCGGGTTGCGTGGTGGTCGGAACTGTTCGAAATTCCTTGTGTCGCTTATGCAGAGCGATTTGGGGACATGGGCGAGCTATGCGCCGCGGGGGCGGATTTCATCGCGATCGGCGAACCGGCATTCGCCGACCCACAGGGCTGTGCGGCGGCCTTGGCGCAGGCGCGCGCGCAGGTCACCGCATGAGTTTTCTCGGCCCGCGGCATTTCCTTGTCTTGACCGCAGTGGCTTGCCTGTTGCTCGGCGCGAGCGGCGCAGGCGCGCAGCAGGACACGTCGCCGGCCGCAAAACCCGCCGAGCACAAACCGGCCAAGAAGCCTACCAAACCCGTGGCTGCAAAACCGGCTGCGCCCAAACCCGCGGAGGCCGCAATCGCGCCTGCGCAGGCACCAGCAGGGCCGCCTGATCCCGCCTTCGGGGCCTTTCAACGCGGCTACTATCTCACCGCTTTCCACGAAGCGACGAAACGGATCGATGCGAGCGGCGATCCGAAAGCGATGACTCTGCTGGGCGAGCTTTACGCCAATGGCCTCGGCGTCCCGCGCAACGATGCCAAGGCCGTTGAGTGGTACAAGCTCGCGGCAGACCGCGGCGATGCGAACGCGATGTTTGCCCTCGCCACGTTCCACGTCACCAGTCGCGGAGGACTGAGCGACAAAAACGAAGCAGTGCGATTGCTGGCGGCGGCCGCCAAGCTCGGCCACGCTGCGGCCTCCTATGATCTCGGTCTCCTGTATCTCGAGGGCCGTCAATTCCCCCAAGACTATGGCCGCGCCGCCGAACTGTTTCGCGCCGCCGCCCAGGCCGGCAGCCCGGAGGCCGCATATGCCTTGGCGGTTCTTTATCGCGAGGGTCGCGGCGTTCCGAAGGATGACAGCGAGGCAACGCGCCTGCTCAAGGCTGCAGCGCTGGCCGATAACCTCGATGCCGAGGTGGAATACGGAATCGCGCTCTTCAACGGAACCGGAACCGAGAAGAACGAAGCGACCGCGGCAAAGGTTCTGCGGCGCGCAGCTCTTCAAGGCAGCCCAATTGCGCAGAATCGATTGGCGCATCTGTTCATGTCCGGACGCGGCGTGGCAGTTGATCCAATCGCCGCGATGAAGTGGCACATTATCGCCAAAGCCGGCGGTCTCGCCGACACGGGCCTCGACGAATATACAAGCAAGCAAAGCGCCGAGGCGCGCACCGCGGCCGAAGCGGCTGCAAGGCCCTGGGTCCGGGCCATCGCAATGTCGCGCTCTTGACGCGACTGATCATGCCGGGCAGACCGGGGTATGCTTCGGTCCGCGCTGCTCAATGTCATGGTCGCCGCGGCGCGCAAGGCCGCGCGCAGTCTTTCGCGTGATTTCCGCGAGGTCGAAAAGCTGCAAGTCTCGGTGAAAGGGCCGGGCAATTTCGTCAGCGCCGCCGATCATCGGGCCGAAGCGATTCTGCGCGAGGAGCTTGCCAAAGCCCGGCCAGGGTATGGGTTCCTGGGAGAAGAGGGCGGCCTGGTTGCGGGAAGCGACAAGACCCACACGTGGATTGTCGATCCACTCGACGGTACGACCAATTTCCTGCACGGCATTCCTCAGTTCTGTATTTCGATCGGCCTCGAGCGCCAGGGCACGATGATCGCCGGGGTGATCTACAATCCGATTGCCGACGAGCTGTTCACCGCCGAGCGCGGCAAGGGCGCATTCCTCAATGACCAGCGGCTGCGCGTCGCCGCGCGCCGCGATCTCGCCGAGGCGGTGTTTGCTTGCGGGCTCCCGCACCGCGGCCGCGGCGACCTCGCGTTGTTCCGCAGCGAGTTTGCGGCGATTGCGGACAAGGTGGCCGGGCTGCGCCGGTTCGGCGCGGCGGCGCTTGACCTTGCCTGGGTCGCGGCCGGCCGCGTCGATGCCTATTGGGAGCGAGACATCTCGCCATGGGATATCGCGGCGGGCCTCCTGCTGGTGCGCGAGGCGGGCGGATTTGTCACTGATGTCGATGGTAAGGATACGATGATGCAGACCGGCTCGATCGTCGCCGGCAACGAGACCATGCATCACGAATTGCTCAAGCTCCTCAAGGGCGCCAAATGACGGGTTACGCCGAGCGCCCGGCCTGTGCCATAGTCGGGCATCGATTCCGGGTTTTGAGTTCGGAATCGGACCACTGATATTTAGGCTCCAGGCCTGAGAGCGAATGCCCATGGCCAAGAAAGACAGTGAATTAGATCCTTTCCGACTATCATCGCCCCGGATCTTCCTGATCCGGATGCTGGTGTTTCTGATCCTGCTGGGTCTTCTGGCCTACATTCTCAACGAGAAGATCCAGCAAGCCTTCATGGCCAATCCCGGTCTCAACGGCCTCATCATCGGCGTGCTGCTCATCGGTATCATCTTCTCGTTCCGTCAGGTCTTGCGACTCTTTCCCGAGGTCGCCTGGGTCAATGGGTTCCGCGTGGGTGACCCCGGCCTCGCGCGCCGTTCACCGGTCCTGCTCGCGCCCATGGCGGCGATCCTCGGCGACCGCGGCGGCCGTATCGCCATCTCGCCGCAAATCATGCGCAGCCTGCTCGACTCGATCGCGACCCGCCTCGATGAGGCGCGCGATACCTCGCGCTACATGACCGGTCTGCTCGTGTTCCTCGGACTGCTTGGAACGTTCTGGGGCCTGATCGAAACCGTCGGCTCAGTCGGCACCGTCATCCAAAATCTAAAGGTCGGCGGTGATGCCGGCGCAATGTTTGATACGCTGCGCGAAGGCTTGGCCGCTCCGCTCGGCGGCATGGGCATTTCGTTCTCCTCATCACTGTTCGGTCTCGCCGGATCGCTGGTCCTCGGCTTCCTCGACCTGCAATCGGGCCAGGCGCAGAACCGCTTCTACACCGATCTCGAGGACTGGCTCTCCACGACCGTGCGCGACCACGGCGGTGAACAAGTCGCAACGGGTACCGGCGCGCCAGGGCTGAGCAGCGAAGTGCGTGGCGCCATGGACAAGCTGCGCGAGGCGATCGCCGAAACCGGATCAAATAAAGCCGCCACCAGCGCCATGGCCAACCTGGCAGAGGCGATTCAGGGTCTCGTCCACCACATGCGCCAGGAGCAGCAGATGATCCGCAACTGGGCCGACGCGCAGGCGGAGCAGAACGGTGAGGTGAAACGGCTCCTGGAAATCATCGCCCGTGAAAACACACGGAGCAATTAGCCATGGCACTCGCCCGCTCCCGCCGCCCTGTCGATTATTGGCCAGGCTTCGTCGACGCCCTGTCCACATTGGTGCTCGGGATCATCTTTCTGTTGACCGTGTTCGTCGTGGTGCAGTTCTTCCTGTCGCAGGAAGTCGCCGGCAAGGACACCGCGCTCTCGCGTCTCAATGCCCAGATCGCGCAGCTGACCGATTTGCTCTCACTGGAGAAGACAGGCAAAGCCGACATTGAGGAGCAGTTGGCGCGGCTTCGCGCCTCGCTCTCGGCGGCTGAAGGCGAACGCGATCGCCTGCGCGATTCCGCTTCCGGCGCCAGCCAGAGCAGCGCTGCCGCGCAACAGCAGCTCTCGCAAACCGCCAATGCCCTGGCGGCCGAAAAGCAGATCTCGGCGCGTGCTGCCGCACAGATCGATCTGCTCAATGAGCAGATCACAGCCCTGCGCCGGCAACTGACCGCGATCGAGGACGCGCTGCAGGCTTCGGAGAAGAAGGGCAAAGACCAACAAACGCAGATCGCCAATCTCGGTGAGCGGCTCAACGTCGCCTTGGCGCAGCGCGTGCAGGAGCTGTCGCGCTATCGTTCCGACTTCTTCGGGCGCTTGCGCGAGATTCTCGGCAACCGGCCGGACATCCGGGTCGTCGGCGACCGCTTCGTGTTCCAGTCCGAAGTGTTGTTCGACAGCGGCCAGGCGGTGCTCAATCCGGAAGGACGCACCGAGCTCGACCAGCTGGCGAACGCGCTGTTGGAGCTCGAACGGCAGATCCCGCCGGAGATCAACTGGGTGCTGCGCGTTGACGGCCACACCGACGTGCGCCCGATTGCCAATGCTCAATTTCCTTCCAACTGGGCGCTGTCGGCCGCGCGCGCCATCTCGGTCGTGCAGTATTTGATCAGCAAAGGCGTATCGCCCCAGCACCTCGTTGCCGCGGGCTTCGGCGAGTATCAGCCGCTTGACCCGGGCAAGGACGAAGACGCCTATCGGCGCAACCGGCGCATCGAGCTGAAGCTGACGGAACGGTGATCACGAACCCGTGGCTCCTGTCGCAGACGAAACGCTCAAACTGCGGCCATACACAGCGGCCGACGAATCCGCGGCAATTGCGCTCTGGCAACGTACGTGGCAGCACGCCTACCCACAGCTCGATTTTGCCGCGCGCGTCGCCTGGTGGCGCGGGCGCTGGCGTGACGAGCTGGTGCCGGCTGCGCGTATTGTCATCGCCGAGCAGAACGGCACCATGGCGGGCTTCGTCACGGTCGATTCCGCCGGCTATCTCGATCAGATCGTGGTCGCGCCGGAGGCATGGGGTTCGCCTGTCGCGGCTGCGCTTCTCGGTGAAGCCAAGCGCATCGCGCCGACCGGCCTCGAATTGCTGGTCAATCAGGACAACGAACGCGCGATCCGCTTCTACAAAAAGCACGGCTTTGCGGTCAGCGGCACCGATACAAACCCGCGCTCGGGTGCCCCGCTTCACCGCATGCGCTGGCAACCCGCATAAGGATCAGGTCAGCTCGAACTGCAGCCGCGCGAGGCGTGCGTAGAGCCCGCCCTTGGCGACCAGGCTCTCGTGCGTGCCCTCCTCGACGATGCAACCCTGGTCCATGACCAGAATCCGATCGCACTTGAGGACGGTTGCCAGCCGATGCGCGATCACCAGCGTGGTGCGTCCCTGCATCAGCCGATCAAGCGCCTGCTGCACCAGTTGCTCGCTCTCCGCGTCAAGCGATGATGTAGCCTCGTCGAGCAACAACAACGGCGCTTCGCGCAAGATGGCGCGCGCTATTGCGATGCGCTGGCGCTGCCCTCCCGAGAGCGTCACGCCACGTTCGCCGACCGGCGTTTCCAAGCCCTCGGGCAGGCGCGCGGTGAACTCGGTCGCGGCGGCAAGGTCGGCGGCGCGCGCCACCTCTGCATCGCTCGCGTCCGGCCGACCGAAGCGGATGTTGTCGGCAATACTGGCAGCGAAAATCACCGTATCTTGCGGGACCAGAGCAATATGCGCGCGCACGTCGCGCGGATCGGCACGGGTGAGCGGAATGCCATCGAAGCTCACGCCGCCCGAGGCCGGATCGTAGAAGCGCAGGAGCAAATGGAAGACAGTGCTCTTGCCCGCGCCGGACGGCCCGACGAGAGCGACCTTCTCGCCCGCGGCCACTGCGAACGATACGCCATCGAGCACGAATGCCGTCGGCCGCGCCGGATAGGCGAAGCGCACGCGATCGAACGCAACTTCGGCCCGCGGTATCGGCGGAACCGGTACAGGTTGTTTCGGCGCAGTGATCTCGGGCGCAATGGCAAGCAATTCCGCGATACGCTCCGCCGCACCGGCCGTTTGCGAGAGTTCGCCCCAGACGTCGGAGAGCTGGCTTAGTCCGCCGGCTGCGAACGCCGCGTAAAGAACAAATTGACCGAGTCGGCCCGGCGTGCTGCGACCGGCCAGTACATCCTGCGCCCCCACCCACAGAATGATGACCACGCTCGCGAATACGAGAAAGATGATGATGGCCGTCAACATGGCGCGTGCACGCGTTGACGCGACCGCTGCCTGATAGGCGCGCTCGACGGCAGCGCGGAAGCGTGTGCCCGCGAGCTTCTCGTTGGTGTAGGCCTGCAGGGTACGCACCGCACCCATCAGCTCGGCCGCATAGGCTGAAGCGTCGGCCAGCGTGTCCTGCGCACTGCGCGAGCGCCGGCGTACCATGCGGCCGAAGGCGACGAGCGGCAGCACGATGATCGGGATCACAGCGAGCACAAAGGTCGAGAGCCGCGGACTTGTGACCGCCATCATGGCCGCCGAGCCGAGGAACAACACGATATTGCGCAGCGCGGTCGAGATCGACACGCCGACCGCGGATTTGATCTGCGTCGTGTCGGCGGCGAGCCGCGAGATCAATTCGCCGGTGAGCGCCTTATCAAAGAATGACGCCGACAGGCCGGTAACATGATCGAACACGGCCGCACGCACATCAGCAACCACGCGTTCGCCGATTGTCGTTACCAGATAGTAACGCACAGCGCTCGCCACCGCGAGCACCCCCGCGACCACGATCATCACCATGAAATACCGACCGATCAGCCCGATCCGATCGGGTGAAAAGCCGAAATCGATCATCCGCCGCAGTGCGATCGGAACAGCGAGTGTAGCAATAGCTGCGATCAGCAGGGCGCAGAATGCGAGCGCGATGCGGCCGCGATAGCGGGCCGCAAAGGGCCAAAGCGCCAGCAATGGTCGTAAGCGGCCGCGGCGCATCGGCGCGGTAGTCTCCGCTGCCGCGGCCTGCATGGACCCCGCCACATCATTCATGATCACAACCTGAAACGTGCCGCCGTGCCATTACCCGAAGTTCTTCTCGTCAAGTCCGGTGCTGCCATAGAGCCACTGCAAGGTATCAAGCCATTCGGCCTGCGATTTAGCCCGCATCACCGCGTTGCGCAGCTCCGCGTGCGCGCCCGCCGGATGAAAGACATGCTCGCCCATGGCGCGGGATTGTAGCTGCACCCGGGTCGTGCGGTTGATGCGTCGCTGCCGATACGCCTCGAAGGCCTTGGCCAGATCGCCCGGATAGCTTTCGACCATATACGACAGGCAGACCGCATCCTCCATCGCCATGCACGCACCCTGCGCCATGTATTGCAGCATCGGGTGAGCTGCGTCACCGAGCAATACGACGCGGCCATCGATCCATTTCTCGATGGGTTCGCGGTCGCACAGCACCCAAAGCTTCCAATCGATGCCGAGATCGATGATCTGGCGCGCCTTTTCGTGCACATGAGCAAAGCCGCGCATCACTTCGTCCTTGCTCACCGGCTTTCCGGCCACCGGTTCGGGCGCATCGTTGTGACACGTGATCACCAGGTTGAAGACTTTCCAACCTGAGAGTGGATAGTGGACGAGGTGACATTTCGGACCGGCCCATAGGGTCGCGGCGTTCCAGCGCAGGTCTTCCGCCATATGCTCGGTTGGAATGACCGAGCGATAAGTCGTGTGCCCCGACACGCGCGGCGGTCCGTCCGCCGCCAACTGCTTGCGCACGTTTGACCAAAGGCCGTCCGCTCCAACCAGCGCCGCGGCCTCAGCACGCTCGCCCGACGTGAGCCGTACCGATACGCCGGATCCGTCTTGATCGTAGCCTGCAACCTCGCTGTTCACGCGCAGCTCGATGCGCGGATTGCCGCGGCAGGCCTTGAGGAAGACGCTGTACAAATCGCCGCGATGCACCACGGCGTAGGGGTTCTTGAAGCGGGAGCGGAAGGTTTCGCCGAGGTCGACGTGCATGATCTCCTCGGCGGTGAGCGCGTCCATGAGGCGCAACTTATCGATGTAGACCGCCATCGCCCGGGCATGCTCGCCGACACCCAAATAATCGAAGGCGTGGAAGGCGTTTGGGCCGAGCTGAATTCCCGCCCCGATCTCGCCCAGCTCGGGCGCCTTCTCCAAAACGATGACATCATGGCCCTTTTGGGCAAGGCCAAGCGCAGCCGCGAGCCCGCCGATGCCGCCCCCTGCGATGGCGACGCGCGCCTCAACCATGGTGCCTCCTGAAACGACGTCTTTTCGTCGATCCGCCAATGCCTTGCGACGACACCGAGCAAGAGCGGCCCCACTCTAAACGCCGCAGACGGGTTGTTTTGCGGGGCCTCGTGCGATATAGAGCCGCAACTTTCACCAGCACCACAGGCAGGGGCGCGCTGGCCGGCGCGTCGATGACACATGAAGACCGATATCCATCCCAACTATCACACCGTCAAGGTCATCATGACCGACGGCACGGAATTCACGACCCGCAGCACCTACGGGAAAGAAGGCGACACCATCCACCTCGATATCGACCCCAAGTCGCATCCAGCGTGGACTGGCGGCCAGCAGCAGCTCCTCGACCGCGGCGGCCGGCTGTCGCGCTTCCAGAAGAAATTCTCCGGATTTTTGAAGGAGAAGTGAGAGGCGCGCGGACCGCGTGTTCCGGCTGTCGTGCATCGCTGAACCGGAACGGTTCCAAGCTCCAAACTTTGTGGCGATCCCGGGTCTGCGGCGCATCGCTTCGCACTGCGCCCGGGATAAGTGTCTCTACCGATGCGCCTGCTCGTAATGTAGCCGCAGCAGATCAATCCCGTAGTCGTTGCCGTTGGGCGTGCGCACCAGCGTGTGCACGTGGAATTTCTCAGGTTGCTTATTCGTAAGATAAACGCCCGAGTGATGATCGAACTCGATCATCACCACCGGGCTCTGAATGCGGTAGTAGAACGGACTGTGCTCGCCGGTCCCGCCGATCCAGCAGAAATGTGTTTCGGCTAAGTGGTGCTCGACCTCATCCATGCGCGCCTTCAACGGTCCGGCCGGCATTGGATCAACGAATGCGGCGATCAGTTCAAGCAACCGCCGGCGCTGATCTGAGGACAGCGCCGCGGCCTCGATTCCCTCGTAGGGAATAATGCGATTGTCCTGGCGCGCGCCGCCGAGGTGCAAGTGGTCGGCCGGATGCCAGCGGCCGGGCGGTTGATCCTTGCCGAGAATCGAGTGGTTGACGATGGCCTGCCGCTGCTGATCCGGTGACAGCGCGCGAATGAGCGCAAGCCCGCGATTTTCCTCATCCTGAAACAGATGCACATGGGCCAACGGCCCGGTGTCGGCAAAGTTCGGCTCCGCACCCATGAAGGTCGGCGAGAGCACGAGTTGGCCCTCGATCACCACGCAATTGAGCGCCAAGTGGTGACCCATCAGTTGCCAACCCCATGGCTCGGTCGTCGAGGGCGAGCCGAAGATCGAGAAGTTGTAGCTGAACTCGCCGAACACTTTGGTGTTGCCGAGAAGCTCGCCCAGGAACAAGTTGAGTCGCATGACGTCGCGCGTCTTCTCATATCCGGTCGGACTGAGACTTGCCCGCACCACCGCCAGCACACCCTCGCGCGCTGCCTCGGAGAGCTCCTCGAGGCGCAGCCCATATTGGTAGAAATAGATCTCCGTGTTGTTCCATCGCCGCCAGTCGCGCGCGTCGATCGGGAACAGCAATGCCTTATGTTGCTCCGGCGATAGAAGTGTCAGCAAATACGCCGCCGCGTTGGTCATCGCTTCGAGCGGCGCCCCATTTGGGCGGCGCGAATAGAGGCCCTTCATCGGGTTGCCGTCGGTCGTGACGCCGACGAAGGGGCGCTCGTAGAGCGCCGCCCACGGCTCCAGCAGCAATTTCTGAACATGCGGATTGGCCGCCATCTTCTGCGCATGCTCGTAAGGATCGCGCCCGAGGTTGGCGACCCGCGGGTAGTCGGGCGAGGGAACGTACGGACGGAAATCGTATTTGCTCATGATGACACCGGACGACAGACGACGACGACCGAGGACGCAACGCTTTCTATCACACGTTCCCCGTCGTCTGTCCTCCGTCGTCCGTCATCCGCCGGCCGCCCGCGCAAAGACGCGGAGGCGATGCCCATCGGGGTCGAGCGCGACGAAGGTGCGGCCGAACTCCATGTCGGTCGGTAGCTGCGCGACTTTCATCCCGCGGTCGCGCCAGTCGGCGTGGGTCTGATCGACGGCCGCATTATCCGGCACTGGAAACGCAAGCTCACAACCGCCGTTTGCCGCCGCAGCCTTCGGCTCGACCGTCTCGCGCGTCCACAGGCCGAGCTTGACCCCCGAGGGCGTGACGAACATGGCGAAGCCCGGCGACGCCTCGACCGGCGGCCGTCCGAGGAGGCGCGCGTAGAAGTCCGCGCTGGCGGTCGCGTTCTGTACGTACAGAATGACAAAATTGAAGTCTTGCATCGGTCATCTCCCTGCTGCGTGACGGAGAGACCCTACGACCTCCTGCTGCCAAGTTCTGTCAGCATTGTCCAGCGTGTTAATGCTCCGGAATGCCCTCGCGCGCACGCCATTCGCGCATCAGCGCGCGCCGGCGGCGCGGGTAGCGTTGCGAGATCTCAGTCAGCGTGGCGATTCGATCGGTACGGAAATGACGAAAGTCGTGGCGCAGCTCGCACCAGGCGGCAAGCATGCGCATGTCGTCGAAGAAGCCGAGCGCGATCGGCCAAACGGTGCGATGGGTGCGGCTTCCTTTGGGGTCGGTGTAGTCGAGCACGAGCTTATGCTCAGCGCGAATCGCGCTGCGGACGGGCGCGAGATCAATCGAATCAGGGGCGAGCTTGCGCCCGGGCGCAACCAGCAACCCGTTTGCATCGATCGAGTCACACAGATCTTGCGGCAGGACCGCGGCGATTTTGGCGAGTGCGTTGTGCGCAGCATCGGCAAGCCTCCGGTCGGCCCGCCGCGCGATAAAGCGCGACCCCAGCACCAGCGCCTCCAGTTCCTCCTCGGAGAACATTAATGGCGGGAGCATGAAGCCTGGCCGCAGCACAAACCCGACACCCGCCTCCCCGTCAATCGATGCGCCCTGGGCGATCAGGCTCTGGATGTCGCGATAGACCGTGCGCAACGACACGCCGAGCTCTTCGGCCAACACGGCGCCGCTGACCGGACGACGATGCCGGCGCAGGACCTGAATGAGTTCGAGCAGCCGCTCCGAGCGCGCCACGTTTGGCTCCCACGATGGAAGCCCAGTGTAGCACGCGAGGAAGACAAGCACGGAATGGCACGCACAAACAAATCGAGCGGGAGGACGGCAGCGCCGTCGTCCCGCTCGGGTTTGTTGACGTCAGCTGGGGCTGATCAGTACGCCCAGAACTTGTAGTTGACGCCAAACTTCACGGTCTGCTCGGTCAGCTTGGACGTGGCTGAGAGCGGCAGGACAACTCCGGCCGCGGCGACCGACGTGCTCACCGTCTTGCTGCCAAAGTCGTAGTAGTCGTACTCGACCTTGGCCGTCCAATTCGGCATGAACGCGTATTCGATGCCGGTGCCGAGGAAGGCGCCGCTGCGGTTCGTGCTCAGAGTCTGAGAAGCATTGAGCCCCGCGAACGAAACCGCGGCGCTGTAATCCGTCCAAGCCCAAGCTCCGCCGCCCTTGATGTAGACGAGGGCCTTGTCAACGACCACGCCGGCGCGGCCACCCACATCGACGAGCGACTTGACCTTGGAGGTGCAGCTGACGACCACCAGGCACGGCGCCGTCCCGTTCACGCTGCCCCAATCGCCGTCGGCTTCGACGCCGATCACGAAGGTGCCGATCTGGTAATTATACCCGCCCTGCACGCCGCCGATGAAGCCGCTCATCGTCTGAGACGTCAGCGGAATCGAAAACGGCACGGCGGCGCCAACCGGAAGGACACCGGCAACGCTGGTGTCGTTCTTGGCCCAGCCCGCACCGACGTTGCCGCCGATGTAGAAGCCGGTCCAGGTCGGTGCGATGACAACGGGCGCCGGCGGGGGCGCTGCCCGCACGCCGAGGTCAGCGGCGGAGGCACCCTGGCCTCAGGCCGACCCAGAGGGCGCTGGTGCTGAGCAATGCGATAGCAAGCTTTTTCATCTAGAAATTCCCACCCATGGTTCTACGCTGTTGAAACGAGCGATCGAGCGAGCACTAATGGGGTATGAGGAGACCGTCCAGTTTTTGTGCACTCCGCCCGTTTAGTTCCGTTGTTAGCTGGCAACAGTCAGAGGTAAGTTGTTGCATGCGCCCGAACGCCCTTTTGAGCACCCAGGCGTGGTTGCCCGGCAACAAACTCGCAAGCACAAAAAGAAAGGGACCCCGCCGAGGCAGCGCCGCTGCGGAGTCCCCTCTTTGCTGACGAAGTAACCCGAGAACCATCGCGACGATTGGGGTCGCTGTATAGTGCAAATCGGCAACACTGAGATTTAATTACCGTGCCCGTTCAGAGGGAACGCAATCTTGCCCTCGTCCGATTGGCAAATCGCGTTGGTCAACAACGGGGTGTTTGCAATGTTCTTGGCGGGATTGGGCTGCGCGTTTGCGGTAATGGCGATTGTTTCCAAGCAACTGATTCAGGATCATCTGAGCGGCGGAAAACGCTAAGCTTGTCACCCAACAGGACGTAAAAGAAGACCGATCACGCGAGCGACGGTCCTCCCGGTGACATGGAAGTGGTCACCCGCAGGTGCGCAGGCAGCACATCCAGGTCTGCGTCATCGATTCTGACAGCGCGATCCGGCCCGACCTTCAGATGAAGGACTTCAGTCGCTGGCGCGACATCGCTCAGCAGGCCACCCGTGCGCTCGTAGCCCACCAGGAGCAACTCGCCGGTTGCCGCGGAGACCTCCACGGCTAGCCGCGTCAGCGCGTTGCGCACTGGCTGGCGCACCCAGTCGAACGCGCCCTGGGCATCGTAGGCCTCAAGACACCGGCGACGTTGCTCCGAGTCATCCGGGCCGCGCAGAAACGTGCCGCGCGCCATCCAATACCCCGAGCGCGGTGGACCACCCGGATGCCAGTCATTGGCAATCGTGAAATCACCCCGGTGGATGACGGCCTCGGTCTCGGTGCGCTCAATCAGGCAGGCTTGACTGGGCTCGGTTCCGATCAGCGAGAACAAGACGGGTTTTGCCAGTTCCGCGCTCGAAAGGAGTTCGCAAGCCTCGGCAAACGTCTCTGCCGTGTCAAACACGTGCCGCAGCAGATGCGCGGGCGGCCAACGTCCATCGGTGCGAAACGTCTCGACGGCGTTGCGCACAAGGTCGACGGGGACCAGCGACCGGCCGCGGGTGCGGCGAAACAACGGCGCCTGATTGATGGCTGCCGCGAACCGCCCGGGGGCAATCGCCGTCAGGACGCCGACCGCGCCCGGCCACGTCACATTTGCGTAGATGCCAGCGCCGCCGTCCTGCAGCGCCACTTCCACATGACGGCCAAGCCCCGGGAATGGCCAGTCGAGGGTTCGCCGCAGCAGCGGCGTCGGCGTCGCATCGACGCGGGTCGTACAGCCCCATTCGTAGCTCGCGTTGACGAACCACACGCCCGGAAGCCCCGCGATGTCGGCGATTGCCGCCACTTCGTCAACGTACGGACTTGGCGTGCGGGCGAGCCAGCGGGAGGACAGGCGGTCCAGCAGCGGCGCCAGCGCACGCATCGGGCCGGGCACACAGCAGTCGCGCAGTGCAATCATTCGATCGCGCCCGATCCGGGCGTGCTCGATAGGCCCGCCGGCGCGCACGTCCACGACAGGTATGGCAACTGGCGCTCTCCAGTGCGGGCGTAGGCCACGCTTGGAGCGCGGTGAAAGCTTAGTCATCTCGAATCGTCACTCCATAACCAACGTATGATCAACGTTGCCACGTTCGGACGGTCTTTTGAAGACCATCAGCAACGGGATCACCGCCACCGTGGCGATCATTAACAGCTTGTAATCGTCGATATAGGAAATGATCTGCGCCTGCTGGGTAATGATGGCGTCGAGCGCAGCCCGCCCCGCCGCAGTCAGCGGATTCAACAACTGCGAAGTGGCTGGATGCTCGAAAATCCGGTTCACCGCGGTCACGTGCTGGGCAATGTCGGCGTGATTGGCCTGTGTGTTCTCGGTCAGCAAGCTGTTCACGACAGAGATGCCGACGCTGGAGCCGATGTTGCGCGACAAGTTATAGATGCCGGCACCTTCGGTCCGCAGCTCCGGCGACAGCGTCGCAAGTGTCGCCGAGCTCAACGGGACAAACAGGAAGCCGAGGCCCGCGCCCTGGATCGCACCAACAAATATGATTTCGCTCTGCGACACATCTGGCGTCCAGCCCGTCATTGCGTAGAACGACCATGCCGTGAGGCCGAGCCCGATGCCGAGCAGCAATCGCGTGTCGACGCGACCGACCAGACGCCCCACGATCAACATGGCGGCCATCGTGCCAATGCCGCGCGGGCCCATCACCAGACCGGCCGTCACCACGGGATAGTTCATCAGATTCTGCAGATAGGGCGGCTGCAGCGCCATCGACGCATAGTAGGTCAGGCCGACAATGGCGATGAAGAGCGTGCCGGCGGCAAAATTACGGTCGCGGAACAGCGATGGCCGCACAAACGGCTTCTCGGCCGTGAAGGTGTGCACCAGGAACAGATAGAATGCGGATGCGGCGATAATCGCCTCGATCCAGATCTCACCGGAGGCGAACCAATCCTGCTGTTCACCGCGGTCGAGCAGGACCTGCAGCGCGCCGATTGCGAGACTGAGCGTGCCGAAGCCGAACCAGTCGAGCTTCTCCGTTTGTCGCGGAGCCAACTCGGGCAGGAACGCCATCATTCCGACGAGCGCGATCACGCCGACCGGCAAGTTGATGTAGAACACGTAACGCCAGCTGTAGTTTTCGGTCAGCCAGCCTCCCAACACGGGGCCGAGCACCGGGCCCGCCATCACCCCGACGCCGAATAGAGCCATGGCAAATCCCTGGCGCTGCGGCGGATAGACGCTGAGCAGGACCGATTGCGACAACGGCACGAGCGCGGCGCCGAACATGCCTTGCAGCACGCGAAACAACACGATCTGGACCAGTGATTGCGCCATGCCGCACAGCATCGAGGCGACGGTGAAGCCGGCCACCGAGATCAGGAACAGCGGCTTCACCCCGAAGCGTGCCGCCAGATAGCCGGTCGGCGGCGTCATGATGGCGGCCGCGGCGATGTATGATGTCAGCACCCAGGCGATCTGATCCTGGCTCGCCGAAACGCTGCCCTGAATGTATGGCAGGGCGACGTTGGCGATCGTGGTGTCGAGCGCCTGCATCAGCGTCGCGAGAATCACGCACGCCGTAATCCCCGCGCGCTGACCGTCATCCATGGTGCGTTGCTCTGACATCACGCCCCCTTGCGGGCTTGACCAAATAATCCGGCAAGGAAGTGCGGCATGCCGCGTGCGTGGCCAGTGTCGACATCGACCTCGACGCTCATGCCGGCCCGTAGCGGGGGCAGCTTTGCATCGCTCGTGTCGACGCGCACCCGCATGGGAATGCGCTGCACGACTTTCACCCAGTTGCCGCTGGTGTTCTGCGCCGGCAGAAGCTGAAACTCCTGGGCCGCGGCTGGGCTGATGCTCTCAACGATTCCATGCCAGGCGAGGTCAGGGTAAGTGTCGACACTGATCGTCACTGGTTGGCCCGGCCGCACATAAGTGAGTTGCGTCTCCTTCGGATTGGAATCGACCCAAACGTGGTCGGTAGCGACCAGATAAAAGGCGGTGGCCGAGGCTTGCAGATATTTGCCCGGCGCGACCGCCGGCACGTTGGTCACAACGCCGGCAAACGGCGCTTTGACGACAGTATGATTGAGTTGGCGCGCGGCCTCGTCGCGCTGGGCGACGGCATCGCGATAGCGCGGGTGTTGCTCCACCGGCATATTCGGATCACCGCCGAGGTTGGCGGTGACGGCGGCCAGTTGCTCGTTCAGCGAGGTGAGTTTCTGTTGCGCGTTTTGCAGGTTGCGACGCGCTGCGTCGAAGGTTTGCTGGGACGCAAAACCGTTGCCGGACAACTGCTGCTGCCGCTGGAATTCGCGACCATAAAAGGCGACGTCGTCCTGCGCCTGTTTGATCTGCGCCTGCATGTCCCGATAATTGGCCTTGAGCGCATTGATATCGTCGCGCACGGTGCCGACCTGCGCGTCGGCGCGGTCGAGCGCATAGCGAAATTGCTCATCATCGAGCCGATAGAGAACTTGGCCGGCCGCGACCTGCTGGTTCTCGGTGACATCAACCTCCTTCACAATTCCGGAGATGTCGGTCGAAACGCCGACCTTATCCGCCTCCACATAGGCGTCATCGGTCGACATCACCTGGCCGCCGGCGACATACACGTATCCGCCGGCGATCAATGCGAGCGGCAGCAGGGCAAACAAGGCGCGACGCATCCCGCGCCGGCGCGCCGGGCGCGCGGGTTCATCTGATTTCGATGCAGGCTCGGCTGGCCGCTGCGGCAGCTGGCGCACCGGTTCGAGGCGCGCCGGCGCCGCGTCCGCCGCAACAGCGCCGGCGGTTGACGGCGCCTCTTCGGGCGCGGAATCGAGCCTTTCTTTTCTGAACATCACGCAACTCCTTACGCAGCCGCTTCAGCAAGCCGCTGGCTGCTCACGTTCTCTTTCATCCGGCGCAGGCCGACGCCCATTGTGTCCAACACAGACGGGTCAATTCCCTTGGTCATGACCGCGTGCAGCTTGGCCCGCATCTCCTTGATCTCACCAAGCAGCGGCGCCGCTGCCGACGTCAGGCGCAGCCGCCAGATGCGGCGGTCCTTGGGATCCACGCAGCGCTTGACCAGCCCGAGTGCCTCAAGCCGGTCGATCAGCCGAGCAATCGTCATCGGGGTGACTTCGGCCAGAGCGGCGAGTTCGTTCTGCGACAGATCCGGCTGCCGCTCGAGCCGCGCCAGGATGACCCACTGCGCCCGCGTCATACCGTGCGCCCGCGCCATCTGGTCCGCGTAGGTGCGCATGTGGCGCGCCACGTCATAGAGCAGGACCAGGACATCACTTTCGACAGACGTCGGCATTCGGGACCCCCGAGTGATTTCCTATGCAAAGAGAAAATAAGCTTGCTTACGATTCTGGCAAGACTACGGCCTGGCGCCCAGCAAGCACCTGCGGCAGACCTGATCCTCAAAAATTGCATTTCAGAAGAAGGGGTTAGCGAGATCCCACGAGGACGTGGAGCGCCGATCCGGCGCGGCCCCCCCCATCGCCGGCGAGCGAGGCGGGCAGGCTCGCGTTCGCAAGGCGCGAGCGCGCACCCTTGCATCAGGTGCGTGGCGCCGTTTCGGCGCCCCCATGCGGCGATTTCTGCCTAATGCGGCCGATTTGACGTTCTTCCGGCGGAGAATGTAACTGATTTGCCGATCACAGAGCCTCGTAGGGGATTAACCCTGAGGCCCATGGTTGATCCCGATCAAGTCATACAGCCGGACAGACTACGAACAGGGAGGTGTCAATCCTTCGTCTAACCGTAGTTTCCCCTAGCCCGAAATACGCGAAAACCTACAAATGAGTTCGATGCCGCGCTGGTCCGTCTATATCGCCGGAGGAAAAAGGCCAAAGAATTTAGGCGTATTACTGCACCTGATCAGTATCTTGCGGTCGCCAAGGCCGTCGAGTTGTTCAAGATCGCACCCAAAGACCGAGATCGCGTTATAATTGCTATGCTGGATGATAAGCGCAGATAAACTCGCCCTGCCGGACGAGGTTGCCAACAGCGATCTCACGCAAAAGCCTCAAACAACGCAAGGTAAAGCGCAAACAGGAAGCCCGCGACTGTCGGGAGTACGATGGCGGAGCCGCCCTGGCGAATGGCCTCTGGAATCATCGCGTGCGCAACAAGAGCCAGAACCGCGCCGCCGGCGACTGCCTGCGAGAACACGGCCATCAACGAGTCAGCCCCACCAATAAACAGCTTGCCGGCGACTGCTGCCACAGTGCCCGCGATCAGGACCGTTGACCACAGCCCGAAGATGACCCGCGGCGAATACTCGGCCTGCCGCAGCATTGCGGCACTGGCCGCCGCCTCGGGAATCCCGCCGAGAAACATCCCGAGCATGAGTGTCAGGGAAAGACTTTCAAATCCGTTGAATTTTGCCCCGATCACGAGGCAGCCGGGGATCGTGTCAAGAATGTTGCCGAGCACGATGGCGAGCCCGGCCGCGTGACCGGTTTCAACCAATAACTTGTGCGTTTCGTCGCGGCTCAAATGCTGAATGCTGCTGCTCGCGATCCTCGCCCAAGTCGCGCGATTTGGGCCACCGGCACTCAAATTGTGGATAGCGCGCTCGTGGCTCAATCGCTCAACGGCTTTGGCCAAGTGGGGATCGCATCGCATGAGCCGCTCAAAATATGGTTTCTCGATTTCAAGCAGTTGCGCGCCTTCCGCGGCCCTGACCGATGCGGTGCGCGGCCCGCCGGTCAGCAAGGCCATCTCGCCGAACGCCTGCCCCTCGCCGAGGACCGCGATCGGGCGCGTCGTAGGACCGTCTTGACCGGCCGGCAATACTTCCATGCTTCCATGGGCAACAATGTAGAGGGCATCTCCGGGCGCACCGGCCCGGAACAGGATCTCGCCGCGTTTGACCGCGCGGGTTTGAATGAGCGGCAGGATGTCCTCGATGTCGTCGGGCGGCAGGTGACGCAGGAGATCACAGTTTGCAAGCAAGGCGATCAGGTCCTTGACCTCTTGCCGTTTGCGAGCAACCGCATACTCCTGAAACCGGGTCGGCAATCGGATCGCGGCGCCGCGTCGTTCCAGGTAGAAGTTTGCACCATAGTAGATGAGGGCGCCGAGGGCGAAGCCTCCGCCCACAAAGGCCCAGGCAGACTGGACCCCAAACGCCTGACGATGCAGTTGCTGTGCTCCGTCAAAAGCCAATTCAATGGCGAGTGCGCTGATGAGAGAGCCCGCCGCGAATGCAAGGATCGCGGCGAGGACAACCCTCGGGAGCCGCGCGTAGAGACCCAGCGCGGCACCGAGCAGAGACGAGGAGGTCGTCGCGAGCCCAAGCAGCCCGGCGGCGACCAAACTCAAGGTACCGGTCATCTACGGGCCCGGTCAGCAAGCTATTACGCGGCTTTGACGGCGCGAACGATTTCGACGCGGCGGGCGCAGATCGCGATGCCCGATTCGATGCGGCTGCCCGAACTCGATACGAAAGCCCAGCCGCTCCAGTACCAGTTTCAGCCGTTGCTGCGCTCCCTGTTCAGGCGGGCCAACCCAGATCGCGACAACCCCCGTCGCGTTCAGGAGATGAACGAGCCAGTCGAGCGTCGTCTCCAGCGCTTTGATCGAGTGGTCACGCCAAGCAACCATTGCCACCTCGTATCGACCCCGCGGCAAGCCACAGGCTCTTGTGCTGAACGCATTGACGAAACCTAAACGGCCCAACTCCAGCAGCATGTCGCTCGCCGCATGGCCCGCCACGAGTAGTCGATCCGTCCGTCTTGCCCGCGCGAGCTCGACTAGACCGCGGACAATTCGCTCGCTCTCCGACGATGCCGTCCAATCACTCACGGGGTACACCTTCTCAAGACAGGTCTCGCCCAAAGGATCGCTCAGAGACGATTGAGGAAATCTATTCTTGTCTCAAGCCGAGCCTAATGATTGGACCTGCGCGCAAAATGTGCCTCGCAACCCATATGAATTCGAGAGAGGCGAGTGCCGTTTCTCATAAACGCGCCATATAGCCCCCACGGACCGGTACAGGCGGAGGCGGGCGCCGAACCCGGACATTTCGATCTTTATGCGTCGGCTATATCGCCGGCCCGACCTCCCTCTCGATTTCCTATGCGGTGTTCCCGATCTTTGGCGCGAGGCCCCGGGTGGGAGCCGTAGCCATGATGCGCCCTGTTGATCTTGGCAGCTGCGAGCCACCAGACATTCCTTCAGCACAGCTGCGGAATGATAAAGCCCGGGGTCGTATGGGGTATTCCATGATCGAGAACGACACAGAAACAAACAAGAGTGTCCTCAGCGACCGTCAAGAGTATGTGTTCAAGGCCGCGGTGCTCATCCTCTGCGCTGGCATTCTTGCACTGGTCCTTTTGTCCGGCACGCACGAAACCCGGACTGCCTACCAGTGTAGCCAGAACGATACGCGCACGGCTTGTCTGACGCCGTCGACGCACTACCCTGCTCATCCTGCCAAGGGTGCGCTCGCGCCGTTCGGTGCCGGCGCGGTCGACCACCGGGCCGGCAACTGACGCCGCGGCCCGCGACAAGCCGGTATCTCGAATTAGCGCACGCGCCATGCAGCCACGTCGGGATCGAACGCTTTCGAGCACCTCGGGACGCGTGGCGCTGCGCTTTTGCGTGCGCCTGGCGCTGCTGATTGCCCTCGCCGGTCTGGCTCAGGCCGGATTTCGCACTGCGATTCCCGGCTTTCTGATCAGCGCCGGCATCTTCTGCGCATGCTGGGCGTTGTTTAGCCGCGAGCCATTGTTTGGGCCGACCCTCACGCACTGGGATGAAGCCGCGCTGCTCGTCGTGCTCGGGAAAATCGCGTTCGCCGTCCCCTGAGCCCAGACGAATGGCGCTTATTCGGCGCTTATGACCTTGATGCGCGGTCGATCTCGAATTCTTATGCCCAACATCGCACATTCAGGGCATGTCCAGCTTGAAACAGATTCGTATTTGCTCATCGCAGGAGACGTGTCATGCGCCAAGATGTTGAACCTCCCTCTAGGAACCACTTGTTCATGATCGGCCGGAACAGCCGCGGCAATTGGGTTGTTCGAGACCAGGCCGGATTGCGCGGAGGCCTGTTTGTTGATCGAGCTGAAGCGTTGCGATTTGCATTGTTTGAAAATGGTCGCCGGCCACAGGCCGTGCTGATGGTCCCCGGTATCCTCGAGCTCGACCTCAATCAGGCCGCGAGCACCGCACCACAGACCGAAACCGAGGTTGATTCCAGCCTGCAACGCAAGGCCGCGTGAGTTTAACGGTTGAGCTGCTGCCAGAACCCGGTTTCGCGTGAAGCGGAGTACCACCATGATTTCCCCAGTCGGATTGTCCATCGCGCACTTGAGCGGCTACGCACCCGCACTCCTGACCCCATTCGACGAGAACGATCGGCTTGACCTGCCCGCATTCGAGCGGATTTGCCAGCTGCAGATCGAGGCCGGCGCCACGGCCCTGGTGGTCGGCGGGACAACAGGCGAAGCACCCACGCTGAGCCACAGCGAACACACAGAACTCGTCGCCGTGGCGGTGGATGTCGCGGACGGACGCGTCCCGGTCATTGCAGGAACCGGGTCCAATTCCACGTCAAAGGCAATCGCATTGACGCAGGACGCCGAGGCCACCGGTGCCGACGCTGCCTTGTGCGTCGTCCCTTATTACAACAAGCCCACACAAGCCGGCATGTACGCGCATTTCTGTGCCATCGCCCAATCGACCGGCCTCCCTATCATTCTTTATGACGTACCGTCTCGAACTGTGTGCGGACTTGCTGACGAGACGATCGTGCGTCTGGTCGCTGAGATGCCGCAGTTCATCGGGCTGAAGGATGCAACCGGGGACCTCACTCGGCCGCAACGTCTGCACGCCTGCTTGAGACCCGGGTTTCGGCTGATGTCCGGGGATGATGCAACGGCGCCGCAATTTGTCGCCCTGGGGGGAGATGGCTGCATTTCGGTAACCTCGAACGTTGCACCGGGGCTGTGCCGGGAGATGTACCTCAGCACCAAGCAAGGCGAGATTGCGCGCGCGCAGCGCCTGAGTACCGCGATCGCACCCTTAACAACGGCATTGTTGCGGGAAACCAATCCGGCCCCAGTTAAATATGCGCTGAGCCGTCTGGGCTTGATGTCGGCGCGGGTGCGATTGCCGTTGGTCGAACCGACCGCGCAATCGCGACGCGAGGTCGATTCGATCCTGGCCGATCTGCACGAGCGACATGGCGATGGCTTGGTGCTGAATACAAAGCCCTCACGCGGCATTTTCGCCAGGGCGTCCTAGGTTTGGGCCGGCTCGCTCGCGATAGAGTACGACCAGTAAATATACAAAATATATTCGCGCTGACTCCCCGCAAATCTGAGCCGGGAACGATTCAACATCATTCAGGACTTAAGTCTTGCTGAATTGCCTGACGCGATCCCCTAAACAAGCGACTGTAAACAAATAATAGCTAACCGTTGTACTCAAGCCACGAATCGATGGAAATCAACGAAAGCGATACGGAACGAATATTGATTTTGTCCATCCGATAAGCAGGAAGATTGCACAATAGGCAGGAACGCCTGCGCAGGGTTGGGGGCACGATCGTGAGCAAATCCGCTTTGCGGTGCTTGGTACTTGCGCTGCTGAGCGCCGCGACGGCAATCGCATGCGCGAGCGCCGCCGAGCTGCCGATGGAAATGGCGATTTGCGACCAGCCAAACCAAGTCATTAGGGCCCGTCCCCCATCGCGATCTCATCGTCCACGAGACGAGCGCAGCTCTTGACGTAAGCGAACCCTGCGGCGAATGCCGCGACAAGGAGCATGATCATCAACAGATCGATCATCTTTGCGGACTTTGGACGGTGAACTCGGGCGCAAAGACGGAGCCTCCATGGAAAAAACGCGGAAACCCTCTGTGCAGCGTGCAATGTGCTGACGGACGCATAAGAATTCGATGTTGATCCAAGCTCATTCCAATAACATTTTTGTATGGGCTTTGACTTCAGGTCAACGCCTCTTCCCGCCAAGCAGGCGAGCGCTCGAGGCGCGAACAATGGCGAAGGTAATTACTCAAGCTGGTCAGGTTTTGACCGCCGTCAATTTTTACATATGGGTCGGGCTTATAATTGAACAAATTTGAGGGCAGCCATGATCAGAGATCTTATCATCAATCTCGCAATCAGCACCAAGCGCGACCCGGCGCGGGAGTATGCGCTGACGATCGCCGACGTGTTCGAGGCGCATACCGTGGGGCTCGCCTTCATCTACGATTATGCTCTGCCAGGCCATGTCCTTGGCGCAATTCCCGCCGAAGTGGCCGCTCAGGCCAAGCGCGAATACCAGGAGGCAGTCGATGCTGCGGTCGACGCGTTCCATGCGGCGGCAAAGCGAAGCCTGCTCTCGGCAGAACACATCGTCGATACCGTGTTTGAGCGTGACGCCCCGCTGGCACTGGCAAACGCAGCGCGGCGTTTCGATTTGAGCGTCATTACCCAATCCGAACCCGGTGGCGTCAACAACGATCGCCTCATCGAGGGATTATTATTTGAATCCGGACGCCCGGTCATTGTCGTGCCTTACATTCAGCGCGATGCGCTCAAGCTCGACCGGGTGGTTTGCTGCTGGGACGGCAGCCGGCCTGCAGCGCGGGCCATCAACGACGCCTTGCCTTTCCTGACTAAGGCGGGCGCCGCCGACCTCCTGATCGTCGTCAACGAAAAAACCAAGAATGACGAGCACGAAATTCGCGGCGTTCGTATGGGAGAACATCTCGCGCGGCACAATATCAACGTCGAAGTGCAAACGCGGATAGCCCCCGATATTGATGTCGCGAGCACGATCTTGTCCCATGCCGCCGACTTCGGCGCCACGATGATCGTCATGGGAGCTTATGGCCACTCCCGTGTGCGCGAGTTCATCCTCGGTGGCGCTACCCGCGGCATCCTGACGTCAATGACAGTTCCGGTGCTGATGTCGCACTGAAGCAGAGGACGTCTGGAACCCGACGGGCGCCAACCTTGCAAGCGCGCCCGACGATGTCGACCGGTGCGCCTGCACGCCGCTCTACGCTGCTCGAGACAGAGGGCTTACCTCACTGCGCCGCGCCGAGATGGCGTAGCCGTAGTCATAAGCGGTGGCGGCCTCGACACGGAATCCATGTCGTTGCAGGGCCGCGCGCAGGTCCTGGTTGGCGGCCGGTTTCTGGGGATCGACCCAGACCACAAGGACGCCGGTCGGATTGAGATAGTCCACCAGCCAAGCAAGCGTCGGCGCGAGCGCCGGCAGCGAGCGTTGTCGCCAATCGACCAGAGCGACATTGTATTGCTTGGCCGCACGCCCGCAGTTTGCCGTGGCGGACGCACGCAGATAGCCGCGGCGCTGCAGCGCGGACATGAGCTCGAGCGCCTTTGCGCCCGCAACGATGATGCGATCTTGCTGCGTGCAGCGGGCGAGAGCGATCATCTGTTCAATGATCCGATCATTTGTAGAATTGGGACGCGACATCACTTCACCATTTGGGTCGGGCGCGATCCTGACAAGCAGTCGTCGGTCGGCCATGCCACCGAAATATTTGTCAACGTGTATGAATTCGAGCAGGGAGCCGGGGCAATTTCATAAGCGCGCCATAAAGGCGGCTCGCGACCGTTCATGGCGGTTGCTCGGCTATAGCCAATAGCCCTGAGCCTTCGAGTTGATCTGGGTCAACACACCGCCTGTCCAGCGGACGATACTTCAGCTACTTTGCTCGGCGGAGGCTCGCCATCAGCACGTTCGACATTCGCATCATGCGACCCGGGCGACGCCCGGCCCGGCGGGGTGCGCTGGTAGTTGGCATCTTTGCTCTCGTCATCCTCGTGGCCTGCCTCATCATCCTCGGGCTCACCAGCGACTTTCTGGTCGATTGGCTATGGTTCGGCGAAATCGGCTATCCGGGTGTGTTCTGGACGACGATCGTCGCGCAAACCGCAACGTTCTGTGCTGCATTCGCTGCGACCGCCCTCGTCCTGTGGGTGAACGGCGCGCTCGCCGACCGCTTCGCCCGATCACCGTGGACGCGCCTCCCCGACCTACGGCGAACGCACAGCGGCATTGCGATCTCGCCCCACCCCTTGGAGGCCATTCGCCATCATTCGCGCTGGCCCTTCGTCATCGGCTGCGCAGCGAGCCTGATCGCCATTCTGGTCGGCTGGGGAGAGATGCATAATTGGAGCGTCTTCCTGCGCCTGCTCTATCAGGTTCCTTTTGGGACGCCTGACCCGATCTACGGCAAGGACATCGGCTTCTACCTCTTTTCCCTGCCCGCCTATGTCGTCATCAAGAATTGGATGCTGCTGACGCTCTTTCTGAGCGCGCTTTTCGCCGGCGCGATCTATTGGGTGCAGGGACATATCACCTACGACGCCCAACGCCGGTCCATGTCATCGACCGCCATCGCACACGGCTCCGTGCTGCTCGCCCTCTTCTTTGCGGTAAAGGCCTGGTCTTATGCTCTGGATCGTTACCTGCTTCTCTATGGTGACAACGGCGTCGTTGTCGGCGCCGGCTATACCGATGTCCACGTGCGGCTGCCCATCCTATGGGTCCTTGTTGGATTCTCGATCATCGCGGCGATTGCCGCAGCAGCGAATGTACGCGCGCGCAGCTATCTGCTTCCCGCGGCGGCTGCGGTTCTTGTGTTCGGTGGCTCGTTTGCCCTGTCGGCACTCATTCCCGGCTTATTCCAGCGCCTGGTAGTCAAGCCCGACGAGCTGCAGCGCGAGAAGCCATACATCGAGCACAACATCGCCCTTACCCAGCAGGCCTATAATCTCGGCCAGATCAGCGCAAAACCATTTGCCGCCGAACAGGACCTCACTCTCAAGGCTCTCGAGGCCAACAAGGCCACGATCGACAATATCCGGCTCTGGGACTGGCAGCCGCTGATGGACGCCTATGCCCAGCTGCAGGAAATACGCACCTACTACAAATTTCACGACGTCGAGGTCGACCGCTACTGGCTCGATGGCACATACCAAAGTGTGACGCTGTCGGCGCGCGAGTTGAAATCGTCCCTGCTGCCCCCCAACGCCCAGACCTGGGTCAATAGCCACATCCTGTTCACGCACGGCAATGGCGTGGTCATGAGCCCGGTGACCCGCAAGAATGCCGAAGGCCTGCCCTTGTTCTATTTGCGGGATATTCCGCCGGTCGCGGCCGGCGGTCCCGACGTTCGCGAGCCTCGCATCTATTTCGGCGAAGAGACGGACACATATGTCATCGTCAAGGCAACTACGCCCGAGTTCGATTATCCGAAGGGAAAGGAGAACAGCTACGCGAAATACGACGGCAGCGCGGGAATTCCTGTCGGCGGCGTCCTGCAGCGACTGCTGTTTGGCTGGTATTTCAGCGATGTGAACCTGCTGCTGTCAAATTACATCACCGGCGACAGCCGAATAGTCATTCGTCGGAGTATTCAGGACCGGATCAGCACGATCGCGCCCTTCCTTCGGCTCGATCACGACCCGTACGTGGTGATCAACGATGGGCGGCTGTTCTGGATTCAGGATGCCTATACGACAAGCGATTATTTTCCCTACGCGCAACCCGCGCCGGGCGTCGACCTCAACTACATCCGCAACTCGGTCAAGATCGTGGTCGACGCCTACAACGGGACGACCAATTTCTATCTGATGGATACTCCAGGATCCGGTCGCGGCAACCTATCAGCAGATCTTTCCAAGCCTGTTCAAGCCATTCGCCGCCATGCCAGTGGGACTGCAGAAACACATCCGTTACCCGGAAGACCTCTTCGTCATTCAGGCGCAACTTTATCAAACCTACCACATGGAAGCGGCCGACGTTTTCTATAATCGCGAGGATCTCTGGGAGTTTCCCCGGCAACCAGGCGGGACCGGGACGGCACGCATGGAGCCTTACTACATCATCATGCGGCTGCCGGGGGAAACGCAGGCTCAGTTCTTTCTCATGCTGCCGATGGTGCCGACCCATCGCGACAATATGATCGCCTGGCTCGCGGCACGCTGCGACGCGCCCGATTACGGCAGCCTGATTGTCTATGAATTTCCCAAGGACAAGCTCGTCTACGGGCCATTCCAGATCGAGGCTCTGATCAATCAAAACACCTACATCTCGCAACAGATTTCATTGTGGAACCAGATGGGTTCGCGCATCATCCGCGGCAACTTGCTGGTGGTTCCGATCGAGAACTCGCTTCTCTACGTCTCGCCGCTCTATCTGCGAGCAGAGCAAGGCCAGCTGCCGGAGCTCAAGCGCGTCATCGCCGCTTATGGCGACCGCGTGGTGATGCAGGAGACGCTTCCCGAGGCGTTAGCGGCGCTGTTCGGGGCGAGTCCTGCTCCGGCGGTTGCGGGTGCCGGGACGGAAGCCCCGCTCGAACAACCCGCGACCGATCGCGCGCGTGAGGCGCTGGATCACTACAATCAAGCCATCGAGCACTTGAAGGCCGGCGACTGGGCGGGTTTCGGCACCGAACTCGACCGCCTGGGCGGGCTGCTGCAGGATATAGGCCGGCAGCCGGTTAGCCACTGACGCAAGGGGCGGCTCGGCAACCGCATTTAAGGCGACGTACGTCCCGGGGCGGCGCCGAGGGTACGTCTTGCTGCATGCTTATGAGATCCTTATGCGCTGCAGCTTGTTTCCATCTGCATTTTTAACAGGAAAGTTCGTATATCTTAAACAGGAAAGTTCGTATATCTCTGTACCCCCGGTTGCGTTCACCGGCTCTGCGCCATCCGACTCGACCTGTTTCAATATGATTTTTGAGGTAATCGTTTAAGTATAGCAGCGTGCGCAGGTGCACCGCGTGTGGAGTTTATCGCCATGTTTACCGGGGCCATGCTGTTGCTGTTGATCAGCTCTTTCGCGCTTATGTGCGGCCTTGTTGCGTTTTGCGAGAACGTTATCCGGCCGCAAGCGGCGCCTCCTCCTGAGACCTTGGCCCGCCACGGCACAGCCCAGCAACGCAAGACATTACAAGTTCATATTGTGCGACAGCCGTCAGTTTGAGTGGCAGAATGAGTCGAGGCGCAGCAATGGCTACGTATGTTCTGCTGGCGATCGTGATCGGCCTCGTGATCTACCTATTCTACGCCGTGATCAACCCCGAGAAGTTCTAGGCGATCACAATGGCGCTCCAATCCGTTTTACAGATCGGCTTGACGTTGCTGCTCGGCCTGCTGATCAGCATTCCGGTCGGTCGATATCTCGCCCGCGTCGTCACCGACCAGAAGACGTTTCTGGATCCCGTCTTCAATCCAATCGACAATTTTATTTATATGCTGATCGGGAGCCGTATCTGTCGCCAGGGAATGACCTGGAAGACTTACACGATCCACATGCTGCTCACGAACCTGATGATGGCGGTTCTCATCTATCTGGTTCTCGTGTTTCAGGACTATCTGCCGTTTAATCCCCTGCATTTCGCTGGAATGGAGCCGCTGCTCGCGTTCAACACGACGATCAGCTTCATTACCAACACCGACTGGCAGGCCTATGCGGGGGAGACGACGCTCTCGAATTTCAGCCAGATGGCGGCGATTACGTTCCCGATGTTCACGTCGGCGGCGACCGGGTTCGTTGTCGCCATGGCCTTTATCCGTGCGTTCGGGAGTGGAACAAGCGGCGCCGACCTCGGGAACTTCTACCGTGACCTGGTCCGCTTCACGACGCGCGTGCTCATGCCGGCGGCGTTCGTGCTCGCCATATTGCTGATCCAGCAAGGGGAGCCACAAACACTGGATGCCTCGGTGACGGCCCACACGATCCAGGGCACAGAGCAGACGATCGCTCTCGGTCCGGTGGCATCGCTTGAGACCATCAAGCATCTCGGCACCAATGGCGGCGGCTTTTTTAACGCCAATGCGGCGCACCCTTACGAAAATCCAACCGCGATCACCAACTTGGTGCAGACGTTGTTGATGATCATACTGCCGGCGTCGATTGTCCTGTGTTTCGGTCACATGATCGGCAACCGTCGCCAGGGGTGGATACTCTATGCCGTCATGGGCGCACTTCTGCTGCTGTTCCTGCCGATCACGATCTGGGCCGAGCAGGCCGGAACAACGTCTCTGGCGCAGGCCGGAATCGAGACAACGGCGACCGCCACGCAGCCGGGCGGGAACATGGAGGGCAAAGAAGTCCGCTTCGGCATTGCCCAGAGTGGGCTGTTCAATACGGTCACGACCTCGTTCACAACCGGAAGCGTGAACGGAATGCTCGACAGCTTTACGCCATTGGGAGCTGTTACGCCGTTTGTCGGCATGATGCTTCAGTGCATCTTCGGCGGCAAAGGCGTCGGGTTTCTGGCCGCACTCGTCTACGGCATCGTCGCGGTCTTCGTCGCGGGCTTGATGGTCGGCCGGACGCCGGAATTCCTGGGAAAAAAGATTGAAAAACCGGAAATCGTTCTGGTGTCACTCACGCTGCTCATCCATCCGCTGGTGATCTTGACGCCGACCGCCTGGTCGGTTGTGGCGCCATACGGCTTGGCGTCGATCGGCAACGCCGGCATACATGGGTATTCGGAAGTCCTGTATGCGTTCGCGACCTCTGCGGCGAATAACGGGTCAGCCTTTGCCGGACTCAATGCGGATACGCCTTGGTACAATCTGGCGACCGCATTTGTGATCCTGATCGGCCGCTACCCGCCCATCATCTTCATGATGGCGGTTGCCGGCTCGGTCGCGGCAAAGCCGACTTCGCCTGCAACGACCGGAACCTTGCGGACCGACACCCCGCTGTTTGCGGTTTTTTGGTTCGGGATCATCCTTCTCGTCGGCGCGCTGACATTTTTGCCTGCGCTCACCCTCGGTCCGGTTGCGGAATACTTCGCAATGAAGGCGCACCTGCTGTTTTGATACGACCTGTGGATCAAGCGCAAAGATCAACAACATGCAAACCAAGCTTGAAGTCCCACAAGGCGCTGCAACGCGTTCGGCCGCACGCAAAAGACGAGGTCACGCCGCGTATGGGTATCGGCTGTGGGGCCAAGCGCTGGTCGCCTCACTGATAAAGCTCGATCCGCGCACCCAGATCCACAACCCGGTGATGTTCGTGGTTTGGGTGGGAGCAATCGTGACCGCTGCGCTGACAATCGATCCGACGCTGTTTGGTCCATCGAGCGCCAGCCGGACCTATAACGGCGTGGTGACGCTGATCCTGATCCTGACCGTGTGGTTCGCAACGCTGGCGGAAGCGCTCGCCGAGGGCCGCGGCAAGGCCCAGGCCGCATTTCTGCGCAGGACCAAGGTGGAGCTACGTGCAAGGCGGATGATGCCCGATGGCAGCCCGGAGGATGTGCCGGCGACCACGCTGCGCAAAGGCGATATCGTCCGCGTCGAAAAAGCGGAAATCATTCCAGCCGATGGGACGGTGATCGACGGGATCGCATTCGTCAATGAGTCGGCGATCACCGGCGAATCGGCGCCGGTCCTGCGCGAGCCGGGCACCGACATGCTATCGTCGGTCACCGCGGGGACGACCGTCGTCTCCGATTGGCTGCTCGTTCAGGTCATCGCGAACCCGGGCGAGAGCTTCCTCGATCGAATGATCCATTTGGTCGAGGGCGCGAAACGACAAAAAACACCCAACGAGATTGCGTTGACGGTGCTGCTGTCGATCCTGACGCTGATCTTCGTGATCGTGGTGGCGGCGATGGCGCCCGTGTCGTCCTACCTCAATGCACAGGTCAATGTCGCCGATCTGATCGCGCTCGTCGTGGCGCTGATTCCGACGACCATCGGCGCGCTGCTGTCCGCTATCGGCATCGCCGGGATCGATCGCATGGTGCAGTTCAATGTGCTCGCACTCTCCGGCAAGGCAGTCGAGGCGGCCGGCGACGTCCACACCCTCCTGCTCGACAAGACCGGCACCATCACGGTCGGAAACAGGCAAGCGAGCAAGTTCCTCCCGCTGCCCGGATGTTCGGAGCAGCGGCTTGCGCAGGCGGCGTTGCTCGCCTCGCATTTCGACACCACGCCGGAGGGACGGTCGGTGATCGATTTCGCAAAACGACAAGGCGCCACGGCCGAGCCGTTGCCCCAAGGCGCGCGCGGTCTCGATTTTTCCGCGGAATCGCAAATGAGCGGCGTCGATCTCCCGGACGGTCGGATAATCCGCAAAGGCGCCACTGCGGCGATTTCGCTGCAGGCACGCGAACGCTTCGGCACCCAACCGCCGCCGGAGCTTGCCGGTGCGGTGGCCGCCGTCGCCAAGGAAGGGGCCACTCCGCTGGTCGTGTCGACGGATGGCGAAATCCTGGGGGTGATCGAATTGTCCGATGTCCTCAAGCCAGGAATCAGCGAACGCGCCGCGCAACTGCGCACGATGGGAATTCGCACGGTCATGGTCACCGGCGATAACCCGGTGACGGCCCGCGCCATAGCCGAGCAGGCAGGAGTAGATGCCTTCGTGGCGGAAGCGAAACCGGAAGACAAGCTCGACCTCATTCGCGCCGAACAGGCAGAAGGGCGCCTCGTCGCCATGACCGGCGACGGTACCAACGACGCCCCGGCGTTGGCGCAAGCCGATGTCGGGCTTGCGATGCATTCCGGCACTGCGGCCGCGAAGGAGGCTGCAAACCTGATCGATCTCGACTCGGATCCAACCAAACTGCTCGAGGTGGTCAAGATCGGCAAGCAGATGCTGATCACGCGGGGGGCATTGACGACATTTTCCATCGCCAACGACGTTTCCAAGTATTTTGCGATCCTCCCCGGAATGTTCAGCGCGGCGTTGCCGGGCTTCGTCGCGTTAAATATTATGGGGCTGGCGACACCCGAGAGCTCGATCCTCTCGGCCTTGATTTTCAACGCACTGATCATTCCTGCTCTCGTGCCTCTGGCACTTCGCGGTGTGCGCTTCAGGGCCAAGAGCGCTGAGGACACGTTTCGTCGCAATCTCCTCATCTATGGCGCCGGCGGGCTGGTCGCGCCCTTCATTGGCATCAAATTGATCGATCTCATTATCTCGGGCTGGTTGTGAGGGCTCCATGAAGGCATTGCTCGCAGCTTCGCGCATCTCGCTCGTGCTGTTCGTGTTGTGCGGTCTGCTATATCCGCTGGCGCTAACGGCCATCGGGCAACTGGTCTTGCCGTTTGCGGCGAACGGCAGCCTGCAACGCAACGATGCGGGAACCGTCATCGGGTCGCGGCTGATCGGTCAGCAATGGGATGGTCCGCAATGGTTCCACGGTCGTCCATCCGCGACCACCGACACGGATGCAAACGATCCCGGCAAGACCGTCAGCGCGCCGTACAATGCGGCAAATTCCGGGGGTTCGAACCTCGGGCCAACCAGCAAGGCGCTTGCTCGATCGCTTGCTGCAGGATCGAAAAGCTCTGGAAGCTGCCGAGCCCGAATTGCTGGGCCAGCATCTGCCGTCCGACATGCTGACAACGTCGGCTTCCGGGCTCGATCCGGACATAAGCCCGGCCAACGCCGCACTTCAGGTCCCCCGGATTGCGCGGGCACGTGGCCTGGCTGCCGACGAGATCCTTTCCCTGATTGAGACGCATGTCACCGGACGCACGTTCGGAATTTTCGGCGAGCCGCGCGTGAACGTGCTGGCGCTCAATCTCGCGCTCGACCAGGCTTGCGGCGCAACGAACGCTCGCTGCAAGACGTCATCAATGCTCAGGTCTTCTCAACGCGAACCAACTAATTCAACCGTGGGGTCGCATCGCTTGCGCGACACGTCACCTCCCCGATGACTCGTCATGGCCCTTGAACTCATCGTTGTGGTTCTGCTTATTCTCCTGAACGGCTTTTTCGCGATGTCGGAAATTGCCATCATCACCTCTCGGCGCACGCGTCTGGAGCACCTCGCGGCCAATGGATACGCCGGGGCGCGTGCCGCATTGAGGCTCGCCGACGAACCCGGGCAATTGCTGGCGGCCCTGCAGGTCGGCATTACCTCGACCGGAATTATGGCGGGAGCTTTCAGTGGTCTTACGCTCGCGGACCGGGTGGACGTGTGGCTCGATCGCTTCCCGTCAATCGCCGCATTCAGCAAGCCGGTTGCGGTGGCGATGGTTGTCGTTGGAGTGACGTATCTGTCGCTGGTGGCCGGCGAGCTCGCACCCAAACAGATCGCGCTGAAGAACCCCGAAGGCATTGCTGTCAAGGTATCGCGGCCTATCGTCATCTTCCTGCGGATCTCGGCGCCCCTGGTGTGGCTGCTCAACGTCTCGAGCACATGGATCTTGAATCTCTTTGGCCTGCGGCCCGGGTTCGAACGCCACGTCACTGATGAAGATATCATCGGCGTGATTCTCGAAGGCGAGAAAGCCGGCCTCATTCATGCCGCCGAGCGCGAAATGATCGAGGACGTGCTGGACCTCACCGACCGGTCGGTCCGCACCATCATGACGCCTCGACCCGACGTGGCCTGGATCGATGCCGACGGGCCGCAGGATGTGATCGTGAGCACGATCCGCGGATGTCCGTATCCTCAGCTCATCGTGTGTCGAGGAACGATCGACAAGGTCGTAGGCGTCGTCCGAAAGCAAGATCTCTTGAATCAGGCCCTCGACGGGTCGTCGCTCGATGTGATGCCAAGCTTGCAGCCGCCGCTGATCGTGCCCGAGCGCACCTCGATCCTGCGCACGCTCGATCTCTTCCGCAAGACGCCCGTCAATACTGCCGTCGTGGTGGATGAATATGGTACGCTGCAAGGGATTGTGACACGCACCGACCTGTTGGAAGCCGTGGCCGGGCGGCTCCCGGACATCGACACCAAGCCCGAAAAGAAGGTGACGCGACGCGAGGATGGCGCGCTCGTGATCGACGCGGCAACCGCGATCGATGATGCTGCCGAGCTGCTCGGATTGGACGGGAATTGGCAAAAGGATGTTGTCACGGTGGCCGGACTGATATTGTCCAAGCTCGACCATGTCCCGCATGTCGGCGAGGAACTGTCATACGCGGGCTGGTGCTTCGAGGTCGTAGATATGGATGGGGCCCGTATCAGTAAGGTGCTGGCAAGGCCTTTGGCGCAGACGTCTGCCGCTCAGTCCCAGGTCTGAACCTGCCAAAGGTCGGCCTTGCTCCAATCGATTCAAGTCCGCGCGCCTTCCTGCTGCGTCTCCTTGGCCTCGATCTCCTTGAACCGCCGACGCAACCTTGCGAGATCGTCCTGAGAGAGGTGCTCGGTACAGCCGGCGACGACGTTGCGCGCCCTTTGCAATAGCACCGCACGCGGTTGCGCAGCGTCGACCGTATTGAGAATATCGCCGAATGCTCGCAGTAGTCTGAGACTCACCGCGGCGTCTGCGCACGAGTAATGCCGAATCTGCTCGAAGGCGGTGTCGAGCAGACCTTCGAAGCTGATCCAAGGCAGCACAACACGCAGGACGTGGGGTGGACTGTAGAGATACGTGCGTGGTGGAACACGCCCGAGCCATTGAATCAGAATGCGGCTGAGCTGGTCGACGCAGCTGATCGCCGTGCTTGGATCATTGACGGCGGGCGACAACGCTCGCAACGCAATGTCAACAATCTGAATCACGCCAAACTCAACGTCTTGCTGCATCGTCCGCGTCGGGCCGATATCAAGTGCCGCAAGCAAGGACGCGGCGCGCTCCGGCGTCAGGCGCTCGCTTTTGCTGACCCGCAGTATCGGAAACCCCTCGGGGATGAAATGGCCGACGCGCCGTTCGACCCTGACGCGAACGCCCAATGAGTGCGCGAGAGAGACCAGATAGTCGACGTCGATGAGGCGGATATATCCGGACTGCCGGCTGAGCACTGGCACGTCATGATCGACCGTGTCGTCAGGGGCCGGCTCAAGCAGATCGATCGGTGATCGCCGCCGCGGCATGAACTCGTCGATAACCAATTCCGTCTCACGCGCGACGCGATCAACGATATGGTTTACGCTGATCGATTGGGAGATGTGATGAATGAAATAGATCAACCATCCAACGCAGACCAGCGCCAACAGCATCGCACCGGTCACGGTGACAACCGGCGTGAAAACCGTTGGCACCGATCGCGCGGCCGGTAACGCGGCTAGACAATACGCGAACGTACCGAGGAACACGCCAAGGGTCCACTGCGTGGTCTGGTCGCGCACGAAGCTCAGCAATATGCGCGGGGAGAATTGCGTCGAGGCAAGCGTCAGCGTCATCAGCACGATGGCAAATACGATTGACACTACCGTCATGATCGACGTCGCGATGTCGCTCAGTATGATCTGGGCGACTTGCGGGTCTTGGCGCGATGGAAACAGAATTTCTGGGACCCAGGCTCCAATTCCCGGCACGGCCTCCTCGATCGCCGACAGCCCAGCGCCGGCGAGACCAAGCAGAATCGCGATGACGAACGGGCGAATCAGAAATCCGCCACGCAGGGCGTACATTGCCGAGCGCAGCAGGATGGGGAGGCGGCGGTTCATGTTTGGTCTTCACGGTGCGCTCTCGCGCGGCCGAACCTCTGCGCGCATCCGCGCAAAACCAATGCTACTTGGTTGAACATGGCCTTGGGGCGCGATGCTCCATCCGTGTTCGCAACGCGGCATGGCGGTTCGACATTAGGGTCGTTGTGCCAGCCGAAGCCGAGGGGGAGATTTCGAGGTCCGTTGTGGGTCGGTCAAAGGGGGACATTGGCGTATGTATGCAGCCTCACTTAATTAACCAGGGTTACCGGCACTTTGGAGTGCGAAGCCACTGCCATCGCCACCGATCCTAGAAGAAGACGTGCCATTCCTATTCCCGTGGTGCCCATCACGACCAGATCGATCCGATCGCGCTCGACAACTGCGACGATCGCCTGTGATGGTTTTCCGAAAAGAAGTTCGCAGCGATAAGGGATATGTTGCACTTCGAGCAAACGTGAGGCCTTGTCGAACATAGGCTCCGGCGCGGCTTCAGTGCTCTCGTGAGACGCGTGCGTTGCGTAGTTTTGAGCATTCACTAGCAAGACTGTGCCTTGGTGACCCGCTCTGGCCAAGCATACGACATGCTGGACCGCGCGAATTGCGGCTGGTGAACCATCGAACGGAATGAGAATTCGCCTCACGGGCGGTTTCTTTGCTAGTTGAAGCGCGAGATCGCGCAGCCCAGCGAGATTGCGTTCCGAGAAGAAACGGCCCATTGGGACCCGCGCGCCCAAATGGGCGACTTTTCCTTCTTTGAGCCTCTCAATCAGGTCGGCGGGGGATAAATCGATGACTTCAACCTCATTGGCGGCATCAAGTATGTCGTCGGGCACGGACTCGTGTACCCCGGCCCATGTGATCTTGGAGACCGCATCAGCAAGCCCTTCGATGTGTTGGACATTCAAAGTAGTGAACACGTCAATGCCCGCTGTGATCAGCTCTTGAACATCCAAGTAGCGTTTGCGATTTCTGCTTCCCGGCACATTCGTGTGCGCCAGCTCATCGACGACGGCAAGAGCGGGTTGTCGTTCGAGAACAGCATCAACATCGAGCTCTTCGAAGACGTTACCCTTGTATTCAATCTGTTTGCGTGGGATTACCTCCATGTCGCGAAGCAGTCCTTCCGTGTCTTGCCGTCCGTGCGTTTCAACCAAGCCGATCACGACTTCGATGCCGCGCTGTCGTTTTGCCCGGGCCTCTTGGAGCATCGCATACGTTTTCCCGACGCCAGGAGCGGCGCCAAGAAATACTTTCAGGCAGCCACGCCGTGATGCTTTGTTCTGATGCATATCTGTAGCTCAAAGACTTAACGCGGAATGAGGCGGAAGCGAAATAGGAGCGCACGCTGCAAAGCAACTGCGTTGATTTGCATCAAGAAAGTAGAACTGAAAGCTGAGTGAACGCTATCCCTGCACTCCGGGCTCGTTAGGTCTGCTGTGGGTGATCAGGCGAAATACTCGTTGCGAGCAAATGCTTTCCGCTTGGCTCCCTGTAACTGACATCGATGAACGGCGCAAAGACCGTGTTTGCGGAAGGCGTTCCAGATTGCGGACAGGAACAGCGGCGCTCCGCGGGTACGACGCTAATAATCCTTCAGCAGCCGCTCGATGTAATCGAGTTCGAGCTGCGGGCGCGCCGGATCGGCGAGCCGGCGGCGCAGTTCTTCCAGGATGCGACGGGCGCGCTGGACGTCGATTTCGCCGGGGACCTTTACGCCTTCGCCGAACATGTCGTTGCCCTGCGGGCGTCGCATCTCGCGCCCGAGTGGATCAGTTTGCGCGTCTGCGCGATTCTGGCCGCGACCGGGCTGCCCGCCTGGTCCGGGCCCGAAGGCGAATCCCTGCTGCTGCATGGCCTGCGCCAGAGCCTGGGCGCCGCGCCGCATCGACTCGATCGCCCGTCCCTGTGCATCGACGGCACCGTCGGAATTGCCGTCGCCGAGTGCTTCCTCGGCTTCGCCCATGGCGTCGCCAGCGCGGCCCAGCTCATCGAGGTCGCTGCCCTGATCGCCTTTCTGGCCGGGATTAAGACCACGCCGCTTCATCTCTTCCAGCAACTTCTTCATCTGATCGCGCAGCGCCTGCTGGTTCTGGCGCAGGTCACCCATCTGGTTGCCCTGGTCACCCTGGCCTTGCTGACCTTGTTGTCCCGGTTGGCCGCGCTGACCGCGCTGTTGGCGGCGCTGGTCCTGGCCCTGCTTGAACGTGCGGTCGCGCAGCTGCTGCTGGTCGCGCAGCATCTTGCCGAGGTCGTCGAGCATGGACATGGCGTCGTCGTCCTGGTCGTTGTCCATGCCCTGCCCGGGGCGCGCCATCTGCAGGTTCTCGAGCATCTGCTGCAGTTGATCGAGCAGCTGCCGCGCCGCGTCCTTGGAGCCGCTGCGCGCCATCTGCTCCATGCGGTCAATCATGTTCTTGAGGTCTTGCGAGCGCAGATAGCGCCCATTCGGATCGGCGCGACGCGCCATCTCCGGATGCTTGCGAATCTCCTGCGCAAGCGCCTGCAGGAACTTGTCGAGCGCAGCCCGCAACTGCTCGGTCAGCTTCTTGATTTCCTCATCGCTAGCGCCGCGTTCCAAAGCCTGGCGCAGTGCATCCTGCGCCTGCCGCAGCGCGAGCTCGGCGTCGGATACATTGCCGTCCTCGATCTGGGTTGCCATCGCCCAAAGACGGCCCACGACGTCGCGCAGGTCGTCGTCGGTCTTGGCCTGGGCGAGATTCCAGTAGAGCGAGCGCAGACCCAGATAGACCGAGGCTTCTGGGGTGAACTGCTCCGGCGCTATGGCCAGCGCGTCGAGCGCGATCAGGACGTGGTCGCGGGTATTGGCATCAAGCGCGAGATCGCGCCGCAACTCGATCAGCGCCTTCGCCACCGGCTTGACGAACAGCCGCTGCGGCAGCCGCAACTCGACGGGCTGGCTGTGACCTTCGTTACCCGCCTCGTCACGCGCGACCAGTGTCATGGTCACGTCCGCGCCGGCCCACGGATGGTCGCTGAAATCCTTGATGCTCTGGCTCACGCCATTTTTCATACGTTGCTGCGCGAGCTGCAGACCCGTGTCCGGGGGACCATACAGCGGACGCGGCGGATCTGCGGCCGTGCCGTCCTTTGCCGGCGCCAAGGCAAACTTCGCTTGAGCGTCAACGACTCCGTAGTCGTCCTCGACCTTGTAGGTGAGTTGCAACCCCCCGCGCGCCTGCGGTTCGGGATCTTTCACGAGCTCAATCGTCGGCGCCCGGTCCGCAATGGCGTTGAATGTCCATGTGATGTCGCGACCGACGATGCCGCGCACATGCGCACTTCCGTTCTCGCCAATGGTGAAGCGCTTCTCCTCGCTGCCGGCAGGCGGCTGCGGCGCTGCGTTGGCCGTGGTCGCACTGAGTCCGCCAGTCGTCGCAACGTCGATGTTGACGTTGCCGCTGGCGCGCACGATCAGGACACTGCCCGCCGGAACGGTGATCGGCCCGCTCAGCGCCTGCTGGGTTTCGCCGGGACGAACGCCCGGGAGGATGACCGGCGGCTTGAGCGTGTAGGCCGGCGGCGACACCCAGGCGTCGAGCCGGAAATTCTTGGGGGCAACCACACCCTGCCAGTCGAAGGCCGCGGCGACCCGGCGGCCGCGATCACTGCCGGCGGCGACGAACGTTGCGACCACCAGGATCAGAACGAGGCCGCGCAGCGCCATCGGGTCGCGCGCCGCAAGGCGCGGCGCCGGCAATCCGGCGCGCAGCGCCCGCGCGGAGCGCAGCGCGCGCTCCACATGAGCCCGCCAGAGCGCGATCGACCAGGGATCGTCACGCGGCGTCGCGATCGTATCAGCGAGCGAGGTGGCCGGCCGGTGCGCCACTCCGCTCACCTGGTCCAGCCGGCGCAGACCTTCGGCTTTGGTCGGGAAGCGCACGAACAGGAGTGGCGCCGTTGCGGCCGCGGTCAGCACTGCGAAGACGAACAGGCCGATGGCACGCCCGAGCGGCGGCAGCCACAGCCACAACCCCAGCCAGGAAACCGCCAGGAAAAGCCCGATCGCAGTCGCCGCAGCGGCGAGGGGCGGCCAGAGCCGCTCCCAAAACACCGTCCAGCGGGCTCGGGTCAGCGCCTGGGCGACGACTGTTTGGGGTTCCGTATCCGCCGGCGAGGCCAAACCTGCTTCTCCGATTCGCGCAGCTCAATCGCGCGATGCAATACCTATACCACGGGAAGGCCAACCTGCCATTAGCGGGCGGCGGAAATGCGGCTCGCCAGAGGGACAATCCCACACAGAACCGTGAGTTCCGGCATATCAGGGGATATGCGCAAGCGGTATCAAAGCCAGGGCGGGAGACGATCAAGCGCGATCAACTGATCGACATCGAGGCGCGGCCGCACCAGCGACCATTCCGCGTCATTTACCAGCACCTCGGGGACAAGCGCCCGCGTATTGTAGGTGCCGGCCTGCACGGCCCCATAGGCGCCGGCGGTCATGACCGCGACGAGATCGCCCGGTCGCGGCTCGGGCATCTCGCGATCAAGCGCGAGAAAATCGCCGGACTCGCAGACCGGCCCAACCACATCAGCAACGATACGCGCGGCCGGGCGCTCCACCACCGGACGGATGTCATGGTGCGCCTCGTAGAGGGTCGGGCGGACCAGATCGTTCATCGCCGCATCGACGATGACGAACGTCTTTGCCTCGCCGTGCTTCACATAGAGCACGCGGGTCACCAGGATGCCGGCATTGCCGACGATCAGCCGCCCAGGCTCGAAGATCAGCTTGCAATCGAGATCGCGGGTGGCGCGTTTGACCACGGCCGCATAAGCCTCAGGCCGCGGGGGCGGTTCGTTGTCGTCGCGGTACGGAATGCCTAATCCGCCCCCGAGATCGACATGGGCGATGACGTGGCCGTCGCCACGCAGTACGCGCACGAAATCGGATAGGAGCGCAAACGCATCGTCGAAGGGCGCAAGCTCGGTGATCTGACTGCCGATGTGCATGTCGACGCCGGCCACGCGCAATCCGGGTAGTTTGGCGGCGCGCGCATAGACCTCGCGCGCCTGGCTGATGGGAATGCCGAACTTGTTCTCGGCCTTGCCGGTCGCGATCTTCGCGTGCGTCTTGGGATCCACATCCGGATTGACCCGCACCGAAATATCAACCACCCGACCCTTGCCGGCCGCGATCGTTGAGAGCAGTGCGAGTTCGCCTTCCAACTCGACGTTCACGCATAGAATCCCAGTATCCACCGCCGCGGCGAGCTCAGACGCGGTCTTGCCGACACCGGAGAACATGATCCGATCGGGCGGGATGCCGGCGGCCAGCGCGCGCTTGAGCTCACCGCCGGAAACGACGTCAGCGCCGGCGCCAAGCTTTGCCAGCGTCGCGACCACTGCCTGATTGGAGTTCGCCTTCATGGCGTAACAGATCAACGCGGGCACGTCGGCAAACGCCTCGGCGAACACCTGGTAATGGCGCTGGAGCGTGGCGGTCGAATAGCAATAGAACGGCGTCCCCACCGTTGCGGCGAGTTCAACGAGATCGACCGCCTCGGCGTGCATCACGCCGTTGCGGTAAGTGAAGTGGTGCATCGGTAATTCCGGGTCTGCGCTGCGCCCGGGATACGCTAATTCAGGAGCCAGTCAAACCAGGTCGAGCTCTGCTTCGGCGGCGCGGCAAGCGATGGCGACGGCGGCGGTACGGCGGCCGCTTGCGGCAGCACCGTGTTCAGGCTCGGATCGGGCGGCGGTGCCGGCGGACCGGCAACTGGCGTGCCCGGCAACGCGGCCGAAGGCGGCGCTTCAAGCGGCCCCTTGCGGCCGCAGCCCGCAAGCGCGAGCCCGGCGGCGAGCGCCAGGACGAGCCCCAACCGCAGCTTTGGAAGGTAGTCGAACCCCATTACCCCCATCTCCCCAACCGCACCATAGCAGGCGGAATGCGTCGCCCCAGCGGCGGTCCTGCAGATCCCCCAAACAAAATTGCACCGTAGCGCGGCCGCAACAAGGCAGTGTCAAGCCGATTTGCCAAGCCGTTTCAGCCATTTTTTGGCTTCTCGCGTGACGTTTGCCGGTGCCGTACCGCCGTAGCTCTTGCGGCTGGCGACCGATCGCTCGACGCTGAGCACCCCGAACACATCCTTTGTGATGCGCGGCTCGATGCGCTGCATGTCGGCGAGCGGGAGCTGGTCGAGCGAAACACCGGCCTTTTCGGCCGCCGCCACAATGCGTCCGGTAATATGGTGCGCCTCGCGGAACGGGATCTTGTGGATTCGCACCAGCCAGTCGGCGAGGTCCGTCGCCGTGGAGTAGCCCGCACCGGCCGCAGCCTTCATGCGCTCGGCGTCGGGCTGCATGTCAGCGACCATGCCGGTCATGGCGGCGAGGCAGAGCGACAGCGCGCTCAGCGCCTGCATGGGGCCGTCCTTATCCTCCTGCATGTCCTTCTGATAGGCGAGCGGCAGGCCCTTCATGACGATCAGGAGCGCGTTGAGCGCCCCGATCGCCCCGCCGGTCTTGGCACGCACCAGCTCGGCCGCGTCCGGGTTGCGCTTCTGCGGCATGATCGACGAGCCGGTGGTGAACTTGTCGGAAAGCCTGACAAACCCGACCAGCGGCGAGGTCCACAGCACGATCTCTTCGGCGAACCGCGACAGATGCACGCGACGTGATCGCCGCGGCGGCGAGAGTCTCCAGCACAAAATCGCGGTCGGACACGGCATCGAGCGAATTGGCCGAAGGTCGGTCAAAACCGAGCGTTTCGGCCGACAGGGCGCGATCGATCGGAAACGAGGTGCCGGCGAGCGCCGCAGCGCCAAGCGGCGATTCATTGAGCCTGCGGCGTGCGTCCGCGAACCGCCCGCGGTCCCGTGCCCCCATTTCCACATAGGCGAGGAGATGATGCCCGAAGGTCACCGGCTGCGCGGTCTGCAGATGGGTAAAGCCGGGCATGATGGTGGCGGCGTTGGCGAGCGCTTTCTCGGCCAGCGCGCGCTGATAGGTCGCAAGTTGGACGTCGATTTCGTCGATCGTGTCGCGTATCCAAAGCCGAAAATCGGTCGCCACCTGGTCGTTACGCGAACGCGCGGTGTGCAGTCGGCCGGCGGCCGGTCCAATCAGTTCGGCGAGCCGCGCCTCGACGTTCATGTGGATGTCTTCGAGCGCGCGCTTGAAGCGAAATTTGCCGCTTTCGATCTCTGACAGGATCGTGTCTAGACCGTGATTGATCTGCTTTGCATCTTGCGGCGAAATGATGCCCTGTTTCGCCAGCATGGCTGCATGCGCCTTGCTGGCGGCAATGTCCTGGCGGTAGAGCTTGCGGTCGACGTCGATCGAGATATTGATGTCGGCCATGACGGCGTCCGGACTTGCGCCAAACCGTCCGCCCCACATTTTGTTGCTCATCGTGAGCCCAACAACATATGACGAATTCCTGATCCGATGACGACTGAGACGACATCGCCCCCGCCCACGACGCCATCCCGCCGGCGGTTCGTGCGGCCCGTTGTAATTGCAGTGGCAGCAGTTGCGGTACTGGCGGCGGTATACGGGATTGTCAGCTCCATGCGCAATCCGGCCGATGCAGCCTGCGGCTCAGCCTTGGCCAAGGCCCGCGCCATTGCCCCGCTGGCGCATGGCGAAGTCGCTGCCATGCAGGTCGCAAGTGAAGCGCGCGCGATGCCGCAGCTGACCTTTACCGACGCGACCGGCGCAGCAAAATCGCTGGCCGACTGGCATGGCCGCACGGTGCTGCTCAACCTGTGGGCCACCTGGTGCGTGCCCTGTCGCCGCGAGATGCCCGCCCTCCAGGCTCTCGAAGAGAAGCTCGGCGGCAAGAACTTCGAGGTCGTGGCGGTGAATATCGACACGCGGGACCCGAAGAAGCCCCAGGCCTGGCTGCACGACGTCGGGGTCGACCACCTCGCCTACTATGCGGACCCAAGCGCCAAAGTGTTTCAGGATTTGAAGTTGATCGGCAAAGCGTTCGGGATGCCGACCACCTTGCTGATTGATCCGAATGGATGCGAGATCGCGACGCTTGCAGGACCTGCGGAGTGGGGTAGCGACGACGCGCTGAAGCTCGTGGAACAGGCGCTGCGGAGCTGATTTACCGCGTCGGGACGGGCTTCTCGCCCCGGTAATCATAAAATCCGCGCTGGGTTTTGCGGCCAAGCCAGCCAGCCTCGACATATTTCACCAGCAATGGGCATGGGCGGTACTTCGAGTCCGCCAACCCCTCGTGCAGCACCTGCATCACCGACAGACAGGTATCGAGGCCGATGAAATCGGCGAGCTCGAGCGGACCCATCGGATGGTGTGCGCCGAGCCGCATCGCCACGTCGATACCCTCGACCGTACCGACCCCTTCATAGAGCGTGTAGATCGCCTCGTTGATCATCGGCAGCAGAATGCGATTGACGATGAAGGCCGGAAAATCCTCGGCGACCGCGACGGTCTTGCCGAGCTTGCCGACGAACGACTTGGTGGCCTCGAACGTGGAGTCCTCGGTGGCAATGCCGCGGATGAGCTCCACCAGCTCCATCACCGGCACCGGATTCATGAAATGAATGCCGATGAACCGCTCCGGCCGGTCGGTCGCGGCGGCCAGCCGGGTGATGGAGATCGAGGAGGTGTTGGAGCCGATGATCGTATCAGGTTTGAGGGAGGGGCAGAGCTGGATGAAGGTCTTGCGCTTGACCTCCTCGTTCTCGGTCACCGCCTCGATCACGATGTCGCAATCCGCGAAGTGATCGAAACTCAACCCCGGCGTGATTTTCTTCAGCGTACTCTGACGCTGTTCCTCTGTAATGCGCTGCCGGCTCACTTGGCGCGCCAGATTGCCATTGATGGTGGCAAGACCGGCCTTGATCTTGTCCTCGGCGACGTCATTCAGCGTCACGTCGAGCCCGGCGAGTGCACACACGTGGGCAATTCCGGACCCCATCTGTCCGGCGCCGATGATCCCAACTCTACGAATATCTTTCGGCATAATTGTCCGATGCCTGCGACTTTCTGAGCCGACCCTTGCTATTAGCTTAACGCGCGGGCCAGCGGTAGCTTGCTAACGTCAACCCTTCGCCTTGGCCAGTTCTTCCGTCAGTTCCGGCAAGGCTTTGTAGAGATCCGCCACGAGCCCGTAGTCGGCAACCTGGAAGATCGGCGCCTCTTCGTCCTTGTTGATGGCGACGATCACCTTGGAATCCTTCATACCGGCCAAATGCTGAATGGCACCTGAAATTCCGACCGCGATGTAAAGTTCGGGTGCGACAACTTTGCCGGTCTGGCCGACCTGCCAGTCGTTCGGCGCATAGCCGGCGTCGACCGCGGCGCGCGAGGCACCGACCGCGGCGCCGAGCTTGTCGGCCACCGGCTCGATGTATTTCGTGAAGTTTTCGCGCGACTGCATGGCGCGGCCACCTGAGATGATGATCCGGGCGGAGGTCAGTTCCGGACGCTCGGACTTGGACAGTTCCTCGCCGACAAACGACGATAGGGCCGGATCCGCCGCGGCGCCGATGGTCTCAACCGGTGCAGCGCCCTCTTCCGGGGTCGCCTGGAAGGTCGAGGTGCGCACGGTGATGACCTTCTTGGCGTCCTTGGATTTCACTGTCTGCACGGCATTGCCGGCGTAGATCAGCCGCTCGAACGTGTCGGGGGCGATTACCTTGACGATGTCGGAGATCTGCATCACGTCGAGCAAAGCGGCGACGCGGGGCATGAAATTCTTGCCGGTCGTTGTGGCCGGCGAAACGATCGCCTCATACTGCGGCGCCACCGATACGATCAGGGCCGCGAGCGGTTCTGCGAGCATGTGCTCGTAGGCCGGCGCGTCGGCGACCAGCACCTTAGCCACACCCTTGAGCTTAGCCGCCGCTTGCGCGACCGCCCCGCAATCCTTGCCGGCGACCAGAAGGTGGACATCGCCACCGAGCGCAGTCGCGGCGGTCAGCGCCTTCGCGGTCGCATCCTTCAGGCTTTTGTTGTCGTGTTCGGCAATCAACAGGGTCGTCATAGGATGCCGGCCTCGTTCTTGAGCTTGGCGACGAGTTCCGCCACCGAGCCGACCTTGACGCCGGCCTTGCGCCCCGGCGGATCAACGGTCTTGAGCACGTCGAGTCGCGGGCTGATGTCCACACCGATATCGGCGGGCGCCTTTTCGTCGATTGGCTTCTTCTTGGCTTTCATGATGTTGGGCAGCGAGGCATAGCGCGGCTCGTTGAGCCGCAGGTCGGTGGTGACGATCGCCGGGCTCTTGAGTTTGACGGTCTGCAGTCCGCCGTCGACCTCGCGCGTCACCAGAATGGCGTCGCCGTCGATTGCCAGCTTGGAGGCAAACGTCCCCTGCGGCCATCCGAGCAGCGCGGCCAGCATCTGGCCGGTCTGATTACTGTCATCGTCGATCGCCTGCTTGCCGAGGATCACCAAACCGGGCTTTTCGGCTTCGACCAGCGCCTTGAGGATCTTGGCGACCGCGAGCGGCTCGACCGTCGTGTCGGTCTTGACCAGGATGCCGCGATCAGCCCCCATGGCCAGGGCCGTGCGGATGGTTTCCGAGGCCTGCTGTGGGCCGATCGAGACGGCCACGATTTCCGTCGCCTTGCCGGCCTCCTTGAGGCGGATCGCCTCCTCGACCGCGATCTCGTCGAACGGGTTCATCGACATTTTTACATTGGCCAGGTCGACCCCGCTGCCATCCGGCTTCACCCGGATTTTCACGTTGTAATCGACCACCCGTTTGACCGGGACCAGGATTTTCATTGAGCCCTGACCTGAGTGGGGCGCTCGCTTGCGGGCGCCAGGATGGTATGTCGGGGCAACCTACTGGCGGCCCTAAGCATGTGTCAACGTATTGCGGCGCAGCATGGCATTTGCCTGCAGGTCACCGATTCTGCCCGGGAACCCAGAGCACGTCGGTCGCTCCCTTCTGGTTGGCGAAGCGGCCCGCCACGAACAGGAAATCCGAGAGCCGGTTGATGTATTTCAGCGATGGCGCCGACACGTGCTCACCCGGCTGATCGGCCAATTCAACCATGATGCGCTCCGCCCGCCGGCACACGGTTCGGGCGAGGTGCATGTAGGCGGCCGCCGGCGTTCCACCAGGCAGGATGAAGGAGCGCAGCGGCGCGAGATCGGCGTTGAGGCGATCAATCTCCTGCTCGAGCCAAGCGACCTGCGTATCGGTCACGGTCAGGCGCGCGCCGCCGGGTCCCTTCTCGGACAGACACAGATCAGCTTCGACGTCGAACAGATCGTTCTGAATGCGTGCGAGCGCGGGGTCGAGCGCTGGATCATCAGCTGTGTGAAGCCGTACGAGACCGATCACCGCATTGACCTCGTCGAGCGTCCCGTAGGCGTCAACGCGCAGGTCATATTTCTTGCGCCGCTCGTTGTTGCCGAGCGAGGTCGTGCCGTCGTCGCCGGTGCGCGTGTAGATGCGATTGAGGACCACCATCTCAGCGTCCCATCAGCCAGATCGTCAACATGATGATGCCGATTGCGACGGCTTGCAGCAACACGCGCAGGCGCATCAGCTTCTGCGACAGGTGGGGCGAGCCGCCGCGCATCATGTTGATGAGACCGAGCAACAGCACGATTGCGACGACGCCGATCGCAATCGGCACAATAATTGTCGAGAAAACTGAGGCCATCGGCGCGTTGTAGCACCGCCGACCGGCACTCGCTACAAGGCCCGGCATGATGACTGTATCCAAACGCATCCTGGTACTCGGTGCGGCGGGCCGCATCGGCCGCACGGCGGCCGAGGCATTTCGCGACGCTGGTTGGGAGGTGGCTTCGCTCGTGCGTGGCACTTCGGCGGAGCGGGTCGCCTCCGGTACACAGGTGGTCGAGGTCGACGCGCGCGACACGGAGTCGGTCGCCGAAGCCGCGCAGGGCATGGACGTGATCCTGCACGCGCTCAATCCGCCGTATACCGAGTGGCCGACCCTGGTACCGCAGTTGGCGGAAGCGGCGATCGCCGCGGCACGGGCCTCGGGCGCAACGCTCGTGTTGCCCGGCAACGTCTACAACTACGGCACGGACATGCCGCCGGTGATCGACGAGACGACGCCGATGCATCCGGCCTCGGGCAAGGGTGCGTTGCGGGTCGCGCTCGAGGATCGGCTGCGCGACGCAGGCATCCGCTGCATCGTGTTGCGCGCAGGCGATTTTTACGGCGCCGGCGAAGAGGGCGCCGGCAGCTGGTTTGACCGGGTGATCATCCGCTACGTGGAGCAAGGCCGCCTCACCTATCCGGGGCCGCTCAACGTCGTTCATGCATGGGCCTACCTGCCCGATCTCGCTGCCACATTGGTGCGCCTGGTGGAAGCGCGCGCGCAGTTCGGTGAGTTCGAGACGTTCGGGTTTCCCGGCCATGCGGTCACGGGTGCCGAGATGACACGCGCGATCGAGCAGGCGCTGCATCGTCGGCTCAAGGTTAGCGGCATGCCATGGCCGTTTCTGCGCATGCTGGGCTTGGTGGTCCCGACCTTTCGCGAGCTCGCCGAAATGGCTTATCTCTGGCAGGTGCCACACCGGATCGATGGCCGCAAACTCGAGGCAGCGATCGGCGCCATTCCGCACACCCCGTTCGAGACCGCGATCATGGACACGCTCGACGGCTTCGGTTTGTTGAAAAAACGCTGAGCTTGAATCATTTCTGACCTCGTCCTGAGGAGCGTGACCGAAGGTCACGCGTCTCGAAGGACGGCCCGGGCGAGGCCGGTGTTCTTGGCCATCCTTCGAGACGCCTGGTCCCTGCGGGACCAGGCTCTCAGGATGAGGTTCAGGGAGTCACAGCCAGTTTAATTGCTTCCGTCCAACAAACGGCGGGCAATCACCTGTGCCTGGATCTCCGCCGCACCCTCGAAAATGTTGAGGATGCGGGCGTCGCACAGGATGCGCGAGATCGGATATTCGAGCGCGAAGCCGTTGCCACCGTGGATCTGCACCGCGTTGTCGGCGCTGGCCCACGCGACACGAGCGGCGAGCAGCTTCGCCATGCCGGCTTCGAGATCGCAGCGGCGGCCCTCGTCCTTCGCACGCGCGGCGTAATAGGTGATCTGGCGGGCGATCATGATCTCCACCGCCATCAGGGCGATCTTATCGGCGACGCGCGGAAAGCCGATGATCTTTTCACCGAACTGCACGCGGCTGTCGGCGTATTTGAGCGCCTCTTCCATGGCGGCCTGCGCGACGCCGATGGCACGCGCGGCGGTCTGAATGCGCGCCGCTTCGAAGGTCTGCATCAGCTGCTTGAAGCCGAGGCCTTCGGTTCCACCGAGCAGATTCTCGGCTTTCACCTCGAACCCGTCGAATGCGATCTCGTATTCCTTCATGCCGCGATAGCCGAGCACCTCGATTTCGGTGCCGGACATTCCCGGCGCGGGAAATGGATCCTGATCGGTTCCGCGTGGTTTCTCTGCGAGCAACATGGAGAGCCCACGGTGGCCAGGTTCCTTCGGGTTGGTCCGCACCAGCAGCGTCATCAGATCGGCGCGCACCGGATGCGTGATCCAGGTCTTGTTGCCGTGCACGATGTATTTGTCGCCTTCACGTGCCGCGCGAGTTCGCAACGAGGCGAGATCGGACCCGGTATTGGGTTCGGTAAAAACCGCGGTGGGAAGAATTTCGCCCGACGCAATTTTCGGCAGCCATTGCTGTTTCTGCTCGTCGGTGCCGGAATTGAGAATGAGCTCGGCGGCGATCTCCGAGCGCGTTCCCAGCGAGCCGACACCGATATAACCGCGCGACAGCTCTTCCGAGACGACGCACATGGATTCCTTGCCAAGCCCCATGCCGCCGAACTCTTCCGGCAAAGTCAGGCTGAACACGCCGAGCTCAGCCATCTGGGCGAGGGTCTCGTAGGGAATGTAACTGTTGGTGCGATGCCAGCTCTGAGCGTGCGGAACGACCTCGCTGTCGGCGAACTTGCGCATCTCTTCGCGGATGGCATCCAGCGTCTCATCGAGACCGCAGTCGCCGATCGTGACCGCCGGTTGCCTGGTCATCAGCTCGACCAAGCGCGCACGGTTCTCGACCGTGTTGCCGGACGCGATCAGCAAGTCGAGCGCTGGCGACCAGCGCGCCGCGATCTCGCCGGTCATCAGGCCGAGATCGGACAGCCGCAGAATCTCGCCCTGGCTCATCGGAATTCCGCCAGCGACCTGGGCGATGTACTCGCCGAGCCCGATGCGGACGATGAGCTCCTCGAGATCGCCAAAACGGCCTGCCTCGGTCATCCGCGCCGCATACGCCGCGAGTTGACGCACCGCCTCGACGTAGGTTGCAAGCCACGCGAGCCCGTGCGCGGCACGCTGCTCCGCGTCGAAGCGCTTGCCCGCGATACGGCCGTCAAGCTCGACCCGGGCGCGCACCTTGCGGGCAGCGTCGGCGAGCAAAGCTTCGAGCGCGCCGGTGGCGTCACTGGCGAGCGAGATCAGACGTCCACGATCCGGATGAGTAGAATGCATCACGACCTCGTCGGATATGCCGGCACTCCATGTTGCGCTGTTGTATTGCAGCGCACAAGAGGCCATACGACGAACTTGAGGGATGGGAAACCGACGTGCGGATTTTCGTGACCAGCTACCGCGTCGCGCTCGCGGCGTTCCGGCGCTTCAATGCGGATGACGGCTGGGCGATCGCGAGCCACATCGCGCTCTCCACCTTGATGGCGCTGTTTCCGTTCCTCATCGTCCTTGGGACACTCGCACGCTACTTCGGCCTGGGAGAGATCGCTGATGACGCCGTCGATCTGATGTTCCAGACGTGGCCCGAGGAGGTCGCGGACCGGATTGGCGAAGAGGTCCACGCGGTGTTGACCACCAACCGGCCCGGCATGCTCACGATCAATGTGGTGCTCTGCGTCTACTTCGCTTCAAGCGGAGTCGAGAGCCTGCGCATCGGTCTCAACCGCGCCTATGGGGCAAAGGAGCGGCGCAACTGGATCATCCTGCGGGTCGAAGCCATTGCGTACGTGCTGGTCACGCTCGCCTCGCTGCTGACTCTCGGGTTCCTGATCGTGCTCGGCCCGCTTATCTTCGCCACAGCCGTCGAGTACGCACCCTGGTTGGCGCCACTTGAGGGCTGGATCACGATCGCGCGCTACGCCATAGCCACCCTCGTCTTGGTGATCGCCCTGATGCTGGTGCACGCTTGGCTGCCGGCCGGCCGGCGCCCACTCAGTGCGATTCTGCCCGGCATCATGGCCACGCTGCTGATGTGGCTCATCTGCGGCATCACCTTCGGCCGCTACCTGGCGCAGTTCGCGCAGACCTACGTGACCTACTACTCGGGTCTTTCCTCGGCGATGATTGCGCTGGTGTTTCTCTATTTCACGGCGCTGATCTTCGTCTATGGCGGCGAGCTCAATAACGTAATCGCGGAACTGCGCCGGATCCGCAGGCGCGTGAAGTGAAGGTCAGGCGCCGCCGACCGCTTCCAGCGTGTCTTCGAAATTGCGCAAGCCCGGACGCGGCGCGTTGACCAACACGGCCATGTTGCCCGGCTTGTGCTGGTTCTTCCACATCATCTCATGCGCGTGCGGAATCTGATTCCACGGCAGCACCTCGCTCATGCACGGATCGATACGGCGGTCGAGCACGAACTGATTGGCGGCCGACGCTTGTTTGAGATGCGCGAAATGCGACCCCTGGATGCGCTTCTGCCGCATCCAAACATAGCGCGCGTCAAACGTGAGATTGTAGCCCGTGGTGCCGGCACAGAACACAACCATGCCGCCGCGCTTCACGACCAGGCAGGAAACCGGAAAGGTCTGCTCGCCGGGATGTTCGAACACGATGTCAACGTCGTGCTTGCTGGTGACGTCCCAGATCGCCTTGCCGAACTTGCGCGCTTCCTTGAGCCACTCATTGTACTCGGGCGAGTTCACCTTCGGCATCTGGCCCCAGCACTTGAAGTCCTTGCGATTGATCACCCCCTTGGCCCCGAGACCGAGCACATAGTCGCGCTTCGTCTCGTCGGAGATGATGCCGATCGCATTAGCACCCGATGCTGCGCAGAGCTGCACCCCGAACACCCCAAGCCCGCCGGATGCGCCCCAGACCAACACGTTATCGCCCGGCTTCACCGTATGGGGAGCGTGGCCGAACAGCATGCGGTAGGCCGTCGCCAAGGTCAGCGTATAGCTCGCGGCCTCTTCCCAGCTGAGATGCTTGGGCTTGCTCATGAGTTGGCGCGACTGCACGCGGCAGAATTGCGCGAACGAGCCGTCCGGCGTCTCGTAGCCCCAGATCCGTTGCGAGGGCGACAGCAGCGGATCGCCGCCGTTGCACTCCTCGTCATCGCCGTCGTCCTGATTGCAGTGGACGATGACTTCATCGCCGACCTTCCAGCGCCGCACCTTGGCGCCGACCTGCCAGACAATCCCGGAGGCATCAGAGCCGGCAATGTGGATCGAATTCTTGTGGACATCGAACGGAGAGATCGGCTGGCCAAGCCCCGCCCAAACGCCGTTGTAGTTGACGCCGCCGGCCATGACGTAAACCAGCACGTCATCCTCGCCGATCGGCCACGTGGGCACGACCTCGACCAGCATCGAGGTCTCGGGCGGACCGTGACGTTCCCTGCGGATCACCCAGGCGTACATGCTCGCCGGCACATGTCCCAGCGGTGGGATTTCTCCGATTTCATAGAGGTCTTTTGCCGAAGTGGCAGCAGACGGCAGGACTTGCGCAACCGACATTGGTTGACCTCGTATGCCCGACCCGAACCGTTAGTTTGCCCCAAGAGATTGTGCGGCGCAACAGACTGGGCGCTCCCGGAACTCACCTTTCGTCGGATTTGTTTGCCAGTCGGGTTCCCGCAGTGCACAATCACTATTGCCGGGCGGAACCGAGACCATGACGACTGCCAGCGAGACCTCCATCAAACGCGACAGGCCCTGGATTTTCCGCACCTATGCGGGTCACTCCACGGCGGTCGAATCGAACGCGCTCTATCGGCGCAACCTGTCCAAGGGCCAGACCGGTCTGTCGGTCGCCTTCGATCTGCCGACCCAGACGGGTTATGACAGCGATCACCCGCTCGCCAAAGGCGAGGTCGGCAAAGTGGGCGTACCCGTCTCCCACCTCGGCGACATGCGGGCCTTGTTCGATCAGATCCCGCTCGACGAGATGAACACCTCGATGACGATCAACGCGACGGCGGCCTGGCTGCTGGCGCTCTACATCGCGGTGGCGGACGAACAAGGCGTGGCGCGCGGCAAGCTGCAAGGCACGACCCAGAACGACATCATCAAGGAATATCTCTCGCGCGGCACCTACGTGTTTCCGCCGGCGCCTTCCATGCGGCTCACCAAGGACGTGATCCTGTTCACGACCCGCGAGATGCCGAAATGGAATCCGATGAATGTCTGCTCCTATCACTTGCAGGAAGCGGGCGCGACGCCGGTTCAGGAATTGGCCTACGCGTTGGCGACCGCCATTGCGGTGCTCGACACCGTGAAAGCCGCTGATGCCGTGAAAGACTTCGGTGACGTGGTCGGCCGCATCTCTTTCTTCGTCAATGCCGGGCTCCGTTTCGTCACCGAGCTCTGCAAGATGCGCGCCTTCGCCGAGCTGTGGGACGAGATCACCGCGAAACGCTACGGCGTCAACGATCCCAAACAGCGGCTGTTTCGCTACGGCGTGCAGGTGAATTCGCTCGGGCTCACCGAGCAACAACCCGAGAACAACGTCTATCGCATCCTGCTGGAGATGCTGGCGGTCACGCTCTCCAAATCGGCCCGGGCGCGCGCCGTGCAACTGCCGGCCTGGAATGAGGCACTCGGACTGCCGCGTCCGTTCGATCAGCAATGGTCGCTGCGCATGCAGCAGATCCTCGCCTACGAAACCGATTTGTTGGAGTACGGCGACATCTTCGATGGCTCGAGCGAGATCGCCAGGAAAGTCGCGGCGCTCAAGGCTGAAGCCAAGGAAGAGTTGGAGCAGATCGAGAAGCTCGGTGGCGCGATCGCGGCGGTCGAGATGGGCTACATGAAGGCGCAGCTCGTGCAATCAAACACCGCACGCCTGGAGGCAATCGAACGCGGCGACCACATCGTGGTCGGCGTGAACCGTTTCACCGAGGCCGAGCCATCGCCCTTGGCGACAGGTGACGATGCGATCCTGACGGTCCCGCACGAAGTGGAGGCGCATCAGATCGAGCGGCTCAACACTTGGCGCGCAGCGCGTGATCCGGCCGCGGTTGCGGCGGCGTTGCGCGACTTGCGCGCGGCTGCGCGCGACGGGCGCAACATCATGCCACCCTCGATCGCGGCCGCGAAGGCGGGAGTGACTACGGGCGAGTGGGGTACGGCCTTGCGCGAGGCGTTTGGGCAGTACCGCGCGCCGACCGGTGTCGGGCGGGCTGCCCGCAATGCCGTCGAAGGGCTAGACGGCCTGCGCGCCGATGTCGACCGGGTCTCCAAGAAGCTTGGACGCCGCGTCAAATTCCTGGTCGGCAAGCCGGGTCTGGACGGCCATTCCAACGGCGCCGAGCAGATCGCGGTGCGCGCCCGCGACGCCGGCATGGACGTGGTCTACGAGGGCATCCGACTGACCCCGGCCGAGATCGTCGAGACCGCGCGCAATGAAGGCGTGCACGTGGTCGGTTTGTCGATCCTTTCGGGCAGTCACGTGCCGCTGGTGAAGGACGTGGTGGCGCGCATGCATGACGCCGGCCTCGATGAGGTGCCGGTCGTGGTGGGTGGGATCATTCCGCCGGACGATGCCGAAATACTGAAGGAAGCAGGCGTCGCCGCGGTCTACACGCCGAAGGACTTCGAGCTCAACCGGATCATGACGGACCTGCTGCGCGTCGTGGAGACCGCCGCCGAGAAGGAAAGCGTCGCCTCAGGCTGACTCTTTCGGCACCACGACGCTCAGCGTGAAGGTGCTGCCATGGCCGCGCCGGCTCGCGACCTTAAGGTCCCCGTCCATCGCGTTCGCGAGTCGTTTGACCAGCGCCAATCCCAAACCGGCCCCACCAAATCGTTGCGCGACCTGCTCGCTCGCCTGCGTGAATGGCCGGAACAGACCCTGCATCTCGGCACGGCTCATGCCGATGCCGCTGTCGCTGACCGCAAAGGACAGCCGCACGCGACCGCGCGAGAGAGCTTGACTGGTCACGCCGAGCGAGACCTCACCCTGTTTGGTGAACTTCACGCCGTTCTCGATCAGATTCTCAAGTGCCGCCCGCAGCCGCACCGCATCGCCGATCACACCGTTCGGCAAGTCGGGGGACACATCGATCCGGCAGGCGAGCCCAGCGGCTTCGGCCCGCGCCGCCAGGCTTTCACCCGCGTCACGCGCCAACTCGCGCGGATCGAAAGCATCGTGGCGCAGAACGAGGCCGCGGCCGGACAGCCGCACCGCATCGACAACGAGCGTGGTCAGCGCTTCCAGGTGCTTCGCACTGCTGGTGAGTGCCGCCACCCAGCGCCGCTCGCGCTCGCCAAGCTCCGCGCCGCCAAGCAACTCGGCGCCGGCCAAAATGCCGGTCAGGGGCGTGCGCACATCGTGGGCGAAGCCGGCCACCATCAGCTCGAACGCGCGCGTGCGGCCGGATTGCGGCACCCGCCGCGGGCGCGCGGCCCTATCCCGTTGAGCGCGCACAGGCGCGCGTTTGGCCGTTTTCTGCTTTGCCATTGTCCCCACCGGTACCCACAATGGCACGAACTGAGCGCCGGGACCACAGCGGCGGTATCAGGCAAGCCCCACCATGCGTCGGATGTCGGCCGGTTTGGCGCCGCCGTCGCGCAAGCGCCGCAACGAGGTCGCGCCAGTCGATTTGGCGAGCTTGCGCCCCTGCGCATCGAGCACCAGGCGGTGGTGATGGTAGGTCGGAGACGGCAGGTCGAGCAGCGCCTGCAGCAACCGATGAAGGCCGGTCGCTGCGAACAAGTCGCGCCCGCGCACCACGTGGGTGATGCCCTGCAGGGCATCATCCACCACGACCGATAAATGGTAGCTTGTCGGCGTGTCCTTGCGGGCAAGCACCACGTCTCCCCACTGCTCGGGGTGCGCCTGGATCTCTTCGTTGCCAGCGCTGGTCTCGCGCCAGGCAAGCGGCCTCGTCCGCTGCAGGGCGGCAGCGGCGTCGAGCCGCAGTGCGTATGGGCCGCGCGCCATGCGGCGCTCGCGCTCCTCCGCCGGCAGATTTTTGGCCAGGCCGGGATAGAGCGGCGCCCCATCGGGATCGCGCGGCCAGGGCCCCAGCGCATCGCGTTCAGCCACGAGGCGGAGAATTTCACCGCGTGTCTCGAAGCTCGGATAGATCAACCCGGCATTTGCAAGCCGCTTGAGTGCTGCCGCGTATTCGTCGAGATGCTCCGACTGCCGCCGCACCGGCTGCTCCCACGAAATGCCGAGCCAGGCGAGGTCCTCATAGATCGCATTCTCGTATTCGGGGCGACAGCGCGCGGTATCGATGTCCTCGATCCGTAACAGCAGCCGACCGCCCGCCGCGCGTGCGAGCTCGAAGTTCATCAGGGCCGAGAGCGCATGGCCGAGATGCAGATAGCCGTTCGGGCTTGGGGCGAAGCGGAATACGGACATCAGCGGACAGCGCGGAGTCGCACACGGTGACAAAGCCAAGATGATCCTTATCTTGTCTGTTCTCTGGCGTCTGTCCTCCGTTTGCTGTTCATGCCGCACTTCATCCATACCAAGGACGATCTGGAAAGCGCGATCGCGGAACTTGTGGCCGCCGATCCGCGCCTTGCGCCGGTATTTGCAGTGGCGGGGCTGCCGCCGCTGCGGCGGCGCGCCGGTGGGTTCGCGGGGCTCGCGTCGATCATCGTGGCGCAGCAGCTTTCGACCGCGAGCGCGTCCGCGATCTGGGGGCGAATGAGCGCAAAATTCGAACCGCTGCACCCAACTGCTGTTCGACGGGCGCGCATAACCACGTTGCAGCGGATCGGACTCTCCGCCGCCAAAATCAAGACCCTGAAGGCGATCGCGGCTGCAATGGAACAGGGTGCGATCGATCTCGACGCCTTGGCGCACAAGCCGGCCGACGAGGCACATGCCGCCCTCACCGCGTTACATGGGGTCGGTCCCTGGACGGCGGATATATATCTCCTGTTTTGTCTCGGCCATGCCGACGCATGGCCTGCGGGCGATCTCGCTTTGCAGGAAGCGATGCGGCTTGCATTCGGATTATCGGCACGGCCGACCACTAAGGAGATGGGCGCGCTCGCCGAGCTGTGGCGCCCTCGACGTGGCGCGGCCGCGTGCCTGTTGTGGACCTACTATCGGGCGATGAAGGGGCGCGAAGCCGCGCCGACCATGCCGGAGCAAACACGGACAAGGAGACGTAATGGCCGAGCTTGATGGACCACGCTTGGAGCCCCGACGCGGCCCGGCGCGCCAGTTGGTGATGTTTCTGCATGGCTACGGGGCGGACGGAAACGACCTCATCGAGATCGGCCGTGCCTGGCAGGCGTTGTTGCCGGACGCGGCATTCGTGTCGCCGCATGCCCCGGAGCGCTGCATGCAGGCGCCGGTCGGCCGGCAATGGTTTTCGCTCACCTTTCGCAATCCGGACGAACGCTGGCTCGGCGCTAATAAAGCGGCGCCGGTGCTGGAGCGGTTCATCGACGCCGAGCTAGCGCGCCGCAATCTGCCGCCCACCGCTCTCGCCCTGGTCGGGTTCAGCCAGGGCACCATGATGGCACTGCATGTCGGCCTGCGCCGCGCTGTCGCACCTGCGGCGATCGTCGGCTACTCGGGAATGCTGGTTACGCCCAATGACGGTCCCGCGGAGGCCATTGCCAAAGAGGTCAAATCACGCCCGCCGGTGCTGCTGGTGCACGGCGACAGCGACGATCTCATTCCGGTGCAGGCACTTTTCCTCTCGTCCCAGGGCCTCGCCCAGCTAGAGGTTCCCGTGGAATGGCACCTATCGGCCGGCACCGGCCACGGCATCGATCCCGAAGGTCTCCGCCACGGCGGGGAGTTTCTGGCCAAGCGCTTCCGCGCGGCTATTTTGGCTTGACGTTCGGATCACCGCCCGGGCTACCCGGCGCCGGAACGATGGGCATTTTGTCACCGGTCACCGGCGGGGCCACGTGCATTCCGGAATCGACGTTGCCGGGCGGATGGATCACACCCCCTGAGCGGTCGAGCCGCTCACTGAGGTTTTGATCTCCTTTGCGCGCCTGCGAATCAAACTGGCTCGGCGCATTCTCAGTGGGTGCGGCACTCGGTCCCGCCTCGGCCGCTAAAGCCATGACGGGGGCGGCGGCCGTGAGGCACATAACTACCCACCTGCAACTTACCAGCACACGAATGAATCTCAGTCGGGTGATCTTCTGCATGCGGGAAAAACGCGGGCCGTGCGGGTGCGGTTCCTCGCTTCAAAACGCAATTATTCCAGAGGGTTCACAATGCTGTCACGTGTGCGTATAAAGTTCCTGCACGCTCCCGGATCGGGGAGCAATTCGACAACCGCGGTGGCGTCGTTCTGGCCGTGGTTGGGGCAGAGTGGCGAATGCGGTGCTCGGAATGCGGACCGCAGTGGGTTGAGCGTAGCGAGACCCATGTGGCGGCGGTAAGCGCAGCGTCAACGATGGTTTGCCTCGGGCTGAACCTGGGGCCGATCCATCCTGCGAGGTGCGAGTGAACGCTCACGTATCGGCAAATGCCTGGCCGGCGCTGGTACTGAACGCGGACTTTCGTCCGCTGAGTTATTATCCGCTCTCGCTGTGGTCCTGGCAGGACGCCATCAAGGCCGTGTTCCTGGACCGCGTGAACATCGTTGCCCATTACGAGAAGGCGGTGCGCAGCCCCAGCTTCGAGATGCAGCTGCCCAGCGTCGTGTCGCTCAAGAATTTCGTGAAGCCGTCGACGCATCCGGCCTTCACCCGGTTCAATGTATTCCTGCGCGACAAATTTTGCTGCCAGTACTGCGGTTCGCGCGATGATCTGACGTTCGATCACATCCTGCCGCGCTCGCGCGGTGGACACACGACCTGGATCAACGTCGTTGCTGCCTGCTCAGGCTGTAATCTGCGCAAAGGCAGCATGACGCCGGTGGAAGCCGGCATGTACCCGTCGCAAACGCCGTTTCAGCCGTCAGTCCAGCACCTGCACCGCAACGGCCGGCTGTTCCCGCCGAACTATCTGCACGACAGCTGGCTCGACTATCTCTACTGGGACACCGAACTCGAGCCGTAACAGCGCGGCTTCGCTCCGATCACGCCACACGCAGAATGATCTTGCCGCGGGCGCGTCCGGATTCGCTCAGCTCATGCGCGGCTTTCGCCTGTGCGAGCGGGAGCTCCTTCTCGATCACGACCTTGAGCTTGCCAGCGTCGATCAATCCGGAAATTTCCTGCAAACGAATGCCGTTCATGTTGCCGCGCTCGAACCGCGCCGTGACACCGTGCTGCTTGGCGAGCGCCTCGTCCGGCGGCGCCACGATGGTGATCAACAATCCGCCCTTGCGCAGCAACCCGAACGAGCGCTTCAGTGTCTCGCCGCCGACGCAATCAACAACAAGATCGACGTCCTTGACCGTGCTCGCAACGTCGACCGCCCGATAGTCGACCACCTCGTCGGCGCCGAGGGACTTCACCATCGCGACATTGGGGCCTGAGGTGGTGGCGATCACGTGCGCGCCAGCGAGCTTCGCCAGCTGTACGGCGAAAATTCCGACACCACCCGAGCCACCCTGGATCAGTACTTTCTGTCCGGCCCGGACATTGGCCGCATCGAACAGAACGGTCCATGCAGTGCCGGCGGCTATCGGTATACCGGCCGCATGGGCGAGCGGAATTGTTGTTGGAGCTGGAGCGACAGCATCCGTCTTGGCTGCGGCGAATTCCGCATAGGCGCCATCGACGCGGGCGATCACGGGTCGCCTTCCTTGAGGCGCGTGACGAGGGGACCGGCGAGCGCCACCCTGCCCGGCGATGTCACTGCCCATGATTGCCGGGAACTGCAGCGGCCGCATTGCTCGCATCAAGCCTTTGCGGATCTTCCAATCGACCGGATTGACCCCGGCTGCGTGGATCTTGATCAACACGCCATCGGGCGGCGGCTCGGGGATGGGCGCGTCCTCGTAGACGAGAGCATCAGCTTCGCCATAGTCGTGAATCCGGATCGCCTTCATGAACGCGCCTCCTTCCTGCTCAACCAAGCCGATGCTAGTGCCACCCGCGGCGAAAATCCCCTGCGTCATGACGCAGCCCAGACATGTTACTCTGCTTATGCGGCTTAGTAGATCAACACCAGAGATGTTCAACTCGCGATGAGCACCAGGGACTGGCAAAAGGATCGGCGCCAGATCGTCAGTGCACGACTCCGAGCCACTCCAACAGTTGCCGCCGCAACGCGACGAACGACGCGCTGCTCCGGTGACGCGGTCGCACGAGATCAACCTGCACGGAATGCGCAATCTGGCCATCATGCATGACCAGGATCCTGTCGGCCAACAGCACGGCCTCTTCCACATCATGCGTCACCAGCAACACAGCGCAACCATGCTGCTGCCAGAGGTCGGCCACGAGGTCCTGCGCCTTGATGCGGGTGAGCGCATCGAGTGCGGCAAACGGCTCGTCAAGCAGCAGCAGATCGGGCTGCCGGACGAGCGCACGCGCCAGCGAAGCGCGTTGCGCTTCGCCACCGGACAGGACTTTCGGCCACTGATCGGCGCGGTGCACCAGATTGACTTCCTCCAGCGCCGCAAAAGCGGCGGCCCGGTCCGCGCCCGGCACCCCAAGCACCACATTGCGCCACACCGATTTCCACGGCAACAAGCGCGGCGCCTGAAACGCAACCGCGCGGCGCGCCGGAACGATGATCTCGCCATCAAAGCCATGATCCAGATCGGCAAGCACGCGCAACAGCGTGCTCTTACCGCAGCCGCTGGCGCCGAGCAGAACCACGAACTCGCCCGGCGCGATATCGAGGTCGAGTCCGTTGAGCACACGGTGGTCGCCGAACGCGCGCGTGAGATTGCGCACGCGCACCGCAGTGCGGCGCCCAGCCGCCATGCCGCCCGCCTCCGGGTTGGGCGGGGTAATAGGATCGATCAGGTTCCGTTGAAGGCCGGTCGCCATGACAGGAACGTCCTTTCGAGCACGCGAACGATGAGATCGACCGCGATGCCGAGCAGTGCATAGACTACGAGACACACGACGATGACCTGAGTCTGAAAGAACTCGCGGGCATTGCTCATCAGATAGCCGATGCCCGCGGTCGCGTTGATCTGTTCACCAAATACCAGGGCGAGCCAGGCGACCGCGAGGGAATAACGCAGGCCGACAAGAGCGTTCGGTAGAGCGCCCGGTAACACGACGTGGCGGATCAGCCCGACCTGGGAGAGGCCGAGCGTGCGGCCGGCCTCGACCAGCGTGACATCGACATTGCGGATTCCGGCATAGACATTGATGTAGAGCGGGAACGCCGTCGCCACCGCGATCAAGGCGATTTTAGGTGCCTCGCCGATGCCGAACCAGATGATCAACAACGGAATCAGCGCGATGCTCGGCACCGTGCGCAGCATCTGCATCACCGCATCGACCAGATCTTCCCCAAGCCGGAACAGGCCGGAGATGGTCGCGAGCGCCACGCCAACGCTGCCGCCGATCAGAAGACCCGTGAGTGCACGCCGGAGCGAAGTCCAGACCGCCGCTTGCAATTCGCCGCTCGCCAACAAGTCGGCGGTACTCGACAGCACGGTCGCTGGTCCGGCGAGGACGGTGTCAGGCAGCAGCCCGGTCACTGAAAGGACGTGCCACAGCAACACCAGCAATAGCGGTCCGCTGGCGCGCCGGATCAGACGGGGCACGCCGCGCGCGCGTGCCGCCGCCGGCGCGATCGCAATCAAGGGAATCTCGGCGTTTGGAACGAGTTCAACGACCGAGCCGCGTCGTGCCGGCGCAGCCCTGCCCGTGAGCTGCGCGATCATGTACCGACCCGAAGCTCGCGATAAACGTACTGACCCAAGTCGAGGTTGCCCTTCAGAACACCGGCCTCGACCCAGGCGGCAAACACGGTTTGCAACTGTCGCGCCAGCGCATCATCCGCCGCCACGCGCCTGTAGGATGACTCCTCTTCATACAGGAACTCAGCCGTATCCTTGTCCTGCTTGGCGAAGCTCTTGTACCAGGCGAGCTGCGCATCCTTGTTGGCGCGGGACCAGCGATAACCACGCTCCACGCGATCCGCAAAATCCGCGATGGCCAGGTTCTTCACGGCATCAGCCAGAGCGGCTCGGCTGGCCGGCAGCACAAACAAGCCGGAGATGATGCCTTCGCCCGGGACCAGGACCCTCCCCTTCAGCGTTCCAAGCGCGCGGGCGCGGTAAACACCCCAGATGCTCCAGGCATCGATACTGCCGGCGGAAAAGGCCGCAGCCGCATCGGTTGGTGCAAGGAATGCGATCGTGACATCGCTGGGCGAGAGCCCGCCTTGTTTGAGCGCTCCGATGACCAGATACTGCCCGATGCTGCCACGCGTGGTCGGGGAGATGGTTTTGCCGCGCAAGTCGGCAATGCTTTGCGCCGCACTGTTGTGCGGGACAATGAGATCCACACCTTTGCCGCCGTTGCTCCATGCCGCCGCGACCTAAATCGGCGAACCGCCGGCAATCGCGCTGATCGTCGGCGCATCACCGGCAAGACCGGTGTCGATTGCTCCGGCCTTGAGGGCCTCATGCAGGTTCACCGCCGCCGCAAACACGGACCACTCGATTTTGTAGGGCACGTCATCAAGCAGGCCCGCCGCCTTTAGCTTCGATTGCGTTGCCCCGGTCTGATCACCGACGCGCAGCGTGACATCTTTGAGGTCAACCGCTTGCTGGGCGCTTGCTTTGCGGCGAAGACCAGCGGCGCCGAAACCGAGGGCTGAGGCGCCAATCGCCAGAGCGCGGCGCCGAGATAGTGTTCGAGTCATGTCGTAGAGCTCCGTGATTGAGGGCTGCGTGCGCGACGTCCGCAAGCCGATCAGCGGCGTTGGTGCATCTCTCGTGCGCGCAAGAAAACGCCGTCCATGCGCCAGTGCTCGTTGCGGTAGCGCGGATCGCCCGCCCATTCGCCCCAACCGGAGTCACGCCGAAACTGCCCCAGCCAGCCCGACGCCAGGATCTCCGATTGGTTCGTCGGTTCCACGTGCTCGCAGTCGGGCCCGACAAACAACGCGTCTGTTGGACAATAGAGCTCGCACATGAAGCACGTCTGGCAATCATCCTGGCGAGCAATGACCGGCGGCGCATTGCCGACCGCGTCAAACACGTTGGTTGGACAGATCTTGACGCAGGTGTCACAGCGCACGCAGCGCTCTGCAATGACAAGCTCGATCATGACACAGCCCGCTCCAGCTCATGGACCGGTTCATCAAAACGGGTCCAGATCCAATCAGTCCCTCCGATCAGCAGACGGCGCGCGAACCGGTCATCGAGCTGCGGCGCATCCTCGCGCTGATGCATCCCCCGGCTTTCCTTGCGGATATAGGCCGCGGCGGTGCACCAGCGTGCGCTGGCAACGAGCGCGGCCGCTTCGCGTGCTTTAGTCACGGCCGACCCGCCTCCACCAAGTGACACACGCACATCGCGCCACACATCGTCGAGCACCGACAGCGAATGCTTGAGCTTGTCGCCGGAGCGAAAGATGATCTTGTCGAGCGGCAGCATTTCCCCTTGCACGGCGGCAATCACATCCGCTGGCGCAGGACCAGCCGCAGCCCCCTGGCGCGGCCGCAGGCCGGCACCGCCAGCCGCACTGGCTGCGCGGTCGCCGCGTCGCCCCCGCTCGCGCGTAAACCGCGCGGCACCGCGCCCGGCCCAGATTCCAGAGGACAGTGCCCAAGCCGAGTTTTGCGCCCCGCCGCCGCTGGTGGCGCCGGCGACGCGTTCGCGCGTGGCCGTATCCCCGGCGGCAAACAGTCCCGAGACTGTGGTGCTGCAATCATCGGCGATGATGCGCAATCCGCCGGTGCCGCGAACCGTGCCTTCGCCGCGCAATGTCACCTCAAACGGCTCGATGAACGGATCGATGCGGCGGCGCACGAACGGCAGCATGAAGTTGGGTGAGATTCGCGTGAGCACGGCCCTGATATCATCGGGCATGCGTCCCAAATGGCAGAACACTGGCCCGTTCAGGAGTTCTCGCGCCAGCGCGTGTGTCGACTCCGGTCCTTGTGGGATCGCCAACTCCCGTCCAGACGCGTCCAGATATGTCGCGAACGCGTAGGACATCGATCGGGTCATGCTGGAGAATGCCGGCGCCACCGTGTGATACGTGCAGAACTCCATTCCGGAGAGCTCCGCACCGGCCTCGGCCGCCATCAGCTGGCCATCGCCGGTATTGGTCTGGCTGCCGAGCAGCTTCGACAGGAACGCGCAGCCGCCGGTCGCCAGCACCACGGCGCCGGCACGAACCGTCCATTCTTGTTGCTCCTGCCGCCGGAGTCCGCGCGCGCCCGCGACCGAGCCGTCGTTGTGCAACAACAATTCAAGCGCAGGGCTCTGATCAAGGATGCGCACGCCGGCATCCTCGGCAAGCCGTCGCATCGCCCGCATGTATTCGGGGCCGCGCAGGCTGCGGTAGTGGATGGCGCCGCTGTCCTCGATCGAAAAGTCGTAATAGCCGGCAATCGTCGGCAGCGTACGCCACGTGGTGTCGAGAATGCGCGCCATCCAGTCTGAAATCAGCAAGGCCAAAGCTTGTCAGCTGGCGGCGCCGGATCGCCTCGGCTCGCAATTGCGGGTCGGGGGGCACCCACCAATGACCCGGGCCCGCGGTTGCCGTCACCCCGCTGGTTCCGCAATGACCTTTTTCGGCGAGAACGACTTCGGCGCCCTCGCGCGCCGCCGCCACCGCGGCCCACGTGCCCGCGAGCCCGCCGCCTATGATGAGCACATCGGCCGTCACCGCGATCTCGGAATTCTTTGCTGCAAGTGTCATGTCTTCAATACGTTTCGCCCGCCCGTGCGGTTACCAGGTCGCATCCAATCCGAGTTGCGCCAAGACTTGATGGCGCAACTCGGCGAGCCGCGGATCGCCTCGGTGGCGCGGATACGGAAGCGCGTTGACAACCTCCGTCTTGATCCGCGCCGGCCGATCACTGAGCACGATAACGCGCTGCGCCAGGAACAGCGCCTCCTCGACGTCGTGCGTGACCAGCAGAACCGTAAACCTCGCATTCTGCCACAGCGATACGAGCTCGCTCTGCATGGCGATGCGCGTCAACGAGTTCGAGCTTGCCCAGTGGCTCATCAAGAATAAGCAACTGCGGATCGTTCACCAACGCGCGTGCCAAGGCAACGCGCTGCGCCATGCCGCCCGACAGCTGGTGCGGATGAGCGTTTTCAAATCCATCGAGGCCGACGAGCTTCAGCGCTTCGGCGACGCGACCACGTTTTGCTTGCAGGTTGCCCTGCGCCTCTGGCCCAAGCGCCGCGTTGCGCCAGACCGTGCGCCAGGGGTAGAGCGTGGGGTCCTGGAACACGACCACGCGCGATGGATGCGGGCCCGTTATCGGCTCACCATCGATGAACAGGTGGCCCGCGGAAGGAGACTCCAGGCCGGCCACGAGCCTCAACAACGTTGACTTGCCACAGCCGCTGGGGCCAAGCACGGCAACGAATTCGCCAGCTTCAATCTCGAGATCGAGCCGATCCAGAACCGACAGCGCCTGTCCGTGAAGCGTGAATTGATGGCTCACCTCGCGGACTTGCAGCGCACTGCCCGTCCCAGCCGAGGTCGCCGTCGACACGGATCGCTGCTGCTACCATCGAACCAAACCCCTCTGCCAGGCGAGGAGGTGGTCGCGCAGTCGGAACAGCAGCGTGATCAGACCGGAACAGGCGAGCGCCATCACCAGCAGCGCTGCGTACATATTGGCGTAAGCCGCCCAGCCCTGGGCCCATTGCAGATACCAGCCCAGACCTGATTTAACTCCCAGCATCTCGGCCACGACCAACACGGCGAAGGAATTGCCGAGCCCCATGAACAGGCCGACAAACACGTGGGGCATGGCCGCCGGAATGGCGACCTTGAACACCAGAAACGCTTTGCTGGCGCCCAGCGTGCGCGCGATATCGTAGTAAGACGCGGAGACGCTTGCGACGCCGGACCAAGTGAGCACGGTGACCGGAAAACCGGTCGCGAGCGCGATCAGAAACGTGCTGGCGCTGAGGCTGGAAGGAAAGATGAAGAACGCAAGCGGAAGCCAGGCGGTCGCCGGCAACGGCCCAATGAAGCGGAGAATAGGGTGGATCCAATAGCCAAACCTCGGCGACCATCCAATGACAACGCCGGCTGTAAAGCCGATGGCGGCGCCGATCAGATAACCACCGCCCAGGAGCCGCAGTGACGCAAGCGTGCTGCCGCCCAGCTTCGACCAATCGTCGATGAACACTTCGAGGACCGCTTGTGGCGGAGGAAAGAATGGGAGCGGCAGCAGGCCGAGTTTCGCTGTCACAATCTCCCAGGCCCCGATGAAGATCGCGAGCACGATGAGCCACGGTGCAATCCGGCGCACGCGGTGCATGACCGGGACGAACGCCGAGCCGAGCAATCCGGCGATGGCCAAGGCTCCGCCGAATGCGGCCAGGATGATCGCCAGGTCGCCCGTATGTGCCCAGTCACTGTCCGGCGTGTCAGGCCAGAACCGTACCAGCGCCGCTGCGGCGAGCCAGGCGCCGCTCGCCACCACGACGGTGATTGAGGGCCGCGCAAACCCCTGCCCGCCGCCGATCCTGGCGCGCGACGCAACGAGGAGCTCGTTCGCAATGCTACTCATTGCTTGCTGCTCAGCTCAGAACGTCGGCGTAGACGCGCTCGGCAAACTTGGCCGTATTCGTGCTTGGCTTGAACACGTTGACCAGCTTCAGCTCGTCGGCATAGAGCGCGATTTGTTGTTTGAGATCGGACCCGACAGGATGGTCGTGGTGGGTGTGGCTCTTGAGCATGGCGGCAAGGTCCTCGACCGATCCTTTGCCGCCATAGGCTGAGAACACCGCGGCGGCATCTTCGGGCTGGTGCGCGACATGGTCACCGGCTTCCAGAACCGCATGGGTCAGCGCTGCAGCAACCTGCTTTTCGTCGCGAATCAGACTGCCGCGGATGGCAAGCACGCAGCAGGTCCGGCTCGCATATTCACCGGACAGATTGGTGGCGAGCTCGTTGAGCTTGCCTTCCTTGAGCCACAGGAAGGTCAGCGGATCAGCATCGGCAAGCGCCTGGGCTTCGCCCTTCTCCACCGCAAGTGCCAGTAAGTTTGAGGGATATTGCCGCCATTGGATGCTCTCCGGGTCAATGCCGCGCTTGAGCAACAGAATGGAAAAGAAATTCTTGGTTGGGCTCGCCTGATCGCTGATCGCGATGGTCTTGCCCTTGAGCGCTTCGAGACTGTCGATGCCCGCCGCTTTCGATCCCAGCAGGCGCATGCAGCCGCCGTGAACTCCGGCCGTGATGCGCACGTCGAATCCTTGCTCGAGGGGCTTGAGCCAGCGCAAGGCCATGCCGATGCCGGCATCGGCTTTGCCGGTCGCGATCGCCTCGAGCAGTTGCTCGGTCGAGCCGCCGAAATTGACGAACTCGACCTCGAGGCCATGTCGCGCAAAAATGCCACGCTCTTTGGCGACGGGCGCGGCCGAGGTGCAGATGGCGGTCGCATTCCATGCGAGCTTGAGGGCCCGCGCCGGCCCATCGTCGATGGGACCGTTCGCCGCCACCCGGCAGATCGGGAACTGATCGAGCTGACCCTCCAGCGTAGCCTTATTGGCCCCGAGGCCGGTCAATGCATTCGCCGCGTGAAACAGGCCGAATGGGGCCGCGAAGCCGAGCGCGCCGGCGCCGCCGAGCATTGCGCGACGCGAGGGACGCGACCGGACCGTGGTCGTGCCGTCGGTACGCACCTGATTGGAATCTCTGGTCATTGAATGAGCTCCTCGCGTCAAAAGCAATTATTCGGCGGCGTGTGCGGAACTACGAACGCGATCGGCAACGCGTTCGCGCGTGATTGGGATGAGTTCGCGGCCGTATTCGGTTGCGTCGTTGAATGGATCGAAGCCGCGAATGAGAAACGTGCTGACGCCAAGCTGGTAATAGTCGAGGAGAGCATCGGCGACCTGTTCCGGCGTGCCCACCAGGGCCGTGGTATTGCCGCGAGCCCCAGTCTCCGCCGCGACCGCCGTCCACAGCCGCGTGTCAAGCCGGGTTCCTTGCGCCGCTGCCGCCAGCAGCCGTTGCGAGCCGACATTGGCGGGCGCCGCAGGCGCACCGAGCCCGGCGCGGGCACGGACCTCACGCACGCGCTCAAGAATTGCTTGCGCGCGAGCCCACGCCTTTTCTTCGGTTTCGCCGAGGATTGGGCGGAAGGAGACGCTGAACCGCGGGTAGCGTCCGTACGCGCTTGCCGCAGCGCGTACGCGGGCGATCGTGTCGCGCGCGTCGGCGAGCGGCTCGCCCCATAAGGCATAGACGTCGGCGTGCTTGCCCGCGACAGCAATTGCGGCATCCGAGGAGCCGCCGAAGAACACAGGAATATGCGGCTGCTGGATCGACTTGACCTCGGCAAAGGCACGATCGAATTGATAATAGGTGCCGGCATGGTCGATCGGCTCACGTCCCGTCCAGATCGCGCGCAGGACATCGAGGTATTCCTCGGTACGCGCGTAACGCTCATCATGGCTGAGATAGTCGCCGTCCTGGCGCTGCTCGGCGTCGTTCCCGCCGGTGATGATGTGGATGGCGACGCGACCACCGGTCAGCTGGTCGAGCGTCGCAAATTGCCGCGCCGCCAGCGTCGGCGCCGTAAACCCCGGGCGGTGCGCGATCATGACCCCAAGTCCCGGGGCGGCCCATGCCGCATAGGCGGCGATCAGCTGACTTTCCGGGCTGGTCGAATGGAACGCCACCAGAGCGCGGTCGAACCCCGCTGCTTCGTGCGCGCGGGCGCTCGCCTCGATGTAGGAGCGATCGACGACGGCGCCCTCCGCCGGAAAGATCTCCGAGCCATGCCGCGACGGAATGTAGCCAATGAATTCGACTGACATGAGCCTTCCCCGCCGCCCTGCGAGATGCCGGATGAAACAGTTTCCAAGGATCGATTTGTCTGCTAATAATCTATCAAGTCAATAGATTATTTCATTGAAAATGCGGGCTTACCGAGCAGCGGATTCTCCAAAAGGTCCCAACGACGCGACGCCCGCTGCTTTGAGAACGCTATCGCTCTGCGGTGAGTGGACCCGGGCGCACAGGACGTCGCGCAAGTGCCGCTCGAGCGGATGCGCGCGCGTCAGCGCCGGATTGCCGATCAGCGCGACGGCCTTCTGCACGATGTCGATCGCGCTTTCGCAAACGAGATGCTTGACCAGTCCCGGTTCTTCCGGAGTGATCGCGCCCGGGGCGGAATCCGCCTTGTGCGCCGTTGCCGCCAGCAAGGCCGTGGCCGCCGTCCGCTGCGCCTCGATCTCGCCGACGGCAATCTGCATGCGCTCCAGGGTCGCCAACGGGCGGCCGAGGTTGGTCGGAATCCGAGATTGGAGAAATCCGATCAGCCAATCGCGCGCCGCATCAGCAATGCCGAGGTAGATTGCCGATACGCTGAGCGAAAACCAGGCGGCGTGCAGCGGTGGCACCTGTTTCCACGCATTCGCGGCCCGGACGTCCACGGCATGATCTTTCGGCACCAACACGTTCTCGAAGACGACGTCGTGGCTGTCGCTGGCGCGCATTCCCAAATGGTCCCACGCGGTCTCGATACGCGTCCCGGGCGTGCCGGCACGTATCAGGAAATAGCCGACCTGCGGATCATCGCCGTCCGTGCGGGCGAAGACATTGTACCAGTTGAGAACCGAGGCCCCGGTTGAGTAGATCTTGCGTCCGTTAAGGCGCCATCCCTCCGGCGTGGCGCTGGCGGTTGTTGCCGGAAGGCCACCGCGCATCACGGTTCCGAGCTCGGGCTCGACGCGCAATGCGTTGATCAGCCCATGGCCGGCGAGCGCGTCGCGCACGATCTCACGATAGACCGCCTCCGGCCACCGCCGTTCCAGCGCGATGTGCGCGTGCTGGATCCACGTCATTGCGAGGATCAGCGTCGCCGCAGGATCGGCCGCGCCCAAGCGCCGCGCCACGGCCGCCGTCTCGGCGAGGCCCGCGCCCCAGCCACCAAGCGCTCGGGGCAATGTGAGGCACTGCAAGCCAGCCTTCGCAGCGGCTTGTAAACTCTCCCGCGGCACACTCCCCTGCCTGTCATGCGCTTCCGCCCCGGCGGCGAATGCCTGCGCAACCGCGAGAAGCGGGTCGTGTTGATCCAGTCGTGTCGCCGTGGCGTTCATCGAATTCATCGGCGGCGGACTCAGGTCTCTTTGATTGCTGTCAATAGGAGACGCGTTGATGCTGACGCAGGCACAATTACTGCGTCGGCGTCTTCCAGATGTGGCGATCGATCGCGATCGGTCCTGGCAGGATTTTCTGCGCGACCATCCAATCATTGAGATGATTCAACGCCGTGATCTCTCGATCGCCAAGCGGAACGGGATCCGGCATCTCGTAGCTTGCGAGCAGCTGAGCGACGGCGGGATTGAGTTTGAGCTCGCCTTCCCAGAGCTTGGCCGCCTCGGCGCGATGATCGCGTGCCCATTGCGCCGACGCTTGAAGTTCTTCCAGCACCGGGCCGATGACCTCGGGGTGCGCCTGCGCGAAGGCCTGCCGCACCACATAGACGACGGCATTTTCCGAATGAAAATCTCGCGAGAGCGACACGACGCGGGCATCGTAGAGGGCGAGTGCGATCGGGAAGTACATGCCCCAGCTCGACCACGCATCCACATGATCCTGCGTGAACGCCGCCGCGGAGTCCGTCGGACTGAGGTAAGCGCGCTTGACCTGATCAGAAGCAACGCCCGCTATCTCGAGCGCTTTGGCCAGATTGTAGTCGCCGCTGCCGCCGCGATTGACTGCAACAGTGCGGCCCGCAAGGTCGGCAAGCGTTTTGATCGGAGAATTCTTCTTCACTAGAATGCCCGAGCTGTCGCCCGCATCCCATTGATAGGCGAACAGCGCCAGTGCTGAGGCGCCACCGAACGAAGAGAGCGCTGACGTTGAGCTTCCGGTCGACATGTCGATCGCGCCGGCATTGAGGCCTTCGGCGGCCGGCGCATACGCCGCGAATGGGCCAACCCACTCGACCTTCACGCCCAGCTTGGCAAGGCGCTTCTCCAAATTGCCGTTGAGGCGCGCGATGCTCATCGGTTCCGACCCGCGCAAAAACGCAATCCGCAGCACGACTTGCTCTGCCGCAGCTTGCGTCGTAACGCCTATTAAGACGACGAGCGACACGGCGGCCGCTATCGCGGCCCCCAACAGGTGCTTCAGTTTCATGTTCAACCCCTGGCCGCGGCGACGAATGGCCCGGCGATCACGTTCGATTCTTTGTGTTGATGTTGCTCGATCGGCAGCAGCGGCAGCAACAAATCGGCAACTCGGTAGGCTTCCTCGAGCAGCGGCAGGCCGGAGACGATAAACGTGTCAAAGCCGACGCTGCGATATTCGTCGATGCGCGCCGCCACGGTTTCCGGATCACCCACAATCGCCGTGCCAGGCCCGCCGCGGATCAAACCGAAGCCGGCCCATAGGTCGGGATAGATCTCGAGATCACGCGCGTGCCGGTGCGGCCGCTCGTAGACGACGGCATTCATGCGATGCTGGCCGACGGACTCCGATTGTTCGTTGCGTGCGCGCGTGAACGCGATCGCATCCTTGTCCATATGCGAATAGAGCCATTGCGCGGCCGCCCAGGCCTCCTCCTTGGTCTCGCGCACGATCAAATTGAGGCGGATCCCGAATTTGACCTCACGGCCGAGTTTTGCGGCCCGCGTTCGCACCTGCGCGATCTTCTCCGCAGCGAGTGGCGGCGGCTCGCCCCACGTCAAATATGTGTCGGCGTGCTTGGCCGCGACGTTCAATGCGGGTTCGGAGGACCCCGCGAAGAATAGCGTTGGATGCGGTCGCTGCACCGGGAGAAGCTCAAGCCGGGCATTGCGAAAGCGCACGTGCTGGCCTTCGAAGCTCACCGTCTCGCCGCGCATGAGTTGTTTGAACGCGGCCCAGTATTCGTCGGTGAGCCCATAGCGCTCATCGTGCGCGAGTTCGATGCCGTAGGGCGGCATTTGGTGCCGGTCACCCGTCACGATGTTGATGATCAGCCGCCCTTGCGAGAACTGATCGAAAGTCGCGGCCTGCTGCGCCAGCATCAACGGCGCGGTGATCCCCGGATGCACCGCGACGATGAACTTCATGCGCCGGGTCAGCGGAATGAGCGCCGATCCGAGCCCCCAGGCATCATGCGCCCCTCCGCCAGTCGCCAGCAGCGCGCCCGTATAGCCGAGGTGATCGACGGCGCGTGCCAGCTGCGCGAGGTAGTCGAAATTGACCTCGCGTCGCCCTTGTTTGGCCCAGGGGTAAGCCCCGTCGTGGGGAATGAGGTACCAGTAGAGCTCCATGCCGTGCCCCTGCTCGACTCACGCGGCGCGGCGCGCTGCCGCCAGGGGTCGCGCGAGCGTTGCTTCGCGCACGTTCACTTTGCGCGGCAACAGCCCGAAACGGTGGAACAGGTCAGCGGCGCGCTGCTGCTGATCGAGAAACAGGTTGTCGATGGCCACGAGCCCCCAGGGCCGCGAGCGAACATGTGCTTCCCAACCTTGTGCATCGAGGTGATTACGCGCCGCCGCCGCGAGCTTGCGGCCGGCCTCGGCCGGATTGTGCTCGATCCAATGATCCGCAGCATCGAGTGCTTCAACAACAATCTGCAGGAGCTCCGGGTTCTGTTCAGCAAAAGCACGCCGGGCGAAGAACACCGAGGGGTTGCCGATCAGCTCTTGCGTGCGCACGATGAAGCGCAAGCCGCGGATCGTCTGCGGATTGTCCTCTCCGGTCGCCCAGGCGTCGATGCCGCCGGCGTGCAGCGCCTTGATGGCGAGCGGTTCCGGCAAATCGAGCGGCACGATCTCGTACCAGGCCAGATTGGCGCGATCGAGCGCGGTCGCGAGCAGGTGCTGATGCCACGAGCCGACCCCCAAGGCCACGCACTTCCCGCGCAGGTCAACCGCGCTGCGAATCGCACTGTCTTCGCGCACCAGGATGCCGCCGACCGGACGCGATTCCGAGCTCGCGATGTAAACCAGTGGAACCCCCTTGGCCTGCGCAGTGATCGGCGGCGTCGCACCGGTGCCGCCCACATCGATGATCTCGGCGCCGATGTAATCAACCGTTCGGGCGCCGCCCGCAACGTTGAACCATTCGACCTCCACGCCCTGGCCTTGCAGCCGCAACTCCAGAATGCCGCTGGTGCTCAACACAAGTAGGGTCGGATTGTTGGAATGAAAGCCAAGTCTGATTGTCGCGGGCATGCCACGCTCCTTGTTCAAGTTCTGATCAAGATGAATGGCTATCGCTCAATTTACATATTGTCTATCATTTTAATATATTATAATCTGCAAGTTCGTTTCCTGGCTACGCTCCATCAGGAGGAAAATATCATGACCCTCACGTTCGAAGCACCCGAGCGCCCGATCGTACAGCCTGCGCCAGTCAGCGAGTTGTGGTACACGCGCTGCCCGGTGCCGACCGCCTCGGGCGTTGCGCTTGAGCTTGGCTGGCTCGCGCACGAGTTTGGTCGCCTGGGCATCAAGCTCTCGTCCGTGCGCGATTCTGATGTGGCGGACGTTCGGCTTGCGCACTTCAGCCATTCGCTTCCAGGATTGTTTCGCGAGGGCGGCAATATCCCGGCGATCTGGGCGCGGTCGAACGGCCAGGATACGTCGGTGGTGGCGCTGACCTGGGTTGACGAATATCAGGCCATTCTGGTGCGGCCCGAGATCAGGGATTGCCACCCCGGCCGATCTGCGCGGCGCACGCATCGGGCTGCCACGACAAACGGGACAACGCATCGATTTCGCCCGCGCCATGTCGCTGCGCGGCATCGTGAGCGCACTGGAGCTTGGCGGACTGACCACGCAGAACGTCGCCCTGATCGACATTGCAAGCGAACAACCGGTCTTCGCAGGCGCGGAACGCAATGGGCGCTTCCATCAGCTCGAGGTCGAAGCGCTGGTCGCCGGACATGTTGATGCGATCTACGTGAAGGGCGCGGTCGGCCGCGGCAACGCACGCGAGCATCGGCTCGCGACCGTCGTCGATCTTGGTCGCCACCCGGATCCGCTGGTGCGGGTCAACAACGGCAATCCGCGTCCGGTCACGGTCGATCGGCGGACGGCGCGCGAGCGTCCCGATCTGGTCGCCCGCTATCTGTCGGTGCTGATCCGCGCCGCCAACTGGGCCGAGGATCACGCGAGCGAGGTGACAGCCATCGTCGCACGCGAGGTCAATCGCCTGCCGGACGACGTGCACGCCGGCTATGGGCCTGACCTCTCTCGCTCCTTTGGCCTCGATCTCTCACCGCGGCGGATCGTCGGATTGGCGCGGCAGAAGGATTTCCTTTTGCACTGGGGCTTCATCCCCTACGACTTCGACATCGATGGCTGGATCGACGACGTCCCGCTCAGCATCGCGCAGGGGCTCTAAGCCCCTACGCATCCTCTCCGGGGCGAGAGTCGCGCAGAAGCTCGCGCAGGATCCGGCCTTCGAGCCTTGCGACCTCGCCGGCGCCACGTTCGCGCGGACGCGGCAGATCAAGCCGCAGGTTGAGCGCGATAACGCCGTTGTCGATGACAACCACGCGGTCTGCCAGCGTAATCGCCTCGGCGACATCGTGCGTCACCAGGATCGCCGTGAAGCCTTGCTCACGCCAGACCCGCTCGAGCAGTTGCTGCATCGAAATTCGCGTAAGCGCATCGAGCGCGCCGAGCGGCTCATCAAAGGCAAGAATCTTCGGGCGGCTGACCAGGGCGCGCGCCAGCGCGACACGCTGTTTCTGGCCGCCGGACAGAACGGAAGGCCAATCCCGCCGCGCGCTTCGAGCCCGACCTCGCGCAGTGCCGCGCGCGCCTGATCGCGAGCGCCTGGCGCATTGCGCGTTTCCCCAAGGCCAACTTCAACGTTGGCAAGGACGCGCGCCCAGGGCAGCAGTCGCGGCTCCTGGAACATGACGCGTGTGACGGTACGTTCAGGAATAGCAGCCTCCTCACCACCGAACCGGATGGTGCCGCCGTCGGACGATCAAGCCCGGCCAGCAAGCGCAGGAACGTGCTCTTGCCGCAGCCACTGCGGCCAACAACAGCAACAAATTCACCGGCGGCAACGTCGAGATCAACACCGCGCAACACCTCGTTGGCGCCGAACGATTTACGCAACCCGCGGATCGTGACTGACAAGCCGGCCGCAGGGAGCGGCGGAGATCTGAGCCTCAGGCGCAGCGTCAACCAGCCTCAATACAGGGGCATTCGCAGCTCATGCGGGGTTCTCATGTTTCTGAAAGGCCGGATGCCAGGCGAGGAAAATGCGTTCGAGCAGACGCGCCGAGCTGTCGGCGAGCTTGCCCAGAGAGCGCGTAGATCAGGATGCTGAGCACCACCACGTCGACCAGCAAGAACTCGCGCGCTTGCATCGCCATGTAGCCGATGCCCGATGAGGCAGCGATCGTTTCGGCCACGATCAGCGTCAGCCACATGATGCCGAGCGCGTAGCGCAAGCCCACGAAGATCGAGGGCAAAGCGCCCAGGCAGGATCACGCGCAGGAACAGGCTGCGCGGCGACATCCCATAGGTGCGCCCCATCTCCACCAGTTGCGGATCGACCGAGCGGATGCCGTGCTGCGTGTTGATGTAGATCGGGAAGAAGACGCCAAGCGCGACCAGGAAGATCTTCGCTTCCTCGCCGATACCGAACCAGAGGATCACCAGCGGAATCAGCGCCAGATGCGGGATGTTGCGTACCATCTGCAAGGTGCTGTCGAACACCTGCTCGCAGCGATGCGACAGCCCATTGGCGAGGCCGAAGGCAAATCCGATGCGCGCCGCCGATGGCAAAACCCGCAAGCGCGCGCCAGGCGCTGACCCAGATGCTGCGGAACAGCTCACCGCTCACGAGCAAACGCCATGCGGCTGCGGCGACATCAGTCGGCGCGGGCAGAAACCGCGTCGCAATCAGCATCGACGCGGCTTGCCAGACCAGGATGATCGCGGCCGGCAAGCAGCCACTGAATGAACTGGTCCGGCCGCGGGAATGCGATGCGCACACTCATGACTGGGCCGTTTGTTGGCGCGGTGGGAGCAGATCATTGGCGATGGTCTCGCCGAATGGGCCAGTATTGACCGCTGATCGTGCGCTCCCTCGGGCTTCTGCGCCAGTGGCAGCAGCGGAAATACAAGTTCGGCGAAACGGTAAGCTTCCTCGAGATGCGGATAGCCTGACAGGATGAACGTATCGATCCCCAGCGCCATGTATTCCCGCATCCGCGCCGCGACCGTCTGCGGGTCACCGACCAGCGCCGTACCGGCACCGCCGCGCACCAGCCCAACGCCGGCCCACAGATTGGGACTGATCTCGAGTTTGTCGCGGCGGCCTTGGTGCAGCGCCAGCATGCGGCGCTGTCCGACCGAGTCCATGCGCGCGAAGATCGCCTGCGCACCCGCGATCGTCTTGGCATCGACGTGGCGGATCAGGTCTTCGGCCGCTTGCCAGGCTTCGGCGTTGGTCTCGCGCACGATCACATGCAGGCGGATACCGAAGCTGAGCTTGCGGCCGCGCGTCCGCGCGACGGCCTCGACCCCGCGAATTTTTTCGCGCAACCTGCTCCGGCGGTTCGCCCCAGGTCAGATATTTGTCGACCGTGTCAGCCGCGACATCTATTCCGGCATCAGAGGATCCGCCGAAATAGAGCGGCGGACCTCCCGCTTGCGCCGGCGGGAACAGCAGGCGTGCGTCTTCCACCTTGATGTGACGGCCATTAAAGTCGACCCGTTGACCGGCGAGCAGACCCTTGTAGATGGCGAGGAACTCGCGCGTCACCTCGTAGCGCTCATCGTGCGACAGGAAGATGCCGTCACCCTTGTTCTCGATCGGATCGCCACCCGTAACCACATTGATCAGGAGGCGGCCCGAGGACACGCGATCGAGCGTGGCGGTCATGCGCGCCGCCACACTGGGGCTTTGCAATCCGGGCCGCACCGCCACCAGGAAACGCAGCCGTTCGGTCAGAGGAGCCAGCGCTGAAGCAATGATCCAGGAATCTTCGCAGCTGCGCCCGGTCGGTAACAAAACGCCGAAATATCCGAGCTCATCCGCAGCCTGCGCGATTTGGCGCAGGTACTTCAGGTTGACGTTACGCGCCCCAATGGAGGTTCCAAGGTGACGGCCATCCCCATGCGTCGGTAGAAACCACAGGACTTGGGCGTGCGTGGGCTGATGCACACTCATGATCCGGTTCTCCGCACCTGCGTGGCGACGACGATCGGTTTGGGGATGAGACCGAGCGCGTGGAAAGCGTCGGCAATGCGTTGTTGCTCAGCGACGACCTGCGCGTCGAGCGGCTTGACCCCGTAGCTCTGCCGCGCCAGCGCGACTTCGAGGATCGGCGCAGGAATGCCGATCGACGGGCTCAATTCCTGAGCAACGGCTTTGGTGTCGTCCTTGGCCCACTGGTCGATATCACCGACCGCCCCGAGCACTGCATCGACAATCTGCGGGTTGGCGTCGGCGAATTTCTGCCCGGCGATATAAAATTGATGGTTGGCCACAAGGCCCGTCCCATCAACCAGCACGCGTGCCCCGGCAGTCTTTTCAGCGGCGGCCTGAAATGGATCCCAGATTGCCCAGGCATCGACAACGCCGCGCTCGAATGCCGCTCGCGCGTCCGCGGGGGCGAGAAACGCCGGCTCAATGTCGGAATATTTGATCCCGGCGTGCTCAAGGGCTCGCACCAACAAATAGTGCACATTCGCGCCCTTGTTGAGCGCAACCCGCTTGCCCTTGAGATCACTGACGCTTGCAATCTTGCTGTCCTTGGGAACCAGGATCGCCTCGCCTTTGGGCGCTGGAGGCTCGTGCGCCACGTAGACGAATGGCGTGCCTGCGGCTTGGGCAAAGATGGGCGGCGCCTCGCCCACGCTGCCGAAATCAATTGCTCCGGCATTGATGGCTTCCAGCAGCGGCGGACCAGCCGGGAATTCGGTCCAAGCAACCTGGAAGCCCAGCGGGGCGAGGCGCCGTTCGAGATCGCCCTTGCCTTTGAGCAGGACGAGATTGCCATATTTCTGATACCCGATGTGGACGACCTTATCCGCCGCCTGTGCGGTGAATGACACCAGGACTGAAGCGACGAGGGTCAGTGCGGCGATGCCGATGCGAGATTTCATCGAACGATCCTCTCTCTGCGAATAGGCGCGGCGGCGACGTTCCCGGGAGGAGGAAGGAGTCAGGCCGCCGCTTGCGAGGTCAGGACTGTGGGGCAGTCCAAATGGCCTCGCGGACGACGATCGCGCGCCTTGCGATCGCCTGGATTTCCGCGGTTATACTATTTGTCTATGAATTTGATAGAGTATGTGTATTCAAAAAAGCCAAGCTTCGCAGGATTTAATTTCACCGACCAATCGCAAAACAGAAAGCGCGTTGGAAGTCGTGGGTTGCGGAAGCCGCGCGATGTTCGTGCTCCGTCGCTACAACCGTCTTGGAGCGCTACCGCGCACCATACCAAAACTTAATTTGAGTTCATGTCCCCGACCCCACGTAATCCCGGGTTGGCGCCGTTGTGGCAGCCCAACCAAGCGGTTGCAGGGAACGCGTCCGCTTTGCCGGCGTTCCCGTGGGAGGCCGGTTCGGACCGGGGCCGAAGGGTTCGCCCCATTAACGTGCGCGCGCGAGATCGGTTTCGAGCGGGACCGAGATGAAAACGAAGGACTGTTCTGATCGGAATTGCGGCACTCGCGATCGCGGGAGGCTCTGGGGTGGCGCTATGGCCCGGGCTTGATGTCGCCCGGCCCCCCTGCGGTTCACGCCGCGCCTGCGATTCCCGTCACGGCCGGCATCGCCGAGGCACAAGACGTTCCAGTCTATATCCAGGGGCTCGGCACCGTGCAGGCGTTCAACACGGTCAACGTGCGCAGCCGCGTCGACGGGCAGATCACCAAGGTGTTCTTCAAGGAAGGGCAGGACGTCAAAACCGGCGACCCGCTGTTTCAGATCGATCCGCGCCCATTCCAGGCGGCGCTCGATCAGGCCAAGGGTACGAAAGCAAAGGACGAAGCGAGCTTGCGGGGCGCGCAGCTCGATCTGCAACGCTATTCCAAGCTCATGCCCTCGGGCTTTCAGACCCAGCAGCAATACGACCAGCAAAAAGCAACGGTCGGCCAGTTCCAGGGTGCGGTGCAGGCGGACCAGGCGCAAATCGACACCGCCCAGCTCAATCTCGATTACGCGACGGTGCGCTCGCCAATTGACGGCCGTACCGGGCAACGCCTGGTCGATATCGGCAATTACGTGCAGGCGACGCAGAACATGAATCTCGTCACCGTCACCCAGCTCAAGCCGATCTATGTCAGCTTCACCTTACCGCAGACCGAGCTTGATCCGGTGCGCCAGGCCGATGCGAGCGGCGAGCTTGCGGTGGAAGCCTATGGACAGGACAACAAGACATTGCTGTCGCATGGCAAGCTGAGCTTGATCGACAATCAGGTCGATGTCGCGACCGGCACGTTCCACCTGCGGGCGACCTTCGACAATATCGATCTGCGGCTGTGGCCGGGCGAGTTCGTCAATGCCCGCCTGGTGCTCTCGACCAAGAAGAACGCGGTGACCGTTCCGGCCGAAACCGTGATGCAAGGGCCGCAGGGCGCCTATGTGTATGTGATCAAACCAGATGATACGGCCGATCGACGTCCGGTCACGGTGGCGATGACGCAGGAAGGCCGCGCGATCATCGATAAGGGACTGTCGGCCGGCGAGCACGTCGTCGTGGAGGGTCAATATCGGGTCACCCAAGGCGGCAAGTTGCAGATCCGCGGCGGCCCGGGTTCCAATAATGTGGCGGAGGGTTCGACACAGACGACCAGCCAAAACGCGGGCTCGGGACGCGAGCCCACGCAATGAATATCTCCGAAATCTTTATCCGCCGCCCGATCGGCACATCGCTGTTAATGGCCGGAATCCTGGTGTTCGGGATTGCAAGCTATCGGCTGTTGCCGGTCGCGGCGCTGCCAACGGTTGATTTTCCAACCATTACGGTCAGCGCGACGCTACCGGGTGCGAGCCCGGACACGATGGCCTCATCGGTTGCGACCCCGCTCGAGCAGCAATTCGCCGCAATCCCCGGCCTCGCCCAGATGACGTCGACCAGCGGGCTCGGCACCACCAGCATCACACTGCAGTTTGATCTCAACCGAAACATCGACGGCGCCGCCGGCGACGTGCAGACCGCCATCAACGCAGCGAGCGGCTTGTTGCCGAAGGACCTGCCCAATCCGCCGACCTACAAGAAGACCAACCCAGCCGATCGGCCGATCATGATCTACGCGATCTACTCCGACGCGCTGCCGCTCTATCGCGTGGATGACTACGCCTACACCATCATGGCGCAGCGGATCTCGCAGATTTCCGGCGTGTCGCAGGTGGATATCGCCGGGCAGCAGCAATATGCGGTGCATGTCCAGGTGAACCCGACCGCGCTCGCCGCGCGTGGCATTGGGCTTGAAGACGTGCACGCCGCGCTTGGCGCCGCGACCCTCAATCAGCCGAAAGGCAATCTCGAGGGCCAGCAGCAGACGGTCACGCTCGACACCAACGACCAGCTGTTCAATTCGAAGGCATTTGACAACCTGATCGTGGCCTATCGCAACGGCGCGCCGGTGCGGGTCAAGGACATTGGGAAGGCAATCAACTCTTCGACATTCGCGCGTACGGGGGCCTGGTACAACGGCCGGCAGGCCGAACTGCTGTTGATCCGGCGCCAGGCCGGCGCCAACACGCTCGACGTCGTCAATCAGGTCAAAGCACAGATACCGCTGCTGCAGGCGTCGTTTCCGCCCTCGATCCATGTCGAGCTCGTATCCGACCGTTCGCAGAACATTCGCGACTCAGTGAACGACGTGCAGTTCACCTTGCTTTTGACCATTGGCCTTGTCGTGATGGTCATTTTCTTATTCCTGCGCAATTTCTGGGCGACCGTGATTCCGAGCATCGTGGTTCCACTGTCGCTGGTCGCAACGTTCGGTGTGATGTACGCGCTTGGCTACAGTCTCGACAATCTCTCCCTCATGGGCCTCACTATCGCGGTCGGCTTCGTTGTCGACGATGCGATCGTGATGATTGAAAATATCGTGCGCTACCTCGAACAGGGGGATCGCCCGTTCGACGCGGCCATCAAGGGCGCCGGCCAGATCGGCTTCACCATCATATCAATCACGATTTCTCTGGTGGCTGTGTTCATTCCGCTGCTGTTCATGGCGGGCATCGTCGGCCGTTTGTTCCGCGAATTTGCCATGACGGTGACGACGGCGGTGCTGGTGTCGGGTTTCATCTCACTGACGCTGACGCCCGTCATGTGCTCACTGTTCTTGCGACGCGAGAGCGACCGCCCCAAGGGACGGTTCAATCGAGCGGCGGAGGCATTCTTCGACTGGATGATCCGCGGCTATGATCGGGGATTGCGCTGGGTCCTGCGCCACCAGCTCTCCATGCTGGCCGCCACACTGGCCCTGATCGTGCTGACGGGTTTTCTCTACGTCTACGTCCCGAAGGGCTTCTTCCCCGAGCAGGACACCGGTTTCGTGTTCGGCCAAGCCGAAGCGCGCCAGGACACCTCGTTTGCCGCGATATCCAAGCTGGAACAGGACTTCACCAAGGTGATCCTGACCGACCCGGCGGTGCAGGGCGTCGTCGGCTTTGCCGGCGCGACCGGCGGCAATGCGGCTGAGAACACGGCGCGGCTCTTCATCCAGCTCAAGCCGCTGGCGGAGCGGAAGGTATCGGCACAGGAGGTGATCCAGCGGTTGCGGCCCAAGGTGGCGCAGGTGATCGGCGCGAACTTCTTCATGCAGGCCGGTCAGGACGTGAACGTCGGCGGCCGACTGACCAAGACCGAATATCAATACACGCTCACCGACTCCGACACTGCCGAGCTCAATCACTGGGCGCCGATCCTGCAGCGGGAGATGGAGAAGCTGCCGGAACTGCAGGACGTCGCCTCCGATCAGCAGATCGCGTCACCGCATATCGCGATCGACATCGATCGTGACGCCGCTTATCGGCTCGGGCTCACCTTGGCGCAGATCGATCAGACGCTCTACGACGCCTTCGGGCAGCGGCAGGTCGCCACGATCTACACGTCGAGCCATCAGTACAAGGTGATCCTCGAGGTCGAGCCCCAGTATCAGAATGACCCACAGGCGCTGGGCGGTATCTATATTGCGACCCCCACCGGCGCGCGCGTTCCGCTGAGCACGATCGCCAGGTTCACGACCAAGATCGAGCCCCTGACCGTTAATCACCAGGGTCAGTTCCCATCAGTGACGTTGTCGTTCAACGTCGCGCCCGGCCATTCGCTGGGCCAAGCGGTGTCGGCAATCCAGAAGGTCGAGCGTGACCTACACGTGCCGATCACGCTGCAGGGCACGTTCCAGGGTACGGCGCAAGCGTTCCAGGAATCGCTGTCGTCGACCCCGCTTCTGGTCGCGGCTGCGATCCTCGTCGTCTATATCGTGCTCGGATTCCTATACGAGAGTTACATCCACCCAATCACGATTCTATCGGCACTCCCGCCGGCGGGTGTCGGCGCGCTGATCATGCTCATGCTGCTTGGCTACGACCTCAGCGTGATTGCCATCATCGGTCTGATCCTGCTGATCGGAATCGTCAAGAAAAACGCGATCATGATGATCGACTTTGCGCTCGAGGCCGAGCGCAACGAGGGCAAAAGCCCACTCGAAGCGATCCACGACGCCTGTTTGCTGCGCTTCCGGCCGATCATGATGACCACCATGTCGGCCCTGTTCGGCGGGTTGCCGATCGCGCTCGGCTATGGCGCGGGTTCGGAGCTGCGCCGGCCGCTCGGCATCGCCATCGTCGGCGGCCTGCTGGTCTCGCAGTTTCTCACGCTCTACACCACACCGGTGATCTATCTCTACCTGGATCGTGTCAACAACTGGCTCACCGGGCGTGGACATAAACCGCGCGGCAAGGAGCCCGAGTATCAGATCGCGGCGGAGTAGGTTTTGCTTCACCGTTCCAGCGCCCGCCGGATATCCGCGACCCGGTCCGTGCGGCTGAGTTCATCCCGCTGGGGCGGCACGTAATCGTTGCCGAGTTCAACATAACCATTGCGACGCAGGAACTCGCGATGCTGGCGCCTCCCGCCAATGACGGCTCGCTGGCCAGTCGCGACGTCGGTGGCGGCGGTGCGGTAAGGCGCGATATCGGACATGATCTGCGGACCGGCAGCCCCGGTCGAAAGGGACGGGTTCTTGCGCTTGCGCACCAGGCGGCCGTTGCGCATCACGTAGGTTGCTCGGATCGGCATGTTTTTCATCTAACCCCGTCTCAGGCGCCAGCATCCCGCGTTGCGCCATCGGGCGGGCCATCCATGGCGGCGAGCAGCACGTTGCCAAGATAGTCGCGGCGGGCCTGCTTGTTGGCGCCGCAGGCGTCGAGCTGGGCGAGCGGCACCTGCACGGTCCAGCGCTTGCCGTTGCGCTCAATCGTGTAGGCGCAGCTGTCGGTCGAGGGATCGTACGCGGTGGCGACGATCTCGGTGTCGAGATTGAGGGGCATGGGATTTCGCAACCTTAAAAAAAGCGCGTGAGGAATGTCAGGCCATAAATATTCACATTGGAAATCCGACCTACGTTTTGCTTATTGGCTGTCAAGAACCTTCACTCCAACCGCGTGATCCTTATGCAAGATCCCCATTGCCATTCCAGCAGCATTGCCGTCAGCCGTCCGGCCGAAAGTGCTTTTGAGATCATGTCGGACGGGCTCAAGCAGGGCCAATGGGCGCTGGGCAGCCTCACGCGCCGCGAGGTCGAGCCCGGCCTGTTTGTCGGACAGTCGAGCTTCACCGGCAAGGACACCTACGTCCGGCTCAACGCGGATCGGGCGCGGCTTATCGTCGATTATGAGGTCGGCGGGAGCCGCGAGAGCATGCAGTTCCGCCACATGTCACGCGTTATCCCGGGCGCACTGCTCAAGATGCCGGCGGAGAGCTGCGTCGTGTCCCTGTTGACCTGGCGGCTGGCGACCCTCTCGGATGCCGACTGGATCGCGCTCTCGACCATCCATGAAGCCGAGATGTTTCTCATCAAGGGCCTGCTGGAGCGGTCGTGATCACACGCAGCCCTACGTTTCGGGCTTGCACATGTGCCAGACTTGTCATCGACTGCAGCTGATTTTCGCCCGACCTGGAGACGAGGATGCGCCGAACTGTAATTTATCTCACCGCGCTACTGACCTGTTCCGTTTGCATTACCGCGGCAGAAGCCGACCCGATCACGCTCAAATTCAGCCAGTTCCTCGGCCCGACCAGTTTCTTCCAGGTGGACGTGGTCGAGCCTTGGGCCAAGGAGCTCGAGGCCAAAACCAACGGGCAGGTGAAAGTCGAGATCATCGACGGCACTTTGCCGCTCGGCAAGGTCACCGAGCAGGCGGGCAATGTGAAGGACGGCAAGGTCGATATCGCGCTCGGGCTACGCGGCGCCGAGGGGGACCGCTTTCCCGGCACATCGGTGATCGAGCTTCCGTTCGTGGTGCCGGATGCGCTGTCAGGATCCAAGGCGATCTGGGGTCTCTACCAGGACGGCACCATCGCGGACGAGTACAAGGACTACAAGCTGCTCGCCCTGTTCGTGCATAACCCGGGCCTGATCCACACCAAGGACAAGCGCGTCGTCAATCTTGACGATATCAAAGGGCTGCGCCTGCGCGCGCCGAACGCGACGATCGCGACCGCGCTCAAATATGTCGGCGCCGAGCCTGTGGTGTTGCAGGTCAACGACGTCATGCCGGCGGTGAAGGACGGCCGCGTCGATGGCATCGTCACCAACTGGGGCAACCCGCTGCCCGGTTTCAACGACTACATGAAATTCCACACCGAAACCAAGTTCTACACGTCGGTATTCTTCATCGTCATGAACAAAGAGAAGTACGCAGCACTGCCGGCCGACATCCGCGCGGCCATCGACTTCGATCTCGGGCGATGTGTGGGTCGCGAAATTCGGCCCGTACTGGGACAAATGGGATAAGCCGGTGCGCGAGGGTGCGAACGCGCCCGGACACGAGGTGATCGTGCCCGATGCGGCGACCATGGCGGCATGGCGCTCCGGCCTCAAGCCGGTCGCAGATCAATATCTCGACCAGCTCGCGGCTAAAGGCTTTCCCAAAGCGCACGCCGCCTATGATTCTCTCACCACGACCTTGAAGCAGTAAGTAAGTCCGTTACGCCACATGTTGTAGACCAGCGTTTGCTCGATTTCCTTTGCAACTCCGCCCCGCAAGCAGCGCCTCAACTTCATCAGCGGCGTTCGCGGCACCGTCGACGCCAGCGAGTGCCGCGGCACGCTGCTGCGCATGATGCCGATAGCTGGCGTTGGACAGCACCTCCTGCGCGGCAGTCCGCATCGCGGCTGCATCGGCGTCGCCTGGCAGTGCCCGTCCAACTCCAAACTCTTGCATGGCGGCGGCCACGTAGGGTTGGTCGCCTGCAAGCCCAGGGATGAGCACCGTAGGGGTGCCGTGCCGTAGTGCGCGCATCGCCGTGCCGTGACCGCCATGGGTCACGACCAGCGCGGCGCGGCGAATGATCGGGTCGTGTGCCGCGTAGTTGAGCACGATCGCATTTTGCGGCGAGGCCAGCTCGTTCGGGGCCACAATGCCGCCGGTCGTCGCGACAACGTGCACCGGAAGATCCGCGAGTGCATCGAGAGCGCGCTGGAGCTTATCGACATTGCGCTGCTCGAACCCCGTGCTGAAGCTGACGAGCACGAGCGGTGTCGGATCGTCCTCGGGCCACGGCAAGATGGTCGGGACAGCAAATTTTTCATCTTCGAGCACCGGACCCGCATGGCGCACCATGTCCCACCCCGGGGCAGGCTCGGCATCGAACTCCTTGAGACTCGTCGAGATGATGCGCTCGCGTGGACGCCACAGGTCGTCGACGCCGGGCAAACCCGGAAAACCGGCCTGCTGCCGCATCCCGTCGAGCGTGGCGATCATCCTGCGCCACATATCGAGCTGTCGAAACACGAAGGTGTGGACGAACACCGCTGACGGACACGCGAAGCCTGGCGCCTGCGCCAATGCGGCGGGAAACATCGCATCGATGAGGACAATGTTCGGTGTCTCTTTGCTCACGATGGCTTCAATCTCTGCCTCGACCGCAGGCGAGGTCAGATAGCAGGACATGCGGGTCAAAAAACTTCCCTGCGGATAGCGAGCGACCTGCGCATAAGACTGGGTGATTTCGACCGCCCGCAACCCCGCGGTCTTCACCCGCGGGACCATTTCCGGCCGCCCCGCGAATGTGACCTCATGACCGCGCCCCGTGAGGACGCGGGCGATACCCAGACTAGGAGGCAGATTGCCGCCGCCCGACCAGTTCAACCAGAAAATCCGCGCCATGTGGCTTGTCTCCCTCGGTAACGCCAACAATCATCTTGCGCATGAGCATCTCGGCCGCTGGCCGGCTAAGCGCCATGTCGCGACGTAATAGCTTCCAGACATAGACGTCCGTGAGTACGACCAACATGTTGAGAAGCTGGGTACGGGCGCTGCCGGCGAGCCGTTCGAGCTGCGGCGCGAAAGCGGTTTTCACACCGTCGCGATGGTTCTCCCGCCCCTGATCAAGCGAGGACTTCAACGCTGGCCGCCGGTGCTCCTCATTCAGCCGCTGCACCACGAGATCACCAACTCCCTCGTAGATATCGAAGAACGCCGACACCGCCTTTTTCACATCACCGGGCGGGGTCGGTTTGAGGAATACGCCGCCCGCAGCCATCTCCTCGAGCGCCGCGTAAACGAGCTCATCCTTGCTCGGAAAGGCCCGCAGGATCGTCCGCACCGTCACATCGGCGCGTTCGGCCACTTCTTGCAGCGTGAAATCGTCGATCGGCCGCTCGCGGTAAAGCTGCATCGCGCTCATTTTGATACGAGCCCTGGTCGCGTCGGCCTTCTCGGCGCGCGCCCGCATGACGTACACACGTTTCTTCGATTTCATGTCACATACAATGACGCCAAACTAAATTGATGTCAATAGTTGTGTCGCGAAATAGAGCGCGACAGCCTCACTACCAAATTGACGCAGGTCCCGTGGCCGAAAAGCTGGCGAGCCTCGTCTACACCCTTGAAGGTCTGTCATTGACGACGATAGACTTATTTTGAGGCCAGCCGATCGCGCTGCCGCCCAGCCTATCCGCCCAGCGGACTAAACAAAGGCTGGCAAAGGGAGGAAACCATGAAGCACGTGCTGCTTCCATCGACCTTGCTTGCCCTGTTGATGGTCATCGCCAGCCCCGCTGACCGTGCCCACGCGCAGCAAACAAATCCAATCCGCATCGGCGTCAACACCGCGATCCAAGCCCAGGTTGGGCGCGACGCCATCGACAGCGTCAAAATGGCGGTCGATGAGATCAACGCCCAGGGCGGTGTGCTTGGACGCAAGCTCGAGATGATCGTGGCGGACGAGGGCGAAGCAGCGAGCGACGGGCCGAAGGTCGGCATCGCGGCAGTCAACAAGCTCACCAGCGAAGACCATGTCGATGTCCTGATCGGCGGCTATGACAGCGGCGTGACCCTCGGTGAGTTGCCGCACATTGCCCGCGCCAAGACGATCTTCCTCGATATCGGTTCGGCGTCGCCAGCCATCACCCAGAAGGTCAAGGACGACCACGATCACTACAAATACATTTTCCGCGTCAACCCGATCAACTCGGCGCGGCAGTCGCAGGCCTTGATCGATTTCATTACCGGCAAACTCAAGGGCGAGCTCGGCTACAACAAGGTCTCGATCATCGGCGAGAACGCCAAGTGGGTCCAGGACATGGTCCCGGATATCAAGAAGGGCGTGCAAGCCAAAGGGGTCGAGGTGCCGCTCGCCGAGTTTTTCGACGTGCAGACCGCCGACTTCTCGCCACTGTTCGCCAAGGTGAAGGACAGCGGCTCGCAATACCTGATCATCATCATCTCGCACGCCGCGTCCGACGTGTTCGTCAAGCAATGGTATGACGCCAAGGTCCCGGTCCCGATCGGCGGCATCGACGTCAAAGGCATGGACGCCAATTTCTTCGACCGCGTCGGCGGAAAATCGATTGCCGAAGTATCGGCGAACTTCGTGTTGCGCGCACCGCTCACGCCGGCGACCGTGCCGTGGTGGGACAAGTTCGTGGACCTCTATAAGCGACCACCCGTCTACACGGCGGCTGGTTCCTATGCGGCGACATATATCTACGCCGACGCCGCCAAGCGTGCCGGCACCACGGCACCTGATGCCGTGATCAAAGAGTTGGAGAAGACCGATTACGTTGCCCCGGAGGGCCGAGTTCAGTTCGATGACCGGCACGATGTGAAGGACGGCCCGGGCTTCGTCAACGAGCTGTTCGTGCAATGGCAGGCCGACGGCCAGCGTGTCGTGGTGTGGCCGAAGGAAGTCGCCACTGGCAAGATGATCAATCCGCCCTGGCTCGCGCAGAACTGAGCGTCGCAACGGCGTTGATCCAGATCCTGGTTTATGGCGCGGTCATCAGCGCGATCTACGCCATGCTGGCGGTGGGGTTCACGCTCATCTTTGGCGTGGCCCGCATCCTCAACCTGGCGCATGGCTCGTTCTATGCGCTGGGTGCCTACCTGGTTTACACCCTGACGGCTGATGCAGGCTTGCCTCTATGGCTGGCGAGCCCGGTCGCCGTTCTGCTAGTCGGCGCGTTCGGCGTCCTGGTCGAGCGCGTGCTGGTACGGCCGCTGCGGCGTTCGAGCCTCGCAGTTTTGCTGATCACACTCGCTGTTGCCCTCATGGTCGAGCAGGTGCTGCTGCTCGCCTTCGGCTCCGAGGCGCGCAACGTGCCATCGATGATCGACGCCACTTACCGGATTGCCGGCGTCGATATCAGCGGCCAGCGCCTGCTGGCGCTTGGCGGCGGCATCGCCATTCTCGCCGCGCTGTGGCTGTTCATGCAGTACACGCGGTTGGGATCAGCAATACTTGCGGTCTCGCAGGACGCGGAGGCGGCCCAGTACATGGGCATCCCCTCCGACCGTATCTTCTCGCTGGTGATGGGGCTTTCCGCCGCAATCGCCGCAGCGGCAGGGGTCCTGGTCGCCCCGTTCCAATCCGTGATTCCGAGCATGGGCCTGCTGCCGCTGGTGAAGGCCTTTGCGATCGTGGTCGTGGGCGGGCTTGGCTCGATCCCGGGCAGCATCGTCGGGGCGCTGCTGCTCGGTTATTCCGAAACGATCATCGCGTTTGAGTTTTCGATCGAGTGGTCGCAGATCGTCTCGGTCGCTGCCGTGTTCATCGCCTTGGTCCTGCGCCCCTCCGGCTTCTTCGGCAAACGCGCGGCCTTTTGAGCCACCACATGCGCATCGCCCGCATTGATTGGTTGGGGGCCGCAGTCGGATTACTGATTTTGGCGGTGGCCCCGCTTGTATTCAGCAGCGGCTATATCATCGGCGTGCTCACAGTGGCGCTCTGCTTCGGGATCTGGGCGGCAAGCTGGGATTTCATGTCGGGCCTGACCGGACGCGAAAACTTCGGTCACTCGCTGTTCATTGGCGCCGGCGCCTACACGGCTGGGTTCCTCAACGTGAACTTCGGGGCGAACCCGTGGTGGAGCCTGCTTGCCGCTCCATGTGTCGCCATGGCGTTCAGCCTGGCGGTCGGCTTTCCTACATTACGGCTGCGCGGCCCCTATTTCGCACTCGCCATGCTGTCCGGCGCCGCGGTGATGCAGAACCTCACCGTCATCTTCTCGACCTATACGGGCGGACAGGATGGACTGAACGGCCTCGAGCCGATCCTCAATTCGACCCTTGCCTATTATTACCTGACGCTCGCGTTTCTGGCCGCCATTACCCTGATCCTCAAACTCATCGCCATGTCCCCATGGGGCACAATCCTGCGCGCGATCCGCGGCGATGAGGCAAGCTGCCAGGCAGCCGGCATCAACGTCACGTTCTACAAGATTGCGTCGCTGGTGATCAGCGCCGCCTGCGCCGGCCTGGGCGGCGCACTCTATGCGCATTATCAGCTGCAGGTTGGACCTGATCTGTTTGCGATCGTGCTTTCGATCAACATCATCATCATGGTCTATGTCGGCGGCATCGGCACGATCTACGGCCCGGTCGGCGGCGCGATCCTGCTCAATGTGTTGACCGAGAGCCTGCGCGTATTCAGCGAATACCGGCTCTGGGTCTACACCCTACTCCTCGTGTTCATCCTGTTCTTCATGCCGCAAGGACTGATCGCGCCAGCGTGGCAGCGCTTGCGGAAGATGCTGCCATGACCCCGCTGCTCAAAGTCGAGGGGCTGAACAAACGATTTGGCGGCTTGCACGCCGTCAAAGACGTATCGTTCACGCTCGATCGCGGATCGATCACGGGCGTGCTGGGGCCAAACGGGGCCGGCAAGACCACGTTGTTCAATCTGCTGACCGGCTTCATTCCTCCGGACACCGGAACCGTCGAGCTCGATGGCGACAGGCTCGGCGGCCTGCGTCCCTACCAGATCGTCAACCGCGGGTTGGCGCGCACCTTTCAGTTGGCGCGGCCATTCATGGGCATGACGGTGCTCGAGAATGTGGAAGTGCCGTGCTTGGCCCCACGTGTGCGCCACGCCGGACAAACGCGCTCGCGCGCGCAGGCCTGGCTCGACCAAGTTGGGCTCGGAGCGAAGGCGGAGCTCCTCGCCGATACTCTACCTTACGGTGATCTGCGCCGGCTCGAGATTGCGCGCGCGCTGGCAACCAAACCGGATCTGTTGCTCCTCGACGAGCCATTTGCCGGGCTTAGCGCCGGGGAGATTTGGCCCCTGGCAGGGTTGATCCGGGGTCTGCATCGTAGCGAAGGGCTGACGATCCTCATCATCGAGCACAAGCTGCGCGAGTTCATGCAGCTCGTCGAGCAGGTGATCGCCATGGACTTCGGCGAGATCATCGCCGTCGATACCCCTTCCGCGATCGTGCGCCATGCACGCGTGGTCGAGGCCTATATGGGCAAGGCGGAGCTCACGCTTCATCAGAACGAGCCAACTGGAGCCGGCGATGGCCTTGCTTGATGTCGCCGAGCTGCGGGTTCGCTACGGCAGTGCCTTGGCGCTCGACGGCATGACGCTGCGGGTCGAGCCCGGCCAGCTCGTCGGTGTGTTGGGCCCGAACGGCGCCGGCAAAACGACGTTATTGAAAGCGATCTCGCGCGCGGTTCCGATCACAGCGGGGCAAATCGTGTTCAATGGCGCGTCGCTCGAGGACGTACCGGCCTACGAGGTCGTCGGCCGCGGCATCTGTCATTGCCCGGAGGGCCGGCGCCTGTTTCCCGAATTGAGCGTCGCCAAGAACCTTATGCTCGGCGCATTTCGGCGCAGCGATCGTGATGCGATCGCCCGCGATCTCGACAAGGTGCATGCCTTGTTCCCGGTGCTGAAAGCGCGTGCCGGACAACAGGCCAGCACGCTTTCCGGCGGCGAACAGCAGATGGTGGCCATCGGGCGCGCGCTGATGGGCGCTCCGACCTTGTTGTTGCTGGACGAGCCGTCGGTCGGGATCGCACAGCGCCTGAAGGTTGAGATCTTCAACGCCATTCGCACCATTCAACGCGCAGGTACGGCCGTGTTGCTGGTCGAGCAGGATGCGCACAGCACGCTCGCCATTGCCGAACAGGTCTATGTGCTCGAGCACGGGCGCGTCGTCCGCGAGGGAGCCCCACGTGCGCTCGCCGGCGATGACGAGATTCGGCGGATTTATCTCGGGGTATGAGCAGGACTCAGCTCGTTATACTCAATTCGCGATTGGAGTATAAACGTCCTCACCCCGACGGGCAGGTCGCTGCAAGCGGACCGGAATCAGATTTGTAGGTGAAGGATCCGAATTTTCCTGTGAGGGTAATCGCATCCTTCTGGTGCGCCACCTTGTCCTCACCCCAGACCTGATCCCAGGCCAGAGTGTCGGGAGCCTGGAATCTCCCCTTGGAAAAAATAACGGTCCGGTCCGGCGCAATGCGGCATTGCTTGGCCGTGCCATCAGCGCTGATCACTACCCACACGTCCCGATCCGGGAATCGCCAGGTGCCGACAATCGACTTGAGGACATCAGCACCGTCCCCCTCATCGGTCACATTGTCCAACGCCGACATCACGGCGTGTTTGGGATTTTGTTTGCAGTAGGCGCGCAGCTTGTCCCCGAGTTCACGCCTCTTCCCAAGATCGAGCACCGCGGGCTGATCGGCGTCCTGCTCATAGCCCATCATCCAGGTGAGTATGGTGTCGGCCTTCGAGCTATCGAGGAATTGCTGGCAGGTCATGCCCGCGAGGGGAAGCGTATCATCGGCTGCAAATGCCGGCGAAACAAGCAAGGGACACGCGGCCAGAGCGGCACAAATGACGCGCATTGGAACTCCTTCGTTGGTTGCTGGAACCACACTAACCTAAATCGCCACACCCCGCGCTTTCGTGGCCGCGGCAGCGAGTTCGCTCCAGGCCGCTAGCGTACGGCATTTATTCGCCGCCTCGGCGGCGGGCAGTTGCTGGTCCCAATCTCGCGCGATGAACCGGCACCCGGTCACGCCATCAGACTGCGGCGAAGCCAGCCAGACAATCGGGACTGCCATCACATCGGCCTGCAGGATGCGCGGCGGCCGCGGCGCACCCGGCGGGAAAAACCCCGGCGTCTCCACCGGGCCGCCGGGCACGAGCACATTCACCGTGACACCGGTGCCGGCGAGGTCCTTGGACCAGCTCACCGTCGAGGCTTCCAGGGCCGACTTGGAGGCCCCGTAAGCGGAAAGCCCTTCCGCCAGCATGGTGTCGTAGCTCGTGGTCACGTTGATGATGCGGCCCCAGCCTTTGGCCACCATCGGTGCAACGGCAAAGCGCGCCATGAGGAATGCGCCCAGCGCATTGATCGATACGACGCGCTGCCACCCCTCCGGATCCGCCTCGAAAAACTTGACACGGCCCTGTTTGTTGTTGGCGGCCGGCCCCATGCTCACGCCCGCACAGTTGATCAGAATATCGATCGTACCGAATGCCGCCAGCACCTGGTCGACGGCGCGGCGGCAATCCTCGGCGTGCGAAACGTCGGTCACCACCGTAATAGCGTGGCCACCGAAAACCGGCTCAGCCGCCAGCTCCGCGAGACCTGCTTTGCTGATATCGACGGCGCCGATGCGTGCGCCCGCCTGCGCCAAGCTGCGCGCCATGACCCGGCCCATGCCGCTCGCCGCACCCGTCACAATCGCAACACGGTCGCGTAAGCCTTTTCCAGTGTCATTTGTCATCGATCGAACCCTCCCGGTGGTCTTTGAGGGTCAGCCTAGCCAAACTGTGGCTCGCTTGCCATTGCGGTCCGGCCCCCATACATCGTCCCGCTATGGACGCATTGCTTGACCAGACTGCCCTCACCGATCTTGCCGAAAAGCTCGTTGCCGCCGCGCGGCGCGCCGGGGCCGATGCCGCGGATGCGGTTGCGACGCGGGGCGTTTCGATCTCGGTCGAAGTCCGCGACGGCACCGTTGAGGAATCCGAGCGCGCCGAAGGCGATGACCTCGGCTTGCGGGTCTTTGTCGGTCAGAAGCAGGCGGTTGTCTCGACCAACGATCTGAGCGGGGAAGGCGCCGACGCGCTTGCCGAGCGCGCCGTTGCCATGGCGCGCGTCGCGCCAGCGGACCGCTTCGCCGGACTGGCCGAGCCTGAGCTATTGGCCAAGGTCATTCCCGATCTCGATATGCTCGACCCCGAACTGCCTTCCGTGAACAAGCTTGAGACCATGGCGCGATCGGCCGAAGCGGCCGGATTGGCCGTGAAAGGGGTGAGCAAATCCGGCGGCGCGTCAGCCTCAGCCGGTATCGGCGGCATGGTGCTGGTCACCAGCACCGGCTTTTCGCACGCCTATCTGGGTTCGCACCACGGCGTTTCCATGCAGGCAATCGCCGGCGAAGGTACCGGGATGGAGCGCGATTACGATTACTCCTCGGCGATCCACGCCGGTGATCTTGCGGACCCCGAGAGCATCGGCCGGTCCGCGGGCGAGCGGGCGACCCGCCGGCTCAATCCGCGCAAAGTGCAAACCCGCAAAGTGCCGGTCGTGTTCGAGCCGCGCGTTGCCGGCTCCCTGGTCGGGCATCTGTCATCCGCGATCAATGGCGCCGCGATCGCACGGGGCACGAGCTTCCTGAAGGATAATCTCGGCCAGAAGATTTTCGCATCGGGTATCGAGATCATTGACGACCCGCTGCGCAAGCGCGGGCTTGGCTCGCATCCGTTTGACGCTGAAGGCGTTGCGCCCGAGCGCCGTGCACTGGTCAAAGACGGCGTGCTGACCACGTGGATTCTCGACTGCGCCAGCGCGCGCGAACTCGGCCTCAAGACGACCGGCCATGCGCAGCGCGGCGTCTCCTCAACGCCGTCTCCGGGCGCATCAAACCTGCATCTCGCACCCGGCGCGATAACACCCGAGCAGATGATCAAAGATATCGAGGACGGTTTCTACATCACCGACCTGATCGGAATGGGCGTCAATCTGGTCACCGGGGATTACAGCCGCGGCGCATCCGGTTTCTGGATCGAGAAGGGCGAACTCACCTACCCGGTGAGCGAAGTGACAATTGCCGGGCACCTGAACGAAATCTTTGCTTCGCTCACGCCGGCCAATGATTTGAAGTTCCGCTATCGGACCAACGCGCCCACGGTTCGTGTCGAGGGGCTGACCGTTGCCGGCGTCTGAGCGAGCTGCGATCGCCGATCAGCTCGCCCGGGTGGTGCGCGAAGGGGGCGACCTCGCACTCACCACCTTCAACGCCTCGCTCAAGCACTGGATCAAGGGCAAGGATTCGCCCGTATCGGAAGCCGACATTGCGGTCGACAATCTGCTGCGCGAACGGCTGCTCGCGATCGTGCCGGACGCCGGCTGGCTCTCCGAGGAGACCGAAGACGACCCCGCTCGGTTGAGCAAGCGTCGGGTCTGGGTGGTCGACCCGATCGACGGGACCCGCGCCTATATCGCCGGCCTTGTGGATTGGACGATTTCCGCCGCACTGGTCGAGGATGGGCGGCCGATCGTAGCGGCGCTGTTTGCCCCGGCGGAAAACGAGTTCTTCAGTGCAATCGTCGGCGAAGGCGCGATTTGCAATGGCCAGCGGATTATCGCAACCGAGGGCCAGAACCTCGATGGGGCCCGGTTATCGGGACCCCGGCGGACCGTCGAGCAGCTCGCCACAGCCGTTCCCAGCATCATGGCATTGCCGCGCGTACACTCCCTGGCGCTGCGCTTCGCCCGGGTGGCGCAAGGCCGGTTGGACGCTGCTCTCTCCGCCGGCAACAGCCATGACTGGGACCTTGCGGCGGCCGATCTTTTGGTGCACGAAGCGTGCGGGGCGCTGACAACGCTTGCGGGGGATCGCATCCTCTATAACCGGCCCGAGCCGGTCCATGGGCCTCTTGTGGCGGCCGGACGGCTGCGTCATGAGGCGCTGCGCAAAGCGTTGACCCAATAAAAACGTAAGGCGGGAGGACGAGTAGATCGATGAGGTTGATGACATAGCCATTTTGGGGACCGAAAATGTCGACCCAGCCAAGCAAGCCGCTTCTGCATCTCGTCTTCGGCGGCGAACTGGTCAGTCTCGACGAGAACGAGTTCAAAGATCTGTCCAAAGTCGACATTGTCGGCATCTATCCGAATTACGCCACCGCTTACGCGGCCTGGAAGGCCAAGGCGCAGCAGACCGTGGATAATGCTTTGATGCGCTATTTTATTGTTCACATGCACCGGCTGCTCGATCCGGACGAGAACAAGACACCCGGAGCGCAATGAGGCGGCGGCTCGCCAGACGTATTACGCACTCGCGCTTGTTCCAGAACGTCGTCGGTACCAGCGGCGCGCTTTATTTGCAGCTGGTCTGGCAGACGTCGCGTCTCGTTCTGGACCCGCCCGATATGTATGGGCGTATCGAACCGGACCTGCCGATCATCGTTGCGATGTGGCACGGCCAGCATTTCATGATGCCGTTCCTGCGGCGCAACGACCCAAAACATCGTTCCAAGGTCTTGATCTCGCGCCATCGCGACGCTGAAATCAACGCGATCGCCGCCGAGCGGCTCGGCATCGGGACCATTCGTGGATCCGGCGACCAGGGCACGCGGTTCGATCGCAAGGGCGGAGTTGGTGCGTTCGTGGCAATGCTCGACGCGCTCAAGGAAGGCTACACGGTGGCCATGACGGCGGACGTCCCCAAGATCGGCCGCGTCGCAGGCGAAGGTATTGTTCGCCTCGCCGCTATGTCGGGACGGCCGATCGTGGCGATCGCGATGGCGACCAGCCGGCGCGTGGAAATGAAAACCTGGGATCGTGCCGCGTTGAACTTGCCCTTCAGCCGCCTCGCCCTGGTGGGAGGACCGGTGATCCGGGTCCCAGCCGACATCGACGACGCGGCGCTCGAGCACTATCGCGCCCGTGTCGAGGCAGACTTGAACGACGCTACCAAACGCGCGTATGCGCTCGCGGACGGAACCGCGGCGTGAGCAACGGCACGCCCGCCGCGCTTGCGCTCTATCGGCTCGCGACCCGGGCAGCGACACCGTTCGCCAACCAACTCCTGCAGCACCGGCTCAAGCGCGGCAAGGAACACGCGGTACGCTTGCCCGAACGGCGCGGCGAGAGCGAGGTCGCCCGCCCGACTGGTGGGCTCGTCTGGGTGCATGGCGCAAGCGTCGGTGAATTGCTCGCGGCGCTCCCGCTGGTGGAACAGATCAACACATACGGCCTGCCGCTGCTCGTCACATCGGGCACAGTGACATCCGCGGCAATCGCGCGTCAGCGGCTTCCAGCCGGCGTGATCCATCAATTCATCCCGCTCGACACACCCGAGTTCGTTACGCGGTTTCTTGATCACTGGCAGCCGCAACTCGCGCTGTTCGTCGAGTCCGACCTTTGGCCCAATCTGATCACCGCGTGCGGACAACGCAAAGTGCCGCTCGTCCTGATCAACGGCCGGCTTTCAGAGCGCTCCTATGCGCGCTGGAAGAAACTGATGCCAAGTCTGATCGGCGCATTGTTGGCGAACTTCGATCTGTGCCTGGTGCGCTCGCCCGAGGATGCGAAGCGCTACGGCGAATTGGGGGCTCGGCGGGTCACAACTGTCGGCAATCTGAAGCTCGATGTTCCGCCATTGCCTGTTGACGAGAGCAAGCGCGGACAACTTGCTCAAGCCCTCGCCGGTCGGCCGGTGCTTGCGGCGGCCTCGACACATCCGGGCGAGGACGAACAGATACTGCAAGCGCATCGGGTGCTGCGCGCGCGCTATCCGCAGCTTCTGACGCTGATCGTACCGCGCCACCCGGAACGGGGTGCTGCGATCGCACAGCTCATATCTACGGCAGGACTGTCCGTCTGCCAGCGATCGACAGGACAGCTGCCAGACACGGCGACTGACATCTACGTGTGCGATACCCTCGGCGAGCTCGGCATCATCTACAGCTTGGCGCCGATCGTGTTCATGGGCGGCTCGTTCATCCCGCACGGCGGACAAAATCCGATCGAGGCAATCAAACTCGGCGCCGCCGTGCTGCACGGCCCCTTCGTTTCCAATTTTGCCGAAACTTATGGCGCGCTCGATGCGGCCCGAGGCGCAGAGCTCGTTGCCGATGCCGATCGTCTGGCACAGGTCGCCGGCCACTGGCTCAAAGACGAGCTCGCGCGCCAGCAGATTCTCGCGGCCGGCCAGAAGACCGTGGATGCGCTGGGCGGCGCGCTCGCGCGCACACTCTCAGCCCTCGACCCGTATCTATCAAACCTGCGCCGCAACGCCCATGCGTGAGCCGCGCTTCTGGCGCGAGGATGCAGCGCTGGCGCGCCTTCTCACGCCTGTGGCCGCCGCTTACGGAGCGGTCGCCGGCGCCCGCATGGCGCGGACGGGGGCACGCGCCCGGGTGCCAGTGATCTGCGTCGGGAACCTCACCGTTGGCGGGGCCGGCAAGACGCCGACAGCCATTGCGGTTGCCCAGGTTCTGCTCAGCGAAGGCGCACGGCCGTTCTTTCTCTCGCGCGGATATGGCGGCGCGCTCGCCGGGCCCGTGCGCGTCACCCCACAGCACCGAGCCGCGGACGTTGGCGACGAGCCGCTGCTGCTCGCGCGCATCGCGCCCACGATCGTGGCGCGCGACCGGGTCCAAGGCGCGGAGCTGGCACTTGGCGAAGGCGCGAGCGTCATTGTGATGGATGACGGGTTTCAGAACCCGTCGCTTATCAAGGATTGCTCGCTCGTTGTGCTCGACGGCCAGCGCAGCATCGGCAACGGCCGGGTATTTCCGGCAGGACCGCTGCGCGCCCCCCTCAACGTACAGCTCACGCGCGCGAGTGCGTTGCTGGTGATTGGTGAGGCTTCAGCGAAGGCTGGGGATGTGATTGCACGCGCGCAAGCGCGCGGGCTCTCAGTCCTGTACGGAAGGCTCGCACCTGATTCCGACGCTATCGCCGCATTGGTCAACAAGAAGATCCTCGCCTTCGCCGGTATCGCGCACCCACAGAAGTTCTTCGACACGCTGGCGGCGAGCGGCATTGCTGCGTCGGTCAGGCGCGCCTTTCCGGACCACCATCCATTTACGAGCGTCGATGTGCGCGAGTTGTTGGAACAAGCCAAACGTCAAGATTTGTTGTTGGTGACGACCGAAAAGGATCTTGCACGCATGCAAGGTGATGCAGCGTGCGCAGAGCTCGCGGCAGCAGCTTTCGCGCTCCCGGTCAGACTGGAGACCGACTTCCAGGCGTTTCGCGAGACCGTAACCCGCGCTCTGCCGCCGAGGTCAGCCGGCTCTATTTAAGCACCGACACCGACCATCAGGCCAACATATTGGCTTCGATGACATCCACACCCGCCACGCGATCGACCAAGTAGATCAAGCCGCGGTCATCGATCGTCACATCGTTGGACGACGGGCGGTCCGCCCCTGGCGCGGCGTCGGGCAGAAAATGACCGACCTCCTTGGGCGCAAACGGATCTGCGACATCGAACAGGCGCAGTCCCTGGGCGAACCAGGCAAACGGGATCACCGTCCCGCTGAAGCGCTCGGACGGCTGGTGACAACCGGTCATCGGCGGTTGTGGGCTGCCGTCGCGGTCGAGGCCGGGCACCTGAATGGTTGCGATGGGAACCGGCAGCTTCTCGTCAGTGATGTCGAAGACCCACGTGAACGATGGCGGCGCCGGCCGCAGCTTGGCAACGTCTTCATCAGCGACAAGCATGATTTTGCGCCCCTTGAGGGGCTGCGGCATGACCAGGCAGGTGTGGGTGGGATGTGGAAAGGTCGGGCTTGTATTGAGCCCGGAGACGAGCTTCGGCTTCGACATGTCGGAGATGTCGAGAATGAAAAAGCCGTGGTGCCAATAGCTCACGTACAGCCGATTGCCGACGCGCAGGGGATGATGACAGCGTGGCGGCACGCCATTGCCCCACGGGTATTCCTCGCCACCCGCTTCCCACTGACCCGGGATCCACCAGCGCCCCACCTCAACCGGATGAACCGGATCGGCAAGGTCGAGGATCATCGCGATGTTGCCGATATAGCCGGGCACCGTCGGCGATATGTAGGCATAGCGGCCGTCGAAATCGAAGCGATGCACGCCGCCACCGGCCGTCATCCATTGCGCGATCAGCTTCGGCGCGCTCGGCTTGGCAACATCGTAGATGAACAGCCCGCCGCCGACATCGCCATCCGCCGATTTGCCGAACCGTTCACGATTGACCAGCATGATGTTGTTGGCCACGCGCACTTTGTGCGAATGCCAACCCTCCGGGACATCGACCCGCGCCAGGATGCGAGGACGATAGGGATCGGCGATATCGACGATCGTCGTGCCGCTGGTCGGCCGCATGTGGCCAACGTAGAGCGTTTGACCTTGGACCCAGACCTGGCCGCCACCGGGACAATCGATATGCGACACGAGCCGCGTGTTGTGTGCGTTCGCTACCACGGAGATACCCGACTACATTAATGCCATGATTGAGATTAGCTGATGCGCACGGTGTCGTCTTGTGAATTGCGACCGGTCTTCCACGCGGCGGGCGGCGCTTGATGCCCGCGTCATAACAGAGGGCGTTTGCATGCAAATCCTGGTTCTCCCTGGCGATGGCATTGGCCCAGAAATCACGGCGGCGACACGCGAGGTGCTGGAAGCAGCGTCAAAGCGCTTCGCCCTGGGGCTCGACTTCATTGGGGACGTGGTCGGGCACGAGAGTCTGCGCCAATACGGCACGACAGTACGGCCCGACGTCGTGGAGAAGGCCCGCAATGTGGATGGGATCATCCTTGGTCCAACCGCGACGGCAGATTTCAAGGATTCCGCGCGCGGCGAGATCAACCCATCGATGTTCTTTCGCAAGACGTTCGATCTGTTCGCCAATATCCGGCCGGCCCGCACTTATCCCGGTTTGCCCGCGCGGCTCGGCGCATTCGATCTGGTGGTCGTGCGCGAAAATACGGAAGGGTTTTACGCCGACCGCAACATGGAGGTCGGCAGCGGTGAGATGCTGGTTACCTCGGACGTCGCGATTTCGCTGCGCCGGATCACGCGCGCGTGCTGCAACCGGATCGCCCGCGTGGCGTTCGAGTTGGCTGCCCGCCGGCGCCAGCATGTCACGATCGTGCACAAGGCGAATGTGCTCAAGCTGGGCGACGGTCTGTTCCTCGAAGAATGCCATGCAGTGGCGCGCGCGTCCCCGGGCATCACGGTGGACGACATCATCGTCGACGCCATGATGGCGCATGTCGTGCGCGCACCGCAGCGGTTCGACGTGATCGTCACCACCAACATGTTTGGTGATATCCTCTCCGACCTCACGGCCGAGCTATCGGGAAGCCTCGGGCTCGGGGGCTCACTCAACGCCGGCACCCAGCATGCCATGGCGCAAGCGGCACACGGGTCGGCTCCAGATATCGCAGGCACTGACTCGGCAAACCCGTTCTCGCTCATCCTGTCTGGCGCACAGCTCCTCTCGTGGCTCGGCCGACGTCGCCAGGTGAAGAAGTTCGAGATCGCCGCCGATGCAATCGATCGAGCTGTCGAAGCCGCTATTGCGGCCGGCGAGGTAACGCGCGACCTTGGTGGGAAACTCGGGACGCGCGAAACTGGCGCCATGCTGGCCGCGCGGATTGCGAGCTAAGACAGAACGCTCGGAGGACGCCGATGATGAAGGGGAGCTGGACGTTTCGCATCGTTATGACGCTCGCCTCCCTCGCCGGCATCTGTGGGATCACCCTCGGACAGACGCCACAAGGCCAACCGCTCCGTTTGGTGGTGGGTTACGCGCCTGGCGGCACAGGCGACGTCGTAGCCCGCATCCTGTCCGACCGCCTGGGAGCAGAGTTGGGCCAGAACGTCGTGGTCGAGAATCGCCCAGGCGCCACCGGCGCAATCGGTGCGCGTAGCGTCATCAGCTCCGCGCCGGACGGGCACACGTTGTTCGTTGGCCAGACGGGTGAGATCGCCATCAATCAGCATTTCATGAAAGATGCCGGCTACGATGCCGACAAGGATCTCAGGCCAGTGGCACTGGCCGGCCTGGTTCCGCTGGCGCTGGTGGTGCCGGCGAGCGCGCCCTACTCCACCATGGCGAAGTTCTACGAGGCGTTGCCGACCGCAACCCTCACCTTCGCGTCGGCTGGAACCGGCACGCCCGGCTATTTCGCTGGCGAGATGCTGAAAGCCAGGACCCATGCCAACCTGACGCACGTGCCCTACAAGGGTGCGGCACCGGCGCTCAATGACGTGCTCGGCGGCCACGTTGATCTCTATTTTCCCGGAATGCCCGCCGTAATCCCGCATCTCAAGTCGGGTTTGCTCAAGGTGCTGGCGGTTTCATCGGCCAAACGTTCCGCCATCGCGCCCGATATTCCGACCGTTGCCGAAGCGACCCCACTCAAGGATTTCGACTTTACCTTGTGGGTTGGGCTATTTGCGCCCGCGCCCACCCCGGAAGACGTGGTCGCACGCCTCAACAAGACCATCAACGCCATCCTCATGGAACCGGAGATCCAGCGTAAACTCATAGAAGCTGGCGCAGACGTGAACCCGATGTCAGTTGATCAGTTCACCGCATTCGTGCAAACCGAGAGCCGTAAGTACCTGCAGATCATCAAAGAGACTGGCGCGACCAGCGAATAGCGCCGCTGTGCAAGGGGAACCGCCCGATATCGCACTCCGACGCAGGAACACCCATGCGCGCTCGTGAATTTGCTCTGATCGTCGTCACCGCATTGCTGACGTTAGGCGCCTTCGGGACGGCGCAGTCGCAAACCTGGCCGCAACGGCCGGTAACGGTGGTGGTTCCATTCGCGGCCGGTGGCAACACCGACGGGATTGGCCGCTCGATTGCGCAGTGGCTGAGCGACCGGTTGGGTCAGCAGTTCGTGGTCGAGAATCGCGGCGGCGCCGGCGGGGCGATCGCGGCCGAGATGGTCGCAAAAGCGCCGGCCGATGGTTACACGCTGTTCGTGGCGGCGCTGCCCCAGATCGCCATCGTCCCGGCGATCTCGCAGACGCGCTATGACCCAGTGAAGGATTTTGCCCCGATCAGCGTCGTTGGCACCAATCCGTTTGTGCTGGCGGTGAACAAGGATGTTCCGGTCAAAAGCGTCCCCGAATTCATCGATTACGTCCGCAAAGCGCCACAACCGCTGAGCTACGCCTCGGCAGGCATCGGCAGCCTCAATCATTTATCGATGGCACTCTTTCTGAAGCTCGCCGGAATCGACATGATTCACGTGCCCTACAAGGGCAACGCCCCGGCGATGTCGGACGTGGTTGCGGGTCACGTGCCGGCGATTTTCACCAACCTCTCCGACGCATTGCCGCAAGCCGCCGCCGGAACCATTCGCCTGATCGGGGTCTCTGGCGAAACTCGGGCCCCCCAAATTCCTGATGTGCCGACCGTCGCCGAACAAGGCTTCCCCACATTCAAGACGCGCACCTGGAATGCCCTCATGGCCCCGGCCAAAACAGACCCGGCGATCATCGCCCGCGTCGCTAGGGAAGTCGCCGCTGCCGCAAAAGATCCCGGCTTCGCCGAACGACTCAATCACCTCGGTGTTGATCCACTCGGCAACAGCCCGACCGAATTCGCAGCCCTGATCGCCGCGGACATTCCGTTCTGGGCCGAGGCGGTGAGGATCGCCGGCGTGAAAGAACAATAAGCAGGTGAAAGGCCGACGTGCTGGCAGCTACCGGACCGATGTGCGCCGACCGCGTTTCGCCCCCCGGGGGGCTTGCCCGGACGCGGGTAGCGTTTGCGAGATGGTTCCGATGTCGCGCCAGGGGTCGGATTTCAGGTTGTCCAGCCGTTGGCGCAGGTTGTCGATCTTGAAGTGATCCGCGCGGATTGCTTCGGATAGTTCACTCCAGTCGAGCGGTACCGAGACCGAAGCTTGTGGCAAGGCGCGCGGCGAATAGGGGCCAACCGCGGTCGCGCCGCGGCCGTTGCGCAGGTAGTCAACAAATATCCGACCCCGGCGCGCGCTCTTGGTCATGATCGCGAGGTAACGGTCGGGTTTGTCGCGCGCCATCGCGTCTGCAATGGATTTGGTGAACTCCTTGGCCTCGTCCCAGCCGGCGCTTGGTGTGATCGGCACCACGACGTGCAGGCCCTTTCCGCCTGATGTTTTGACAAAGCTCTTGAGCCCGACGTCGTCAAGTCGCGACCGAACCTCGCGCGCGGCATCGATCACCGCACTCCAGGGCACGTCCTCGCCGGGATCGAGATCGAAGATCAGCCGATCCGGCTGCTCCAGGCGCGCGAACGTCGAGCCCCATGGATGGATTTCAATCACACCGGCCTGCACCAGCGTGATCAGTCCGGCAAGATCGTCGAGCACCAACATGGGCTCCTCCTCGCCCACGTCGACCCGCCGCACGGCTTCGCTGATGCCGGCCCAAGCGTGCTTTGCATAGAAGCATTTGGCCGCGACGCCCGACGGGCAACGCACCAGGCTGAGCACGCGGTCCTTGAGGTGCGGCAGTATCCACTCGGCGATGCCGGTGTAGAATTCAGCGAGGCCCTGTTTGGTCACGCCGTAGTCCGGCCAGAGAATACGCTCCGGATGCGTGAGACGGATCCCTGCCCCGGCGCGCAGCTGAGGTTGCCCCGATCGCGGTGCCGATCGCGCGGTACGGGTCGCTGGTTCGCGCTCCACCTCTTCCGGGGCTCGGTCCTCGCGCAATCCCTTAAATGAAGCCTGACGCACCAGCTCGTCGGCTGAGAACCCGCTGAATTCGACCTCGCACACAAGCTTGGCCGCAACCCAGCGGATGGTCTTGTCCAAGCCCTCCGGCAACGCGCGGCCGAATTGCGACTTGGCCACATGGAGCTTTTCCAGCTCGGCCCGCAGCGATCTCGCTTGCTGCGCGGAGTATCCTGTGCCGACGCCGCCGGCGTACAGAAGCTTGCCATCCTTGTAGTAACCGAGCTGCAGCGAGCCGATCGACTTGGTCTCGGCCGTGGATGGGATGTAGCCGACAATGACGAATTCCTGGCGCAAGATGCTCTTCGTTTTGATCCAGTGGTCGCCGCGACCCGGCCGATAGGGCAGATCGGCGCGCTTGGAGATAATGCCCTCAAGCCCGAGGCGACACGCATGCTCGAACATCAACGGTCCGTCCTGGGCGAGATGTTCGCTCAAGCGCAGCGGCAAACCGCGCGCGCGCTGCGAGATAATCTTCTCCAGCAAGGCCTTGCGATCGACCAACGTCGCCTTGGTGAGGTCGAAGCCTTCGCAATAAAGTAGATCAAACACGAAATAGCGCAGGCGATCTTCGCGCCCCTCACTTAGATCCGCCTGCAACAGATTGAAGCTTGGGATCCCACCCGCGTCTTCAACAACAATCTCGCCGTCGATCCAGGCTGAGGCCAATTCGAGCCGGCGGAGTGCAGCAACGAGCCGCGGGAACCGCTCCGTCCAGTCGAGACCCTTGCGCGTGAGCAACTTGATCGTGCCGCCGTCGACGCGCGCTTGAATTCGGTAACCGTCGTATTTGATCTCGTGCACCCACTTCTCACCGCTCGGGGGGCGCTCCGCGCTCTGAGCTTGGCTCGGTTCGAGGAAAGCCGGAAGCAATCCTTTGCGCGCGCCCCGTATGGAACTGACAAGCGGCCCCAGCGGCTCGCGCGCGGCGGCGACTTTGCTCCGCCCGGCATGATCGGTGCGCAGTTCGCCCTCGGTTGCAAGCTCCTGCGTCGTGCGGCCACTCAGGAACGACGTGGTTTCCTCGTCTGTGATCGCGGGATCCGCCGCACTGCGGGCGAACTCATCCTCCGCCTTGATCAGCAGCCACGGGTCGGTCTTTTCACCGGACTTGGGCCGGATGCGGACCAGATGCCAACGCCCTTTCAGCCGATGGCCCGCCAGTACAAACTCAAGGTGACCTTTCTGCAGGGCCTTGCGCGGGTCGCCGACAGGCTCCCACGGCCCCTGGTCCCACACGATCATCGCGCCGGCGCCGTACTCGCCACGCGGAATATTGCCTTCGAACGTCAGGTAGTCGATCGGGTGATCCTCGGTGTGAACGGCGAGCCGTTTCTCACCGACCACGAGACTAGGACCACGCGTGACCGCCCAGCTTTTGAGCACGCCATCAAGCTCGAGCCGCAGGTCATAGTGCACCCGGCGCGCGTCATGTTTCTGGACCACGAACCGCAAACCCGCAGCCGGTTTGCGAGACGACGGAACCTCGGGCTTCGGTTCGGAGGTGCGGCTGAAGTCGCGCTTTTCCTGGTAACGTTTCAGCGACGTAGATGACGAGGATGACGTCTTGGCCTTGCGTTTCGGGCGTGCCGTCATGAATGCGCGATCTTGATTTCGCAAAATTTCAACGCACGACGCGCGTGCGCCGCCCATTCGGATGTCTGGTCGAGGGCGAGGTAGCGGCGCCAATAGACGGCTGCATCGAGGAGCTTGCCGTGCCGGTGCAGCAATCTGGCGAGGTTGAAGATCGCATCGGCATAGTCCGGATCTGCCTTGAGGGCGCGCTGCAAGCAGTCGATCGCGAGTTCCGCGCGCCCCTGGATCTCGAGCAGATCGGCGAGGTTGTACCAAGCCTCGGCAAAATGCGCGTCGGCTTTGAGGGCGGCCCGGTAGGCGGCTTCGGCTTCGACCTTCTTGCCGGTTGAGCGCAACAAATTGCCGAGATTGAATGCGGCTGCCGGATCGTCGGGGTCCATGCGCATCACGCGCCGGTAGAGGCGTTCTGCGGTTTCCGCCTCCCCGGCCTCCTCGGCGCTCTGCGCGGCCTCGAACAGGGCGTCGGGATTGTCATCCGGCAGCATCGGAACGTCGTCGACCGGCAGCACGAACTGGCCCGTCTTGTCGGTGCGCCCCTTGAGCTGCTCGACCAGAATTGCGTCGCCTGAAGCCGGGTAGAGCTTCAGGTTGGCAAGCCCTGCCTCGGGCAGCCATCGGCGGATGGCGTGCAGGCTCGAGGTGATGACCGAGAGGCCCACGCCGGCCTCGAACAAGCTCGCGAACTGCCGCGCCGCCATCACATCCCGGTATGGATAGAGCCCATCGTGGGGGTCGAGCAGCCCAAGCAGCGCGAGCTGATGCACGATCTCAAGCGGCAGCCCGCTCAGGCTCGCGATCTGCTGCGCCGAATAGGCTCGCGTTTCCTCGCACGGAAGCGCTCGTCCGAGCCATTCGAGAAAGCGCCGCTCACTGACGATCGGCACCCCGGAGGATTGCGCGTGACTGAGAGTTTTTGAGACGTGCCCATCGGGGAGGAGTGGCCATCCCAGGCCACCGACCACGAGCGCATCGGTCTTCTTGGTGAGGCCGCGGCTCGGGGTTCCGCCGTGTTTGCGCACGAGGTCGAAGGCTTCAGCCCGTTTCATCGCGGCGAGCCGACCGGTGAATGCCAGCGTCCCGCGCAGGGGTGAGCCATCCTTGCGCACGGTCATGATCCGCCCTGAAACCTCAGACCTTCGATCCTATGACTCCATATCGACGAGCCGGTGGCGATGCTCCTGGGAGAAAACATGGGAGTAAAGGTTCGATATCCACAGCTTGCCCTCTTGGGTGACGCTGAGATAGCGCATGGCATCGCCGATGTAAGGGCGAACCGATGTCCAGAAGAATTCGGGATACTTGGCCCGCAAATCGGCGGGCGTACGGTAGCCAAGCTTCTTGTTCGCGCCGGTTTCATTAAATTCCGCGAACAGCGCCGGAATCTTGCGCACATAGTTGACGTCCGCCAGCTGGCCAATAAGGTCGGCGGCGCGAACCAAGCCCGGAAAGTCCGCGGTATCGCTGTGAGTTTCCTGCTCGGGTACCGGGAACCGCGTGTGCTCGATATTGCGCTGGATCACCAGCGTGTCGAAATGGGCCAAGCGCGCGCTGCCGAGCCGCTCACGCACGAATACCTTCGACCTCGCCACGTGATACGGCGTCATGGATGCGTCCGTCGCGCCATCGTGCACCTCCACCAGATCGCCTTTTTCGTTACAGACGTAATGGCCCTGCTTATCGGCAAGGCAGATGCCGCGGACATAGCCGATGTCGTGACACAGCAACGAAATGATGAAATTGAGCCAATCGCGCGGGGTCACGCCGCCTTCGCGAATATGCTTGCCGCGCAGGATTTCCTGCCCCACCAGGGTCACCATCATGGTGTGCTCGGCATTGTGATAAGGCGCATCGCTGTTGGCGATGTTCTCCATGGCAACCCGGCCGATGAAGCCAATAATCCCGGGATAGTCCGGCTCGAGCACGCCGTACACACGGCTGTACATGCCGGTCAGCTCGTGCACGAAGCTCTCGATGACGACCTGCGTTGGATTGAACATGGCGTGGCTCGGGATTTACGATTGAACTGGCACCGGGATACTAGCCCCGGCACCGGCTCCCTTGCCACTCAAAGCTGCGGGAGTTAGCCCCGCGCCGATTTTTTCTTGGTCGTGCGGCGGGCGCCAGTGCTGGCGGCGGCCGGCTTTTTGGCATCCGTCCCAATGCTCGCGCGCAAGGCATCCATCAGGTTGATCACGCGGTGCGTCTCGGGCTCCTCGACTACCGGCTCCACGGGCATTCCAGCCTTTTTCTTGCGCAGCAGCTCGGTCAGCGCATTCTCGTAATGATCCTGGAACTTCTCGGGTTCGAAATGCGCCTGCTTGGTTTCGACGATGTGGGCAGCGAGCTTGCGCATCTCCGCCGGTAGTTTCAGGTCGGGAATATCCTCGAAATATTCCTTGGCGTTACGCACCTCGTAAGCATAGCGTAGCGTGGTGGCCAGCAAGCCTTTGTCAAACGGTTCGAGCATGACGACGTGCTCGCGCCGATAAAGAACAACGCGCGCCAGCCCAACCATTTCCTTCTCCTGCATGGCGTCGCGAATGACCGTGAAGGCCTCCTGCCCGACCTTGTCGGTTGGCGCGATGTAGTAGGGTGAGTCGAGGTAGCGGTCGTCGATCTCAGCGCGCGGCACGAAGTTGTCGATCTCGATCGTGTGCGTGCTCTCGATCTTGATCTTGTCGAGCTCTTCGTCCTCGACCAGCAGGAACTGGTTTTTGCCGACCTCATAGCCGCGACCGATGTCGTCCCTCTCCACCGGGTCGCCAGTTTCTGAGTCGACCAGCTGCTGCTTCAGCCGGTTGCCTGTCTTCTTGTTGATGCGGTTGAAAGAGACTCGCTCTGAGCTCGACGACGCTGGATAGAGCGCGATCGGGCACGACACCAACGAAAGTTTCAAATAGCCCTTCCAGTACGCGCGCGGTGCCATGGTCCGCTCCTCACTCAACATACTCACGGGGTCGCGATACGCGCGACGTTCGTAGCGATATCTTACCCAACCTAGCAAAACCGGTCGAATCAACGGTTAACAGCTCATCACGCCAACCATGAGCTGTGGTTCTTGAGAACATAAAGTGAACTTCGGTCGGATTGATGCCCTGCCCCGGGGGCTGCATGGGTCTCATTCTTCGAGTCACACATGCCTAGCCTGGCCGGATGACCTATGATTGTGTGCAAGAACGTTGCATCGAAGCATGCGGGAGGAAATCGTGCTGGAGCTCTACCATTCGATCAACTCTGTTTGTGCCCAGAAGATCCGACTCGTGCTCGTCGAGAAAGGCCTGTCCTGCACCGAGCACTTGATGAAACTCAACGGCGACCAGTTCGATCCGGCTTACCTCAAGCTCAATCCCAACGGCGTTGTCCCTACGTTGATTCATGATGGCAAGGCGATCACCGAATCCTCAGTGATCCTCTATTATCTCGACGAGGCGTTTCCGGACCCGGCCCTGATGCCAGCTGACCCACTGGCGCGCGTTAAGGTTCGATTGTTCAACAAATTGATCGATGAGTACGTGCACAATTCGTGCATGATCCTCACGTTCGCGACCGCGTTTCGTCCGCCATTGCTGCGCATTCCGGAAGCGCAACGCAATGCCGAGTTCGCAAAATCACCGATCAAGAAGCGCGCCGAATACAAAACCGATGTCGTAACGCATGGTCTGCAGTCGATCTACGTTGCCGAGGCTCTGGCGCATCACCGCAAGCTCCTAGCCTGGATTGATGAGGCCGTGCAGAAAGGGGCATATCTCGCCGGCGACAGCTATTCGTTGGCCGAGGCGGCGGTCATTCCGTATATGCTCCGGCTCGAGCTGCTGCGCCTGTCGGGCCTGTGGGCCGACTATCCGGGAGTAGCGACGTGGTGGGCGCGGATGCGTGAACGGCCTTCAACCAAATCGGCGATCATCGAGCGCATGACCGACAAGGATTGGGCGCCTTTCCGCGACCTCGCGCCCGACCCCTGGCCGCAGGTGCAAGGATTGCTGCAAGCTGCGTGACGGAAAGCCTTTATTCGGCGGCGGCCGCCGGAGCCTGCGGTGGCCGCAGCAAATCGTTGATCACTTCGTCGGTGGTACGCACGTCCCCGAAGCTTTGATAGAATGACGTCAATCCAGCCAGGTGATCCTCGGGATAACGCGCCCCATTGGCGTCGGCCACCATCACGACCTTGTAGTCGCGCATCATGGCATCGCGCGCCGCGGACTCGCAGCACATATTGGTTGCAGTGCCGGTGACGATCAGGCTGTCGATCCCGCGCGCGCGCAGGATCTCCTCGATCTTGGAGGCGCCCTGGATGAACGGACTGAAGCGGCTCTTGTAGACGATCATGTCGCTGTCATGGATATCAAGATCGGCGTGGAATTTGTGACCCGGGTGGCCGGGCGAGAGCTGGTCGCGGTGGTTTGCGCCCTTCTCCGGGGTGAAGAAATAATCGTGATAGATCGGCCACCGGCTGTCGCCGCCCTCACCGGCTGTCATGCCAACAAACGCCACCAAGCCTCCGCGCGCCCGCACTTCACGCGCGAGCCGGTTGATGTTGGGAATGATGCCAATGACCGACGCGATCTCGCCGACGTAGAAATTCTGCATGTCGATGACAAGCAATGCGGTCCGCACCGGATCAAACTGATCGAACACGTGAAGGTGTCCGCGTTTGGCCATGACGCGATCGATCACGTACTGGGGAAAGCCATAAGGATTGCTCATCATCACCTCTTGCCTACTCCGCCTGCAACGGTCCCGGGATCGCGCGCTCGGCGTCAGCAGCAAGCTGCTGTTCCTTTCGCCGCCAATAGATGATTGCCGATATCACCACGATTGCCGCGACCACGGCGAGCGCCATCGCGAATGGCTTGGCAAATTGCTCAACACCCTTGCCAAGATAGTACGCTCCAAGTCCATAGAATAAAGCCCACGCGATGGCGCCGGCGCTGTTGGCGATCATGAAGCTCGCGACAGGCATCCGGTTTGCACCAGCAATGAAGCCAACCACCGATCGCAGCACAGCCACAAAGCGGGCAATCAACACGACGACCATACCCTGTCGGCGGAACAGGTATTGGGCGATCTTAATTCGCGTTTCTGTTAATCCGATATAGGAGCCATAGCGAAGCAGCAGCGGATACCCGTAGCGATCGCCGATCCAGAACCCGATGATGCTGCCAAGGAGTGCCCCTATAATCGCTGCGAGAACCACGAAAACGATACTGAGCTCTTGCGTCGTTCCCGCGAAGATTGCGGCGGTCACCAGGATCGCTTCTCCCGGCAGCGGCAACCCAATCGATTCAAAGAAGACGAGCGCGAACACGATCCAAGCGCCATATTGGTGGATCAGTTCCTTCATGATGGAACGGCAGTATGGGGCATGATCGCGCCGACCTTTCGTAGGAGTCGTTCTGGGTGTCCTATCGCACAGCGCAGGTCAAGGGCGGAGAAATTTGTCGGTGCAAGCCCCTCAACTTGGGGTTCCAATCCCCTTATCCTTCAGTGCCCCGCCGATCTCATCCAGGATCGCCGGGTCATCGATCGTCGCCGGCATCGACCAGGCGTCACCATCGGCGATCTTTTTCATGGTGCCGCGCAGGATTTTGCCGGACCGGGTCTTCGGCAGACGCGCCACGGTCAGGGCGAGCTTGAAAGCCGCAACCGGACCGATCTTCTCCCGTACCAAACGGATGATCTCGCTCTCAATGTCGGCGGGCGAACGCTCGACACCGGCCTTGAGGACGACGAACCCACAGGGCACTTCGCCTTTGAGCTCGTCTTTGATGCCGATCACCGCGCATTCCGCAACATCCTGATGCGACGCCAGCACCTCCTCAATGCCGCCGGTCGAGAGCCGATGGCCGGCCACATTGATGATGTCATCGGTGCGGCTCATCACATACACGTAGCCGTCCTCGTCCTTGAACCCGGCATCCGCGGTTTTGTAGTAACCGGGAAATTCGGCGAGGTAGCTTTCCTTGAAACGCTCATCCTGTCGCCACAGCGTCGGCAGGTTCGCCGGCGGCAATGGCAGTTTGATCACGATCGACCCGATCTTGTTGGCGGCCACGGGCTTGCAAGCTTCATCGACGATATCAACCTGGTAGCCCGGCATCGGCACCGCGGCCGAACCGTATTTGACGGGGAGCGTCCCAAGGCCAACCGGGTTGCCGGCAATGCACCAGCCCGTTTCCGTCTGCCACCAATGATCGATCACCGGCACTTTCAGGACGTTCTCAGCCCACTTCACCGTGTCAGGATCGGCGCGCTCGCCAGCGAGAAACAAGGTGCGGAATTTCGACAAATCGTAACGGCCGATCAGCTTTGCCTGCGGATCTTCCTTCTTGATGGCGCGGAACGCGGTCGGCGCTGTGAACAGCGCGACGGCACCGTGCTCCGAGATCACGCGCCAGAACGCGCCGGCGTCCGGCGTGCCGACCGGCTTGCCTTCATAGAGAATCGTGGTGCAGCCGTGCAGTAATGGCGCATAGACGATGTAACTGTGACCAACGACCCACCCGACATCGGATGCGGACCAGTAAACCTCGCCGGGTTCGATCCCATAGAGGTTCGGCATCGACCATTTCAGCGCGACGAGGTGTCCACCGTTGTCGCGGACGACGCCCTTGGGGACGCCCGTCGTGCCGGAGGTGTAGAGGACATATAACGGGTCGGTTGCGAGCACCGGCACGCAATCTACACTCTTGTTTGCTGCGATCGCGTCGGCCCGCAGGCTAGCCCAGTCGTAGTCGCGGCCGCTGACGAGCCCAGCGTGCGCCTGCGGCCGCTGCAGGATCACGCAAGCCTCGGGCTTGAACCGCGCCAGCTCGATCGCCTGGTCGAGCAGCGGCTTGTATTCGACAATGCGTCCGGGCTCGATGCCGCAGCTCGCAGATAGGATCAGCTTCGGCTTGGCGTCGTCGATGCGGGTTGCAAGCTCCTTGGCGGCAAACCCGCCGAACACGACAGAGTGGACGGCGCCGATGCGGGCACACGCCAGCATGGCAAACGCGGCTTCGGGCACCATCGGCATATAGATGATGACGCGATCGCCCTTGCCGACTCCGAGGTCGCGCAAGACCGCGCCGAGCGCCTTCACCTCTGTCAACAGCTCAGCGTAGCTGATTGTACGTTTGGTTTGGGTAACGGGCGAGTCGTAGATGATTGCGGCTTGCCCAGCGCGACCATCCGCAACGTGCCGGTCGACCGCATTGAAGCAGGTGTTGCAGACGCCGTCGACAAACCAGCGTCCATAGATTCCGGCTGCGGGATCGAACACCTTGCGGGGTGGCTCATACCAGTCGATCGCCTGAGCAGCTTCTGCCCAAAAGGCGTCCGGGTCGCGCTGCGCGCGGGCATAGACCTCGTGATACCGGCTGGTTGTCGGCGCATCCATCGGGCGCTTCCTCCTCGAACAATACGCATTGTGGTCCGGCACGGCGCCAATGCAACCATGTCATCCCCTTGACAAGCACACCTCACACACTGCCGGAATGCGACATCTGGCATTGATTTTGATCATTCTCATGCGGCTCACGTCGGCAGATGCATTCGACCTCGAGGGCCATCGTGGCGCCCGCGGGCTCGCCCCGGAAAACACGCTCCCGGCGTTCGCGACCGCATTGCAGATCGGTGTAACCACGCTGGAGCTCGACGTCGGCGTGACCAAGGATGGCGTGGTCGTAGTCAGCCATGACCGGGCGCTCAATCCGGACCACACCCGCGGTCCTGACGGAGAATTCCTCAACGGCCCGGGTCCGCTGATCCATGATCTGACCTTGGCCGAGCTCAAGACCTACGACGTCGGCCGGCTCAAGCCCGGAACGGCCTACGCGGCGGCCTTTCCGCAACAGCGGCCTGTGGATGGTGCCCGCATCCCAGCGCTGAGCGAAGTTTTTGCACTTGCACAACAAGCCGGGGCGACGGCGGTCCGTTTCAATATCGAGACCAAGCTCACGCCGACCTCCGCGGCTGAAACTCCTGACCCCGATGCGTTCGCGCAGGCGCTGGTGAGGGTCGTGCGCGAGGCCAAGATGGCCGAGCGGGTGATCATCCAGTCCTTCGATTGGCGCGCGATCATGGCGGTGCGCCGCATTGCACCCGAGATTGACCGGGCCTGCCTCACGGTAGAGACGCCCGAGGAAGACACCGTTGGTCGGTCGCGCCCCGGGCCGTCTCCCTGGGCGGCCGGGCTCGATATTCACGACTTCGGCGGCTCGACTCCGCGGCTGGTCGCGGCAACCGGCTGCCAGATCTGGTCGCCCTACCATCGCAACGTCGACCCGGCCGCAATGGCGGAGGCCAAGGAGGCGAGCCTTCGGGTGATCCCGTGGACCGTCAACCAGCCCCAAGATATGGAGCGGCTGATCGATCTCGGCGTCGACGGACTGATCAGCGACTATCCGGATCGCCTACGCGCCGTCCTCGCGGACCGGAACATTCCGCTCCCGGCACCGGTCCATATGCCGTAACATCAGCCACGATGGATTGATCGTCGCCCGCTGTTTCGCTAGGCAGGGTGATCGGCCGATGGCAAACACACCCTACGATAATGGCCTTGCGCGACGGGGGGCAAACTTCCAGCCGTTGACCCCGCTGACGTTCCTTGCGCGCGCCGCAGCGGTTTTCCCGGACCACCCGGCGATTGTTCACGGCCATCAGTGCTGGAGCTACGGCCAGTTTTACGCCCGCGCGCGAGCGCTGGCCTCTGCTTTGGCGAAACGCGGCATCAAGCGCGGCGACACCGTCTCGGTGATGCTGCCGAACGTACCGCCGATGCTGGAGGCGCACTACGGCGTGCCGATGACCGGGGCGGTGCTCAATGCGATCAACACCAGGCTCGATGCCGCTGTGGTCGCCTTCATTCTGGATCACGCCGAGACAAAAGTGCTGATCGTCGATCGCGAGTTCGCCCACGTGGTCAAAGAAGCGCTCGCCCTCGCGGACGCCAAGCCGCTCGTGATCTCCTCCGACGATCCGATGTTTGCCGGTGAAGGTGAAGCGATCGGCGCGATCAAATATGAGGAGTTTCTCAGCGAGGGAGATCCCGAATTCGCCTGGGAGATGCCGGACAACGAATGGGACGCGATTGCGCTCAACTACACGTCCGGCACGACGGGCGATCCGAAGGGGGTCGTGTACCATCACCGCGGCGCTTATCTACTCGCCACGGGCAATGTGCTGACCTGCAGCATGAGCAAGCATCCGGTCTACCTGTGGACCTTGCCGATGTTTCACTGCAACGGCTGGTGCTTCCCCTGGACGCTGTCGGTTGTGGCCGGAACCCATGTTTGCCTGCGCCAGGTTCGCGCCGCGCCGATCTTTGATGCAATCGCGTCCCATAAGGTGACGCACCTCTGCGGTGCTCCCATCGTGATGTCGACATTGCTCAGCGCCCAAGCCGCGGAGAAGAAGCCGCTGCCGCATCGCGTCGAGTTCGTCACCGCCGCGGCGCCACCGCCGGAAGCCGTGCTGGCAGCGATGAAGAGCGCCGGATTCAATGTCACCCACGTGTATGGCTTGACAGAAGTCTACGGCCCGGCCGTGGTCAATGATTGGCATGCCGCATGGGACAAACTGCCGGGTCCCGAGCAGGCTGCCAAGAAAGCGCGTCAGGGCGTGCCCTATCCGGTTCTGGAAGGACTGGATGTGCTTGATCCCAAGACGATGCTCCCGGTCCCACACGACGGGCAAACACTGGGCGAAGTGATGTTCCGCGGCAATGTCGTGATGAAGGGCTATCTCAAGAACAAGACGGCGACTGACAAAGCCTTCAAGGGCGGCTGGTTTCATTCCGGGGACCTCGGCGTGATCCATCCGGACGGCTATATCCAGCTCAAGGACCGCTCCAAGGACATCATTATCTCAGGCGGTGAGAATATCTCCTCGATCGAAATCGAGGACGTGCTCTACAAGCATCCGGCGGTATCCGCCGCCGCCGTGGTGGCCAAGCCTGATGAGAAATGGGGCGAAACGCCGTGTGCGTTCGTGGAGTTGCGTCATGGGGAGCATACGACTGCGGAAGCGCTCATTGAGTGGTGCCGCACGCACCTCGCCAAATTCAAGGTCCCACGCTACATCGTGTTTGCTGAAATTCCCAAGACCTCGACGGGCAAAATACAAAAATTCAAGCTGAGAGATTCTGCCAAGGACCTGTAAGCGAGCACTGTAGTCAACGCGTGATGGCTCATTTGGCCCGCATCAGATCGATCTGCCGATTTTCTGTTTGAGCGCTCGCCAACGAACTGGGAGAGGCCAAATGACAAAGCGAACTTGGATCACACCGTTTGTATTTGATCGCCGCGGATTATTGTATGCCGCGCTCGGCGCAATCCTGTCGGCGTTGAAGATCCGCCCGACTATCGCCGCAGAAGAGGTCGGCTCGGTCCAAGAGGTCAAGGGCAACGCATTTGCAGAAGCCGACGGCCGCCGTCGAAACCTGGAGCGATCGGCACCTCTCTTTCTCAAGGATATCGTTGCCACCGGCCCGGAAGCTCGCCTGGTCCTGCATCTCGGCTCCGCCACGACGCTGCAGCTCGGTGCATCGGCGCGCCTGACGATCGACCGCTTTCTGGTCAACGTCGGTGGGGACATTACGCTGCAATCGGGCCCGATCCTGTTTGACCGGCCCGAAGACAGCGCGCCGGTGGACATGCAGTTTCATGGGTCGTTCGGGCTGATCGCGGTGCGAGGCACCCGCTTCTTCGCAGGCCCGAGCGCGGGCGTCTTCGGCGTGTTCGTCGCGCGCGGAGCCGTCACCGTATCGGCGGCCGGTACGGAGGTTGTGGTGCGCGCCGGTGAAGGAACCAACATCCCATTAATGGGAGGTGCGCCTTCGGCCCCCACCCCGTGGGGAGCGGAGCGCATTCGCAACGCGATGCAAAGCGTGCAGTAATTGGGTCGGCCGCGCCGGTCGCCCCAATGCTCAAGCTGTCGCCCGCAACAAAATCCATCTTACTCATCGGAGCGGCAGCGATCGCCATTGTGGTGGCGCTCAATTTGCTGATGCCGGCGAACTGGCGTACCCGGTTGCGCGAGCTCGGCTTCGATCAGGTGCTCGCGGCCGATAGCCTTTTTCATCGCTCCCAGAGCTCGCAATCCAATGCCCAAGTCATCGTCGTCGATATTGATCGGCGTTCGCTCGAGGCCATTGGTCCCTGGCCATGGCCACACGCAACCATCGCCAAGCTCGTCGACGCAATCGCAGCGGCAAAGCCGGCTGTAGTCACCCTCGATATTCTTTTTGCCGAGCAGGATTCGCGCTCCCCGGCCGCGCTCGCGCGAGCACTCGGCACGCTTACAAACCGCTCGGATTTTTTGGCGCTCGCCGACACGCTGCCTGACGGCGATCAACTTCTCGCAAGCGTTGGACGGAAGGCACCGCTGGTATTTGGATTTGTGCTCGACCCCGAAGGGCGGCACTCACTCCCACATGTTCCATTCCTGGTGCGCAATCAGCCGCGGCTTGATTTTCTATGGACAGCTCCCGGTGCGGTGGCACCGATCAGCAAATTGACTGCGTCGGCCAGCGGGCTTGGCGCGTTATCGCTACCAGCGGAGAGCGACGGTGTGGTCCGCTACGTTCCGTTGCTCGTCGCTGTCGGTGATCAGCTGATGCCGGGCCTGAGCATCGAGTCGATCCGCGTCGCGCGCGGCGCGTCATCCTATCTGCTCCAGTCGAACCCGCTCACGCTGACAACGGACGACCTGCAAATTCCGCTCAGCGCGGACGCCCTTCTACGCCTCATCCCTACATCGCCATCACCGCGCCCGAACCGCACCGTTTCAGCCATCGACGTTCTCAACCAGGCAATATCAGCCGAACGCCTGAATGGCGCGACAGTGCTGATCGGCGGATCCGCGCCTGAGCTTGGCGGGCTGCGCCAAACCGTCAGCGGCCCCCTGGTTCCTTCGGTGCAAATACAGGCGGATGCTATTGAACAAATCAACGAGGGCCGTTTTCCACGGCCAGTCGCGCATTCCGAAACAGTCGCGATATTGTTGTTGCTGGCCGTATGCGCACTTGCCCTTCTCGCCAGCATTGTATTTTCACCTGTGCTCGGCGCCCTCGTGCTTGCAGCAATCGTTTTGCTCACGTGGTTCGGGACAATTCTGAGCTCCTTCGCAACGGATCGCTTGATCGATCCACTGACACCCTCGCTCGCCGGTCTGGGAATATTCGCGGTCGCATCGATCACATCTTTCGCCGCAACCCGCCGACGGGAGGCGCTGGTTCGGCGGCGGTTCGAGCAGCACCTCGCTCCGGCGGTCGTGCGGCGTATCGTCGATCAACCCACGCTGCTGAAACTGACGGGTGAACGTCGCGAGGTAACTTCGCTCTTCACCGACGTGGAAGGATTCACCGCGCTGACGCATCGCGCCGATGCCGAGGAGCTTGTGACTGTGCTTGATCATTACTTTGAAGGCATCACCAAATTGGTGGTCGAGCACGGTGGAATGGTCGACAAGATTGTCGGAGACGCGGTGCACGCCTTGTTCAATGTACCGCTCGATCTCGACGATCACCCGCGCAAGGCGGTCGATTGCGCGGTGGCGATCCGGTCCTGGACCGAGTTCGTACCGGCGCTTGGCGGCGCCGCAGGCCATCGGGCTTGGTCGCACCCGGATTGGAATTGAAACCGGAGAAGCGATCGTCGGCGACGTCGGGCTGAGCTCCAAGTTGGACTACACAGCCTATGGCGATGCGGTGAATGCCGCCGCGCGGTTCGAGGCGGCGAACAAGGACCTTGCGTCGTCGATCTGCATCGGCCCGACTGCCGCGGCGCGCTGCGACCCTCAATCACTGCGTCCGTTGGGAAACATCAATGTTCGCGGCCGTGACGAACCCCTGGCTGTCTACGAACCTTGGCCGGCCGACTGGTCAGAGGGCATGATCGAGCAATATCGTGCCGCGTTTGCATTGATCCAAACTGAGCCAATGCGCGCGGCTGAGGCATTCGATGCGATCGCCTTGACGTGCATAAACGATCCGGTTTTGAAACGAATGGCAATTCGGATTCGAACCAAAACGAGCTGAGTTCAGCAACAATGCCTGCTCAGCCGCGCGAATTTCCCCGCTCCTGCGGAAAAGGCAAAACGCGCCCTCCGTTTTCAGGCGCGGTGATGCGCTCCAGCGCCTCGCGAATCGCGCGTTCGAGCAGCGGCAGCTGAAACGGTTTGCGCAAGATGACAAAGCGCGCTTCGGCGGCCTGCACCATGTCGCTGTACCCGCTGCTCAGCAGCACCCCCACCTGCGGATAGCGGTTGGTAATTTCCTGCGCCAATGCCATTCCGTTCATTCCGCCGGGCATCACGATGTCGCTCAGCACCAGATTGATCCGGTTCCCACGCTGCAGCTGGTTGAGCGCATCTCTCGCATTCTCCGCGCGAAGCGTGCGGTAACCCAGTTGTTCGATCAATGAGGCCGTAACATCCGCGACCTCGGGATTGTCGTCCACGACCAAAATCGTTCCTTGCGCCGGGGCGGCCGGCTGCATCGGCGGCGCCTCGGCAATGCGCGTCAACGTCGCGTGACTGCGCGGCAGGTAAAGCGTGATCGTGGTGCCGGTTCCGACTTCACTGGTAGCGACCACGGTCCCGCCGGACTGGTGCGAGAATCCATAGACCTGTGAAAGTCCGAGTCCGGTTCCCTTCCCAAGCGCCTTGGTGGTGAAGAACGGCTCGAAGATGCGGGGCAGAACGTCCGGCGCAATGCCGACGCCGGTGTCCGCGACCGACAGCGCGACGAAGTCGCCTTCCAGCTGGTCAACGCCGTCGCTCTTGCTCAAGCTGGCATTGCGCGCCGATACCGTGATCGTCCCCCCGCCGGGCATTGCATCGCGCGCGTTGACCGCGACGTTGACCAGCGCCAGCTCCAACTCCGCGATGTCGATTTCTACCGGCCAGATATCGGCGGGGATTTCGCGCTTCAGCTCGATGTTGCCGCGCAGCGAGCCCAGCAGCATTTCATGTACCGCTTCGACGCGTTCCTTGAGATCGACCACTATGGGACTGAGCGGCTGCCGGCGCGAGAAGGCAAGCAATTGGCGTGTCAGACTCTCGCCGCGGCTGGCGGCTGCGTGGACGGCTTCCACGGCCTGCAAGTGCTTCGGTTCGGTGAGGCGGCGGCGCAGCAGCTGAGCATGACCGCTGACGATCATCAGCAAATTGTTGAAGTCGTGGGCGATGCTCCCGGTCAGTTGGCCAAGCGCCTCCATCTTCTGCGACTGAGCGAGTTGTTCCTGGGCGCGCGCCAGCGCCTCCTGGGCCTCGCGGCGCTCGCTGATGTCCCGGGTGATCACCGCGTATCCAGCCAGCGTTCCGGATTCGTCGCGGATAGCCTCGATCACGATGCTCGCCCAGAACACGCTCTCGTCGCGCCGCACCCACCAGCCCTCGGCCACGTGCTTGCCCTCATAGGCGGCGACCTGCAGGGCACGGGCAGGCTCGCCGCGCTGCTGTTCCTCCTCGGTGTAGAAGCAGCCGAAATGCTGGCCGACAATTTCTCCGGCCGCATAGTGATGAATTCGTTGCGCGCCCGAGTTCCAGTTGGTGATGTAGCCTTCGGGATCGAGCATGAAGATCGCGTAGTCGGTCACGCCCTGGATGAACAGCCGGAACCGCCGCTCGCTTTCTGTCAGCGCCTCCTGCGCTTTGCGGCGTTCAGCGAAGTCCTGCACCAGCGCGGCCTCGACGTGTTTCCTCTGTTCGATCTCAGCGTTGAGAACGTCGTTCGCCTGCTTCAGCGCGGCAGTTCGTTCCAGCACCATGCGCTCGAGATCGTCGCGCGCCCGGCGCAGATTTTCCTCGGCCTGGCGGCGCGCGGTCACATCTTCCGTCACCGCGACCAGCTGGCGAACCGCGCCGGACGAATTGAGAATTGCCGACACATTGTTGCGAACCCACACCGGATGGCTGTCCGGGCGGACATATCGGCTCTCGATCGCAAAGCCTTCGCCGGTGCGCACCGCGAATGAGAGCAGTTCCAGAACGCGAGGCAGATCGTCGCGATGGATCAAATCCTGAATGCTCATCGCCTTCAGATCGCCCGCTGAGCGCTGGACGATCTCACAAAAGCGGTCGTTGACGAGCCGGAATCGCCCCGTCGTATCCACCTGTGCGATGCCCACCACGGCCTGCGAAAAGATCGCGCGCAGATCGAGCTCGCGCTGGCGCAGCGTGCCCTCGACTCGCTTGCGCATGGCGACGTCGGCGCTCAGGGCGAGGCTCGGGATGGCAATGCTGATGACGAATACGAGCAGGAGCAGGAACGCGTCGTTGAGCGTCGGCGCCTCGAAGGGACCGCCACCCGCGAACGTGCCCCAAACCGCAAAGCCGGTCAGGATCAGGACAACGGTTGCAGTATCTCGCGGCCCGCGGCGCAATGCGGCCCAGATCAACGGCAACACGGCAAGGAACGCCAGCGATGTTCGCTGGGTCGTCTGTTCCAGCAGCGGGCTGAATGCGGCCGCGCCGACCACGCATGCACCGACCAAGACCAGCAGCGATTCGAGTAGCTGCGTCCAACGGAACGAGCGAAACCTCGCGGTCAGCCAGAGCACCACGACCGGTGCCACGACCAATGCACTCGCCACATCGCCCAGCCACCAGGTGAGCCAGATCGGAGCAACATTCTCCCAATCAGCTTGGCCGGCGAAACTCAGGCTGCCGACCCCGACGGTCGCGCTGATCATGGCGCCAGGTGCGAGCGCAATCAGCGCAAACTTGGCGACGCCGATCGTGGTCTCAAATGTTCGCCAGCCGTCCGACCATCGCCGGATGAGATATCCGCCGATGACCGCTTCGAGCGTATTGCCGATCGCGATCGCCGCGGACGTCAGCAATACGTCGAGGGACGTGGGATCGGTTATGTTGTTCGTGACATTGGCGGCAAATGCCCCGAGCAGGATCGCAGGCCACAGTCGAAGCCCGCCGACCAGGACGCAACCGAGCGCGACGCCGGTGCAAGGCCAGACCGGGCTGGCGCTCGGATGGATCGACGCCAACGACAGTCCGGCTTTCGCCAGAGCGAAATAGCTCACGCCCAGGACAAGCAAAGTCGCAATGTACTTCGCGAGCCAAATGGCTCTTTCCAGGACAGAGTCGGACTTGCGCTGTAGGACAAGTGTCATCGCACCCCCAATGACACGATCGGAGGCGGGCAGAATACCCGTTCGCGCACTGCCCCTCCAGATCGCCCACCCGAGTGGTGCGCAGGCGCGCTGTCTCGACCCGACAAAAGGGCCTCACTTTGGCCTTAAACACTAAAAATCAGTCACCATTTTACAGGGTTTTCGGATGTTAGGGATGCGTCAATCTTCCACTGTGCTTGGAAAAGCACACCCAAAATATGTTTGAGATGCGCCCTTTTGATCACGTGTTCAAAGCAGGTTCGATGACGATTTGGCTCTCAACCGACAACAAAGATAAGCGATGCGCGACGAATATAAGCGCAATGATTCTCCGTCAGGCAGGCAACATTCGTTTCGAAGAAAGCGACCGTGCAAAATGAAACCCCGCGCCGCGTTTGCGCACATTGCGGAAAGTGACGAGCGCCGCCTCGACTTGCGGCGAATGCGGACGATCGCGACGCTCCTGCTCCTACTGATGATCGCAGTCTATATCCTTACGGCGGCGTTCGAACGTCATTGGCCAGGGCTCGCCTATGTCCGCGCCTTCGCCGAAGCCGGCATGGTCGGCGCCTGTGCGGACTGGTTCGCCGTGGTGGCGCTGTTTCGGCATCCGTTAGGTATTCCGATCCCGCACACGGCCATCATTCCCAGCAACAAGGCACGGATCGGGCCGGCGCTGGGGCGTTTCATCACCAACAATTTTCTCGACGTCAGGGTTGCCCACGAGCGCCTGGCCCAGGTCGATATCATCGGTAAGGTCGCAACCTGGCTGAACACGCCGGTTACACGAGGCCGCATTCTCGATGCCGTTCAGCAAGCGATGCCGAGAATTCTACAAACCATTCCGGACCCGGCGATGCAGGATTTCTTCGCCCGCGCGGTGCGCTATGGAATCGAGTTCGTTCCAGCAGCCCCGCTCGCATCAAGAGTGCTCGCCGTGCTGTGGGCCGGAGGAGCCGCGGAGCAGGCGCTCGACCGCGCGATTGTTTTTGCCGAAGTCTCGCTTGCCCGGCAGAAGGACGTCATCGGCCAGAAGGTCGCCGAGCACACCTATCGATGGGTGCCGGCATGGGTGGATCGGATCATCGCCGACCGCGTCATGAACGGATTGCTGACCACGCTGCGCGAGCTGCGTGATCCCGGTCATCCGTGGCGCGTTGAATTGCAGAAAGCGGTCGAGAAGCTGATCACTGATCTCGCCCACGATCCGGAGATGTTCGCGGCAGGCGAAGCCATCAAGGCAGATCTGCTCGCCAACCCGCTGTTCATGGAGCAGGGCAGAGTGCTATGGACGGAAATCGAGACCGCCCTTCGCTCCGAGATTCCTGCGCGCACCAAGATGATCGCCGACGCTTTGGATATGGCGCTGCGCGGGCTTGGTGCCTGGCTGGAGCATGATCCCGCCCGGCGGGCCAGGCTCAACCGACGAATTCGGCTCGCCTTGCTGCGCCTTCTGCTGCCGCGCCGCGCCGAGATCGGCGCCTATGTGACGCAAGTCGTGAACAATTGGGACACGGCCACGCTGGTGGACCGGATCGAGCTGCAGGTTGGCAAGGACCTGCAGTTCATCCGCATCAACGGGACCATCGTCGGCGGCCTCGTTGGGCTGATCATTTTCACAGTTTCGCAATGGATCGCTTGGCCTTAAACAAATCAATCTGCGGGAGGAAAAATGACCACAACCGTTACGGACCACGCACCGTTTCGCGCCGATCAGGTCGGCAGCTTGCTGCGGCCGCCCGAGCTCAAAATAGCGCGCGAGCAGCACGCCAAGGGCGAGATCTCGGACGCGGATTTGCGCGCCGTCGAGGACCGGCTCATTCGCGCGGCGGTCAAAATGCAAGAATCGGTCGGATTGCAGGCGGTCACCGACGGCGATTTTCGCCGGCAGTCGTGGTCGTCGGATTTCCTGTGCGCCATCGGCGGGGTGGTGCAGGCCCCGCCGGCTGGACCCCGACCACAAGAAAATGTGCCGGTCGGAAGCATCGTCCGCGACTGGCAGCCGCCGACGCCAAAAGTCGTCGCCAAGCTCGAATGGCCGGCCGGGGGAATTGCCCGCAAGGCGTTCGAGTTTCTCAAAAGCACGACGAGCCGCACGCCCAAAGTCACGATCCCTTCGCCGAGCATGTTGCATTTTCGCGGTGGGCGCGGCGCGGTGGACAAGACGGCCTATCCGGACATGGAGCAGTTTTTTGCGGATTTGATCGGGGTCTATCGCGCAGAGATCAATGATCTGGCCGCGGCGGGATGTCGGTATGTTCAGCTTGATGACACCAACCTCGCCTACCTGTGCGATCCGCGCTTGCGCGATCGCGTCAAAGGCCTCGGCGAGGATCCGGACCGCCTGCCGCATCTCTATGCTCGGCTGATCAACGGCGCTATTGCGGGCCGGCCCCGCGACATGAAAATCACCGTTCATCTCTGTCGCGGCAATTCGCTGAGCCGCGGGCATGCGGAAGGCGGTTACGAGCCGGTCGCCGAGGCGATGTTCAACGAGCTCAAGGTGGATGGCTTCTTTCTGGAGTACGATGACGCGCGCTCGGGCGATTTCGCTCCGCTGCGGTTCGTGCCTAAGGGTGATCTGCGCATCGTTCTCGGTGTCATCACCTCGAAGTTCGGCGAGCTCGAGCCCAAGGATCAGATCAAGCGGCGCCTCGAGGAGGCCGCGAAGTACATGCCCATGGAGCAGATGTGCCTATCCGCGCAGTGCGGGTTCGCGAGCCACACAGGTGGCAATCTCCTGTCGGAAGAGCAGCAATGGGCGAAGCTGCGCCATATCGTTGAGATCGCGGCGGAGATCTGGCCCCACGGGTGAAGGCACGCCGATCCAATGATTCCCCTGCTTGTGGGCAGGTTGCAGTCAGCTTAAGCTTCTCCCAACGATAATTCGCGGCGCCGACGAGCGGTCACGCCGGTCGGCGCCTTGGGAGGATGCCCATGCGCTGCACAGGGCTCTCATCGGCGATTGGCCTGATTTGCGCTATCTTCCTGCTGGCCACGCCGTGCTCAACACACGCAGAACCGCTCGACATGGCTCTGGTCGGAACGGTGACCTCCGCTCCGGACGCCCGCATGGAAGGCGTGCTGGTCAGCGCCAGAAAACAAGGATCAAACATTACCATCACGGTGGTCAGCGACGCCCAAGGCCACTACGGTTTTCCAGCTGCCAAGCTTAACCCTGGGCAGTACTCGTTGAGTGTCCGGGCCGTCGGATACGAGCTCGCTGCACCCGAGACGGCTGAGGTGGTGACCGAACAAACGGCCACCCGCGACTTGCTGCTGCGTCGGGCGAAAGATCTCGCGGCTCAGCTGACCAACGGCGAGTGGATCGCAAGTGTTCCTGGGACTGATGCCCAGAAAACCGCGCTGCTGAACTGCACCGGTTGCCACACGCTCGAACGCATCGTTCGGTCGGACCATACGGCCGATGAGTTCATGGCCGTTCTGGAACGGATGCATGGATACGTCAATCAAAGCATTCCGTCACATCCGCAATTGCGCCACGCTGACCGGCTGATGGAGGAGCAGAGTGATCAGCGTGTGGAGGTACAGCGGTCGTTAGCCGAGTACCTCGCGACGATCAACCTGAGCACCACGCCTAAGTGGAGCTACCCGCTCAAAACTCTCCCGCGCCCCAGCGGCCGCGCGACCCACGTCGTTATTACCGAATATGATCTGCCCCGAGAAACCATCGAGCCGCATGACGTCATCGTCGATGCTGACGGCATGGTCTGGTACTCAAGCTTTGGCGAGCCCAACCTCGGCAGGCTCGATCCGCGATCGGGCCGTGTCACCGAATACCCGCTGCCGGAACTCAAGCCGGGGTTCCCGACCGGATCGCTCGGTTTACGCATGGACCCGGCCGGAAACCTCTGGCTTGGCCTGATGTATCAGGGCGGGATTGCCCGGTTCGACAAACAAACCGAGGCATTCCGGATATGGCCATTGCCCGCGGCGGCAAACATCGATGCCGCCCAGGTCAACATGGTCAGCCCGCAAAGCTCCCAGGTTGATGGCAAGGTATGGACCCAGAACAATGGGTTTGCGGGGGTACACAGGCTCGATATCGCCTCAGGATCTATCGAAACCTTCCAGCCGTTCCGACAGGCACCCAAAGGCGAGCCGCACAACATCTATGACGTCATCCCGGATTCCCAAAACAACGCCTACTTCACCGATTTTCGCCAACAACACATCGGGCGCATTGATGCGAAGACCGGGCAAGTAACGCTGTTTGCGACGCCAACGCCCCGATCGGCGCCACGCCGGGGCATGATGGATGCGCAGGACCGATTGTGGTTCGGCGAGTTCCGCGGCAACCGGATCGGCATGTTCAATACCAAGACCGGGGAGTTCACCGAGTGGCTCGCGCCGACGCCGTGGACAGCCCCTTACGACGTGACGCTCGACAAGAACGGTGAGGCTTGGACCGGTTCCATGACCACCGATCGCGTCCTGCGCCTCGATACCAAGACCGGCCAGTTCGTCGAGTATTTGTTGCCGCTCGAGACCAACATTCGCCGCGTGTTCGTCGACAACGGAACCTCACCCGTGACGTTCTGGGTTGGCAGCAATCACGGTGCATCGATCGTCAAAGTGGAGCCGCTGGACTAGACGGTTGGCTGAAAGGACTCGAGCAATGATCGCGCAATATTGTGCCCGCCGCCTGATGGTTGGATTTTTTGTCGTTGTTACTCCAGCGTTGGCCCACGCGGATATGGCCCGCATCTACGTCACCAACAGCGCTGGCGACACCATCCACGTCATTGACCCGAGCACCAACAAGGTCGTGCAGGAAATCAAGGGCATCGAGGCCGCACATGGCATCGGTTTCGCGCCCGACGGATCGAAGGTCTATGTCAGCGACGAAGCAAACTCGACGTTGGACGTGTTCGACCGCAAAAGCGGCAAGCTGATCAAGGCCGTGGCGCTCAGCAATCATCCCAATAACATTGCCGTGGCGAAGGATGGCGGACGCATCTATGTCGGGATCGCTCGCGACGGCGGCGCACTTGATGTCATCGACGCCGCGACGCTCACGCGCACAAACAGCATTCCCGTCCACGGCAACTTGCACAACGTCTATGTGACACCCGATGGCAAGTACGTCGTCACCGGATCGGTACGCACCGGTGTCATCACAGTGATCGATACCGCCACCGAGCAGATCGCCTGGGAGCTTAAGCTCGATAAGGGAATTCGCCCGATGGCGATCGAGGCCGCCCCGGACGGCTCGACGCGGCGGATCTTTGTTCAGCTCTCTGATCTCAATGGCTTTGCAGTCGTGGACTTCGCGCAACGCCGGGAAGTCGCCCGCGTCACCCTCCCCGTGGCGCCATCGGCATTCGAGACCGACGCTGGACGGGCTGATTCCCCGTCGCACGGGATCGGAGTTGCTCCTGACGGCAAGACGCTGTGGGTGACCAGCATTCCAAACAATGCGGTTTACGTCTATTCGCTTGATGATCTCAAGTTGATCGGCGATGTCGCATTGCCAAGCCTGAAGCTGCCGGACCGCGGCAACATCTCTGCGGTGGCCAATTGGGTCACCTTCACGCCCGACGGCCGGCTGATCTACGTCTCCAACGCGGGTCTACGATCTGTCTCTGCCATCGATACCAAGGCGATGAAACTTATCGCGGTCATTGCCGTGGGCGAAGTTCCCAAGCGGATCAATACGATGCAAATTCCCAACGCGGCGGATCGCGCGGCTATTTCCCCGGGGCGTCGAGCTTCGCTCCATTGACCCACGCGGCCAGGGTCTTCCAGGCTGGGTCGGCCTTCGAGACAAACTGTCGCCCGCCCGAGTGGAAAACGTCGCCGCCCACCTCGGGCGCGAGCGGATGCAATAACAGCCGGCTGGTGGCGGGGTCACCCGGGTTGACGAGAATCGAGACCGTTTCGAAATTGCGGCGTGATTGTTCGTCGGTCCACGATTTGCTGCCCGGCGCGAGCTTCTCCAGCCGGAACGCATTGTTGCTCTCTACATGACAGACGTAGCACCGTGTATGGCTCAGCCGCTTCTCCAGGAAAATCGGCTCCACGCGCCGCACAAAAAACGCCAAATCGAGCGACGGCGGTTTTGGTTGTGAGGAAACGGAGCCGATCGCGACAGCGAACGTCGTCGCGACCATCACGCCTAACGTGAGACACGCCGATCGCATGGGCTTCCTTCCGGTTTCGCGTTTTGCGAACCAAGGTAGCACAGACCACGCACGATGGAAGTTGCGCGAACATGGTCCAGCGCATGTCTCGGAAAAGTGGCCGCCGGTTTTCCGAAAAGGACATGCGCACAACAGAATTCTTAGAGCGCATTCCGATTCCTTCCAATCGGAATGCGCTCTAAGATCAACCGTAGCTTATGCAGCGTCTGGGAAAATCGGAGCATGCCGGGTAAGGGAGGACTCAAAGGTGAGCTTTGTATCGAAATTCATGGCCTTCGTTTTCTTCTGGGGGCTCGCCGCCGGAACTGCGCTTGCGCAACAAAAAATCACGATTGGCGGCACGCCGAACTCTGGACCGGCCACCGCGATGGTGGCAGAGGCCGAAGGCATCTTTCAAAAACACGGTCTCGACGCGACCTATACGTTGATCACGATCAATCCCTCGATCCCGCCGGCGCTTCTCGCGGGCTCGCTGCAGATCGGTATTCCAACCCCGACAACATTTCTACAAGCAGTCGACGGCGGCCTCGACCTTGTCGTGATCGCGGGCGTCGCCGACAACGCGAAGTCAAACCCGCTACAAATCGTCGTGCGCAAGGACAGCCCGATCAAGGAACCCAAGGATCTCGCCGGCAAGAAATTCGGCGTTCCAGGATTGAATGCGGTGCTGCACGTGATGACGCGCCACTGGTTGGCACAGCAAGGAGTAGACCCGAAATCCGTAAATTTCGTCGAAGCCGTATTCCCAGTGCACGGCGATATGCTGCGGTCCGGACAAATCGATGCGGTCATCACCGTCGACCCGTTCGCGACGACGATTCTATCGCGCGGAGACGGCGTTCTGCTCGCGGACATCATGAGCAGCTTCCCGTCCGGGAATCCCAATCAGATGTACGTCACCACGCGCGACTATGCGACCAAGAACACCGCCGTCGTGACCGCCTTTCGGGCTGCAATCGACGACGCGGCCGCCTTCATCGCGGCCAATCCGGACAAAGCCCGCCAGGACATTGGCAAGATCCTCAAGCTGCCGCCGCCGGCGATCGCAAATCTGATTTTGCCGACCGTCGACACCAAGGTGACCAAGGAGCAGCTCGCGTTCTGGATCGACGTCATGCAAAAGCAGAACATGCTTTCACATCCGATCGATCCGGCCAAGCTCCTGTTCTAGCGCATGCCCGGAAAAGTGGATACCGGTTTTTCCGATAAGGGCATGCGCCAAGAAAATCTTAGATCCCGGTCAGTTTGCCTTGGGACAGCGAGCGTAGGTTTTCAGATTGTCGAAATCGGAGCCGATCGAGATGCTGTCGTTTCCACGCGGGATGACGATGAAAGCCTTGCTGCTGGACTTCGCCGGGTTGTCTTTTTCGGTGCACAGCATGTGCGCCGAGTAGATCGGCCCGGCCGCACCGGCGGTCTCGACCACATACTCAACCGCGCAATTGTCCTCCGGACCGGTGCCTCCTCCTTCCCGGATGGAAATAAGTGATGCGTCGTCGCCTGCGCACTGGTCCGGCTTGAGCGCCCAGGTTCCCCAGACCGCTTTGGGGATTGTGAGATGCCGCACGTCACCAGCCGTGGCCGGCGCGCTCAAAAAGGCGACCAGCAAGACGATGCCTGCTCCCCGACCGACCTCGATCCTCAGCATGTACCCGCCTCGAGCATTGTTGCTCAGCACCGGTATCATAGGCACAAGCCAATTTCCAAGCGTCACCCAGGCCGTCGGCGAACATCGCTCAGGCCATCGAGCCGGTCGCCCAGGCGGTCGATCGCTTCGGCCGACGTGCGTGCGAGATGTTCGATCGCCCGCTCGAGGCGAGCCTCCATTTCGCGCAGGATGTCTCGATTGACGTACTCGAGGAAGATTTTTTCGCGAAACTTGCTCTCCGCTTCGGCCAAAGCCGAAATCCGTTCATGGGCGTGGTCGGCCTTTTTGTGAGCCGCGGTCGCCGTCGCCTGAGTTGAAAATGCAAACCAGATCAGGCCGACGAGGTTGATCGCCAGCAGCACGATGCTGGTGGCGTTAAGGTCCCAACTGATATTCATGGGCGAGTGCCTGATATCCGCACGATGTTTTTATGCATGCGCTTGCCGACCAACCGAACGAGCCCGAAGAGGACGGCAGCGCCGCGATCGTCGCGCCAACCTGTGCATCGTCATCACTGCGCCGACAATGCGAAGGAGGCGGGGTGGGGGTCGAGGCGCAGACAACTCACCGCAACGCCGATGCGCCGCTGGCAGCGCAATCCAGGCGTGCGAAACAGCGCCAACACAAGCGACCCCCACCCCATTCGTAACCCAGTTTGTTAACGCCGCTAAGTCATCCGGCCGCGTGATGACGAGCCGTCGCGGGCCGCAAGCCGCCTCCGTTCACCCAAGAAGCGCCGCGGTAGACGCCGCCGTAACCGGGATCATGCCGGGAACAGGGGCTTCCTGGGCGGCTTGATGCCGCGCGATGACACGCCAAGCAAATAAGCCGACCACAGAGATCCCAGCGGCCACCGATAGCAGAGCTACCCAGACCTGTATCCCGGCAGCGACATGCGCCAGCGTGCCGCCGGTAGCGAGAACTGCTGCCCCGGCTCCGAGTGCGGTGAGCGGCTGTCGCAGGTTGTCGACGTGACCCTTTCCGGATGCCGGCGCCATAGCGGGCACCTTCAACGCTGGCGCGCCATTGCTTGAGCTCTTGGTCGCGGGATAGCGTGCGAGCTCGAGGCTGAAGGCCTTCACTTCGGCAACGCGCCGTTCCCACCCAACGCCAAAAGCGCGCCACGTACGCAAGCTCTTGAGAAACTGCAGCCGCTCGTCATTGATCGCAACAATGAGTTTGCTCAACTCCGCCCTCTTCACTGCAGCGATCACATCCGCGCCGACGCGCCAGTTCGCGTCGGGAACGCCGAGCACGCGCCGTAGAACTTTTCCCGCGCGACCGATCCCCGAATTCACGCCGTAATCGAACACGGTGTAATCGACACCCGCCGGCAGATCATCGCAGCTCAGTGCATCCCAATATTTGCTCCGGTAGATACTCTTAGCCTCGGCCAGCGACATGCGTTTCACATCCGCCGCCGTTGCGCCTGGCTTCATGTATTTCCGATAGTCGTAGATTGTAATGCCGAAGTTGGTCGGACCGCCTGGATCTCGAGGATCGTTCGTATACCCTCCCTCATGCGCCAACACGCGCTCGAGGCATTGATCGTAGGACGACCGCATCGCAATCTCGCTTTGCCCGACGAAATGGGGTTGTTCCGACCGCACGGCCGCTTCGCCCGCTACGACACGATGCAAACGCCACGGCGACCGATCGTCATAGAACGCCTTATTGGGAAGTACGGAAATGTGGACATGGTGATCATGGGGATTTGCCCCGGTGTATGGGTGCCACTCCCAGGCGCGCAGCTGGGACGAAAAGATGCGTCGATTTGAGATGACGTATTTGATACGGCGATCGCGGTTGCGGCGCAGCGTCTCGGCGATTGCGTATGTATCGACACCGTGGGCCGGGTCATGCGTGATATCGAGCGCTGTCACAACACCGACGGCGCCGTCCTTGACCCACGGATTGTGATCGCTCGTTCGCGCCTGATGTGCCGCGTCCCCGATCGTACCGTCGTTTTCCTTGCGCCGCCCGGGATAGGCCGCATTGACCTGATCGCGCAAAACTTCGAGGCTTTTCGCCACACGCCACATCGAATATTTCTCCTCAATGAAAGAGCCCATGCGCCCGCGGCAAGCCGCATTGCCCCCAGCCGCACGTCATGGATGGCGGTCTCAGCGCTGCGGAGGATTTGCTCCGAGTGTCCGATCCTCGTGACCGAACCTCAGCGTTTGATGATGGTATTGGAGACGCCGCCGGGCGGAACGTTGTTCATGGCTTGAGTCGCGGTACCCTGGCCGCCAGCATTGCCTAAGAATCCGGTCGCGTTGCTGATAGTGATGCCGGTTGTTGCGAAGTTGATCGTAAAGGTCCCACCCGACGATCCTCCGCCGAAAACTGGCCCACCTCCGCCTGCGCCGCCCGCAACCGCAAAGGTGTGTTGGTGACCTTGACCGGAATTGGGCTCGATATATCCGTGACTATGTGTGTCGGCATGCGTATGAATCGCCATTTCCTGTACGACTTGCGTGTGTGATTGCTCACCGCCGCCGCTAGCCAGCTGCGATCCGAAAATGCCTTGCACACCAAAAGAATTGTTGGTCAGCCGATTTGCGGGCGTGCCGCCCATATTGTCGCGGCCGAAAAGTGCGCGACCGCGGCGATCCGGAAGATTGAACGTCGTTGACCCATCACCCTGCCCGTAAGGCAGAAAGCGAATTCCAACACCTGTAGCGCTTGAGACAGCAGCTTGCGACAAGGTCAATGATGTGGCTGTGATCGAAACCAGGGTCGTGCCGAGCGCAATTCCAGGCCCCTCGACGATGCCGCCCTCCAGACCGAGCCCCCGCAGGTCTTGCGCCAGATTGTCGATCGTCGTGGTTGAATGCGTGTTCCCGATTGTCGCGATTGTTAATGCATTGAACAGTGCAAAATCGCTCGCCCGCGAAACCTGCTGCCCAAATGCCAAATACCAGCCCGACGGAGGCTGGATCCCGGCATAGTGCACCTCGGTCCCGGCCGGGATATTCGCAGGATTGGGATTGAGCAACTCCCAACGGGTGTTGACGGCGTTGTAACGCAAGATGATCTCAGCGAGGGACCCAGGAATATCGCCAACATTCAGCGCACCTCCGCCGGCGCGCGTGATTGGATGCGCCGCAAGCCCGTTGGGTGCGAAGGTGGGCGCTACGGTCACGTTGGCCCCTGAGGCGCGCAGATAGACGAGTTGACCGTCCGTCAGCGCAGTAATGGGCGGCGCCAAGGTTGCCGTAATGGCATCGGGCGTGCCTACCGCGATCGCCCAGTTGACGATGTTGTCCTGAACCTGTCCCACCGCCGCATAGTCGCTACGCGCCACGCCGTTGCCCACTCCGGTATGGCGAAAATTGGCCATCGCAAGATTCGCAGTCGGCTGACCCTGTCCATCGCGGGTCAGACAATTGCCGAAACCATTTGCCGCGATGTCATTGGAGTCCGCATCCATGCGGACCGAGCTGATGTTCAGCCCGGCCGCCTTATCGGCGACCCACGAATACAAGCGATTGAAGTTGCCGCCACCGTTCCACGACATTACAGTTTCCTTGAACTATTAGCCGTTGTCGTCGTTGGCGGCCGTCGAGCCCATGAGTTTCGAAGCGACGAAAGGAACGAGAGCCCCCGCCACCGGGCCCGCGAACGCGCCGACGCCGGCTGCGCCAAGCGTGGTGAGGTTCTTCCACATCGCATTGCTTTGATCGAGCTGCGCCTTGTAGCCGGCAAGCGCCGCATCTTGAGAGTTCTTGTAGATCTGGGCCACGTCGGTCGGGGAGATAGTGACCTGCGGCGGAGCCGTGCTCGGTTGTTGTTGCATGAGGGCGAGGGCGAGCGGTGATGGCATGTCAAGTTACTCCGGAGTTGTAGAGCCGGCTGAGGAGATCGATCGGCGACATCTGCGCAAGCTGCTGCTGGCTGATATTCTGCTGTTGGCCAGCCAGCGCTTGATTGAACAATTGGCCCGCGTTCTGCGCGCCCTGCGCGATGGCTGTGTCCTGAGCGGATTGGTATGCCTGAGTTTTCTGGTTCTGGAAGTTCGACATGGCGCTGTTGTAGGCGTCACTTCCGACGGAGATGCCTTGGCGCGAAAGTTGATCCTCGAGGTCTTTCTGGCTCTGCTGCCACTGCGGATCGAGAAAGCTCTTTTGCTGCTGATAGACCGAATTGGTCGCATTGCGATCCAGCAGTTGCGGACCGGCATTGAGGTAGTCCTGGTTGGCGCCGCTGAAATCCAATGGTTTTGCGGCGCTTGACCCGACCTCATTCGCCAACGCCTGCGCGGTGGGCATCAACGACGCTCCAACATTCTCCGTCCCGCTAATGATCGACTGTACGGTCGGATTGAAAGTCGTCGTCTGGCTGTACGTCGGCACGTCGAAGCCGCCGACGTTTTGGGTTCCGGTTTGTTGATATGTGGTCGAACCGAACGGTGAATACTGATTGGTGTCATTCATCAGCTTTTGGCTGATTGCGGTATTGAGATTGGCGCCGGTCTGCCGCTGCGTCACCAATGATGGATCCGGCGTGGGGGGCGCCTGCGGTGTGCTTTTGCTCATGTCGCAATGAATACCTGATCGGGTGTACGATTGTTTTCGGCTGCTTGATGTCACGTCCCAAGCAGCTATCCCTGGGACTGCTGAGAACCTAAAGAAAACGCCCCGGCAGGTTCTCGCAGCCGAGGCGTATGAATGTCAGATTGGCAAACGGACATACAATTTGTTTTCGCCGCGTCAACGTCATTCGTGGCGCATAATCGCTTCGCAAGTCGAGCTGGTGTGACGGAAGCGACCCCACGACCGGCCTATTGCAGTGCCTACCCTCATACGAACGGATGAGATAGCCATCGGAACGGCTCGCGCTGGAATAATGGCAAAACCACCGCAGCAGCGTTCAGGCCAGACCCATGGGTCAGCTGGCACTAATCGCCGTCGGACTCGGTATCGATGATGGCGCGTACGCGCCCGACGATGGAGGGCCCAAAATAAGGCTTGGGTAGGAAACCGGTGCCGGGCGGCAACTGCACCGCCTTGGGCGGCTCCCGGCCCGACACCACCAGCAGGCCGATGCGTGGCCAACGCTCATAGATCCGATGCGCCAGGGCTATGCCGTCCATCGTCCCGGGCATCACCACATCGAGCACCACGGCACGCACGTCGCCGCGGCCTGCGAGAAGGGCCAAAGCGTCCTCGGCGTTGGAGCTCTCCAGCACCGTAAAACCAGCGTCTTTCAGGTAATCCGCGATGATGAGACGCGCCAGCTCCTCATCCTCAACCACCAGGATGACGGCGCCGCTGCCGTTGTCGACCGTTGCCATGATGCGTACTCAGGATAGCGGTGATTACAGCGCGTATGTTTCAGAATGTTGGCACGGCTAACGGCGACTGATGGGTTTGCATTGGGCTGTTTGCTTGAACGATTCCTCGCTTGTTTTCAAGAATGGGCCGCGTTAGCGCGGTCGGATAAGTTTGCGGTCACCCGGTGTGAGCACGCGCGTCACGTGCAAAAAGCCAGGAAACACTTCAGGCGATCCAGCGCGCGGCATGTGCCGCGAGTAGCCCGTAACTCACTGCCGCGCCGGTAGGCAACGCGTCCAAATGCAGGCCCTCTTCGCAAAAGCCCAACCGCAACAGGAAGCTGCGCGCAGGCGTGTTCTGCACCGCCGTGATGGCGGTCAAGCGCTTGCAAGCAAGCTGCACGAATGGATAGCGCAGCATCGCGCGGATCGCTCCCTTGCTGGCCCAGTGCGCCGATGCGGTCACGAAAGTGATTTCGATATTGGGCGGCCGATAATTGTTGTAGATGGCGGCGGCCAGGATCACGCCATCACGCGCAACGCCGATCGTGGTGCAGGGGCGAAAGTCGGCGATGCCGAGCCGGGCGCCCGCCCAAGCCGTGAGCACTGCATCGTGGTTGAACAGCAGCATGGGACGCAATAGGCTCTCCGGCGCGTGCGAATCAGTGGGGGTGCGCTAGCGGCGCTGTGGGATAATGCTGCCCAAACCGGAAGGTTATAACTTTGCTGTTTGGACACTCGTCGTGAGCGCCGTGGTTCTTGCTTTCAGCCGTAATCGCGTTCTCAGCCGCGTCGTGGTGTTCTTCGCCTTGGCTGTCTTCGTCGGTGTAGTCATCTGGTGGGTCATATCCTTTCTCTAGCCGGTCGCCGGTCGTCAGGAACAACAGGGCGTCCACTCTGAGACGAGTTGCGCTCACAGCGCAGTGCCCTGTTCGAAACGGAAATCGGTGCGCAACCACACGGTTTGCGCATTTGCGCTTGCCGTCATACGCACCCCGATCGACTGGCCGCTGCCACCGCCGACCCGCCAGCGCGGGTCAACGATCGCGTCAGGCGACCACGGCGAGGTATCCCACGGCGAGACGTCCCAAGGCGATCCCGCGCCCGCCGTCGTGGGCGAGACTGCAATATTGATGTCGCCGTAATCGAAGCCGAGGCCGAAGCTCACGGTCTCCCCAGTCACCGCCTGGATCATCGGCCGCACTGCAGTGATCCGCTTGCGCATCGGATCGGTGAACGTATTCCAGGCCTGTCGGGCATCGGCCGCGACCGGGCCGATGTTGTCGAGATTGCCGCTATCCGCCTGATACACGAGCCCTCCGGCGGCACCAAAATAGAGATTGTCCCGAAACAACCCCCAGCAATAAGCATTCATGTTCGTAAAGCGACACCACGGTTGCGTCTGCAGCGCCGTATTCTGGACGTGCTGGGAGAACGTTCCGTCCGCGTTGGGGATGTTGAAGATCAACCGCCGTCCGCGTGGATAATAGAGTGCCTGCCAGCCGAAGCCAGCGAGATTGGCGCGCACGGCGTTCTGCACGGCGGTCGAGACTTTGCTGCGCGGCGGCAGTTGCCCCAGCTTGAGCGCCACCAGCTGTTGCTGCAGCGGGATGTGGTCGTCATAAGTGGTGATGAATGCTTCGGCGCCGTATTGGCAGACCGCTCGCGGGGAGACTGGCGGACTGATGCGATAAATCCCGACCAGCGACCAGACATTGACATTCGACGGATCATTGCCGGAGTAGATAAGGCAATCGCCCGACGATAGGATGAAGGCGATGAAATCCACGACACCGTTGCCGCCGTCATGGCTGAATGTGACCGCCGCGGTGAGGTTGCCCCCGTGCGGAGCAAACGCGGCGAGGTCAAAGAATGCCAGCGCCCCACTGATCGAATTGAGCGGCGCATAGTAGAAGCCTGTCGCATTTGGCAGCCAAAAGAACAAGCGGTTCTGATATTGGATGCAACCAATGAAAGCGAGAACTCGAGGCCCCCGTGAAGCTGGCGCTTGCAAACGAGCTACCGTTGAAGACTTGCGCGGTATCGATGCCGTTGCAGAAATAGAGCCGCGACAGGAACGGCACCGTCTGCCAGGCGTCACTTGCAAAGCCGCTCGCCAGCGGCGCGCCGGCGGCTCCCGCCATCGAGATATCATAGAACTTACCCCCAGCCGCGGCAATGAATCGGCGTATGGCTCCCGCATTGTACTCTGCGAGCGTGCGCACCGGCGATGAGTCGACACCGCTCGCATAGAGAACAAAACCGTTGCGCACCGCGCAGCCCGAATAATCCGGGTACCAATTATCGAGTAGCACGGCATCGGTCGCCGGCATTTCATCGAGTGCATCGCGCGCGTTCCAGCCGGTGATCGGGGCTGGCACAGAAACTGGCCGTGCGGCAGCTTGAGCAGCGAGCGCGAGCCGCTGGGAGCGGGGAAGAATAGCCATCAACATGATCCAAGAATCAGGAAATCAGGTCTCAGAAAAAGAGTCGGAAGCCATATACGAGGGCACGAGCAGCTATTCCTTGCTGACTCCTGCCCTCCTGACTCCCGAGTGCTATCACCCGACCGCGTTTCCAAAGTTCGTTTCCGGCAGGTTCCAAGGGCCGATCAAAGTGAGCCGATCGGGGGGTGCGAGATCGAGAATCGCGGCGCCGCCGTCATGCGCCATTGCCTTGGCGACCGCGCGTTCATACTCGTCGAGCTCGTCTGCATAGGACATCCCCAGCCGGCGCAGGGTGCGCCAGCGCAAGCCGAGTTTGATCAGGTATTCGTCGAGAACCCCAGTATCGGTGTCCGCTGCCCAGGCGCTTTGTGGCACTCCGCCAGCCGACTGGCACCACGCATTCGACACGTATTCGAAAACGAGCTGGGCACCGTTGTCGGTCGGCACCGGGTCCACCGAGAACACATTCGCGCCGCTGCCGGTCGTGCCCGCGAGCCAGCCAGCGCGGCGAAAGCGGAATCGGCGCTGAATGGAAGCACGCCCGATCACACTGGACTTGTATAGCTGCCATTGCTGCGGCGACTGCGGTCCGCGCATCGACCAGAAACGCGACCGGTCCCAAAGCGTGTTATCGAGCGGCCGTGCAAAATCGGCCGGCACCGGATAATCGGATTGGCCGAGCATGTATTGACCCGATCCGGGGGTCGCCGCCGGCTGATTGAGAGTGATGGTGCCTGAGGCATAATTCACCGCGGCAACGATGGAGTTGATCTTGAGCCCGGTGCCGAACGCCACCCACGCATTCGGCGTCACGGCCGCAATCGCTGCTGGCGCCGCGCCGGAGATGATGGCCGTCCCGCCGGGCCCCGAATTGGCCACACTGCCTGAGAAAGTCGACACGGCCACCGTTGCAAAATTGTACTCCCGGATCATGGCGACCCAGCCGCCGGGCGGGCGTCGTGCCAGTGCCTCGCCGGCGCGCTGGGCCAGAGCGAGCATCAACTGGGCCGTGCCGTCTGGATTGCCGATAATGCCAACCGGGGGCGCTACCGGGATCTCGGCGGCAACTTCCTGACAGATCGATAGAAGCGACATCAGTTCTGAGCTCGCTTTGCGCGTGTTTGCAGTTAGGAGTTGTTCGCCGCGTCCGCTCCTGCGAGCTTGGCGAATTCATCGAGCGATGACGGCAACACCTTGGGCGCTGCCGCAAGCTCCTTGCTGGCCGCGATACGTTCCATTGTCTGCTCAAGCCCGTGAAGCTTTAGCCGCAGATCCTCAATCTCGGCGTTCTTGGCATCGTTCTCCGCAGCGAGCCGCTCGACAGCTACCATTCGGGCAGCGTCATTGAGGAACGCCTTCGCGACCCGCCGCAGTTCTTGACCTCCGGTACCGACTCGGCCCGCCGCTTGATCATCCATCATGGCGATATGCTCGACCGTCCTGAACCCCAGTGCCTTGAGCTCGTGCAGCTGTTTCGGCCGCACCCGCGCCCAGGCTTCGAGGGGGGTGCCCTCGGTTGCGATCTCCTGGCCCGCCTTGAAGGCCTCGTACTGTTTCGGCCAGGCTTGGCGATGCTGCTCCGTTACGCGCATGATCGGACGCGTGTAGGGATTGCCGGGCATGATGATCTCGACACGCTCCTCTTCGTGGAAGATCTCGCGACCGTGGTGACGCGAGGAGTGATCATCGCGCACCGTCTCGAGAAAAAAGCGCGGGTAATTGCGCGCCTCGCTGGCGGCCAGCGAGGTGCTGCGGGTATACGTGGCGTTGGCGATGGACATGATTTTCCTTTGCTCTGATTAGGCGCTGATGAGCGAGTGCCACTGCCCGGCGGTGACGCAGAAGAACTCGCAGGTTTTATTCGCGGCAATCGCCCGCGCCGCGTTGACGCCGAGTGCATCGATGCTTTCGCCGCTCGCCGGAAACACATTCATGTTGTTGGCGGCCGCCGCATTGATCACGGTGAGCGACATGCCTGTCGCCGAGGGCGGCAGTTTCACGCTGTCGCCGGCGCTCGCGACCGTGGTGATCCGGTTCTGCATGGCGGTAAGCGCGGTGCCCAGCGCCTGCCCGCCGCCAGCGTGGGCCGTGACGTTGTCGATCGAGGAGAAAGTCTGGAAAGCGCCACCGTTGCCAGTGGCATAGCCGGTGGCGAGCCCTTCCGTGTACCAGGCGCCCGTGGTCACGCAGGTGTAGATCACGACTGACCCCTGCATTTGCGACACACCAGTTGCGGCTGCAACATCGTTGATCGTGTCCACGCCAAGTCCGTAGACCTGCATCGGATTGATACCGTGATTGATGACGATCAACTCAAGTCCCGGCTGGCTCGCCGGGAGTACGATGCTGTCGCCGGGGGTTGCCACCGTGGTGACGCGGGTGGTTTGCGTGCCGATCGGCGTCGCATTGGCTTGCCCGCCACCCGCGTGGGCGACGACACCGTCGGCCGCAGTTTCCTGGATCAGGTTGGGCGCGGTGAGGCGCGGATCCGCCAGCGGCGCGACTTGGGTTTCAAGCTCGTTGGTGAGCTGGGCGGGCAATCCAAGATGAACAAGATTGTCTTTGCGTGTCAGGGTCATGGTCAGGAACCAGCAATCAGGAATTCAGGAGTCGGGAAACGGGAAGCAGAAATCGAGGGGCAGGGAGTTCGAGAGGTCGGAATAGAAGAGAAACACTTCCCATCTACTGATCCCCGACCTCCTGATCCCTGATTCCTGTTAAACTGTCTGTCCCTGCGCGAAGGGTCGATTCATGTGAATAAGCCCCAGCCCGGCAGCAGGCGTGCCGTCACTGGTCACAGTGACCGCCCCAACCACCTGTCGTCCGTTGGCCTGAGTGGTGGTCAGTTGGCCACTGCCTGCCAGATACGCTTTGCTCGCCGCAACAAACGTTGCGTTCTCGGCAACAACGGCCGTGCCGGCGATTTGGTACCAACCAAACTGGCCTGCTCCGGTGGCCGCCATCGCAACGGCAAGCGGCTGGCCAAGGTTTGCGGTGGCGGGCGCGAGCGCGGTCTGCCACGTAGGCTTTGCGGCCGCACCCGAGCCGGAAACGCCGCCCCAGGTCACGACCGATCCGGTCACGGTTCCGCTGACGCCGGGCAGATAGATGAATTCGCCTTCACCGTAACTTGCATCATACGCGCGGACGATTGTCCCGAGCGGATGGTTCTGATTGTTCGCAGCGAGCGCGATCGGCTGCACGCCTTCGCGTGTTTCGACAGGAGCATAAGCCATTGTGATGCACTCCGATGATTACTGCGTGATCACGCATTGCAGGAAGCGGTTGGAGCAGGTCATGTTGCCCGCCCAGGCGATGAGCTTGACCATGGCGTCCTGGTTGACGCTGAAGCGATCCGGGTCGAGCGGAACCATGTCACGTTCCTTATGCGGGCGCAGGAAGATGTATTCGGTATTGAGAAGATACATGTGCGAGGCCGGCGCGCCGCCGCCGGAGAGCCAGGAGCCCCCGGTGCCGAGCACACTGGCGTTGCCCGCCGCGTTTCCCTGGAAGCCGCCGTCATAGACCACATCGGCATCCATGAACTTCAGCGAGGCGAAGCCAGCCATGCCGCTCTTTTCTTCCGAGATGCGCTGGATCGCCTGCAAGCTTTCCCAGTAGTAGCGAAAGAAAGTGTTGTCGGCGACGATCAGATCGGGCCGGTCCGACTGGCGAGCTTGCGACAGCCATGCGCAATTCATCATGGTCTGGATGGTGGCGGGGCCTGGCGTCAGGCCGTAACTCGCGAAGCTCTGCACCTGGTTTTGCCAAAATGCCCAGGCTGACGAATCAATCCCGCCGACCACGCCGGAGTTGGCGATGTCGGCCACGAGCAGCTGCAGGCCCCCGATCTGCTTGCCGCCATCGGCGGTTCCGTTCGAGTAGCAGTCGTTGGAGATATTGTTCTGCATCGTGCGCTCGGCATTGCCGATGCGCGCCTCGAGCAGGTCGATCATTTTCTCCTTGCCGGCGTTCTGAAGCATTTCCAGACCCGAGATGGAGATGGCGACTGCCGCCTGAGCGATCGGATACTGAGTGGCGGTGAACACGTCGGAGGGCGAGATCGACAGAACGTCATAGCCCGAATAACGTTTGAATGTTCCGTTTTCCGAGTACTCGATTTCCTGGACGATGGCCTGGCCACCATCGAACGGTTTGATCTTGCTTTTCTGTGACAGTCGGCGCAGCAGCGCGTTGTTCTTGGTGACGTTATCGGCGAGCTTTTGCGAGCGATTGTAAAGTGTGGTGGTGGTAATTTCCGACCAATTTGTATTTGGTGTTGCCATTTATAGCCTCAAAGATTTGTTTGCAATTTGATGTGGGAAATACCCGCCGGCGTCAGGAACCACCCGAACGCCACCGCATGAGTGTTCAGGGTCGCTCGCAGTGCGCGGGCGATGTCCGACCCGACAAGATCTAGACGCTGTCCATATGCGCCAGGATCTCATCGCGCAGCGAACGGGCGGAGGAGCGGCCGATTGGGGCCGGACCGGCGCCGGGGGCGCCGGTCACGCTGGATGCCGCGCGTTTTGCGGCGGCCGCCTTTGCCCTGGCCTCGTCCTTGATCTGGCGTGCGGCTGATTGCTGTTCTGCAAGGCGCAGCGCCTGGTAGGTTGAGGGGTTTGCGCGGACGGCCCGATCATAGAGTTCCTGCAGGGGCGGCACGTCCTGTCCTCTGGCTTGTGCGACGTATGCGAGGTGGAGCATGTCTTCCTCGACCTCGGTCGCATAAGGGCGGAGCAGGTGTCCGTGCTCGTCGGCTTCACTCTTGAACTTCTCGATTTCGGCAATGCGCTTGCGCCGACCGGCCTCCTGGGCCGCACGCGCCGCCTCGGCACGGGTGCGATCTTCGGCGGCGAGGCGCTCTTTGATGCGGGCGATCTCGGCCAGTGCTGATTCGACATGGACGGGCGATTGGCGTTGCGGTTGTCCTGGTTTCGCCGCGGGGCGCTCACCAGTGCGTTGCTCGCTCGCCGGTGTGGCGACCCCGAGCGCTGCCGCGATCCTCGCCGGGTCGATGCCATAGCCTTCGGCGATTCCCTTGATGACGGCGATCCCATCGCCCTGCCCCAACCGGCGCTCCGTGTCGGCCCAATATTCGATCACTTGACGTGGCGTAATCCCGCGCGCCTGCATCACCTCGCGGTACGGCGCGAACAGTCCGCCAATCGCTTCGTGGTCACGCCGGATGTTGGCAATCGCCTGGGTCTTACGATGGTGGTCCGCCTCCATCGCCTGGTGGCGTTCGATCAGGAACCGTTGCGCCGCATCGGGCAATGATTTGAACATCTCCTTCTGCGAGGCGCTCCAACGACCCGGCGGAGTGAGGCTGTTGTCGGGCTGCGATTGAGCAACGCCGGCGGCGTGTTGGGACGTATCCTCGTCCTTGCCATCAGCCAGCTTGGACTCGGTGCCAGCCTCGGCCTGACGCGCATCTTCCGCCTCCGCAAGGTCGTCACGCGCCGCAGGCTGTGCGTCTTCGCGCTCGTTCACCGCGGCTGCAACGGCGCTGCGAATATCCTGCGCGCCGGCATCCGCGGCGCCAGCCTCGTCCTGGTCAGTCATACGATCTCCGGGAATCGGGGATAAGAAAAATCAGGTGATGAAAAAATCAGGAGTCAGGGGTGAAAGAACTGATGACGATCAGGTGCTTCCTGATTCCTGATGGTTGATATTGGCAAAACGACATACATTTTGTTTATCGGACGTCAAGCGAAGGAAGAAGACCGATGACAGACGACACATGGTGGTTCAAGCCTTCTTCCGTCCTTCGTAGTTATTCGCCGAGGTCCGTGCCTCAGTTCAACAACTTCGAGTGCGCAGGCATGCCCTTCAATCGGCAGAGCCAAATAATGCGCTCAATGAGGGCAGACGCCGCTAGGTGCTGGTGTCGACTTCATCCCATTCGGGCCATCCGCTAGGTTGTTCATCGCACGGAACGACAAGCCAATTGAGCGCGTGATGCCGCTCCTCGATTACACCCGGATCGAGGCCCGCTGGCATTTTGTGCCCGCGCAGCCAAGCTTCCCGCACTGCCCAGTGATAGCGATAGATCAGATCAGTCTCGTCTAGAACTTCGTCCAAAGAGCGCAGCCGTGCGCTCTCGATATACGGCTGTACGCCATGGTCTTGTACAGCGTGAACGGCTTGCGGCAGATCACGCTCGCCTATCACAGATATCGGCCGATCGAGCCGGTCAACAAATCCGAGGGCCCAGAATAACGGCCACGCCGCCTCCCCGGACCAGGAAAAGTGGACCACATCCTGGTGCGGCGGCGTGGGATCGAGAATGAAGGCGCGCTCGCGTGGGCTGAAATGGGGAGCTAGTCCGAGATGCTTGACGGCGTTCTCGACGCCCGGCTGGCGCATGCCGACCGCTTTGGCAGTAACGACCGTGAGGGCCAGCGAGCGATAGGCAATCTCCTCTTTGGTGCGTAGCTTGACCTCATCTCTCGTTTCGATACGAGGCAAGTGATGGATGAATGGCACGCCTTCATCCCGCAGGTGCGACTCGGAGCGGTGCTTGCGCGCCAGCGCCTCGCGCTCAGCGTCCGTTAGTTCCAACGCGTGCACGGATTTCGCCCGGTTCGAAATAGGTTCAACGATTGGCGGCACACCTATCCTCCTGCCTGTCTGCAATTCTCGCACGAACGCATCAACACCCTTACGAACCGCCCGCCAGAGCCGCATTTCGGACGCCCCCTTGTGCCGAGGCCCGTACGAAACCCTGGACCTCCCGGCTGTGATCAGCGGGCGCATCGTAAGAACAAAACAAGAACAAACACAAGCGCAATCCGCAACCACGGCTTGAACCGCCCGAGCCAGTCACCCCAAGCCCTGCGCTTGGCGCGCCGCGGCCTCCGCCGCGCGCAAGCCGAGCGAGACCTTCTCCGTCTCGAGCCGCTCCGTCTCCACGCCAAGGCGGGCGCGCTCGGCGAAGCTTTGCGTCGCAAGCTTCGCCTGATCGAGCTGATGATCGCCGAAGGCTTTAGCAGCAGCGATAGCGTTTTTGTCGCGCTCGATCTGCGTCTTGGCATCGATCGCGTGCGCACGGATCGCGACATCGGCAGCAGCCGGCCTGCCTCCTGAAGACCCTCCGGGCGCGGAGGCGGGCATCCGCCCAAGTGCATCAAATGCCTGTTCCAGGGTCTCCTCCAATGTGCGTGCGACGCGGAACCCGCGCGCTGCAAACAATGTGATCTCGCGGCACACTGAGGCGAGCGCTGGGTTACCCATGGCGAGCGGCACCACCTGTTCGAGCAGCGGCACCATCTGCTGCAGGAACTCGACCCGCGCCTGTTTTTCCGCCTGCTCGTCGGGCGCAATGGTCGAGTCCGCCTCGATGTCGATGCGGAACCCCTGCACGCCGTCCTGCCGCATCAACGCCACGGCAGCCGCAAATTGCTGCGCCCGCGCTAAATTCGCCGCGAGCACCGCGGGCGCCACGTTCGCGCCGAGCAATCCCAGGGGTCCGGCCCCTGTGGCACCATCAGGTGCAACAGGAGGGTCGAGCTGAGCATATCCGCTGATCATGGCAATGGTCTTTTCCGAGAAATGCTCAGCGATGACCGCGCCCATGAGACGCAGGAGGTCGCGCGCGAAGCGGCCCACCTCTTTCTGCTGGGGCACGATGCGGCGCGTGGCGAAATTGGCTTTCAGCTCCTGCGCGCCGAGCGTCTCTTGCGGGTTGGTCATGCCGCGCATGATGTCGCCGATGCCGGTGATTTCGTAGAGCGCGGCCTTCACGCGGTCGCGCGCATTGTAAAGCTGGACCAGGGTTTCGGCGATCTGCTGCACCGGCAGCCATTGGATCATGTTGGCAAGACTGCCCTTGTCAACGAACGCCGGCCAGTCCGCCACCGGGATCAGGCGGTTTTCAGTGCCCTCGTCGATCAGCTGCTGAAGCAGTTGCTTCTCCTCTCCAGGATAGATGCCGGAGACCTTGAGCGCGCGCGTCAATCGATCGATGCGCGCGGTGATGACGTCGAGTTCATGCGCCTGGTCCTGGTATTCGACGAAATCGGGGACCGGGATGCGCTTGTCGTTTGTCGTGGTGGCAAGCAAGGGATCCGGATTCGGAAAGAAACCGGGCAGCCGCAATGGATCGTCCTGCTGATCGAGGATCAGGTCCGGCGTTCCCGGCGCGTACCAGATGACGCGCTTGGCCGCTTTGTCCCAAACTTCATGCACGATGGCTTTCTTGAACACATCCGGCGGTGGATCGTCCTTCAACGACTCGCTGCCACCGCGCGGCGCATGGTCGAGGTTGACCTTGCGGCCTTTCTCAGGCCCGAAACGGGTGATCAGTTCGTCGCGCGTAAGATAGGCACGAAAGCGCACCCAGGGGAGCTCGCTCCATTGCCGCGCCGGTCCTTCGCGATAATCCTCCCAGAACACATAGACGGGCTTGACCTCCTCATAGACGACCTCGTCGTCTTCAGGAATCAGAGACCAGGAACCAGAAGTCAGAATATCTTCCCGAACAGGGGTCCGGTTCTCTGGGGTCAGGTCGTCAGGAAGCGGGTTCGCTTCGTCGGTCTCTTCCTGACTCCTGACTCCTGGTTCCCGATTCCTGAAGTGTGGCACGTAGACCACCCTTGCCACCCCGCGCCCCGGCAACAGCCGGTCTTCCACAACGCCGCGCATGATGGCGTCGAAATCTACTGCGTCGACCGCGTAGGTGAGGCAGCGTTCGATCAGGATGGCGGCGAGCCGTCCGGTGGGGTCCTGGTCGTGAAAGCGACGCTCGACGTCGGGGCGTGGAGTACGGGAGTAAAGGGTCGGCTGCAACGTCTGCACGTTGGACCAGAGAATATTGAAGCGGCTGGTGCGTGGACCGCCCTGCGGCCGCTCGTCGCGATAGCGTTTGACGATTTCGCGAGCGCGCTTGATCCAGGGGCGCTCCTCTTTCTCCGCGATGCGTTCCTGGATCTCCCAGTAGGCGAACGTCGCCGCGTCGCCTGCCCCGAGATCGTCGGCCGTCTCGATGCGATCGCCCATCGCGGCGACATCAACCATGGAATTTTCCTTGAGTTTGGAACACGGGATTTACACAGCCAGGCACGTCTCTGTGCGTCCCAATCTAACAACCCGTCCGATCAGAACGATCAGGCACCGCCAGTGTGCGCCAGGATTTCGTCGCGCAGGGAGCGACGGGACGATTGCCTCGTAAGCACTCGCTTCGATTCGTCCGTGCTGGAGGTCGATGCGGGTTTTCTTGCCGCTATTCTAGGCCTTGATTCCACATCAGCGGTTGTTGTGTTTGACCCCTGCTGGGCCGAGATGAGCGCCTTGCGTAGCGCGGGATTGGTCCAAACAGCCCTTTCATAAAGCTCTTTTAAAGGTGGAATCGTTTGGCCGCGGCTGCTGTGTCCTAGAGCCATCGCAGCCATGTCGGGCTCGACATCTGCGTAGTGTGGGTAAAGCCGGTTGCCCGCTGCGTCTTGAGCCGTCTTGAACTGCTCGAGCTCCGATTCGAAATTGCGTAGCGTCGCCGCGTGTTGCGTGACATTGGTGGGCGGATACCGATTGATTTGCGCCGGATACGACAATGGGACGTGCTGTGTATGGGACCATTTCGAGCCGAGCGCCTCGATAACCTGCTCCGGCGCAATCTTATAGCCGTCCACGAGTGCTTTGATCACCGGAACTCCATCTCCGGCCGCTAACCGGCGCTCAATATCGATATAATGCTGAAATCACCGATCGAGGGGTCAGATTGAGCTCGCGCAGCCTTCCAGCGAAGGGCTCAAGCATTTCCGCGACCGGCTCATATTCCCTGCGAAACGCGTCCAGCCGTTCGCGCTTCTCGCCGAACTCAGTCTCAATTTCGCGCCACCGTCGCAATATGAAATCCTGTGCGGATTGGGGTAGCGCTTTGAACGCGTCTTTGTCGGAAGCCTTCCAGTCGCGTGGCCCGTCCCAGTTCAGCGGTTCCGATTCCCGGTGGCAAGTCTCGCTTCGGCGACCGTCCTTTCCTGGTGTGTCCTGCCTGGGTGGCACGCGTTTCATCTCAATTTGTCGATCCTTTGCGGACTTGACTGGCTTGGCATGTTTGTTTGCCATGTCATCTCGCGAATGCATCGCGGCCGCTAGCGCTGAGCGTATGTCGTTCATGCAAATCCCACTATCATTTGCCGAATGGATAGCTTGAGCCCGCAAACATTGGCTCCAATGCAAGCTCGGCAAGTTGTGCCTCGCCGAGTATCGATTGCAGGATAAACGGCCTGCCGGCCGCTGCCGCCTCGCGATCAGCAACCAAATGGCATGATGGAAGTGACAAGAGTGACGCATCCGGTGCAGCTTTAGCGATGATGACTCGCCAGTTGGCGTCATATGCGCGCCGGACAACATATGAGTTTCCATTCGGATCGGTGCCGATGGTGTTGCTTGCCGGAGCCCACACAAACACGCCGGGAACACAGATATCCGATTTCCACTCCCCGTTCGCAAAGTAACTGCCGACGACCGGGTCCGCCTTGGCGGCTTCCTCATTTGCGAAAGTCATCAGGTGATCAATCATGTCGTGATCGCTCGCAAGATTGTGTTTGGCACGCGCGTGTTGGGCCAGATCGCAATGCGCTCAATGTAGCCGTCCCAAGGGAACTGGTCCGGCGAATTGCCGACTGCGATCTGGTTGAGCGCCAGGCCCGCTGAATATGGCGGGCCGGCGTTAACGGGAGCGGCCCCATTGAACACCAGGGTTTGGTCGCCGTTGGATATGGCCATAGCGATCTTGCCGCGCACCCCAGGTGGCCAGGCGGGACCGCCCAAATCCGATAGAGACGTTCCATTGCTCTCAATGGCACCGTGCGAATTGTTTTGAAATTTGTGAACCTGACAGCGATTATTGATCGTTCCGTCTGAGGCAGCGAGTACAATCGCTGGATTCTTGGGCGACCCAATCGCCTGCGCGAACAACGTCGTCGCCGCGCCAAAACCGGGCGGGTTTCTGAGTGTGATGACGTCGGTCGCGCGCACGACCGTTGTACCCATCGTGCGGATTGGAGATGTGATGAAGCTCCCCAACTCGAGTGAAGGCCACCCGAAGCGCAGTGTCATGTCGAGCGCTTGGTTAGCGACAAAGAACACGATGATTCCGGGAACAATGGATTGAATGCTTGCGCTCAACGTCGTGTAGACGGCGGCATAGCGTTGGGTGCCGAGCGCGGCATTGGTCAATGGCACCGCGCCGCTTCCACCGAATCCTAGAAAGACACCTCCCGCCCCTCGCTCTTCGACAATCAGCTGCAACCCACTCGGAGCAACACCAGACATGGAACCGGAAACAAGCTTCATAAAGCTTGAGCATGCCCAGGTTTGCCCTTGGTTAGACGCGATCTGAGCCGCTGGCTCGAAATAGACGTTGAGATGATCGATCGAAGCGGTGTTACCGTTGAGACGGATATCGACGTAGTCGATGCCATTTTCGTTCCCCACCCCGACGATGCTGGATGTAATCGTCTGCGAAACAACCTGCCAATTTGTCGGCAGCGTTCCTGGCGTCCCGACAACGGCGCCTTGACCGGAATTATTGCGAATAGTGTTTGTCCGGCTCTCTTCGCTCAGTAACCCCTTGTTGGTGATCCGTGCCACATTGCTGGCAAATTGATACCAATTGCCGCTCAGATCGTCCGCATACGCAGTTGATGCGCGTGATACCGCGAGTTGCGATGCTTGAGCCCCGTAGTAAAGCCCGTCTTTGAAATTCATATCGATCGACGCGCCAGGCAGGACCCAACCAAGCCCACCCGAGTTGCCGAGATGACCGACGCGACCAAGACCGTACATGGATCAAGTATTCGCAATACACGCAAGTTTCTGTCCGGGCGTGACCTGAAAATATTCCGGTGTGTTGGCAGGCAGACGCAGATTTACGCCGCTCGCCGTTGGGTTCGCGCCAACCGCAACCGAGCACACGGCATCGCAGCACAGGCGCACGAAATTCGTGTAGATGCCGAACGCAACACTCTGGGTCGACGAACCGGTAATCGAGATCGTCTGCTCCGCCAGGGGTGCGAGGGTCGCCACCTGCACTCCCTCGCCCTGGTCGCGCCCAATATTTGCGAATTCAGAAATATAGAGAATAGCCATGTTGATAAAGCTTGGCTCCAGAGATGGATATCAGGAAGCGCGTCGCGGACGTTGACCCCGCGCCGCAATCAGATTCGAGATGAAGGTTGGTTGAGGCTGGTTCGCGTTCAGCGCACGACCGTCAGCCAAGCAAACTGACTAGCACTTTGGTTATCGGATGGTCAATACCATCCGGCGAAATGTATGTAATCCCCCGCGGGGCGCAGCTAACCTTGGGGCTCGATTTGCGCCGTGCGCACATATTCGCCCCAGTCTCGGATATCCTGCAGCAGCCGGGCCTGCCCTTCATCCGGTGTCGCGATCCAGGGATCGCCGCCGATGCTATTGAGAAACTGCTTGGCCTCCGCCGTGGCATCCAATTCATTGAACCACCGGTTGATCTGGTCCACGATCGGCCGCGGCGTGCGCATCGGCACCATCGCGGCAAACCAGCCGAGCAAGTCCATCGGCACGCCCAATTCCGTCATGGTCGGCAGCTCGGGGTTGGATCGCGTCCGCACTCCCGTGCTCACCGCCAGAATGCGCATACGCCCCTCGCGCGCCTGCGCGGTCGCAAACACCGGATCATAAAGCGCGTAATCAAGCGCCCCGCTCTGCATATCATTCACCGTGTCGAACGAAGTACGATACGGCACCTCGACCGCCTCAAGGCCGGCCCGCGCTTTATAGATCGCCCCCATCACCTTGGCGGGCGGATTCGATGTGGCGTAGCTCGCCTTGTCCTTTTTCTGTTTCAGATAGGCCGTCAGCTCGGCAACACTCGTCCACGGCTGGCTTGCATCAACGGCCAGCATGTATGGCTGCTTATTGAGCGGCGCCGCAATCGCAATCGCCTTGCCAACATCGACCGGCGGATTCTTGAATAAATGCATATTGGCGGCAATCGAGCTCGCGCCTTGGATGTAGATCGTGTAGCCGTCGGGCTTGGCGCGCGCGACATATTCGGTGGCGATGTTGCTCACCGCGCCGGGCTTATTTTCGACAATGATGGGATGGCCGACCACGGGCCGCAGCTTCTCGGCATAGAAGCGCACGAAAATATCGGCGCCGCTGCCGGCCGGATAAGCGCAGATGAAATGCAGATCCTGCGCCGGATAGGTCTGCGCGCGCGCAGCCGATGGCGCGTGCGCGAGCAGCGCGGCGCAAACAAGGATAAGATAGCGACGCGCCATGGCGCTCCTCCCTGGCGATATTGTTCTTCCGCTCAGCCCTGCGGCTTGAGCTTGGCAATCCGCACATAGGTCTCCCAGTCGGCGATGTCCTTGGCAAGGCGCGCTTGGCCTTCCTCGGGCGTGCTGATCCAGGGGTCGCCGCCGGCGTTGCGCAGAAATACGCGTGTCTCCTCGGTCGCCAGGATCGTGTTGAACCAGCCATTGATCTTGTCGACGACCGGCCGCGGCGTCGCCAGAGGAACCATCGCGGCAAACCAGCCGGTGAGGTCCATCGGATAGCCGAGCTCGGTCATGGTCGGCACATCCGGCGCGGACGCCAGGCGCGTACCGGACGCGACGGCCAGAATGCGCAGCCGCCCCTCGCGCGCCTGCGCCAGCGTGAACAGCGGATCGTTGCAGCCGAAATCAACCGTGCCGCTCGCCATGTCGTTGAGCTGATCCTGCGCCATCCGGTAGTTGACCTCGACCGCCGTGAGGTGCGCCGCCTCCTTGTAGAGCGCGCACATGATCACGCCGGAGTTCGCCGCCGCGCCGTAGCTCGCCTTGTCGCCGCGTTCGCGCAGATGCGTGGTCAGCTGGTCGAGCGTCTGCCACGGACGGCGCGCGTCGACGGCCAGCATGAAAGCCTGCCGGTTGATGGTCGCGGCAATCTGGATTTCCTTGCGGGGGATCGACCGGATTGTTGCGGATCAGATGGACGTTGGAGGCGACCGTATTGCCGGCGTGAACGAAGATCGTGTAGCCGTCCGGCTTGGCGCGCACCGCGTATCCGGTCGCGATATTGCCGCCGGCGCCGGGTTTGTTCTCGACCAAAATGGTGCGGCCGGTAAGCGGGCGCAGCTTCTCGGCAAAATAGCGCACCATCACATCGGCGCCGCTGCCCGGCGGAAACGCGCTGATCAGATGGATGTCCTGCGCCGGATAGGTCTCGGCGCGGCTTGCCCCCGCACCGAGCAGCAAGCCCATCAGGATGAGCACGGCCTGCGATGATGCGGGCCGGCTCACGTTTAATTATCCCTGCGGCTCGATCTTGGCGGCCTTGACGTAGTCCTGCCAGTCCCTCTGGTCCTTGGCGAGCTGGGCCTGGCCCTGCTCCGGCGTGGTGATCCAGGGGTCGCCGCCGAACTGATTGAGGAACTTCTTGGTCTCGTCCGTCGCCTCGATCTCGTTGAGCCAGGCGTTGAGCTTGTCGATGACCGGCCGCGGCGTCCCCGCCGGCACCATGGCGGCGAACCAGCCGAACAGCTCGATGCCAGGCACGCCCTGCTCGGTCATGGTCGGCAGGTCGGGCAGCGCCTCCATGCGCTTGGCCGTGCTCACGGCCAGTATGCGCCAGCGCCCCGCATTGGTCTGGCTGATGGCGCTCACCGGGTCCATCATGCCGTAGTCGACAGCGCCGCTGGCGAAGTCGTTGGTGGAATCGTTTGCCGTGCGATAGGGCACGTCGAGCGCCTGCACCCCGGTGGCGATCTTGTAGAGTTCGCCCATCACCTTGCCGGTGGTGTTGGACTCCGCATAGCTCGCCTTCTCGCCCTTCTGTTTCATGGCCGCGGTCAGCTCGGCGAGGCTCTTATAGGGGCTTGCCGCCGCCACCACGACCATGAACGGCTGCTGGTTGAGCGTCGACACCACCTGCAGGTCCTTGGCCGGATTGATCGGCGGGCGGCGGAACAGCGAGAAATTCGCCGCCGTCGAGGAGCCCGCGTGGATGTGGATCGTATAGCCGTCAGGCTTGGCGCGCGCCGTATACTCGGCCGCGATGTTGCCGTTGGCGCCGGTCTTGTTCTCCACGATCACCGGCTTGCCGGCGGCGATGCGCAGCTTCTCGGCGAAGTAACGCACCAGCACGTCGGCGCCGCTGCCGGCCGGGAACGCGCAGATCACATGGATCTCGTGGCTCGGATAATCATCCGCCCGCGCGGCTGACGAAACACACAGCACCGCAACAGCGGCAACCCACAACGAACGTCGCATCACCAGTCAGTCTCCGTCACGTCACTGCGGGTCGATCTTGGCGAGCCGCACATAATCGCCCCAGTTCTTCTCATCCTTGATGAACAGCGCCTGGCCGACATCCGGCGTACTGATGAACGGGTCGCCGCCGAACTGGTTGAGGAACTGCTTGGTCTCGTCCATCTCCAGCACCTGCTTCATCCAGCCGTTGAGCGCCATGATCACCGGCGCCGGCGTTCCAGCCGGCACATGCAAGGCCCACCACGAGGTGAGGTCCATGCCGGGCACGCCCAATTCCGCCATGGTCGGCACGTCCGGAATGGCGTTGAGCCGCGTTCCCGAGCTGTGCGCCAGGATGCGCAGCCGGCCCTCGCGCGCCTGCGCGAGCGAGAACACCGGATCGTGCATCCCGTAATCGAGCTTACCGTCCATCAATTCATTGAGCGAGCCGACCGCGTCCTTGTAGCGCACCTCGACTGCCTTCACGCCCGGTGATCGCCTTGTACATCTCGCCCATGACGATGCCGGACGGCGCCGCGGTCGCGTAGGAGGCTTTCTCGCCCTTCTGCTTCATCGCCGCGGTCAGTTCCTGGACGCTGTGGTAGGGGCTCTTGGCGTCGACCACCAGCATGAACGCCTGCCGGTTGATGGTCGCGGCGATCTCAAACGCCTTGAGCACGTCGACCGGCGGGCTTTTCATCAGGTGCATGCTCGCCGCCGTGGCGCTGCCGGCATTGAACAGGATCGTGTAGCCGTCCGGCTTCGAGCGCGCCACGTACTCGATCGAGATCGCCCCGGAGGCGCCGACCTTGTTCTCCACCAGGATGGTGCGGCCGGCGACCGGGCGCAGTTTCTCGGCAAAAAAGCGGGTGATCACGTCGGCGCCGCTGCCCGGCGGAAAGCCGGTGACGAAATGAATATCCGCATTGGGATAGGACTGCGCCTGCGCGCCGGTGCACCACGCCGCAAGCAGCAGCGCCGGCGCCGCACGAAGAACGATACGTCGCAACGTCAAGCTCATTTCAGAACAGTCTCCGTTGATAATCTCCGCCTCACCCGGACGGCACGATCTTGGCGATGCGGACATAGTCCGCCCAGTTGTTGATGTCTTTGAGGAACAGCTCCTGCGCCTTGTCCTGCGGCAAGGTAAGCTGATCGCCGCCGAAGCTCGCCAGGAACTTGCGCGTCTCCTCGGTGGCGACCACCTGGTCGAACCATTTGTTGATCTGGTCGGCGATCGGCTTCGGCGTGCCCTGCGGCACCATCGCGGCCCACCAGCCCATCAGGTCGAGGTCGGAGACGCCGAGCTCCTTCATGGTCGGGAAATCCGGATTGGCCTTGAGCCGGTCGGCGGTGCTGACGGCCAGGATGCGCAGGTCGCCCTTGCGCTGCTCGGCGAGCGCATAGACCGGGTCGTGCACCGCATAGTCGAGCGAGCCGCTGAGCTGGTCGTTGAGCGAATCGATGGCGTTCTTGTAGTGGACCTCGACCGCCTGCACGCCGGTGCCGAGCTTGTAGATCTCGCCCACCACGGTGCCGAACGGCGCCGCCGTCGCGTAGCTCGCCTTGTCGCCCTTCGGCTTCACGGCGGCGGTGAGATCGGCCAGCGTCTGATAGGGCGACTTGGCGTCGACCAGGATCATGAACGGCTGGCGGTTGATGGTGGCGACGACCTGGATCGTCTTGCCGACGTCGACCGGCGGCTTCTTGAACAGGCTCATGCTGGCGGCGACGGCGCTCGCGCCATGCACGAACACCGTGTAGCCGTCGGGCCTGGCGCGCGCCACGTACTCGATCGCGATATTGCCGCCGGCGCCGGACCTGTTCTCGACGACGATGTTGCGGCCGGTGAGTGGACGCACCTTGTCGGCGAAATAGCGCACGATCACGTCGGCGCCGCTGCCGGGCGGGAACGCGCAGATGAAATGGATGTCCTGGGTCGGATAGTCGTCGGCGCGCGGCAGCGCCGGCGCGACCACCAGACCGGCAAGCAGCAGTGCGAGTCCCGAAATTCCAACGCGCATGCGCATTTGCGTCTCCTCCCGTGGAACGACAACTCCGGCTCTTATGGAGCGGCCGGATTTTCGCGTGGCGGCGCGTAGCGCCGCTTATTCCTGGAACGCTTCTTCGCGGGTCTTGCGCAGCGCCGGCAGCACGATCAGGGCGACCACGCCGAGCGAAAGCGCCAGCAGCACGGCGGAGATCGGCCGCTGCACGAAGATCATCGGGTCGCCGCGCGAGAGCACCAGCGAGCGGCGCAGGTTCTCCTCCATCAGCGGCCCGAGGATGAAGCCGAGGATCATCGGCGCCGGCTCGCAGCCGAGCCGCACCAGGATATAGCCGAACAGGCCGAAGCCGGCGGTGAACAGCATCATCACCGAGTTGTTGTTGGTCGCATAGACGCCGATGACGCAGAACAACAGGATCGCCGGATACAGGAACCGGTACGGCAGCGAGAGCAGCTTCACCCAGATGCCGATCATCGGCAGGTTGATGATCACCAGCATCAGGTTGCCGATCCACATGCTGGCGACCAGGCCCCAGAACAGATCGGGCCTGCTGGTCATCACCGCGGAGCCGGGCTGGATGCCCTGGATCATCATCGCCCCCATCATCAGCGCCATGATGGCGTTGGAGGGAAGCCCGAGCGTGAGCAGCGGAATGAACGAGGTCTGCGCCGCCGCGTTGTTGGCGGACTCAGGGCCGGCCACGCCTTCGATCGCGCCCTTGCCGAAGCGCGAGGGATCCTTGGCGATCTTCTTCTCCACCGTGTAGGCGGCAAATGAGGCGAGCACCACGCCGCCGCCCGGCAGAATGCCGAGCAGCGCGCCGAGCCCGGTGCCGCGGATCACCGCGCGCCACGACTCGTGGAAGTCCTTCATGCTCGGCCACAGGTCGCGGAACCGCGCCACGATGGCGCTGCGCTGCGCGTCCGGCTGCTCGAGATTGCGGATGATCTCGACCACGCCGAACATGCCGATCACCATGGGAAGGAAATCGAGCCCGTCCCAAAGGACCGAGACGCCGAACGTGTAGCGCGTGGCGCCGCTGTTGACGTCGGTGCCGACGAGGCCGAAGAGGAGCCCGACCACGATCATGGCGATCGCCTTGATCACCGAGCCGTGCGCCAGCACCACCGCGGTGATGAGGCCGAGCACCATCAGCGAGAAATAGTCCGGCGAGTTGAATTGCTGGGCGAGCGCGGCGAGCGGCGGCGCGAACGCGCAGATGAACACCGTGCCGACGCAGCCGGCGAAGAACGAGCCGAGCGCCGCCACCGCCAGCGCGGCGCCGGCGCGGCCTTGCTTCGCCATCTGGTGGCCGTCGATGCAGGTGACGATCGAGGACGCCTCGCCCGGCATGTTGACCAGGATCGAGGTGGTCGAGCCGCCATACTGGGCGCCGTAGTAGATGCCGGCCAGCATCACCAGCGAGGAGAGCGGGTCGAGCCCGTAGGTGACCGGCAGCAGGATGGCGATGGTCGGGATCGGCCCGATCCCGGGCAGCACCCCGATGAGGGTGCCGAGCACGCAGCCGACCAGCGCGAACCACAGGTTCTGCAGGGTGCCGGCGGCGCCGAAACCGGTCGCCAGGTTGGTGAAGACATCCATCGTCTTATTCTCCCCACCAGGCCGGCAGCGGCTGGCCGAGCGCATAGACGAAAATGAGCACGCAGCCGATCGACAGGCCGACGCCGAGCGCGAACGATTCCAGCAAATTGAAATTGCGCCGCGCGAAGGCGGCGATCAGCGTCATCACCACGCCGGTGATGGCGAGCCCGACATAGCTCATCAGGTAGCCGAAGATGACGACCGAGAGCAGCACGAAGAACATCGGCCGGAACTGCGGCGCCTCGATCGGCGGCCCTTCAACGGACAGCGACATCAGCCCGACGACGACGCCGATGCCGATGATCAGCCAGCTCAGGATGAAGGGAAAATAGCCGGGCCCCATGCGGGCCGCGGTGCCGTAGGTGAGCTCTCTGCCGAAGTAGAGGCCGGCGAGCCCGATCAACAAGAACACGATCGCCGCGCCGAAATCTTGAGGACTTTTGACCCGAAACATGCTGCTCCCGCCCTTCGGCGCGCGCCTTCGCCCGTCGCGCGCGCCTGCCGTGACATTTTTCTGAAATCGAAGTCTATATCGTCGGACCCGGCGGCGTGGCAACAAGCTTGCGCGCTGTCGGGAAATTGAGCACAGGCCCGCGCCGCTCAGCCAGCAGCAAATTGATCGCACGGGCGGGTGCCCAAGCGCGTGGGCGAGGTGGTGGGCCCGGCAGGTGTGCCAAGCCTGATGCTTGTCACTGACTTGCGCAACGGTGAGGGAAGACAGGAGCCTTTGATCCAAAAGGGTTAATTTCGGTTCGCCCGCACCTGCCGAGCTTCCTCATCGCAGCTTTGGCCAGCCGCTCCCGATCAGCCGACCGGGTATAGCGGGACGCGATGCGACCGCCCGTCCAACCGAAGATCGCAGGGCAGTCGTTGGCTAAACAAAATAGGGCGGCCTACCGGTCGTCCTTTTTTGCATCGCGCCGACGAACCTTAATTTTGCGACGCTTACTTCCTTGAGCACGGGAGCGCAGGCTCACCGCGGCGGAAGTTGTACCGAAGCCCCGGCGCCGCCGTTCTCCTGCGGGGGGTTTGCGCTACCCTTAATTCTGTCGACGACGTACTTGTCGCCCGCTCGCTCCGCGACGTGGCCGAGGAATGCGCAATGCCCGTGCGGACCACAGAATTGGCCGATGTGCAGGAAAGCGTCCGTATCTAATCTCATGATGCAGTGACCAACGCGATCGCGATCTCCGTCGTGAAACCATACGCCTGAACACCGCACGTCATCTGCGGCATGCGCGGGCCAAGCCAAGGCGACAAGGACCGCTACGCTCATTCCTTTCAGCCACACGGTCGAAATCCTTTCCTGGTTACCGGGATATTCTTTCGGCAGGCTTTCGCGCACTACGACCATGTTTGTTCGGAAGCGCACGGTGGTGTGTGAAGCCGTGACATCGCTTTTACGACAGCGCGCATAAACGTCTTCGCGCGGAGCCGTACAATCATCCACCCTTGTCTGGTGCGAATGGTTTAAGACGTCGGGGTGGGTGCCGTTGAGCGTAAGTTGGTGAGAGAAGCAGTGTGGCCAGCACCGCAACGAGTGCCGGAAGACCAGAATGTTCATTACGCGCCGTTTGGCCTCAGCATGTGTCCTGTTGACGGTTGGCTTCGCCGCATACGGCGCGAACCCGACCAATGCAGTACCCACCTTCAATATTCGGGCTGCGTGTCGCGCGCTCGCGCGTGTGCCTGAAGCTCGTTTGGCTGGTGTTGGCGATGCAGACGCGACCAAAAATTGCCTTGCTGACGAACGCCAAGCGCGTGCTCAAGTCTCGAAAGAGTGGCTGAAGTTCGACCCTGCGGATCGACGCAAGTGTGTTGGAGTGTCGGCGCAAGGGGAGACAGAGCCGGTCTACACTGAACTGCTGACTTGTCTCGAAATGGCACGGGATGCAAAAGAGCCTGCATCTACACACGGACCGAGCTAACTGGTTCGCCTTCGTTCCGGCTGTTGAGGCCGCCGTCCTGGAATTTCTCGCGTGCGGAAGCCCGCAACGCGCCGCCCGATCCCCGGCGCGCAGTCGGTAGGCAATCGATGCGAACGCGCGTGGGCGAGGTGGTGGGCCCGGCAGGACTCGAACCTGCAACCAAGCGGTTATGAGCCGCTAGCTCTGACCATTGAGCTACGGGCCCCCGCGCCTTGGTTAGCACACCATGGCCGGGTGTCATCGCCCGCGCAGGCGGGCGATCCAGTTATGGTGGACAGGAGTTTGCCGCGGACGGTTTTCGCAGTGTGCGCAAGTTCCGCGCTACTCGCATTGCTGCGTTGCAGCCCCACCCCTCCACCACCGCGGGAACGCGCCCGACATATAGAATGTTGCGGGGAATAAGGATTCGTCCCATGCATGTGCTCGGCAAGGATCATCTCCACCGCGCTGAACGCGCCAGCGAAACCCTCGTGAACGTCCTGATCTGGGGTGGCCTCGCCTTGTGCGTGATCGTCGCGACCCTGTTCGACTTGGGGCTAGTCCACTTCTGATCGGCGGCACGCTCACGAGGCGGCCCCGTCTGCGGCGAATTGGCCGCTCGCGCATTATATGGACATGGAAGGAGTGTTGAGGGCGACCGAAGGGAGCCTGTTCATGGACGCCGTTCCCCAGGCAGTACCCCGCCTGGACCCGCGCAGCGGACGCGTCATTCCGCCGGATTTTCTCGTCCCCCAGGAGCCCGAGCGCTACACCGCCCAGGACCACGCCACCTGGCGCACCCTGTTCGACCGCCAGACCGAGCTGCTGCGCGGCCGCGTGGTCCCTGAATTCTATGCCGGGCTCGCGGCGCTGGGCATCACCGACACGGGCATTCCGGATTTCGCGCAGATGAACCAGGTGCTGGCGCGCGCGACCGGCTGGCGCGTCGTCGCGGTGCCGGGGCTCGTGCCCGATGCGGTGTTCTTCGCCCATCTGGCGGCGCGGCGCTTTCCCGCCGGCTATTGGATCCGCTCGGCCGACCAGCTCGATTACATCGAGGAGCCGGACGTCTTTCACGACGTGTTCGGCCATGTGCCGCTGCTGATGCAGCCGAGCTACGCCGACTATATCGCCGCCTATGGGCGCGCCGGGCTCGCCTATGCGGGGCAGCCGGCACTGGCCAACCTGGCGCGGCTTTATTGGTACACCGTCGAGTTCGGGCTGATGCGCGCCCAAGAAGGTCTGCGCATCTTCGGCGCCGGCATTCTCTCCTCGGCGGGCGAATCGGTCTACGCGCTGGAGAGCGCGCGGCCGCTGCGCGTCGCCTTCGATTGCGAGCGGGTGCTGCGCACGCGCTATGAGATCGACCATTATCAGGACATCTACTTCGTGCTGTCCGGCTATGACGACCTGCCGGCGCTGCGGCCGGCCGAGCTCGACGCCCACATCGCGGCCGCCCGCGCCGCGCCGGAGATCGCCGCTGGCGCGCGCTTGCCCGCCGACCGCCTTATCACCTCTCACAACAACGTCGGCGCCCCCGGATAGACCACGGTCCCATCCGCGCTCATCTGCGCGCCCTCGGTGAGCTTGGCCGGCTCGGTGTGGTGGGGCCCGAGAATGTGGAACACGCTTTCGCCCGCCGCGATCAGGTAATCCGCAATGATGCGCCGGTGGCAGCGCCACCACACCGCCTCGGCGCACATGATGGCGCAGGGCTTCGCGTGGCCGAGCTGCCGCAGCCTTGTGAGCCCCGCCGCGAAGGCTGGGCTCAGGGCATAGTCCGCATAATTGTGGAAGCTCGCATTGTCCCAGAACCCGTTGACCGGCGGCTCGATCTTGCTTTGCCGGCCGCGCAGCCCGCCGAGCTCCGGCAGGTGCTGGTAGGCAATGCCTTCGCGGGCGAGCGCATCGGGCAACGCGTCCTCATTGTACTGCGGGTTTCTCCGCGAGCGCGGCACGGTGCGGACATCGACCACGAGCGCCACCTCCGCCGCCTTGAGCAGCGCCAGGAACTCAGGCAGCAGCCGGGTCGAGTGGCCGATGGTGAAGAACGGGGTGTGGCGGGTCATGGCCCTAGAGCATGATGAGATCAGCTTCGAGCAGGCTTCCAGAGCGCGTATTCGGCTTGCGTTGGCTCAGCCATCCAGCTGGCGCTGATTGAAGTCCTCGAGCGCGGTCTGGGTGTTCGCACTCAGGTTACGGTCGGCCAGGCTGTTCCAGGCTTGTGCCATGCTGACGAACATGGCGCGCGTCGGCTGGTCCGTGGCGCTCAGGGCCAGCTTCAGACAGGATTGGGCAAAGCTTCGATAGCGATCGGTGTCTTTTTGCTCTTGGGCCAAGTCCCGCACTCGTACATATGTCCTTTGACATATGCACAATTGGCGCGAGTCGTTCCCGTGATGGCGCCACAAAAGGTTAATTTTTGTTCTTCTGCCCACGGGCGTACCTGCAGCGTCTTGTGACTAACTTTGCCCCCAGCGAATTGACCTTGGATTCACTTTCTGTTCTTCTTGGTTTGCACCGCGCCCGAAGTGAAAAAAAGGCCGTGGCGACGGGACGCAACGGCCTGCCCCGGGGAACTGGGCAGCGTATGTTACCACGCTTTCCCATAACCGTGGGTTCTATCCCATAAATTTCTGTTACGTGTTCGAAACAATTCGGGAACATTCTGGAATGCCCGCGTTTACGCCGCAGCAGGACGAGGCGCTCAAGGCGGTGGCGGGCTGGCTCAAGGCCAAGCCGGGCCGGGGCGAGGTGCCGCAGATTTTCAGGCTGTTCGGCTATGCCGGCACCGGCAAGACCACCTTGGCGCGGCATGTGGCGGAGGGGGTGGACGGCAAGGTGCTCTATGCCGCCTTTACCGGCAAGGCCGCGCAGGTGATGCGCAACAAGGGCTGCGCCGGCGCTTCGACCATTCACAGCCTGATTTACAAGGCGTTGGAGAGCGAGGCGGAGCAGCCGAGTTTCGAGCTGTGGGCGGATGCGCCGGCCGCCAAGGCGAAGCTGATCGTCATCGACGAGTGTTCGATGGTGGATGCGGAGCTGGGGCGCGACCTGATGTCGTTTGGGGTTCCGCTTCTGGTGTTGGGGGATCCGGCGCAGCTGCCGCCGGTGAGCGGGGGCGGTTTTTTCACCAATGCGGCGCCGGACGTGATGCTGGCCGAGGTGCACCGGCAGGCGCAGGACGATCCGATTGTGCGGCTGTCGATGCAGGTGCGGGCGGGCCGGGGGCTGGAGCCCGGGCAATATGGGGTGAGCGCGGTGGTGCGGCGGGCGGGGCTTGATCCGCAGCTCGTGTTATCGGCGGACCAGGTTTTGGTTGGGCGCAACGCGACGCGGCGGGCCTATAACGAGCGGATGCGGCTGCGGCGCGGCTTTGCGGAGGCGCTGCCGGAGGCGGGGGACAAGCTTGTGTGTTTGCGCAACAACCGGCGCAAGGGGCTGTTCAACGGCAGCCTGTGGAGCGTGACGGCGCGTGGGGCGCCGCGGCGGCGGGCGATCAAGCTGACGCTCAACTCGGACGAGGCTTCGCGCAAGCCGGTGAAGGTTTCGGTTTTGCGGGAGTGTTTTGCCGGCGAGGTTGAGGCGCTGGAGTGGGTGGAGCGCAAGCGTTACGACGAGTTTGACTTTGGCTATGTGCTGACCGTGCACAAGGCGCAGGGTTCGCAATGGGACAGCGTTGTTTTGTTTGACGAGTTGTTTGCCTTCAGCGAGGGGCGCGCGCGCTGGCTCTACACCGGGATCACCCGCGCCGCGAAGCAGCTCACCGTGGTGTTGTAGGGGCGACGGGCGAGCTGGCGTGCGGTTTGGTGCAAGAGCGGAGCGTCCGGGGCGATCTGCTTGTAAGATTGACCATTAGATCAGGAGAGTTCGAGACTGGCTATCATTTTGCGAACAGTATCCGATTCAACCGCATTCAATTGGCCGGAATTAAGATCCATCGTCAGTGCCGCGCGCAACTGCGAATGATCGAACCGCCGGCTTGTGTCATATCCTGTCGCAACCCCTTCCAGGAGCGTTAAGGGAATATCTTGCTCCAGCATAAAATCCACAATCCGATTGTGCGGGGCAGTTATATGACAAATTTCGCCAGAGCCTTCGGCGTACTGGTCCCACCGGTCCCACAAATCGCAATAAACTCTCATTGCCGCGCGAGACGAAAAGCTCAACCTGTCACCGCTCTGAATGACAACGTGATCTTGACGCTGGTCCACCAGCATAAGCCTCTCGTTCGCGCTTATCATATGCTCCAAATCGGTCAGCTTGTATTTCGAGGAAAGCAGCAGATCCGGACGCATTCTCAGGATCATATCGAATGTGGTCCCGGACATTTCCTCGAAATGCTCCAGCACCTGCCATGCTCGCTTATTCAGATATACCATCTTGGCAGAGTTCATGGCGGTTGTATGCTGCCCAACTGCTCCAAACCGTTCGGCAAGTCGCGCTATCTTGTCATGGTGTGCTTTCTCGAACTCAAGTTCGTCCTCCACTTCTACACAATCCGCTCCCGTCTTCCGCGAAATCTCCTCGCGGACCAACGGCTCCTCGAACAATGCGCGAAATGCAGCAAGCTTGGCAAAAAGCACTGCTGCTGCAGGACCGCACTTGGCTATGATGTCGACGGTCGCTTGAGGGAATATCCTGACGAGATGCCCGACCGTATCCGGTTCAGGGGTGGGCAATCGCAAACCACTGCGATTCCATGTAACAAAAATAACCGAAACCGATCTCTCCCCCAGGAACTCGCGCAGCTTGGCCAGCGATTGCTCATAGCCTCTATCTTGCCCGCACAACAAAACCGCCACTCTTGTTGACGTTCCGCCAACAGACGGGCTGAAGACAGGAGCCCTCGAACCGTCGAGCAGTTTGCAAAATGACGAGAAGATGTTTCGAAACGCGTTCGATCTGATATCCGCATACAGCGAACGGAGATCGGAGAAATCTCGAACGTAGGGGCGATACACTGACCCCCTGAACAAGGTCATTACTGAATTACGCAGCCACTCGAGATTGCTCATATTTTCGAGAGACTGATACGACTGAAGCAAATCATCGGCAAACTTCACCACTTTGATCAAACAATCAAAGACATCAGGAGGAATTTTCCCCTGCTGTTGAAGAACAGTTATATAAAGAGATCCACAAAGTTCAAACATAATATGGATGCGTATATGTGAGAGCCTAAATTCTCGATTTCTCGCTATCAAATGGACCAGCTCGTCAGTGGCTTCATGAGTATGCCCTAACCGAATTAGGCTTTCCGTTGCTCCAATGGCGGCGATTCCTGTCGTGTCGCGCTCCCGGCACTGCGCCCAAGCCTGGAGAGCTAGCTCGGGGTTACCAGCAGAAAGATGAGACTGACCTATCGCCAAGAGCCGACCGCATTCATTTTCTGAGCCGGGACCATACGCTGAATCGGAAGCGTGGTGCAGGGCACCGATGAATGCAAACAGTGTTGATCGCTCCACCGCGTCCATACCGGATGGCGCGAGCACAAAAATCCCAAAAGCGTGGGCGGCCGCAAATTCGCGAAGTTGAAGGTAACAGCGCGAAGCCTCATAAAAGGCTGCGGGATGCTCTGGAAAACGAAGTGCGACTTCGCCAAACCTTGCGGCGCCCGTGCGGAAGTCCCCGCGCAGCGCTGCTGCCTGAGCCCAGTTGTGAAGTACCCATACATCGCCCACAAACTTATCGATAACCGAGCCGAGCAATTGCTCCCCAGATGCGACGTCGCCACGCGCAACAAATGCTGAAAACCACGCGTTATACGCCCCCGGGAAATCCGGAAACCGCGCAATCACCTGCGAGAAACGCCGATCCGCTTCCTCCCAGTTCTGCGCTTGAGCTGCCCCCGCCGCAAAGCTCAGGTGAAGCGATGGATCAGCATATTTCGGGAGCACGATCGCCGCGTATTCATCAGCGTCCTGAAAACGGCCGAGCCTGTTCAAGCTTTCAATGATGACGCGATGCGGAAAGGGGTTGTCGGGTTCGTTTGCGGCGAGAGTCTGGGCTTGCTCCAGAGCCTTCGCAGGCTGATTCTCTTTCAGAGCCTCGCGAATGGATTCACAATGACCGGACATGCAGGCATATATCTCCGACGGCACCTCATACCAGGGCCGGCTGTCTATCGACGACAACCGCGAGCCCACGCATATTCTGTAAATTTGAAAGTGATGATGCATAGGCCGAGGTCATTGGTTGTGGGCATCAATCGGATGGAAGCCGGCAATCCGCTCGACTGCCGATCGCAGGCTACGGTTTTGATAGGAACGCAGAGCGGTGAGGTGGTGTCACCCAAATTCGGGATCGATCCATTTGCGTCAGTGGTTTACGCATGCCGAATGCGTGTTCGTTGTGGGTCAGGAGAATTGGAGGCGTCCAAAGGGACGGCGCTACGTGGTGACCTCTTCTGAACGCGCTGCACCTTATAGCGGAGGTCTGAAATCCAATCTAGCGCACCGAACCGCAAAGGTTGCCCCCATCCTCGCCGGCCATTAGTCTTTCGTAAGTCGCCTACAGGCACCGCACCCACGCAGTGCAAAAATACCGCGGCAGGGAGGGAGAGCATGGGCCAAGGATGCCAGGCGCCCCGCCTGGCGTGCGCGGGATGCAGCGCCCGCCCGTGCGCTGTCATCTATGGGAACGACGCCATCTATGCGCCGCGCCGTCATCTATCGAAAGCGGCGCCATCCGCTCGAATGCCGGTCACCTTCGGCGACGCCATCTATGCGCCGCGCCGTCATCTATCGAAAGCGGCGCCATCCGCTCGAATGCCGTTCACTTTCCGGGCGTAGTCTTTCCGGGCGCATTGGCGATCGAGAAATCGGCATGCTGCTGCAGACCTGCCTGGATCGCTTCCTTGTGCGTCCGGCAAGGCCCATATTTGATGAAGAGGCCGTTCCCGCACTTTTCCAGGTAATAATTCTGGCCCACGGCTAGCCAGTCTTTGCTGCCTAACTCTGTGCGGTACCGTTATCCACGGTACGTCGTCGCATATGAGGCGCGTCGTCATCGAAGGGAACGAACGTCATCATGCGCGCGCCGTTTCTGCTGATTGACCCGTCGTAAAAGGAATTGGGGTCGGAGTAAAAAGCCCCCCGCGTAGTCTATCCGTCGGTCTTCCGGTCGGTCGTCGGATCAGGATCAGGAATCGGGACGTGCCCACGCGACGGGTGACGAGGACCCGTTGAAACGCTCGCGCAATCTTTGACCGAAACGTGTCCATCCGGAGCGGACGGGAACAATCGCCCTCCGCGCCACTCGTTGCAGGAGCTTGGGTACGTCAAGGCGAAGTAGCGGCGCCTCGATCAGATAATAGGAGGCGAAAGCTGCCAGGAACACCAGGGCGAGGGCTGGCGCCTTGCGAATGCCGATTGCTGCAAAAATGGCGAGCAGCGGAAGATGCCAGAGATAGAGCGAATAGGACGCATCGCCGAGACGCACGAGCACATCCGGAAACATGCGCATGCCGCGCCGCTCCAACCCAACCAGCGCGTACAGGCCCAACGCGGCGCCAAAGCCAAACGTGAACAGCCGCGGGAGCGGCGCGAGTGGCGCGACGTAGATCGACCACCATTCGCCGGCGCCGAAAAACAACAATCCAACGCCCCAAGCGATCCACTCGCTTCGTATCCAGTTACGCGCGTTCAGCCACGCGACCACGCATCCGAGACCAAATTCGAGGGACAGCGGATTCAAGGGCGGTCCACCGTTCGGGCCGCACAGCGCGACCAGCGCTATTTGTGCTCCAATCCAAACGGCCAGAGTTCGATAAAAGCGACCCGCTGGTGCCACGAATAAAACGAACGCGAGCGATGCATAGAAGTAGAGCTCGAACACCAATGACCAGGCCTGCGGTAGGTATCGATTTTCCGCGGTCAACAGGAGAACGTAATCGAGTGCCGGATGCTGAGCGGGCATCCAGGGCGCCAGATTCATGTTGAATGCAGCGCTCAGCACAACGGAAACCGCCAACACGATCCAGTACAGTGGAAATATCCGCCACCAGCGGCGCGCGAGAAAGTACACGGCCCCGTTCTGGGGTCTGGCTGCAATCTGGCAGATGATGAAACCCGAAATCACGAAGAAGATGTCGACACCCGAAGTCCCGAGTGTGACCAACTCCATCGGCACGTACATGATGCCGCACGAATGGGCCATGACGACCAACGACGCGGCGGCCGCGCGCAGCACTTGCACGTTTTTGTAAATCATGCCCCACCCCCTCGCCCATTAGGCGATGGAAGGCGGAATCTGTCAAGGGGCAGCAGCAGATCGGCGAGGACGCAAAGCGCGAATCGGCCGATCAGGCTGCCCGGGAATGCGACCATCCCAAGGGCGAGCTTGGCTTTCCAGATTGCTATCGCGTGGTGCAGCGCTTCGACGCTTTCAGTTAACCTCAATTGACTAACAGAAAACAAAATGCATCTTTGAAGCACCCCAGCTGGTTTGCGCCGGGTAATGAATGTGTTTGCGTTGGGCTATTTGAAACAGTGATCACAGTGATGCCTCCCGGCAATTAAGGGGGGCAAAGGTCCGTGGGGATTTGGCTCGGTCCCCGCCATTTATTCGACGTGCCATCGTCTTTGGGAACACCGCCGTCTCTGCGCCGCACCGCCGCCATCTATGCGCCGCGCCGTCATCTATGGAACGGCGTCATCTATGCCACGCTCCGTCATCTATGGAATCTGCGTCAAGGCTCAGATGCAATAGCGAAATCGTTGCGGAGGCGGTAACAGTCGAGGCTTAGACATCACGATAGGAGCGCCGAATCGCGCGCATCTTTCCATTTTTCCATTCTATGATGTCGACGCCTGTGAATACTCTACTGTCGAGCGTGAGCACAAACTCAACGATCGCGATATTGCCGTCAGCAAAAATATTGCTCTCCACAAAAGATAGGTTTCTGCACGAGTTGAATATACTTTGAATAAACTGCATAGCCTTCGCTTTGCCCACAAGCCGCTTGACCACAGGGTGCTCGAACACAAAATGGTCGATCATAAGGTCTGCACAACCTGCCGCGTCTTTGGCGTTAAACGCCGCCACGAATTGCCGACTGAGTTCTTTGAATTCAGAATCAATTCCCATAGGTTTCATTGTTGCTGCCCCGAAAAAAAAGCCCGGCCAGCGGGGTTGCTGGCCGGGTTGCAGTCAACCTTCGTCTAGGATGCGGCGCCTGAATTCCGCCATCAACATTACCCGGGCATTACGCCAGTCTAATTCAACAACCTCCCTATGGGACTGCGCAGTTGTTGAGACGTACTGTCCAGACGGTCGCCTATCATTGACCTATGGCGAGGGACGTCATCTATGTCGCTCGGCCATCCGGCCTCCGATTGCCCTCCCCCTCCCCGACCACTAGTCTCGCGCTAGGCGCGCAGAGCCGCCGCACCCGCGCAATGCAAAAATACCGCGGCAGGGAGGAAAGCATGGGCCAAGGATGCCAGGCGCGCCCGGGTTCCGGCCGCTTCGCGCTCATCCTCGCGCTCGCCGCAGCCATGCTCGCCGCCCCGCCCGCGCGCGCCGAGGATTATCCGGATCAGGACTTCCATTTCGTCACCAGCTTCCCCCCCGGCAGCGGCGCCGACGTGCTCACCCGCTTCTTCGCCGAAAAAATCCGCCTTCTCACCGGCCGCGCCGTCATCGTCGAAAACAAAACCGGCGCCAATGGCGCCATCGCGGTCCAATACACCGCGCGCGCCAAGCCGGATGGCTACACCATGTATCTCAGCGCCGGCAGCGCCACCGCCGCGCAGATGCACCTGTTCAAGGTGCCCCCGGTCGACGTCATCAAAGCCTTCCGGCTCGCCGCCACCATCAACCGCCAGGCCTTCATGCTCACGGTCGACGCCAAGGCGCCCTATGCCAGCGTCGAAGCCCTCACCGCCGCCATGCGCCAAAAGGGCACCGCCGCGAGCTACGCCACCGCCGCCACCTCCGGCATCATCATGGGCGAGATGTACAAGGCCATCACCGGGGTCACCGCCGTCGAGGTGCGCTATAAGGATTCCGCGGGCGCGCTCAATGACATGGCCAGCGGCCGCGTCGATTACGGCATGCACGACCCGGTGTTCTCGCTGGCGCAGCAGCGCGAAGGCCGCCTGCGCGTGCTCGCCCACAGCGCCGGCGCCCGCCTCGCCGCCATCCCGGATATCCCCACCATGGCCGAGTCCGGCGTGCCCGGCATGGACCTCACCTCCTGGTGGGCGGTGCACCTGCCCAGCGCCACGCCGCAACCGGTCATCATGCGCATCAACGGCTGGTTCAACCAGATCCTGGCGACGGACGAGACGCGCAAGTTCCTCACCTCGTTCGGCGGCGACCCGTTCATCTCCACGCCGGAGGCCGCGCAGGCGCTGTTCATCAAGGAAGAAGCGGCCTGGGGCGAATACGTGCGCCTCGCCCGCATCGAGCCGCAGGGATAGAGAAGCCACCCAACCCAGCGAGGCCCGCCAGATGCAAAGAGCCGAGCCCAGGATGACATTGCCGGCTATCGCCGGCGCCCTCACCGCCCTCCTCCTCGCCGCGGCGCCCGCGGCGGCACAGACTTACCCTTCGGCCGACATCCACCTGATCTGCGGTTATCCGGCCGGCAGCGGCGCCGACATCATCGTGCGCTATTACGCCGAGAAACTGCGCCCGCTCACCGGCCGCACCGTCCTGGTCGACAACAAGACCGGCGCCATGGGCAACATCGCCACCGAATACGCGGCGCGCGCCAGGCCCGACGGCTACACGGTCTATCTCAACGGCGGCGGCGTGCTCGCCGCCAACATGTATCTGTTCAAGAAGCCGCCGGTCGACGTCGCGCGCGAGCTGCAGGTGGCCGCCGCCATCAACCGGCTCGCCAGCATGCTGGCGGTGCGCGCCGATGCGCCGTGGCAGTCGCTCGCCGAGCTCACCGCCTATCTCAGGCAGAAGGGCGACAAGGCAACCTACGCCTCCGCCAACCCGGTCGCCCAGGCGGTGGGCGAGATCTACAAACAGAAAGCCGGGGTCGCCGCCGTGCAGGTCTCCTACAAGACCGGCTTCGACACGGCCAACGACATGCAGAGCGGCGCCGTCGATTACGCGATCCTCGATCCGGTCTATGCACTGGCGCAGCGGCGCGAGGGCCGCCTGCGCATTCTCGCCATCACGGCGGGGCAGCGCATGGAGGGCTTCCCGGACCTGCCGACCTTCGCCGAGCAGGGCGTGCCGATAGATATGCTGGGCTGGTGGGCGGCGTTCGTGCCGGCGGCAACGCCGCGGCCGATCGTCGACAAGCTCAATGCCTGGTTCAACCAGATCCAGGCGCTGCCCGAGACCAAGACCTTCCACAACACCTACGGCAGCGACCCGTGGATCGCGACCCCGGAGGAAGGCCAGGCGCGGCTCCTGCAGGACATCAAGAACTGGGCCGACTACGTGCGCATCGCCAAGATCGAGCCGCAGGGGTGAGGTGAAACCTCTCGGTTCGTCATTGCGAGCGAAGCGAAGCAATCCAGCGCTGAGGCGCCGCACTGGATTGCTTCGTCGCTGCGCTCCTCGCAATGACGGACGGAGAGGTACGTCGGGTTGACGGCGCCAATGCAAATCCCCATGACAGGCCCATGAAGGTTCCACACGGCGCCATCGATTGCGATATCCACCCCGCGGTTCCCGCCACCGCGGCGCTGCTGCCCTACCTGCCGGATTACTGGCGCGAAGCCTTCCTCAACCGCCACATCGAGCGCTACCCGTTCACCCTGATGAGCTATCCGCCGAATGCGCCGGCGAGCTGCCGGCCGGACTGGCGGCCGGAGCAAGGCCTTCCCGGCAGCGATCTCGCGGCGCTGCAGCGCCAGGCGCTCGATGCCTTCGGGGTCCGCTTCGCCATCTGCAACGTGCTGCACGGGGCGATCGCGCTCTTCAACGAGGACATGGCGGCGGCGCTCGCCGCCGCGGTGAATGATTGGACCGCGAAGGAATTGCTCGACCGCGATCCGCGCCTGCGCGGCTCGATCCTGCTCCCCATCCAGAACCCGGATCTCGCGGTGGCCGAAATCGAGCGGCTCGCCGGGGACCCCCGCTTCGTCCAGGTGCTGATGCTGGTGATGGGTGATGCGCTCGCCGGCAGCCGGCGCTACTGGCCAATCTATGCGGCGGCGGAACGACACGGCCTCCCCGTCGCCCTGCACGCCGGCAGCACGTTTCGCACCGCGCCCACCTATTCGGGCTGGCCCTCGTTCCAGGTCGAGGACTATGTGGCCAACAGCGCGGCGTTCGAGAACGTGCTGATGAGCTTCATCGCCGAAGGCGTGTTCCAGAAATTCCCCGATCTCAAGCTGGTGTGCAGCGAAGCCGGCTTCACCTGGCTCCCCACCCTCCTCTGGCGCGCCAACAAGGAATGGCGCGGCATCCGCGCCGAGGTGCCCTGGGTCAAGAGCCCCCCCGCGGATATTTTGCGGGCGCACGTGCGCTTCACCCTGCAGCCGGTCGAGGCGCCCGACGCCGCGACCTTGGCACGCACGCTCGAGCACATCGGCTCCGACGAGGTGCTGCTCTTCTCCACCGACTATCCGCACTGGCACTTCGACGGTGAGGACGCGCTGCCCGACGGCCTGCCGGCGGAGACCATGCGCCGCATGCTGGTCGACAATCCGCTCGCGACCTACCCGCGGCTCGCCGGCGCGACTAGATTGACGGGAACTGGAGCCACCAGGGAGAAGGTGCCGTGAACGCGCCGGTCCTGCAGAAAAGCTTGCAACAGCGATTAGCCATCGTCGATTGCGACATTCACCCGGTGCAGAAATCGCCGGCAGCGCTGCGGCCCTACCTGCCGGCGCGCTGGCAGGAGCACGCCAAGACCTTCGGCGGGCATATGCGCCAGGGGCTCAACGCCCAGCTCACCCACCCCCGCATGCAGGCCGCCGGCCAGCGCGTCGATGCCTATCCGGCCGATGGCACGCCCCCCGGCTCCGACCTGCCGCTGATGCGCAAGCAGCACCTCGACCCCAACGGCGTCGAGGTCGGCATGCTGGTCGCGCTCGCGCGCGGCGGCATGGAGGAGCAGAACCAGGATTTTGCCGCCGCGCTCTCGCACGCGGCCAATGAGTGGCAACTCGAGGAATGGGTCAAGCCGGAGCCGCGGCTGCGCGCCGGCATCGTGGTGCCGCAGGAGGATCCGCCGACCGCCGTGGCCGAGATCGAGGCGCGCGCCGGCAACAGCGCGTTCCGGCAGATCATCGTCTCGCCGCGCACCGCCGAGCCGCTCGGCCGGCGGCGCTACTGGCCGATCTTCGCCGCCGCGCAGGCGGCCGGCCTGCCGGTCGGGCTGCATCCGGCCGGCGCGAGCGGCGGCTATCCGTCCACCGGCTCGGGCTGGCCGACCTACTACATGCAGGAGCACTACTCGTTCGAGACCGGCATGCAGGGCGTGCTGGCGAGCCTGGTGTTCGAGGGCGTGTTCGAACAGTTCCCGCAGTTGCGCGTGTGTCTGATCGAGTGCGGCTTCACCTGGGTGCCGGCGCTGTGCTGGCGCATGGACAAGCAGTGGCAGCGCTTTCGCGCCGAGGTGCCGCACCTGCGGCGCCCGCCGTCCGAGTACGTGCGCGAGCATGTCTGGTTCGCGACGCAGCCGATCGAGGAGCCGGAGAACCCGGCGCATCTCACCGACATCATCGACTGGCTCGGCTGGGACCGGCTGGTGTTCTCCACCGACTATCCGCACTGGGATTTCGACGATCCGCGCTACACCTTCAAGATCAACCTGAACGAAGGCCAGCGCGCGCAGATCTTCCGCGACAACGCCAAGGCGCTGTATCGACTCTGAGCATGATCTCGAAAAGCCTGCCCCGCACTTGATCCGGGGCGGCTACCGGTTTTCGGAACAGATCATGCTCAAGCAAAAACCGCCGATCAGCTGAATTTGTTGCTGATCCGGTGGGCCGCCTGCGACCGGCTTTCACTGTCATCGTGCATGTCGGCGAGACGCAGCCAGCACAGCGCCATGTTGATCAGCGCCTTCTTGGCACTGCGATCGCAGATCCATGGCGCCGATTCCAGGCACTCGAGCGCCTTGGAGCGGTATTCCTGTGATTTCATCATGACCCCACCCAATGCACGACGACTGCATACAAGATGACGTGCAAGCGTCAGCATCATTAAGGATATTGGCGAAGGATTGGTAAATGTGAGGAAAGAATCAAATTTAACGCAAAGTTTGCGTAAAAAATCGGCAAACAGCGGTGCTGGGTTGCGGTCACACTTGCAGATACCGCCGGCGGACACTCGCATCGGCGGCGAGGGCGGTCGTCGTGCCGGTCCAGACCACGTGGCCTTTCTCGATCACCACATGCCGATCGGCGAGCTTCTGCAGCGCATCGAGATGCTTGTCGACCAGCAGAATGGCTTGCCCGTCGACCTTGAGCCGGGCGAGGCAATTCCATACCTCGGCGCGAATCAGCGGCGCGAGTCCCTCCGTCGCTTCGTCGAGGATGATCAGCTTCGGGTTGGTCATCAGGGCGCGGCCGATCGCGAGCATCTGCTGCTCGCCGCCGGAGAGCTGATTGCCCATATGCCGCCGCCGCTCCGCCAGTCGCGGAAAGAACGCGTAGATGCGCTCGGCCGTCCAGCGCGGTGGGCCGAAGCGCGCCGCCGCGGTGGCGACGAGGTTTTCCTCGACGGAGAGCGTGGGGAAGATCTGCCGGCCCTCGGGCACCAATCCGAGCCCGGCTTGCGCCACCCGATAGGGCGGCAGCCCGGTCAATGATACGCCGTCAAAGCTCACCGCGCCGGCACGGGCGGCAACGAGACCCATGACCGTATGAATGGTCGTGGTCTTGCCCATGCCGTTGCGCCCGAGCAAGGTGACGACCTCGCCGGCGCCGATCTCGAAGTTGATGTCAAACAGGACCTGAGCGGGCCCATAGCTTGCGGCGAGGTGCTCGACGCGCAGCATCGTCACTCCATCTCGTCGCCCAGATAGGCCGCGACAACGGCGGGATCGGCGCGCACCGCGTCAGGCGGTCCACACGCCAGTATGCGCCCGTAGATCAGCACCGAGATGCGATCGGCAAGCGCGAACACAGCGGCCATGTCGTGCTCCACCAGCACGATCGGGAAACGGCCCTTGAGCCCGCGCAACACCGCGATCAGCCGCTCCGTCTCCTCGCGGCCGGTGCCCGCCATCGGTTCGTCCAACAACAATAACTTCGGCCGCAGCGCGAGCGCGATCGCCAGTTCGAGTACGCGCTTCTCGCCATGAGCGAGATGCATCGCCGGAACATGCATGCGCTCGGCGAGACCGACCTCCGCCAGCATCGCGGCCGCCTGATCGTTGAGCTCGGCCTCGCGGTCGGCGCGAGCGAAGAACCGAAAGCTCGAGCCGGAGCGCGCCTGCACCGCGAGCGCGACGTTCTCCAGCGCGGAAAAACGCGGCAGCACCGAGGTGATCTGAAACGAGCGCGCGAGCCCGAGCGTCGCCCGCGCGTGCATGGGCAAGGCGGTGACATCGCGGCCAGCGAGCTCGATACGGCCTGCGTCCGGCTGCAGTACGCCGGAGATCTGGTTGATCAATGTCGTCTTGCCGGCGCCGTTCGGGCCAATGATCGCGTGCAGCTCGCCCGGGCGCACCTCGAGGCTGACGTTGTCAGTGACCAGCAATCCGCCGAAGCGCTTCTGCAGCGCGTCGAGGCGCAGCGGCGGCACGCTCATGGCTTTGCCCGTGACAAGCGACCGGCGGCGCCAACAAGGCCGCCGCGGGCGAACAGAACGATCAGGATCAGCAGCGGCCCGAAGATCATCTTCCAGTGCTCGGTGAGGCCGGAGAGCCATTCCTCCGCCAGCACGAAGGCGGCCGCTCCCAGGATGGCGCCGTACAACGTGCCCAGGCCGCCCATCAACACCATGATCACAAGCTCGCCCGAGCGTTGCCACGACATGTAGGCCGGGCTCACGAACTCGGTCGCGTTGGCGAGCAGAAAGCCGGACACGCCACCGAAGCCGCCGGCAATCACATAGGCCACCAGCTGATAGCGAAACACATTGTAGCCCAGGCTCGCCACACGCGCCGCATTCTCGCGCGCGCCGCGAAACACGCGGCCGAAATCGCGAAGCGATCAGGGCGCGACAGAGCAGATACGTCGCGACCAGGAGCCCGAAAACCACGTAGTAGAAGGACTGCTCGTCACGCATTACGTCAAAGCCCGCAATCGTGTTGCGCGACGCAACGGTGAGCCCGTCGTCGCCGCCATAAGGCGCGAGCGATGACGCAGTGAAAAACACCATCTGGCTGAACGCCAAGGTGATCATGATGAAATAGACGCCGCGGGTGCGCAGGCAGACCGCGCCGGTCGCCAGCCCGAATAGAGCCGAGGCGATGAGCGCGACCGGTAGCGCGATCAGAGCATCGGTGATGCCGTGCGCGCTGAGGATGCCGACCGCGTAAGCGCCAAGCCCGACGAACGCCGCGTGGCCAAAGGAGATCAGGCCGCCATAGCCGATCAGCAAATCGAGCGCGATCGCCGCGATGGCGAAGATCATAATGCGCCCGAACAGCGCCAGGATGTAAGTCTTGGCGCCGAATGCGGCTGCCAGCGGCAATGCGCCGAATGCGACAAAAATCATCAGCGGCACGACAATATCGGTCGGCCAGCGTACCCGCGGCTGCACAGCGGACGCCGGCAACGCCACCACGTCAGCGGCCTTTGGCCGGGAACAAACCGGCCGGGCGCATGAACAAGACAAGTGCCATGAGCAAATAGATCAACATGGAGGCGAGCGCCGGTCCGACGGTACGCGCGCTCGACGGGTCGAGAAACAGGCGCAACAGATCGACCGAGAACGAGCGGCCGAGCGTGTCAACGAGCCCGATCAACAGCGCGCCGAGAAACGCGCCGCGGATCGAGCCGATGCCGCCGATCACAATCACCACAAAGGCGAGGATCAGGATGCTGTCCCCCATGCCGGGTTCGACCGACAGGATCGGTGCGACCATCACGCCGGCAAAGCCGGCCAACATGGTGCCGAACCCGAAAACGATCATGAACAGACGGCGGATGTTGACCCCGAGCGCCGAGACCATCGGTGCATTAGTCGCGCCGGCCCGCACCAGCATGCCGACCCGGGTGTAGGTCACGAGCACGAACAGGAGTGCGGCGACGGCAAGCCCGGCAAGGATGATGACGAGCCGCCACACCGGATAGAGCAAGCCCGGCATGAGCACGACCGAGCCGGACAGAATTTCCGGAATGGGCAGCGACAACGGCGCTGCGCCCCAGACAAACTTGACACCTTGGTTCACGAACAGGATTACGCCCAGGGTTGCGATCACCTGATCGAGATGATCGCGGTCATAGAGATGGCGGAAGACGGCGAACTCGAGCAGCAACCCGAGATCAATGCTGTTGCGAGGGCCAGGATCAGGGCGAACGCGAAGTTTTCCGTCAGGCCGTAGAACATGACCGCCAGATAGGCGCCGAGCATGTACTGCACGCCATGCGCCAGGTTGACGAAGTCCATGACCCCGAACACGAGCGTCAGGCCGGCGGCGATCAGGAACAGGATCACGCCAAGCTGAAGGCCGTTCAGGATTTGGACGAGGAGAAGGCTCAGCGACATGCTCCGTCGTCCGCCCTCCGTCGCCCGTCGCCTATTTCATCGCGCACTCGGCCGCGTACGGATCGGCAAAGCCGCTGAACACCTTCTGCATGATCTCGGTCTCGTATTTTCCGTCCGGCCGCTTTGCGACCTTGACCACGTAGAAATCCTGCACCGGATAGTGATTGGTGTTGAATTTGAAGTCACCCCGTACGGACTTGAAGTCCGCCTTCGCCAGCGCTGCGCGCAACGCGTCTTTGTTGGAAGTGTCGCCCTTGGTCTGTTTGAGCGCGCTATCGAGCAGCTTGACCGCGTCATAGGCTTGGAAAGCATAGGTCGCCGGAATGGCGCCGTATTCCTTCTCGTAGGCCGCGACAAACGCCTTGCTTTGCGGATTGTCCATGTTCGGCGCCCAGTTGCCGCCGCCGAAGAACCCGAGCGCGGCATCCTGCTGCGCCGGCAAGGTGCTTTCGTCGACCGTGAACGCGGACAGGAATTTGACTTTGTCGGCCAAGCCAGCCTGACGGAATTGCTTGACGAAGTTGACGCCCATGCCGCCGGGCAGGAACACGAAGATGGCGTCGGGCTGTGCGGCCGCGATCTTGGACAGCTCGGCGGCATAGTCGAGCTGGTTGAGCGGCACATAGACTTCGTCGGCGACCTCGCCCTTGTAGTAGCGCTTGAACCCGGCGATCTCGTCCTTGCCGGCCTGGTAGTTCGGCGCCATCAGGAACACCTTCTTGAGGCCGGAGTCCTGCGCGTATTTGCCCATGGCTTCGGCGTTCTGGTCGTTCTGATAGGACACGACGAACAGGTTCGGGTTGCAGTCCTTGCCGGCAAAGCTCGAGGTGCCGGCATTAGGGCTGATCATGAAAGCCCCACCTTCCGTGGCCGGCTTGATGATGGCGGCAAGAATGTTGGAGAACACCGGACCAACGACGAAATCCACCTTGTCGCGCTCGACGAAGGCCTTCACTTTGGACACCGCAACGTCGGGCTTGAGCTCGTCGTCCTGGATGAGAAGCTCGACGTCACGCCCGCCGAGCTTGTTGCCCAGCTCTTTCAGGGCAAGCTGCAGCCCGTTGCGCTGCTGCTGGCCGATCGCGGCCGGCGGTCCCGACAGGGTTGTGATCAAGCCGATTTTCACCTTGTCGGCGGCTTTATCCTGCGCCAACGCACTGCCCGCCAGCAATGCGATTGCCGCGCCGGCGCCGATTGCTCGTGACCACATTTTGCTTCTCCCATGCCAAGAACTCGGCTTCGATCCTGCGCGAAAGCACGCAACGTGCCAACGCTGCGGGTCTCGCTGTCCAGTCGATAACCGTTGGTGATCAGGCTACTGCACGCCTGCTCCGCACTTTCCCATGCCAGTGCATCATAGCGGCGTTTACGATAGCGGCAAATCAGCAGGCCTGAGCGCAGCGGGGCGTTTCAGCTTGCGCGCATTCATGCTTGAATGGGAGCAAGTATAATCGTCAAACTGCACTATCGCGTTACAGGGGGTTTTGAAAGTCATGCAGGCACTCACGGCGGGCATCACCAAGAGCAGCACGGGCATTGAGGGCATTTCCTGGAATATCCTGGGCCAAACCTATGTGCCCAAGAGCCTCTGCGAGTCCTCCTTTTCCTGGCACGCGACATTCCCTCCGGGCACATTCGTTCCACCGCACATCCATCCGACCCAGGACGAGTTCATCTACATGTTCGAGGGTCGTCTCGACCTTGTGCTCGACGGCAAGGATTTCGCGGCGACCGCCGGCGACCTCATCCGCCTGCCGATGGGCATTCCCCACGGTATCTTCAACAAGTCGGACCAGGCGGTGAAATGCTTCTTCTGGGTCTCGCCGACCCGGCGCCTTTATGACCTGTTCTGGGCGATCCACAGCATGCCGGAGCAGAGGCCCGACGAAGTCGTGGCACTCTCCGCCAAGCACGAGGTCGTGTTCCTGCCCCCGCCTCCGGGGGCATAGCGACGCGCTTACGCGGCTTTGGCGGGCCGGTTGACCTGCTCGCGCGCAAAGCCGGCGGTCGCCGCATAACCGCGGACGATCGCCTTGCGCTGCTCGAAGCTCAGCACATCCTCGATGTTGGAGAAGCCTTCGGGCGCGCGCGCCTCGACCGCATCGATCACCCCCTCGGGGCCGCCGCTGCGATTCATACGCACGACCTGGGCAGTCGGCGGCAGGCGCTCCTGCTCATAGGCCCACAAGGCCGCGGCGGGATGCTCGGCGTCCCGGAGCCGGTCGGCGAGGCAGCGCGCGTCCAGGATGGCCTGCGAGGCGCCATTCGAGCCGACCGGATACATCGGATGCGCGGCGTCGCCGAGCACGGTCACGCGCCCGTGCGACCAGCGCGGCAGCGGATCGCGGTCGCACATGGGGTATTCCCAGAATTCCGGTGTCGCTTCGATGAGCGCCTGCGCGTTCACGAACGGAATGTTGAACCGGCGCACGTGCGGCATGAGGTCTTCGAACTTGCCCGGGCGCGACCAGTCCTCCTTGGCGGGCGGGATCGAGCCGTCGGCGCCGATCTTGGCGACCACCGCCCAATTGGTGAGCCGCGTACCCTCGCGCCGTCCGGGTGCAATGGGATAGATCACGAGCTTCGCCGACATGCCGCCGGCGACAACCATCGAGCGGCCGGTGAGATACACGGGCCAGTCGATGGCTCCCCGCCACAGCATGGCCCCGTTCCAGCGCGCCGGCCCTTCCTTGGGATAGAGGGTCGCGCGCACCTTGGAATGGATGCCGTCGGCCCCAATCAGCACGTCGCCGTGGGCGGTGTGGCGATGCGAGCCGTTACGATCGAAGAAATAAGCGGTCACCCCACTCTCGTCCTGGGTGAAGGCACCGAGGCGATGGCCGGTGTGAATGCGGTTCTCGCCGATACGGGCACGCACCGCCTGATAGATCACAGCCTGCAGGTGTCCGCGATGGATCGAGAACTGCGGCACCTCGTAGCCGGCGTCGGTCCCGCGCGGCTCGCGCCAGATCTCCTGGCCGAAGCGGTTGGTGTAGAACAGCTCGAAGGTGCGAATGCCGACCTGATCGAGGCGATCCAGCAACCCGAGGTCAGCGAGTTCCTTGATGGCGTGCGGCAGTGTGTTGATGCCGACGCCGAGTTCGCGGATCGCTTCCGACTGCTCGAACACCTCGCAGTCGAGCCCGCGGGCATGCAACATGAGCGCGGTCGTCAGTCCGCCGACCCCGCCACCGACAATAATTGCTTTCATGGTTTACGCTCGACGCAACATAATACTGGTCCTGGCGCATCATGCGCGCCGGGACGCGACGAGCGCAAGGGCGTTCGTGCGTTAAGGTAACCGCGGGGCCCGTACTGGCTTCGGCGGCCGCGTCTGGGAGGCGGCGCCGTTCGGACCCTTACGGGATGCACCGCGTTGATGGGCAGGACCGTGTCGGCCTTCTGGGCCTCGAGTTGCATGCGGGCCGAAACCACCATGGCGAAAGCCATCGTGCCTTCGATCAGCAAGTCGCGCTGCCGGTCGACGGTGACGATGTGATAACTGTCGTCCAGCACCAGCGTGCCGACGATGCCACCCATGTGGCGCTGCAGATATTCGGCATTCTTCAGGCTCGAGAGGTCGTCGTCGCGGGCCTGAATGATCAACACCGGCGCCATGATCGTCTTCAGCTCTTGCTTGACGACGCGCACCAGGTTGTAGAGCTGGCACACGGAGTTGCCAGGCGTGGTGAGAATACCGGCCTGGGTGCTGTCTCCGGATTTCATCGAGGCGACGACCACCGCACGGATCGCCGGATCCTTGATGCCGTAAGGCTCACCCTCGGTGAAGCTGTAGACCCGGCGCACGATGGCCTGGCCGAATGCCGACCACAGCGCGAACTGCAGGATGAAGCGGTACCACGGCGTCGACCAGCCGTCGTACCAGAGCGTCGGCGCATAGAGTACGAGGCCATGTACCTCGCCCGGGCGTTGCGCGGCGAGATGCAGCGCCAGCACGCCGCCCATCGACAAGCCGCCGACCAGTACAGTGTCGCACTCCGCGCGCAATTCATCGAACGCGGTGACGACGCTCGCATACCAATCGTGCCAACTGGTCGCGACGAGATCGGCCTCGGTGCCGCAATGGCCGGCAAGTTGGCAGCAATGCACCAGGAAGCCGCGGCGCGCCAGCCCCTTGGCCACAAACTTCAGCTCGATCGGCGTGCCGCCAAGGCCGTGAATGAGTAGAAACCCCGTGCGCCCTTTACCAACCTTGAAGCTGCGATCGACAATGGCCATGGCTGTCAGACCTTCGCAACGCGGGTCATGAGCTGATCGAGCAGCGCCAGGGCGAGGTCGATCTCCTCATAGGTGATGGTGAGAGCAGGCGCGAGCGTGATGACATTCTTGAAGTAGCCGCCGATATCCAGCACCAGGCCGTAGCGTTTGCCCGCATGCTCGAGATCCGCCTTCAAGGCCTCGTCGACCATGCGATCGACGATGGCCTTCGACGGGGTGAAACTGTCGTGCGGCTCGCAGATTTCGACCCGCAGCGCCAAGCCCAGACCGTCGACGTCGCCGATGATCTGGTGGCGTTGTTTGAGGTCTTGCAGTCCCTCGAGGAAATATGCGCCTTTCTTTGGAACCGAAGTCGCGAAATCCTCCTCGTGCATCAGCTTCATCGCCTCGAGACCGATGGCGGTGCCGAGCGGGTTGGCGGCGAACGTCGAGTGCGTCGAGCCCGGCGGGAAGATCTTGGGATTGATCAACTCCTCGGCCGCCCAGAGCCCGGATAGCGGGTTGAGGCCGTTGGTGAGCGCCTTGCCGAAAACAATAACGTCAGGCGTCACGCCGAAGTGCTCGATCGACCACAGTTTGCCGGTGCGGAAGAAGCCCATCTGGATTTCATCGACGACCAACAAGATGCCGTAGCGATCCAGTACTTTCTTCAGCTCGTGAAAGAAGTTTCGCGGCGGAATAACGTAGCCGCCGGTGCCCTGCACGGTCTCGATGTAGAAGGCCGCGTACTCCGCTTGTCCGGCTTTGGGATCCCAGACGCCGTTGTATTCGCTCTCAAACAAACGCTCGAATTGTTGCACGCAGTGAAGGCCGTACTCCTCCTTGCTCATCCCCTTGGGACCGCGGAAGTGGTACGGGAATGGCAAAAACTGGGCGCGCTCGCCGAAGTGACCGAAGCGACGCCGATAGCGGTAGGACGACGTGATCGCGGAGGCGCCGAGCGTGCGCCCGTGATAACCGCCCTCGAACGCAAACATCAGGCTCTTGCCGTGCGTGGCGTTGCGCACGAGTTTGAGCGAATCTTCGATTGCTTGTGAGCCGCCGACGTTGAAATGAACGCGGCCCTTGCGCCCGAACTTCGTCTCCGCATCGCGGGCGATCATCGCCGCCAGCTCGATCTTCTCCCGATGCACGTACTGACTGGCGACTTGCGGCAGCCTGTCGACCTGGCGTTTGAGCGCGTCGTTCAGGCGGCGATTGGCGTAACCGAAGTTGACCGCCGAATACCACATCTGCAGGTCGAGATATTGCTGGCCCTCGGCGTCGTACAGATAGGAGCCTTCGCAGCGCTCGAACAGCTTGGGCTCCGAATAGTGAACCGTGTCACCATGCGAACAGTAGATCGCTTCCAGCTTGAGCAGTTCGGCTGTGTCCAATTCCTGCTCGGCGCTCCGCTCTGGGCCGGCGCTGGCGGCCAGCCTAAGCGGGGGACGCATGGACCACGCCTTTGCTGGAGCGCGGCATCTGACCGACCCGCCGCAAACCACCGATCCAATCGGCGATCAGGGTCGTCGCACCTGCGAAGTTTCCAAACACGATGTAGGCAAGGCCGGCTGTCTGACAGTGCTCGGCAAGTGCGCCCTTCGCGACCACGAGATCCGCAGTCTCGGCCGCGCAAAAATCCGAGCGGCCATCGCCGATCAGGATGCGAATCTTCTCCGGCTCGCCGCCAAGCGCCTGGCACTTGCAGTGACCGGCCTGCGCCCGGCAGGCGGCGGCGGAATACGGGAAGCCAAGGCGCCAGCGGTTGCGGCCGAGCCATTCCAGCTTGTTCGCGCGCACCGGAACGTCCAGCCCAACACGGGCGAGCATCTTGGTGACGACCCAATCGAGACCGTCAGAGACGACGGTCAACGGCACGCCGTGTCCGCGGCAGAGCTCGACCAGGTCGGCAAAGTGCGGGTCGAGCGGAACCTCGTCGATGACCGTTTGCAGATCTTCCCGGCTCGCCCGCACAAGATCGATCTGCCGCGCCAGGCACTCGCGCGAGCCGATGCGGCCAGCAAGCCACTCGGCTTCGACTGTGCGCCATTCCGGATCGGCAAACCGCTCAAGAATGACGTCGGTCGTATCCTCAAGCGAAATCGTTCCGTCGAAATCGACGAAAACACGAACCCCTGACGGCATGGATACCTGCGCCCCACTTCGAGTTTTACGCGATAGATTTTTTTTATGGGTTTAGCCCCCGCACCGGCTGCCCGAGTTGAACCTTACCCACAAACCCCAGCAATTCAACAGAAATGACAATAAAGTGTCGCATAAAGCCAGAAGTGGGGATAGCGGAATTTTGTCCCAAGGCGGCTTTTTTGCCCTCACCCCGCCGGAATGACGCGGATCGGCTTGTCGTCCAGGAACGCGCGGATGTTCTCGACCATGTCGCGGAAATAGGCCTCGTAGGCCTGCACGCTCACATAGCCGAGGTGTGGGGTGATCACGACGTTGTCGAGCTTGCGCAGCGGGCTGTCGAGCGGCAGCGGCTCGGTCTCGAACACGTCGAGCCCGGCCCCTGCGATGCGGCGCTCCGTGAGCACCGAGAGCAGCGCGGCTTGGTCGACAATCGCCGCCCGCGCGGTGTTGATGAGGTAAGCGGTCGGCTTCATCCGCGCGAGGTCCGCGGCACCGACCATCCCGCGCGAGCGCTCGCTCAGCAGCACATGGATCGAGATGAAGTCCGCTTGGCGGAACAGCTCCTCCTTGCTGGCGTAGGTCACGCCCGCGGCTTGGCAGGCCTCCGCCGTCAGGTTCTGGCTCCAGGCCAGCACGTTCATGCCGAAAGCTTGGCCAATGCGGGCGACCCGGGTGCCGAGCTTGCCCAGTCCGACAATGCCCAGTGTCTTGCCTTCGAGATCGGCGCCGATCGTCGTCTGCCACGGAGCGCCGCTCTTCAGGCGCATGTTCTCGTAGCCGATATGGCGCGTGAGCTCGAGCATCAGGCCGATGGCGATGCCGGCCGTCGGATTGCCGGACCCCGCCGTCCCGCAAACCACAATGCCGCGCTCATTGGCGGCCTTCACGTCGATCGCCTGGTTGCGCATCCCGCTGGTGATCAGCAGCCGCAGGTCCGGCAGCGCCTCGATCATCTGGCGCGGAAAACGGGTGCGCTCGCGCATGGCGCACACGATCTCGAACCCCTTCAGGGCTTCGGGGACATCGGCTGGCGGGATCCACTGATCGAACACGGTGATGTCCACCGCGCCCGAAACCTTGGACCAGTCCGCCATCTTGAGCGCGACGTTCTGATAGTCATCGAGAATTGCACAGCGCATCCGTTTCGTCCTGTTGCTGCAAGAGTTACTCGGCGGTGATGCCCGCGGCCCGGATCACATCGGTCCACCGGCGCGTGTCGGCGGCGATGAATTCTGCCGCCTCGGCCGGCGTCGTGTTGGCGGGGTGCAGATTAAGTGTTGCGAGATGCGCGCGCACCTCGGGCATATTCAGCGCATCGACGACGGCGCCGTTCAGTTTGGTGACAATCGCCGCCGGTGTTGCGGGCGGCGCGGAGATGCCGTTCCACGTCTCTGATACGAAATCAGGAACGCCCGCTTCAATCAGTGTTGGAGTGTCAGGAAGCTCGGCTGCGCGCTTTGGGGCGGTGACGGCCAGGATGCGCACCTTGCCGGCACGGCTGAGCTCAAGCGCGGACGCAAGCTCGGTGAACATGAGGTCGACCTGGCCGCCGATCAGGTCATTGAGTGCCGGCCCCGTGCCCTTGTAGGGCACATGCACCAGCTTTGTTCCAGTGCGCCGCTGGAACAACTCAGCGGTGAGATGCGAGGTGGTGCCGGTCCCTTGGGAGGCGTAGTTGAGCTTGCCCGGATTGGCGCGCGCATAGGCGATGAACTCTTGCGCGGTCTTCGCCGGAAAATCCGAACGGACGGTGAGCGTGTTGGGAACCGTCGTCATGATCGCGATCGGCAGGAACGCCGCCGGATTGTAGTTGAGCTTGCGATACAGCAGGGCGTTGACGGTGAGCGGCGCCGGCTGCGACGCCATCAAGGTGTAGCCATCCGGCTCCGCCGCAAATGCGGCCGCGGCGCCGAAGTTGCCAGCCTGCCCGCCGCGGTTCTCCACGACGACAGGTTGACCGAACCGCTGATGCAGTTTGTCGGCAACAATGCGGGTGACCGCATCGACACCACCGCCTGGCGGGACGGTGACAATGATCCGGATCGGCTGGGCGGGATATTTCGCGCTCTCGTCCTGCGACCATGCGGCGGACGTGAGCAGGAGTGCCGCGACGCCAACTGTGACGAATTTCAGCATCGCGCGACCTTAGAGCATGTCGGCCAAAGGTGGAACGGGGCTTACCCCGCCTTGCCCTTTGCGGGCCGCCTCGCTACATGTCCCACGCCTTTCCCGACCCGGCAGCGCAAGGGATTTCACGTCGCAGGAAGCGACAATGCCGCGCGGGCGCATCATTCCGTGTCATACGAGATACCCATGAACGGCCGACAATTCGTCTATCACATGAGCGGTCTGACCAAGACCTATCCGGGTAACCGCAAGGTCCTGGAGAATGTGCACCTGCAATTTTATCCCGACGCCAAGATCGGCGTGCTTGGCGTCAACGGCTCCGGCAAATCGACGCTGCTGCGGATCATGGCTGGACTCGACAAGGACTTTTCCGGCGAGGCCTGGGCGGCGCAAGGCGCGCGCGTCGGCTATCTGCCGCAGGAGCCGCAGCTCGATCCAGAACTCTCCGTCCGCGAGAACGTGATGCTCGGCGTCTCCGCCTCCAAGGCGATCCTCGACCGCTACAACGAGCTCGCCATGAATTATTCGGACGAGACCGCCGACGAGATGACGCGGCTCCAGGACGAGATCGAGGCCAAGGGCTTGTGGGATCTCGACTCGAAAGTCGATCAGGCGATGGATGCCCTGCGCTGTCCGCCGGACGATGCCGAGGTCGAGAAGCTCTCGGGTGGCGAGCGCCGGCGCGTCGCGTTGTGCCGGCTTCTGCTGGAACAGCCTGAGTTGTTGCTGCTCGACGAGCCGACCAACCATCTGGACGCCGAGACCACGGCCTGGCTCGAAGGGCACCTGCGCAACTACCCGGGCGCCATTCTGATCGTCACCCACGATCGATATTTTCTCGACAACGTCACGGGGTGGATTCTCGAGCTCGACCGCGGTCGCGGAATCCCCTACGAGGGCAATTATTCGACCTGGCTGGTGCAGAAACAGAAACGGCTCGAGCAGGAGGGCCGCGAAGATGAAGCGCACAAGCGAACGCTCGCGCGCGAGCAGGAGTGGATCGCGGCGAGCCCGCGCGCCCGGCAGGCCAAATCCAAGGCGCGCTATCAGCGCTATGAGGAGTTGCTCGCCAAGGCCTCCGACAAAACCCAGCAGACCGCGCAGATCGTCATCCCGGTGGCGGAGCGGCTCGGGCAGAACGTCGTCGATTTCGATGGCCTGACCAAGGGCTTCGGCGACCGCCTCCTGATCGACGGACTGACATTCAAACTGCCGCCCGGTGGCATTGTCGGGGTGATCGGGCCGAACGGCGCCGGCAAGACGACGCTCTTCCGCATGATCACTGGCCAGGAGAAGCCCGACAGCGGCACAATCAAGATCGGTGAATCCGTCCATCTCGGTTACGTCGATCAATCGCGCGACGCGCTCAACAGCAACGCGACGGTCTGGCAGGAGATATCCGGCGGCGTCGACCTATTGCAGCTCGGCAAGCGCGAGGTGAATTCGCGCGCCTATTGCTCGGCCTTCAACTTTCGCGGCGCCGATCAGCAAAAGAAGGTCGGCCAGCTCTCCGGCGGGGAGCGCAACAGAGTTCATCTCGCCAAGATGCTCAAGTCCGGAGCGAATGTACTGCTTCTCGACGAGCCGACCAACGATCTCGATGTAGACACGCTGCGCGCGCTCGAAGAGGCGCTTGAGGATTTCGCCGGCTGCGCGGTGATCATCAGCCACGATCGCTGGTTCCTCGACCGCATTGCGACCCACATGCTGGCCTTCGAGGGCGACAGCCACGTGGAATGGTTCGAGGGCAACTTCGAGGATTATGAGAAGGACAAGATGCGGCGGCTGGGAACAGATTCAACCATCCCGCACCGGATCAAATACAAGAAGTTCACGCGCTGAATTTGTAGGGTGGGCATCGCGCTTGCTCTAGCTTCTCCGCATACCCGCAACTCGCGCGCGATGCCCACGCGGTCAGTCTCCCAGCATGGGCACGGCGCTTGAGAGCATTGCGCGAAAAGTGAGTCAGGTAATCGCGCCGTGCCCAGCCTACAGACCTACGGTCCGCCGCATGGTCTCGCGAATGCCATTGTTGCGCCTTATGCGGGCCTAAGCTTAGGCCACGGCTCGAAACAACAATCCCGGTTCATCGCATGACTCGATCGCTCATTTATTACTTCACGCGCGCGCTGGCGGGCACAGCCGTGCTGGTTGCGCTCGTCGCCTCCTCCCCTGGCCATGCCGCGGACGCTGCCTTCCAACAATGGCTGGCCGGCCTGTGGCCGGACGCTGAGAAGATGGGGATTTCGCGCGCGACATTCGATGCAGCGACGCGCGGGCTCGAGCCCGACATGTCGCTTCCGGATTTGATCATCCCGGGCCGGCCCGAGCGGCCGTCGGGGCGTCAAGCGGAATTCGTGCAGGCACCGGCCGACTACATCAAGGAGTCCTCAATCGAGCACCTCGCCGCCGAGGGCCGCAAACTGCTCGAGCAGAATCGTACAACGCTTGCCGGCATCGAGAAACAATTCGGCGTACCCGGGCCGATACTGCTCGCGATCTGGGGACGCGAAACCGATTTCGGTCGCGCCAAGGATTCGCGCAGCGCCATTCGCGTGCTGGCGACGCAAGCCTATCTGGGACGGCGCAAGGACCAATTCCGCCAGGAGTTTCTGATCGCGCTGAAGATGGTGGACGAAGGCGACATTCCGCTAGCCCAGATGAAAAGTTCGTGGGCCGGCGCCATGGGACTGACCCAGTTCATGCCCTCCGATTATATCCGCTCGGCGGTCGATTTTGACGGCGATGGCCGGCGCAATATCTGGACCTCGGTGCCTGATGCGCTCGCCTCCGCAGCAAAGCAGCTGGTCGACAAAGGTTGGCAGCGCGGCGAGCCCTGGGCGATCGAGGTGCACGCCCCGCGCAACGCCGATTGCACGATCGGCGTGCCGGAGAATACCAAACCGATCGGCGAGTGGGTGCGCCTGGGTTACACGCCGGCCTATGGGCGCAAGCTCAGCGACGCGGAGCTGGCGATACCGGCTTCATTGCTGCAGCCCGCGGGGCCGTATGGTCCCGCATTCCTGACGCCGAAAAACTACTTCGTGATCAAGGAATACAATTTCTCGGATCTCTATGTTTTGTTTGTTGGCCATCTCGGCGATCGCATCGCGCAGGCCAGGCCGTTCGAGACGGCGTGGTCCAAGGTCGTACAATTGCCGACCGTGCAGGTCGAGCGCATGCAGCGCCGGCTCACCGATCTTGGGCTTTATGCCGATAAGATGGACGGCAAGGCCGGCATGAAGACGCGCGCGGCGCTTGGGGCCTATCAGAAAGCCAACGGGCTTGCCGTTGATTGCTGGCCCACCACCGCGGTGCTCGAACACATGCAGAGCACCGCGGGGAAGAATTAGTTCAACCCTGTTTTGGTCGGCCGCGTGCGGCCGATCATGTTGAACTGGGCCTTCTGCTCGTCGCTCAGCGATCCGTAGAAGTCGTTGAGCGGACCGCGCACCGTCTCAATGGCCGCCGATATGGTCTGCAGCCGTTGTTCCATCGCCGACAGGCGAGCGAGCGGGGTGGCCGGCATCTCCGTCGGGCACGACGCCTCGAGGATATCCTTGGCCTTGGCGGCTGCGTTCTGCAGCATGTTGAGGGCCGTTTCCTGCGAGCCGGTCGGATGCACGGTGCGTTGGATTTGGGCGGTCGGCCAGTCGGGGATCGCCCGGTTCTTGCACCCAGCCGCCGGTGAGCCACCCGCCACCGGGCTACCCTCGTTTGCCGGCGGCCTCTGGTTCTGACCGAGTGCGTTGAAGCGCGCTTTCTGCTCATCGGTGAGCATGTTGTAGAACTTCTCCAACGCGGGCCGCACCACCTTCACGGCGCTGATCATCGCCTGCACGCGCTGCTGCATGGCATCGACGCGGCCGATCGGCGTGAGCGACACATCGGTCGGGCACGAGGACTTGACGAGCTGCGCGGCCTGCACCGACGCGTTGCCGAGCTCGTCGAGGGCCGCGCGTTGTTCATCGGTGGGATTGAGCGCCTGCTGAATCTCATCGACTGGAACGCCAGCCACATCGCGCGAATCCGCGCCGCAATATTCGCTGTACCGCCCCATGACGGCTTGCGTGGTGCTGCCCGCCGTATTGCCGCCCGGGTTCGCTACGCTTCCGCTGGGCGGCGCGCCGGCATAGCGGCGACCGACCGGCTGTCCGCCCGCATAGCGGCCATAGCCAGGTCCACCGCCGACATAGCCGCCACCCCCATAGGCCACCGGGGGAGCGATGATGTCGCCGTAGCCATAGGGCCAGAAGATCCCGGCATAGAGATCCGGATAGCCGTAGTACCAGAACGGATCGTAGAAATAGGGCCAATAGCCGTAAGGCCAGAACACGTCGGCGAACAGGTCATAGTACGCATAGGGCCAGAACACCGGGCCCCACCAGCCGAACGCGACGCGGTTGCGCCACCAGTTGTGATACCAGCCGAAATGCCCCCATCGGTTGCCCCAGAACCGGCTGCCGATCACGCCGTTGCGCGCCCAACCGGCATTGGCGAACCGATGGCCCATGAGCGCATTGCCGGCGGCGTGGGCGCCAACGCCGCGCGCGGCAAATGCAGCGCGGTTGACGTTGCGCCCGGCCAGATTGCCATTGCGTCCTGCAAGCGCGGTGCGCCCCGCGCCGTTGCGGCCAGCGCCGTTGCGGCCAGCGAACCGCGTATTCCCACCGCGCGAGGAACGGTTCGCGAAAGAACGATTTCCTCCGTGCGAGAAGGAGCGGTTAGCAAAAGAACGGTTGCCACCCTTGGTGAAGAAGCGTCCGGCGGACCGGCTGGGGCCAGCGCCATGGCTGAACGAGCGAAAGTTTCCACCGTGGCTGAAGGAGCGAACGCCACCGCCGCCGAAGCCGCGCATCCCGCCCCCGCCAAAACTGCGCATGCCACCGCCGCCAAAGCTGCGCATGCCGCCACCGCCGAAGCTGCGCATGCCGCCGCCGCCGAAGCTGTGCATGCCGCCGCCGCCGAAGCTGTGCATGCCGCCGCCGCCGAAGCTGTGCATGCCGCCGCCGCCGAAGCTGTGCATGCCGCCGCCGCCGAAACCGTGGAAGCCGCCGCCTCCACCGCCGTGGAACCCGCCGCCGCCACCAAAACCGCCACGGGCCAAAGCCGGCGCCGCGCCCAGGATCAGCGTCAACAAAACGGCGCCGACTTGAGTTGCTCGCCGCATCACGCACCTCCCAGAGGACAGTCCATTTGATCTTGCTGTTGAATTGCTAACACCGACGTTTCTGACCGTGTTCCCATCGTTTGAGAAATGCCCATGCATCAGGCTGAGCCAGATGAGCAATCTCCGATGTTTTCATGTCGGTATGTGGGCGCGCGGCATCCAGGTCTACTGCGACAAATCGCAGTAGACGGTGCATACGAGCTAAATTTGCAGTGCGAAAAGATTGACCGCGCGCGCGGTCAATACCACTGTGGACACATGTATTGCGGGCGCGTGTATCCAATCAGCAATCCGTCCGCGTCGAAGATCGGCTTACGCGCCCAGTAGGCGCCACGGCAGCCCGTATTTGGATAGGCCGATTGATAGCCCGGATAGGTAACCATGCCGGGTGGGGGCATCGGCACATAAGCGCCAGCGAGCGCATCGGGCGGGGGCGCAGTTGGAGGTGGCGCGCTGGCAACCGGTGCGTTCAGATCGAGCGGCGGCGGCACTGACGGGGCCGTGCCCGGAATCGGAATGCCAAAGAAATCGGCTGCGGACGCCAATGTCGGCGCAGATAGAAGCGCCAGCGCGAGGGCGCCGGCCATGGCCAGCGTGCCAAGAGAGGTCTTCATCGCCATCACCCGAGGGATGTTGCTGCTCTGCGAACGCAATCAACGCAACAGCACAATCGAATCAAACTATGAGGAGCATGAACGGCGCCTACCTATCCGGTAAAGCCTGTTCTGGTGTTGGCAAGGCTTTCGCGCTGCGAAGCGCGTTCAGCGTTGCAAAAAGGGCACGCCGTCCGAGCTCGCCGGCCTCAGTAGCAGGTCTGTACCCTTTGAACTTGCCAGGCATATCCGTCCCACACCCGTTGATTGTGCCAATAGCATCCCGGGCCGGGCCCATAATACCGAGGCGCAGGCGCGTAGTAATACGAAGGGCCGTACCCGTAGTACGCCCCATACGGATAGGCCGCACCGCCGCCTACGGGACCACCGACCGGGCCCTGCGGGGCACCCGGCGGGGCATCACACCCGAAACAGATCGCGTGGGCCGCGCGCGGGACGATGACTGCAGGGCCGACAATCGTGGCCGCCGCGGCCAAGGCAATCAGGGTGTTGCGCATAATGTCGTCTCCGCCTGCGTGATCCACTCAGTGCAAACAGGTTTTGGCAACGCGCATGAGCGCGACCTCAATGGCCGCATCGAATCGCCCCCGCAACCATGCCCAATTCGCTATAGTCGCACAGCAAAAACAACTCACCAGCGCGCCCCACTTCTGCCATGCTCGACCGCCGCCGGCTTTTGTTTGGATGCCTCTCCGGATTGGCGACGTGCATCGGAGCGTGCGTCCCGCGCGCGTTCGCGGACCCCTTCGATAAACCGGTGCACATCGTCGTCGGCTTTCAGCCGGGTGGCTCGCTCGACATGGTCGCGCGTGTGCTCGCCGAGGAGATGAAGAACTACGCGGCGACGCTGATCGTGGACAACAAACCGGGCGCCGGCGGCCGCATTGCGCTCGACGCCATCAAACATGGCCCGACGGACGGAACCGTCATGGTTGTGACGCCCTCGGCGGCACTGGTTCTCAATCCTCACATTTACAAGACGCTCAGCTACGACCCGATCCGTGATTTCGCGCCGGTGACGAGTGTCGGCGTTACCGGATTCGATCTGGCAGTTGGGCCGAAGGTGCCCGACAGCGTACGATCGCTCACTGAGTTTGTGGGGTGGTGCAAGGCTCATCCAGCGGAAGCTACCTACGGCTCGCCGGGCGCCGGCACTGCCCACCAATTCGTCGGGACAATGTTTGCTCGCGCTGCCGGGATTAACCTCGTCCATGTCCCCTATCGTGGCGCCGCGCCAGCCATCCAGGATCTACTTGCCGGACAGATTGCGTCAAACATTTCGGTCGGAGCGCACCTGCCGTTTTATCGCGAGGGCAAATTGCGCATCCTCGCAACGGCGGGCCGCGAGCGCTCGCCGTTCCTGCCTGAAGTGCCGACATTCCTGGAAGCGGGTTACGACATCGTCGCAACCGATTGGTTCGGTATCGTCGTTGCTTCCGAGAACTCCCGCGCCAGTGGTGTTGCACCTCAACGAGGCGATCCGGCGCGCGATCTCCTCGCCGGCGATGCAGGATTTAATGGTTCGCCTCGGGGACACACCCTCGGGCGAACCCCCGGAAGCTTTCGCTGACCGGATTCGCAATGATCTTACCGCCTGGGGTCCGATCGTGAAGGCGGCTGGGTTCACAGCGCAGGATTAGAGCACCAGCGCGCGGTCCAAACAAAATGGCCGGGCGTTGCCCGGCCATTTTCATCTTTCGGTTTGCGCGCGCTTAGTAGCAGACGCGAACGGGCTGCCAGGTCCAGTAATAACCGTTCCACACACGCTGCCTCTGCCAATAGCAGGGCGGCGGTGCCGCATAGACCGGCGCCGGCGCGGCATACACGGGCGGCGCCGATGACGCGATCGCCGCACCGAGCAGTGCGCCACCGAGGACGCCCGCGCCCACATAGCAACCCAAGCAGGCCGCGTCCGCTTGTTTCGGGATCGCCACCGCGCCCGCCGCAAGCGTTGCCGCAACCGCCAATGTAGCCAAGGTCTTGGTCATACCACACTCCGTTTCATGAGGCCGTATCTCATCAGGCCGTCTAGCGCCGGCTCCCGGGGATTTCAGCGGTTCCGGAGACGCCCCACCTCGATTGACCAACATCGTAACGCGGCCACTGTCCGCGTCAGTGACGATTGTCACCAAACTTCGACCTAATTAAGAAACTGCCCTTAATTTAGTCTTACAGCCTGAGCGGTACGATGTTGTTCGACGATGAACGCGCGATGAATGAACTGGGACAAATTCATGCATAAATCGTGTCACTCGGTTTGCATTGGAACTATTTCTGATTGATTGCGTATCTAATTGAATTTCAAGCCGGCTGCCTTCACCAGCGCGATGTTATTTACGATTTCTTTGCGCACCAGTGCATCGAACTCATGCGGCGCAAGCGGCATCGGCTCGATGCTCTGCGGCGCGAATTTCTGCTGCACCTGCGGCAGCTGCAACGCGCCCTGAGTTTGCTGGTACAGACGATCAATAATTTCAGGCGGCGTCTTCGCCGGAACAAACAATCCGTTCCAGAACGTATAGTCAGAGTCGGGGAACCCCGCTTCGATCGAGGTCGGCACGTCGGGCAGCGCGCTCGCGCGCTTCTGCGTCGATACCGCAAGCGCGACCAACTTGCCATCGCGAATGAGCGGAAGCCCGGAAGAAATTCCGACGGACATGAAATCAACGCGCCCGGCCATGACTTCGGTCAGCGCTTCGGGACCACCCTTGAAGGGAATGTGCAGCGCCTTGATGCCGACGCTGAGCAACAACCGTTCGGCACCCCAATGGGTGGCGCTGCCGATTCCGGCCGAGGCAAAGCTCAACGTGCCGGTACGCCCGGCGGCAATCAGCTCGGGCAAGGTCTTTATGCCCTTGAGCGGGGAGACCACCGTCACGTTGGGAACCACGCCAAGCATGGCCACGGCGGCAAAATCCTGCGCCGTGTCGTAGGGCAGATTGGGATAGATCGCCGGCGCCGCAGAGTGCGCCGAGGCGTTGATCAAGAGCGTGTAGCCATCCGGCTCTGATTTCGCGACGGCAGCGGCACCGATCGTGCCACCAGCGCCGCCACGGTTTTCAATGATAATCGGTTGCCCGAGTGCAGCCGACAGGGGATCCATCACGATGCGCCCGATGATATCGACGGTCGAGCCGGCGCTGAACGGGATCACGGCGCGTAGCAGGCGGTTTGGCCAGCTATCGGCCCATGCCGGCCTCGCCAGTGCCGGGAGCGCCAATACGGCGCCGAGACGCAGAACATCGCGGCGCGTGGCCCGCATGAACATCCTCCCATTCGGCGGCAACTTACCGTGGCCGCCATTTTGTTAGGCGCAGTATTGCATCAACCGCAAAGCGGGTCATCCGGCGCCGAGCGACCGTTCCAATCTCCTGGATTCGTGAAGGTCCCGATCAGCAGTGCAGCACTCTGTGCCGCACTGCGCCCGGGACACGAAGCGAGCGCGGCGCAGCTAGACTTTGGCGAGGGTCTTGCGCGTTCGCGCGACCGACTGGCCGCCGGACCTGACCATCAAGAACGAGCCCGACCACGCGGGCGAAATGGCCCAGCGGCCGCTGATCTCGTTGCCGTCGCTGCTGAGCGTTCCCTCATACTCGACCAGACTGTAGTTCGGCCCGGCGGACTCGTAGGTCTTGCGAAACAGGACCGAATGCGACGTACGGCTTCCGAGCAAACTGGCGTAGAGGGTGTTGCCGGCCCCATCCCCGAACACGCAGGGCTCGTGCGTTGATCCCGTCACCCAGCTGACGGTTTCGATCAGGGTGGCAACGAACGAGACCGACTTGCCCAGTTGCGGATAGCTGTAGAGCCCGTTCCAGACGCCGGTCAGATTGACTTTGTCCTGCTCGCTCATTCCCAAATCCCCGAGTCAACCGCAATTTTGGCGGACACGGGGGCGGGATGCAACTGCCGGGCCGCGCCCGGCAGTGGATCGTTCGAGCTGACTAAAGCGCCCGATTGCTCGCCTTCACGGCATCGGCCTCGACGTAGACCTCGTTGCCGAGTTCGCGGAACTTCTCCGACATCTCGGCCATGCCCTGCTCCTTCTCGTTCAGGGTCGCCGCGTAGTCGCGCACGTCCTGGGTGATCTTCATGGAGCAGAACTTGGGGCCGCACATGGAGCAGAAGTGCGCGACCTTGTGCGCCTCCTTGGGCAGCGTCTCGTCGTGATACTCGCGCGCGGTGTCGGGATCGAGCGAGAGGTTGAACTGGTCGATCCAGCGGAACTCGAAGCGCGCGCGCGAGAGCGCATCGTCGCGGATCTGCGCCGCCGGGTGCCCCTTGGCGAGGTCGGCGGCGTGCGCGGCGATCTTGTAGGCGATCACGCCTTCCTTGACGTCATCGCGATCAGGCAAGCCCGAGGTGTTCCTTGGGCGTGACGTAGCAGAGCATGGCGGTGCCGAACCAGCCGATCATGGCGGCGCCGATTGCCGAGGTGATGTGGTCATAGCCCGGCGCGATGTCGGTTGTGAGCGGCCCCAGCGTATAGAACGGGGCTTCGCTGCAGTCCTTGAGCTGCTTCTCGACGTTGATCTTGATCTTCTGCATCGGCACATGGCCGGGGCCTTCGATCATGACCTGGCAGCCTTTGGCCCAGGCCATCTTGGTGAGCTCGCCCAGCGTTTCGAGCTCGGCAAACTGGGCGCGGTCGTTGGCATCGGCGATCGATCCCGGCCGCAGGCCATCGCCCAGCGAGAACGACACATCGTACTTGCGCATGATGTCGCAGATCTCATCGAAGCGCTCGTAGAGGAAGCTCTCGCGATGGCGCGACAGGCACCATTTGGCCATGATCGAGCCGCCGCGCGACACGATCCCGGTGACCCGGTTGGCGGTCAGGTGGATGTAACCGAGCCGCACGCCGGCGTGGATGGTGAAGTAATCGACGCCCTGCTCGCACTGCTCGATCAGCGTATCTTTGTAGACCTCCCAGTCGAGCTTGACGGGATCGCCGTTGACCTTCTCCAGCGCCTGATAGATCGGCACCGTGCCGATCGGGATCGGCGCGTTGCGGATGATCCACTCGCGGGTGTTGTGAATGTTGCGACCGGTTGACAGATCCATGACGGTGTCGGCGCCCCAGCGGATCGCCCACACCATCTTCTCGATTTCTTCTTCGACCGAGGAGGTCACCGCCGAGTTGCCGATATTGGCGTTGATCTTGGTCAGGAAGTTGCGGCCGATGATCATCGGCTCGAGCTCGGCGTGATTGATGTTGGAGGGAATGATGGCGCGCCCGCGCGCCACTTCGGCGCGCACGAACTCGGGCGTCACAAACGCCGGAACGCTCGCACCAAAGCTTTCGCCTTCGGCGAGGGCTTCCTGTGCCCGCTCCAGCATCCGCTTACGCCCGAGGTTCTCGCGCTCGGCGATGTAGATCATCTCCTTGGTGATGACGCCGGCGCGCGCCCATTCAAGTTGCGTGAGCGCCTGGCCGCCCACCCCGCGCAGCGGCTGATGCCGCGTGGGGAAGGACCGGGCGAGATGCTTGCCGGCGACGTTGCCGTTGTCCTCGGATTTGATATCGCGGCCCTGATAGGCCTCGACGCCACCGCGTTCGCGCACCCATTCGATACGGGTGCGGTCGAGCCCGCGCTCAACGTCGATGGTCGCGTTGGGATCCGTGTAGGGCCCGGACGTGTCGTAGAGCGGGATCGGCGCTTCGCTGGCGGTTTCGGTCAGCGGAACGTGGCGCTGTGGCACGCGCAGGTCCGGCGCGGTTTCTGGATTAGTATAGGCTTTATGCGAACCGGTGATCGGGCCGGTCGTAACTTTCGGAGCGACGAGATCGTTGGAGGAGATATGTTTGTTCATGGGCATGCTCCCTTAGAGACCGACTCGCATGCCTTCGGAGGGAAAATCCTGTCCCTTCGCCGGCATGACCCGGATCAGGTTCGAAGGGTCACCGCGCTGCTGTGGCCTTTAGCCCACTGGGCTCAAGCCGACCGCCCGTCGGTATCTCAGCCTCTTGGCGAGGCTCCCCTAGGAATTCGGGTAATGTAGGCCCCTGCCCAGGGCTGTCAACGCACGCGGGACATGGCTGCGGTCCGCATGGCGCGCACCGGCTTCTTCTCGGTCTCAGTGCGGGCTTCCTCCGGCAGGCCAAGAATGCCTTCGCTTCCATGCGATCCAGGGCGAACGTCGCTCACCAGTTCCAGCGCCACGTGTTGGCGCTTAGCCGCGAAATAGTAACCGGCCGCGTAGTAGGCGATCGCTCGGTCGGCATTGCCTCCCGCAGTGCGGTAGGCACCGGCCAGGTACTTCACCCCGTAGGTCAGGTTGGTCTCGGGATCGAGCAAGCCCTGAGCGTTGCCCTCATAGCCCAGGCTGCGCGCGGTCCCGAGCTTGATCTGCATCAGGCCCAGGCAGCCGCAGTGGCCGATGAGGCGCGGGTTATAACGGCTCTCGCGGGTGATCACCCGATGCACCAGCGATTCGGGCACGCCGTTGGCTGCTGCGTGGGCCGCAATCAGCTTGTCATACGTCTCAGGCCGCTCCGCATAGGCCGCAGACGCAAGGCACAGCATGGCAATTCCTGCCCAGATGATTCGGCGCAACATAGGACCCCCGCCCCAAGACGGATCCGATTTGCTGTTGTTGCGTTGGCAACATTGAGACAAGGGGCGGAGCGGGAAAGCGAATATTCCCAGGTGTGTTGTTTGCGACACACGGCTCGTGTTGGCAGACCGAAGGGTTAATTGCGCTTAACCGGACTCAGCCCGCCAGCCGCTCCAATTTGCTGAGCGACGACGCCCAGCCGCCGTTGTGCCGATCGCGGACCTCGCGGTTTTGGAAATCCTCCTGCACCAGCCGTAGCCGCGTTCCGCCCGGCGTCGGCTCGAGCGTGACAGTCACTTGAGTCTCGTGGCCGCGCACGCCGTCGTCATCATCCCAGGCCCAGGTAAAGACGAGCCGGCGCGGAGGCTCGATCGCGCTGTACACACCGCTCACCGAGCGCAGCTTGCCTTCGGGCGAGCGGATCGTGGTGCGCCACTTGCCGCCCGGCCGGAGGTCGAGCTGAGAGCTCGGCACGTCGAAATCACCCGGCCCGAACCACTTCGCCACCAGCTCCGGCTCGGTCCAGTATTCGAACACGCGCTCGGGCGGCGCCGGAATGAGCCGCTCCATCTCAAGGACGCTGTCGTTCATGACTTCCCCCGCTTGGGCGTGTCGGCGGCGGCAAGCGCCTCCAGCCGGTCGAGCGCGTCGGACCAGTGGCGACGCTGGCGGGTGATCCACGACTCGACTGGCTTAAGGGCCTCGCGCCGCACGCGCACCATACGCCACTGGCGTTCGATGCGCCGTTCGATCAGCCCGGCGCGCTCCAGGACTTGCAAGTGGCGGGAGATCGCCGGCGCACTGATCCGAAACGGCTCGGCGATGTCGCCGACCGCGAGCTCGCCCTTGGCGGCGAGCCGTTCCATGATGGCGCGCCGGGTCGGATCGGCCAGCGCCGCAAACATCGCATCCAACCGATCCGTTTCAGTCGCTCGCATCAATTACCGGTCGTGTACTCGTCGTGCAGGCGTACCCACTGCATCGGGAAGGTGAGCGTATCTTCATCACGCCCCTTCGGCACCAGGTCAAGGTACTGGTAGGCCGAATTGAGCATGTCGAGCCCGCGGGAGTAGCACGCATAGGTGCGATAGATCGCGCCATCGGCGTCCTTGTAGAATACGCTCAGGCCCGGTGCCTCTTCCATCCCGAAGTGACGCGTGCCGAAGTTGTAGTTGTTCTCGTTCCTTTTCAGGTCATCGGGAGCGAACGACACGCCGAAATCGTAGTTGAAGTCGGTGCCAGCCGACGACACCCACGGAAAAGTCCAGCCCATGCGCGCCTTGAACTTGTTGATGCGCGCCAGCGGCGCGCGCGAGATCGCGACCAGATTGACGTCGCGCGCCTTGAGATGCGCGATCACCGGATTGTAGGTATCCGCCCAGAACGAGCAGCTCTTGCAGCCCGCCTCCCAGTCGGGGTGGAACATGAAATGATAGACGATGAGCTGGCTCTTGCCGCCAAACAGGTCGGTAAGTGTGAGCTTGCCCGCATCGGACTCAAACACGTAGCTCTTATCGATCTTGACCCATGGCAAGGCGCGCCGCTCGGCACTGAGCTCGTCGCGCATCCGCGTAAACGCCTTCTCCTTGTCCATGAGCGCCTTGCGCGCGGCGAGCCACCCCTCGGGTGAAACGACCTGATGCGTGCTCATGCGGCGACACCTGCCTTGCGCTCGTCCGCCTTCGTCTGCTGGCGCGGCGGCGGCGGCGGGATTGTATTCTTGAAACTCGGGCCGTTGCGCGTTGCGCTCGTAATAGGCCGACAGGTGCTTGGCTGCGCCGATCGCAGCTCCGCCTTCGGGCAGGTTGCGCACGTAGTAGAGGATCGGCATCAAGTTGATGTCGGCGAGCGTGAATTGGTCGCCGGCGAGATATCCGGTGTCCGCGACGGCTTTGTCGAGAATGTCGACCTGCTCGCGCACCGCCGGCAAGACCTCGTCGATCGCCAGCCGGTCCGGTTGGCCATCTGCGGTCTTGGGGAAGATATAGCTGAACCCGTAGGTGCGGATCATGGTCCGATCCACGACCGTGTTGACCGCGGAAATCCATTGTTCGGTTACGGCAGCGATGCGCGGATCCTCAGGGATCAATCGCGGCCCGGGAAACACACGGTCCAGATAGGTGCCGATCGCCTTCGACTCGAACAGCTCGAAGTCGCCGTGGCGCATCGCCGGAATCTTTCCGAATGGATGGATGGCCAGCACCTCCGGCGAATGCGGGGCCGCCGGCGTGAGGTCGTAGGGCACGCCTTTTTCCTCGCAGGCCATGCGGGCAACCCGCACATAAGTCGATTGCGGAAAACCGATAATCTCGATGTTTGCCATGGCTTCGTTCCCTGTTAATTAACGTATATGTTAATTAACAATCGAGTTCAGTAGAAGTCAATCCGCGCCGCGTGCGCCTCACATAAAAGTTAGACCTTGAGATCAGCTCTTGCGTTGCACGTGCCAGCCGACCACCGCGTCGGGAACCGCATCGACCGAGGCAAAGTATGGCTTGATGTCGATCAGCGGCGTGCCGTTGAGGCAATCGAGCCCGATCACCGAGAGGCGCGAGCCATCCACTCCGACAAGCTTGACGACGCTTGCAGCAATCGGGTTCGGGCGCACCGGCGAGCGCAACGCGAAGGTGCCGCGTTGGGTGTCATAGTGACGCGGCGCCTGCAGCACGAGATCGCGCCGCGCCTTGTCCATCCAGTAGAGCACCAGCAGGTGCGAGCTGGTTTCGATATCTTTGAGGGCGGGCGCATACCGCGGATCAACCTCAATCGTGCAGACAGCGTCCGACTCGCGGGCGTTCTTCGGGCACTCCTCGCGGCGCTGCCACGGCGTGTGGATACGGCCGACAAAATAGACTCCGGCATCGAAGTCCTTGGGGAGCTCGATTGCGACCTCGCCGGGTCGCAATCCATAGGGATCAGTGGACATCGCAATGACTCCAACGCGTGTTTGAATTTCTTAGCTCAGGTTGGCCACAACGAAAGACGCATCAACTTACCAATCACGCTTGCTCCAACATAACGATATCCTTATATCGACGATGTGACTCAGAATCGGTTCCGATTCGAAGAACTGTCGACCATGCTCAAGGCAGCCGGCGAAGAGACGCGGCTGCGCCTCCTCGCATTGTTGGCTGAAGCCGAGCTGACGGTCACCGAGCTCACCGACATCCTGCGCCAGTCGCAGCCGCGCATCTCACGGCATCTGCGTCTGCTGGCCGAGTCGGGTCTCGTGGTCCGGTTTCGCGAAGGCTCGTGGGCGTTCTTCCGGCTTGCCGAGCACGGGGCCAAGGCGGAGCTCGCGCGCGTCCTGGCCGCGCAGCTCGATCCCAATGATCCCGTGATGGCGCGTGACCGCGAGCGGCTGGCCCAAGTGCGGGCCGCGCGCGCAACTGCGGCGCAGGGCTATTTCCGGGCCCATGCGGCGGAGTGGGACCGCATCCGCCGGTTGCATGCGGCGGACGCCGCGGTGGAAGCTGAGATCCAGGCGGTGCTGGCGGACCGGCCGTTTCGCTCATTGCTTGATCTCGGCACCGGCACCGGGCGCATGCTCGAACTGCTGGGGCCCGAGCTTGAACGCGGCCTCGGCATCGATCTCTCGCTCGACATGCTCGCCTTGGCGCGCGCGCGACTCGACCGCGCGGAGCTGCGCCAATGCAGCGTGCGCCAGGGCGATATCTATGACCTTGCCTTGCCGCGCGACTCCTTCGATGTCGTGATTGTGCACCAGGTGCTGCACTATCTGGATGACGGCGCCCGCGCGGTCCGCGAAGCGGCGCGCGTGCTGCGGCCGCAGGGCCGGCTTCTAGTCGTCGACTTTGCGCCGCATGAGCACGAGTTCCTGCGCGAGGAACACGCGCATCGCCGGCTCGGGTTTGCCGAGGAGACCGTGAGCCAGTGGCTCGAGCAGGCCGGGCTTGATGTGATCAGCCACCATAGCGTTCCGCCAGATGCCGGCTCCGAAGGCGAGATCGCCGTCTCGCTCTGGCTGGCGCGCGATCCACGCCTCGCCATGGCAGGCTCGCGCGAAGTGGCGTGAGCTAACCCTGAATTACTTTGATCGCGTTGCGCCATTGTTGCGGCGAGCCCGGCACGGTGACGCGCTCCACATCGACCGTATCCTCGCCCGGCACGCGGATGCGCTTGAAGGTAAAGTCGGGCGCGGCGAGCGGCTTGGTGGCGTCGAGCCCCATTTTTGCGCCAACGCCATTACGGGTTGACGGATCGAGCTTGGAGCCCTGTGCTTCAGAGATGACGACGAGATCGCGATCGGCCTGAAAGCGCGTCGCCACCGCCCACTCAACCTCGACCGGATTATGAATGTCCACGTCGTCGTCGACCACGACCACCTGCTTGATGTCGTAGTGGCCCGCAAACGCGCCGAGCATGATGTTCTTGGCCTCGCCGTCCTGGCGCTTGGCGATCTGCACGTGCAGATGATAGCGGCATACCCCGCCGAGCGAGAGCCGCACGTCGCGCACATTGGGAAAGCTGCGCTGCAGATGCGCCAGCAACGTCGCTTCGCGCGGGATCGCGCCGAGCAGCAAATGCTCCAATCCGCCGCCGATGATGGTGTGGAAAATCGCATCCTTGCGATGGGTGACGCGATCGATCTCGATCACGTGGCGATCGGCGCGCTCGCCATAATACTGAGGAAACTCGCCGAACGGACCTTCCGGCTCGCGCAGGTTCGGCAGCAGCCGGCCTTCGAGCACGATCTCGGCCTCGGCCGGCACGCGTAGCTCGCTGCCGATGCACTTGACCACCGGCAACGGCCGGCCATGCAGCGCACCGGCGATGGTCAGCTCGTCGCAATCGAGCGGCGCGATGGCCTGCGAGGCGAGCAGGGTCAACGGATCAACGCCGATGACGATCGCCACGTCGAGCGCCGCACCGCCGCGCTCCGCCATCTCGAAGAACATGTGCGTGTGCCGCGGCAGCAGCAAAACGCCGAGCCGGTTTGGCCCGCTCAGCTGGCAGCGATGGATCGACACGTTCTGCACGCCGGTACGCGGATTGCGCGCGATCAGCAGCCCGGCGGTGACGTAGGGTCCGCTGTCGAATTCATTGTGCACCGGCAGCGGCAGGAGTTGTGCGAGGTCAACCTCGCGGTGCACGACCTCCTGCACGGGCGCGGATTTCACCTCGGTCCAGGGCAGCGGGTTGAGCGCGGCGTGCTGAAAATGTTGCAGCACGGCAGCCGGCTCGACGCCCAGTGCGTCAGCGATCCAGCCGCGGTTCGAAACGAGCCCCGAGACAACGGGAATTGCATGGCCGCCCGGCTGAGGAAACAGCGTGGCGCGCTCGCCGTCGAGCCGCTTCGCGATCGCAGCCAGCTCGAACTTCAAGCCGATCCCACCGCGGATCAGCGCCAGCCGGTCATGCGCTGCGAGATGGTCGAGCCACTCGCGCAGGCTTGTGACCGGACCGGCCGCGTTGCGACGGCCGGCGCCGGCGCGGAGGCTCGTCACGTCACTCATCAGAAACACTCGCGTTGATCTCGGCTTGCGCCGCTCCAGCCATTATCGAACAATTGCTCAGTTGGGTCACGGGCGGACCATCGAACAATGATGCGCATCGACCATGCTTGATCTCGGAACAACCTTTGTGGCGGGCGTCGCGCGCGACCCTGACGCGCTCGCCATCGTCGACGGATCGCTTCGGCTCACCTACGCGCAATGGTATCGCAAGATCTCCGCCCTGGTGGCGGCCTTCGATCAGCTCGGGCTTGCCCCGGGCGACCACCTCGTGACGGTGCTGACCAACCGCTGGGAGGCCGCAACCCTGCACTGGGCCTGTCAGTTCGCCGGACTCATCATCACGCCGCTGAATTGGCGCGCCAGTGCCGATGATCTCGATTTCTGCCTGACCGATGCCGATGCCAAGGCGATTGTCTACGAGGACGTCGCCGCGCCTGCCATGCTGGCGTCGAAGCAAGCACAAACCCGCGCGCGCATCGCCGTCGACGCGAGCCAGCCGGGCGAGCTTTCATTCCCGGAGCTCGTGGCACCTGACGCTTTCGACGCACAGCCGCGCGCCGACCCCCGCGACTGGTCGGTGATGCTCTACACCTCAGGGACAACGGCGCGGCCGAAAGGCGTGCCGCGCCGGCAGCGCGCGGAGCGTGCCGCCGCGCTGGCGCATGTGGCACAGAACCTCTATCGCCAGCACGAACGCACGCTCGGGGTGATGCCGCTCTATCACACAATGGGGGTGCGCTCGCTGTTGGCGATGGCGCTCATCGGCGGCGCCTTTGTATGCCTGCGCCGCTTTGACGTTGCAAGCGCGCTCGAGCTGATCGAGGCCGAGCGGATCAGCAATCTCTATCTGGTCCCGACGCTCTATCATGATCTGATCCATCACGAGCGCTTCCGTGCGACCGACGTTCGCTCGGTGCGCAAGCTCGGCTTCGCCGGCGCGCCGATGACGGACGGCTTGTTGAAGCAATTGCAGTTCGCCTTTGAACCCGATCTGTTCGTGAATCACTACGGATCCTCGGAGATCTACACCTTCACCATCGACCAGAATGCCCCAGCCAAGCCCGGCTCGGCCGGACGTGCTGGATTGAACGAGGTGATGCGCGTCATCCGGCTCGGCGCCGCCTCGCCCGATGAACTCGCGCAGCCGGGCGAAGAGGGCGAGATCATCTCATTGCTGGCGAGCGATGAGGCCTTCGAGGGCTACTGGCGCCGGCCCGATGCGGATGCCAAGGCATTACGCGGCGGCTGGTACTTCACCGGCGACACCGGCTATTTCGACAAGGATGGCGACCTCTTCGTCACCGGCCGCGTCGACGACATGATCATCACCGGCGGCGAGAACGTCTCGCCGGTCGAGATCGAGAGCTGCCTGTCGCTGCATGTGGCCGTGTCCGAGGTCGCCGTGGTCGGGCTGCCGGACGAGCGCTGGGGCAAGATCGTCACCGCCTTCGTCAAGCGCCGCGGGCCGGTCCAACCGGATGCGCTCGATGCCTATTGCCAGGCCTCCGGGCTCGCAAATTTCAAGCGCCCGCGCCGCTATGTGTTTGTCGAGACAATCCCGAAATCGCCGGTTGGCAAACTGTTGCGGCGCAAGCTCGTCGCCGGCGAATACGAAGCTGAGCAAGCATAACTACACAAGCAAGGAATTTCGCATGCCCACCTCCGCGCGCTTTGCCGATCCCCGCCTCGTTGCGCTTGATGGCTTTCGCGTCGAAATCGACCCCGCGCGCGAGCGCGCCGACGTCATCCTCGACCGACCGCCGTTCAACATCATCGCTATGCCCCAGCGCGACCAGCTGCGGCTCGTCTTCGAGGCGCTCGACGAAGATGCGGCGGTGCGGGTGATCGTGCTGCGCGCGACCGGCGAGCATTTCTCCTCTGGCGGCAACATCAAAGGCTTCATGGAGGCGAGCCCGGAGCACGTTTCCAAACTCGCCTGGAACATCGCCGCACCGGCGCGTTGCAGCAAGCCGGTGATTGTCGCCAATCGCGGCTATTGCTTCGGAGTCGGCTTCGAGATCTCACTCGCCTGCGATTTCCGCCTGGTGTCGGAGACCTGCCAGTACGCACTGCCGGAGCAGAAACTCGGCCAGATCCCTGGCTCGGGCGGGTCGGCGCGCCTACAGAAGATCGTCGGCATTACCCGCACCAAGGATATCGTGATGCGCTCGCGCCGCATTCCGGCGCAGCAAGCCTATGATTGGGGAATTGCGACCGAGTGCGTTCCTGACGCCAAGCTGGAAGCCGCGACCGACGCGCTGGTCGACGAGCTGCGCACGTTCGCCCCGCTCGCGCAGCGCACCGCCAAGAAATTGCTTAACGACACCGAAGACGCGATGTTGTCGACGGCGATCGAGCTCGAGGGGCACTGCTACAGCCGGCTGCGGCAATCGGATGATTTCCGCGAAGGGGTCGAGGCATTCCACGCCAAGCGCCTGCCTTCGTTCAAAGGAAGCTGAGTGCGGACAAAGCAAAGATAAAGGAAGAACGGGGGGATTTCGCGGATGCCATCAAATATCGCGTTCTATCTGGTGCGGCTCGTGTCTTTTGCCGCTTGCTGTCTGGCTCTCCGTGATCTGTTACGGCCAATCCTATCCCACGCATCCGATTCAGGTGATCGTGCCATTCGCCGGCGGCAGTGCGAGCGATGTCATCACCCGCGTTGTGCTGGAGCGCATGGGCGACACGATAGGCCGGCGTTTCATCGTGGACAACCGTCCCGGCGCCGGCGGCAACACCGGCACGGCCGCGGCGGCGCGTGCCGAGCCCGACGGCTACACGTTGCTGATGAGCACCAGCGGACCGCTCGCCGCCAACAAGACGCTCTATCACGACCTCGGCTACGACCCGGAAAAGGATTTCGCGCCGATCGGACTGTTCGCGATGATCCCCAACATCATCGTGGTCAGCACCAAGCTGCCGATTACCTCGCTTGATGAGTTCATCGCCTACGCGAAAGCGCATCCGGGCGAGTTGCGCTACGGCTCGGTTGGCATCGGCAGCTCGCAGCACCTTGCCGGCGCCTATTTCGAGCAGGTGACCGGCACCGCAATGACGCATGTGCCCTACCGCAACATCGCTCAGTATGTCACGGACCTGATCGCCGGCACGGTGCCGACCGGATTTCAGTTCCTCCCCAACGTCAGCGGACCGCTCGCAACCGGTGACGCCCGCGCCCTCGCCGTGACCAGCGCGAGCCGCATGCAGGCGCTGCCGCAGGTGCCGACAGTCGTCGAGGCCGGGCTCAAGGGCTACGAGTCATCGGGCTGGCTCGCCCTGCTGGCGCCGGCCGGCACGCCGGCACCGATCATCGACACGCTGCACCAACAACTCGTCGCCGCGATGGCCGATCCGGCGGTACGGGCCCGCCTGGTCGAACTCGGCGCGGAAGGCGTGATCAGCACACCCGAGGAGCTCGCAAAATTCATGCGCACCGAGACCGCAAAGTGGCACGATATCGTCGTCAAAGCCGGCGTTCCGGTCGGACAGCTCTGAGTTTCATTGGACCTCATTTCCAGCATGATCCCTGACAATCGCGTTCTCATCGCCGGCGCCGGGCCGGTCGGCCTTGTCGCTGCCGCCGCACTGGCACGCCGCAACGTGCCGGTGACGGTGTTGGAAGCATCGGCAAGCTTGAGCGAGGAATCGCGCGCCTCGACCTTCCATCCCTCGACACTCGATTTTTTAGATGAGCTTGGCTTCGCCGGCGCCCTGATTGCGCAGGGCCTGAAAGCGCCGGGGTTGCAGTATCGCTCGCGGCGCGACGGTGTGCTGGCCCGCTTCGATTTCGGGCTGATCCACGACATCACGCGCCATCCCTATCGGCTGCAGGCGGAGCAGTTCAAACTCACCCGCATCATCCACGCAAAGCTCAGCGGCGATCCGAACTATCAGATCGAGTTTGGCCAGCGGGTCTGTGGCGTGATGCAAGATCCGGACGGGGTCACGGTGCAGGTGCAGTCAGCCGACGGCGCGGTCGCGGCGCGCCGCGGGTCTTGGCTGATCGGCGCCGACGGCGCCCGCAGCGAAGTGCGCGTTGCGCTCGCCATGGAGTTCGAAGGCTTCACCTGGCCGGAACGCTTCCTGGTCGTGAGCACGCCATTCGATTTCTATTCCGTCATTCCTGAGCTCGACCCGGTGACCTACGTGGCCGATCCGCAGCAATGGCATTTCCTGCTGCAAATCCCGGGCGCCTGGCGCCTGATGTTTCCAATTGCCCCCGAAGTGTCGGACGCGGACGCGTTAACGCAAGCGTTTGCCCAGGCGCAACTGGCAACCGTCGTTCCCGGCCACAGCAACTATGAGATTATTCACACCACGCTCTACCGCGTGCACCAGCGGGTCGCCAAATCGTTCCGTGCCGGCCGCGTGTTCCTCGCCGGCGACGCCGCCCACATCAACAATCCGCTAGGTGGCATGGGGATGAACGGCGGGATCCACGACGCGCTCAACTTGGTGGAGCGTTTGGCGCGCGTGTGGCACGGCGAGGCGGCCGAGCCCGAGCTTGATCGCTATGACCTACAGCGCCGCGGCATCACCATGGAGTATGTGCAGACGCACTCGATCGCCAACAAGCGCAACCTCGAGGCGCGCGAGCCCGCCGAGCAGGACCGGTTCCGCGATGAGATGCGCGCCATCACGGCGAACCCTGGCCGCGCGCACGCCTATCTCGAGCGCGTGTCGATGATTGCGAGCCTCAAGCGCGCGGCTGAGCTGGGGTAAGCCGCCCCGCTTAACCATATTTCCCACTCCGGCGGATCTGCCCGACAGTATTGACGAGCCGTTAACAGGCCGCCGCGCATGGTCCGCCGATGCGCGGCATTCATTGGTATGTCGGCTGCTCGTTCCTGCTGCTCGCGCTCGCCGGCTGCAACAGCTGGTTCGCTCAGCGCGAGCCGTGGCGGCGTGAAGCCGAGGAGCAATGCCTGAGGTCGGGCGCGGTCAAAGAAGGACCGGGCATCGCGCTGCTGCGCCCGATCGACGGGCCGGGTATCTGCGGAGCGGATTTTCCCCTGAAGGTCGAGGCTCTCGGCGAGACTAATCCACTTGGATTTGCTGACGACCCGCGGCCCCCGGGCCTCGTGCCGCAGCGCTCAACCTATACGCCGCCACCGGCGCCAAATTACTCCGCGCGCCCGACACCGGGCCCGCCGCTGCAACTCGCGGCGCCGAGCGATCCTTATGCAGGCAGCGACGCCCGCGCCGCGACCGCTCCGGTCGCTGACTCCTACCGTTACCAGGGCGCGCCACCCGCGCCCGCCCGCCCCGCACCATTCGGGCAAGCTCCGCAAACCGCGATGGCCAGCACCGCCACCCTGACGCCGGCCGCGACACTGGCGTGCCCGGTCGTGTCCGCGCTCGATCGCTGGATCACCGATGCAGTTCAGCCGGCGGCGATGCATTGGTTCATGAGCCCGGTGGTCGAGATCAAACAGATCTCCGCCTACTCATGCCGCGGCATGAACGGCCAATGGGGGGCGCCGATCTCAGAGCATGCTTTCGGCAATGCCCTCGACGTCGCCGCCTTCACACTCGCTGACGGCCGCCGCATCACGGTGCGCGACGGCTGGCACGGCATGCCCGCCGAGCAAGGTTTCCTACGCGATATCGAAGCAGCCGCTTGTGAGCGCTTCACCACCGTGCTGGCGCCGGGCTCCAACGCCTTCCACTACGATCATATCCACGTCGACCTGATGCGGCACGCAAGCGGGAACCGCATCTGCAATCCGCAGCCGGTCTCAGGCGAGGAGGTCGCCGCGCGGGCGCAGGCGCGCATGGCCGGACGCCGGCCCATGGCGCCACCGCCGGCCTGGTCGGCGGCCGGGCGCCGGCACGAGCCGGTCGGCGATGAATATTACGAGAGCAACGAGTACTACGGGCACCAAAGCGGGCGGAATTAGCGGGTTCGGTAAGCCGCCACGAACATGCGCACGGCGATGCCGACGACATAGTCGATGCGCTCCCGGGTCGCGGTCTCGTAGTTGAACAGCATCGGCTTGAACAGCGTGGCCAGCACGGCGTCGATGAACTGGGCGGCAGCAACCTCGGTGTCCTCGATGACAAGCACGCCGACCGCAACCTGCGCGTCGAGATACGCGGCGAGTTTGTTGATCCCGAGGCGCGGTCCGGTTTCGTAGAACTTGCGCCCGAGTTCGGGCATGCGTTCGGCGATGGCGATCACAGCGCGCACGCCGGAGAAGTTCTCCGGCCGGCACATCACCGCCGCAAAATCAACGCCGAGCCGGCTCAGGACCTCCTCGACCGCGTGATCCGCGTGGTCGAACTCGAACACGCGTTCGGCGTGGATATGGCAGCGCTCCTGCACGATGGCGTCGAACAGGGACTGCTTGTCTTCGAAATAGACGTAGAGGGTGCCTTTGGACACGCCGGCGGCGCGGGCAATCTCGCTCATGCTCGCCGCGTCAAAGCCCTTGTCGAGGAACACCCGCATTGCGCCATCCAGGATCTGACGGCGCTTACCGTCTTCCTCGTGCGGGCGAGTCGCGAGTTCCGCTTGCAGGCTCATTGGCTTACCGCCGGTCTTTTTCTCTGCTGCAATTCTAAACTGATGTCACAAAAATATCAATGACCGAACGGTTCGGTCAATGTTGACTCTCCTGGGTACCTGGCCATAATGACCGAACGGTTCGGTCAGGACCGCAACGTTGCCGGACTGCGCGGAGTTTCCATGAGCGCCAAGCTCGAGCGATCGGAATCCCACGGCCGCCTTAACCTGGTGACCCCGGACCTTGCCGAAGAGCCCGGTGCGGGTCCCGCCGTCGCGCGCGCGCCGGCAGCCAAGCCTGAGCTCCCCGCCGGCGAGACAAAGGCGGCGGTCACACCGGCACGCAAAGCCGGCGGGCTCCGCCGTCGCATCGTCCTCGGCACGGGACTGGTGGTCGTCCTTGCCGCGGCCGGCTGGTATGGCGAGCACTGGTGGACGGTCGGCCGGTTCACGGTCTCGACCGACGACGCCTATGTTTATGCCCACAACACCACGCTCGCCGCCAAGGTGCCGGGCTATGTGGCGGAAATCCGAGTTACTGATAATGCGCGGGTGCATGCGGGCGACCTGATCGCCAGCATCGACGACGGTGACTATCGTCTCGCCGTCGATCAGGCGCGCGACAAGGTCGCGAGCCAGGAAGCGACCATTGCCCGGATCGGACGCCAGGTCGACGCGAGCCGCGCCGCCGTCGATCAGGCCAAGGCGCAGCTTGCCTCCACTGAGGCCGGCATGGTGCGCGCCGACCTCGAGCTCACCCGCCAGCAGACTTTGGCGTCGCGCGATTTTGCCAGCCGCCAGGCGCTCGAGAGCGCGCAAGCCAACCGCGACCAGGGACGCGCAGCGGTGACCGGTGCACATGCGGCGCTGGCGGCAGCGCAGGCCAACGTCGAGGTCACGCGCGCGCAGGAGCAGGAGGCGGAGCGCGCGCTGGCGGAGCTTCGCACCGCGCTCGCCAAGGCGGAGCGTGATCTTCGTTTCACGGAGATTCGCGCGCCCATCGACGGCGTCATCGGCAACCGCGCCATTCAGGTCGGCGATTACGTACAGACCGGGCAGCGGCTCGCGAGCCTCGTCCCCCTCGATGAGGTCTATATCGACGCCAACTTCAAGGAGACCCAGCTCGCGCACCTGCGCCCCGGTCAGAAGGTGGCGATCAGCGTTGACGCATTGCCGGAAAAGGCAATCGAGGGCACGGTCGACAGCCTGGCGCCCGCGTCCGGCGCCGTGTTCACGCTGCTGCCGCCGGATAACGCGACCGGCAATTTCACCAAGATCGTGCAGCGCGTTCCGGTGCGCGTGCGCGTGCCGACCGACGTCGCGATGCAAGGCCTGCTGCGCCCAGGCATGTCGGTCGTCGTCAGTGTCAACACCAAGCCGTCCAAAGTTGCTGATGCCGATGCGCCGGCACCCCCGCGCATGACCATGCCGCGCGTGAGTTTCGCGCAGCCGAACCGCTAGCCAGGCACCCGCACCCGCGGGATCGTCCGATGTCGAGCGTCGCCCACGCATCGTCCGACCACATCGCGCCGCGGCGCGTCATCGCCTTTCTGACGATGTGCTTCGGCATGTTCATGGCGATCCTGGATATTCAGGTCGTCTCGGCCTCGCTCAACGAGATCCAGGCGGGCCTGGCTGCGTCGGCGGACGAGATTTCCTGGGTGCAGACGTCGTATTTGATCGCCGAAGTGATTGCGATTCCGCTCTCCGGGTTTCTGTCGCGCGCGCTCGGCACCCGGGCGATGTTCGCCGGCTCCGCGGCCGGCTTCACCGCCGCCAGCCTCATGTGCGGCTTCGCCTCCTCGATGAACGAGATGATTTTCTGGCGCGCGCTGCAGGGGTTCATCGGCGGCGGCATGATCCCGACCGTATTTGCTTCGGCGTACGTGATCTTCCCGCGCTCGCGCATGGCAATCGTCACCCCCATGATCGGCTTGGTCGCCACCTTGGCGCCGACGATTGGTCCCACGGTCGGTGGCTATCTCACCGATGCGCTCTCCTGGCACTGGCTGTTCTTCATCAACATCATTCCGGGAATCGCCGTTGCGGCGATTACGTTCGCGCTGATCGATTTCGATCGCCCGGACTATTCGCTGTTCACCCACTTCGACTGGTGGGGGCTCGGCTTCATGGCGGCGTTCCTCGGGTCGCTTGAATATGTGCTGGAAGAGGGTACGCGCAACGACTGGTTCGAGGACGAGACCATCAGGTTCTTCGCCCTCGTCTCCGCGCTCAGTGCCGTCGCGTTCTTTGTCCGCGTATTCACAGCGCGCCAGCCTATCGTCGATCTCAAGGCCTTCACCAACCGCAATTTTGCGCTTGGCAGCATGTTTTCATTCGTGCTTGGGATCGGGCTTTATGGCCTCACCTATCTCTATCCGCTCTATCTGGCGCGCATCCGCGGCTATGACGCGCTGATGATCGGCGAGACCATGTTTGTGTCCGGCGTCGCCATGTTCGTGTGCGCGCCGATCGTCGGCCGTCTGAGCGCAAAAGTCGACCCGCGCTTCATGCTGATGTTCGGTTTCGCCATGTTTGCGGTGGGCGCCTGGCAGATGAGCTACATGACCAAGGATTTCGATTTCTGGGAATTGCTGATGCCACAGGTTCTCCGCGGTGCCGGGCTCATGTGCGCGATGGTGCCGGTCACCAATGTGGCGCTGGGGACGCTCGCGCCGGAGCGCATGAAGAACGCATCAGGCCTCTTCAACCTCACCCGCAACCTCGGCGGTGCCGTCGGGCTTGCTGCGCTCAACACCGTGCTCGATTGGCGCATGGACCTGCACTTCGCGCGGCTCCACGAATGGGTGAGCTGGAACCGCGGGCCGGCCAACGAAATGCTCGCCAACCTGACCGCGCGGTTTTCGGCCTATGCAGCCGATGCGCCGACCATGGCGCTCAAGCAGATGATGCTGATAGCGCGTCAGCAAGGCACCGTGATGGCTTTTGCGGACATGTTCTGGCTGGTCGCATTGCTGTTTGCCGCCTTTGGCGCAATGGCGTTGCTGATGCGCCGCCCCGCCCCGATGGCGGGAGGAGCCGGGGGGCATTGAGGGTGTGCGAGAGTGTACGCATGATCCGCTTTGTTCGTGCGGCTGATGTTTTTTTCCGCTCGCCCCAAAAGCGACCGCAGTGCTGCAGCGCCGCAATTGACGCGATGTGCCACAAGCAGACTCATACAATTTCGACCGCTGTTTGTGCCTGGGTTTGATCTTTTCAGCGCGACCCGCGTTAGCGCCTTGTGAGCCGTCTTTTTCATCAAGGAGAGGAGCCAACGGCCGCCCGACGCAAACTGGCAAGTGAGGCGACGGAGAACGTCTCATGTGAAACGGGCCGGACGGCACAGAGGCGAAGGGGACCGGCCGGCGACGCGGTCATCGCAGTTCACCTAGCCCTCGTGCTGTTCGCCACTTCGAAGATAGTTGCCTTGCTTGCCCGCGTGGTCGGCGGCCCCTGAGCCAAGGATGAACAGAGAGTGGGACGGTAGGTTTCGCGCCGGCGGCGACCAACTAGGTCGCATTCAGCGCAGAACCCCTCGACCCGGATGCAAGTAATGATCGCCGGGCCGTGCCGCCAGCTCGACGACTTAGGCGCGCGCCCGTGCCTTCGACGATTCAGGCGGCGCGCCAGTGATCCGGTCTTTTCTTATCGTTCAGGTGCCGCACACGGGCGACAAGTGGCGAGTGGCCCTGTTTTTTAGCCCAGGCGATCGCTTGCTCCTGCGTTTTATGAGTTGAAAGCGCATGATCCGCGTGGTCTTCGACCACATAATCCTCGATCTGGCTCCCCTCGGGGCGGCCTTTGGGACGGGCCTCGATATAGACGTTCGGCATTTTCATTTCCTCCGCTGCTATTAAACCTAAAATGCCGGTGAAGTTTCGCGAGCCATCTATTCCAAGCTACCCTCGATTACCCGAATGGCCTAGCATACAGTATCACCGGATTGACTGGCACAATCCTGCGCACACGTAGACGCTCCATGAAGGGCAAGCTTTTGATCGCCGCGACCGGCCTGTTGCTGGCAACACCATCTGCCAACGCCGTTTCCTTCACCAGCGATCCCATCGCCACGTTGAACGAGCAACAGAAACTCGGGCCCGGTTCTCATTCTGTCAGAATCGGGAACCAGACCTACACGTGGCGCGGCCCCCCGCCGGATTACCTGCGCTACTACTACCACCACTACTACTACCGATATCGGTATCATCGGCATTGGCGCCGATAGACGCCTCGACCGAGCGCGTTTCGACAACTGTGCGCGGGCTTTTGGTTCAGCGCGGATTAACGAGTCGCCTCACCAGCGATCGGGCGGAAGCGGCTCATGCTTCGGCGCGCCCCGCACCGCGATGATGAGGGCGATCCAGAACAACACCCACCCCACGGTGAACGCGACCCATGGGACGCTGTCGGATGCCGCGCCGGCCGGGATGTAAGCCATCATGGTGCGTGTGATCTGCTTCGGGCAGGGACTGTGACCCTGATCGCACGGAGTGCCGCGGCGGAAATTGCGCGAAGTCAAAACCGGGTTCCAACGCCAGCCCGCCTAGATAGGACGCCCGAACACGACGGCATAGAGTTGTTGCTCGGCCTCGCCGTTTTGCAAGCTAATCAGCGAGCCTTTGTGACGTTCTGCCGAAGGTACAAGGTGTCTGAGCGGCATCGAACGCGTTGCGTCGTTCAACATTTGCGGATCGCCAACCCAGACGATCCCGATCCGGGAATGCTCCACAGATCGTACCCGCGCAGCAGCCGCACTCTCGCGCGGAACAAGCCATATTGGGGAGCTGGCCGGCACATCTTTGGATCTAACTACTTGTAGTGCTTCAACAACCCATTTGGCGGGCCCGTCCACACGTTTTTATGATTGGGGTCGTCATCCTATCCGAGTTCAGCGCGGCACCATAACGGGTCTGACCGGATCGCCCTCGCGCAGAAACGCGCCCGAACGAGCAACCACCACTTCGCCGTCCTTGAGGCCGTCCCGGATCTCGACCTGGCCATCGGACAAGAGGCCAACTTGCACGCGCCGGGTCTCCACGCGATTGTCGCGCACCACCTGCACCAGCGCGCCGTCGCTGTCGTAAAAGACGGCCGAGAGGGGAACACCTGGCCCGCAACTTTTGCTGACGGTCACCACCGCTCTAGCAAACGCTCCCAGAGGCAATTTCTGGTCACCAAGAAAGATGCGCGCACTCGCCATCTGGGTTTTCTGATCGATTGCGGCGGAGACGCTGCGTACGTACCCCGAGATCTTGCCACGCCCCGGAATCTCGACGATCGCGGCTTGCGTGGCTGCGAGCTTGCTGCACCTGGAACCTCGGCCTGGCGCTAGCATCCCCCTATTTACTCCATTCCGAACGACCGTTGGCTTCGTTCTGCAAAATACAATTATAAGTAGCAATAATCAGGGAAATACTAGAAACGAGCATTCGATTACAGCAGGCGCAATGCGCGATTGCGGCGGGATGTCGCGCGCAGCTCGTATCGGTCGATGCGGGAGAGGCTTCTAACTATCGCTACCGAGCTCGGCCAACTTGCATCAGCGGTATCCCAGTCAGTGAAAAGTTGAGACACCAGTGAGAGGCGGGCAGCACGGACGCGTCGCAGCTCGAATTCGGCCTCAGCGGCGACAAGGGCGAAGTGGCAGCGGCACGAATTGGGATTGGGCCCGGCGATTTCGTCAGCCAGTCGTTCAAGATCGGCGGCGACCGGGCCCCTCCAATCGAAGAAGGCCGCGAGACCATGGCGTCGAGCATTGCGGCCGGCGCGCGTCTTCCCATCATGGGAGCGAGGACCGGTGCTGCGTTGGGCGTTGCGCGCGGTTGGCTGCAACGCGGCGGGGCGAAATCATCGTTTTAGCCGGCTGGGACGAGCGCTGGTGTCGCTTGGGCCTCGATAACGTGATCCGAGGCTTGGCGGAGAGCTTGGCCGAGGTTCCACCGGCGTGATTCAATCTCGTTGAGCGCGTTATTGCGCCGCAACTCGGCGGAAGCTTGCATTTGCTCGATGAGATGGAGTGCGGCAAGTGCCGAGGCTGTCGAGGTATAGTTGAGGCAGGTCGCCTCCAGCCCGGTGTTCTGGATCCCGTTTGCCTTGAGTCGTCGATAGCGAAGGATGTCCCAAGTGAGATCGACAATGTCTTTGACCCACAGCCATTCCATGATGTCGGCCGGTTTTACAGTCCGCGCGATCTCGGAGAGTAACGCTTGATACTGCTTGAGGTTTTCCCCTTTGAGCAGCGGCGCTGGCCCCAGCAGCTCGACCACATGGGCTGGAACGTCCGGTGAGGTGAACGTGACAGAGCGGCCCATCTGCGAACCTTTCTATGGTTCTTAATCTGGTCCCTGATTGATATGGGACTGGGGATGACGTATGTCGAGCACCCGTCTAAACATCCCCAGCTCGGAACGGATCGGAGTTGCCGAGGGTCCGTTCGGGCGCACTGATCACGTGGGTTTCTTCGGTGCTTCTGCGTGATCCGTGCAGCCACTCCGGCTGCGGCGCGGCGCTCCGTCGGCGGAAGTGACGAGATGGCGGGCGATCACCACGGCAATACCGGTCCGATGCGATGCGACCCCGCTCTGCGGCGCCGAGGCGCGATCGGGCCGGCCAGGCCGTTCCCCGACCGGTGGCGGCAAGCGACGCTGCCGCATGCATGACGGAGCGCCGGGCTCGGCGCTCCGCCTGGCAACAAGAATGTGGCCTTTACACGCGAGAAGCCCTTGAGGAGCGTCGGCGTTACGTGAATTTCTTCGCTGGACGCGATCAATAATCGAAGAGATTTGGCGAATAGTTTGCCATCACCTTTACCCAAAGCAACCGCTCTACAGACTTTTTCCCTCGGCACACCTGAAGAATGACGATGCGGTCCCGCGACAGATTGGGTTCGTTTTGCAAAATGAGCAACGAATTGGTCGTGCCACTGCGCCTCGATGCCTACGATAGCCGGAATACAACCTGATTTCCTGCTTGCTCAGCCGCGGCGAAGCGCGATCTCAAGCAATCGTCGGATGGCCTCTGGCCGACCAGCCCGTCATTTTGTGCCGCCGCCCAGTTGTCGAGTGCAGCAAGCAGATTAGGCTGCAGCACACCAACCAGGGTCCCTTTGCCAGTTGCGGGCGGGCCACGTTTCTTTCGTTTCTGTGTTAAGAAAATTTGACCGCACCGCGCAGGTCAGTGGGTGTCTGCAGTAAAGGACCATATAGAGCTGACGAATTTTGCGGATCGGCGTTGAACTCGAAAACGCGCTTCAGGGAGGCCTCAGCTTGAGACCGGAGCATCTATTATCGTCGGCTTCTTGGCTTGTGCAACCGAAGTCCCGGCCCGTCCCCATCCAAAAACTCAATCCCGGCCTGCTCTAGAGCCCTTCGGATTGCGTTTAGGGCCTCTCCGGAAACCACACGTCTTTGTTTCTCAAAGTCGACCACGGTTGACAATCCGAGATCGGCCGCGCGTGCCAGTTCGGACTGAGTCCACTCCAGGAGTGCACGAGCGGCTTTGCACTGGCTTGGACTCATTTCAACAATTTTTGTTGACAGCCGGGCGCGCATACATTATCAACAATTTTTGTTGAACCCGAAAGGTTGTAGGAGTAGATGAATCCATCGACCGACACCCTAGCCGATTCTTCCGATAGGTGCCGCTTTATCGGTGGCTCCGATGCGCGAATCATCATGGGCCAGGACGAAGCCGCACTCGTGCGCCTAGGGGGGAGCGCGGCGAGCCGAGGCAGAAGACCCCCTCCGGCGACCTGACTGTCTTCATTCAGGCGCTCAATCGCCCGGTCCTAACCCGCGTCATCCTATAGGAGATACAAATGGCCCAAGCTGATTCGAACTCTACGACAGCTCGCACATTCGTGCGTAGCCCCAGTATAGTGCCCGACAGCTCCCGCAATGAGGGAGGGGACCCAATCTTTGCTGCTATCGAAGCGCACAAGCGCGCGTTAGGCCGGAGAAACGAAATAATCGAGGCAATTTGCGCAGCAGAGGAACGTCACAAAGCAGAAGAGCGCGAGTTGTGGCATTCCTACGAAGACGCGGCGATCGTGCTCCTCACGACCAGACCCACGACCCTGGCAGGCGTCATTGCCGTCATGAGCTACGTGGCCTTGCCGGAATGTGCCGGACCAGGGGCCTGCGAAACGATCTTGGATGGTGCTAGGCTCTCCTCCAATCGGGAAGCGGCGGCTGCTGCTGAGCAGTTTCCTGCCCTGAGCGCTGAAGCGCTCCGAGAAATTACGGGCACGCGGTGATAACAGCCAATCGGTTTCACAGGTTTCGTAGTTCTGCGCTTCGTCCGCGATTAGGACTCGGCGCGGGGCGGCCTCCGTCCAATGCAGGCGACCGGCGCTAATAGATCGATCTTACGTCAAAGGCTTCCGCGCCCTCAAACTGGGGCAACGCATGAGACACGACCTAATCAAATACCTGGTCGACAGTTAGTCTGGCTTACAGTTATCAGTTTTTGTGCGATCGGTCGCAAAGCCTTTAATAACCCATGGCGCGATGAGACCAAGCATCAACAACGCAACGGGTGGCCCGCAGAGTACGATCGATAACTTGACGGCCGCACCTTTCCAAACCCCTTCTTTAAGGTTTGAGATTGCGGAATAGAGCACCCACCCCATGATCCAGCCGGCCGACGCCAACACCCAGAGCCGGAATAAACCCCGGCGCCAGTTGATCAACAGTACCTTCCGATGAGAGTTCGAGCTGCCCAAGGAAAAAACCTTTAGCCTTCGTATCTTGAGCTCCCTACAATAAAAGCGCGATGCACAGTCAGTGCACTCATTGTATTCGGACGCCTCTTTGGTCCCACATCAATTCGCGCATCGCCGCGAATGTCAATGCGAGGACGCATGTAAAGAAGCAAGCTCGGCAATTGCGGCTAAGATCTTGCGCCCATGCCCGAGCAAGACACGTTCTAAGAGCCTGATCGGCAAGATGATGGAGTGCCGCGATATCAACTCCGTTCTATGCAGAGGGCCGACGGAGCGCTACGAGGGCAGCGCTGCAAGTGGGGGACGCGTTTTGGAGATCGAGGTCGGTACAGGACTTTCGTTCGACAATTAAGATTGCTCAACCGAGATCATCGGCTCGGCCATACTTTGATGCGCTTCGAACGCCTTTCTGTGCAGGCGGGTGCGGTCAAACTTACGTACGGCACGTTAAAATGCAAATTGCCCACGTGTTGCTGCAGGATGACCAGACCCCGTTCTTGAACGGTGTCCGCCATGGGATTTGCATCCTTAGCGGGGTTGGGAAGTGGCGGCATTTTTGATATGCTAAGTTGCCGAAGACCAGTGACACGTTTATCAGCAGGCGCCGTCAGACTCGTGGCCAAGAAGGAACTGTAGCCCTATCCCTCGCGCCATGATCTAAATCTCTGCAACTGGGAACAGGCAGGAACTCTACGCAACAATGCGAGAGTACGCTCAAAATCACGCGCCTGCATCACTTGTTGGCCCCCTGAGCGGTGCGCGCATGGTGCCAATGGACCTAGTCAGGAAGCGAAAGAGCTGCTGCGACCCACGAGATCATTCTGCGAAATGCCGTGGGTTAAAATCAGTCGCGGAGTCCAGGGGCGAATGCGAGAGAAATCACCTGGCTGCTAGAATTCGGCCATGCTGCCAAAGGGAACGCCAGCAAGTATTTTCTTCCATCGTCGGTAGCGGCTTCTCGGGCCCACTCGACTTACTGGTGGGGAGAACCGGGGTGGACGCTAGGGCTCCCGATCTAACGCGGAGCTTGAGCTAATGCGGCTTCGGGACGCAGTCGCGGCCGCCGTCGCTGCATTGATCGCGGGCACCGCAGTCGTGTTGCCCCCGCTCGAGATCTTGCAGGGATTGTCAATCGATATCCTAACCGCGCTTCGCTGGCATGCTTTTGGTTCCCAGAATCTCTCCTCAATGTCGCCGGTTGTCGTCGTCGCGATGGATGAGGAGACCTACCGAACGCCCCCATTTCAAGGCACGCCGAGCATCGCCTGGACGCGCGAACTTGGCCGCGTCCTAACCGCCATCCTCGATGGCGGCGCAAAAGTTGTTGGGTTGGACATTGTCTATCCTATTGCGATTGAGCAGTCCGAACTTCCGTTTGGCGATGAGACTTTGGGCGCACGGTTGCGAGGGTTCGATCGCGATTTCCTGCGCGCACTCGCACTTGCGGCACGGGATCGCAAAATCGTGTTGGGTGAAATTCAGCACCGCGAGCAGCAGCCTATCCTACCATCGCTAGGCCAAAGGGCAGCCGTGGGTTATCAGCGCAATATCCGCCTCCTGAACGTGTATACCGATGCCGACGAAGTCGTGCGTCGTATACCACTCACCTTTCTCGTCGATGGCGCACCGGCACCGTCAATGGCAGTGGAGCTTGCCGCCCGAGCGCTGGGGGCGACACCCCAGTTTACATCTGACGGCAGCCTGATGCTCGCGAGTCATCGAGTGACCGGGAAAATACCCAACACGATGACCCTCAATTTTGCCGCCGACGCCGTACCAACGTTTTCGTTTGCTGACATCGCGATCTGTGCAGCGAAGGGAAATTCTGAGTTCTTTCGCCGGGAGTTTAGCGACAAGGTCGTTGTGATCGGAACGTCGGTTGACGGTGAGGATCGCAAGATGACCTCGAAGCGCTTTGCCACTGCTGCGCCCCATGCTGTACAGGGCGGCCGCTGCGCCTTGCCGATTTCACCGCAATTCGCATCCGTGGCGAGCCACTTGATTCCCGGTGTCTATGTTCAGGCGACGGCAATTAAAAATCTAATCTACGGAGATGCGCTTTCGGAACCGGATCGCAACGCGGTGTTAGCGATTGCTGTCCTCTTTGCTGGGCTCGTCGCTATCTTCACACTTTTGCTCGGTCCTACCGGTGCCTTCATCACCTACGTTGGCGGTCTCTTCGTATGGTCGGCAATCGCAACTTTTGCATTTAATCATGCGGTCGTTCTGCCGCTCATCGAGCCAGCCATAGCTGGATTGATCGCGTTCGTCGGAACGGTAGGTTATCGTTTCGTCGCGGTTGACAAAGACAAACGACTTTTGCGAAGGAGTTTTGCTCTTTATCTTTCGCCGACCGTGATCGACAAAATGCTTGCCTCAAACCGCCCGCCAGTACTCGGCGGCGAGACCCGCAACGTAACGTCCTTTTTTTCAGATATCGCTGGATTTTCAACTTTCGCTGAGAACCTCGCTCCTAGCGATCTTGTGAATCTTATGAACGAGTATTTGTCGGCAATGACCGACATCATCGAGGCGCATGGCGGATTTGTCGACAGATACAGCGGTGATGGCATCGCGGCCGTATTCGGTGCACCGGTCGACGACGAGGAACATGCGGCAAACGCAGTGCATGCCGCTCTGCAATGCAGGCGCCGTTTGGCCGAGCTCAACGCGACAATATTTGCTTTGGGCTCCCTCAAGCTCGGCCATCGCATTGGACTAAATTCCGGGGCGGCGCTGGTGGGCAACATCGGCTCGAGGCGCCGTTTCAACTATACCGTAATGGGCGACGTCGTGAACCTCGCCTCTAGGCTTGAGGGCGCCAACAAGTATTTTGGCATTTCAACTATAGCCTCGGAGGCGACGGTCGCAGCAACTCGCAGCAAGTTTATATGGCGCGAGCTCGACACTATCCGCGTGCAGGGGCGCTCTCAAACGGTCAAAATATTTGAACCGCTGGCCGTGGCTGGCGAAGCAACCAGAGAGCAATTGGCGTATGCTGCAAGTTACGCACAAGGCTTGGACCGATGGCGATCACGCGACTTTAAGGGTGCCGTCACCTGTTTCTCGCACTTCGCGGATGCAGATCCCCCCTCATCAGCGTTCCTGGCTCGGGCGGAAAGACATTTGGCGCAGCCTCCCGGCCCCGACTGGGCGCCCGTGTACGTCTTGGAAGGAAAGTGAAGAAGTACTACGATGTAAACAACATTCTCGTAGATTTTTTCACGGTTGCGGGATTATCTCGATCCGTCGAGATCCAACCGTTTCGCCCAAGTCGCGGTCGCAGCAGGCGCAAACCGCGGTGGCCACCGTGACCGTTTGAGGTCGCGAGTGCGCAGCGCCCGGTTGCATGCGCCACGCGCAAGCTCTCAGTGAGCAGAAGCTCGAGCTTGCTGCCGAGCCGTTTCCCAATGGCTGAGGTCAGAGCGCTCGTGGGGAAGTTCGTGCAGGAAAAATGTCTCACCGGTGAAGTGCTGGAAATACGGGTTATAGAGCCAGCGCTCACGTCGGATAGATATATTAGAGCAGCAATAGCCGATGACGAAGCGGGTCTCGATCGCAGGCCTTATTGTCACTGTAGAGGGCGCTACCTCGCGATCCAATCCAAATCAATTCGGGCCGCGAGCTGTACAAACTCGTGCGTTGTTGGATGCATCGAGCACGACGGCGAGATAGAGAAAGCCCGCCCAGGTCGGAACGTAAGTGATGTCGGCGACCCACAGCCGATTCGGCTGGTCCACCCTGAAGTTGCGATCAACCAGATCAGGCGCCGGCCGACTGCCGTCCCTGGCCGTCGTCATGACGAACTTGCGTCGGCTCGCCCCGACAACATCGGCTTGCGACATCAACCGAGCGATGCGTTTGCGCCCGACACGAATGCCCTTGGCGGCCAGTTCGGCATGAAAACGCGGCGCGCCGTGCCGCGTGAAGCCGCATGCGGGGCACGGATCTCGGCCAGCAGCATCGCATCGCTGCGCGCCCGCTGCGAGACTTCTCGCTTCGCCCACGCTTAATAGCCGCTGGAGGAGACACCCAGCAGCCGGCACATGGTGGCGATCGGATATGCGGCCTGGTTCTCGCTCACGAACCGGAATCCTTCGGTAGGGATCGTGTTCGCCTCCCGAGCGAACCAGGCCGCGGCTGACAGGATCTCCCGCCGGTTCTCTCGCCGCAGCCGATTGAGCTCCTCGCGCTCTACCGTTGTCAGGCCCCCATCACCGCGGCCAGCGGCGCGCTCAACCTGCCCAACCCAGTTCTTGATCGACTGCGCCGTCGGCTCGAACTCCCATGTCAGGTCCTTGGTGCGCGCACCAGCTCGACCAACTGGCGACGGAACTCAGGACTGTAAGGTAGTCTCGTCTTGGCCATCGCGGACTCCTTGAACACGAATGTTCCGGTGTCCACGAAACCGGGTCAACTTCAGTGCTAGCCCTAGGATTACTCCCAGGACTTGCCACGTACACTCAATTGCACAAGGTGGCCGTCACCGGGTGCATACGATTGACACAATCGATGGCGAAGTGCAGTTTTTCAACTCGGAACAAGCACCGGCCGGGGACTTTCAGCGTGGCAACCAGCTTTCCTCGAAAAATCTGCATCATATTTATCAGTTGCCTGAGCGCCTTTTTAACGAATGCAGTTGCAGCCCCACAGGGGGACCAGGCAGCGCAAAAGCGCTTTCAAGAGTTGTATGCCAAAGGAAATTACGGGGCCGCGCTAACCGAAGCACAGCAGCAAGAAGCTTCCGCTAAGCGCAATGGCACTAACAATCCCGCGTACATGGCCGCTCTCACTAATTTGGCTGGAGCGAACCAAGCCCTGGGGAACTATGCCCAAGCGGCTGTAATGTTCGCCCAAGTGCTGAGTGCGTTCCAAAATAATATCAAACCAGACGATCCAACGCTGGCGCAACCCCTTAGCAATTTGGGCACCGCCTATTTGTTGCTTGGCCGTTATACTCAGGCACAGCCTCTATTTGCGCGCGCCGCTACCCTGCGGGAAAAGGCTCCTGGCCCAAATAATCATGATCTCGTGCTGGCGCTGAATGACCTTGCGACCGTCTACCGCAAGGAAGCCTCGTATGCCGAAGCGGAAGCGATCCTTAAGCGCGCTCTCGATCAATCCGGTATTGAAAGCCCCGCTCAGGCGGTAAGCCTTGGTAATCTGGGTCGGCTATATGAAGATGAGGGCCGCTTTAAGGAGGCTGAGGATGCTTACCGGCGGGCTTTGACCATCAATGAACGGAACGGTGTCCAGAACTTGCCAACGCTTGCGATGAGCATCAATGACGTCGCTCATATCCTGGAGCCACAGGGGCGCTACGTCGAAGCTGAGACTTTATACCTGCGGGCAATAGGAATTTTGGAGCAGACGTTGGGTGCCGGACATCCCAATCTGGCCACAGCCCTTAATAACCTCGCGGTAGTGTACTTGCGGCAAGGTCGATTGGATGACGCCGAGCTTCTGTTCAAGCGCGCACTCGACATCCGCCAAGCCGTGCTCGGCACCAGCTCACCCGAGGTTGCGGTGGTTCTCAATAATTTGGCCCAAGTCTATCAGCTGCAGGGCCGTTCGAGCGACGCGGAAAGGGCGTGTTTAAATGCGCTCGGAATCCTGCAAAAGGTTTTGAGCCTTGATCACCCGGATGTCGGCAAAATACAACGTAAACTTGCGGTCGTTTATGACACCGAGGGCCGCTATGAGGAAGCCGCTAACTTGCTGACAAAGGTCACGAACAATTGGACGAAAACGCTTGGACCAAATCACCCCTTTGTGGCCACCGCCATGGAAAATCTGGCTCAGGTTCGTGAACATCAGGCCAATCATGGCGATGCTGCTGATTTATATCGGCGGGCGCTCGCGATCCAGGAAAACGCACGTGGCCCAAATCATCCGGAAGTGGCGAGACTTCTTGACGCCATAGCCCAGCTCAACGCAGAGCAGCATGATTACGCAGCTGCCATCGCGTACTCCCGGAAGGCCAGCGCGGCGATTGTTTCTCACGCGTTCGCGGAGACCCCGGCCTTTCAAACCACCGAAACAGGCGAATCGATCCGAAGGAGCACAACTTATTTCGAGCACCATGTCGCGAACCTCGCCAGCGCAGCGCGCATCGGGATCGAGTCGCACCAGGTGCTCGGACAAGAAGCTTTCGAGATCGCTCAATGGGCCAGTCAGTCTTCCGCTGCTGCAGCTCTTCAGCAAGCGGCGGTGCGGTTCGCATCGGGCAGCGGCGATCTGGTTGCTCTAACGCGCGAATATCAGGACTTGAGCGCAACCTGGCGGGATGTCGATCGGCGGCTACTGGATGCTCTCGCCAGTTCAGACAGCTCGGAGAACCGCGCGACGATCGACGCTTTGCGCGCACAAATGGCCGAGATCGAAGCCCGGCTGAGTTCGGTTACAGCCACGCTCGACAAGGAATTTCCTTCCTACTCAGCCTTGATGAGACCGAAACCTCTAGCTGTAGCGGAGGTGCAGAAGATATTAGACGCTAACGAAGCGCTCGTGTTCTGGCTACCAGGGGAAAAAGAAAGCTATGTCTTTGCGCTGACCCAAACAGGATTCGATTGGCACTCGATCTCCGTTGGAGCCCAAGAGCTGTCAAAATCGGTCGCAAGATTCAGGATTGGGCTTGATCCGAACGAGTTCGTCGAATCCGCCAGACAGGGAAAGCTCCAACAATTCGACCTCAGTACCGCCTACGACCTTTATTTGCAGCTCCTCGGTCCAGTCGAACCGTTGATTAGGGATAAGCGTAACCTGCTCACGGTTGCGGCGGGCCCGCTGACGGCACTTCCGGTTCACGTCCTGGTGACGCAGAATCCGGTCACAGCTTTGCCCAAGAGACTGGTCGAGTATCGCGATGCTGAATGGCTCGTGAAACGTCACGCTTTAACCGTTCTCCCCTCCGTCGCAAGCCTGCGGGCGCTTCGGTCCCTTCCGAGAACAGGTCAAAGTGTCAAACCCTTGATCGGCTTTGGCGACCCAGTTTTCGGCCCAAATCCACTGCCCGCCGGCACCCCGGCCGTTAGGTCAGCGGAACCGGCATATAGTGCATACTGGCGCGGCGCCGATATTAATAGGGCGGCCTTGGGCAATGCGCTTCGTCCGCTCCCTGAAACCGCGGGCGAGCTTAGGTCCGTCGCAGAAAAGCTCGGTGCGCCCATGAGCGACATTCATCTTGGAGTCGATGCCAGCGAAGCAACGCTCCGAAAATCAATGCTAGCGGACTTCCGCATCGTGTATTTCGCCACACACGGTTTAGTAGCCGGTGATGTTAGGGGGCTTGCCGAGCCGGCGCTTGTGCTAACTTTGCCGGCGGTGCCCCTCGAGCGAGACGAGGGACTGCTGACTGCCAGCAAAATCGCGACAGAGCTAAAGCTTAATGCTGACTGGGCGGTGCTCTCTGCTTGTAATACGATGGCCGGCGATAGGCCCGGCGCCGAGGCGCTATCGGGACTTGCTCGCGCGTTCTTCTACGCCGGCGCTCGCGCGTTACTCGTCTCGCATTGGGCAGTGGACTCGCGCGCGGCCGCTCGACTCACAGTGGCAACCTTTGATCTCATCTCCACGGCGCACGTGGGGCGAGCGGAAGCACTGCGTATAGCGATGTTGGATTTCATGAATGATGGTTCCGATCCGCGCAATGCATACCCAGCTTATTGGGCACCGTTTGTTGTGATCGGTGAGGGGACGCGACCATAAGCTGTTTGAAAACTGTACATAACCTTCTAAAGTTGGAGCCCGTACGAGGGAGCACGTTCAAATCATGCCAAATGTCCGATTAGATTCATGGCGCTGCAAGCCTGCGGCCAAAGCCCATCCTTTTTATGTTGCAAGTGCTGAAAGGCCTTTTGCCAAATTAAAATGCGCCTTGAGCTGGGGGCAACTGCGCAATCAGCGGGGAGGGCACTAGTGTTTCGTGCAATTCTGATCGGTACCGGCATCGCTTGCGTCTCTTTGGTGATTCCTCCATGTCAATGGATCGCGATCACTTTGCGCCTTCCGGTGCGGCGAAAGATACCCATGCTCTATCATCGTATCATGTGCAGACTTATCGACATCCAAATCACGACGGTCGGAGCCCAAGTAAAAGAACGTCCGTTGCTGATCGTGGCCAACCACGTTTCATTATTTGACATTCCGGTGATTGGATCAGTGGCCCCAGTCGTATTTGTTGCGAAACGAGAAATTGCTGACTGGTTTTTTTTTGGCTGGCTTACCAAGCTCGGACGTTCCGTGTTTGTTGACCGCGCTCGGCGCCATAAGACCCAACATGTGAATGCTGAAATTGGGCAAATGCTGGCCGACGGCGATCCAGTCGTTTTGTTCGGCGAGGGTACGTCAAGCGATGGCAATCGAGTTCTGCCATTCCGGACAGCGCTCATTGGTGCGGCGCGCGACGCTCTTGCCAGATCTAGCGACATTCGCCGGGTTTGGATCCAGCCGTTATCGATCGCCTACACGCGTCTGCACGGTTTTCCGCTTGGACGTCAACATCGTCCGATCATCGCTTGGTATGGTGATTCCGGGCTATGGCCGCACTTTATCGGTGTGATAAGTCGCGGCGCCATTGATGTTGTGCTCACCTGGGGCGAACCAATCGCGTTCGACGAAACATCGGATCGCAAAGCGGTAGCTAAGGCGCTCGAAACGTCTGTTCGACAGCACACCGCGCGCGCGCTACGTAGCGCTTAGCGCACCGCACGTGATAAGTGGATGCTTAATGCTGCGGGACCTTTAAAGAGCTTCGATAGGGAGCAAAGGGGATAAAGCCGTTGCCGGGTCTTGCGATTGCGCGAACTGCTGAGGCGTCTCGAAAAAATACCATTACCACCGACCTTCCGATAAAAAATATCGGATATAGCGGTTTTTGATTGATGAGAAGGGTAGGACAACGAGCACAACAATTGAGCCGAACTGAGGATCGATTATGGCGCCATCGCTAAAAAACGCGCCCACGCGCAGATAGCCCTTTACCAGAGGCGGAAGAAGGTTAATGGCAGTTTTGCAATCGATGCACTCTCGCCTCATTAAGTTCATCTCGACATAGTACTGTGGCCTTGGTCGCACTCTCCATTCTTCTGGGGCGCGTCCATAATGATGAAGAAATGACAGTGGTATCGCGTGCGCTCGTGCGTCAATTCCTTCCAGACTGGAACCTCCAATCATGGCATAGAGGCCATGACGCTGTACGTATGTCAAGATGCCGTGCCAAAGGAGCTCGATCACGCGCTTATTGCGATAATCTGGCAAAACGCATGCCCGGCCTAGCTCCAGAAATTCGAACTTGCTGTGACGCTCAATTAAGCTGTCAATGTCGAACCAATCAGCATTGTAGAAGCCTCCAATCCTTTGCGCGAAGGTCTGACGGAGCAAGCGATAAGTCCCCACCAGTAACGGATTGCCACGCGATCCGGTGGAGGCACAATCAAACACCAAGAGATGGTCGCTAACGGCGTCATAAGAGTCCACGTCGCGTTGGGTTATTATCTTCGCGGCGTTAGAAATCCCGTGCATTTCTTTGAAAAACACCTGATATCTCAGCGCCTGCGCCCTGCGCACGTCTGCCGCAGAGCGAGCCAGACGAACCTCGAGATTGCCAAGACGTCCCAAGCTTAACCCGCCGGAGGAAATTGCTTCGCGCTGCCTCGCTCCTGCACAGGCGCGTAGCCCGGGGAGTAGTGGCGTCTCGAAGCCGAAGTAATGAACTAGGTGTGAGAGTCCGCTTTGTTTAGTCAGACGTGAAAGCAATTTCACCTCCCGAACGTGTCACGGGAATCGCAAAACGGATCGCTCAGGTCAGTGAAGCGGGCTGAAAGCCTTAGCGCGGTCGCGCGCTCGGCATTGGGCAGTTTGCTTGCGGCTCAGGCCATGCATTTGTCACCCCCGTGATTAACATGCAGACGATTGTTGATTTTACATTCGGGCAGATTACAAAGTCATTCAAAATCTATACCGTCTGGTTGTTGGTGTTTGTTAGTATTGCGGTGGAGCGAACGCGTCGTGAACACTTGCGGATGATGAATTGTCCCGACTGAACTGGGGCTCAATCGCCACCTCGCAAATCGAGGTCGGCTGCAGCTTGCCGCCCGGTAAGGGCTGTTGCAATTCCTCACTGACCCCTTGCGGGTCTGCAGCAATTGGCATCTCGCGTGGCACGTGTGTTTCCAACATTTGTATTAAATCAGACGCACTCGACGGCGGCTTGCTCCACTAAGTGGATTTAGAACGGCTCTGACTTTTCGACGTCGGCATGTATCGCCAAAGCCATGGCGCAAGCTGGCCGTGTTCGTCGGTCAGATAGATCGGCGCAAAATAGCGTCGCCAATCCTCCTGAGTAATCGAGCTCGGGAATTCCGAATATTGCGGATCTAGCATTTCGTCGCCCGCAAAAAATGATTTTCGGTTCGATTCATGTCCCGAGAACACTGCGCGCAGCCCGCTGGAGATGACCACATAAATGCGCAGCGGGTCGAAACGACCGGCGTTCCACAACCGAAGAACTATTTTGCGCAGGGCTTGGCGGACGCTGATAAGCTGTTGCGGATGACGCGTCATTTTCGCCACAAAATCCTGCAACTTATCAGGCAGATCTGCGAGATTTGAATATGCGATGGTCTCGCCATCGAGATCGCGCAGGCGCAAGTTCGGCGCCAATCGGTGTGCTGCGGCATCCTCCCAAAACGATGCTGTGCCCGCCAGCGGCAACACTACGCTGTAGAACGCTGGCGGCGGTATAAGCGGATTATTGGCTATAATTTTGATCTGAGATTCCATATCCCCAACCGTTTGTGTACGCGGATCAAACAGGTACCCATACAAAATACAAATGCCTTGCCGTTCAGCATGTGCGATATCATCAATCACAGTTCCCCGTCGCGACATGTTCTGCGTTTTGTTAAACCGTCGCAAAAAAGAAGGATCAAAAGATTCCAATCCAACAAAGAGTGCGACGCACTTAGAGCGCGCAAGTCGCGCGATGAGATCATAGTCTTTAAGGATGTTCTGCGTAACCAGCGCTCCCCAGGCGCGCACCCTGTGATGGCGTTGCATCAGGTCGCAAACTGCCAACATATCTACACGATTGTCGGAGAAGTTATTATCAACGAAGAAAAAAATAGGGTAAAGCCTCCGCAGGCTCCACCATGGGCTGGTTGCAATGGCGTTGTCGATCGATTCGGCTACGGACTGCAGCTTGTAGGAGGTATGGGTCGCTCCCTCGGCGGGAATTACACAAAAGGAGCAACGGAAATTGCACCCGCGCGATGCCTCGACCAGCTGCGGAAAAGTCCGGATCCCATGCCTGGAAAGCAATCCATAGTCGATCTTATAGTCGGTGATACGCTGCTGCGGTGAGCGATAGACGGCCTGCAAGCGGCCTACCTCGAAATCCGCAATGACGTCAGTGACCGAATCAACGCCGCCCACACAAACAACATCAAAGAATTCCGTGGCGAATTCCGGGAACAACGTACATATGCTTCCTCCCGCTACCACGACCGCGCCGCGTCGCCTAAAGTGAAAAGAGAGCTGGCGCATGCGGTCAAAATCGGGCTGCAGTCCGGTCAAAAAAACAATGTCATAGTCTCTCTCGCAGCCGAGTGTGTCATAGGGCCCATGCCAATCCTCGTGGTGCAATGTGATTTGATAGCGCGTCTGATCAATTAACGAGCCAATTTGAAGACCGGAGGTGGGTTGAAAAAAATGTCGGGATTGGCGTTTGATTCGTCCGCGGCGTAGGTGCGCACACACAATCAGCACACGCCGACGATCAAAACGACTGTCGGCTCGCAGCTCCGTGCTCATCCCTGCCCCCTACGCAAGCGCCTCCTAAACTCATTGTAGAGCCATTGATTTCGCAATTCATCTGTTTTCTTTGCGAAAATCGATCGTGAACAGGTCAACATGCGGTCCTCATGATGCATCTGGCGGGGGGTTTTGGGGAGTCGATTGAACGCGCTGAGGCTTGCATTGATGAGGTCGTTCCGACGACGCGGCATCGGTACACCGGGTCGCTGGTGAGCGCGGCCCCCGGTCTGGCCACCTTCCAAATCGATTCTAATGTCGAGACTCGAAAAATCCACTCGGCACCGTCGACCAACCCCAGAACGGCGACCAACGCAAGGGCGAACACAACGGCCGCAGCAGCCAGCGCAAAAACCAGAAGAAGCCCGTCCTGCTCTGTTTGTGCAAGTGCGATCAACACGATGGCTCCGGCAATCGGAATGTTGACCAGCGGCAGCGGAAGCGTCAGTAAAATTACTGCCAATAGTAGTACAGCAACGCCAGCCACACGTAGCATGCGATCAACAAACGCAGGCCACCGTGGCCGCACTGCCGTTTCGAGATGAATAAGCAATGGAATTATATAATCCTTGATCAGCCAAAGGTAGCGTGACGGCAATGGGCGCATCATAAGATGGTTGGGGAGGATCGCATTTCGGTAGCCCAGGATGACTTGCACAGCGAGAAAGGCGATCAGGAGGCCGGCGGGGATCGATATTCCCACCGGAACCAGCGCTACAATCGCGAGCACCAAGATGAGGGCCCCAAATGAGCGCTGGCGCAGATTGCCTATCAACCAACCCAGAGTGAATGCCTCGGCCGGCGCCTCAGCAATCAACGTACGAAGCAAAACAGAAGCATGCACGTTAGCGTCATGATTATTTGGCAGTTGGGATGAAGTGAAATTTGACATGGGGTAACCAGGCAAATCCGACATCTCACCCGCTCCTTCGCAGTTTGTTGCTTGGTGTAATTTGCGAATCCTGTCTGATCGCGTTCAAAAGTCTGATCGCGTTAAAAAGAATAGGACAAGTTAGGACGATCTGTCCGCTTCTGCCGAACGGGGATCGCTCGGCAAGGCGGGGGGTTCTTTAGTGCCCTCGATAAAGCGGCCAAAGATGCGTGAAGCGAGCCGGCCAGTATCATCCATTACTGCAAATAAAGCAGGGACAAACAACAACGAAAGAAAAGTCGATGCAACCAGTCCGCCAATAACTGCTATCGCCATCGGCGAACGGAATTCACCGCCGGTGCCAATCCCTAGCGCGCTCGGCAGCATTCCTGCAACCATTGCCACTGTAGTCATCACGATCGGGCGGACTCGCTTGAGGCACGCTTCGACGATAGCTTTTGTCCGTTCGATCCCGCTGGCTACGGCCTCAATAGCGAAATCGACCAGCATGATTGCGTTCTTGGTTACGATCCCCATCAGCATAAGCATCCCAATAAGCACGGGCATACTGATTGGCTTGTCCGTTGCGAGCAGCCCGGCGACTGCGCCTCCGATCGAAAGCGGTAGAGAAAGCAAAATCGTTAGAGGTTGGAGGACGCTTTTGAACAGCAGTACGAGCACCGCGAAGACCATCAGGAGCCCATTGCGAATAGCCGTTTTGAATCCATCCTCTAAACTTTTCAACTGTTCTACGTCGCCTGAATCCTCTACGCGTATGCGCTCAGAGATACTTTTCATTACCGGTGACGAACGAAGTTGGGCCAATGCCTCACTCAGCGCGGTTGTACCTGAAAGATCAGCTTCGACCGACGCCTGGCGCAATCGGTCCCATCGGCCGATTGTAATTGGTCCATGGCCAAAATGAATATCGGCGATGGCTGAAAGCGGTACGACACTGCCGCGTGCCGTGGGTACTCCCAGCTGCTCAAGCGCTTGAGGGTCGGCGCGGGCAGTTTCGTTGAGCAGGACCCGAATAGGAACGAGTTCGACCATCCGCGTCGAATTGGGCGAGGTTTGGTCCAACGTCGCCAATAGTAGCAACTCGAATGGTATCAGCCAAACTCTGAGTCACTACGCCTAGGCGACTTGCCAGATCGGACCGCGGATATATTCTTAGCTCAGGTCGATCGACTGCGACATTTGCGATGACATTGCTGAAAGCAGGGAGAGCCTGCATTTGCGCTGCCAACTCGTTTGCGACACTAGCCACTTCTTCATCGTTTTGGCCGGTGACGATGAGCTTTACGGGCCGCCGTCCATTTTCTTCGTTGATGAACCAGTAACGAATGTCAGGAATTTCCGCGACCTCGCGAGCTATTGTGGCCTCGATCTCCTGCTGCGTAATTGAACGTTGCGACTTTGGTGCCTCTCTGACGTACAGCGTGGCTTGGCGCACGTCCGGGAGCCCCGCCGAAGTTCGCCCGCCGTCTACGAAAACGCTCTGGACCCCCGGTTTTACGCGCACGCGCTTGGCGATTTGCTCGCTCACGCTTTCAGTGTCGGCAAGTTGCGATCCCGGAGGCAGTTCTATGGCTAGCAGCGTCCTTGCGGAATCTTCGACCGGCATGAAACCCGATGGGAGCAGTTGAGTGCTCCAAATCGATGCCGCGAACAGCCCGAGACCGATCATAATCGTCAGAAAGCGGCGGCGGACCGACCAGCTCGCCAACCGCGCGTAAATCTCAGACAAATGGCCCGTCTTCTCTTCAGTCCCGCTGTGATGAGCACCCGCCCGGAGAAAATAGGCGGCCAGCATCGGGGTCACTAGCCGCGCGATGAGCAGAGACAACAGAACCTGTATCGCAACCGTAATCCCAAATTCCTTGAAGAATTGGCCCACGAGAACTCGAAAGAAAGCTCGTCGGCGCAAACACCGCAACAATGGTCAGGCTGATGGCGATGACCGTAAGGCCAATCTCCTGCGAAGCGTCGAGCGCAGCTTGATAAGCCGACTTTCCCATTCGGATATGCCGCACGATGTTTTCGATTTCGACAATGGCATCATCGACCAAAATCCCCGTGCTGAGCGTAATTGCCATGAGGCTCACTCGGTTGAGAGAAAATCCGATAAGGCTCATGACCCAAAAAGTTGGCAAAATGGACAGCGGTAATGCGACGACGGCAATGAGGGTGGCACGGACATCTCGCAAGAACAGGAACACAACCATGACAGCAAGAGCCGCCCCTTCGTACAGCGTGCTCATCGCGGCATCGTAAGTACCTAGTGTGAAATCTACGGATGAATCGATCAGCTTGAATTGGATATCCTTGTTCGCCGCTTGGATTTGATCAATACGCGCCGCGACTGCCTTGGCAACAGCAACCTCGCTTGTACCTTTGGAACGCAATATGCTTAAGCCTACGACTGGTTCGCCATCTAGGCGTGCGAACTTGCGAGGTTCGGCAACAGTATCCGTCACCTCACCAAGATCTTCCAATCGTACCTCTCCACCCGCCGGCAACGCAATTTGTATTCCGGCGAGTAATGCAAGCGATTTCGCACCGGCAAGTGTTCGGATTGCTTGATCGTTGCCGCCAATTTCGACGCGCCCCCCTGCGACATCTACATTCGTTGCGCGGAGTCTCCGACTCACGTCAGACGCGGTCAGACCGACCGCCCGCAATCTAGTTGGGTCGAGCGATACTAGGATCTCGCGCTCAGCACCACCAATTCGTTCGACCCGACCAACCCCGCGGACACCCTGCAATGCTCGCTGCACGATGTCGTCGACGAACCAAGTGAGCTCTTCCGGCGTCTTGCCTGGAGCGATGACAGCATAAGTGACAATCGGAAGCCCTTCGGTCACTACACGGTGCACCAACGGTTCGTCAATGTTGCTAGGCAGAGCGCCGCGCACCCGCGATATTGCATCTCGGACCTCGTTGAGAGCCCGATCAGTATCTGTTCCTAAACGAAGTTCGATCGTCGTAATGGATACCCAATCGCTGATTGAAGAGGCTATGTGTTGGACGCCTTCAACACCGGAAACCGCATCTTCAATCGTCTTCGTCACCTGCGATTCGATCTCAGCCGGTGCCGCGCCGAACTGCGCTACTGTAACCGAGATGATCGCGAAATCGACATTCGGAACTCGCGTGATTGGAAGAGTACTGAAGCTCTGCAGGCCGAGAATCACGAGCGTGATTGCCAAGAGCGTCGTAGCGAGGGGGTTCTTGATTGCCCAGGCCGAAATATTGAATTTCATCGACCCTCACAGTGCTGCTTGGAGCCAACAGAGACGCGCACTAACGTTGCGTCACACGCGCCTCTCAATGCAACTTCCCAGTGAGACGCGCTGGGCTCACGAAACAAGTCAAGGCGAAGGGTCGCCGGCGTATAGAAGCCCTTTTCAAAAGAAGGAAGACACGTCTTCTCGCCAACCACAATCCATCCCCGCTTACATCGAGTGAGCAGATTTTTGGGAGCGACCCCCGGGTGGCAAGGCTAGTCGGCTTTATCGCGGAACAGTGGCCTGACTTTATCTCCGTCTCGCAGTGAGGTGCCCGCGTTCGCCACGACTACATCGCCATCAGCCAAGCCCTCTTCGATTTCGGTATTGAGATCCGAGTGAAGCCCGACTTTTACGATGCGGCTTTCGATTAATCCCGAATGAACAACTTGTACGTAAGGTCCAGTAGTTCGGTGGGAAATAGCGGAACGAGGTACTGATATCCCACAGCTGCGCCTCGCGTCGATCGTGGCACGCACAAATCTACCCGCTAAAAGGGACGAATCACCATCTACAGTAATTCGTGCTCGACCCAACTGCGTCGTCGAATTGATTTCGGTGTACACGAGTCGAATATGGCCGCTCAGCTCCCGACCGGCCTCGATTTCGACACGGGCGGTCTGGCCCGGAGCGAGGATCGGAACGTGAATGCCTGGAACTTCGACCTCGACCTCAAATTCGTTATCGACGGCGATGCGAAACAGCGGTTCGCCCAATAGCGACGCTGTCGTGCCGACGCTGGCTTCGCTCTCGAGCACTATGCCGTTGGAAGGGGCGCGTATCACCCCAGTGGACGAAGAGGCAACCGGAGGACTGCCGGGTGGGCTCGGGCTCCCCCGTAGTGCGAGCTCGCCGGGGCCCGCCCGAGGAGGCGCCTCCCCGGTGACTACCGATCCGCGCATCGCAGGCTCGCCAGGAACGCCTGCCACGTCGTAGGTCGGGCGGGCGAGCCGCACCATAATTTGCCCTTCCGTAACAACATCGCCTTCACCGACAAGGACCGCTGTGATCCGTGATCCATCGGCATCCATTCGAACAACACTCTCGACCCGAGGAACAAAAAAGCCCAATACGCGAACCGTGGCCGAGAAACACTCGTTAGTCGCACGTACCGCCGCGACGGGGATGATTGGCGATGCTGCAGTTTCAACAGCATTCGCGGGGTTGCCCAGCGCAAGAAAACCGAGCATGATTGTCGACGCTCTGATGAGGGTGCGGTCAAAATCTTGGGCAACTCTCTGTGCGCACATTCGAAAGCCTCTCAATTTAAGCCGCGATGAATTTTCGCGGTGCACAACGGGGATGCAATCGCTAGCTCATTGCCCGACCTGGCTGAAGAATACGTGCGACCGGAGAATCTGTCCATCACCGCTTCTCGTCCCGCCCCGCCAGTCCGGGCGAAGAGCGGCGCGCTGTTGCGGATCCACGCATCGTTGAATAAACGCCGATTTTTAAACATTTTGGGGAACTCGGGAGATCGGGCGTGCAAGTCAACTTGAAGTATTTTAGTCAAGGGGTTGGCGGCGCCTGCATGCGGAACAGCCGTTCCAATGGTCACTCGAAGTGCGAGAAGTCAGGGCATGCGATGCAAATGGATGGGCCAACGTGGACGCGAGGTTGATCGCGCGACTTTCAAGTTGATCGTTGTCCTAGCGATGAGCTTGACAGCGCTTATGCGCTTGACCCCGAGCCCCGCGGCGGAAATCGGAGGGAAAGGAGTTCTCTCCGGTCTGCTCGTCACAGCCGTACGTGCGGAACAAAGGTGTTTCAAGGACACGGTCGAAACAGCGGGAAGGCTGGTACCCCGAGAACAAATTCTTGTACGTCCAGAGACCGAGGGTTTACGCGTTTCCCAGGTTTTGGTCGAGGATGGAGACCGCGTCGTTGAAGGTCAGGTGTTGGCTCGCTTAAGCCGAGGCGATGGCCAGTCAGGTTCTCTTCCAGCCGCAGCTACAATCAAGGCTCCCGCCACTGGCGTAATTAGCTATCGGACCGCCCAAGTCCACGCTCCCTCGACCGTCAGGGGCGAGCCATTGTTTCGCTTGATCGTGAGCGGCGAACTGGACCTTCAAGCCGAGGTTCTCCCGCCAAAGCTATCTAAACTGGCGCCAGGACAACCGGCAACAATTGAAGTTCCGGGACGAGGCGAAATAGCGGGCTACGTCCGAAGCGTTTCTCCGATAACCAGCGAGAGGACGCAAACAGCTAGTGCCCGTATTTTTATTGGCGATCAGAAATTGCCAATCGGCGCGTTCGCCAAAGCGGTGGTTGTGGTTGGCGAGAGCTGCGGCCCCAGTGTTCCCCTTTCGGCAATTGTTTACGGCGCGGACGGCGCAATTGTTCAAGTGCTGCGAGACAACCGGATCGAGACGCGGCTGGTAAGCGTTGGGGTTCTTTCAGATGGGAATGTAGAGATCCGCGAGGGACTTACGGCGGGTGAAATCGTTGTCCAGCGTTCCGGCGCTTTCTTGCGCGACGGTGATCTGGTTAGGTCGCTGCTTGTCCAAGGGGCGCCATGATCTCGAACGAACATCCGTGAAGCCTCGGGAGTCTGTGCGAGTAGTTGTCCGCTCATGATGTTGAAGTCGGGCAATTTTTTAAATAAAATAAAGTGTCGGCAACCAAGGGCGGAGAGTCGAATGAAGATGCTCGTGTTCGCACTAGCATTGATCATGTGCGCGGTTGCCAACCCTCTTTCTGCGCAGCAAAGTCAATCCGGTTCGCGAGTAGCGTTGCTTATTGCCAATGCAAACTATCCCGAAAACAGTGCCGCGTTAGTTACGCCCCTCAAAGACGCTCGCTCCCTGGGTGACCAATTGAAGCGGATGGGTTTTGATGTCCAGATCAACAACGATCTCAGCAAGGCCGGTATGCAGAAAGCTCTTGATGCATTCGTAGCCAAGATTAGCAAGGATTCGACTGCACTGTTTTTCTTTAGCGGATTTGGAATCCAAGTATCTAAACAGAGCTACCTAGTCCCTACGGACGCGCAAATTTGGACTGAGGCAGAGGTAGCGCGGGATGGTACCAGCATCGACTCTATTTTGACCAAGATGAACCAGAAAGGCGCCGCTGTTAAGATCTTGATCCTAGACGCGTCGCGTCGAAATCCGTACGAACGGCGGTTCCGAGGGGTCCCGTCCGGTCTCGCTGCGCTTAATCTGCCGGACGGCTCCCTAATAATGTATTCCGCTGCAACGGATAAAATCGCAAACGATTCGGAGGGCGCCAATAGCGTTTTCGTCAACGAGTTGCTTGAGGAGATGCGCTCTCCGGACTTGAGTGCCGAGTCTGTCTTCAATCGAACGCGGGTTGATGTCTCACGAAAGACGAATGGTGAACAGGTGCCCTGGGTGTCATCCACAATGCTCAACGAGTTTTCGTTCGCTGGGAAGGCGTCTGGCGCCTCCGCGAACAAACAGTCGGACTTGATGAAGTCGACAGGGGCCCCTGATAAGCCAAGTGTGACGGCAACCGGTGACGACCCCGAAATTCAAAAGCTTAATGCAAAGCTGCAACAAAGCCCGACCGATGCCGTGGCCTTCTACAATCGTGGCCAACTTTATGCTAAAAATGGTGATTTTTCTCGCGCTATAGCGGATTTTGATCAAGCAATTCGTCTGGACCCGAGCGACGCCGCAGCGTTTAACAACCGCTGTTGGACGCGGGGGGCATCCGGTGATCTAGATTTGGCGCTGCAGGACTGCAACGACGCGCTCAGGCTTCGCCCGGATTTTGCGGACGCCCTCGACAGCCGCGGCCTTATCTACTTGAAGCTGAACCTGAACGGAAATGCCGTTGCCGACTATGATGCCGCGCTTCGGCTTAAGCCGAACCAGGCTTCCTCCTTGTATGGACGAGGGCTAGCTAAGGTGCGGATCGGCAAAACCGGCGAGGGAAATAGCGATATTGCCGCAGCGAAATCAATCAATCCCCGAGTAGCCGATGAATTCGCTGCACACGGTATACATTAATTCACGACAGCTGGTCGCGAGTCTTGGAGCTGTCATTCATGGTTGCTGGAATTCATTCGTGAAGGTGGCATGACGAGACTACTGTTCGGGGAGGCATTGACCGAGATGTATCTGAGCACAAATGTCCGTGAAGTGGTCGCCTTACCGCACCGAGATCAGCCACGGATGTCAACAAAAATCATCGAAGCGACCGATCCAAGCTGTATCCACAAGGAATTCTAACAAATGCCTCGCCTTCGGAGATACATTTGGTGCTTCGTTTATTGCCTTGTGGCAAAAGCGGTAACAGCTGCCCACTAAGCGATGGCACCTCCTTCAGGAGCTGGCCGCATTGCGCTGACGCTATCCCCTGCTTCACTTTTTACTGGAACTTTGTTCCCATTCCCCTAGAGGGTCCGCTATGCCGCGAGAGTGCTGGTTTTATTGCCCCCGCGCCTCACGGTCCGGAGGCTCGCGCTCATTTCCTTGCTAGGGCTATGGGCGTCATGTTTACTATTTGCACCCGACGGTTTTCGGAGGCGAACGGATTGCTGATATTCTTAAGCCTGCTTTTGCCAAACCGACAGCGACTAAATTTGGCAGCGGGTATGTGATAGTTCGCAACAAAATAGGCCTTAACGGTCGGAAAGCCCTTGATTATCGGTATGGCCGGCAACCATGAAAACGCCTCCAGCACTGGGTGAAATATGATTGTTCTCACATTTCGTCCGGAATTGTTCAAGCGTCGACCGGTGAACGGTGAGCTGCAATAATTGTAAGTTGTTTGAAAACCAAAAACATGCAACTTTGATGAGGCCACAGAGGAGGTATCGAAGAGACTTGCGTAAACCGGCGCTGTTACGCGGAGTTTCGATGTGCGGCCGGGTCGAAGTATTGCTTGTAGCGCGCGCTGATCGCAAACACAGGTAGTATGATCAGGACGTCCGTTGTGCCGAACTGATAGTCAATTACGGCGCCTTCACCGATAAATGCGCCGAGCCGTAGATAGCCTTTAAGCAATGGGGGCAACGCGTGAACTGCGGCCTTCTTATCGACGTGTTCGCGGCTGATCCGGTTCATCTCGACATAACGATTGGGTAACGCCCGCACCCGCCACTGCTCGGGCGCGGGCGCAAAATGGTTGAGAAATGAAAGGGGGAGCGCGAGCTCGCGCGGGTCGGTCCCTTCAAGGCTTGCACAGCCGATCATTGCGTCGAGACCATGGTGTAGAACGTAACTCCAGATTCCCTGCCATAGCAGCTCGACCGTCCGCTTGGTGCGATACGCCGGCAATACGCAGGACCGACCAAGTTCAAGAAATTTAATATCGGGGTGCCTGGCAAGGAGAGGCGCAATATCGAACTCGCCGCCACTGTAAAATCCGCCACTTCGCTCAGCGATCTGCTGCCGCAGCAGCCGATAGGTGCCGACAAGACCGGGCTTGCCAGTCGGTCCCCGCGACGCGTGATCGAGCACGACCACGTGGTCGCAGATCGCATCGAAAGGGTCAACGTCGCGTTGTGCAATTAGTTTGCCGGGATCAGGGATAGCACCCATTTCTCTGTAGAACACACGATAGCGCAGTTTTTGGGCGCGGCGCACCTCCGCAGCCGAACGCGCCAATCGGACCTCCAACGAACCAATTCGGCCCAAGGTTGCTGCGGCTGGGGAGATTGCCTCGCGTGCTCGCAGGCCACCATAGGCGCGCAGCGCGGGTATGAACGGCATGCGCTGCAACGGGCCACGAATGCGATCCATGAGCCCGTTGGGATTTGCCCGCACCGGATTGATAAACACGCTAGCGCCCTTTGGACTGACAACCTCGAAGCAAATCCACCGGTGCACATTTCTCTTCTAGAGCATGCGCGGGCCACCGATCTATGCCAATGTATTGTAACGCACTCTCAGGCATACTGGCAAATATTTGGAGCAACTCCTCGAGGACTGCCTTACGCTCATGCGTAAAGCGGCCGAGGACAAGCACCACCCTGGAAGTACTGGTGCCGATCACGTCGCCGATCTTCTCGTTGCGAAGTTGGAATTAAAGAACTGCGCGACCTCGATGCTATCGCCGGTGATCTCGGGCTCGTTGAAAGGTGTGATGACTAAGTAGACTTGCTCGGCTCTTTCCAGTTTTACGCCCCGCGCGGACACGCCGTACGATCCGGCTTCCAGTGAGATCAGCGCCCCTGAGGTCGGCGCTTCCCAATAGAGCCCCGCTGAGGTCCGCCCCTACAAGGTTCGTGCTGAAGAGTTTGGCCTGAATGAGGTTCGCCCCCAAAAGATCCGCCTCGCTGAGGTCTGCCCCGCTGAGGTCCGCCCCGCGGAAGTCCGCCCCGCGGAGGTCCGCGCTAGTGAGGTTTGCGCGTGCAAGGTTCGCCCCAACAAGATTTGCGTCGAAGAGATGCGCCAACCCGAGGTCCGCGTTGCTAAGGTTTGCCTTGCGGAGGTTTGTCCTAATCAGGATCGCAAGACTGAGGTCCGCCTTGCTCAGGTTTGCCCAGCTGAGGTCTGACCCGCTAAGGGTCGCCCGAAGAAGGTCCGCCTTGCTAAGATCTGCCTCGCGGAGGTTTGCTTTTAACAAGATCGCTTCGCTGAGGTTCGCATCAGTGAGGTCCGCCTCACTGAGATCCGCCTCACTGAGGTCGGCCCGCCTGAGGTCCGCCCCGCGGAGGTCCGGACGGAACTCAGGATTCTGCCGGCGCCAGTCGTTCCAGGCAGCCACTCCCTCGCTCAGCCGGGTGAGGTGCTCGTCTTTTGCCATTAAGTCGAGCTAAATTGGACGGCGTCGCCCCAAACTCCGCCGCAACTTTGGGAAACTAGTACACCGGACAAGTACCTCGTTGTGGGTCGCTTTAAAGGATGACCCAAGCTGTTGCGGCCCGCCGCGGCGCTTTTGCATGAGTGATCCATCGGCGCACTTGTCGCGCTAGGTCTTTGGTCGAAACGGGCGAACCTAGTCGGCAGCAAGCGCGACGCGTTTATCAGCCACGGCCTCGATAGTCGTCCAGACCAGAACCAGGGTGGTGATAACGATTAAGCGGAATCTGATAGACGCGCCCACATGCCAACCTTTATTCTGTCGCTTGGTTAGGCCAGAAACGTTTTAAATCTTCCAGGGACCAAGTTACCTGTGAAACAGGTATGAATTCACAGCCGGAAACAAAGGGCCACTTATACTTTGGTTCAGGTTGCGTCGAAAGACATAGTAACTGCGCAATGAGGGCGGATGGATGCCCCGGATTTTGTTGAAGTAGGCGAAGCAGGCATTGCTGTTGATCATGCTATGCGGCGTCGGCTTGCGGTTCAATCTTGTTCGTGACGAGTTGCTTGGCGGCGTGAGCGACGAGCGCAGTCCTGAGGATCGGGAGCTGCTTGTAGGCTTTCAAGCGGCGGAAGCCTTTAGCCGCTTCCATCATTCCAGCGGCCGTCCAGCGCAGCGCCATCGCAGCATTTCGCCATCGCTTCACATTGCGACAGACGCGACGCACGGTCCCCATCATGTTCTCGATTGAGTTGGTGCAGGCGAGCGAGCGCCGGAGCTTTGCCGGCACTCCGAGGCGATTGACCGTTAGTATCTCGTCGAGCCCTTCAAGGATGCTGGCGGCGACACCGGGCGCCTCCCGGTCGAGCCGGCGGGCGAGATTGCGCAGCAGCCGCTCAGCCTTGTCGGCATCGTCGAGTTCCCAAGCCTGCCGGAGTGCCCGACGCACCGACGCCATGCAGTGGCTTGGGCAGCCGCTCGATCACGTTGCGGGCTTTATAGAATCTGGCAACGCTGGATCGGCGTATGAGCGCCGAAGGTTCGACGGATGACTTTGCTCAACGCCTTGGCGCCGTCGATGATGAACAACCGGCAGATTTTCGGGTCGAGCCCGCGCTCGATCAGATTGTCGATCAACGCCTGCACGACGGCGGCGTTCTCTGTCGCCCCTTCGACCAGGCCGAGCGGATGCTTGTAGCCTTCACCATCGATACCGAGAGCGGCGACCAGCACAAGGTCGTTGCCGATCTGCAGCCCGTCAATCTGGATGACCAAGAGGTCCAATTTGGACAAGTCAGATGCCATCCACTCGGCCAGCCGTTCCGCCGATAGCGCCACGAACCGGCGTGAGGCTGCCGACTTCGAGGTGCCGTCTCCGGCGGTGACCGGCAGATCGCCCTCGGGCAGCCGCACCGCGCGCCTGAGCTTGCGCGTCGACACGTTGATCAGCATCAGGTTCATCGCCCAGCGGCCAAGCCAGTCCTCGGCCTGTGCCGCCGTCCAAGTCGGTAGCGGAAGTTCATGGCCGTCAAAGCCACGTATCCGCGGGCGATGAACCGCAACATTGCCGCCATGGAAGCCGATCTTGCCCTTGGTCCGGCCCCAGCGGTGGCCGACGCGGCCTCCATCCCGGCTATGCGGCATACCAGCGAGCTGCTGGGCGTCCTCGCATAGCAGTTGCTCAATCGCTCCGATCCCGGCCGTCAGACAGAAGCGCTCGAAGGAGCTGTTCACATCTTGCCAAGCCGTCTCAAGGCTGGGCACCAGCGCGCCGAGCGATGAAGTTGTGGTAGTGCTTGTCATGGCGTTGCTCTCCTTTGCGGATTCGACACCCCGAGCCTAATGGCTCAAGGCGGGCAACGCCTCCTTCGCTAATTCAACATCGACCGGGGCAATTCCTTTGGTTCAGGTTGCGTCGAAAGACATAGTAACTGCGCATGAGGGCGGATAGTACCCTTCGTTATTTCCTTGCTTGCAGAGCCTAACAAAGCAGATAACAGTCAACAAACCGGTGCGATCCTTATCGCGAATGGAGGGGAAAATGTCTTTTGGGGGAAACACGATCATCACGAGCCTTGCCGTTACCGGCTTTTTGGCCTTGAGCGGGACCTCACTGTCCTGGGCAGGAGATCTGACCACCTCGGATGAGATCATGCATGCGCTTGCCCCCGAACCGATACTGACACGTAGCCTCAGCGGGCAGCATGCCAACACACCGCAGCCTACGGGTCAGGTTAACCTGCCCGAGACACTGCGCAATAGGGCTGCAAGTTCACTCTCTCCAGATGATCGTCAACGGCTTGCGACTGTAGCGGCAGGTCAACCGGAAATTAATGTCAGTGTACAGTTCGATTACAACTCGGACCGGCTGGGAAGCGCGGCGATTCCCGCCGTTGAAGAGATTGGCAAGGCATTGGCGAGCTCAAAGCTCTCTGGAGGCACCTTTATGGTCGCCGGCCACACCGATGGCAAAGGCGATGACGCATACAATCAACAGCTATCGGAACGGCGTGCCGAATCGGTCAAAGCCTATCTCGTTGCGCATTACCATATTCCCGCATCAAACCTGATTGCCGTTGGTTACGGCAAAAGCAAACTCAAGAATCTCAATGATCCTTTTTCGCCGGAGAATCGGCGTGTGCAGATCGTCAACATGACCGCCGCAACCGTCGCGAGGCAGTAGTCGCGACGGAGTAGGAGATTTGCCTGGGGCTGCCGGCGCACGTCCTGCGCGCACCAGCGACCTTCCTTTGGCTGAGCCGACTTGGAGCAATGATTAAGCATCTCCGCGAAGCTAACCTACTCCTCGCCAACCATCGCACTGACGCGGCTTTCCACATGCACAAGCCCATGAATAGGGATTGGCAGCTCGTACTTGTTTGCCAAGCCCATCATAGCCCAGCTGACCACGAATGTCGCATATCAAGCATGCTCGCAGCTGCTGCAGGAGTGACCCTGATCGCCACACTTCTCGGCAACTTATTTGTCGGGCCTTCGATGGGTGCACCATTATTGGCAGCAAACCAGTTTGCCTGTAATCCTCGAAGTTGCGGTCCTGATCGGGGTCATCGTATTCATTGGGGTCCGCCTTGCGCCCGATCATACCGAGCGCACCATAGAGCTGATTTTCACGCTTATAATCATGGGTATCGTCCTCTTCGTCCTGTTCGCAATCGTCGGACTTCCGCTTTGGCTATTCTTGGTTTGGTGGAATGATTGGTCGTTTCCTGGTTGGGCATTGTGGCCTTGCGGCGCACTCACTGTGACCATCTGGTTGTTATTCAGTTTGCTTAAACCCGCAACTCGGCGCGACCGTTAAAATCAGCGAATTCTGCTACGGTGCGATGCAACGAGATCAACACCAATAAGATAGTGCTGCGCCCGAGCTTCGTTGCTGGTAGCCTTCTTCGCAAGCTCGGCCTCTTCGGCTGCTACCTGTCCATATTCGTCTGATTGCAGACCCACACGTCATCTCTTCGCCTTCCTGCCCGGCTCGGCGTCACTGACGCGCTGGCGGACTTCGCCTCGGCCGCCAGCCGCAGCGCACGCAGCTTGGCCATCTTGGCGCGCTCCGCCTTCTGCTGGGCGAGGTACTCGTCCATGGCGCCTTCGGTCGTCTCTCCACCGGCCGAGACTGAGAGGTAGGCGAATTTCCGATGGTCGGATATATCCAAGCTCTGATCAAACCCAAAGCAAACCCCAAGAAGACAATGCTGCGGGGTTTTTTCGGAATTCAGTAGCCCGAGCTGAGGACTGCGTTGTGATTCCGGCCACGAAGTTGCTGCGCGTACTGAAGGCCGAGTTGGAATCCGCTTGAGTTGCTCGATCTGCCGGCGCGCCTTCCCGCAGCCTGGGCGCAATGTCGATGATCACGAGCCAACGCACAATTGGCGGTCATGCGCTGCATGGTGGACTAGTCGGGCTATAGCGAACCTACTCGACCTGCCTCAGAAAGTGTAACCGATCCCAACCCGTATGGTTTGGAACGTAGGATGGAGGTCTACGACAGCGCCGTTCGACACCAAGCCTGGTGATGGGCAGGCTGCTCCTGCAGTGCACGAGGTCGAATAGCTCAGGGGAATATTCTTCGAATAGCTACCCAAATCCGTATAGCGATACTCGACCCGCACCTTCACCTGCGGCGCGATCTCGGTTTCGATGCCACCGCCAGCGGTCCAGCCGACGCGAGTATCGGACCAGCTAGCTCCTCCGCTGGTTCCTGTCGTACCGTAACCAGGATAGGTAATCGTAGCCGCATAGCCAAATGACCCACTGACCTCGCCGAACGCGACGCCGCCGGTGGCATAGATCAGCGTCCACGGGCTGTACAGAAAGCCCGCGCGCGCTCTAATCGAAGAATCCCAGGTCTGCTTGACGGTGCCGTTGAAAGACTCGGCCCGGTAGAGGGTCGGTCCGCCGAAATACGTTGCCGGAGTCACTGTGTACTGGGTGCTAGAAGACGCGCCGTTCTTCCACGCGATGTCGCCTTCGGCGCCGACCACGTAGCTACCGAGCTGAACGTTGTAACCCAAAAAGGCGCCAGCCGTGTAACTCCAGGGATTGCCCTTGAATGAATACGGGGTCTCGGCATTGGCGCCGTGCGTTGCCAACGGGTAACCGGCGAAAGAGGGCGCAAATAGCAAAAATGCGCCCGGTTCCACCATGGCATTGGACATGCCGCTTGCGCCGTTGAAGCCGCCGACCTGCGTTCCCGACCAATTGGGGGCCGCCTGCGCAGGCGCCTGAGCCACCGGCCTCACAGGTGCAGGCCGAGGTGCAGGCGCTCTTGCAGGAGCGGCCCTCGGGCGGGGCGACACTGGCAGCTCGGCGGCAAAGACTGGAGCCGCTGCAGCAACCAAGGACAACAGGCCGACACCTGCAAATAAGCACCGCTGCATTTTCAGCCCCCGCAGTAAAGAATCCCCTCAAGGAATAAATATTACCACGGACCGAAGGAGCGAGCGATCTTTATGAAGCATGCGCACTCAGATGATGATCTCGTGTTGTAATCGAGCCACGGCTGAGTCGCTCATCCCCGTTATCCCGGGCGACTGATCTTCTCTTTTTCTAAAGAACCGCGAAGCTCCGCCGTGATGCCTCCCGG
>CAVXDE010000003.1:0-111957 GCA_963760435.1 uncultured Alphaproteobacteria bacterium
GCTGCTGTTCCATGTCGGCGGATTTCTCATCCTGTACGCGCTGATGCGGTTCCAGGCGCTGCTCCCGTTCAATCCGGCCGGGCAATCCGCTGTTGCCGAGGATCTGTCGTTCAATACCGCATCGAGCTTTATCACCAATACCAACTGGCAGAACTATGGTGGTGAAAGCACGCTGTCCTATCTGACTCAGATGCTCGGGCTGACGCATCAGAACTTCTTGTCGGCGGCGACCGGCATCGTGCTTGCAATGGCGTTGATCCGCGGGTTCGCGCGGGCGTCTGCGCGCACGGTCGGCAATTTTTGGGTCGATGTCACCCGCTGCACGCTCTACATCCTTCTGCCGATCTGTATCCCCTACGCGCTGTTCCTGATCTGGCAGGGCATGCCGCAGACGCTCGGCTCATATGTAGACGCGACTACGCTGGAGGGCGCGAAGCAAACGATCGCGGTCGGTCCGGTCGCCTCACAGATCGCCATCAAGATGCTAGGCACCAACGGTGGCGGCTTCTTCAACGCCAACGCGGCGCATCCGTTCGAGAACCCGACGGCGCTCTCGAACTTCGTGCAGATGATCTCGATTTTTGTGATCGGCGCGGCGCTCACCAATGTGTTCGGCCGTATGGTCGGCAATGAGCGGCAAGGCTGGGCGGTTCTCGCCGTGATGGGTGTGCTGTTCATCGCTGGCGTCTTCGTCTGCTACTGGGCCGAAGCGCATGGCAACGATGCCTTCACCGCGATGGGGCTCACCGGCGGCAATATGGAAGGCAAGGAGGTCCGCTTCGGCATCTCGGCATCCTCGCTGTTTGCGGTGATCACGACGGCTGCGTCGTGCGGTGCGGTCAACGCCATGCATGACTCCTTCACCGCCATCGGCGGCATGATCCCGCTGATCAATATCCAACTCGGCGAAATCATCATCGGTGGCGTCGGCGCCGGAATGTACGGCATGTTGTTGTTCGTCATCCTGGCGATCTTCGTCGCCGGCCTGATGGTCGGCCGCACGCCGGAATATGTCGGCAAGAAGATCGAGGCCAAAGAGGTGAAGATGGCGATGCTCGCGATCCTTGTCCTGCCGCTGATGTATCTCGGCTGGACGGCGATCGCCGTTGTCTACCCGCCAGCGGTGGCGTCGATGGCCAACCCCGGCCCGCACGGCTTCACCGAAGTGCTCTATGCCTATACGTCGCAGACCGGCAACAACGGTTCGGCCTTCGCGGGTCTGACTGGGAACACGCCGTTCTACAACGTCACCGGTGCCATCGCGATGCTGGTCGGCCGTTTCTGGATGATCATCCCGATGATGGCGATCGCCGGTGCCTTGGCGGCCAAGAAAATCGTGCCGCCCTCGGCCGGCACGTTCCCCACCACGGGCAGCCTGTTCGTCGGGCTCACGGTTGGCGTCATCGTCATCATCGGTGGCTTGACGTTCTTCCCCGCCCTCGCACTTGGCCCGATCGTTGAGCAGCTCGCGATGCGAGCCGGCACGCTCTACTAAATCGGATTTATTCGGAGTTACGCCCATGGAAAGCTCCACGCTGCGCAAAAAAATGCCGGTATCGGCGATGCTCGATCCCAAGATCGTGTTCCCGGCGATTGGCTCGGCATTTGCCAAGCTTGATCCGCGCACGCTGATCAAAAATCCGGTGATGTTTGTGCTGGAGATCGTCACGATACTGACGACGGTCATCCTCATCCGCGACCTCTTGACCGGCGGAGCGAATATCGGCTTCGAGTTCCAGATCATTCTGTGGCTGTGGTTCACGGTGTTGTTCGCCAACTTTGCCGAGGCGATCGCCGAGGGCCGCGGCAAGGCGCAGGCCGACGCATTGCGGCGCACGCGCACCGAGACGCAGGCAAAGCTGCTCACTGGCGCGGGTCCCAAGAACTACAAGATGGTGCCGGGGACGAGCCTCAAGGTCGGTGACGTCGTGTTGGTGGAAGCCGGTGACACGATCCCATCGGATGGCGAAGTCATCGAGGGCGTTGCCTCCGTCAATGAGGCGGCGATCACCGGCAAATCCGCACCGGTGATCCGCGAATCCGGTGGCGACCGCTCGGCGGTAACCGGCGGCACGCAGGTGATCTCGGATTGGATCCGAGTGAAGATTACCGCCGCACCCGGATCGACGTTCTTGGATCGCATGATCAGTCTGGTCGAGGGGGCCGAGCGGCAGAAAACGCCGAATGAAATCGCGCTCAACATCCTGCTGGTCGGACTGACCATCATCTTCGTGTTCGCGACCGTGACCATCCCGAGCTACGTCGCCTATGCCGGCGGATCCGTGTCGGTGGTCATCCTGGTCGCCCTGTTTGTGACACTCATTCCCACCACCATCGGGGCGCTGCTCTCGGCGATCGGCATTGCCGGCATGGACCGTCTGGTGCGCTTCAACGTGCTGGCCATGTCTGGGCGCGCGGTCGAGGCCGCGGGCGACGTCGACACGCTGCTGCTCGACAAGACTGGCACGATTACGCTCGGCAACCGGCAAGCGACCGAATTCAAACCGATCGCCGGCGTGACCGAGCAGGAATTGGCCGACGCTGCCCAGCTTGCTTCGCTCGCCGATGAGACGCCGGAAGGGCGCTCCATTGTCGTGCTCGCCAAGGAGAAATACGGCATTCGCGGGCGCGATCTTGCTGAGATGCGCGGCAACTTCATTCCATTCACGGCGCAAACGCGCATGAGCGGAGTGGAAATCGGCAATACGTGGGTGCGCAAGGGTGCCGTCGATTCAATCCTTCAGTATCTGCAGACTTCGACCGAGACGGTCATGCCGGGCGGGGCGGTGCGCGCGCATGTGCCTGCGATCAATGCGGACGCGGTGCGCGAAATCAACGCGATTGCCGATACGATCGCCAAAGCCGGCGGCACGCCGCTGGCAGTCGCCCGCGATGGCCGCCTGCTTGGCGTGATCCACCTCAAGGACATCGTCAAGGGCGGCATCCGCGAGCGTTTCGCCGAACTGCGCCGGATGGGCATTCGCACCATCATGATCACCGGCGACAATCCGATGACCGCGACCGCGATTGCGGCCGAAGCCGGCGTGGACGACTTTCTTGCCCAGGCGACCCCGGAGGACAAGCTCAAACTCATTCGTGACGAGCAGGCCAAAGGCAAGCTGGTGGCGATGTGCGGCGACGGCACCAACGATGCCCCGGCGCTCGCCCAGGCTGACGTTGGCGTTGCCATGAACACCGGCACCCAGGCCGCCCGCGAGGCGGGCAACATGGTCGACCTGGATTCGAACCCGACCAAGCTGATCGAGATCGTGGAGATCGGCAAGCAGCTGCTGATGACGCGGGGCGCCTTGACCACGTTCTCCATTGCCAACGACGTGGCCAAATATTTCGCCATCATCCCGGCGATGTTCCTCGCGTTCTATCCGCAGCTTGACGCACTCAACATCATGCGGCTCGCCAGTCCGCAGAGCGCGATCCTGTCGGCCATCATCTTCAACGCGTTGGTCATCATCGCGCTCATCCCGCTCGCCCTCAAAGGGGTCGCTTTCCGCGCCATCGGCGCCGGTCCGCTGCTCCGGCGCAATTTGCTGATCTATGGCCTTGGCGGCGTCATCATTCCCTTCATCGGCATCAAAGCGATCGACTTGTTGATCGCTACCCTGCACCTTGTCTGAGGAACTGTGTCATGTTGCGCGAACTTCGTCCCGCTATTGTGCTCGTGGTCATTCTGACCCTGATTACGGGCCTCCTCTATCCCCTGGTCATGACCGGAATAGCCGGCGTCCTGTTTCCGTCCCAGGCGCAAGGGAGCTTGGTGACCGCTGACGGCAAGGTTGTCGGCTCGTCCCTGATCGGCCAGGAGTTCACCAGCGACAAGTACTTCCACGGCCGGCCCTCGGCCACGACCGCCGCCGACCCGAACGATTCCAGCAAGACCGTGTCGGCGCCCTATAACGCGGCCAACTCCGGCGGCTCAAATCTCGGCCCGACCAACAAGGCGCTGATCGACCGCGTGAAGGCCGATGTGGACAAGCTCAAGCAGGAGAACCCGTCGGCGCCGGTGCCGATCGATCTCGTCACCACGACGGGAAGCGGCCTTGACCCCGATATCAGCCCCGAGGCGGCGCTGTTCCAGGTGCCGCGGGTCGCCAAGGCCCGCAACCTCCCCGAGGATCGGCTGCGCCAGCTCGTGAATGAGCACGTCGAGGGGCGCCTGCTTGGCCTTTTCGGCGAGCCGCGCGTCAACGTGTTGGCTCTGAACATGGCGCTCGACGGCCTGAAGTAGCATACTGGCGGCCGTATGGTTGACCAGCAGCGCGATCACCGGCCTTCGCCCGAGGCTTTGCTTGAAGCGGCGCGACGAGAGGAAAGCCGCGTCGGCAAACTGCGCATCTTTGTTGGCGCGGCCCCGGGCGTGGGCAAGACCTACACCATGCTGGAGACGGCGCGCGCCCGCCGCAAGGACGGCTACGACGTTATCGTCGGCGTCGTCGAGACCCACGGTCGCAAGGAAACGGAAGCCCTTCTCGATGGATTCGAAATCATCCCGCGGCGGCGCATCGAGTACCGCGGGCAATGGCTCGAGGAGATGGACATTGACGCGATTATCGCGCGCCGGCCGCAGTTCGTGCTGGTCGACGAGCTGGCGCATACCAATGCGCCGGGCAGCCGTCATCCCAAACGCTTTCTCGACGTTGAAGAACTGCTCAATCGCGGCATCAATGTCTATTCGACGGTCAACATCCAGCACATCGAGAGCCTCAACGACGTCGTAGCCCAGATTACTGGGGTGCGGGTACGTGAAACAGTTCCTGATCGCATTTTCGACCGGGCCAACTCGGTCGAGCTGGTCGACCTTACGCCGGATGACCTCATCCAGCGCTTGAAGGAAGGCAAGGTCTACGTCCCCAAACAGGCCGAGCGCGCCCTGGAGCATTTCTTCTCGCCGGCCAACCTGACCGCGCTGCGCGAGCTCGCACTGCGTCGCACCGCCGACCGGGTCGACGAGCAGCTGCTGACCCACATGCAGGAGCATGCCATCCAGGGTCCGTGGGCGGCGGGCGAGCGTGTTTTGGTCTGCGTCAGCGAGGATCCGCGGGCTGCCGGCCTGGTGCGCTATGCCAAGCGGCTGGCGGACCGCCTGCACGCGCCGTGGACCGCGCTCAGCGTTGAGACCCAGCGCAGCTTGCAATTGACCGAGGAGCAACGCGATCGCATCGCCGACACCTTGCGGCTTGCTGAATCGCTTGGGGGTGAAGCGGCGACGATTCCGAGTGGGGGACGGCGCATCGCCGATGACGTCGTCAATTTTGCACATGCCAATAACGTCACCCAGATCGTCATTGGCAAATCGACGCGCCCGCGTTGGTTTGAAATCGTGCACGGCTCCGTGGTGCACGAGTTGGTGCGCAGCGCCGGCAACATCAGCGTGCACGTCATTGCCGGCGAGCATGCGGCTGGTGAGCCGATCCCGAAGAAAACGGTTCGGACAGCCGAAGACAAGAAACCCTTCGATCTCATTGCCTATGTGGTCGCGACCCTTGCGGTCGCGATCGCGCTCGGCCTCGATCAGCTGATCTACCCCTACATGGGGGTCGAGAACGTCGATCTCGTGTTTATGACCGCGATCGTTGCGGTTGCGGTGCGCTTCGGGTTGTTGCCGTCGCTCTACGCAAGCGTGATCGCGTCGCTGTGCTACAACTTCTTCTTTCTGCCGCCGATCTACACGTTCACCATCACCGACCCGACCAACGTCGCGGCGTTCCTCATCTTCATCATCATGGCGGTGCTGGTGTCCAACGTGGCGGCGCGCGTGCGCACGCAGGCCATGGCGGCAATCGAGCGGGCGCGCACCACTGAGGCGCTCTATGCGTTCAGCCGCAAGCTCGCCGGGGTCGGCTCACTCGATGACGTGTTGTGGGCGACCGCTTATCAGACTGCGTTGATGTTGAAAGTGCGGGTCGTGCTCCTGCTGCCTGAAAATGGGTCGATCGCGGTCCGGGCCGGCTATCCGCCCGAAGATACGCTTGATGAGGCTGATCTCGCCGCAGCCCGCTGGGCCTGGGAACACAATCGTTCGGCTGGGCGCGGCTCGGATACCCTGCCCGGCGCCAAGCGGTTGTTTCTTCCCATGCGCACCGGTCGCGGTCCGATCGGGATCGTCGGCATCGACAGCGACAAGCCCGGCCCGCTGCTCACGCCGGACCAGCGCCGGCTCCTCGACGCGCTCATCGATCAGGGCGCCTTGGCGATCGAACGGGTGTTCCTGGTCGAGGATGTGGATCGCGCCAAGCGCAGCATCGAAGCCGATCGCTTGCGGTCCGCGCTCCTGACCTCGATCTCGCATGATCTCAAGACGCCGCTGTCGGGCATCCTCGGCGCGGCCAGCACATTGCGCGACGTCAGCGGCACACTCGATGATGCCGCCAAGGCCGATCTGCTGACCACCATCATCGAAGAATCCGAGCGGCTCAACCGCTTCATCGCCAATTTGCTCGATATGACGCGCCTCGAATCAGGCGCGGTGGTGCCGCAGACCGCGCTGCAGGATCTCGGCGAGGTCGTCGGAAGTGCGCTGGCGCGGGCCGCCAAAATCCTCGTGCATCACGAGATCGAGGTCGACCTTGCGGCTGACGTGCCGATGCTCGAACTCGATCCGGTTCTGTTCGAGCAGGCCCTGTTCAACATTCTGGACAATGCCGGCAAGTATGCGCCGCCCGGCACGACCGTCCACATCCGCAGCTGGCGCGAACGCGAAGGCGTGGTGCTGCAGGTGCTTGATGAAGGTGTTGGCATTCCGCCCGGGGATGTCGAGCGCATCTTCGACAAGTTCTATCGCGCCCAGAAGGGCGATCAGGTGCGCGCCGGCACCGGCCTGGGGCTCGCCATTTCGCGCGGATTTGTGGAAGCGCTGAATGGCACAATCACGGCCGCCAACCGCACCGATCGCAGCGGCGCCGTCTTCACCATCCGGTTGCCGATCCCGACCGCGACTCAGACATTGGACACCGCCGCATGAGTGGTCCGCCGCTTCGCGTTCTGATTGTTGATGACGAGCCGCCCATTCGCAAGCTGCTGCGCATGGGGCTTGGCACGCAGGGTTACGAGGTCATCGACGCGCCCAACGGCAAGGCCGCGCTGGAAGCCATGGCTAACAAGCCCGATCTCGTGATCCTCGACCTCGGCTTGCCCGATATGCAGGGCATGGACCTGCTCCGGCGCATGCGCGCGCAGAACGAAGGCGTTCCCATCGTCGTTCTGTCGAGCCGCGGCGATGAGGCTGCCAAAGTCGCGGCACTCGATCTCGGCGCTGACGACTATGTAACAAAACCGTTCGGCATGGACGAATTGCTCGCGCGCATCCGGGCCGCGCTTCGCCACCAGCTGCAGGTGCATGGCGAGCGGCCGATCTTCCGCGTCGGCGATCTCGCTGTTGATCTCGTGCGTCGCGTGGTCAAAGTCGGCGACAAAGAGGTGCGGCTCTCGCCCAAGGAATACGAGCTGCTGCGCGTTCTGGTGCAGCACGCCGGCAAGGTTCTCACCCACAAGTTCCTGTTGCGCGAGTTGTGGAACGACCTCACCGATTCGCAATATCTGCGCGTCTACGTGCGCCAGCTGCGCCAGAAAATCGAACAGGATCCTGAGCGGCCGCACTACATTCTGACTGAGACCGGGATCGGATATCGGTTGCGCGCGCCTGACTAGCGCTTGACCAATGCGTTGCCGGCGTTGGGAACAACGCCACTCGCGACCGAGTCGGTGCGTGCGCGCATGAACACAAAACGAACCGCGCCAGTGAAGACGACGTCGGGATTCGCATCGCCGCCAATGAGGAGAAGCGCGCTGCCCCCATTCCCGAGCGTGAAGTCAACCAGCTCTCCGCCGTAAGTGGCAACCGGGCGCATGGCGACGTGCAGGAACTCGCCGATCGGCTGGTCGAGATAGTTGAGGCGCAGGATCGGTCCGACTTCTGCGGGGCAGAGGTCGAGCCCGAACGTGTCGGCACGCGCGTAGATGTCGCGCAGCGACGCGCCGTCCGGACCAAACCCGAGCTCGGCCGCGGAGACAACGACCAAGTCAATGTCGAGCTTGGCGCGGCTGAATGGAAATGCCGGCCGGCCCAGGATTTCGTCCGCCCAGTCGCCCATGGCGATAGGGCAGGGCGCGGCGTCGATCGCGGCACGCACCGCATTGGCGCCTTTGTATTCACCGATGGTGATCGTTTTCCAGATTGGAGCTTGTGCCGCTGTCACCGGCACCGCACCCGGTGCAGCAGGGACTTGTGCCGCCCGAGCCTGTTCGGCGGATCGCCAACATTGGGTTCCGGACTTGCCGGACGCCAGCGTTGTCATGAGGACAAGGGCGAGCATCACCACGAAGGAGTGTGGGATGATCCGCCACTGCGATGCAATCCACATGGTCTCCCCCTGCATATCGGCAGGGTGACAAGACGCCTCTGCGGCCGCACCCGCAGTGACCTGGTTCACAGGGACCGCAAAAATCAGCCGCCGGTTGCCATGTTGGGGGTCTTACCTCTCCTCGCGGGAGAGGTCGGATTGCGAAGCAATCCGGGTGAGGGGGCCTATCCGCGCGTTCTGAGCTTGTGGAAACGCCCCCTCACCCGATTTCTCGCTGCGCTCGAAATCGATCTCTCCCCGCAAGCGGGGAGAGGTATCCATCGCACCGCTAGGGTATATAAACCTATTGCGCCTCAATCTGTGCCAGCCGGACCCAGTCGCCCCAGCGGGCCGTGTCTTTGATCAGCAGAGCGCGCAACATCGCGGCATCACCGGGCAGCGGGTCGAGCCCGTTCTTGGCGAGAAACGCGCGCGTCTCCGGCATGGCCGAGACCGTGTCGAGCCAACCGGTCAGCTTCGCCACGATGGGCTTGGGCGTCCCGGCCGGCATGATGGTTCCCCACCACGGGGCGAAATCCATGGGGACGCCGGCTTCGGTCATGGTCGGCACATCGGGCAGCGCGGCGCTGCGTTTGCTGCCGGTCACGGCGAGCGGGCGATAGCGGCCGGCCGCGATCTGACCCAGCGCGGTCGTCACATCGGTGAAATAGAAATCGAGCCGCCCGCTCATCATCTCATTCAGGCCATCGAACGCGCTGCGATAGTTGACGCGTTTCACGTCAACGCCGATCGCGTGCGTGTAAAGCTCGGACGCCACGATCCCGGTATTGGTCGAGCCGCCGTAGAAGGAGTCGCCCTTCTTCTCCTTCAAATATTTGGTCAGATCGGCCACGGTGCGAATGTCACTATTGGGCGGGACCACCAGCACGAAGGAAACCGACATCAGCGTGCCGCCGAACTCGAAGTCCTTGAGCGGATCGAACGAGAGATGTTTGAAGATATGCGGCGCGGCCGCCATGGTGGACGCGATCGGGTTGATGGCAATCGTGTAGCCGTCTGGCTTGGCGTGCGCGACGGCTTCCGTTCCGAGCAGCCCCTGAGCGCCCGCGCGATTCTCGGTGATCACCGGCTTGCCGGCAATTTCGGCGAGCTTGCTCGCATAGAACCGCACGATGATATCGGCGCCGGTTCCGGGCGCGAACGGGCAGATCGTGCGAATTTCCCGCGCCGGATAGTCCTGCGCCAATGACGCCTGCGCGCTGCCGAGCGAGATCGCTCCAGCAATGAGGATGTAAAGGCGCGCCGCAAAGCGCATCGGTGTTACTCGGCCGCGACCTGCTGCTGTTTGCCTTGCGGCAAGCGGTTGCGGAATGCCGGCAGAATCTCCTGGGCGATTGCTTCTATGTTGGCGCGCGCCATGTCGTCCGGCAGGGTGCCGAACTGAGTTTTGGTCAGCGACGTGTTGAATCCCGCGAGATCCTGATAGTCGGCGAGCTTCTCGCGTACCGTATTCGGGCTGCCGATGATCACGACGCCGGCCTTGATCAGGTCCTCGATGGTCTGCGGTTTGCCGGTGACTTTGACCGCGCGAATCCGCTCCATCGCCTCGAAGTTGGTGTAGCCCGGTGGCAGCAGCATCTCGGGCGGCATCAGCAACAGCCGGTTCACCAACGCTTCGAGGTGCGGTCGCGCTTCGGCGATCGCTTTCGCATCGGTCTCCGCGACGTAAATCGTGTTCGACCAGGCAAGTTGGTCCGGCGTGGCGTCGTAGCCGGCCTTCTCGGCTTCGTCGCGATAGAGCTGGAAGAAGCGCGCCACCGCCGCAATCGGGCTCAGTGTCTGGCAATAGGTGTAGCGCATCTGCGCCGCCCAGCGGATGGTCGATCCCGAGCCCTGCGACGGAATCCAGATCGGCGGGTGCGGCGCTTGATACGGCCGCGGCCAGGTGTTCACATAATTGAACTGATAGTGCTTGCCCGAATAGGCGAACGGGCCGGTTTCCGTCCAGGCGCGCACGATCAGGTCGTGCGCCTCGGCAAAGCGCTCCTGCGACACGGCCGGGTTGATACCCATGGCGTGGTATTCGGCGCCGATGCCGCGCACAAAGCCGGCAATGAACCGGCCGCGGGTCAGGTTGTCGAGCATGGCGTATTCTTCCGCCACCATCAGCGGGTTGTTGAGCAGCGGCAGCGCGCGGCCGAGCACGGCGATCTTGGCGCGCTTGATCGAGCGCGCCAGCGCACCGGCCAGCACACCCGGGATGGGCATCATCCCGTAGGCGGTCTGGTGGTGCTCGTTCAGGCAGACGCCGTCGAAGCCGAGCCGGTCGGCCAATTCCATCTGGTCGAGATAATCGTGATAAAGCTCGGCGCCGAGCTTGGGGTCATAATGGGCGTTGGTCAGCGTGACCCAGGCCGTTCCGTTGCGCTTGATGGCATCGAGATCGACGTGCCGATACGGCATGAGATGGAAGTTGAAAAACTTCATGGGCCGGTTTCCTCGCGCGAACGCATTGCAGGTTCTCTGCTTCTGCCCACAGCTTGACACCTCGGCGCGGCTGCGACAATCCCACTATGACCGGGTAATTTATAACAGCCGTGCAGGGGGCGATCCGCTCACATGAACGCCGTGCCGCAGTCTATCGGTGATTTTGACTACATCATTGTCGGCGCCGGCTCGGCCGGCTGTGTCTTAGCGAACCGGCTCTCCGCCGACCCATCCATGAAGGTGCTGCTGCTCGAAGCGGGCGGCAAGGACAACAACATCTGGATCAAGGTCCCGCTCGGACTGTTTTATCTGATCGGCAATCCGCGTTGGGATTGGTGTTACGAAACCGAACCCGAGCCGGCGTGCAACGGCCGGCGCATTCCGGTTCCGCGCGGCCGGATGCTAGGCGGGTCGTCGTCGATCAACGGCATGGTCTACGTGCGGGGGCAGCCGCGCGACTACGACGTGTGGCGCCAGCTCGGCAACGCAGGTTGGTCGTGGGATGACGTGCTACCTTATTTCAAGCGCTCCGAGGATTTTGCGCTCGGCGGCGGCGATCAACTGCACGGCCAGGGTGGCGAGTTGCGGGTCGAGGACGCGCGCGTGCGCTGGGAGATCCTTGATGCCTTTCGCGACGCCGCCGAGCAGGTCGGCATTCCCAAGACGAATGATTACAATGCGGGCAACTACGAGGGCTCGGCGTATTTTCACGTGACCCAGCGACGCGGCGTGCGCTGGTCGACCGCAAGCGCGTTCCTCAAGCCTGCGATGTCGCGCCCAAATCTGCGCGTCGTTACCGACGCTCAGGTCGATCATCTGTGTCTCGACGGAAAGCGCGTGACTGGGGTCGCGTTCCGCCAGGGCGATGAACCGCGAACCGCGACTGCCCGGCGCGAAGTGATCGTGTCGGCCGGCGCTATCGGCTCACCGCAGATCCTGCAATTGTCCGGCATCGGGCCGGGTGCGGTGCTTGAGCGGCACGGGGTTGCGGTGCATCACGACCTCGCCGGGGTTGGCGAGAACCTGCAGGACCACTGCCAGCCGCGCCAGCTGTTTCGCGTTCGCAATACGCCGAGCCTCAACGAGATCGCCAACAGCTACATGCAGCGGATGCGGATCGGGCTCGAATATATTCTGTTCCGCAGCGGTCCGATGGCGATCGGCCCCGCCACCTTGACGGCGTTCACGCGCAGCGATCCGACCCAGGATGCGCCCAATATCCAGTATCACGTGATCCCTGGCGCCTATCCGAAGCTGGGTGAGCCGCCGCCCACGTTCCCAGGGTTCACGGCGGCGGCCTGTAACCTGCGTCCAACCAGCCGCGGCTATGTTCGCATCAAATCCGGCGATCCGCAGGCGCATCCGGCGATCCGCTACAACTATCTCTCCACCCCTGAGGATCAGCGCGTCGCAATCGACTCGATCCGCCTCACACGGCGGATCGTGGGCGCTCCCGCCATGGCGAAGTTTGCGCCCGAGGAATTCCTGCCGGGCGGCAATGCGGAGAGCGATGCGGATTTGTTGGCTGCCGCCCGTGAGAGCGCCGGCACGGTCTATCATCCCGTCGGTACCTGCAAGATGGGCCAGGATTTGCTGGCGGTGGTGGATGAGCGCCTGCGTGTGCGCGGCGTGGGTGGGCTGCGCGTGATCGACGCGTCGATCATGCCGAACCTGGTTTCCGGCAACACCAACGCCCCAACCATCATGATCGCCGAAAAGGGCGCCGACATGATCAAAGCCGATGCGCGCGTCGGCGAACGCGTCGCGGCGTAACATGATCGAGTCATCGGCCTCTCGTTCGTCATTCCGGGGCGCCGCGAAGCGGCGAGCCCGGAATCCATACTCCTGGGCAGTGGTTATGGATTCCCGGCTCCCTCGCTTCGCTCGGGCCCCGGAATGACGGGCACAATGGTTGTTGGAAAAAAACCAACTTGAACACTTGAGGAAACCCCATGAGCGAACCCGCATCGGTCGGAAGCTACGATTACATCATCGTCGGCGCCGGCTCTGCCGGCTGCGTGCTGGCCAACCGCCTCACCCAGGATCCGGCGGTCAACGTGTTGTTGTTGGAAGCCGGCGGCGAGGACAAATACTGGTGGATCCACGTGCCGGTCGGCATGCCCTACCTCCTCGGCAACAAGGAGGTGGACTGGTGTTATGAGAGCGAGCCCGAGCCCTATTGCGACAACCGCGTCACCCCCGTGCCGCGCGGCAAGACCCTGGGCGGGTCATCCTCGATCAACGCGATGTGCTACATCCGCGGCCATGCCCGCGACTACGACATCTGGCGTCAGCTCGGCAACGTCGGCTGGTCATGGGACGATGTGCTTCCCTATTTCAAGAGCATCGAGAAATATCCGCGCGGCGCCAACGAACATCACGGCGCGGACGGTGAGCTCTGCGTGCAGGAAAATCGCCAACGCTGGGAAGTCGTCGAAGCCTGGAAGCGCGCCGCCATCGAGTATGGAATCCCCGAAACGAACGACCACAACTCCGGAGAAAACGACGGTGTCTGCTATTTCCAAGGCACCATCCGCAACGGCCGGCGTTGGTCTGCCGCTCAAGCGTTTCTGCGCCCGGCGATGGCGCGGCCCAATCTGCGCGTCCTTACCAATGCCCATGCCAAGGTGTTGCGCCTTGAGGGCAAGCGCGCTGTCGGGATTGAGTTCTGGCAGGGCAACGAGCTGAAATACGCGCAGGCGCGCGGCGAAATCCTGCTCGCGGCCGGTGCGATCGGCTCACCGCAACTGCTGCAACTGTCCGGCATCGGTCCGGCGTCGTTGCTGGCGCAGCACGGCATCCCGGTGCGCCATGAGCTCCCGGGTGTCGGCGAGAACATGCAGGACCATTGGCAGATCCGCGCGACCTTCAAGGTGAAGAACACCATCACCATGAACCAATGGGTGCAGAACCCGCTGCGACGCTACAGCATGGGCGCCTATTATTTGTTGACCAAGCGCGGGCCGATGGGTACGCAGCCGCCGCAACTCTGCGCTTTCACGCGCAGCGATCCCTCGCAGGACACGCCGAACCTGCAATATCACGTCTCCGCGGCGACCTCGGATCGGTTTGGCGGGCCGCTGCATTCGTGGCCAGGGTTCTCCTGCGGCATCGCTGTCGTTCGCCCGCAGAGCATTGGTTACTGCCGCATCAAGAGCGCGGATCCGCACGTGCATCCGGCGATCCTGCACAATTTCCTGCAGACGCCGGAGTCGCAGCGCGTTGCCGTCGATGCGATCCGTCTCACGCGCCGCATCGTCAGTGGTCCTGCGCTCAAGCGCTTCGAGCCGGAAGAACATATGCCGGGGACCAAGATTCAGAGTGATGATGAGATTCTCGCCTATGCGCGCCAGACCGTTATCACCGTGTTCCACCAATCCGGCACCTGCAAGATGGGGCAGGATCCGATGGCAGTGGTGGATGAGCGCTTGCGCGTGCGCGGCATAACGGGCTTGCGCGTGATCGACGCGTCGATCATGCCCAACGTGGTGTCGGGGAACACCAACGCGCCGGCCATGATGATCGGCGAGAAGGGTGCCGAGATGATCAAAGCGGATCGTCGCGCTGGCGCCGCGCGGGCGGCTGCATGAGCAACGCGGCGGTCAAGGCGGGCGACCTGTTCAACGTTCGTGACCTCGTGACCATCGTCACCGGTGGCGCGAGCGGAATTGGCTTTGCATATGCGCAGGTGATGGCGGGCAACGGCGCCCGCGTCACGGTGATCGATCGCAACCTGGATGGGCTTGCGGCCGCGGTGAAGCAGCTGTCATCGGACGGCGGCGTGGTCGATGGCGAGATCGCCGATGTCACCGATCTGGCGCAGCTACGGCGGGCGGTCGATGTGGTTGCTCAGCGCCATGGCCGGATCGATGTGGTGTTCGCCAATGTGGGGATCAGCGCTGGTCCGGGCTATCTCAACGTCGAGCGTAAGCGTGATCCGCAACGCGCGGTCGAGAACATCCCGGAGGATCTCTGGGACCGCGTCATCGACACTAACCTCTCGTCGGTGTTCCATACCATCCAGGCGGTCGTTCCGCACATGAAGGCGCACGGCGGACGGATTGTTGTGACCTCATCGATTTCCGCCACCAGGGTCGAGCAGTTCGTGGGCACGCCATACGTGGTAGCCAAAGCCGGTGTCGCTCAGCTGGTGCGTCAGGTCGCGCTCGAGCTTGCCCGCTACAACATTCGGGTGAATGCGATCGCGCCCGGTCCCTGCGCGACCAACATCGGTGGCGGACGTTTGCAGGATCCGGCCAATCAGGCCTTCTTTGCGCAGTTCGCCCCACAACATCGCATCGCCGTCCCCGAGGATATGCAAGGAGCTGCCTTGTTCTTTGCATCGGGTGCCTCGAGCCACGTGACCGGTGCACACATCGTCATCGACGGCGGCGTCACCCTCGGGGTTGCCGACTGAACTGGATTTTTCATGATCAAAATCGGCGATTTCGAAATCACGCGCATCGAAGAGGTGCTGCTCGTCGAGCAGCCGACCACGTTCGCGGATTTCCGGCCCGAGCTCATCTCGGGCATTCGCGACTGGCTGTTGCCCAATCACTACGATGAAACCTCCAACACCTTCATCATCAGTGTGCATTCCTGGCTGGTGCGTCAGGCACTGCGCGCGACGCCTACGATCCGGCGCGTGGCGCGGCCAAGCCGATCCAGATCGCCTATCCGGCATGGAACAGCAAATACTGCGAAGACCCCGAGGTTGCCAAGGAAACGCGCGCCAAGGTGCTGGCCTATTGCGCCGAGCAGCGCTGCCTGATGCTGCCGGTGCATTTCAACACGCCCTATTGCGGATATATCGAACGGCGCGGTGGCACCTACGCGATGGTGCCGTCGGATGAATTGCCTTGAGCCGGGCGCTGCGTGCCCGCAATCTGTCAATTATCTAAAGAATGAGCTATAGTTATTGCAATGGCTGGCCGAGACCCATTGCGACGGCCGGTTGTCATTAGGTTATAGGCCTAGCTTTTTGCACCATTCTTATGCCATGGGCGTATTATGTGCGATTGCGGTGGGGCTCCATCTTCCGGCCGAGGGTGCGAACGTCATCAATGGACGAAAGGTCATCTATGCCACCGCGTGAGGAGTTTGCCGGCAATTTCACCTTTGCGCGTGAACGTCATCTATGCGCCGCCACAAGCACGGGCGTCATTCCGGGGCTCCGCGTAGCGGCGAGCCCGGAATCCATAACCACGATCTTCGCGGATCAAATCTCGACCAGGGCGTATGGATTTCGGACTTCCCTCGCTTCGCTCGGGCCCCGGAATGACGGCTGCGGATTGCGGACAGCGACGTCATCTATGCGCGGCGACGTCATCTATGGACGGAAAGGTCATCTATGCCACCGCGTGAGGCCGAGGCCAAGGCCGTCATCTATGGGAGAAGCGCAATTCGGCCTCGGTTCACCTGCTTTGTCGGTGATGTCACTTTTGCGCGTGAACGTCATCTATGCGCTGTTGCAAGCACGGGCGTCATTCCGGGGCGCCGCGCAGCAGCGAGCCCGGAAACCATAACCACGATCTTCGCGGATCAAATCACGATCAGGGCGTATGGATTCTGGACTCCCTCGCTTCGCTCGGGCCCCGGAATGACGGCTGCGGATTGCGGACAGCGACGTCATCTATGCGCGGCGACGTCATCTATGGCAGCTCTGCTACATCGGGGTTATGGCATGACGCGACGCTCAGACCGAAGATGCGCGCGATGACGACGTCATCTATGGCACGAATGGTCATCTATGAGCTGAGGTAGCTCCGATATGCAAAATGCGACCAAACAACCATTTGCAAACAGGGAGAGATGAACGTGCCCGGTCCGCTCGGCCATATCAAAGTCCTCGATCTCAGCCGCGTCATGGCCGGGCCCTGGGCCGGGCAACTGCTGGCCGATCTCGGCGCTGACGTCATCAAAGTCGAGCGGCCCGGCGTCGGCGATGACACCCGCTCCTGGGGCCCGCCGTTTCTGCCGGCATCCGAGGGGACGCCGCCGCGCGAGTCCGGCTATTACCTGTCGGTCAACCGCGGCAAGCGCTCGCTTACCATCAACATCGACAAGCCCCAGGGTCAGGAGCTCGTGCGCGCGCTGGCACGGCGCTCCGATATCCTGTTGGAAAATTTCAAGGTTGGGACGCTCGCCCGTTATGGGCTTGGGTACGACGACCTCAAAGCGATCAGTCCGCGCCTGATCTATTGCTCGGTAAGCGGGTTTGGCCAGACCGGGCCGAAGGCGCAGAAGCTCGCCTATGATTTTCTCATTCAGGCCATGGGCGGGCTGATGAGCATTACCGGCGAGACCGACGATCGCCCGGGCGGCGGTCCACAGAAGGTGGGCATTCCGATCCTCGATCTGATGACCGGCATGTACACGACCGTCGCGGTGCTGGCGGCGCTGGCGGGCCGCGAGGTCAGTGGCCAGGGCGACTATATCGATGTCGCCATGCTGGACGTGCAGACAGCCGTGCTGGCCAACCAGGCGATGAATTATCTGATGACCGGCCGCACGCCGCGCCGGCAAGGCAATCGTCATCCCAACATCATGCCTCAGGACGTCTTCAGTTGCAGCGATGGGGATGTCGTGCTGGCGGTCGGCAACGACGGCCAGTTTGCAAAGATGTGCGACGCCGTCGGCCGTCCGGAAGTCGGACGCGACCCGCGCTTTGCCAAGAATCCGGATCGGGTGCGGCACAAGGATGAGCTGATCCCGCTGATTGCCAGCATCTTCGCGACCTGGTCGCGCGCGGATCTCGTCGCCGCCATGGAGCGCGCCGGCGTCCCTTGCGGCCCGATCAACTCGATTGCGGAAGTCTTCGAGGATCCGCAGATCAAGCATCGGCAAATGCAGATCGAGCTCGATCATCCAACCGCCGGCCACGTGCCGCTGGTCGCGAGCCCGTTGAAGTTCGCGCGCGCCAAACCCGCCTACGAACGGGCGCCGCCGCTGCTTGGCCAGCACAGCGACGAGGTGCTGCACGAACTCGGCTTGTCAGATGAGGAGATCGCCAATCTGCGCCAGGAAGGTGTGGTGTAGATGTATTACGACCCTCGCCGCGAAAAGCATGGACTCCGGCACAGCCCGGTCACTGCCCTGGTCGTCCCGCGGCCGATCGGCTGGATCTCGACGATCTCGCCGGACGGCGTGGTCAATCTTGCGCCTTACAGCTTCTTCAATTTGATTTCCGGCTATCCGCCGTGGGTCATCTTCGCCAGCGCGCCCCGCAAGCATTCCCAGACCAATGCCGAGGCGACCGGCGAATTTGTCTTCAACCTCGCGACTTGGGATCTGCGCGAGCAGATGAACGCGAGCTCGGCGGAATTTCCGGACGGCATCAGCGAGCCCGAAACGATCGGCCTCGAGATGGTGTCGTCGCGGGCTGTCAAGCCGCCACGCGTCGCGGCGTCGCCCGTCGCGATCGAGTGCAAATACTACAAGACCGTGGAGTTGATTGGTTCCGATACCAAACCCAACCGCTCATCGCTGGTGATCGGCGAAGTGGTCGGCATCTATATCGACGATGCGGTCATCGTCGATGGCATGGTCGACATCACCCGCATGCGGCCGATCGCTCGCCTCGGCTATATGGATTATTGCGTGGTGGATGAATTCTTCACCATGCCACGCCCAGGCGAGATCGATCCGCACGCAGATCTGGAGACGGCTTCGGTCGCGGCCAAAGGCGTCGATTAGCCGCCGAACCAGGGGCATCGCACCGGACGACGATCACCAAGGCGCGTGCTTGTCGTTGATAAGCGCCGGCGCTGCCGCGGGACGATTTTCGAGCTGTCGAACAACGGGTCCGCGATTAGCCGACATTGCTGGATTGGCAGAAGCTCGGGCCGCGCACCCGGATTTTTTTCGAGTCTCCTCGCGGACCGGCAACCCTTGGCGTGCGTGCTCGCAGACTGGCCCATAGTAAATTTCGGTCGGCAATCCCGTATTTACATCGGCGATATATGCATTGACCGTCAAGGTTGAACCCAGGACGATGGCGGTGGCAAGCACCATTGCGGTTTTGGGAATCATTGAACAACTCCTGTTTGAGGAGTATTTGGATAGATCGCCGGGAGGCGCGCGTTAATACGGCCATTGCCGACAACATTTTTCGGAAAACTGGAGCGACGAAGGTTGTCGGTTATGCTTACACATTATTGGATGCTCTTGCTTTCGAGCTTATGTCGATCGCGCCATTAATCCGCGACCGCGTACTCGGCGAAACGGAGAAGATCGGTGGACCGCTTGCTAGAGATCGCCACCTTCGTGAAGGTGGTGGAGGCCCAAGGGTTTTCAGCTGCCAGCCGTAAGCTTGGTATGTCGCCGAGTACTGTAACCGCTCACATTCAGGATCTTGAGCAACAGCTCGGTGCCCGCCTGCTCAACCGCACGACCCGGAAGATAAATCTGACCGAGGTCGGCAAGGCCTATTACGAACGCTGCCTGCAGATACTTGCTGACGTGGATGAGGCCACCGACGTCGTGCAGGCTCTTCAATCAGCCCCGCGCGGAACGCTTCGCGTCAACGTTTCTGTGGCAATTCCGCAGCTGATGGCACCGGTCATCGCCGAATTTACCTCTCTCTATCGAGACGTGCGATTGAACGTGATCATGAGCGACCGAATGGTTGATATGGTCGAAGAGGGCATCGACGTAGCTATCAGGCTGCTACCAATTCCGGATTCCAGCCTGATCATTCGGCGCATAGGATCGTTTCGTGTTCGGGTTTGGGGGTCGCCGGCCTATTTCCAAGTTCATGGTTCGCCGCGAGAGCCCGGCGATCTCACAGAGCACAATTGTCTGAGGTATTCGTTTTCACCTTGGGGTGATGAGTGGCGGTTTGCGCGCGAAGGCAATGAAGAGACCATTCGCATATCAGGCAATATAGAGTCGAATAGCATGGATACACTGAAAATGGCTGCCCTGCATGGGCAGGGATTGATCCAAGCTCCCGATTTTGCCGTGGCAGATGAAGCAAAGAAGGGCCAACTCGTTCCCGTCCTCTCAGAATTCAGTGGTTCGGAGCGCGCGATCAACGCGATCTACCCGCACCGTCTTTATCTGTCGGCTAAGGTACGTGCTTTTTTGGACCTCGCGACCAAGTACTGCCGAGCTGCAGGCGAACCCGAGGCAGCGCCAGAAACGTGAGTCCGGCACTGAGTATCGCTATTCTCAAACAAATCACCGCAGAGGAACGTCCTTGTCATTGCGATATGACGAGATCGGACAGCGTCTTCGCGTGTTCCGCCTCCAATCTGGCATGAATGTCGACGAGATCGCGACAAAGATCGGGATCTCGCGAACGGCGCTCTACCGGTTCGAAAAAGGCGAAGTCGTCAAAATTGAAACTCTGCTCAGCTTGGCGGAGCTGTTGGGGGTCTCCTTGCCGACTCTGCTCGGCGTTGAGATTGAATACATCTCGTCGGCGGTCACCTATTTCGAGCGCGTCTGGCAACTCGAAGAGAAAGCTGATCGTATTGTCGCGGTTTCGGGCCCGTTTACCTATCTTCTGGCGTCCAATAACTTTCTTACCCATCTTCCAGAATTGCTGCGTGAGACTGCTTCGGAACCAAGTAGGCCCGAGCCCACGTTCGACCACGATGTCAAACGGATCCTCGAAATTCTCGTGCAGCGTCGGCGAAGCTACGAGCAACGACGCCCCACAATCGTCAATGTCATTTCGGCATTGGACGTGGAGCGCGTGCTCCGATTGGGCTTGATAGGAAAGGTCCGGCTATCTCCCGACGCTCTCGCAGAGAGGCGCCGCCGAGCCAGGATGGAGATAGAGCATCTCGCCCGGATCGCGGAAGCCGAACCGATTGGAGTGCAAATCGGCGTCGCCACGGATACGCTGCCGCATGTTGGGTTTCAGATATTTCGATCGGCCGAACGACAAGTCTTGGCGATCAGTCCTTTCCGGCTTGACGAACAGCCGAACATCCGGTTTGGCGTCGCCATGATCACGTCGAGCGATAACGCAGTTGCGCAGCATCAGAAAGTCATGAACGAACTGTGGGAGCGAGCACTAAAAGGCAAGGAAGCGGCTCGCTACCTCCGCGAGCTGATTGCCGCTGTCGAAACAGAGCACACCATCGTGCCGGCCGAGACCACGCCGATGCGCTAGCCGATTGTCCTCGATTTGGAGAAGTCGGCCGACACTGTTTTTTGCCACTGCTCTCCGCTTGCGGGGAGCTCAGGTTTCGCTGCGCTCCGTGGCGCTATTCGTCAAACCTGCTGGATTAAGAGCTGACGAGATTCGCTGACTTCCTGGACAGGTTGGCAAATAGCTCTGCGGTCGGTTTTCTCGTTTCGGCACGCGTCTTATGCGAGTCATGTGAGAGATATTGTGCCGTCTCACGCAGCAGATCGATGGTTTGCAGCGTGACCTCGGCCTGTCGGGACGGGATCAATATTCCGTTCTCCTGGAAGGCTTCCAAAATGGCGATCCGCAGATCGGCGGCTATGTTGCCGCCCGCGCGCAGATCGATAAACGCGAAGAGTTTGAACGTGAGGCCGTTGACGCCAAAGTCTTCAAAATCATAGGACGGAGCAGGCAGCGTGAGGACACTGGGATGGTCTTGCGCGACCTTGAGCAGGATCGCTTTGACCGCCCGCGGATCGGAGCCATGCGCCACCGTCACCGGGATCGCGATGCGGCGCATGTTGTCGCGCAAGGTCCAATTCTTCACCTTCTCCGTAATGAAGTAGGAGTTGGGAATCATGACGCTTGCCCGTTCGAACGTCTCGACTTCGGTCGAACGAACGCTGATTTTGCGCACATAGCCTTCCTCGCCGCCGACGACGACCAGATCACCGACCTTGATGGGCCGCTCCGCCAGCAGGATCAGGCCGGACACGAAGTTGTTGACTACACTCTGCAGGCCAAAACCGATACCGACGGAGAATGCGCCGGCCAGTATGGCGAGATTGGAGAGGTTGAAGCCGGCGTAAGAGAAGGCCGCAAGCGCTGCGATGACGACCCCGACGTAGCCCACGCCGACGCGAATTGAATTGCGTAGTCCGCCCGAAATACCCGCCGGCTTGAGGACCCGCTCATCGAGCCAGCCCTGGAACAGTCGCGCCGCGCCGTAGGCCAGCCCGAACACGATTACGGAGGCGAGTAGAATTGCAATTGAGACTTGCGTGCTGCCGACGCGGAAACCGAAGAAGAGCTGCGTGTACCAGTCGTAAACGTCCGGCCAGGTGTAACCCCACTGCAGCAAGATGAGTGGCACGGACGCTATGATCACAACCGCCTTGAGGAATAGGCCGAGCGGCAGAGCCAGCTGTTCGCGCCGCCGCTGATTTTCACCAAATTTTTCCTTGAGCCAGTGGCCGGTCGCGGCGCGGTCGTCGCAAAAACCCTGCATCAGCCCATCGACCCAAAGCAGGAGAAGGTAGGCGAAGGCCAGGATGGAACCCGTTACGACGACTTGTTGGGCCAGAAATTGGGCCAGCGCCAAGTATCCGGCAAGCGCGGATATGACGATCGCGATGACTGCAATCCAAACCGGGGCCCGCAACACGGCGAGCAGGCGCGGTGAGAGGGTTCGATCCTGGTGTTTCGCCTCCAACGGCGTGAGCAGGATGGACGCGATGATCGCGGCCACAAGCAGGCACGACAGAAGCGCAACTGCAATCGTCAGCGCGAACGGGGCCTGCGCGACGCGCGTCACCATGTAGAGCAATGTGCTGACACCGTACACGCCCGCAAGCGCCAGAAGCAGCCCGCACATGCGACGCGCGGTACGGTCAGACACGGGGATCAGTCGCCAATGCGGCATCCGCGGCGCGAAGGCGCTGATGACAAGGATGCTGACTGCAAGAACGATGATGGTTGATTGCGCGGTCGAGTACAGAATCCAATCGACGCGCTCCGGCAATTCATGCGTATCGGCAACGAGCGCATAAATGAAAGCGATCGGCACCACGACCGGCAATGTCCACAGCAGCACGATAGCGCCCGTAACCGCGGCCCGCCGCCAGAAGGGCTGTTCTTCTTGCGCTCGCCGATTGCGCAAGCGCCACGCCCCATATACCGCAACTGCGGAGAGCACGAGCAGGAGCAGTCCGGCTTCGGACATGGCGAGCAATACGTCGTCCTGATCGGTGAGGGTGCTCCACCAACCCGTCATGATGTAGCGTATACGTTGGGTCGCAAGCGGTACGTAGTCGGGCACCCGCGACCAGGTCTGCGACGAGTAGATGCCGGGAACCGGCTGCAGCAGGCGCGTTGTGAAATTCTTTCGGCGGATGTCCTGAATGGTATCAATCAGGTTGTTGATCCGCAGACTTTCGGAGTTGATCGCAGTCTGCCCTGCGTTCAACACTCCCAGATAGTAGGTCCGCTCGGTCCGCGTTTGCGCGACGTCGTCCGGCTCGGGCGGTTGACCAGCCGCGGGCGCCGCTCCAAGCAACCCCAACTGGTCCTTTGCAGCCGCGAGCGCTGGTTCAAGATGATCGCGGAATTCTGCGATCTCGCCGCGCACGCGCTGCAGATCGTCACGAAAGTCGTTGAGATCCGAATAGCGCAAATGCGGCTTCTGCAGGTTGGTCTCGATGCCGGAAAGCTCCTGTTGCCAACCCCCGATCCGCTTCTGGATGTCGACACCGACGCTCTTGTTGGCACGCGCGACGATGTCGGCTGTGTTGAGCGCAGGGGCCGGCGGCTTGGCCGGCTGTGCGGTGGCTTGGGGAGCCGGAGGGGAACCCGCCGGCGGTGCCGTATCCTGGTTGGGCGACGCAGATGACGGCGCGGTTTGGGCCTGGGCGCCGGCTACGGCGAGACAAAAAATAATGCTCAGCGTCCACACGACGGACCACAGTCGGTCAACCATCGGCTGTCCCCCAGATTCGGCGGCAAATTTGCCCGGTCGGGACAGCAAATTCCCCACCGCCGTCCCCGAGAACTGGATGGCCGTACAATGAGTCAAATGTGGGATTTTCGGTCGGCCAAGCGGTAGGTGGATATCGCTGAGGCCTAGGCCGGCGGCGAATCTGGCTCAGGCGTCAAGTTCCAGGCGGCGGACGGATGTCGAAGCCTTGATTGATGGCGGCGAACATCTGATAGAACCCGGAGACCACGACGATCTCGATCAGCCCCTGCCGGCCCCATTGGGCGACGGCGCGGGCCTGCAGGGCGTCGGGCACGGCCTGCCATCGCGTCGTCTTGGCGAGGATCTCGCGGACGAGATCATATGGCGGTGGCAGAGCGCCGCTGCCGTCGGCGATACCGGCGATCAGCGCCTGAGAAAGCCCTGCTGCCAACGCATGCTGCACATGGTCGTGCCACTCATAATCGGCGCCAGTTGCGCGTGCGATCGACAGCACGATGAATTGATAGACCGGTCGCGGCAGAACGCCCTCGAACTTCAAGAAAAAACCCAGCTCCTCGATGCGGCGAGCGAGCTCGGGATGATTGAGCAGTGCCAGATAGGGGCCGCCGAAATGCTCGCCGCGGGCGTTGCGCCGCGCCGCCATCTCCGCATAGAGCGCCCGCGCCGCAGGCGACAGTTTGCGCGGATCCATCTCCAGCTCGGTCATGACGGCCTACTCGTGATACGACCAGGCGCGCGCGCCGGCTTTGAAGTCGTAGACCGGCGTGGGACTGTTCTTGTTGGTCTTGACGTCGATCACCACCGTTGCGTTGGTGGCCAGCGCGCGTCGGTAGGTGGCCTCGAGCTCCTCAGGGTCGCGCACCGTAAAGCCTTGGGCGCCGAGCGAGCGGCCAAAACCTGCCCAGTCGTGATCGGGAACGGTGGTGAGCTCGGCCGGCAGCGGACCCTCGGTGTGGGCGCGGAGCCAGACATTGCCGAGCGCGCCGTTGTTGAGCACCACATAGATGATCGGCAGCCCATAGCGCGCCGCCGTCTGGACTTCGATCCCGTGCATGTGCATGCAGCCGTCACCGGTGAAGACGGCCACGCGGCGGTCCGGCCGCGCGCATTGGACGCCCACTGCGGCAGCGATCGCCCAACCCATGGGCCCGAGATTGGTTGCCGAGATATAGGTGCGCGGCGCGTAGGCGCTCCAATAATGTCCCGCGAACGCGCGGTGCGCACCGGAATCCACCAGCACGATGCCGTCGCGCGGATAGACCTTTCGCAACGTCGTGATGGCGGCGGCCGGATGAATTGGCACTTCGCGGCTCGCGCAATTGTCCACGTCATAGAGCCGCGGCCCCGATTTGATCTGCTCGATCCAGGCGTGCCGTTGTTCGCGGCCGGCGTCGAGCGTCTTGCCAATATGATCGGCACGCTCGTCCATCAGGTCGAGGAATGCATGGCAACTGCCCAGCACCGCGTGACCGGCAGTGCCGTGCATGGTCAATTCGTCCATGTTGGTGTTGACCTGCAACATCAGCGCACGCGAGCGCTGGCGCAAGGTCCAGTGCATGCTGTCGCGCTCGTTCAGCCCCGAGCCGAGCACCAGAAGCACGTCGAGCGCGTCATCGAGGATCGCGCTGGTCGCGTGTCGCGTTCCGGCGTAGCCGAACACACCAAGCGACAGTGGGTGGTCTTCCGGCAGCACCCCCTTGGCACGCAAGGTCGTCGCGACCGGGATCGACCAGCGTTCGGCAACGGCGCGCAGGCGCGCCGCCGCCTGGTCATGCTCGACCCCGGCGCCAACCAGGAAAGCGATGCGGACGCGTCGCGAACGCGCGTCGGCAAGCTGGTCGAGCGCAGCCAGGGCAGCCGTGCGGCTGAGCGGTTTCATCGCGGGGAAATAGCCGGCGATCGGCACGTGGCGCGCAGCGGTTTGACCGAGCAACGCGTCCTGGGTCAACGACAGATGCACCGGCCCGCTCGGCTCACGCCACATCGCCGTCAATGCATGGCGCAGCCAGTGATCCAGATTGCGCGTGTCCGACACCGTCATCGACAGACGCGTCAGCGGCTTCATGACCGCGGTATCGTCGAGGGTCGCCTGGCTCGCATCCTGGAACGCGCCGAGACCCTCCATATCCACCGGCACTTCGCCGCTGAGAACCAGCACCGGTGAGGCATCGGTCTTGGCCGCCGCGACCGCGGTCACCATGTTGCAAAGCCCCGGCCCGCCGATGCCGAGCGCGGCCCCGAACCGGCCCGTGGCGCGCGCGTAGCCGTCGGCCATGTAGGCGGCACCGCCTTCCTGGGCGGCGACGATCGGCCGAAGACGCGGCTCGCGAGCGAGCGCCGGCAGCATGGGATCGACGAGCCCGCCCGGCACCATGAACAGATGATCGAGGCCCTCCTCGACCAACGCCGACAAGATGAAGTCCGTCCCTGACGTCATGCGCACAGCTCGGTGTTGAGCACGATGAGCCCCCACAGTGTTCCCCAGGCGCAGCGAGAGTATCCAAATGATTGTCGAAGGCCCGAGATTTTCCTTGTGTAGAATTGGCGTAATTGCATACCTCAGAACCAACTTATGCGATCGAGGAGAATTTACCAGAGTACCTATTGGAAATAGAACAAAAACGTCCATTCCGGGAGGACCTTCGGTCCACTTGGCCATCGAAAACAGTGTGTGTGTGGTGTGAAAATCCAATGTCCGACGTGCCCGATGGCGGGTCGCCGCGTGATCGCGACCAGATGTTTCGTCTTCTCGTCCAGAGCCTGACTGATCACGCCATTTACATGCTGGATCCGGATGGCCTTGTGTCAAATTGGAACCCAGGTGCCGAGCGCATCAACGGCTACGCAGAAGCAGAGATCATCGGGCATCACTTCTCAAAGTTCTATAAGCCGGAAGATATCGATGCAGGCGAGCCGGCACGCGTGCTGGAGGTTGCCCTGCGTGAAGGACGGTTCGAGCAGGAGGGTTGGCTCGTCCGTAAAGACGGATCGCAATTCTGGGCAAACGTGGTTGTTGAGCCGATCCGGGATGGCAGCGGCATCCTGATCGGCTTTGCCAAGGTAACGCGTGACATCACCGAGCGGAAGGAAGCAGCCGCCCGTATCGAGTATCTGGCCTATCATGACAGCCTCACCGGGTTGGCCAACCGTACCTTGCTGGCCGACCGGCTGACACGGGCGATCCAATACACCGAACGCAAAGGGGGCTCGCTCGCGGTCTTGGCGTTGGATCTTGATCGGTTCACCATGATCAACGACACGTTCGGGCACGACAAGGGCGATCGCGTCATCGCCCTGGTCGCGGCACGTCTTCAGCATGCCGTGCGAGCCGTCGATACCGTTGCCAGGGTTGGCGGCGATGAATTCATGATCATGCAGATCGACGTCAAGCATCCGGCTGATGCGGCTGGCCTCGCGCAACGTCTGATCGGAGTTGTTTCGCAACCGTTCGAGCTTGAAGGTCAGCAGATCGACATCGGCATCAGCATCGGTATTGCTTTGTACCCCGACGACGGCCTCAGCGCTGGTGCGCTCGTACAGAACGCTGACACTGCGCTTTATAGTGCCAAGGCCGAGGGAGGGTCGGTTTTCCGCTTCTTTGAGGCGGAGATGACCGAACGGATCAGAGCTCGCCTGGCGCTCCAATCTGATTTACGGCGGGCAATCGGTACGGAGCAGATCAAACTTGTCTTTCAACCGCAGTTCACGTGCTCCACCGGAGCGCTCGTGGGATTTGAAGTGTTACTGCGATGGGACCATCCCACGTTGGGTGAGATCATGCCAACGCGGTTTATCCCGATCGCCGAAGATACGGGGTTGATCGTGCCCCTGGGGCGGTGGGTGCTCGAGCAAGCCTGCACCATGGCTACATCGTGGGCCATGCCGATCCGGGTCGCAGTGAATCTGTCACCGGTCCAATTTCGCGGTCCCCAATTGCCAGTGGAAATTCAGGACATCCTGCGTCGATCCGGGCTGCCGCCAGATCGGCTGGAACTGGAGGTCACCGAAACACTGCTCACGAACACCGTGATGGCGCTCGGCATATTGCGCAGGCTCAGGGATGCGGGAGTGCATATCACATTGGACGACTTCGGGACTGGTTACTCGAGCTTGAACCACGTGCGTTCGTTCCCATTCGAAAAGCTCAAGATCGACAAGTCATTCGTGCAAAATATGGGAACCGATCCGAAGGCTCTATCGCTCATCAGGACGATTCTGGCGCTGGCAGCAAATGTTGGGCTGACGGTCGTAGCCGAGGGGGTTGAGACAGCACAGCAGCTGGAAATCTTGCGTGGGCTTCAATGCGGCGAGGTCCAAGGTTTCCTGTTGGGAACACCGATTCCAGCGGAGCAAGTCGGGGAGTACATCAAATCGAGGTAGGTCGTGCAGGGAGTGAGGCGCTTACTGCTCGAACTTGAGGTTCGCCGCCTTAGCGAGGTCAGCCCACATCCGCGTCAGTACCAACACTGCGATTCCTACACCTTGCCGGAAAGAAAAAAGAAGGAGACGTACCGCCGTGGCGGCACGTCTCTCCTCCGTGTGGTAGACGCGCGCCACGCCGCATGCGTCTTGGAGAGGCCAATCTCACCACACGTACCGCACGCAGGCGGTTTCTGACATCGTCGAGCGAACTGATCGTGACGTCTGTACGGTAGCCACGGTTTCGCGTAGACGAGGCATCGCGCCCGAGATGTTTGTTTGATGATGGCGGCAAACACGGGGAATGCCCATCTACGTACAACAACTTTGAGATGAATTGGGGTTAGATAAATTGCAGTCAGAGTTCATTTTAATTGCAGGCTTGGCCGAAAAATCTACAGCCCGGTCTTGAGCGTCTTCGCCATAGCCGGCGCCCTCTTGTTCCAGGCGGTCATTGCTTGAGCGCTTACTGCTCGAACTTGAGGTTCGCCCCTTTGGCGACCTCGGCCCACATCCGTGTCTCGGCTTCGATCACCTTGGCAAACTCCGCCGCTCCGCTGCCGACGGTGCCGGTGGCCATGGCTTTGAAGCGCTCCTGCACGTCGGGCATCTGCATGATGCGCTGCAGCTCGGTCTCGAGCGTCTTGATCACGCCCGGCGGCGTCTTGGTCGGCGCAAAGACGCCGCTCCACAGTTTAACGTGCACCTCCGGATAGCCCTGCTCATCCATGGTCGGCACGTCGGGCAGGTCATCGAGGCGTTGCCCTGCCGTGATGGCGAGTGCGCGTAGCTTGCCGGCCTTCACCTGCGGCGTGGTCGGCGGCGGATCGGCGATCGTCATCGTCGATTGCCCTGCCATAACGCTGACCACCGACTCATTGCCGCTGCGATAGGGGATTGGAACCATCGGTGCGCCGGACTTGAGCTTGAACAGCTCCGTGGCCAGCGTGAACGCGGTCGACGATGTGGCGTAGTTCGCTTTGTCCGGGTTCGCTTTTGCCCATGCGACCAGCTCCTTGACGGACTTCGCCGGATGATCGGGATTGACCACCATGATCAACGGGAACGAAGCAATCATTGAGATCGGCGCGAAGTCGCGCAAGGTCGCGTAAGGCACGCCGGCGACCACGGCCGGGCTGATCGCCATGGCGCCGCTCGCACCGACCAGGAGCGTGTAGCCGTCGGGCGGCTGAGCGGCGACGTACTCGGCCGAGAGGCGCCCACCCGCGCCGACGCGGTTCTCCACGATGACGGTCTGGCCCAGGCTGTCCTGCAGTTTCTGTCCGACGATCCGCGCGATGATATCGTTGCCGCCGCCCGCCGCGAATCCCACGATCAGATGAATCGGCTTGCTCGGATATTTGTCGAACGCGGTCTGCTGCGCGGCTGTTGGCGCGGCCGCCAGCAGCGATGCGATCAAAGTCAAGCTCGCCGCGATCAGGCGCGATGATGCCGACGTCATGTGTTTCTTCCCGTGGCCGACTCAGAGCCGTGAGGTCCGATCTTACTGTTCGAACTTGAGGTTCGCCTCCTTCGCCACATTGGCCCACATGTGCGTCTCGGCCTCGATCACCTTGGCGAAGTCCGCCGCGCTGCTGCCGACAGTTCGCGTGGCCATGGCTTTGAAGCGCTCCTTCACGTCGGGCATCTGCATGATGCGCTGGAGCTCGGTCTCGAGCGTCTTGATCACGGCCGGTGGCGTTTTGGCCGGAGCAAAGATGCCGCTCCACAGCTGCACGTGGACATCGGGATAGCCTTGCTCATCCATGGTCGGCACGTCGGGCAGATCATCGAGGCGCTCCGCCGCTGTGACAGCAAGCCCTCGTACCTTGCCGGATGTGACTTGCGGCGCCGTTGGCGGGGGATCGGCGATGGTCAGGGTGGACTGCCCCGCCATCACGCTCACCACCGACTCGTTGCTGCTCCGATAAGGGATCGGTACCATCGGCGCGCCGGACTTGAGCTTGAACAGCTCGGTGGCCAGCGTGAAGGCCGTCGATGATGTGGCGTAATTGGCTTTGTCCGGGTTTGCCTTTGCCCAGGCAACCAGCTCCTTGACCGATTTGGCCGGGTGATCGGCTCCCACCACCATGATCAAGGGAAACGAAGCGATCATGGAGATTGGCGCGAAATCGCGCAGCGTCACGTAGGGCACGCCGGCTACGACCGCCGGGCTGACCGCCATGGCGCCGCTGGCGCCCACCAGGAGTGTGTAACCGTCGGGCGGCTGCGCGGCGACGTACTCGGCCGAGAGGCGCCCACCCGCGCCGACGCGGTTCTCCACGATAACGGTCTGGCCCAGGCTGTCCTGCAGTTTCTGTCCGACGATCCGCGCGATGATATCATTGCCGCCCCCCGCCGCGAACCCGACGATCAGATGAATCGGCTTGTTTGGATATTTATCGCCCGCGGTCTGCTGCGCGGCCGCTGGCGCAGCTGCCAGCAGCGATGCGAGCAAACTGAGGCACGCCGCAATCAGGCGCGATACAGTCGAGTTCACGTTGACGTCCTCCCTGTGTTTTGGGGATTGTTTCACAGAACGGCCGCGCGTGCAGTCGGCAATCTCAGTCGGGGGGCTCGGCTCGGCACGAGGTCAGGTATGAAAGTTACTTAACAACCAATCGCGAAACGCGACAAGTGGTGGATAGTCTTCCCGGTGGCGAGCGTAGATGAAGAAGAACCCATCACTGACTTGTAGCGGCTCTCCCGGTAAAACGATGAGCTCTCCGCCCTCCAGTTCGCGCCGGATGAGAAGTCTCGGCAGCAGGGCAGCTCCCAATTCGACGAGCGCTGCTTCCACGATCATGCTGATCTGCTCCAACGTCAGCTGTGCCGGAACGGCCGCATGAGCGTCGACTGCATTGAGCGCAAACCAGCGGCTCCAAAGATCGGGTCGTGGGGAATGCGTCAACAATGGTGGGCCGATCAGATCCTGAGGCGATTTGACCGCATAACGTTTGATCCAAGCCGGTGTCGCTACAGCTATCAGCTCTTCCCCTGCGAGACGGTGCACGACGGTGTTGGCCCACGGCCCACGTCCAACAAGGAGAGCGGCATCCAGCTCCGCCTCGTTTAGCGGCATGTCAGGAGCAATAGCCCTGATCCGCAGCTGAATTCGTGGATGCTCAGCCAGGAATTCCGGCAACTTGGGAACGATCCAACGCGAGCCGAACGCCGGAATTATTCCGATATTGAGTTTTGCCGTCGATATACCGAACGCGGACGCCTGATGACTTGCCGCCATCACACGACCGAGGATAGAGCCCACATGATTTGCGTAATAGCGTCCGGCATCTGTCAGGATCACGCGGTGGTGTGTGCGGTTGAAAAGCTGCACCTGCAGCAGGTCCTCGAGCAATTTGATCTGTCTGCTGACAGCTCCCTGAGTTAGCCCAAGTTCCTCCGCAGCGATCGTAAAGCTGCCGAGCCGCGCGGCCGCTTCGAATGCGCGCAGTGCGGACATTGGCGGCAAAAGCTTTTGGTCCGGAAACAGGAAATCTGTCATCGCCGGTATTCATGCACGACGGGTCTGGGATTTCAAACAGCAAACCCGTGACTGGCACGACAGCATCTTTGCGGCTGATGAGCCCTCCTCCGACATCGGTGCCTCTTGTGGCGGGCCTGCCGCAGGCGCCGGGACCCATGTCGAGAAAACCCGCCGACCCGCAACATTCCTGGCGCTCATGCAGTGCCTTACAAATTATCGTTTGCCTGAAGGCAGGGCTTCTGCATTCCTTTGTCGCTTGGATCCACAATAATCCAGCGCCATCGAGGGAACGTCCGTCATGATACAGCTAGACACGCGTGTTATGGACTTCGCGCTTGGCGACTTCAGCAAGTCGCTTTACGTCCAGCGCGCCAACGAACTGGTTCCGGTTCTGCGGCAGCGTGCGCGAAAACAGTGGTCAGCCAACCGCCTTCTCGACGAAACCGCAGAGCTAATCCATGAATGCGAGTTTTTCCGCATGCTGCAGCCGCGGCGGTTTGGCGGCGGCGAAACCAGTCCAATGGAGTGGCTCGAGACGATTTCGACACTTGCTGAGGGCGACGCATCGGTCGCTTGGGTCACCGGGGTGCTGGGAATTCACGCGTTTCACCTCTCTCACTTCAATGACGTTGCCCAGAACGAAGTGTGGGGCACCAATCCGAGGGCGCTGCTGTCTTCGCCTTACGCACCGAACCCTGTAACTCGCGTCGACGGAGGCTTTCAGCTTTCCGGGGTCTGGAAATTTGCCAGTGGGGTACACCTCTGCGACTACGCGCTGGTCGGGGGTGCCGTATACGATGAGCCGCCCAGCCCCACGGCCGACCGAATGCGCACAGGGGACTTTCGCGCGTTCCTCGTCGCCCGCTCCCAATTCGATATCGAGGATAACTGGGACGTGCACGGGATGCGGGGCACTGGGAGTCATAACATCGTCATTCGCGATCAGTTTGTGCCTGAGCACAGAACCCTCCAGTTCAAATTGGTGAATGCGGGTATGACGCCCGGGCAAACTGGTCAACCCCGGGATCTTGTATCAGTTGCCGTTCTGGCAGGTGCTGGGGCGCGTGACGACTTCGCCGGTCCCATTGGGCGCGTTGAAAGGCATGGCCGAAGCATTTTGTGAGGTCGCTCGAACGCGGGTCTCGCTGCGCGGTCAGAAAACCGCCGAGGATCCGGTTGCCGCGCAGGCAGTCGCCAATGCAATCGCAATGGTGGATGAGGTGAAGGGCAACTGCTACCGCAACCTCGGAAGGCTTATGAAAGCCATTGCGGCAGGCGGAAGTCTGTCGCTCAATGAACGGCAGATGTTTCGTTACCAGACAAGCTCGGCGACGTTTCGCGCTGCGGAACTCGCGACGGCCATCTACAAGGCATGCGGCGCATCAGGAATATATGAGAGCGTCCCGTTCGGACAGTATTTAAATGATATCCTTGCCGTAACCGGCCACGTCTCCAACAATTCACAGCTCTACGCGAACGTTTGGGCCGGAGGGCTTATGGGGTTGGACATTTCCAACGCCGACCTTCGCGCCTGACGCGTTGAACTTCAAATCGATGAGCTGCGGCTGAGTTATCGACGGTTATCGAGACCCTCATGCGAACCAGTATTGCCCTGACGGCGCTCTGCTTGGCGAGCGCCTGGATCGTTCAACCGGCCTGCGCCGAGGAGTATCCGTCGCGGGAGATCAAGCTGATCTGTGGGTTTCCGGCTGGAAGCGGCGCAGACGTCACGTACCGGTTCGTGGCCGAAAAACTGCGCCCGCTCGTGGGAAAACCGGTGATCGTGGAAAACCGGCCAGGATTGCAGGGATACCTTGCCGCCGCCGAAGTCGCCAAATCGAAACCCGATGGGCACACCGTTATGCTGGCGGGAGGAAGTGGACTGGCGGCCGTCCGATTTGTTTTGAAGCATTCACCAGTCGATCCGCTGAATGACTTCGATTACATCGGAACGCTTTTGAAACAGGGCTGGTACATGAGTGTTGGCGCAAACAGCCCGGCTCGATCCGTGTCCGAATTGACGTCTTATCTCAAGACCAAAGGAAGCAAAGCCTCTTATGCGACTTCTACAAATATGGGAACCGTCTTTGCGGAGCTTTATAAAGCCGCAGCCGGTGTGCAGCCGCTGCAAATCAACTACAAAGGGATCAATGATGCGATGAATGATCTCTCCTCGGGAGAGGTCGATATGGCCATGACCGATCCGCCGTTTACGATAGGAGGCATCCACAGCGGTCGGATTCGCGCCTTGGCCGTCAGCACGGCAAAGCGCTCGGCGGCGACCCCCGATATCCCAGCGATGGCCGAGCTTGGATTTGGCGATATCGATTTCGCTGTATGGTGGTCCATTCAAGTTGCTGCCGCAACCCCGAAACCTGTCCGCGATCAACTCGCGAGATGGTTTGAAGCCGTGTTGCAGATGGACGAGACAAAAAAGTTTTTTGCCAGTATCGGATCCGAGGTCTTCATCTCCTCGCCGGAAAGCACCCGCGCACTGATCATCGAAGACATGGAGCACTGGCGCGAATACGCCAGGCGGGCGAAGATCGAGCCAATGTAAAATCTCGTTTCCAACGGCATCTGGCTGAGCTCGCCGCAAAACAAGCGGACCAGTGCCCGGCGTGTCACAATTGTCGGACACCGAACTCAAAACCGCCGTGGGCCAAGAATTGTGGCCGGGTACTACGATCGCTGTGCGCCGCAGCTACGAATTTACGCGCGAGCACCGGAACCAAACAGCCCACATCGGAGTCTGTGGTACAGGGCGGCTCTCAGTAGACTCATGGCCGAGCTCATTGTCACCTGTCCAGAATGCGGCCTACGCGATGAACTCGCGCATGGCGACCTTAAGGTCGATGATCCCCAAGGTAAGTGCAGCCATCGCCTCCACCCGGCGAAATGCCCGGCCTTTCGGGTTCCTTTGATTGCTGCCCGTCGCATGTTGGATTTATTGGAGTGGGACAGAATTTCGGATTCTGATGAGGAAATTCGAATCTTGCCCTCCCTAATCGAAGCGCCGATCGTGCCAGATATGCCCAGCATGAGCCACCCAGCAGCCGGACCGGTCGCGGAAGGGGCCGATTCCGACGCAGAGCCGGTCGGTGCCGCCGAAGGGCAGGGAGCGCACGTGACCTGATCGCCCGGAAGGAGCTACGGATCCGCCGATTTGGTGCTGTCGCCGAAATGATCTTCTGTGGTTTTGCCAAACAATAAAAGGTATGGAACCTGGCCGAGGCGCTCGAAAGACGTTTTGCCTTTTCTTTCACGGCACTCTTGCACCCGAAGCCGCTCCCAATAAGTTTGCGCTTGGCCGGTCGTGGCGGAGCTTGTTGATGAAATCTGTTGGCTTGGGTCGCGCAGCAATTCGTTTCGCGAGTGTAGCTTTGATGAGCTCCTGTGTGTTGGGCCACGTTCACGCGGGTGAATGGCCTGACAAACCGATTCGTGTCATCGTGCCGCTCACAGCCGGGAGCGCGGTGGATATCGTGCCGCGCATCGTGCTCGAGGAAGCCGCCAAGGAAATCGGCCAGCCATTTGTTTTTGAGAATCGCGTCGGGGCGAGCGGCGCCTTGGCAGCGCGCGCCGTCGCGACCGCAGCACCGGACGGCTACACGCTTCTGGCGCACTCGTCTGCGTTAATGATCGCGCCGCACGTGATCGCCAACGCCGGCTATGATCCGGTGAAGGATTTCAAGCCGGTCGCCGGACTCGGCATTGTTCCAAACGTGCTTGTCATCGCTCCGTCCAAACACATCGGCACGCTGCGCGATCTCGTCACAACGGCACGGGCAACGCCGACACCCCTGACCTTCGGCACCATTGGCATTGGATCGCCAATGACGATATGGATGGATCGGCTCCAAACAAGCGCGGGTTTCTCGGTGCAGAACATCACCTTCCGAGGGGCGCCCGAGGCGCTAACGGAGACCATGACTGGGCGGATCGATTTTTACTCATCTCCAATCCTCGCGGCGCTCCCCTTCATTCGCGACGGTAAGTTGCTGCCACTGGCGGTGAGCGGCAGCAGGCGCAGCGCCGCGTTACCTGATGTCGCGACTTCGCTGGAACTCGGCTTCCCGGCTTCGGACTACAATTTCTGGCTTGGCCTGTTTGCTCCGGCGGATACGCCGGCGGAGATTGTCGAACGCCTCAACCGGGCCGTCACGACCGTCTTGTCGAGGCCCGCCATAGCCGAGCGGCTTGCGGCGCTCGCCATCGATCCCGCCGACATGTCGCGAGAAGAATTCGCTGAATATGTCCGCAAGGATGGGATATCTTCCGCTTCACTCACAAAAAAGACGAGCTCAGACGCGTCCGCATCGCCAAATTGAGTCAACAACAAAGGAACACCCCGATGGCTTCTGCTAGCACCCTCCCCGCGGTTATCCGGGTTGCCCCGAATAACCCTGTCTTTGACCTTCCCGTGATCGTCGCGATCGAAGAGGGCCTTTTCGCCGCGGCAGGCCTTGATGTCAGCTTTTCGGCAACTTACGCCGACCGCGAGAAGGACCACGCGGAACGGCCGATCATGTCCCGGCTGAAGGAGAACCTGTTCGATAGCGGCTCAGCCGACAGCTACAACGTCTGCGAATGGGCCAGCATTGACCGGCTCGAGCGCGGAAAGCGCGGCGGCAATATTGCGGCGCTGCGGGCAGCCGTCGCGGCGCAAGCGATCCTGACCTTCGACGAGGCATTGCAAGTGCCGCGCGATCTTGCGGATGTTCCGGTCGTGGTGCAGGAGCTCACGGGCTCTCACTACACCACGGTTCAAATGCTGGAGAGCGCGGTCGGCGCTGAGCACGTCACGCTTATAAACGGAGGACTTCCGCATACCCGCTGGGAGGGACTTAAAAGCGGCACCTACAAGGCCGTGACCGTGATGGAACCCTTCATCAGCCTCGGCCTGAAAGAAGGCGCGCACATCGTTGCAGCATCCTTCTATCGCGGCGGAGAAGTGATCGCGCCGAACCTCAGCGCGGAAGAGCGAACTCGCTACTACGAAGCCGAGAACAAGGCGGTCGATCTCATCAACGCCGACTTTTACAAGTATGCGCATCACGTCGCCGCGCACACCAAAGGGGCACTTGAGCCGACGCAGCTGTTGCGCGCGTTCGTCCGTTACAAGCACGTCGACTTTTACGACCAGGCACTCTTCGACCGCACCTATGACTGGATGAAGGCACGCGGCTTCTCCGAGGGGCAGAGCGCGCACTCCTCGCTGGTCATCTGAGCCTGGGAAGGATAAGGCCGATCCGAAAACGCGCTCCGCCGGTCTGGCTGAGGACCGGCGGTGAGACCTAGCTCGCCCGGGTACGGCAACTCCTGCCAACAATGCGACCGGGATTTACTCGTCCGCCGGTGCGGCGGCGGCGGTCGCCATGTATTTCGAATAGAGATGAGCAACCCGCTCACGCCACATTTCGACGAACGCCCCCGATGTCAGCTTGTCCACCGATTTCCATGTGTGTTTGACGGCCGGAAGGGTATTCCGCCATATCGCGCGTTTGCACCATCTTTCGCCCTTCTCCATGCCTTCGCTGGTGGCACACATGGATTTCCAGGCGATGCGATCAGGTTGGCTGATGTGCTCGGCGGCGCCTTCCCAGCCTTGTTGGTGGATCAAGTAAAGATCGCTCAAGGTCGGCTTCTTGTGCGTCACCCACTCGAACAGAATGCCTTCGGTAATGATCTTGTAGGCGGCCGCAACGGCATTGTCGCGGGGACTACGAATCTGCCCCGAACCGAATTTGTTGAACTCGTCGTTACTCAGTTGGAACAGGCCGATATACGACCCGGTGCGTTGCTTGGGGTCGAAACCGGATTCGACCTTGGCAACCGCTTTCATGAAATTGAAGTCCAGACCGAAAGCGTCGGAGGCGCGCTTGATCTCCTCGATCGGCGTTCCGACGGGTGTGTCCTTGAGTGAACTTAAGACGGTGTCCGCCGGCTTCTCGGTAGGCGGCAGTTCGGACCAGACGTAATAGATGAGATATCGGAAATCCTGCGTCATCGGCATTGGGTTGGAGGCATTGTCGGACGCATCGCGCGTCGGCGGCACCGGTTGGATGGCATCAGGGTGGCCCGGGTCCACCGACTTCGTCTCGATGGAACCGGCGCCGATTTGAGCTTTGGCCATCAACGACGGTCCGGAAACAGCCTCGGGCACCGAGCCAAGTTGCGTTCCGACTAGTGTCTCACGTCCAGCAGATTGCTCCGGCACGGCGGCGGAGGGCGCAGGTGCGGCGGGCGCCTGGGCGCTCGCAGCCGCTTTCGGCAGCGCGTCCGGCACGATCGCGCCTGGCGTGCCTGCGCCAACCTGATGAACCATTGCCGTGAGTGTTATGGCACCCACGATGCAGGTGGCCTGCAAGGCTGTCATTGCCCCCAACTCCTCGGCAAAGCGAGTCCGCCACACCCGATGTATTTTGATGGAATGTCTCAAGCGAGACGCCGGACAGGAGTGTGGACGAGCAACATTTACTTGAGTTGTTGCTTAAATACGACATCCTGGTTGCCGCCGAAGACCGTTAGCACCAACAAATCAGACGGTAACCGGTCCATTTCAAATGCCTGCCGGTGTGACCTGCGTACAACAATCAAGATTAATTTCATGTTGCGCCCACTCGAACCATCCATGCTTCGACGCATTTGTTATTGTTGGTGATTGCGATCCGACGGTCGCTTCCGGCATCTCAGGGACAGGGATGGTGGCGGCGATTAGTCGATCCGAAAATCGCGATCTGCTCGATGTGGGCGCGGATACTCGTTTCAACCGGAGCGATGGCATGGCACATCGATATGCGAGACCGCGATCCACCCTGGGGATGCCGCGTCGGGTCTCTCTCGCCATTGCGACGCTCGCGGCGATCGCCACCGTGACGGCGCTGACCGCGGCCGCCGACGCGAGACAGGCACGCCCAGCGGCAAGACAGGCGCGCCCCGCCCCACTCACCGAGGCGACGGCGCCGCGCGCTGCCGGCGAGCCGATCATGGCGATCGTGTCGATCAAGAGCCAGCAGGTCACCTTCTACGACGCCGAGGACTGGATCCTGCGCGCGCCGGTGTCGACCGGGACCAAGGGGCGCGAGACGCCAGCCGGCGTCTTCGCCGTCATTGAGAAGGACAAGGACCACCACTCGAGCCTCTATGACGACGCCTGGATGCCGAACATGCAGCGCATCACCTGGAACGGCATTGCGCTGCACGGCGGGCCGCTGCCCGGGTATGCGGCCTCGCACGGCTGCGTGCGGATGCCCTACGGGTTTGCCGAGAAGCTGTTCGACAAGACGCGGATCGGGATGCGGGTGATCATCTCGCCGATCGACGCTGCCCCGGTCGAGATTTCCCACCCGGCGCTGTTCGAGCCTGACGCGGAGGCGATCGCGGCTGCTCCGGCGCGTGCCGAGACGCTCGCCCGCGAGGCCGTGGAGGCTGCGAAGGCAGCCGAGGATGCCAAGAGGGCCGCTGCGACGGCAGCGCGGGAGGCAGCACCGGTCACGGCGTCCTTGCGTAAGCTGGAATCGCTCAAGACCCGCGCCGATGCCGAACTCGCGTTCGCCGACAAAGCGCTCGCCGCCGCCAAGACGGACCAAGCCAGGATGCGGGCCGAGGACCGCAAGCGGATGGCCGCCGCAAAGGCCGAGGAACTGGCGACGCAGATCGCCGCCCAGGCCGATGCGAAGTCGAAGCTCGATGCTGCCGCCGCCGCAAAGGACGCCGTCAAGGCGGCGGAGGCCAAGAAGGTCGAAGCCGCCAAGGCGGCGAGCGAGGCGAAGCTCGCGCTCGAGCCGGTCTCGGTCTACATCAGCCGCGCGACGCAGAAACTCTATGTGCGGCGCAACACCCACAAGCCGTGGCCGGATGGGGGCGAGGTGTTCGATTCGACCATCGAGGTCCCGGTCACGATCCGCAATCCCGACAAGCCGCTCGGCACGCACATTTTCACAGGCATGTCGCGCAACGACGCGGGCCTGCGCTGGACCGCGGTCACGATCGACAACGGGGACGACGCCAAGGATGCGCTCGACCGGATCACGATCCCTAAAGACGTCCTCGATCGCATCGCGCCGACGGCATTGCCGCGATCCTCGATCATCATCTCGGACGAGCCGCTGAGCGGCGAGACCAACTATCGCACCGAGTTTGTTGCCGTGCTGAGCAACCAGCCCCAGGGCGGGTTCGTGACGCGTCGGCCTACGGCCGGCGTTCCCGTTGCGAGCAGCAACAACTGGGGCAACGGCTTCGGCTTCTTTTTCCAGCGCAGTTCGAACGCCCAGCCCGGCAATGCGCGTCCGCGCGCCGCCCAATATTATCAACCAATGCAACAGCGCTGGTGGTGAGACACGCCGGCCTCGCCCGCAGGTCGTTGTCTCAGCCGGGGTTCATCCCTTTCGCTTTCAACACGGCGACGGCCGGCGGACTCATCAAATAACGGGCGAATGCGTTGGCCGCTTCCGGTTCTTTGCTTTGGGCACCGATGCCGACGACATAAACCACCTCACGCTGCACGTCCGCGGGAAACGGTCCCACAACATCCAAGCGTGGCTCGATCAGCACGTTGAGAAGAAAGACGGCGAGTTCGGCTTCGCCGTTGGCAACCGCCTCAACGATCTGCTTGGGTGCGGGTTGCGCCTTGGTCTTCGCCTTCATTTCGTCAGCAATGCCGAGCTGCTCGTAGATGCCGGCAAGCTGGGCTCCGGTCGCGCTCGCCGGTATTGAGGCGACGGACTGCGCCGTGAGCAGCGTCTGCTTGAGCGCTTCCGCAGTGCTGATGTCCGGTTTGGGTGCGCCGGTGCGGACCGCGACGCCGATACCAACGCGAGCGACGTCGCGGCGTCGGTCCGGGCGCAAGCCGCGCACGCGCGGCCGAATCTCCCCAGACGTCCTTGGGTACGACGCTAAGGTCGAATGCAACACCGCTCGTCGCCATCTTGATCAATTCCGGCATCGTGCCGTACTGGATGATGATCTTGTGGCCGGAGGCGCGTTCGAACAGCGAGGCGATCTCGTTCAACGAGCCGGCGATACCGCCTCCCGCTATGACCTGCAGTTCAGCAGCTGCCACGGTGCTCACCGAGGCCAGCACAAGGACCGATCCGAGCAGGCCGTTGATCAACCATTTGCACACGATGCCTCCCAGGCGTCCGCGCATGGTACCGCGGCTGCGTTTGCCGGAGCAATGCGCAGCGAAGATGAACAGGCCAAAGCTAAACCGCCAACATCGGCCAAGAGGCGGCAAACCGAACTCACGTCGCTGCGAAAAACGGGATTGCGCGCCGCAACATGCAGCGCGCGCCTAGACCTATTCGATCACCTCGTCGGCGAGGGCGAGCATTGCGGTCGGCAGGGTCAAGCCAAGCGCTTTGGCGGTCCGCAGGTTAACAACAAATTCGAATTTGGTGGGTTGAGTGACCGGCTGCTCAGCCGGGCTGGCGCCCGCGAGGATCTTGCCGGCGAGCACGCCAGCCTGACGATAGCCGTCCTTGAAGCTTGTGCCATAGCTCGCGAGACCGCCGATTTCAACATATTCACGCTGATTGTAGATCGCCGGAAGCTTGTGATCGGTGGCGAGCATGGTCAACTGCCGGCGCCGGCTGTTGAAGAACACATCCTGCGCGACCAGCAATGCACCGGCTCCATTTTGGGCAAGACCCGCGATGGCGGGTTCAATCTCGTTATCGGTGCTGGCCGTAGCCACAATGATGGGCCGCTTCATTGCGCTGGCCGCCGTTTCCGACTCACGCCGCTGCAGTCCCGCATCGGATATGTCGGGTTGATCAGAACACCGATCGGGGCCTGACCGGGAACGAGCTGATTCAGCATCTCGAGGCGCTTCGCCTCCAATGTCGAACCAATCAGGCTCACGCCGGTGATATTGCCTCCCGGTCGATTGAGGCTCGCAATCAAGCCGGCCTTGACCGGATCGGCGGCGCTGACGAACACGATCGGGATGGTAGATGTGGCAGCTTGCGCAACCTTTCCAGGCTCGGTGCCGCCGGCCGCAACGATCACCGCGGCTTTCTGTTTGATCAGATCGGTCACGAGGTCCGCTAGCAGGTCATATCGGCCATCGGCCGCCCGATACGCGATACTGACGTTTCGGCCGTCAACGTAACCGGTCTCGGCTAAACCGGCGCGAAACGCGGGTGCGAAGTTTTCGATGTAGCTCGAGGAGAGACTGTGCACAAAACCGATGAGTGGCCCGACCTGCTGGGCGCGCGCGGCGCGGAGCAAAGCCATGTGGACCGCAGCCGTGCCAAGCCCGGCAAACATGCAATGAACTCGCGGCGTCTCATTCGATCAACTCGTCGGCGGTGGCAAGCAGCGTCGGCGGAATGGTGACGCCGAGCGCCTTGGCGGTTTTGAGATTAACGATCAACTCGACCTTCGTGCCTTGGATGACCGGCAGATCGCCCGGCTTTTCACCCTTGAGAATTCGTCCGACGTAGCCGCCTGCAAGATGATGAGTTTCGATGATGGTCCCGCCGTAGCTCATCAGGCCACCAAAGGTCGTGAATTGCGGATTCACAAAGATCGCCGGGATGACGTGACGCAGCGCCAGATCGGCGATCTGTCTGACCCGGCTGTTGGCGAAGGGATCGGCGACGATCAAGAGCCCTCGGATATGCTCCTTCTGCATGGTCGCGAACGCGGCCTTCAGTTCGCGATCGTCGCTCGCGTGCAGAATCAAGAGTTGCAGCCCGAGTTGAGGCGCGACTGCCTCGAGGTCTTTCACTTGACGGCCCACCACATCGCCCGCGCTCGTATTGACCAGGACAGCAATGCGGTTCACCGACGGCAGCACTTCGTGCAGGATAGCGAGCCGCTTCGGACCGGTCTCGAAGGTCAGCGCGGCAACCCCGGTGATGTTGCTGCCGGGATGGTTCAGGCTGGTCACAAGGCCAGCCGCGACGGGATCCGCGCCAGTCTCGAACACAATCGGGATCGTCGTGGTCGCTGCCTTCGCGGCGAGTGCGGCCGGGGCGCTTCCCGGCGTGACCAGTACGGCGACATTGCGCTGGACTAGATCGGCTGCGAGTTCCGGCAGCCGGTCAAGATTCCCGTCCGCCCAGCGATATTCGATAATGACATTGCGTCCCTCGTCGAAACCCGCCTCGCTCAGGCCTTCGCGAAAGGCTTTCAGGCGCATAGTCCATGCGTCCGGCGATGCGCTTCCGAGATAGCCGACCACCGGCGTCGGCTGCTGGCTCCGGGCCGCGAGCGGACAGGCTGCCGCGCTCAGCCCGGCGATGAATTCTCGTCGCCTCATCAATTCAACCCGGTGAGTAGCGCTTCGGCGACTTGCAGGTCAGACTTGTCGAACCCCTCCGTGAACCTGGCATAAATCGGCGCGAGGAGATCGCGAGCCTTCTGGTGACTGCCTTCCGCACCGAGGACGCGCGCGAGTGAGTTGGCGGCCCGCAGTTCGAGGACGGGGCACGATTGCCGCGCAGCCAACGCCATCGCGTCGCGGAAGGCCTGTTGCGCGGCCGCGACGTTATCCCGCGATTGTGCCAACAGCACTTCGCCGCGAAGCCGATGAATTTCCGGTTCACAAAAACGATTTGCCCCTACCTTGACGCCCGCGGCGGCGCGGTCGAGCGTCGCTGTCGTGCGCTCGAGTTGCCCGGCGCGTAATGCTGCCTCGGCGATTTGAATGAGATAGAACGACCGAAACGGCGCAAATACCGGGAGATTGGCCGATTGGATCATCGGCTCAATGCCACTGCCGTCATTTTTTTCAATCGCAGCAAGCCAGCCGCGAAAAAACACGGCATCAGCACGTTGCCACGGAAACTTGTTGCGTTCGGCCAGCGGGAATAGCTCCTCGGCCACGGCGTGGCAGGCCGCCGTGTCTTTGAGCAACATCATCGTCATGCCGGCGCGTTGCAGCGCGTGCGCCTGTGACAGGGCGTGTCCGAGCTGACGGGCATCCTCGACCGCGAGCCAGGACATGCGTTGTGCCTGATCGATGAGACCCTGACCCCACAGGCCGAGCGCGTGAAAGGAGCGTGCGCACATGCGCGCGTCATGCCCGCCGAAGTAGAACGCATGGTCGCGGTGGCGCTCGCGGTCGTAGAGCCGGATCACCTCCTGCGCCAGTTCGCTCAGCCCAGCGAAGTCCGGCAGTGTCAGCAGCATCGGAACTTTCGCGTGATAAGCCTCCATCAGCAGGCTGGGATCTCCGAGCTCACGCGCAATGGTGACCAGCCCCTCCGCTCGCGTCACCGTCTCAGCTCCGGAGCCTTGCATCACCGCGTTGAACCACAGGCCCCAGGACGCCAGAAAACGCTCGCGCCCGCGGCTCGATGAGGCCTGGCTCAGCGCCAGCGATCGCTGATAATGCGTCTCCGCATCCTGCGCGGTCGGCCCGTGACTGATTTGCTGAACGAATCCAAGCCCAAGCCGAACATCAAGCTCGAGCGCATCTCGCTCCACCGTTTCCGGCATCGCCAACACGAGGCGCAACGCATTGGCGTAATGCGCAATCGATTCCTTCATGGCGAAGCGCCGCAGATCGCGCTCACCGGCCTGCCGCCAATAGGTGATCGCTTTTTCGTTCTGGCTCGCCAATTCGAATTGCTGAGCCAGCACCTCGGGAGTCGCCTTGACGGTTTCGCTAAACCGCTTCTCGAGCAGGAGTGCGATCGACGCGTGCAACTGTTGCCGCCGCGACCGCAGCATTGCCGAATAAGCGCTGTCCTGCACAAGGGCATGCTTGAAAATATACGCTGCGTTTGGCGGCGTGCCGCGCAGGAACACAAGCTCCGCCTCGGTCAGCCGCACCAACGCGTCCTGCAGCACGGCATCGGGCAGGCCGGCGACCGCCGCCAACAGCTCGTAGGAGAATTCGCGACCTATCGCAGCGCCGATTTGCAGGACTTCGCGGGCCGAGCCGAGGCGGTCGACACGCGCCATCAGCGACGCTTGAAGCGTCGTGGGTATGGAAAGCGGGCGAGCCGGCTGGTCGAGCACGTACTGATCGCCGGTTTCCTGCAACTGCTCGCTTTCGAGCACTGCCTTCGTCAGCTCCTCGACGAACAGTGGCACGCCATCAGTGCGGTCAACGATTTGATCGAGGACGTCGGAAGGGAGTGACTTGCCGCCGGTGATATGGTTGACGAGCGTCGCGCGCTCGCGCTGCGACAGCCGGTTGAGCGTCAGCATGGTCACATGCGGCTGCCCCGTCCAAGGCGGCTGATATTCCGGACGGAACGTGATGACGAGCAGCACGGGCAACGCCTGCAGGCGCTCGACGGTCAGCGTCAGAAGATCGAGCGAAGACGGATCTGCCCAGTGGACGTCCTCGAACAACATCAGCACTGGGCTTTTCCGCGCGAGCGCATCGAGCCGCTTGAGCAGCGCGTCGAGCAGAAGGCGGCGCTGGCGCTGCGGGTCGGGCACCTCACCGGTGCGCGCGCGACTTAACCCCAGCAGCTCGGCAATCAGCTCGACGTCCGGATCGTCGCGAGCCGGCGCCAACATTGCATCAAGCTTGGCACGCTTCTCGGCTGTCGCGTCGCTCGGAGCAAATCCTGCGGCATGCTGGAATTGCGCAATAATCGGTTGTAGCGCACTGCCCTGGTGGTGCGGCTGACAGAAATAACGCAGGCAAACGTGCTCTTCACCTTTGAGATGGTCTTCCAACGCCGCGGTCAGACGCGATTTGCCGATGCCCGGTTCGCCTGCGAGCAGAACAACGCGACCCTCGCCGGCTTTGATCTGCGCCCAGCGACGCTGCAGGAGCTCAAGCTCCTCGTGTCGGCCGATCAGAGGTGTCCGCCTTTCTGCACGCAGCGCTTCAAAGCGGCTCGCGATTGTGCGCTCGCGCAGCACACGCCAGGCGGTGATCGGCTCGGCAAAGCCCTTCAGGGCAGCGGGCGCGATTGCCTCATATTCGAATAGATCACCGGCCAAGCGCCGGGTCGTGACGTCGATTACGACCGTGTTGGGCATGGCGGCTGCCTGCAATCGCGCCGCCAGGTTTGGCGTCTCGCCGACGACATTGCGTTCCTGGGCTTCGCCCGCGCCGACGAGATCGCCAACCACGACGAGCCCGGTGGCGATACCGAGGCGCACTTGATGCTGTCCGCCCTGGAACAGTTGCGCCACGGCTTCGATCAAACCCAGGCTCGCGCGCACCGCGTTTTCGGCATCCGCCTCATGGGCCTCCGGATAGCCGAAATAGATGAGCACGCCGTCGCCCATATATTTCGCGACATAGCCGCCACAGCGCGTGACGACGCCTGCCACGCATTTGTGATAGGCCGCGATCACCTCGCGCAAATCCTCCGGATCGAGCCGGGTCGATAAGGCCGTCGAGCCGACCAGATCGCAGAACATCACCGTGAGCTGACGCCGCTCGGCACTCGTTGCCCGCGGCGCGGGAGCAGGGGACGGTGCTGCTGCCGGCGGGGCCGCAAGCCCGGCTGTGCCGAGCTTGGTGCCACATTGCGCGCAGAAGCGTGAGCCCGCCGCATTGGCATGCCCGCATCCCGTACAGGCCAACGCTTGGGGTGTCCCGCATTGCGGGCAAAAGCGGCTGTCGCCCGGAATTTCGCTACTGCAACTGGGACAGGCTTTCGTATCGGCCATGCAATCCCGTTCCGCCTCGCGCACTCTGCCATCTTAGAGCGCCTCTGATGAAGAAGCACCGGGATTTTATATTGCGGTGCCCGGCAATCTGCTTTCGGGTGTTCGCTTGGACAACTTTGCGGATAACCGGAGACGACGCCCAGAGGAGCGTCGGACACTGGGCCATGCTGTCAACAAAACCGTCACCGACAGGATCTGATACAATAACGAATACAATAGGAATGCTCTGCGTTTCTTGTTGTAGCGCCTTGATCGCTGCTGTTGAGCGAGCGAGAATTACGTCTGGCCTGGTTTCAACAATTTGTTTCGCCAGCGACTTGATTTTGTTGTTATCACCCCCGGTCCACAGCGTTTCTATCTCTAAATTCTCCCCTTCCCTCCAGCCTAACCGCCGCATGGCAGCATGAAACGCAGCGAGCTGCACCTTCGAATCCGCATCGCTATCATAGTACGGAACGAGGACAGCGAGGCGCGGTCTGCGCGTCGGCGATTGCGCGCGCCGTAAGCGAGCAGGACGCCGCGCTTCCCAGTCCCACGATGAACTCGCGGCGTCTCATTCAATCACCTCGTCAGCGGTGGCAAGCAGCGCTTCCGGAATCGTCAGCCCCAGGGCTTTCGCGGTCTTCAGGTTGAGTACCAATTCATATTTGGTCGGGTTTTGCACCGGCAGCTCGGCGGGCTTGGCGCCTTTCAATATCCGATCGACATAGATCGCGGTCTGACGATAGACCTCAATCGTGTCGGGGCCATACGATACGAGGCCGCCATCAGCGGCGAAGTATCGGAAATAATAGACGGCAGGCAGATGCTGCTCGGCAGCCAGCGCAATCATCCGCTTGCGGTTGAGCGTGAATAGTGCATCAGGAACCGTGATCACACCGGTGCCCGATCCTTTCGGAGCCATCTGAAACGCCCTCTCGATCTCGGGGCCGTCCTGCGCAGCGGCATAGAGCAACTCTATTCCAAGCGATCGAGCCGTCGTCTCGATCGCCGGCATGAGCTTTGCAGTCCCCGTATCGGCGGCGGCATTGCGTAGGATCAAGGCGCGAACGGTCTGCGGCGCGATCTGCTTGAGAAGCTCCAGCCATTTCGCTCCCATCGTGTCTTCGAAACTCGTGAAGCCCGTGATGTTTCCGCCGGGCCTGGCCAGGTTCGCGACAAATCCGCCCCGCACCGGATCGGTGACCTGCACAAACACAATTGGGATGGTCTGCGTTGCCTTTTGCGCTGCTGCCAGAGCCGACGTTGCGTTGGCCACCAGCAGATCGGGTGCCAGCTTGATAAGATCATCCGCATAACTGCTGGACCTTACGGCATCGGTCGCCCCCCAGCGCAAGTCGACCTGCAGGTTGCTCGCGGCGTTCCAGCCTAGCTTGCCAAGCTGTTGCAGCAGTGCATCGACCCGCGCCTGCCCTTCGGGATCACCCCCTGCCGTCGACATCATGATCCCAATGCGCCGGGACCGCTCGCCCGATTGCGCGCGCACCGTGGCCGGCCAAGCCGCTGACGCGGCAATTACTTGAATGAAATCGCGTCGACGCATTGTCTCTCCGACCTGCACCTTTGACGACGAAACTGATGAGTTCATTCCATGACAATTCGGGTTCCTTTGGCGCCATTCAAAAGTCGCTTGAGGTGGAAACTGGCAAGCCGATCATCGGGGTTCTGGGCGACAAGCGCGGCAAATGCCGAAACCGCCGACGGATCATTCGCCTCCAACTTTGAAAACGCTTCCAGATAGTTGGTCACCGCCTCACTTTTGAATTGCGCGCCGGAGACGGGTTCGAAGGCCCGCAGCGCTTCGCTCCTGCCGCGCAGGACCAGATCGCCTACGGGTCGGCCATGAAACTCCTCCACTTTCCCTGCCAAAGCTGCGCTAACGCAGATGCGCGTGCCGAGTTGTTTGTTTGCGGACTCGAGCCGCGCGGTGACGTTGATGGTGTCGCCATAAGCGGTGTAATCGAATAATCGTTCGCCCGCCGAAGTTACCGACCAAGGCCGGCCCTGCATGGGCGCCGATGCGCGTCACACCCAGCGCAATTCCCTTCTGCCGCCAACTCTCGCAGAACCCCTGCGCCCGTTCATCCAGCGCCAAAGCGCAAGCGACCGCGCGCGCGGCATGATCGGCCTGTTCGCCCGGCGCACCGAATAGAACGTGAATGGCGTCGCCGATGATCTTCGCCACCGTTCCGTCATGGGCGAACACGACATCGGTCATGCCGACCAGGTAATCGTTGAGGAGCGGACCAAGAACATCGGGTTCGAGCGTCTCAACCAGCGTCGTGAACCCGGCAATATCGGTGAACAGCGTCGCGATCTCGCGACGCCGTCCGCGCAATTCGATTGCTTCGCTGTCGCTGGCCAGCCGGGCCGCCAGATTGGGTGAGAAGTAGCGCGAGAGGGAGGCATGCGCGCGTTCCGCTGCCGCCTGCCGCTCCCGCGCCTCGCGCAGAACCTTGATATGCCCGATGGTCTTGGCGATTGTCGCTTCCAGGTCGGGAAAATCGATCGGCTTGGTGAGGAAATCGAATGCGCCGCGATTCATTGCGGTGCGAATGTTGCTCATGTCGCCATAAGCCGAGACGATGATGGTCGAAATCTTGTCCTCGGCTTCCTGCAGTTTTTGCAACAGCGACAGCCCATCCATGCGCGGCATGTTGATATCGGTCACGACCATGTCGACGGTGCCGTTTTCCTTCAATACGGCCAATGCCTCGACGCCATCGCGGGCAAACTGGAACGCGACCGTTCCGTCACGGATCTGATGCCGGAACTTTTGCTGGATCAACACTTCCAGGTCCGGCTCATCATCGACCACGAGGATCTGTGACGTCATGCGGCGCTCTCGACCCGCAAATCGATTTCGCTGCGCAGGCTGTCAAAGTCGATTGGCTTGGTGAGCAACGCCTCCGCGCCTTGTTCGATCGCCTTGCGCTTGGTTTCCGAATCCCCATAAGCGGTGATCATGATAATCGGCACGTCAGGACGCAGGTTCTTGGCCCGCGGCAGCAGTTCCAGCCCGCTCATGCCCGGCATATTGATGTCCGACAGGACCAGGATGAGCGACTGTTCTCTCGCTTGCCCGATCCGTTCAAGTGCCGCGACCGCCGATTGAGCAAACTCGATCGCAAAACGGCCCGAACGCAGACTCCCGCCGGAATTGTTGACGAAATAATTGTTCGACGTCCGCCTCATCATCGACCACAAGAATCACAAGGCTCACGTATTTCCTCCGGATTTGACGATGGCTGCTCCAGCTCCGCGCGGCAAGACGATGCGAAACTCGGTGAATTCGCCCGGTGTCGTATCGACCTCGATAGACCCGGAATGTTGCTTGACGATGATATCGTGGCTCAAGGACAGCCCCAGTCCCGTGCCTTCGCCGGCTGGCTTGGTGGTGAAAAACGGATTGAACATTTTCTCCAGGACCTCCGGCGGAATGCCGGTGCCGTTGTCGCGGATCCTGATTTCGACGCTGTCCCCGAGATTCTTGGTCGCGGCCCGACAGCTTCGGCTCGTAGGCGCTGGCATGCGGTCTCTGCCATGCGTTTCCTCGCCGCGTAGAAGCCGTTGGATATGAGGTTGAGCAGGACGCGGGTAATCTCCTGCGCAAACAGCTCCGCCTTGCCGGCGTCCGCGATCGAACGCACGCTCCAGCGTGATGTTGAAGCCCTGTTTCTCGGCGCGCGCCCCGTGATAGGCCAGGTTGAGGCTTTCTTCGACCAGGGCGTTGACGTCGACGAGCTGATGCTCGCCCGAGCCTTGGCGCGAGTGCAGCAGCATGTTCTTGACGATCGAGTCGGCGCGCTTGCCGTGCTGGACCACCTTGTCGAGGTTGCCACGCAGCATGCCGGTCAATTCGGCGATCTCGTTGCGCTTTTCGTCCTCCATCTCGACGTCGGCGATGCATCTGCTGCAATTCGTCGATCAGCTTCGGCGGACAGCGAGGAGAAATTGTTGACGAAATTCAGCGGATTCTTGATCTCGTGGGCGATGCCGGCGGTGAGCTGGCCGAGCGAGGCGAGTTTTTCGGTTTGGACGAGGCGATCCTGGGCTGCGCGCAATTCTTCGAGCGATGTTGCGAGCTCGCGCGTGCGTTGCTGCTCCGCCTCGAACAGTCGCACATTTTCGATGGCGATCGCCGCCTGGTCGGCGAAGGTCGTTACCAGCTCGATCTGCTTGTCGGTGAACGGCCGCACGTCTATCCGCGTCAGTGTGAGGACACCGATTGCCACCCCTTCGCGCAACATCGGGACAGCAAGGATCGTCCGGAAGCCACCCAGTCGCTTGGCCTCGGCAAACGTATAGTCCGGGTCGGCCTGCACATCCGGAATATGGATCGTTTGCTGCTCCAGCAGCGCCCGCCCGGTCGCGGAGCTCCGTTCTGGTTCGACCGGCAAATTCTTGACGTACTGGGTAAACTCATCCGAGAAGCCGTAAGTGGCGGCACGGAAGAACAGGTCGCCCTTCTGCTGAGCGATGGTGCCTTGATCGGCCTCGCACAGGTGCGCGGCGGATTCGATGAGGGTCTGCAAAACGGTTTGCAGATCGAATGTCGAGCGGCTGATGACCTTGAGCACGTCGGCAGTTGCTGTCTGCTGCGACAGCGACTCGCGCAACTCGTTGAGCAGACGCGTATTGTCGATGGCAATGACCGCCTGACTGGAGAAGTTCTGCACGAGCTCGATTTGCTTCTCGGTAAATGGTCGGACCTCGCGCCGGTAGACGGTCAAGGCTCCGAGTGGCACGCCCTCTTTGATCAAAGGCACCGCCACGATCGAGCGGATGCCGGCGATGTCGACTGAGGGCACGGCCAACGGGTCGCCGTCGGCGTAACACTGCTCGTCTCGTAAATCGACCACGTGCACCGGCCGCTGGGTATGAAACGCGCGCGCCGCAGGGACCGACGGGCTTGGCTTGAAGGTCCTGCCAACGCGCCAGTTCTCGCGAAACTCCTCGGGAAGCGAGCCATGCAGTGCGGCCATCCGCATGGTCCCGTCGTTCTGGTGTAGCCACACTGTGCCGTAACTGGCCTCGCACAGGCGCGTCGCATTGGCGAGCATGACGTCGAAAACGGGTTCGAGATCACCGGGCGAGCTGGAAATGACATGCAGCACGTCGGCTGTCGCAGTCTGTTGCGCCAGCGACTCGCGCAGCTCGCTGAGCAGCCGCGCATTCTCGATGGCGATGACGGCCTGCGAAGCGAAATTGCCGACCAGCTCGATCTGTTTGTCGCTGAAGCGTCGTACTTCGTCGCGCATCAAGGTAAACGAGCCGACCACGTCGTCGTCTTTCAGCATCGGAACCGCAAGAACGGTGCGGGCCCCGGCGAGATCGACCGCCGCGACGGCGCCCGAATCGGTGCCGTCGAGATAACCCGGAGAGGCGGCGGCATCTTCGATCTGCGCGGCCGCTTTGGTTGCCATCATTCGGGTGATCAGGGCGTTATTCTTGACGTTGCGGTGCGGATTACGTTTACGCGCCTCCGCCAGCGCCGCTGGCGCGTTGTGCGACGCGACCAGGTGCAGGCTGTCGCCGTCCCTGCGATAGATGGTGCCAAACTTGGCGCCGCAGATGCGAACGGCATTCTCGAGCATGGCTTCGAACACCGGGTGGAGATCGCCGGGCGAACTTGAAATGACGCGCAGCACGTCGGCGGTCGCCGTCTGCTGCTGCAGAGATTCGCGTAGTTCGTTGAGCAACCGCGTGTTCTCGATGGCGATCACGGCCTGCGCGGCAAAGTTGGTCAGCAATGCGATCTGTTTGTCGCTGAAGGGGCGCACCTCCTGGCGAAAAACCGCCATCGCCCCGACCACAGAACCGTCTTTCAGCATCGGCACGGTCAGCAACGTGCGAATGCCGGCAATCTCCACGCCCGGAATCGCCATCGCGTCGCGCGCAAGATAGGCTTCGTCCCGGCTATAATCAGTGACGTGGTCGGCGCGTCGGGTCTTGAGGACGCGGCTCAATGGATGCAGCGGACCGACCCGCGGTTTCTCGCGTTCCAAATAAGCCAAGAAATCCGGCGGCAACCCGCGTTGCACAATCAGCTTCAGGCTCCCGTCCTCGATTGCGAAAATGCCGCCGAAACTTGCTTCGCAGATGCGGGTGGCATTTTCCAACATGGCCTGGAACACCGGCTGCAAATCGCCTGGTGAGCTTGAGATCACGCGCAGCACGTCCGAGGTCGCCGTCTGCTGTTCAAGTGACTCGCGTAGTTCGGTGAGCAGCCGCGCGTTCTCGATCGCGATCACGGCCTGCGCGGCGAAACTCTGCATCAGAGCGGTTTGCTTGTCGTTGAAGGGGCTGATCTCCCGCCGAAAGATGACAAACCCGCCAATGCATTCGCCATCTTTCACCAGCGGCACGCGCAACACGCTGCGCGCGCCGATGTTCTCAACGAAGGCGACAAGGCGCGGATTGCGCTGGAGATACGCCGGCGTCTGCCGCATGTCGGGGGTGTACACGATTTCCGGCGACGCCAGCATCTGCACAAGCGGATGATTGGCGTGCTCGGCGATGACCAGTTCCGAGCCGATTTCAAACAACGGCGCGGTCGTCTCTGCCGGCACGACGCGCGCGACCAGCCGCATGACGTCGCCGTCACGCAACAGCATCGTGCCGAACGGCGCGCCGCAGAGCCGCGTCGCGTTGTCCAGCATCGTCTGGAACACAGGAGCAAGTTCGCCGGGCGAGCTCGAAATGACGCCGAGCACCTCCGCGGTTGCGGTCTGCTGCGCCAATGACTCGCGCAATTCGCTGAATAGCCGCGTATTCTCGATGGCGATGACGGCCTGGCTGGCGAACGTCCGCAGCAAGGCGATCTGCTTGCCGGAAAGCGGACCTGGCGTGCGGCGGGCGATGCTCATTGCACCAATGGCCGCGTCGCCCCGCAACATGGGCATCACGGTGATCGCCGCGTATCCGCTTTTCAGGAAATTATCCACGCCCACGCGCAGATCCCCGGGGGCGCTGGCACCGTCGGAAATATCGATCTCGCGCCGGCCAAGGATCGCGGCCGCCGTGATGTATTCGCGTGTCAGAGGAAGCGGATAGACAGCCTTGATGGCATCGACGCTGTTCTGGTCCGCGCCGGCGATTGCGGCGACACGGAGCAGGTCACCATCGGGCAGTGAAATCATCACCGCGGCGCCGGGAAACAGCCGCGATCCGCTTTGCACGATCGCCTCGAAGGCCGGCTGACTGTTTGTCGGCGAGTTGCTGATCACTTCGAGGATGCCCGCCGTCGCGGTCTGCTGCTCGAGCGATTCGGACAGCTCTCGGCTACGCTGCTGTTCGGCTTCGAACAGCCGCGCATTCTCGATGGCGATCACCGCCTGGTCGGCGAAGCTTTGCAGCAACTCCAGTTCGGCCGGCTCGAACGGCTGCAGCACGCTGCGGTAAACGATCAGCGCGCCGATAACGCCGCCTTTGGTCCGCAGTGGCGTGCCCACCATGGTGCGAATGCCGGCGCGGCGCGCAATGGGTGGTCCAGGCCAATCCGCGAACTCGGCGTCGAGGTTGTCCAAATCGGGCAGATGGATTTGCCGGTTGTCGCGAACCACGCCAGCCGGCAAGGTGCGACCGCCGACGACCGGACGTTTGGCAGGGTCTGCATAGATTTTGCTGCTGATTTGTTCCGCACCCTGACCGACACCGACCGACAGTCCGAATTGGTCGCCCTCGACAATGCGGAAGGACACGCCGACGGCGTTGAACAGCCGCGCCGTCGTCTCGGCGATCTTGCGCAGCGAGCCTTCGGCGTCGCCGGGCGAGGCCGCGATGGCGCGCAAAATATCCGAGGTGGCGGCGAGCTGGTCGCGCACGAGGCCCAGTTGGGCCTGCAGATCGGCTGCTGCAGGAACCGCGCCCTCTCCGCTTGCGGACTTCGACGGCGTCACTCCGGCATTGCTCGGCTTCATCCGGGCCCTCACGTCAGAGGTTTCCGCCGAACCATACTACGAGGCTCCGTCACCGGGGAGGTCCAAGCTGGGGGCATGGATTCAGGGGCCGTCATTGTGTCAGCTCAACTCCTCAATCCCGCACCCGACTTGCGTGATAAGCAACATTGCTGATGTCCGATACGGGGCCAGGCGATTAGCGCAAAGTTGTCCAATTTTGATCGCCGCTGCTGTGACCCGGCTCACACCGCTCGCGGCGGCGCCTGTGGTTCCAAGTCCCCTCCCATTTTGTTCACAAAATATTCCATTGACAAAAATATAATTAAAAGAATTATTCCTCTGTTCTCGCTTCGGGGGAGCGTTTCTCGAGGACGATCTTGAAGCGGAGCGAGGATGCGGGAAATGTGCGAGTCTCGGGAGCTTTTCTGAGATCATTCCCGCCACGGTGCGCCGATGGCGGACCGCAACCGGCCTGAAACCCGGGTGCGGCCACGCCAAAAGCGTGGTTCTGGTTACGCCGCCATCGGCGCACCGCTCCCCCGTTCGGGGGCAGGTCAGTCGACGTGGAGGTGACGAGACGGAGGGTGGCCCGGCACCCGTTTCCACCGGGCGATGACGCATGTCTGCGTCGGGCTATTTGATATTTGAATCAGATTATCGCGATGTCACCAATGACCGAGACGTCATGTATGCGGGAAGGGTCATCTGTGTATGCGGCCATCCTTCGAGACGCACGCGGGCAGAGCCCGCGTGCTCCTCAGGATGAGGGCTGAGTTGCTGAAACGGCCGCATAGTCACCTATGAGAACAACGTCATCTATGCGCGGCACGTCATCTATGCGAGTGCGCGGCTACTCCGCTGGCCCCAGCCGCGGATGCGCGAAATTCGGCAGGACCCGGCCCCCTGCAGCACCGCCAAGCCGACGATGCAGGCGATCGAGCAACAGATAGATGATCGGCGTGGTGTAGAGCGTGAGCACCTGCGACACCACGAGGCCGCCGATGATGGTGATGCCGAGCGGGCGGCGCAGCTCGGAGCCTGGGCCGGTCGCGATCACCAACGGTATGGCACCCAGGAGCGAGGCCAGCGTCGTCATCAGGATCGGTCGGAAGCGCGTCAGGCAGGCCTCGTAGATCGCCTGCTCCGGCGCAAGTCCGCGTTGGCGCTCCCCCTCCAGGGCGAAATCGACCAGCATGATGCCGTTCTTTTTGACGATGCCGATCAACAGGATGATGCCGACGAAGGCGATGATGGTGAGCTCGGTGTTGAACATCATCAGCGCCAGCAGGGCGCCCAGGCCGGCGGATGGCAAGGTCGATATGATCGTGAGCGGATGCGCAAGGCTCTCGTACAGCACGCCGAGCACGATATAGACCGCAAGCAGCGCCGCTACGATCAGCACGATCTGGCTGCCGGCGCTTCCGGTGAACGCCCGGGCATCGCCGGCAAACTCAGCGTGAACGGTATCGGGCAAATGCAGAGCGGCGACCGCGTCTTGAATCTGTCCGGCGACCGCGTCGAGGTTGATCCCGGGGCGCAATCCGAATGAGATCGTCACTGACGGGAACTGCCCCTGGTGATTCACAACCAGCGGCGCCAAACCGCGATCCAATTTGGCCACGACGGAGAGCGGGACCGGGGTGCCGCCGAACCCGGGTGTGTAGATGTGGGTGAGGTCGGTCGGATCGCGCTGGAACTGCGGATCGACTTCGATGACGACGCGATATTGATTGCGCGGACCGTAGATGGTCGAAATCTGCCGTTGGGCGAAGGCGTCGTTGAGCGATGCGTCCACGGCCTGCATCTTCACGCCGTAGGCCGAGGCGCGCGTGCGGTCGATGGTGACACCGAGCTGCAATCCGCTTGCGTCGCGATCGGTCGATACATCCGCCACGCCCGGCACGTGTTTGATCACGTCGACCGCTTTCGGCACCCAGGTGCTCAGCTCATCGAGATCGGCGCCCCACAGCGTGAACTGATATTGCGAATCGGTCTGCCGCCCGCCGGCCCGCAGATCCTGGACCGGCTGCATGAACGACATGATGCCAGGCACGTGCGCAAGCTTGGTGCGTAAGCGGTCGATCACGCGTTGCGTGCTCAAGCCGCCACGTTCGCTCAACGGCTTGAGGCTGAAGAACAGCGTGCCGCGATTGTTCGAGCCGAAAAATGAAGCGCCGCCCACGCCCGAGCCGACGTCGACGACAGCCGGATCGTCGCCAATGATTGTCGCCACCTGGCGCTGCAACTCGACCATGGTTTTGAACGACACATCGGGCGAAGCGCGGGTTCCGCCGAATACGAGGCCCGTGTCGTCCTGGGGGATCTGGCCCTTGGGGATCTTGTAGTAGAGGTCGGCGGTCAGGACGACCGTCGACAACATGATCATCAGCGTGATCGCGCGGTGCCGCAGCGCAATCGACAGCGTCGCTGCGTAGGCCCGCACCAGCGGATCGAGCACGCTCTCGACCAGGCGGTCGAAGCGCGTGCCGTTGCGGGACGGGATTTCGCGGATGAAATGCGCGCAGATCATGGGCGTGACCGTCAGGGACACGACGGTCGAGATCACGATCGCGAACGCCAACGTGGCGCCAAATTCCCGGAAGAAGCGGCCGATGATCCCGCCCATGAAGAGCAGGGGAATGAATGCCGCGGTCAACGATATGCTGATCGAGATGACGGTGAAGCCGATCTGCTGCGCGCCCTCGATGGTGGCGCGCAGAGGCGAGTGTCCCTTTTCCATGTTACGGAACACGTTCTCAATCATGACGATGGCATCGTCCACCACGAAGCCGACCGAGACGGCCAGCGCCATCAGCGACAGATTATCGATCGAGAAGCCGGCAACCCACATGGCGGCGCAGGTGCCGGCCAGCGACAGCGGTACCGTCACGCCGGCCGCAATCGTCGGTGCGGTTCGCCGCAGGAACAGAAACACGACCAGCATCACCATGGCGATCGAGCCGGCCAAAGTGGCCTGCATGTCATGCACGCTCGCCCGAATGGTTTCGGTGCGGTCGGTGAGAATCCGCATGTCGATGCCCGCCGGAATCAGCCGCTTGATCTCCGGTAGCAGCGCACGAACGTGATCGACCGTATCGATCACGTTGGCGTTGGCCTGCTTGGTGACAAACAGCAGGATTGCAGGCTGCAGGTTGAACCAGGCCGCCGATTGGGTATTGCGCGTTCCTTCGGTGATGTCGGCGATGTCCGGCAGCTTCACCACATTGCCGTTCTTGGCCTTGATGACGAGATTTTTGTAGTCGGCGACCGTGCGCAGCTGGTCGTTGGTGGCGATCGTCTCGGCGCGGGAGCCATTGAATTCGCCAAGCGGACCCTGCGCATTGGTGTTGATGATCGCTGTGCGCACGTCATCGAGCGCAATCCCCGCGGCGGCCGTCAGGAGCGGGTTGATGCGAATACGGATCGCGGGCTGCTCGGCTCCAGCGACCTGGACATTGGCGACGCCCTCGACCTGCATCATGCGCTGCGCCACGATCGAGTTGGCGGCGTCGTACATGGTGCTTGCCGGTATGGTCTTCGACGTCAGCGCAATGATCAGGACCGGGAACGCCGCCGGGTTCATCTTGCGGAAAGTCGGCTGCGACGGCAGATCGCTCGGCAGATCGGTGGTCGCCGCGTTGATCGCCGCCTGCACGTCCCGCGCTGCGCCGTCGATGTTGCGATCGAGATCGAACTGGACCGTGATCGCCGACTGGCCGAGCACGTTCTGCGACGTGATCTCGGTAACCCCAGGAATCTCGCCGAGCCGGCGTTCGAGCGGCGCCGCAACGGTCGCGGCAATCGTCTCCGGACTGGCGCCGGGCTGGCTGGCGGAGACCCTGACGGTTGGCAGATCGACGGTCGGAAGGCTTGAAACCGGGAGGAACATGTAGGCCACGGCGCCGACCAGAAACAACCCGATCGCGAGCAGCGTGGTGCCAACGGGCCGGCGGATGAACGGATAGGAGAAGTTCATTGTCCTATTCCGCCGGCACGGGCCGTGGCCGCGTGCCACGGGCGGTGGCCCGCGCTTTCAATCGCTCGAGGGCGAGGTAGATCACCGGGGTCGTGTAGAGCGTGAGCAATTGGCTGAGCAGCAGGCCGCCGATGATGGTGATGCCGAGCGGAAAGCGCAGCTCGGCGCCGGTCCCGCTCTCCAGCGCCAAGGGAAGCGCACCGAACAAGGCGGCGAGCGTCGTCATCATGATAGGCCGAAAGCGCAGCAGGGCGGCCTGCACGATGGCATCGCGCGGCCGCATGCCTTCGGTGCGCTCTGCATCCAGCGCGAAGTCGATCATCATGATCGCGTTCTTCTTGACGATGCCCATCAGCAGCACGATGCCGATCAGAGCGACGATCGAGAGATCTTGATGAAACAGCATCAGCGCCAGCAACGCCCCGACGCCGGCGGAGGGCAACGTCGAGAGGATCGTCAGCGGGTGGATGAAGCTCTCGTAGAGCACACCCAGCACGATGTAGATCGTGATCGCTGCCGCCAGGATCAGCCAGGGCTCGCCGGCGAGCGATCGTGCGAACTCGGCCGCATCGCCCGCAAAAGCGCCAGTGATCGAGCTCGGCATTCCGAGTTCGCGCTCGGCCGCGTTCACCGCGTTCACCGCGTCGCCGAGCGACGCCTCGCCGGCGAGGTTGAAGCTGATCGTGGCGGCAGGAAACTGTTCGTCATGCATCACCACCAGCGGCGCGCTGGTGCGCTCAAAGGTGGCGATGACGCTGATCGGGACTTGCGGGATCGACGCTTGTGCCGCCTGGGCGGCGGTCGTGTTGTTGGTGCTCGAGACTGGAACCGGCTGGGTGGCCGCCGACGTGGGCACATACAGTTTGGTGAGCGACGAGGGATCACGTTGATATTCGGGGGCGGCCTCCAGCACGACCCGATACTGGTTGGCCTGTCCGTAGATGGTCGAGATCTGTCGCTGCCCGAATGCATCGTTGAGCGTGTCGTTGACGATCTGCATCGAGATGCCGAGGCGGCCGGCCTTCTCGCGGTCGATGTTGATGAATGTCCGCAGCCCGCGCGCCTGCACCTCGGAGGCGACGTCGCGCAGCAGCGGCGAATGGTGTAGTTGCTGGGCCAGGCGATCGGCCCAGTTGGCGACCTCGTTGGTGTCCGTGCCCACCAGCGTGTATTGGTATTGCGCGCGGCTCAAGCGCGTCCCGATCTGGATGTCCTGAACCGGCTGGAAGAAAACCTGGATTCCGGGAATCGGTGCGACCAGGTCCTTCAGGCGTCGGATCACCGCGGTCACGAATGGCTTGCGCTCGTCGCGCGGCTTGAGTGCGATCGTCAGCCGCCCGGCGTTGGGGGTTGCATTCAGCGTCGTGACGCCGGCAATCGACACGACGCCGGTCACGTCGGGATCCTGGCGGATCGCGTCGACCACCTTGGCCTGCAGCTTCTGCATTTCCGAAAACGAGATTTCCTGCCCGGCTTCGGTCACCGCGGTGATCAGTCCGGTGTCCTGCGGCGGCAGGAAGCCTTTCGGAATGATGATGTAGAGCCAAATGGTTGCCACCAAGGTGGCGAACGTGACGACGAGGGTCGCAAACTGGTGCCGCAGCACCCATTCCAGGCTCGAATGGTAGAGCGCGACCGTGCCGTCGATCACGCTGGTGAACCCGCGCGTGAGCCGGTTGCCCGCGTGCGGCTCGGTGTGGCGCAGCAAGCGGCTGCACATCATCGGCGTCAAGGTCAACGAGACGATCGCCGACACTACGACTGCGATGGTCAAGGTGAGCGCAAACTCACGGAACATGCGCCCGACGATGCCGGTCATGAACAGCAACGGGATGAACACGGCGATCAGCGACACCGTCAGCGAGATCACCGTGAACCCGATCTCGCGCGCGCCGCGCAGCGCCGCGCTGAGCGGATCTTCGCCGGCCTCGAGGTGGCGTACGATGTTCTCGATCATGACGATTGCGTCGTCGACGACGAAACCGGTGCCGATGGTCAGAGCCATCAACGACAGATTGTCGAGCGAAAACCCGCAGAACCACATCACGCCGAACGTCGCCACGATCGAGAGCGGAAGCGCGACGCCGGCGATGATGGTGGCCCGGATGGTGCGCAGGAAAATCAGCACGACGGTGACGACGAGTGCGACCGCAAGGATCAACGTGAACTGCACGTCGCGCACGGAGGCGCGGATGGTTTCGGTGCGGTCGCTGACGATGGTCAGCTTGGCGGCTGCCGGCATTGCGCGCTGCAGGCGCGGCAGCTCGCGTTTGATGCGCTGCACGGTATCGATGACGTTTGCGCCGGGCTGACGCTGAATGTCGATGACGACGGCGGGCTCGCCCTGGTACCAGCCGCCGACCTTCTGGTTCTCCAGTCCCTCAACCACGTTGGCGACATTGCGCAGTTTGACCGGGGCGCCATCGCGATAGGCGATGACGACATCGTCATAGGCGTGGGCAGCTGAGATCTGGTCATTGGCGGCGATCATGTAGGATTGCTGTGCGCCGTCGAGCGACCCTTTCGGGCCGTTGACGTTGGCGCCGCTGATCGCGGCGCGCACGTCCTCGAGCGAGATCCCATAGGCCGCGAGGCGGGTGAGGTCGGCCTGAATGCGGATGGCAGGCTTGAGACCGCCCTGGACGGTGACGCGGCCGACACCGCTCACTTCGCTCAGTCGTTGTGCGAGGAGCGTGTCCGCCAAATCGGAGAGCTGGCGCAATGAAATCGAGGGCGATGTGATCGCAAGCGTGACGATGGGCGTGTCTGCCGGATTGACCTTCGAATAAACCGGCGGGTAGGGCAGGTTTTGCGGCAGCACCGATTTTGCTGCATTGATCGCCGACTGCACATCCTGGGCAGCGCCGTCGATATCGCGCGTCAACTCGAACTGAAGCGTGACCTGGCTGATCCCGAACGAGCTCGACGACGTCATAGCGGTCAGCGACGGAATCTGGCCGAACTGGCGCTCGAGCGGCGCGGTCACAAGTGCGGCGATCGTTTCCGGATTGCCGCCGGGCAGCTGGGTGGTGACCTGGATGGTTGGAAAGTCGACCTGCGGCAACGACGAGATTGGCAGCAGCCAGTAGCCGAGCAGTCCACCCAGCAAAACCGCGACGCCGAGCAGCGATGTCGCGATCGGGCGGTAGATGAAAGGCGCGGAAACGCTCAGCCCGCTCATGGCTTTTGGCTGGTCGCCTCCCGCTCACCGCGGCGCTGCCCCGAGCCTTGCTGATCGGATTGTGCGCCCGCATTTCCGGGCTGGCGACGCGGCCGCGCGGGCGTTCCCGCCGGAGCGTCCGGGGAAGCCGGCGTAGCTCCGGACGGCGTATCGCTGCCGATGGTGACGCGGCTGCCGTCCGCGAGCTGGTTGAATCCGGTCGTGATGACCCGATCGCCGCTGGCGACACCCGACGTGATCACCGATTGATCTTCATCTTGTTGCGTGACGGTTACCGGGCGCATCGCGACCTTGCTGTCGTCGCCGACCACGAACACGAATGGTCCGTTGGGTCCGCGCTGAACCGCGGCGGTCGGCACCACGATCACCTGGTGCAGCGTGTCGACCAGGATCCGCACGTCGACAAACTGCCCGGGCCACAGTTGCAGGTCTTTATTGGCAAACTCGGCTTTCAGCTTGAGCGTGCCGGTTGCCTGATCGATCTGATTGTCGACCACCTTGAGGCTGCCGTTATCGATGATGCTTTTGTGATCTTGCCCGAACGCGTCGACCTTGACCTCGCCGGCGGCGAGCGCCTTTGTGACTTGCGCGAGTTGTTGTTGCGGCAAGGTGAAGATGATCGAGATCGGCCGCAGTTGTGTGAGCACAACGATCGGCGTTCCGTTCGAGCCTTGCACGATATTGCCAACGTCGACCTGGCGGATGCCGGTGCGCCCCGAGATCGGGGCAACGACCTTGGTCCAGGCCAGATAGGCGCGCTGATTATCGATAGCGGCCTGGTCCGATTTCACCTGGGCTTCGAGTTGCGCGACCAGCGCCTTCTGGGTGTCCGCCTGTTGCTGCGGGCCGGCATTGGTCTTGGCCAAGTTGATGTAGCGGACCAGATCTACTCTGGCATTGGCGAGCGTCGCTTCATCCTGCGCTTTTTTGGCGACCGCCTGGTCATATTGGGCCTGATAGATCGTCGGGTCGATCTGCGCCAGCACGAAGCCCTGCTCGACGTCCTGTCCTTCCTTGAAAAAGATATTGACCAGCTTTCCGTCCACCTGCGAGCTGACCGTGACCGTGTTGAGCGCCTTCACGATGCCGACACCGTCGAGATAGACCGGCACGTCCGCCGTGCGGGCCGCGGCGGCCAGCGTCGGGACCGGTTGATCGGCTTGGCGTTGAAACCGGCCGCCGCCCTGTGGGGCGTGCTGGGCCGGCCGCATCACAACTGCTGCGACCGCTCCGGCGATGACCAGAATCACCAGACCGGTGACGATGCGCCGGCGTAGCCTGCCTCCGCGCGAGGTGGGTTTTTTGAGATCGACGTCGAACCGTTCCACTTTGTTCATAGCGGTTTGGCTCCTTCGACCGGAGGCCAGCCGCCACCGAGCGCCTGGAACAGGCTAACGACGGCAAGCAGCCGCGCAAGGCGAACCTGTGAGAGCAAATCCTGGGCGGTGAACAGGGTTGTCTCGAGTTGCACAACGGTCGTGAGGTCGACGGTGCCCTCGCGCAGGCGCTGTTCGGAGAGAACGAATGCTTGATTCGCAGTGCGCACCACCTCGCGCTGCAGGCGCTCGCGGATCGTTTCCTGTTGGACAGCGATCAGCGCCTGCTCGACGTCGCTAAAGGCGTTGAGCACCGATCTTCGGTACTGCTGAAGGAATTGCTGTTGCACACCCTGTTGCAACTCGAGTTGCCCGAGATGCTGAAATCCGTCGAAGACCGGCTGCGTAACGGCCGTTGTCCAGGTCCAATACCAGGCCGCCGGCCCAAACAGCGATGCCAGTGCAATGCTCTCGAAACCGTTCTGGCCGGTGAGCTGGATGGTGGGGAAGAACGCGGCGCGCGCCGATTTAACACTATGGTTGGCTGAGGCGAGCTGCGCCTCGGCTTGGCGCACATCCGGCCGTTGATTGAGGATATCGGATGGCAATCCGGGGGTGACGGGTGGGATCCGCACGGCCCACATCGCGCCGCCGCGCACGTTGAAATTCTCCGGCGCCCGGCCGACCAGTACGGCGAGCGCGATCCGGTTCTGTTGGAACACGATCTCGAGCACCGGGATGTTTGCCTTCACCTGGTCGAGCAGGCTTTCCTGCTGGGAGATCTCGAGCTGCGAGGCAGTACCGGCCGCAAAGCGGTCGCGGACGACTTGCAGGACACTGGACGCTGCCTTGAGATTGTCGTTGGCGACCCTCAATCGATCCTGTGCGCCGAGCACGTCGAAGTAAGCCGTGGCGACGGCGACCTCGGCGGTCAGCGCGACAACTTCGCGATTGTACCGGCTGGCAATCGCGGTTTGTTCGCTCGCCAACAGCGTCGCGCGGTTCTGGCCCCAGAAATCAATGATGTAGCTCGCCTGCAGGTTTGCCTGGTGGAAATCACGGATCACCGCATTGCGACCGGGGGGGCTGGTCGTGGCGGGAGCGGTGCGCGTTCGTTGATTGAGAAACACGGCGCTGATGTTGGGCAGCAACGCAGACCCGGAAAGCCGCGATTGCGCGTCGGCCTGAATGATCTGGGCGACCGCGACGGCGATATCCAGGTTTGCGGTCTGCGCAAGCTCCATCAGGTTCGTCAGCTCGGCGGTGCGAAAACTCCGCCACCAGTCGAGCGCGGGCAGGGCGACGTCGGAATTGTGCGGCCCGTAGCGATATTTGTTTGCGACCTCGAGCTCAGGGTCCGGATGCTCGGTGTCGACAAAACATCCCGACAGCGCCGGCAGTAGGCACAGGCCGACAAGTGCCGACGCGGCGCGGCGAGACCGAAAACGCGCCAACCGCCATCGTCGCTGCCGAACAGACGTCCCCACGCCGACCCGTCGGGCCTTTGCCCGTCCCCTTCTTTGACCGTCTACCAAGCAGACGATCATCCCACCATCACCGGACAAGCGGACGGCTGCGCTCGCCTCCCGAGGCCGCGCTGCAGTTCGCAAAAGCGCCGCCCTGCAGTTCGTCATGCTTGCCGATCCAGAGACCCCACGTCGCCATCACACTCGGACAACAATATGCCGAATGTGGGCTCGTTCTCGTGAAAACTCTGTAATGCGCTGCGCGGGCCCGCACCGGGGTCCGCATGATTGCGCTAGTTCATTGAAAATACGGAGCTATTTCGAAATGTAAAGTTCTTTGAAGTGGGCGGCATTGGGCCGCGGCGGGGGTCAGTCCTTATGGTCGTCGTCCAGCTCGCCGATGTGGTGCTGAGCGTAGAGCTCAAGGCCGAGTTTGCGCACGAGATCGAGCTGGGTCTCGAGAAAATCGATGTGGTCCTCTTCGTCCTTCATCAGTTTCTCGAACAGGTCGCGCGAGACGTAGTCCTTCACCGCGTGACAATGCGTAGCGGCTTCCTCGTACAGGGCGCGGGCGCGCATCTCGGCGTCGAGATCACAGTCCAGCACTTCGCGCACGGTCTGCCCGATGTGCAGCGGATCGAGCACCTGCATGTTGGGGAAGCCGTCGAGGAAAATGATGCGCTGCACGATCTTGTCGGCGTGCTCCATCTCCTCGATCGATTCCTTGCGCCATTTCTTGGCGAGCGCCCGGTATCCCCAGTTGTCCAGCAACCGATAGTGCAGCCAGTACTGGTTGATCGCGGCGAGCTCGTGCCGCAAGCCTCTGTTGAGATATTCGATGACGCGTGCGTCGCCCTGCATGCCTGCGTTCTCCGGTTTGCTTGTCGCTTACCTTAGAAGTGGTCTAGACGCCAGATGGCGCCGAGGCAAACCGCCAATGGACGCGGACGATGTGTTGAGGCGAGGGTACCGGGACTTAGGCGCCGCAGCGGCCGCAGGAGCAGCTTTCGCCGCAGGCTTGGCTCAGCGCATCCTTGAGGATCTTGCGGATGGTGCGCGCGCAGCGGCCGCATTGGGCGCTACAGCCTAGACAGCCGTAGACCGCGCGGGCGGACTTTGCCGAGCTCTGGGTCTTCGCCGCCGAACGCACGTCGTGGTCGGTCAACACATTGCAAGAGCAGATGATCACGTCGCGAGTCCTCGGCCCATTCCTCTCAGCTTCGTTGCTATGGATATCGCAAGCCGGCCGCTTTGATGCAAAACAAAAACGCTCGGTTAAAACGCTTCGAAGCTGCGAAAAGCCGAGTAATTTCAGTGTTTTTCGCCTGTCGTGGCCGCTGCAAAAACTACAATTTCTCTAAACTGACGGGTCAGCTCGCTTTGCTGAGTGTTTCCGGCGGCTCAGCACAAAAGGCGCGCAGCAATGCCAGTTCCTGTTCCGCGTCCGCCGAGGTGTGGTCAACCCCGGCGGCGATCCGCTCATAGAGTCTGGCAATCGCCACATAAATGTCGTGCCCGGCTAGGTCGTCGCCGAGGAACTCCGCGATTTCCTCCATCTCGGCGACCCACCGGTAGGCCTTGGGGAACATGCGCGGCACTTGGCGGACGAGCCAGGCGGCAAGCTGCGGCTGGCTTTCGGCCAGTTCGCGGCGCAGCGCCTCGCCGCTGCCCGCCCGCATGGAGCCGAGCATCATGGCAGTGCCGATCGCGGTGAACCCCTTGGTAATGCCCGCATAGGACATCTTCAGCGCCGAGGCGGCGCCGATTGGCCCCTCGACCAGCCGCAGATTCAGTCCGAAGCGGCCAAGCCGCATCGCCTCCGTGGCGGCCTCGCCCGAGACATAGAGGTTGGGGCTGTACGTTCCGGCCGGCGGCCCGCCGATAATGCCGCCGTCCACATAGCGGCAGCATGTACCTGCAAGCACGGTCCCGATCTGCTCGGCGGTTTCAGGCGCGACGGCGTTGAAATCGATGTAGATCGGCGCGTGCGGGGCGCGCGCCAGCTCGGGCTTGAGCCGCTGCGCCACGCCAACCGCCTCGCCAGGCGGCACGACCGACAGGATCATGCCGGCTTGGCTGACCAGCTCCGGATCCGCGACATCGGCCATTCCGGCAGCCTGGGCGCGGGCGGCGCTTGCGGGGCCTCGGCCCTTGAGCGAAGTCAGGACGCGCGCGCCGCGTTCGGTGAGCCGCTTGCCGATCCCGGCACCCATTTCGCCTGCGCCAATCACGGCAATCACGTCGGTCATCGCATGCTCCATCGTTCCGGCCATTCTCGCCTTCCGGTCGCATCCTGTCGAGCCGCCACGATCTTGTTGACTTGCGGCAATGCAGCGGTGCATTCGGACCCGGGTAAGGAGCCGCAACGATGCTCAAAGAGATCAAGTCCTTCTTCGCCGACCTGACCGGCGGCAAGGAGATGGCCCATTTCGACGATAACGATTATCGGGTCGCGGCCGCGGCCCTGCTGGTGCACGTCGCGACGCTTGAGAAGGAGCTGTCGGACCCGGGCCGTGCCAGGCTCCACACGCTGCTCAAAACGCGGTTCGAGCTGACCGACGAGCTCACCGAGGAGCTTATCGACGCGGCCGTCGCGGCTGACCACGAGGCGGTGGATTTCTATCACTTCACCAGCCTGCTCAATCGCACCCTCAACGAGGACGGCCGCCAGCGTATCGTCGAGATGATGTGGGAGATGGTCTACGCCGACGGGCGTGTCACCGAGTTCGAGGACAACGTGATGTGGCGCGTCTCCGACCTGCTCGGCGTGTCGACCCGGGACCGGATTGCGCTGCGCCAGGAAGTGGCCGGCGAACGCAGCGAAACCGCCGAGGAGAAATAGGGAGCTCCCATGGCTCGTCCGGTCGCCGTCATCACGGGAGCCTCCGCCGGCATCGGCACGGAGCTCGCCCGCGTCTTCGCCGCACACGGCCACGACCTCGTTCTGGTGGCCCGCCGTGAGGACCGCCTGCAGGCGCTCGCCGACGAGATTGCCGGCCAAGGCCGGCCACGCCCGGTCGTCCTCGGGCTTGATCTGAGCCAGCCGGGCATCGCTGCCCGCTTGGGCGAGGCGCTGGCTGCGGCCGGGGTTGAGCCGCAATACATGGTGAACAACGCCGGGTTCGGCCTTTGGGGAGCGTCGATAAAGCTCAGCCGCGACGAGCAGCTCGCCATGGTCGATCTCAACGTGCGCACCCTGGTCGACCTCTCGGTGGCGTTCACCGAGAGCCTGGCCCGGCACCGCGGCGGTATTCTCAACGTCGCCTCGGTCGCCGCCTTCATGCCGGGGCCGTATATGGCGGTGTATTACGCCAGCAAGGCCTTCGTGCTGTCGTACAGTCAAGCCCTGCGAGCCGAGCTCGCGGCAAGCGGAATTCGGGTCACCACGCTGTGCCCCGGTCCGGTGCCGACCGAGTTTCAGGCCCGGGCTGGCGGCGTGCCAAATCAGGACCGCGGTGGTGTTCTCAAGCGAACCGCCCAGGAGGTCGCGCTCGAGGGCTATCGCGGGCTCATGGCCGGTAAGGCCATCGTGACCCCGGGCTGGGCGAACAAGCTGGTCACCTTTTTCCCGCGGTTGCTGCCGCGCGCGTTTTTGGCGGACCAGATCGCCAAGGTGCAGGCGCGCTGACGTAACCCCCGCCGCAAACCTGCCATGCTGCGCAGGTTAACTCTTGTGGAATAGTATTTGCTGTAAACGGTCGAGCGGATACGAGTTGCACCGTGCACGGATCGATTCGAAATCTCAGGCCAGCGCAATCGGCGCTGCCGATTCTCGTTGTACTGCACCAGGAAATGTCAACGCCTGGTCGCGTTGGCCATTATCTGCAGGCGCACGGAATTCCCCTTGACATCCGCCGGCCGGCTTTAGGTTGTCCGCTGCCGGAGACGCTGGAGCGCCACGCCGGCGTCGTCGTGTTCGGCGGCCCGATGAGCGCCAACGACGAGACCGATTTCATTCGCCGCGAGATCGAGTGGCTCTCAGTCCCACTCAGGGAGCGGAAACCGTTTCTCGGCATCTGCCTTGGTGCCCAGATGCTGGCGCGGCACCTGGGAGCCCGGGTCTGCTTCCATCCCGAAGGCTTGGTGGAGATCGGCTATTACCCGCTGCACGCCACGGCTGCCGGTCGCGCCGTGTGCGAGACTTGGCCGTCCCACGTCTACCAGTGGCATCGCGAGGGCTTCGATCTTCCCACGGGGTCAGAGCTGCTGGCGCAAGGCGATACGTTCGCGGCACAGGCTTTCCGTTATGGGCCATGTGCCTACGGGGTCCAGTTCCACGCCGAAGTCACGCACGCCATGATGTGCCGATGGACGACCCGAGGTCATGCCCGCATGGAGCTGCCCGGAGCGCAACCGCGCACCGAGCATTACGCGGACCGTCCGGTCTACGACCCGGCCATTCGCCGCTGGCTCGCCGATTTCCTGGATCAGTGGATCGTCGCGCGTGTCGCCGCCTGAGGCAGGCGCTGGGATGATCGGCCCGCGCGACGTTCTCAATGATCCCAAGATTGCGGCGATCCTGAACGCCCCGTATGGGCGTTTCTCCGATCAGGAATTCGCGCGCCGCCGGGCCGCGCTGACAGCCGTCATGCGCGAACGCGAATGCGAGGCGCTGCTGGTTTGTGGCGAGCAGCGCGTCGGTACCGGCGTCGGCTGGCTCACCGGCTGGCCGACAACGACGGAAGCGCTCGTGTTGTTCATGCCGGGCGAGCGCGACGTGCTCTGGGTCGAGCACTACAACCACGTTCCCAACGCGCGGAGGATTGCTCAAGAAGCTGACGTGCGCTGGGCCGGGCGCCGCGGTGTGCAACTGCCCGTCGAGGAAGTCCGCCGCCGCGGACTCAAGCGGCTCGGCATCATGGGCGCGCTCTCCTGGTCCAAGGCGCGCCAGCTTTCGACTGCAATCGAGCTCATGGATCTCAATGCGGATTACGCCGGCTTGCGCATGCGCAAATCCGATGAGGAGATCGAGTGGATGCGCATCGGTGCTGCGTTCAGCGATCTCGGCATCGCGGCGCTGCTCAATGAAGCCAAGCCCGGAATGACGGAGCGCGCGCTCGGCGCGCTGGTGGAGCGTGACTACCTGGCGCTCGGCGGTGCGACGGTGATCCACTTCATCGGCATCAACAACATGGCGGAACCCGACCTGTGCGTCCCGCCGCAGTTTCATTCCTCGCGCAAGCTCTCCGCGGGCGACATGATGTTCGTGGAGTTCACGGCGAGTTACTGGGATTCGCCCGGCCAGGTGCTGCGCACGTTCGCGGTCGGTGCCGAGCCCACGCCGCTGTTTCGCGAGCTCCATAATGTCGCTGAGGCGGCGTTCAAATCAATCACCGGCGTGCTGCGCGCCGGCGTCTCCTGTCAGGAAATTGTTGATGCCTCCGGCGTCATCGAGGATGCGGGTTTCACCATCTACGATGACATCGTGCACGGCTTCGGCGGCGGCTACTGGCCGCCGGTGCTCGGCACCAAGAGCCGTCCCGCTGGTCCCGTGCCGGACATGCGGCTCGAAGCCAACATGACCATCGTGGTTCAGCCCAACGTCATTGCCCGCGATCACAAGGCCGGCGTCCAGCTCGGCGAAATGGTGCGCATCACGCCGACCGGATTCGAGCGCCTGCATACGGCGCCCTGGGGTTTTCTGCGCATCGGATAACAAATTCACCGGTAGCGCTGCTCGAAGTTGCGCATGTGAAACAATGCCGGAAACGCTTTGACCCAGATCAGCACGACGATCAGCGTGCCGACGCCGCCGATCAGAACCGACGGAATCGTGCCGAACCACGCTGCCGTCATGCCGGCGCGAAACTCACCGATCTGATTCGACGTGCCGATGAAGAGGGCGTTCACGGCGCTCACGCGCCCGCGCATGACGTCCGGCGTCTCGAGCTGAATCACCGGCTGGCGCACCACGATGCTCAGCATGTCGGATGCGCCGATGATCACCAACATGGCGAGCGAGAGCGGAAACGAAGTCGAGAGGCCAAACAGGATCGTGGCGATCCCGAACACCGCAACGGCGCAGTACATCGTGGCGCCGACGTTGCGCCGCAGCGGCCATCGTGAGATCACGAATGAGCAGGTGAGCGCGCCCACCGCCGGCGCGGCGCGCATGATGCCCAGTCCCCAGGAGCCGACATGAAAGATGTCGCTCGCGAAGATCGGCAGCAACGCGGTGGCGCCGGCGAAGATGACGGCGAACATGTCGAGCGACATCGCGCCGAGCACGAGCGGATTGTGGCGCACGAAATTGATGCCAGCGAACACCGTCGTGAAGGAAAACGGTACGCGCTTGGGTTCGGTTTTCCTGATCGGGATGCACCAGATCAGAATAGTCGAGCCAACAAACAGAAATGCGCACACCACGTAGACGTAGCTGGTGCCGAGAATCAGCATCAACCCGCCGATCGCTGGTCCGGCAATGGTCGCGGTCTGTGTCGCCGACGAGAGCTCGGCGATCACCCGCGGCAGCGCCGTCGGCGGCACGATCGCCGGCGGCAGCGTCTGCAATGTCGTTGCCTCGAACGAGCGCGCGGCCCCCAGCGCGAACACGGCCGCCAGAATCAAGGGCGGGGTTGCGAAGCCCGATGCGGTGGCAAAGGCCAGCACCGCGACCGCGACGGCTTCAACACCTTGGGCAAGCAGCATGATACGTTTGCGGTCATGTTGATCGACCGCGTGGCCGGCGACCAGCACCAGTGCGAATTGCGGGATGAACTGCATCAACCCGACGAACCCGAGTTGCATCGGGCTCGACGTCATCTCGTAGATCTGCCACCCGACCGCGACCACCTGCATCTGATAGGCAACCGAGGTGGCGACGCGTGCGAACCACAGGAGCGTGACGGGCCGGTTGCTGAACAGAGAATATGAGGCGTGCTCGGTGGCCATGTCCGTCCAGAGAGCTCTACGCCTGTCTATGGGGAATTGACATAAGGTGAGAGATTGGTGGAGCTGAGGGGATTCGAACCCCTGACCTCCGCAGTGCGATTGCGGCGCTCTCCCAACTGAGCTACAGCCCCGACCTGCCCATTTTGGGTGAATGGGCAGAAAGCGAGTGCGGCCATTTAGGGCCGACCCTCGCGAGTGTCAAGAATCAGGGCCTTTTGCGCGGGCTCCGCTCATTCGCACCTGCAACCCAACCGTCTCAGGCAGCATGCGAATCCGGTGACTGGCTCCCCCGGCGCGCTTGTTCCCGCATCCGCGACCCGCTACATGTCTGCATCCTTCATTTCCGGATCCCGCCTATGCGCGCGCTGTTTCTCGTCATCGATCTTGCCCTGGAAATCTACATCTGGCTGCTGATCGCGGCCGCGATCCTGTCGTGGCTGGTCGCGTTCAACGTGGTCAATACCCGCAACCAGGTTGTCTCCATGTTCGGCGACTTCCTCTTTCGCATTACCGAACCGGCGCTACGGCCGATCCGCAACATCCTGCCGGACCTGGGCGGGATCGATATCTCGCCGGTCATCCTCATCCTCATTATCATTTTCATCCGCTACGTGATCGCGCTCTACATCCTGCCGAACGTCTATTGAGCGCCGATCCCGCACCGCCCTGGACGTCCACACCCGATGGCCTGCTGTTGACCGTGCGGCTGACCCCGAAGGGAGGGCGCGACGCGCTCGACGGTATTGCTCAATTGGCGGATGGCCGCGCCGTGCTCAAAGCAAGGGTGCGGGCTGCGGCAAGCGAGGGCGAGGCCAACGATGCCCTCGTGAGGTTGATCGCGCGCACCCTCGCCGTGCCGCCGACAAGCGTTTCGCTGATCGCCGGTGAAACGGCTCGGATCAAACGGATCAAGATCGCCGGTAATGCCGGCGCACTGGCCACAAATCTGGAAAGCCTAACGGGAGCAGGGAAATGACCGCCACAGTCATCGACGGCAAAGCGATCGCCGCAGAAACGCGCGCGCAGGTCGCGGTCGAGGTCGCACGGCTGTCGCGCGACCACGGCGTGGTGCCGGGTCTCGCGGTCGTGCTGGTCGGCAACAATCCGGCGAGCGAGGTCTACGTCGGCAGCAAGAAGAAGATGACGGTCGAGGCCGGCATGAAGTCGTTCGACCATCACTTGCCCGAGCAAGTGAGCGAAGCCGAGCTGCTGGCTTTGATCGCGCGCCTCAATGCGGATCCGGCGGTGAACGGCATCCTGGTGCAGCTCCCGCTTCCCCAGCAGATCGATGCCCAGAAGGTGCTCAACGCCATCGATCCCGGCAAGGACGTGGACGGCTTTCACCCGCTCAACGCCGGGCGGCTTGCCACCGGGCTGCCGGCACTGGTGCCCTGTACGCCGCTCGGGTGCATCATCCTGGCGAAGTCCGTGCGGCCGTCGCTCGCCGGCCTCGACGCTGTCGTGGTCGGGCGCTCCAATATCGTCGGCAAGCCGCTCGCCGCCTTGCTGATCGGCGAAAGCGCGACTGTCACAGTGGCGCATTCCAAGACCCGGGATTTGCCGGAGGTCTGCCGCCGCGCCGATCTCCTGTTCGCCGCTGTCGGCCGGGCCGAGATGGTCAAGGGCGACTGGGTCAAGCCGGGTGCCACCGTGATCGACGTCGGCATCAACCGCGTTCCCTCGGCGACCCCGGGCAAGACCCGGATCGTCGGGGATGTGGACTACGCCGGCGCCGCCGAGCGAGCGGGCGCGATCACCCCGGTCCCAGGCGGCGTCGGGCCGATGACCATTGCGTGTCTGTTGGTGAATACTGTGCGCGCCGCCTGTGCGGCACATGGGCTGCCGGCACCGGCGGTTTGAACCGGACGATGACTGGTATCGGGCGAGGTCAGGCGTTCCAGGCGTAGGCGACTTTGTCGAGCACCTTGCCGCCGAACGCTTCGGACGAGCGTGCGACCGCCTGTCCGCCCAGCGCCCGGTAGAAGCCGATCGCGGGCTCGTTGTCGGACAGCGCCCACACCACGAGGCTCTTGATGCCGCTCTGGGCGAGATCGCGCCGCGCCGCGCTGAACAGGCGACGGCCAAAACCCAGGCCCTGATATTGTGGACGCAGGTAGAGCTCGTAGATCTCGCCCTCATAGGCGAGGCTGCGCGCGCGGTTGCGACCGTAGTTGGCGTAGCCCGCAACTGTATCGCCGAACATGAACAGCGAAATGCGGCTACCCTTGCGGATCGAGCCATCCCACCACGCCGCACCGCGCCGATTGATCAGGCGGTCCAGCTCAAGACCGGGGATGATCCCCTGGTAAGCGGTGCGCCAAGCCTCGTCGTGCGCAGCCGCAAGGGCTGTTGCATCCGATGGCTTCGCTCGCCTGATCTCTATGAGTTGCGTGCTCATGGCTATGATTGAATCAATTCGCGGGCTCGACGGCAAGTCCTTCGTTTAACCTTTACGTAATTGGCGCACATATTCCAAAGAGGTGTTGCGATTTTGTCGCGTCGTGGTGACGCAGCGTTGCATATCGGGCGCGGCCGCGAAAAAATCACGGCGTTTTGACACGGTGTTATTGACGCGATGCAAGCGCGCAACGCTTGGCAGGCGTGTGCATCAAATCCGAAACTCGCTGATGCCGGCAACGGTTTGTTTCGCGGGTCGCTCCGGTGTCTCGTCCAGGCCGGAGGTATAGACCATCTTGGCGGCGGGACGCGCCATCAAGCGCTCCCACCAGTCGTTGACGCGTGGAAACGTGGCGCGACCGAGGCGCTGCGGATAAAGCTCGAATGTGCGGTGGACGATCGCCGCCATGCTGATGTCGCCGAGCGAGAATGTCGCGCCCGCGACCCAGGGTCCACGCACAGCGAGCTCCTGATCCATGCGCCCAAGCGTGAACAGCACGCTCGTGAGCGCCTCATCCAATTGCTCGGCCGAATGGCCAACCTTGGCCAGCACGCGCCAACGCTCGCGCCGTTCCGGCACGGGCGTTTTCTCGAGCATGAAATTCAGGTCGGCTTCGCTCAGCTCGCGGATTTTCCGCTGCATCATGTGCGCGTAGGACAGCCGCGCGAGCGCGGGATGGACCTCGTCCGCGGTCCAGGCCCAGTAGCGCATGCGCGCGCGTTCGTGCAGATCTTTCGGGCGTAGCGGCGGATCGGGAAACGCATCTTCGATATATTCATTGATGCAGAATGAGTTGATGATCGGAACGCCGTCGTGCACCAGGGTCGGCACGACCCCGTTGGGATTGAGCTTGAGATAGTCCGGGCTGAGATTTTCGTAGCGCCACAGTTCGACGAAGTGGCTCTTGTACGGCAACCCCTTCTCGCGCAGGCAATGACGCACTTGTTTGGAACACGTGGTCAGTCCGCCGTGATAGAGCTCCAGCATTTTCTCTCTTACTCCGATGCGACGTTCCCTTTGGGCATGATGTTCGACGCATGGTTGAACTGTCAACGATTGTCGCCGACGTTTTCGTCATTGCGAGCGAAGCGAAGCAATCCAGCCCTGAGTCGCCGCTCTGGATTGCTTCGTTCGCTTCGCTCCTCGCAATGACGAGTCCGAATTGTCCGAAGTTCGTGATACATAGCGGACTAGCCTCCTTTCGGCGCTGGATCAGACGCAGATGTCCTTTGCCTTGAATTTCTACCACGATCAGCTCGATTCGAACGGGTCGACATCCTCGCCACTCGCGGCCGCACATCGCCTGCTCTACGTGCGTCATGGCGAGGTCGTGCTCAATGGGCGAGCCATGGCCGCCGACACGGCAATCTACTGCGATGCTCCCGTCACCATGAAGAGCGCGGCCGAGTGGGCGCAGGTCTGGCGCTGGGAGCTCGCCCCGCCGAATCTGGATGCGGCATTGCTCGACGGCGCGGGCGTGCTGTCGAGCTTGCGCATGTCGCGGGTGATCGCAAACCTCCCCATGCTCGACGGGACCCGATGGTTGCTGCGGCTGGACCGGATCACCACGACGGCAGGCCGAATTGCCGATCGCCACCAGCATCCCGGACCCGGCATCCGCTGTTTGTTGCAGGGCACGTTCAACGTGCAGCAAGACGTGGAGCAGGCCCGCAATCTCGCACCGGGCGATGCCTGGTGGGAAACCGGCACGGATACGGTGATTGCCTGGGGGTCGCGCCAGATGGCATCGAAGTTCCTGCGCGGCATGGTGCTTCCCGCGGAATGGAAAGGCAAGGTGACCGGCACGTGGCTCTCAGGCGCGGTCGCGGCGCCGGTGCCGGGCAATTGGAAGCTCTACGTCGATCAGGTCATCAGCGTTTGATTGACGGGGATGCTTCCGTCTCCCCGCGGCCGGATTTTGCCGGGGCGCGGATCTTGCCCGACAAACGCGATGTGAGCTTGTCGAGAATGCGGTGGAATTCGACGATCTCGCGCGGGCTCAGCCATGCTTCGAGCTCGTCCTGCAGTTCCTGGCGCAGCGGAACGATCGCATCATGCAGCTTGGTTCCGCGCGCGGTGATCGCCAACACGGCGCTGCGCCGATCGTTTGGATCGACGTCAGCGCGCACGTAACCCTTGGCAACCAGCCCGGCGCACGCGCGACTGATCTCGGCTTTGTCGGCGTAGCCCTGCATCCGCAGCTCGAGTGCGGTTGCGGGAGCTTCGTAGAGATGCGTGAGCACACGCCATTCTGCCACTGTCAGGCCGGATCGCTTGACAAGTCCCGGACCCGAATAGCGGTCCAACGCGCGACGTAGTATTCCGACCTTGTAGATGAAGAACTTGTGCGCCGGCGAGGTACGTGTCGCGGCCGCCCCGGGTTGGCGCGCATTTCGAGCGCGCGTGGGCCGCTCACTCGGTTGAGATCGGCTCATCGCAACGCCTCACCGGCACGGATGGCGGCTGCCGTCGGTGCCAAGATAAGTCCCGGTCTGCGGATCGAAGGAACGATAACGTTGCGCACAGACAGCCGCGCGCTCCGGCGATAGTGGTGAAGCGGCAGGCGTAGCGGCTGGTTCAGCAGCCGGTTCCGTTGCCGCCGCGGTCGGGGCCGCGCGTTGCGGGGGCGGGCGGCGCGTGACCGGCAGGACAACATCGCTTGCCGGTCGCGGCGGATCAAACACAAGTCTCCCCATCATGGCCGTGATCGTCACGTAGCACCAGCTCGGGCCGCGCTGCGAGACGCCGAGCCCGATGCCCATGAGCAGGATCTTCCCCATGTCGTCGATGCGATAGCCGCCGACGCAGTCCTGAGAGCTGGCGCCGCCGCTGGGCTTGGCGCTGACCTGGATGTCGTCGCTGCGCAACATGTAGGACCCATCCGGAGCCGGTGTTGTTGGACCTTCGATGAAGTACCAGCCCGGCAAGGCATCGCGTTGCGCGCTCAGGTTCCAAGCACGCGCGCCGCTCTTCTCGTCGGTGTATCGCGACAGCACGTTGACCGGATTTTCGTTGGGGTGAGCCGCACTCCAATCAGCCGCCATCTTCTCGGTCGGCCATGTTTGCTGCTCGCCCCGAATGGATGGCCGCGGTGCCAAGTAGGCGGAAATCTCTTTTGCGGCTTTGCCGTCGGTGAGCGATAGCGTGATGGTGCCGCTGCTCCAAACTGAGGGCGTCTCGAGCTTGATCACGCAATCGCTGCCTGGCGCGTAGCTATAATTGCGCGTGAGGCATTCGGGCCGCGCGACGACCTTCCCGAGCCGCGGCTCAACGGTGACGTTCTTGGCCAGGCGCCACGTCGGTAGTTCGCCGGCATTCTCCGGACGCAGATATTCGACGTGCAATTCGATCGATGCGGGTTGGTTGGGCACAGCTTGGAGATAGGCGCTTAATCCGCCGCCCAGACCGGCGAGACAATTCTGCAAGGCCTGCACGATGGGTCGTTGGCCTGAGGTCAGCAGGACCGCGGCGCGGTTGCGGTAGATCGTTTGCCAATCCGCCGACGGGAGCAGGGGGCGCAACATGCGCTGTACGTCCGCGTATGACAGGGGGGCGGTGATCCCTTCGATGCTGATTGGCCCGCCTGGGGCTGGTTCGTTGCTCGGCTGGCCTGCGGCAGCCGCGGATAGGTGGGCGATCCAATAGAACGTGTCCCGCTTGATCAGCGGGTCAGCCAACAGATTGGAAACGGCGGTCTCGATGCAACGATCCTGCGCATCGGTCTGCGCGCGCGCGGATCCCCCTCCCAACAGGAATGCGATTGCGGCTACGGCTACAGCCGCCACAGTCCTTATCATAAGCGCCTCCCCGTGGCCTCGATCCATTCAAGGAAGCGACTTTAAGAACAAACGGTAAATTAAAAAATAGCCTCACCTGAGAGGCTTAGACCGAATTTCCTGCGGCCATTGGAAGCGTCGGCGGGCTCAGCGCCGGCCGCAGCCGTACTTAAACACCGACCGCTTCCTTTTGGCGCTCTTCCCTCTTGCGATCGTTGGGGTCGAGCGTCTTCTTGCGCAGCCGTATCGATTTAGGGGTGATTTCGACGAGCTCGTCGTCCTGGATGTAGGACATCGCGCGTTCCAAGGTCATCTGGATCGGCGGGGTGAGCCGTACCGCCTCATCCTTGGAGTGGGTGCGGATGTTGGTGAGCTTCTTGCCCTTGAGCACGTTCACTTCGAGATCGTTGCCGCGCGTGTGCTCGCCGACGATCATCCCCCGATAGACCTTCCACCCGGGCTCGATCATCATCGGGCCACGGTCTTCCAGGTTCCACAGCGCATAGGCGACAGCTTCGCCCGTATCGGTCGAGAGCAGGACGCCGTTGCTGCGGCCCGCGATCGGCCCGCGGTGCGGCCCATAGGCGTGAAACAGCCGGTTCATCACCGCAGTCCCGCGCGTGTCGGTGAGGAGCTCGCTCTGATAACCGATCAGCCCACGCGTCGGGGCGAGGAACACAAGCCGCACACGCCCACCGCCGGACGGGCGCATTTCAGTCATCTCGCCTTTACGCTCGGCAAGCTTCTGCACGACGATGCCGGAATGCTCCTGATCGACGTCGATCACAACTTCCTCGATCGGCTCCAGCAGATTGCCCTCGGGGTCGCGCCGGAACAGGACCTTGGGCCGCGACACCGACAGTTCGAACCCTTCGCGGCGCATGGTCTCGATCAGAATGCCGAGCTGCAATTCGCCGCGACCGGCGACTTCCATGGAATCCTTCTCAGACGATTCGCTCACACGCAGAGCCACGTTGCCTTCAGCCTCGCGCAGCAACCGGTCACGGATCACCCGGCTCTGCACCTTGTCGCCTTCGGTGCCGGCGAGCGGGGAGTCATTGATGCGGAACGTCATCGCCAACGTCGGCGGATCGATCGGCTGTGCCGGAATTGGCGCGCTGACCTGCGGGTCGCAAATCGTGTGCGAGACGGTCGCCTCGGGAAGGCCGGCGATCGCCACGATGTCGCCGGCGAGGCCTTCCTCGATCGGCTGGCGCTCAAGTCCGCGGAACGCCAGGACCTTGGTCACGCGGCCCTGCTCGATCAGATTGCCGTCGCGATCGAGCACCTTCACGGGCTGATTGGGGCGCACCGAACCCGAGCGGATGCGGCCGGTCACGAGGCGCCCGAGATAGGGATTGGCCTCGATGATGGTGCCTAGCATGCGGAACGGCCCCTCGTCAGTCGCAGGCGCGGCCACGTGCTTGATCACCAGATCAAACAGCGGTGCCATGGATTCCTTCGGCCCCTCGAGGCTCGGCGCCATCCAGCCTTCCTTGGCCGATCCGTAGAGGATGGGAAAATCGAGCTGCTCGTCGGTCGCATCGAGGGCGGCAAACAAATCGAACACCTCGTTCACCACCTGCACGGGCCGGGCATCGCCGCGGTCGACCTTGTTGATGGCTACGATCGGGCGCAGCCCCATTTTCAGCGCCTTGGAGACCACGAACTTGGTCTGCGGCAGTGGGCCTTCGGCGGCGTCGACCAGGACGATGGCGCCATCCACCATGTTGAGGATGCGCTCGACCTCACCGCCGAAGTCGGCGTGGCCGGGCGTGTCGACGATGTTGATCCGGGTGTCCTGCCAGACGACGGAAGTCGCCTTGGCCAGGATCGTAATGCCGCGCTCGCGCTCGAGGTCGTTGGAATCCATCGCCCGCTCGGCGACCCGCTGGTTCTCGCGGAACGCGCCGGACTGCTGCAGTAGGCGGTCGACCAGCGTGGTTTTGCCATGGTCGACGTGGGCAATGATGGCGACGTTGCGAAGCTTCATTGGGCAATCCGGAAAAGAGAATCGCGGGCTTTCGCCCGCGTGTTGCGGCGCAATATAGTTATGAAAACGCCAGAAGCAATGGGGGTTATGGTGTCCCGACTGCGGTGCGCCCGGGCGTCGGTGCGTCATATACCCATCGGGCTTTTTTTCTGAAATGGTGCGCCACCACCTTCGACCCCCTCCCCAACCAGGAGATGCGCCATGGAACCCCTTTCCCGACGTGGAGTGCTCGCAGCTGCCGCGGCCGGCACCGTTGCAACCGCGGCTGCCGCCGCCAATGCGGCGAGCTTCGGCAACCCGGACGAGCCCCCGCAGGGCCAGATCAACACCACGGGAAGTCCGTCAAGCTTTAACGTCGTGGGGCCGCAGAATCCGGCGTTGGCGTCGCAATTCCCGGGCGCATTTTCGCCGCCGCCAACCGACGTCGGCGACATGCCGATGTTCTGGGCGTCTTTCAACAATGCGCCGCGCCGCATTCAGGACGGCGGCTGGGCCCGCCAGGTCACGCAGGCCGATTTCCAGATCGCGGAGGAAATCTCCGGCGTCGACATGCGGCTCGCCCGCGGCGCCATCCGCGAACTGCACTGGCATCAGGCCGCGGAGTGGGGCTTTGTCACCAAAGGCGCAGTGCGCGTCACCACCATCGATACCGCCGGCCGCTCCAACGTGGAAGACGTCGGCGAAGGTGGAATCTGGTACTTCCCAACCGGGCTGCCGCATTCACTGCAAGGCATCGGTGAGGATGGATGCGAGTTTCTGCTGGCGTTCGATAACGGCAAGCAGACCGAATACAACACATTGTTGGTGACCGAATGGATCGCGCACACGCCGCCCGATATTCTGGCGCAGAATTTCGGCGTACCGGTCGAGGCGTTTTCCAAGATTCCGCTGCATCAGAGATACATCTTCCCGGCCCCGATGCCGGGTCCGCTCGCCGAGGAACAGGCGCAGGCCGCCGGTTCAGCGGGCCGCATGCCCAACCCATCCACATTCGCGTTCGGCAGCATGGCGCCGACCAAGGTCACCAAGGGTGGTGAGGTGCGCATCGCCGACAGCCGCAACTTCAAGGCGTCGATCACGATCGCCGCGGCGTTGGTGCGCATCTATCCCGGTGGTTTGCGCGAGATGCATTGGCATCCCAATGCGGACGAATGGCAGTATTACATCTCCGGCGAGGCGGCGATGACAGTGTTCAACGTCGGCCCGCGCGCGGTGACGCAGAACTTCAAACCCGGCGACATCGGCTACATCCCGAAGTCGCTTGGTCATTACATCAAGAACACCGGCAATACCGACTTGGTGTTTCTGGAAATCTTCCGCAGCGACCGGTTCGAGGACGTGTCGCTGTCGGATTGGTTGGCGCATACGCCGCGGGCCATGGTGGCGCAGACGCTGAACATGGATCCGGCGGTGGTGGCTCAGTTCCCTGCGAGCAAACCGGAGATCATGCCGGAGTAACAACAACAGGACCTCATCCTGAGGAGCTCGTGCGCTCTTGCGCGCGAGCGTCTCGAAGGACGGCCCCCGGGCGAGGTCGGTGTTCTTGGCCATCCTTCGAGACGCTCGCGAGCTAAAGCTCGCGTGCTCCTCAGGATGAGGGTCCGTGAAGGTTGGGGCTGGTTTATCTACGTTTTCTTCGGCTCCAGCACCTTGGACCACAACGTCGTGTCATCCAGGTCTTTCAACGTGACCGTCATCAGTCCGGTTGCGCCGTCGATCGCGACGTGACCGAAGAACTGCAGACCAAACGCCGGTGATACGTTCTGCCCCTGTTCTTTGGTCGGCGCTTTCACGTAGATGAGCTGCGGTCCGAACGTATTGTCGAGTTGGTTCGGCCCGAAGCTGCCGGCGTGAATCGGTCCGGAGACAAATTCCCAGAACGGCTCGAAGTCCTGGAACACGGCCTTGTTGGGGTCGTAGTAATGCGCCGCGGTGTAGTGCACGTCGGCGGTCAGCCACACGGTGTTGGTGATCCCGGCATGCTTGATGAACGATAGCAGATCAGCAATCTCAAGCTCGCGCCCACGCGGTGGGCCATCACCTTGGGCCACAGCTTCCGATCCCCAGTTGCGATCACCATCGTAAACGACAATCAGACTGAGCGGCATGTCGGCGGCGATGACCTTCCAGGTTGCACGTGAGTTGACAAGCTCACGCTTGAGCCAGGCCACTTGTGTGGGGCCGAGGAAATAGGCGTTCGGCCCGTAGGTCTCGTCCTGATCCTCGCCGTTCGGTCCGCGATAGCTGCGCATGTCGAGCATGAACACGTCGAGCAGCGGGCCGTAGGAAATCCTGCGATAGACGCGGCCGGGCTCGGCAGGTTGATCGACCATCGGCATGTATTCATGAAAGGCACGGCTCGACCGGGCCGCCAGCAACAGGACGTTCGGGTCGACGTACTTTTTGCGCTGGTGCTCGGCGCGCGTGAGCGGCTCGCCCGGCCACCAGTTGTTCATCACCTCGTGATCATCCCATTGGCTGAAGATTGGGACCTCGGCGTTGAATGCCAGCACGTTGGCATCCATGAGGTTGTATTTGTAGTTGCCGCGGAACTCGTCCAGCGTCTCGGCCGGTTTTGACTTCGCTTCGGTGACGATATTCTTCCACACGCCGCCGTCAGCCAGCTTGATCTCCGCCGGGATCGGCCCGTCGGCGTAGATGTTGTCGCCGGAGTGGATGAAAAAGTCGGGGCGGTTTTTACGCATGGTCGCATAGGTGCGCATGCCGCCGCGCGATTCGTCGATGCCCCAGCCCTGGCCAGCGGTGTCGCCGGACCAGACAAACGAGATGGAGCGCAGGTCGGCCGGCGCAGTGCGAAAGCGCCCGATCGCCGGCTCGCTCATGATGGTTGGCTGCGAGAGGTCCTGGAATCGGATACGGTAGAAGATGTCCTGCCCGGCGGGCAGTCCGTCCATCAGCGCCTTGGCGGTGAAATCGCTCTCCGGCAGCGCATCAACAAATACGCCGCCGCGGATATCCTTGAATGTATCCGTGGTGGCGACTTCGACCTGCATGCGGGCCGGCCGGTCGGTCCGCGCCCACACAACACCGGAATTGGTCGAGATGTCGCCGGATTGTACGCCGTGGGTGACAACCGGCCGATCCGCGGCGCGACTGATGGCCGGCCGCGCCAGACTGGGAAGCGAAGCTGTGGCCAGCGTCGCCACGGTGCTTTTCAGGAAGCGCCGGCGGGTTAGAGAACGCGCTCGTACAATGGTCGGCCGTGTGATGATGCGCATCGCACCCTCCCAGATTCGGTTTGGACCATCCTGGGCGCGAATTTTGACAGGACGCTAACAGCCCTCTCCGTCGTCATCGCTGGGCTTGTCCCGGCGATCCCGATTAGGGACGCAGAGCCGTGCCTTCCTAAGCGAGATGGCCGGGACAAGCCCGGCCATGACGAACCGAGGGGTTTTTGGATCAAAATGACCCGCAACAGCTCAATACTTCGCCGAGATCGGCAATTCCTCGGCCGGGAAGAGCGTGATGACGCGGCAGCCCTTGTCGGTGACGACGACTTCCTCCTCGATACGCGCGGCCGAATAGCCGTCGGTCGCCGGGCAGTAGGTCTCGAGCGCAAACACCATGCCTTCCTTGATCTCGGTCGGATGCGTCAGCGAGATCACGCGCGAGATGATCGGCCGCTCGTGCAACGCCAGTCCGAGCCCATGGCCGAACTGCAGCCCGAAGGCTGACATCTCGTCCGGAAAACCGAATTCCTCTGCCTTCGGCCAGACGCTGCACACGCGGTCCGTGCTCACCCCCGGTTTGATCAGCTCGATCGCGCAGTCGAGCCACTCGCGGGCGCGTTTGTAGGCATCGTGCTGCACCGGCGTGGCGCGGCCGACGTTGAACGTGCGGTAGTAACAGGTGCGATAGCCCATGAACGCTTGCAGAATGTCGAAGAACGCCTGATCGCCGGGCCGCAGCATGCGATCGGTGAAGTTGTGCGGATGCGGATTGCAGCGCTCGCCGGAAATCGCGTTGATAGCTTCCACGTCGTCGGAGCCATTGCGATAGAGAAACTCGTTCACCTTGGCGACGATATCGTTCTCGCGCACGCCGGGTTTCAACTCTTCATGAATGAGGTGATAGGCGCCGTCGACCATGGCGGCCGCGCGGTTGAGCAGCGCGATCTCGTCGGACGACTTGATTTCGCGCGCTTCCAGCATGACCTGCTGGCCGTCGGCCACCTTGAGCCCAGCCCGTTCCAGCTCGAACATCATCGGCGGTTCGATGATGTCGACGCCGAGCGGCATGTCGGCCACGCCAGCCTCGCGGATCAGTGACGCGATTTCCTCCGCGTGCCGCCGCATCAAGCCGAAGGCCGGATCGACGGTGCCACGCAGGCCGATCAGTCCGGCCTTGCAGTTCTCCGGCGCAAGCCAGGGCGTGTAGAGCTTGTGATGCACGGCGGCGGAACCGAAGTCCCACAGGATCGGCTCGCCGGTGCGGGTGAGCAGGGCCCAGCGGGAGAGCTTGTCACGCTCCCATTCGCCGATCTTGGTCGAGGTGATGTAGCGGATATTGTTGACGTCAAAGACCAGCAGCGCGCCGAGGTCGGAGTTCTCCAGCGCCTGCTTGACGCGCGCGAGCCGATAGCGATGCAGGCGGCGATAATCGACCCGCTCTTCGAAATCGACCCCCATGATGCCCAGGGCCGGCAGGGCGCGTCCCCAGTTGAACCGGGGATTGATGTCGTCGGCACGGATTTCGCGGGCTTTCTGTTCCATGGCGGGCTCCTGGGCGTTTTGTACGCCCATTATAGCTCGCTAGATGGCGGATGACAGAGATCGCACAATCCTCGTGTGATCTCTCCATCGGCCTATTTTTGCTTGAGAACGTGCACCGAGAAATAGTGGTCCGCGTCCGTATAGACCGCGACCGGGGCCCAGCCGGCACCGCGTGCCAAGGCGCTGAATGATTTGAGGGTGAACTTGTAGCTGTACTCGGTGTGGATGGTTTCGCCGGCGCGAAAATCAAAGGTCTTGCCCAGGAGGCGCACCTTTTGCCGCTTGCGGCTCGCAAGATAGACCTCGATCCGGCTGCGTTCCTGATTGTAGCAGGCGTGATGCTCGAATGCCGCGAGATTGAAGTCAGCGCCGAGCTCGCGATTGATGCGCGCCAGCAGATTGAGATTGAACTTCGCCGTGACGCCCGCTGCATCATTATAGGCTGCATGCAGAACGTTGCGGTCCTTGACCAGATCGGCGCCGATGATGAACAGCGCATCGGGGCCGAGGATCTGCGCGGCGATACGCAGCAGCTCCGTTGCCTCATGCGGCTCGAAGTTGCCGATCGTGGATCCAGGGAAGAAACCAACGCAGGGACGCCCGCGGACGGCGTCCGGCAGCTCGAAGGGCTTGGTGAAGTCGGTCGCAACCGGATAAATCGCGACCCGCGGAATATCCCGCTCAAGCTTGGCAGCTTCCCCACCAAGAAACTGAGCGCTGATGTCGACCGGAACATAGGCGCTGATCTGCGGCGTGGCCTCGAGCAGGATCTTTGCCTTGGTTGCGGCACCGGCCCCGAATTCCACCAGGGCCGCGTCGCGAGGAACGAGCCCGGCGATGGCGGGTGCATTCTCGCGCAGGATTTTGAGCTCCGTGCGCGTCGGGTAGTACTCGGGAAGCTGGGTAATATCCTCAAACAACTGCGAGCCGATCTCGTCGTAGAAATACTTCGGCAGCAGACGTTTGGGCGTGGCGGACAGGCCCGCAAGCACATCGGTCGCAAACGGCTCGCTCGCTTGGTCGCGCGGCGCGGGACGCAGAACTGGCACTGGCATTTTTGGTTCTCGTTGGGGTTTGCTGTTTTTCGCCCCGTCACGCGGGGAAATCAGCCAGGCGCAAGCCGGTAAACTGCCACCGCGCCGGCGGATAGAAGAAATTTCGGTACGTTAAGTGGGCATGCCCGGGCGGTGTCGCAAGCGAGGACCCGCGCAACACCATCTGGTTGATCATGAACTTGCCGTTGTATTCGCCGATTGCGCCCGTCGGCGCCTGATATCCGGGATAGGGCAAATAGGCGCTGCGCGTCCATTGCCACACGATTCCAAAGGCATCGCCGATATCGCCGGAGCGTGCCGCCACCTCCCATTCGGCTTCGCTGGGCAGGTGTTTGCCGGCAAAACGGGCGAATGCGTCGGCCTCGTAATAGCTGATATGACAGACAGGTGCATCGCGATCGACCGGCTTCAAACCCGCCAGCGTGAGCGACCACCACTCCCCATCGATTTCGCGCCAATAGGCGGGCGAGTTCCAGCCTTCGGCCTCGACTGTCGCCCATCCGTCGGAGAGCCAGAGCGCCGGGTCGGCATAGCTGCCGGCGCGCATGAATTCGAGCCACTCGCCGTTGGTGACGAGCGCGCGCGCAAGCCGCACTGGCCCGACGAGGGTGCGATGTTGCGGGCCTTCGTTGTCGAAACAGAACCCGTCGCCGTCGTGCCCGATGGTGTGAATGCCCTCGATCAGCTCCACGGCTCCGGCGCGCCGCTCCAGGCGCGGATGCTGCCAGGTCGGATCGTAGGCAGGTGCGGTCGGGTTCTGGGCAAAGGCATGCAGAATATCCGTGAGCAACAACTCCTGATGTTGTTGCTCATGGTTCAATCCGAGTTCGAGGATTGAGGTGATCTTCGGCAATTCGCTCGGGTCCGCATCATCCAGCAGCTGCTCGACGGCGCGATCGACCTGTGCCCGATAGGCGGCAACCTGCTCGATACTGGGGCGGGTCAGCAGCCCGCGTTTCGGACGCGCGTGGCGTGGTCCGGCGGCGACATAATAGGAATTGAACAGGAAGGCGAACTCGGTATCGAATATCTGATAGGTCCGCAGGTGCGGAACCAGCAGGAACTGCTCGAAGAACCAGGTGGTATGCGCGCGATGCCACTTGGTCGGACTGGCGTCCGCCATGGATTGCACGATCTGGTCCTCGGCTGAGAGCACGGCCGCCCGCCGCTCCGTTTCGGCGCGCACCTGGCGGAAGGCATCGCGCCAGCGCGTTCGCTCGTCGGAGGCAGATCTGGAGGTGACGGCAACCGGCTCTCTGCGAACGGCCGCCCCACTCATGTTCGCCTCCTGGGCGTGAAACATTGTCGGCCAACCAACTTAAGTCACGCTACTTACCGAGCAAACCAAGTTAGTAATCCCATTGGATCACAAGGCGAGGACGAAGGCGAGGGCAACGGTGGCTCAACACTGCGTGAGAACCCCAGACACCGTCTAACGCACCAATCCGGGATTCGATCCATTTTGTCTTGGAAAATCTTGCGGGTGGCGGGCTACTCCGCAGCCGCCCTTGCCGGCTGTTTGTGGGCCGAAACGAGGTAATCCATCGCGGCCTGCACCCCGCCCTTGCGGAACGGCACGCCCGCGAGCTCAAGCGACATTTCGGTCGCGGCCAATGCGCCGATGATCGTGAGGTCGTTGGTATCGCCCAGGTGTCCGATGCGGAAAAACTTGCCGGCAAATTTGCCGAAGCTCATGCCGTAGGAGATGTCGAACGTCTGCAGGGCCAGATCCCGGAACGCATCGGCGTCATGTCCGTCCGGCAGCAGTACGGCGGTGATGGTCGGCGAATAGTAGTTCGGGTCGCGACAGAGAATCTCGAGTCCCCAGCCCCGCACCGCGCGGCGTGTCGCTTCGGCGAGGCGGTCGTGGCGGGCAAATACGTTCTCGAGCCCCTCCTCGTGCAACATGTCGATCGCCGTCACCAGGCCGTGCAGCATGTTGGTCGCCGGCGTGTAGGGGAAGTAGTTCATCTTGTTGGCGTTGATCATGTCTTCCCAGGAGAAGAATGATTTCGGCAGCTTGGCATTCCTGGTTGCCGCCAGCGCCTTGTTACTGACGGCGTTGAACGACATCCCGGGCGGCAGCATCAGGCCTTTCTGCGCGCCACCGACCGTAACGTCGACGCCCCACTCGTCGTGCCGGTAGTCGGTCGATGCAAGCGAGGAAATCGTGTCGACCATGAGCAATGCCGGATGGCCGGCGCGGTCGATCGCCTTGCGGATCTCCGCGATCGGCGACAGGCAGCCGGTTGCGGTTTCATTGTGCAGCACGCACACCGCTTTGATCTGATGAGTCTTGTCGTCCTTGAGCTTGGCCTCGATCACCGCCGGTTCGGCGCCGACGCGCCAATCGGTCGGAACGAACTCGGGCTTCAGTCCAAGGTTTTCCGCCATCCGCTTCCACAGCGTCGCGAACTGGCCGGTCTCGACCATGAGCACGCGATCGCCGGGCGAGAGCGTGTTGACCAGCGCCGCTTCCCAGGCGCCGGTGCCGGTCGCGGTGTAGATAATGACCGGGTTGGTAGTCTTGAAAATCGTCTTGATGCCGTCGAGCGCGCGGCGTGCGATTTTGGCGAACTCCGGTCCGCGATGATCGATGAGCGGCGTATCCATGGCGCGCAGAACGCGATCTGGCACGGGGGTCGGCCCAGGGATTTGCAGGAAATGACGGCCGGGGTTACGCGAAGCGTTTTTGGACATGTGCGAATTTCCAGAGGAATGGCGGTGATTTCGCCGGCAGCGCTGCCGGGCGGAAACTTGCCGTCATGAAGGACGAATGTCACAGTCAGTCAAGCCTGTCAGGGTGGGCTTTGGCCCACGGAAAAGCATTGGGAAATCAATATGACGGCCGTTCTGGCGCCGGGGCTCGAACGCCGCCTCAAGGCCGAAATTGCCGGCGAGGTGCTGTTTTCAAGCTTCGACCGTGGCCGCTACGCAACCGACGCGTCGCATTACCAGGTGATGCCGGTCGGCGTCGTTGTGCCGCACTCGATCGGCGACGTGACGCGCGCAATCGGGCTCGCCCGGCAAGAGGGAATCAGCGTGCTCGCGCGCGGCGGCGGGACCTCGCAGGCCGGCCAGACGGTGAATACGTCGCTGGTGCTGGACTGCTCCCGCAAGCTCAACCGTATTATCGACCTTGATGTCACCTCCCGTCGCTGCCTGGTCGAACCCGGCATTGTTCTTGATGAACTCAATCGCCGACTCAAACCGCACGGCCTGTGGTTTCCGGTCGACATCTCGACCGCGTCGCGCGCGACCATCGGTGGCATGGTCGGCAACAACTCCTGTGGCGCACGTTCCCTTCGCTACGGCAACACGCGCGAGAACGTCCTCTCGATCGACGCGCTGCTGGCTGACGGAACGGCCGCGCACTTCGGTCCGGTGGCGAACGATCTCTCCGATGCTCCGGACGCATTACGACCGCTGGCGCGCGATTTGCTCGCGATCGGTGCTCGCGAGGCGGACGAAGTTGCGGCGCAGTTTCCCAAGGTGCAGCGCCGGGTCGGCGGCTACAATCTCGATGCGCTGATCCCGACGCGCAACGATCTCAACCTGGCACACATCCTGGTCGGCTCTGAGGGCACGCTCGCGTTCTCGACGGCGATCGAGCTCAAGCTGTCGCCATTGCTCGGCCGACGCGCGGTCGGGGCATGTCACTTCGCCAGCTTTCATGCCGCCATGGATGCGGCCCAGCACATCGTCAAACTCAATCCGATCGCGGTCGAACTCGTCGATCAAACCATGATCGAGCTCGCCCGCGACATCGCGATGTTCTGCCCAACGATCGATGCGTTCGTGCGCGGGCAGCCGGCGGCGGTGTTGTTGGTCGAGTTCGCCGAGCCGGAGTGGGACGAGAACCTGCGCCGGCTCAATCAGTTGCACGATCTGATCGGTGCGCTCGGCTTTGCCTGGGACAAGGTCGGCGCACAGGTCGGCGGTGTTGTTGATGTGCTCGATCCCAAGCTGCAGGCGGCAATCACCGAGGTGCGCACTGCTGGCCTCAACATCATGATGTCCATGAAGGACGAAGGAAAACCGGTGTCCTTCGTGGAGGATTGCGCGGTCCCGCTCGAGCATCTGGCGGATTACACGCAGCGCCTCACCGATGTGTTTGAATGCCACGGCACGCGCGGCACCTGGTATGCGCACGCGTCGGTCGGCTGCCTGCATGTGCGGCCGGTGCTCAACCTGCGGCTCGACAAAGACCTCAAGGCGATGCGGGCGATCGCCGAAGCCGCGTTCGCGTTCGTGCGCGAGTACAAGGGCTCACATTCGGGCGAGCACGGCGACGGCATCGTGCGCTCCGAATTCCACGAGCAGATGTTTGGTGGGCGCTTGGTGCAGGCCTTTGCGCAGGTGAAGGATCGTTTCGATCCGTCTGGCCTGTTCAATCCCGGCAAGATCGTACGCGCGCCCAAGTTCGATGATCGCAATTACCTGCGCTACGGACCAGGCTATCACGGTGAGCCGCTCTCGACCTTGCTGGACTGGTCGGCCTATCCGGGCGCGGGTGGCGGATTCCAAGGCGCGGTCGAGATGTGCAACAACAACGGCGCCTGCCGCGCGCTGGCCGGCGGCGTCATGTGCCCGAGTTTCCGGGTGACCGGCGAAGAGAAGGACGTAACGCGCGGCCGCGCCAACAGCCTGCGGCTTGCGATGACCGGCCAACTTGGGCCCGACGCGCTCACCTCCGATGAGATGGGAGAGACGCTCAAACTCTGCGTCTCCTGCAAGGCCTGCCGGCGCGAATGTCCGACCGGCGTCGACATGGCGCGCATGAAGATCGAGGTGCTGGCGGCGCGCAGCCGAGAAGTACGGACTGTCGCTGCGCGACCGCCTGATCGCCTACTTGCCGCGTTATGCGCCTTATGCGGCCCGTGCGTCATGGCTCATGAATCTACGCGACCTGGTTCCTGGTGCAGCGAAGCTGTCCGAAGCTGTGATCGGGTTGAGCGCGCGGCGCACCTTGCCGCGCTGGCGCTCGGACTGGTTTCGCGACCGCGAGGGTGCCACGGAGAGTGCCGACGTGGTGCTGTTCGCCGACACGTTCAACCGCTACTTCGAGCCGGAGAACTTGCGCGCAGCGATGCGCGTGCTGCGCGCCGGTGGCTACCGCGTCGCCCTCGCCACGCCGACGGACGGTGCGCGTCCTTTGTGCTGCGGGCGCACCTTTATGGCTGCCGGCAAGGTCAGGGAAGCGCGGCGCGAAGCCGAGCGGACCATTGCGGTGCTCGCACCCTTCGTCGCGCGCGGGGCGACGATCGTCGGGCTCGAGCCGAGTTGCATCATGGGTTTTCGTGATGAGATCCCGGCGATGATCAAAGGCGACGCGGCGCGCCTCCTCGGCGGCCGGGTCGTATTGTTGGAGGAGTTTCTGGCGCGCGAGGCGGAGGAGGGGCGCTTGAACCTGTCGCTCAAACCTGTCGGTGAGCGTGCGCTGCTTCATGGCCATTGCCATCAGAAATCATTCGACACGATGGGCGCGGTCGAGGCGACGCTGCGGCTCATTCCCGAGCTCGCGGTCGAGACGATCGAGTCGAGCTGTTGTGGCATGGCGGGAAGCTTTGGCTTTGCTGCCGAGACCATCGATGTGTCGCTCGCCATGGGCGAGCTGTCGCTGTTGCCGGCCGTGCGCAAAGCGCCAGCGGATGCCCTCGTGGTGGCGAACGGGACGTCCTGTCGGCATCAAATACACGACGGAACCGGCCGACGCGCCGTGCATGTGGCGCAAGTGCTGGCGCGCAGCTTGAGCTAGAGCGTGATGAAATCAAGTTCGAGCAGGTTTCCAGAACTCGTCATTGCGAGGCGCCAACGGGTCCGGCCCGAAGTGGCCGGCCCGATGACAGGCTCCGCGCGGAAGCAATCCAGAGCCCAGTGTTGTGCCCCCTGGATTGCTTCGCTTCGCTCGCAATGACGATCTATTTGGCTGGTGCTTTGATTCAACCTCAACGCATCGCGCTTTAGAGCGCGGCCGCAAACGTGTTCAATGCATCGATCACAGTTGGCACGAACTTGTTTCCGCCGCCATGCCCTGCGTCGTCGAGAATCTCGAGCCGGCAGGTCGTCCATCGCTGGGACAATTGCCACGCGGTGATCAATGGTCCGCTTACATCGAAGCGTCCATGGATAAGAATGCCCGGGATTCCGTTCAACTTTGCGGCGTCCCGAATCAGTTGGTCCTCATCGAGAAACGCGGCGTGCTGCCAATAGTGAGTCACGAGGCGAGCGAACCGCAGTCGAAACGCGGGATCCTCGTAGCGAGGATTTGGAGCGTGACCGGGGGTCAAGGAGATATGGGCATCTTCCCAGGTACACCATTCTCGGGCAGCGAGATCATGGACAATCGGGTCAGGGTCCGCAAGCATCCGCGCATAGGCTTCGACCGGCCTGAGATGCCGGAGTTGTCCCGGTATGGCGTTGATAAATCGCTCCCATTGCTGAGGAAACACCCGCCCAATGTCCTCGGTGATCCATTGGACTTCACGACGCGACGTCGTTGTGACGAACCCGAGTACCAGTGCATTGACCCGATTGGGATAGGTCTGGGCGTAGGCCAGTCCGAGCGTGCTGCCCCACGATAGCCCAAGGATGGTCCACCGATCGACGCGGCATAGCTGACGTAGAGCCTCGATGTCGGCAATCAGATGCGATGTCGTATTGGCGCGGAGATCAGCGTCGGGATCGCTTGCCAGCGGCCGGCTGCGGCCCGACCCCCGTTGATCGAACAGCACCGTATTGAAAAGGTTCGGGTCGAAGAAGCGCCGTTGACCAGCTGAGCACCCTGAACCGGGCCCACCATGGAGGAAGAGAGCGGGCCTGCCAGTTGGATTACCGCAGCACTCCCAATAGATGCGGTGCCGGTCGCCTACGTCGAGCGTGCCACTGTCGTATGGCTCGATCGGAGGAAACTGACCCGACATAAGTTCGCTCGCCGCTTAGTCGCCACCAAATCAATCCTCAGTCAGTCCACTCCTGCCAGGAAATCGAAGTCGCAGCCATGGTCGGCCTGGGTGACGTGCTCGACGTAGAGCTTGGCGTAACCGCGGGCGGGTTGGGCCGGGGCTTTCCAGCCGCCGCGGCGGCGCTGCAGCTCGGCATCGTCCACCAGCAGATCAAGCCGGCGCGCGGGCGCATCGAGGCGGATTACGTCGCCGTCGCGTACCAAGGCGAGCGGCCCGCCGGCCGCGGCCTCCGGACTTACATGCAGCACAACGGTGCCGAACGCCGTGCCGCTCATGCGCGCGTCGGAGACGCGGACCATATCGGTCACGCCCTTGGCGCCGAGCTGTTTGGGGATTGGCAATGCACCCGCTTCCGGCATGCCCGGCGCGCCGATCGGCCCCGCATTGCGCAGCACCAGGCAATGCTCCGGCGTGACCGGGAGCGACGGATCATCGATGCGCCGCGCAAGGTCCTCGAGCGAATCGAACACCAATGCCGGGCCCTCGTGCGTTGTGAGTTTCTCGGTGGCCGAGGCGAGCTTGATCGCTGCGCCGTCCGGAGCAAGGTTGCCGGTCAGGATCGCGATCGCCTGCGCCGGATAGATCGGCCGATCGAGCGGGCGGATCACCTCGTCATCCGTGTAGCTCGGCCAGCGCGCGACGATCTCGCCGAGGCTCTCGCCGCTCACGGTCGGTGCTGAGAGATCGAGCTTGTCACGCAGTCGCCGCCACAGTGCCGGGACGCCGCCGGCGGCGTGGAAGTCCTCGATGAAATGTGCGCCCGCCGGTTTGAGATTGACGAGCACCGGCACGTCGCGTCCGGTCCGATCAAACTCAACGAGATCGTACGCAATCCCGGCGCGGCCAGCGATCGCCGCAAGATGCACTAGCGCGTTGGTGGATCCGCTGGTTGTTTGCAGGACCACGGACGCATTGCGCAGCGCCGCGCGCGAGAGAATGTCGCGCGGCAGCGGGCCGCCGGCGCTCGCCATCGCGGCCGCGCGCACACCGGTCGCTTCAGCAAGCCGTGTGCGTTCGGAGGAAACCGCGGGCGCCGTCGCGGCGCCGGGAAGGGTGAAGCCGAGCGTTTCGGCAATGCAGGCCATGGTCGACGCGGTGCCCATCACCATGCATGTGCCGGCCGTCGGCATCAACTGATCGTGCGCGCGATTGAGCTCATCGCCGTCGAGCTTGCCGGCCCGATATGCGGCCCACAGGCGTCTGCAATCGGTGCAGGCGCCGAGCCGCGTGCCTTCATGGCGGCCGGCCAGCATGGCGCCGACCGGCAGCACGATCGCTGGCACGTTGGCGCTGATCGCTCCCATCAGCTCGGCTGGAATGGTCTTGTCGCAGCCGCCGATCAGCACCACGGCATCGAGCGGCAGCGCGCGCAACATTTCTTCGACGTCCATCGCCATGAGATTGCGCAACAGCATGGAGGTGGGGAACGTGAAGGCCTCGTGCAGCGAAATGGTAGGAAACACGAACGGCAGCGCGCCGGCCATGCGCACGCCGCGCGCGACCGATTCGGCGAGACGTCCCGCCGTTGCGTGGCACGGGTTGAAATCGGACGCGGTCGAGAGCACGCCGACGATCGGCCGCTGCAAGGCATCGTCGGTGTAGCCCGCGCCTTTCAGGAATCCGCGCCGCAGAAACAACGCGAATTCTTCGTCGCCGTATTGGGCGAGGCGCGAGCGCAGGCCCTTTGTCATTGGCGTTTCCCCACGATTTCAGATCCACGTATCCCGGGCGCAGCGCAGTGCGAAGCAGTGCGCTGCAGACCCGGGATCGTTGCAAATGTTTGAGCGTTTGGCGATCCCGGATCAGCAGTGCAGCGTTCCACGCTGCACTGCGTCCGGGATACGCGACACTCAATAAAAAAACGACCCGTCCGGGGTGGGGGCTCCGGACGGGCCGATCAAATCGGCGCGTGATGGGGGCGGAGGCGCCGATCTGACTCTAATCAGGCACTATGATCGTGTTCAGTGGCGCGCGCACACCAAGTTGTCGCCGACGTAGAATCCCCAATCAGTGTATTCGGCGAGCCTGTGGCACACGCGCGGGCCATGTCGCGTTTGCACGACGTAGCCATAGCCCACCGGCGCATAACCGACGGGTGCGTAACCCACCGGAGCTCCCCAGCCCCAATTCCAATAGTAGTAGGGGCTTTGCGCCTTGCTTGTCGTGGCAAACGCAGTGACGCCGATAGCGAGTGCAGCGAGCCCGGCCGCAAATTTGGTCTTGGTCAACATGAAAGCCTCCTCCGTGAAAAGCCGTACGGTTCGACGACCGTGCAAGAGTTGGTAGCAGTGATGCTAATGATGGTTCAGTGTTGGAAATCACAAAGCGGGGGTGTCAAAAATCACAGCGCCTTGGTGTTGAAAATCACGGCGCAGATGACGTCAGGTTTTCTGAGCCACCTTGGCGGAGTGAAGCAAAAGCGGTTACATCGGTGCTGGAAACGCATAAGGAGAACCCATGGCCGCGCCCAAAGTCGTCATCACCTGCGCCGTGACCGGCTCGATTCACACCCCGACCATGTCGCCGCATCTTCCGATTACCTCGCAGGAGATTGCCGACGCGGCGATCGGCGCGGTCGAAGCGGGCGCAGCCATCGTCCACCTGCATGCGCGCGACCCCAAGGACGGCCGTCCCGATCAATCACCGGAGGCGTTTGCGCCGTTTCTCAAGGTCATCAAGCAACGCTCCGGCGCGGTTGTGAATATCACGACCGGCGGCGCGCCGACCATGAGCATCGAGGAGCGGGTACGCCCGGCGGCGACTTTCAAACCGGAAGTCGCGAGCCTCAACATGGGCTCGATGAACTTCGGGCTTTATCCAATGCTCGCCCGCTACAAGGAGTTCAAACACAGCTGGGAGAAGCCGTATCTCGAGGGTTCGCGCGAGCGCATCTTCAAGAACACATTCGCCGATATCGAATATATCCTCACGACCTGCGCCGAGAACGGCACGCGCTTCGAGATCGAGTGCTATGACATCGGCCACCTCTACACGCTGGCGCATTTCGCCGATCGCGGCATCGTGCAGCCGCCATTCTTCGTGCAATCCGTGTTCGGCATTCTCGGCGGCATCGGGGGGCATCCGGAGGATGTGATGCACATGCGTCGCACCGCCGACCGGCTGTTCGGACGCGAGAACTATCGCTGGTCCGTGCTCGGCGCCGGGCGCAATCAGATGCCGATCGCCGCCATGTCGGCCGCCATGGGCGGCAACGTGCGCGTTGGTCTCGAGGACTCGCTTTGGTTAGGCCCCGGTCAGCTAGCCGAGTCGAACGCCGCGCAGGTACGCAAGGCGCGCCAGATCATCGAGGGCCTGGGTCTTGAGATCGCGTCGCCAGATGAAGCGCGCGCGATTCTGAAGCTCAAGGGCGGGGATAAAGTCGCATTCTAGCCAGGGGACAGGAAACAGCAGCCGGGCGTCAGGAAAAAGATTCGTCCTGACTCCTGAGTTTCCTGACTACTGACCCCTGCTACCACGAACGGCCAGCTTGTGTGGCTAGTCGCCCTTGGCTAGAAACATCGCAACCACGCGCCTTTGTATCGACGGAGAGGTGGCAGAGTGGTTGAATGCACCGCACTCGAAATGCGGCATACGGGTAACCGTATCGGGGGTTCGAATCCCTCCCTCTCCGCCACGGTTTGCCTAGACCGTTGAAAGTACTTAAAGTTAGCGATTTCAATGGGTTCGTACGCCCGATTGGTACACACGGGTGGTACACATGACGCTTGCCATGTCACGTCCTTGGAAGCATCCAAATAGCGGAGTGTATTGGCTGCGCAAACGCGTCCCCGATGACCTGCGGCAGGTCATCGGCAAGAGCGAGGAAAAGCGCAGTCTCGGCACCCGCAATGCTGACGAAGCGAAGCGCCGTCACGCTCAGGCCCTGGTCGAGCTCGACGCGCGATGGGCCAACTTGCGTCGCGGGTTGCACGCACTAACGCAACAAGAAATTGATCACATTGCCGGTCAGGTTTACGCGCGTTGTTTGGTTCAACTTTCCCAAAACTCGGCGGACGAGAACGGTCGCGTTCTCGCCCCGAGCGATCAGCATCGGGGCTCAGCGGATTTTGCTGCCGTGCTGCTCGGGCTCCCCCCGAGCGAATTGATTTCCATGTATTTCAACCGGGGTGATTCCCAACAAGGGGAAATAGAGAGGCGGTGCGGTTCACTTGCCGACGATTATCTGCAAACGCATGGTCTTATAGTCGATCCTGAGAGCCGAGACAGATTGGTCCACACATTGGCGCTGGCAATAGAACATGCGTGCCAAGCCGGCCTCAGCCACGTCAACGGCCATTACGTTCCCAATCCCTTTGCGTCCCCTCCTCCAACCTGGGCCCGGCAGCCGAGCCGAGTTGCACCTCAAACCGCTGAAACATAATGGGGTTAGTTTCGATGAACTTTTGAGCGGCTGGATTACGGAAAGGCAACCGCGGGATAAAACTCAGTACGCTTGGCGCCGGGTTATTGATCAATTTTGTAGGTTCGTGGGGCATGCAGATGCATCGCGCGTGAGCGCCGATGATCTCGTCCGCTGGAAGGCTTCTCTTTTGGAGGCAGGATTGCGGGCGAAGACTATTCGCGATGGTAAACTGGCTCCGATAAGAGCAATTCTTCAATGGGCCGTTGACAACCGTCGCCTCAATCAAAACCCGGCTGAGCGGATCACGATCGATATCAAAGGCAAGCTTGCCGATAGGAAGCGCGGCTACTCGGAAGACGAAGCTTGGAAGGTGCTAAATGCGGCCCAAAAGGAACGCGATCACCTCCGCCGGTGGGTTCCATGGCTATGTGCCTTTTCGGGAGCGCGGGTGTCCGAGGTCTGCCAGGTGCGGGCGGAGGACATCGTGCAGCTGGACGGGATCTGGTGTGTCCGGTTCGCACCGGAAGCGGGGTCGCTCAAGAACGTGAGTTCCGAACGCGCAGTGCCGCTGCATCCAGTTTTGATTGAACGAGGATTTCTCGAGTTCGTCGAGAAGGTCGGTTCCGGGCCACTCTTCGCTGAGCTCAAGCCCGATCGGTTCGGCAGCCGCGGCGGCAACGGCACGAAAGTGCTCGGCCGTTGGGTTCGAGCGATGGGTCTAACGGATCCGCGGATTTCGCCCAATCACTCCTGGCGGCATCGCTTACGAACGCTTGGGCGGCGATACGGGCTAGCGACCGACATTTTGGATGCCATCACAGGTCACCGGCGCAAGACCGTGGCGGACACGTATGGGGAGTTTCCGATTGGAGCGCTTTACAGGGAAATGACGAAAATACCGGCTCTGGGTCCTTATTGAGCGGGGCACCTCTCATGGACGTGGAGCACCAGACTACGAATTTGGGGGTCAGGAGTTCGAATCTCTTCGGGCGCGCCAGCTAGGCTACTCACCTTGTTACCGAAATTCGTGTGTTTTGGTCCCCTTGCTTCCACGGCACCTGATGCTGGAAGCAATATGGAAGCAGAGCAAGGGTGGAGTTGGTGACGCTGTGGCGCGGGCACGACTGTGCTCACACCCAAAAACGCGCGAAGCCCCCCACCGGCCCCCCACCCCTATTGGACAGGGGTCCCCAACCCGGGGGCAGGCTTGACTGGAGCACCGGGAAGGCACTGGGAGGTCTCCGCGGTCGGCGCCCCGAATATCGGAGAGCGCTCGGAGAAGGAAATCATTTCCGCGTTCGTCAACCGGATCGCCGACCTCAGCACCTCAGCCCGCAGCTGGTCACTTTCAACGGCAGCCTCGTTTGACCTGCCAGTCCTTGCGCTATCGCGCCATGGTCTGCGGAGTTGCCGCACCGGAATTATCGCTGCGTCCGTACTTTAACCGCTACACGGAAGACGCTATCGACCTGTGCGACGTGCTGGCATCCTTCAGCCCGCAGAACAAGGCGTCGCTACATGAGCTGTGCCGCGTGATGGGGCTGCCTGGAAAGCCGGAGGCATCGGCGGTGCCGACGTCGAGAAGTACGCCCGCGAGGGGCGGATAGCCGAGGTCGCTGCGTACTGCGAGACCGACGTCGTGAACACGTATCGCGTCTGGCTGAGGTACGAGCTGTTCCGCGGGCGGCTGACTGACAGTGGGTTGCTGGCGAGCGAAGCTAATTTGAGCGAGTACATACGACCCCGCAGCAAAAACAAGCCGCATCTTGCATCCGTTCAACTTGAGGACAATCAGGCATCCCAATCGGGTACTGGTGCTAAAACTTTTGTACCGGACACACCCGGCATTTGAAATTTGAGGCCTTCATGAACCGCCCGATCGAGGGCTGGTCAATCTCGATGCAATAGCTAGCAATCTCGCTAGGATGCGCTAATTTCTCGCCGATAGAAATTACGATGTCGAGCCGAACCTTCATAGTCCGTAGTGCCAAGCTGCTCTCAAACGAGAAGCTTGCGTCCATCGTAGTGCGACTTATGATGGCCATGAACGACCTTGGCATGACTAACAGTTCGATGGCCGAATGGCAAAATCCGGACGATCCGAAAAAACGTGCTCGGTGGCGCGGCGGCCTTCTTTACTTCGGTCGCGTTCAGTCAGCCCACTTATTCGAAGCTTTGAGCATCATTAGGGAAATTCGAGATGATCCTGATCTCATGCGCGTAGTGCACCGGTGCGATAAAAGACGATCGATTCGTTCCAGACATCAGCCGCGTGCCTCGAAGAGCCTGATTTCAAGCTTCTAGCACGGTTACGGAACAATACGGCCTTCCATTACAACGAGGCGCTGTCGCTCCGCCGATTTAAGAGGTTAGTGGAGAAGACGCCTAGTCACGTGACCCCCTTCTCCCTCGGGAGCGACACGCTCGATTGGTATTTTTGAGTTGGGCGACCTGATAATCGATGAAATCGTTGTTCGAGAGATATTCGAGATACCCGAGACCCAAAATGTTCAAAAGGGCGCTATCGCCGTGTTAGAGCGCTCCACACGATAGGAGCGGCCTTCACTGATTTTGTGGGATATTTTATATATGCGTGCGCTGTAAAATAGAGTTCTGGTGTTGATCAGACTGCCGGGACTACGAAAGCATATCAACATCGAAACATCTGAATGTACGACGCTAGCACCATCCAGTTACTTCGCGAAGTAACGGTGATAGAGGGGAAAATATTTACTTTGGGCCAGCCCGTTCCGGACCGAGGATCAGTTATTTCCCGGCCCGCCCATCCAAAAATAGCTACCCCAATTTGATCCGCTCTTCATTTGGGTGATGATATCCCAGAGAGTGGGATCGCTAGTCCAACCTGCGCCTCCGTCGTAGTCACTCATGCCTCCGCCACGATCAGTTTGGACCAATAAGTTGCTTTGATAGGCTGAGTACGTCCAGCCGTCTTCGGCCCAGTAGCCGCTGCCCATCTGGGTCTTGGTGGGTTCGTTAACGTCGCCAATTTCGCCCCAGAAACCGACCGTGCTGGCGTGATCCCCCAAGGTCGAGAAGACGCTTTGATTCCCCATGAAAAGTCTGGCAGAGTAATAGCCGATCCATCGTCCGTTACAACGAAGCCACCAGTTGTCATTGAACAGTTGGTATTTAAGCGACAGAATATACTGAGCACCACCAGGTGTGCTGTTCGGACTGGATGTGGCACCGGGATAAATCGTATTGTCGTATTGTATCCAACCGTCAACGTCTTGATTGTATCCACCTTTGTTGTCGCCGTTCTCCGAGTAGCCGTTTGTGGTGTAGAACACAAAAAAGTGCGGTACCCAATCGCCATACTCCTGTTGGTATTCTTGCCATCCTGCTTCCACTGTTTGGCGTTGCCCGGTGTCGTCGTTGGCCAGCCCGAGCTGCATAAGCGAAAAGTCCGTCGAACTGCCCGTGTACGGATCGAAAGCGCTGATATTCCCCTCGGCGCCGAAACACGTGATGTTCTGACTCGTTAGCGTGTAGTGATGATTTCCCGCTATGTCCGGCATCAGCAGATAAAAGCCATTGTCAAGCCTTACGTGCCGGATCGATCTGCGCCCATGCTTTGAAAGATAGTCGTCCAGCGATCCCACAATCCGGATTCGGCTCAAATTCTTGCGCAAGATCGGAATGGTCCCCGGCGGACCGCGTTCCGCGCCCGGATGCTCAAGCTCGAACTTTGCCAGTTTGCCGACGCGCCTTCCCCTCGGCAGCGCCAATTCACGATCGGGTGGGGGTTCCGCGATCTTAACCTTACCCTTCAACTGCGATTCAATCGGAACCCAGTCGAGTATTTGTCCACTCTGGGTGCGCGTGGTTGCAACTATGTCTAAACGCTTGTGCCGCTTCTCGAAGTAGCTTCGGACTTCCTGCTCAAAGGCACGATAATTTGGCTGTGATTTTTTCGTCTTCGTCTGGAATTTGCCTGCCTTAGGCCGCGGATGCGGGTTCGAGACTGGGTTTCGTGGCATCCGACTTACTCCTCTCAAAATTTAGCTGGAGCGTGAAAATCGGCTCAAAGTATCAGACCGGACAGAAAGTGGATGTGAGCTGCCTCACAGTTACTGCTTCAGGTGATGGTGACCTACACAAGCGATTAACTTCATTGGTTGGTAGATCCTTACGATTTCTCTGGCATAGGAATCTACGATGTGGCCTTGACTCAGGTCGAGCACTGAAGTGCCGCATTGTAGCGGAGCTCTAACTTATCAGCAATCCACGCGTAGATCGTAGGAAGTGTGTCCGGGGTCATGCCCATATGGTCGCCCGGATAAAAGCGCGCAGTCTTTGGGCGTCCGTGCTGGAGCAACAGTCGCATGTCATCCGGGCTGAACACGGTGTCGGCCGTCCCGTTGATGAGCAAAAGCGGAGCGGAGGAGCGATCCAGCCAACCCTGGGTTAGAAGTGAGAGCTTGGGCGCGTTGTCGACCCAGTCTTCAAACGTGTTCAGCCCCATGGTCGATGCCAAGCGTCTCCGCGAGTTCGAATGGATACGTCCCAAATTGGGCCTTTTCGATCCACTCGGGTTGGAAGGTGTAGTGAGCGCACCCGCCGTGATCCACGACGCCGCAAAAGTGATCCGCGTGTGTGTGCGCGACCTTAGCCGCCCAATACCCACCCGTGCTCAGCCCCCATCCAACGACTCGGCTCGCATCCAGATCGTCGCGCGACCTGATCCAGTCAAACGCCGCATCCCACATCCGCTCGGCATCAGCCGATGCCAACACCGGCGCGTCGGCGGTTCCGGGAATATCGATCGCCAGTATCGCAGCGCCCTTGTCCAATACAGGCGCGAACAGATCGGCGGCGTCTTCTTTGTAATAGTCCAGTCCTCCCCACGCGAGCAGGACCGGCAGTTTTCCAGGGAGCGACGGTTTCCGGAAATGCCCAATGACTGCCTTGCCCTCACCCGGCTCTGCCGTTGAACGGCATCTCCACGCGCTCTACTGGAACTGCAAAGTGCTTGGCGGCGGCGAGGAACATCTCTTTGGACTTCTCATAGGCCGCCTTCTTGCCAGGCGAGTTGCACGCCGGCCAACGAGCCATGCGGTAGAGCCCGGATGCGCGCAGGTAATGCTTTTGCGCGGCGCTAAAATCGCCTTCACGCTCGGCAGCTTCTGCCGGCTTGCTCGAATGGCTCCGCGGCGGCGCTGTATGCCTTTGCCCATTCCTCGCGGTCGAGAGAGCGGAGAGTGGTAAGGACGCGCTCGTGGTCTTGGTAAGAAGTGTGGTCAAATGGATAAACTCCGAGCTTCGCGGCGTCCTTCCAGTTCTCCCAGACTTCGCTGACCGAACGGGTGTACCGCTTCATTTGCTCCTCCTTGCACCGCTCGCTTGATTTGTGCGTATACGTCAATGGCGCCATTTTTGCGAAGTGGCGAGCAAAGATTGTCACAGTCAATCGACACCTGGAAATTAGTGCCCGAACTGTTTGAATACGATACGGCACCGTCGGTTACTTCGCGAGGTAGCGGCGATATGTGAACGAGGCAGTTCGGGGGTGGTTACTAGCCGTGCAGATGGGTGTAGATTTTGCGCAGCAGATCGCATGGGAGGACAGTCGTCATGGCTCAGACGAAACCGCCATACCGCGCCGAGCATGTCGGAAGCCTGCCACGTCCGGAGCGCTTGATGGCCGCCCGGGAACAGTTCGCAGCGGGGAAGTTGCCGAGGACGGACCTCACGCAAATCGAGGACGAATGTATCCGGGAAGCGGTGGCGATGCAGGAGCGAGTCGGTATAGGCGCCATTACGGACGGCGAATACCGCAAGCGCGGATGGCGCGAGTTTCTCTACGACAAGTGCGATGGCTTTGGACCCGAGACTGTGGAGCGCGCGTTCCCAATTCGGCTATACGACGGCACAACGGCCCCGCCAATCCGAGAACCAAAAGTCACGGCAAAGCTGACGCGGCGTGAGCCGCTATCGGCGGATGATTTCTCGGCCCTCAAGACCATGACACGCGGGCCGATCAAGGCGAACCTTCCCACCCCCTCGGTCGCCCATTTTTTCACTGGCGACGCGGTGATCGACTGCGCGGCTTACGGAAATCGCGAGGAGCTCATGGACGATCTCGCGCGGATCATGCGCGAAGAGATCGCGGACCTTGCCACGCGTGGCTGCACCTATTTGCAAATGGATGAAGTGCCATTGGCTGTGATTTGCGACCCCAAGAACATGGAAGTCGTCCGCGCTCGGGGTGACGATCCCGACGAGCTCATTGATCTTTACATTGATGCGATCAACCACTCGATCATAGACCGACCGACCGACATGACTGTCTGCGTCCACTTGTGTCGCGGAAACTATGCCCAAGGCATGGCCGACGGCGGCTATGAGCCCATTGCGGAGCGGATGTTCGACAGGCTCGACGTGGACGGCTACTTTCTCGAATATGACACTCCGCGAGCTGGCGACTTCAGTCCACTGCAGCATTTGCCGAAACCGAAGAAAGCGGTGCTCGGGCTAATATCCACGAAAGTTCCGGAAATCGAAAGCGTGGAAACTTTAAAGCGTCGGATCGATGAGGCGACGAAGTTCATCGAACTCGAGCGGCTGTGTCTATCTCCCCAATGCGGATTTGCCAGCGTTCCAGCTCGCGCAGGTCGCGGCTTTCCGATGGACCTAACTGAGCGAAAGCTGGCTCGAGTTGTCGAGGTGGCGGAGCAGGTCTGGAGTTGAAAGGAACCCAGATTTTGCATGTCCGCTATCGAGTCGGATTCGGGCCAAATATGCTCACATTTTGCTCTCCTCAGTTTGACCCGAACCGGAACACCTCCCCGGTGTGCGCAACTGCAACTTACTCAAATCGCATACCCGTTTTCGCAACTTCGGCACATGGCGACGGGACTATTGCGCACTCCTCCCGCCCGGGCGAGCATGATTGCAAAAGAGCAGTCGCTGAGGAGTATCAGGTCATCTAGTTCCCACCGCATGATGCCGTGATAGTCCCGTGACTTAATCGTGAGCGGCAAATCCGATGTTATCACTGGCGCTCTATAGCAATATCAAAAATCAAGTACGCCATGATGCTGGTACGGTTTTGTCAGACGCGACGACTTCGGGTCTTCCCCCACTTCGCATAGATCGCGGAGGTGCAAGCGGCGTGGGCTCTGATCAGGAAGTTACCTCGAGCGGTTACGCTCTTCTTGCCAGGAGGGCGAAATCAGTCGGAAATCTTCGGGCATAGTTGCAGGGGTGTTGAGTGCGCTTAGGGCTTTGTCTCGTCGATAGCGAAGCTGTGGATGGCATCTATTGGACCTCACCGAGATTCGCCTGGATGGGCGGAAGCACGTTGTGCCTTGAACGGACAACCATAGTGAGTCATTGAGCAACCCTAGTTGAGAGAGATGTTTGCCGCCTTGATGACCGGCTGCCACTTTTCAAGTTCGAGTTTCACGAACGCCGCTGCGTCCTCCGGTGTTCCGCCGCCGACCTCGGCGGACTGACGAGCGACGAGGTCCTTACCTGCGGCGCTCTGTAAATATCGGTTGGTGATTGCGTTCACCGTCTGCACGATGGCGGCCGGCGTTCCGGCCGGCGCCATGACCGTGAACCACGCGGTCGCTTCGAAGGGCACGTGAATCACTTCCTGCACCGTCGGCACGTCTGGCAGGTTGCTCATGCGCCGCGCACTGGCGACCGCGAGCAGCCGGACCTTCTTGTCGGCGGCGAGCTGGACGAAGTTCGACAGCAGATCCGAGGCCAGAGGGATGTGGCCGCCCAGCAGATCGGTCGTCATCGGCGGACCGCCTTTATAGGGCACCCCGGTCAGCACGATGCCCGCCTCCTGCTGCAGGAGCTCGAGCGTGATATGCGCCATCGATCCGACGCCCGCATGGCCAATGCTAAGCTTGCCGGGGTTGGCCTTGGCATAAGCGATCATGGCTTGAAAGCTGCCGATCGGTGCATCGAGACCGGCGGCGATGACTGTGGGTATCTTGATCACCAGCGCGACGGGTACCAGATCGCGCGTTGGGTCATACGGAAGGTCCTTGAACATGAGTTTGTCGAGGGCTGCCAGTGACCCGGAGGCAAACAGCAGGCTGTAGCCGTCGGGCGCAGCTCGGGCGACGGCGGCGGCGCCTATGGTGCCACCGGCGCCAGTGCGATTATCTACCACAAACTGCTGGCCAAGCTCAGCGCTCAGAGCTTGCGCCAGACCGCGGGCCAGAAGGTCGGCCGTGCCTCCCGCAGGAAACGGCACGATCATCGTCACCGGCCGGCTTGGCCAAGCCTGAGCAGATGCAGCGAATGGCGATAGCAGCAGTGCTGCAGCCGCGAGCGCAATGATCCGGATGGCGGAGATGATTGCTGATCGCATTGGACGCTGCGATCAGACCTTGGCCGTTTGCGGCGTGCTCGGTGCCTGTGGCTTACCGTGCGCAGATTTGGGCTTACCCGTGGTGCGCCGGATGGCCTTGCGCACGCTCTCCGGATCGGCGCGCTCGACCCCGTCCACCGGGCCGCCCTTGATGGTGACGCGCTCCATATAGCGACGCTGCGGGAAATAGTCGTTCACCGCATAGTGCTGGGTCGAGCGGTTGTCCCACATGATTAGCGTGTGCGGCGCCCAGTGGTGACGGAACTGGTATTCAGGGACTTGTGCCTGCAGGAACAGGATCTCGAGCAGCGACCTGCTCTCGCGTTCATCCATATTCTTGATTGCGACCGTGAACTGCGGATTGACAAACAGCACTTTACGTCCGGTCACCGGGTGCACTCGCACAACCGGATGAATTGCCGGTGGATAGATCTGCTCCCATCGCAGCACGTTCTTCCGGTCCTCCTCGGAATCATCGAACAGCTCGCGGAACGGCTTGAAATCATGCACTGCCTCCAGCCCGGAAATGAATTGCTGCATCCGATCGCTGAGCCCATCGAAAGCTGCGGACATGCTGGCAAACATCGTATCGCCGCCGATCGCCGGCACCTCCTTCGCCACCAGAATCGTGGCTTTGGGCGGCTCTTTGCGAAAAGTCTCGTCTGAATGCCAGACGTCGGTACGAAATGGAGGATTGGTCTCGTCGTTGCGAAATTTGATCAGGACTGAGACATCTTTATCCTTGGGGGCGAACGGGTGCACGGTTAATTCGCCGAACCGGCTTCCGAAATCAATCAGGTTTTGCGAGCTGATGTCCTGATTGCGGAAGATCAGCAACTCGTTCTCGGCCAGCGTGTCCTCGATGGCGTCGCGCACCTCGTCGGACATCGGCTTGCGAAGATCGATACCGGAGATCTCGGCTCCGAGATGCGCACCAACGCGCGTGATGATGAGACCGGCACGCTCCGCGACGATCGGACGACCCTGGAAGCTGCCAATGGGTTTGTTCACTGCAATTCTCCCTTACCATCCTGTCGACATCGTGCTGCTTGGCTAACTAAATCGGCTACCGAGCGCTCTGATTAGCTATCCTCGAGCTAAGCAGCCGTCGCATTCTTTCTGTTTCGGAAGCATCAGGCGTTGGCGCGTTGCTTCGGCATAGATGGCGTCAACCCCACTTCTTCATAGCCGCCGCCACTCTCGTCCGGCCAAGACACGGCGGTGCGGAAGGCTGGACGAGCGGAAAGCCGAGCATACCACTCATTTACTTTTGGACGCCGGTTGTGTGACCAGAACTGGTCTGCCCCAAGCGCGGACAAGCGGAACATGTAAGGCGCCACAGCAATATCGGCGAGCGTGAACTGGTCACCGACAATCCAAGGCCCGCGATCGAGAATTCGCTCAATGTGATCGAGGAGGTCCTCGATGGTCTCTCGTGACTTTGCAAGCTCGTCCTCCGTAATCTCGCCGCGAACCGCGCGGGAGTGGACATCCTGGTAATACTTCATTGGCCGTCGCGCCGCCTGCTTAGTCAATTCCTCAATGCTCCAGCGGTTCTTGAGCTTGGGAAGGATGTATTTAACCATCGTCAGCTTTACGATCGCATCGAAGCCGTCCTCGCACTTGCGGACGAACTCGCGCATCCTCGCCTGTTCGAGGGGGGCAGTGGGTACGAGCTTCGGGCCATTGAACGCGGCGTCGATATATTCGTTAATGACGGTCGATTCACGAACAGGCGCACCGTTATGTACCAGGGTCGGCACCAATCCGTCTGGATTGATGGCGAGATATCGGGGCTCCATCTGTTCGAATTTGAACAGATCGATGTAGCGGCTGATCCATTCAACTCCCTTTTCCTCCAGTGCCATGCGGCAACGAACGGAGCAGACAGAACTCCAGAAGTGATAGAGTTCAACGGCCATCTTGCATCCTCCCTAGGGCAGACCCTCAACGCTTTCTCATGTTCCGATAGACCACCTTGGCCTGAACTCGCGCGTTCATTCGATGCTCCTCGGCGTCTGCAAGAAGCCTCGGTGGCCGAATGAATTCTAAGGCGGCTCAAGAATATGCCCGTAACACTCGCCATTTAACATCGGGCGTGCTCCCTCTAAGGACCACAGCACTTAATTTGAACGTTGGCGCAGCCTCCGACCTTAGTCAACGGCGCTGCTCGATACCTGCTGCACGACCGCTCTTCCCGCTGCCATGGCAAAGCACTCGCTTCTCGCGAGTGGCGCCCTCGACGGCTGTTCACGCAACCGCCGAGGACTTGCCACCCGTATCTACATGGAAAAATGCGGATGACCATCGTCAGTGTACAGCAGTTCCGGCCCGCATTCGATACGGCTGTACCCGGCCACATCAGCCGCTAGGATCGACCCAACTTTAGGCCGTGACTGATGCGGAGCCATTTGGGGGGCGCTAATCTAACACAGTCAGAAAGACTGACCCTCCGTAACCTATGCCCGCTTCTGAGGGGGTATGTACCTTGGCACAAAGTCGGGCGGAAAGGCGGTTAGCTGCGATTCTGGCGGCAGATGTCGCACTACGCCAAGCTCGAAGAGGGTTTGCGCAGGGCGGGCTTGCCGGGCGGTACCTTGCTGTCGTTGTTCATACCGCAGCATGGTGGCCTCAACCCATTTCATCATCGCAGCATGGAACCACTACATGTTCAATGGTGCGGATAGACGAAGAGAGAACCCCTCGGGATTAGGCTGGCACGGTTTTATGTTTTTGTTAAACTCATCTGAACCCGTACATCATTCGTGCCGGGACCCGCAAATGCGAAATTTTCGGCTACGCTAGGGCCATCCGTTTGCGGCTCAAATTCAGAGATTGGTGCGACAAGTTCAACCTATCCGCAGTCTATCAGTAATCCAGGCGTAGATGGTCGGAAACGTTTCTGGAGTGATCCCCATATGATCGCCGGGATAAAAGCGAGCAGTCTTTGGACGTCCGTGCTGGAGCAGCAGCTGCATGTCATCAGGATTGAAAACCGTATCAGCTGTCCCGTTGATCAGCAACAGCGGAGCGGATGGACGATCCAACGAACCTTGCGTGAGGAGCGAGAGTTTCGGTGCATTGACCACCCAGTCTTCAAACGAGTTGAGGCCCATGGTGGAGGCCAACGTCTCCGCTAATTCGAACGGATAAGTACCGAATTGGGCTTTCTCGATCCACTCGGGTTGAAAGGTGTAGTGAGCGCACCCGCCGTGATCCACCACACCGCAGAAATGCTCCGCATGGGTATGGGCGACCTTAGCCGCCCAATATCCTCCTGTACTAAGCCCCCAGCCGACTACTCGGCTCGGATCAAGATCGTCGCGAGATCTGATCCAGGCAAAAGCGGCGTCCCACATTCGCTCTGCATCAGGAGATGCCAATACCGGAGCGTCGGCGGTCCCAGGAATATCGATGGCCAGCGTTGCAGCGCCTTTGTCCAACATCGGCGCAAATAGATCGGCGGCGTCTTCTTTGTAGTAGTCCAGTCCGCCCCACGCGAGCAGGACGGGCAGCTTTGCGGGCCGCGGCGGTTTTCGAAAATGGCCAATGACAGCCTTGCCTTCATCCGGTTTGCTGTTGAACGGCATCTCCACTCGCTCCACGGGAACGGCAAAGTGTTTGGCGGCGGCCAGGAACATCTCTTTGGACTTCTCGTAAACTGCTTTCTTGCCGGGCGAGTTGCATGCCGGCCAACGGGCCATACGGAAGAGGCCTAGACGCGCGCAGGTAATGTTTTTGCGCGGCGCTAAAATCGCCCTCACGTTCGGCGCTTTTGCCGGCCTCCTCAAATGGCTCAGCGGCGGAGCTGTAGGCTTTCGCCCATTCCTCGCGATCCAGAGACTGCAGCTTGGTAAGGACGCGCTCGTGGTCTTCATAGAAGGTGTGGTCAAACGGATAAATTGCAAGCTTCGCAGCCTCTTTCCAGTTCTCCCAGATTTCGCTCACCGAACGGGTATACCGCTTCATCTTCGTCCTCCTCCCTGAACCGCGCTCACTCGATGACCGCCGTATACGTTAACTGCGCACGTTCGGCGAAGTGGGCGAGCGCAGGTCGTAATATCGCTGGAGTATTTACGCGTGCAAACAGTTTAAAACAGGATACTTGCACCGTCGGTTACTTCGCGAGGTAACAGTGATATGTGAACGAGGCAGTTCGGGGGGTGGTTACTAGCCGTGCAGATGGGTGTAGTTTTTTTTGTAGCAGATCGCATGGGAGGACAGTCGTCATGGCTCAGACGAAACCGCCATACCGCGCCGAGCATGTCGGAAGCCTGCCACGTCCGGAACGCTTGATGGCCGCCCGGGAACAGTTCGCAGCGGGGAAGTTGCCGAGGACGGACCTCACGCAAATCGAGGACGAATGCATCCGTGAAGCCATCGCAATGCAGGAGAGAGTTGGTATAGGCGCTGTAACTGACGGCGAATACCGCAAGCGTGGATGGCGCGAGTTTCTCTACGACAAGTGCGATGGCTTTGGACCCGAGACCGTGGAGCGCGCGTTCCCAATTCGGCTGTACGACGGTACAACCGCCCCGCCAATCCGAGAACCAAAGGTCACGGCTAAGCTCGAGAGCGCGAGCCGCTATCGGCGGATGATTTCTCGGCACTCAAGGCTATGACAGCGCGGCCGATCAAGGCGAATTTACCCACGCCCTCGGTTGCCCACTTTTTCACCGGCGACGCGGTGCTCGATCGTGCGGCTTATGGAGATCGCGAGGAACTCATGGACGATCTCGCCCGGATCATGCGTGAAGAGATCGCCGATCTCGGTGCGCGTGGCTGCACCTATTTGCAGATGGACGAGGTGCCGTTGGCCGTGATTTGCGATCCAAAAAATATGGACGTCGTCCGCGCGCGGGGCGATGATCCCGACGAACTCATCGATCTTTACATCGATGCGATCAACCACTCGATCATAGACCGAGCGGCCGACATGACTGTCTGCGTCCATTTGTGTTGCGGGAACCACGCCCAAGGCATGGCCGATGGCGGCTATGAGCCCATTGCGGAGCGCATGTTCGACCGGCTCGACGTAGACGGCTACTTTCTTGAATATGATACTCCTCGAGCTGGTGACTTCACCCCGCTTCGGCATTTGCCAAAGCCGAAGAGAGCAGTGCTCGGGCTCGTGTCCACGAAGGTTCCGGAACTCGAAACCGTAGACGCATTAAAGCGTCGCATTGACGAGGCGACGAAGTTCATCGAACTCGAACGGCTGTGTCTGTCGCCGCAATGCGGGTTTGCGAGCGTTCAGCTCGTGCGGGTCGCGGCTTTCCCATGGACGTTACTGAGCGAAAGGGGGCTCGAGTCGTCGAGGTGGCGGAGCAGGTCTGGAATTGAATTCCAACACACCTTCGTACGTTCGCTGTCGAGTGGGATCCGTACCAATATACTCACATTGAGTTCTTCTCGCGTTGCTACAGAACTTTGAGCCAGCCGCCAAATTAGACGCGCTCGCCCCACTCATGTTACTGAGTCTTTGTCGAGCCGCCGTATGAGACGCTTAGACCGCTGTGATCGAAGTAAAGGGCGAGGAAAGGAAGAGTTCGCCAACTCCGCGGCAACGGCCGTCTTGGTCTATCACTCCGGTGGCGGCGAAGGGAGGTCGGCGGTGCTGTCGCCAAACTTGTAAAAGAAAACGCTGCCGTTGAATAAGCCGACAACATGGGTCCACGGGCCGGACGCAAGATCAGGTTGGTGAGGCTGTCGCGAGGAGTATATTCGCCGGAATCGTCGATGAAAGCAGTTGCCCCGCCCCCGTCCGTGGTCTCAGCGTTGTAAAAAATCAGGCTTCCAGCACCAACCGCGGCAATATGAGTTCCTCCTGGAAAAACGTCGCTGTCATCGATGTCCCCGAACAACTCGTAGTGGCCTGTGTCGTTGACTACGGTCGCGGTCGCGCCGGTGACGCTCCTGCGATCGTAAAACAGTAATGCGCCATTCGGGCAGCCGACAACATGGGTCCACTGGCCAAATCCGGGGATGTAATCGCCCCACGTGAAATTGCCGGACTCGTCGAGCAATGCCGTTTGGTCACTCCGGCGGCCACTTCGTCGACGTAGCTGTAAAAGAACAAGCCCTGCTGGCCCACCGAAGTAACATGCGTCCAGTGGCCCAACAAAGAATTTAGGAACGTGAAGCCGGAAAATGTTCCATCGCCGTCAACAACTGCCGTAGCGGCGCTTCGTCTTCGACGCAATAGAAGAGCACCCCGCCTCCGGGAGTCCCTATGACATGGGTCCAGCCGCGCGGGCCGGACGAGAGGGTGATTTGGAGGTCCTTGTCCCTGTATACCCCACGGCCGTCGACTGTTGCGGTCGATCCCGTCTCGCCGTGATCATTATAAAGTAGCAGAGGGCAAGGGACGGGTATTGGCAAGCGTACCGCCGTCTCCATTAACTGAACTTGGTACGGCAACGAGGTCGACATCAGATAGGTCAGGTTCAGCACCCGGTTTTGGGGTCCCAGGTAGTATAGCGGTCAATGAGGAAGGCGCCGTAGGCCCAGGCCTTGTGGTCGTCCCCAGGCGTCACCGGCGGTATATTGGGGTAGATGTGATCGCCCATTGCCTCCTTCGCCGGATCGTGCATCCAGACACCATAAGCATGCTCACGATTGCCGGGATCAAACAGCGCCACTTCCTCGGACCAGGTCAGTAAATCGTCGCTGAACCGCGCCAGGATCGGTTTGTCCCGGTTCTTCTTCGGATTTATCCGACGGGGTGCCGAAGAGCACCACCCAGCAGCCCGGCCTCGGCAGCCAGCTCGCCGAACAGTGTGTACTGACCTTGGGCGTACTCGGGCGGCGCAAAGAGCTCGTAGCCGGGAGTGCTAGCGTCAGTTATATTGTCGAACCACTTCTGTTTTCTGGCACTTAAATACTCGGATCCTATCGAACCGCGGACGTTGGACAGAAGCAACTGGCATCCAGGCAGGCGGAAGTTGTTCCAGTCGTAGCCAATGATCACTACGCCCGTTTCCTCGGGACAGGCCGGAAGCACGGAGTGATCTTGATTGAGGACCACGGTCGTCGAGAGCCAAGGGAAACAATCGGGCTGATCTGTCCGTACGAGACCGTGGCAGCGGACACAGAAGCGGAGCTGATCGCGCATATGTGCGTCCGCGCCGGGATTGTGGGGTAGCTCGTACTCACGATTGGACGGATTGTGGCCGAGACCGTCTACCGGGCAACAGCCCCTATGACCCTGATCGGAATAGCCGTCGAAATAGAGCTCGGCGCACTTGGAGCATTGGAACCACTTTCCCTGCCACTCGATCGACGTCGGTTGATTCTCGGTGGGGAAGAAGAACCACTGGCTCCCCCGTCGTGTGCGCCGCGATCCTTGGGGCAAACGCCTCCGTCGCCCTGGTAGAAGAGTGAGGCGCACTTCACGCAAAAGCGCCAGAACTGATCGGGCTGGTCGACAGGGCCCGGAGTGAAGGGTA
>CAVXDE010000004.1:0-18471 GCA_963760435.1 uncultured Alphaproteobacteria bacterium
GCGCCGCACCGCCGCGTGCGATCGCGATCACGAGCACCAGCAGGGCCACCAGGAGGAGGCCGCCGCCCCCGGCGAGGGCCATGCCGAAGCTAACGGGTTGGCTGCCGACGACGAACAAAATCTCGGACATTTCAACCTTGTATCCGATTCGCCTCGACCACGGAACGAAGAGCGAACAGCCGGCCGACACAATTGACCGAGCCCTGGTATGTGCCTACATGCGCCTGATGGCGCTGCGCAAAATCATCACCCTCCCCAGCCGCAAGCTGCGAGCGAAATCGGAACCGGTCGGCAAGGTTACGGCCGATCTCCGTGCGCTCGTCGATGACATGTTCGAGACCATGTACGACGCCCCTGGCATCGGGCTCGCGGCTATCCAGATCGGGGTACCAAAGCGCATCGTCACCATGGATTTGTCAAAGAAGGAGGGCGAGACGAACCCGCGCGTCTTCATCAACCCGGAGATCGTGTGGTCGTCCGATGACAAGTCCATCTACGAGGAGGGCTGCCTCTCGATCCCGGAAGTGCATGAGGACGTCGAGCGGCCGGCGCGGGTGAAGGTCAAGTTCCTGGATCTTGACGGCGAGCGCCACGAAGAGGAGGCGCAAGGTCTCTACGCGACCTGTATTCAGCATGAGATCGATCACCTGAACGGCGTCTTGTTCATCGATCATATTTCCAAGCTCAAGCGCGACCGCATCATTAAGAAATTCGCCAAGGCGGCAAAACGCGCCGCGGAGTAAGCTCGCCGCATTGGTCGCTGGTAGGAGGGCCGCGTGAGCCTGCGCCTGATTTTCATGGGCACGCCGGATTTCGCGGTGCCGACGCTGGTCGATATCGTGGGCCGCGGCCACGACGTGGCGGCGGTCTATACGCGTGCACCGCGACCGGCCGGCCGCGGGATGGAGCTCAAGCCAAGTCCGGTTGAGCAGGCGGCGCGCGGCTTTGGGCTCAACGTCCTCACGCCGGCGACGCTGCGGACCACGGAAGCGCAGGAGGTTTTTCGCGGCCACGATGCCGACGCGGCGGTGGTCGTCGCCTACGGGTTGATCCTGCCCCAGCCCATTCTCGACGGCGTCGAGCTGGGTTGCTTCAACCTGCACGCCTCGCTGTTGCCGCGCTGGCGCGGGGCGGCGCCGATCAACCGGGCCGTCATGGCAGGTGATGCTGAGAGCGGCGTGATGGTGATGCGCATGGATGAGGGGCTCGACACCGGTCCGGTGGCGCTGGCCGAGCGCGTCGCCATCGCCCCGGACATGACGGCGGGCGAACTACACGATGCGCTGGCGCCGATCGGGGCTGATCTGATGGGCCGCGCGCTGGCGGCGCTCGAGCGCGGCGCGCTCGCCCTCACGCCGCAGCCGACGTCAGGCATTACCTACGCGGCGAAGATCGCCAACGCGGAGACGCGCATCGACTGGGCCAAGCCCTGGCGAGCCGTGCACGACCATATTCGGGGTCTGTCCCCGTTTCCGGGCGCGTGGTGTGAGCTGCCCGATGGGGCGCGTGCCAAGGTGCTGCGCACCACCCGCGGCGAGGGGGCCGGTCCGCCCGGTACGGTGCTCGATGATCAGCTCACGGTTGCGTGCGGCGAGGGCGCGGTGCGTATCCTCGAATTGCAGCGTGCCGGCAAGCAGGTCATGAAGGCCCGGGATTTCTTGCGCGGTGCACAGATTGCGCGCGGCGCGGTCCTGCGCTGAGAGCGACGCGAGATGCCGCGCTACAAACTCCTGATCGAGTATGACGGCACGCCGTTTGCCGGCTGGCAAATACAGGCAAACGGACCGACGGTGCAGGGGACGCTCACGGCAGCGGTCGCGGCGTTCTGCGGCGAGCAGGTGCACGTGCAGGGGGCCGGGCGCACCGATGCCGGCGTGCACGCACTGGGTCAGGTCGCACATGTCGATCTCACCCGTGAATTTGATCCCGACACGGTGCGCGATGCGCTCAACGCGCACCTGCGGCCGCACCCGATCGCGGTCCTGTCGGCCGAAATCGTGGCGCGCGGATTTCGATGCGCGCTTTTCGGCCAGACAACGCCGTTATCTCTATCGCATCGTCAACCGCCGCGCCGACCTCGCGATCGATCGCCAGCGCGCGTGGCGCATCCCGCGTCCGCTCGACGCCGATGCGATGCACGTCGCCGCGCAACAACTTGTTGGTCGGCACGACTTCACCACGTTCCGGGCCGCCGAGTGCCAGGCGAAGTCACCGGTCAAGACATTGGATGTGCTCGACGTGGAACGTGCCGGCGAAGACATCCGCGTGCACGCGCTGGCGCGGTCATTCCTGCACCATCAGGTGCGCTCGATGGTCGGTTCGCTGGCGCTCGTCGGTGAGGGCAAATGGAGCGCCGCCGATCTGGCGCGAGCGCTCGCCGCAGTGACCGCGCGGCGTGCGGGCCGGTCGCGCCGCCGGATGGCTTGTATTTGGTTGGCGTGGAGTATTGAACTTCACTGGACCTCTTCCTTGTAAGTCTCTGGATTGCTTCGCTTCGCTCGCAATGACGGTCCGGACTCGTCATTGCGAGGAGCGAAGCGACGAAGCAATCCAGAGACTTACGACGATGAGGGCTGCTGTTGGAAATAGCGCTCGAGAACTCTCTTGTAGATTGCCGTCAAAGCTTTGAGATCGGCGGTCGGCACCCGCTCATCGATCTGATGCATGGTTTGGTTGACGAGGCCGAAGTCGACGACCTGGCAATAGTCCTTGATGAAGCGCGCATCCGAGGTGCCGCCGGTGGTCGAGAGTGCCGGACGCTTGCCGGTCACATCCGCGACCGCATTCTGAACCAATTCGACGAAGGGACCGGGTGACGTCAGGTACACGTCGACGTTGGAGGGATCCCATTCGATCCGCCAGCGGATTTTTCCGGCCGCCGCCGTGGCGCGCTGCTCGATCAGTGATCTCAGCGCCTCGCGGGTGTGGCAATCGTTGAACCTGATGTTGAAGCGGGCGCGCGCTTCCTGCGGAATGAGGTTGACCGTCTTGTTGCCGACGTCGATCGACGTGATCTCGAGGTTCGACGGATCGAACTGCGCGCTGCCGCTGTCGAGCGGTTGCGCCAGCAATGCGGACAACAGCGTAATGATGCCGCGCACCGGGTTGTCGGCAAGATGCGGATAGGCGACATGGCCGGACGTGCCGGTGACAACAAGCGTACCGTTCTGCGAACCGCGGCGGCCGATCTTGATCATGTCGGAGAGCGCGTTCGGGTTGGTGGGCTCGCCGAGCACGCAATGATCAAATTTTTCACCACGCTCGGCGGCCCATTTCAACAATTTGATGGTGCCGTTGACGGCCACGCCTTCCTCATCGCCGGTGATCAGGAAGGAAATCGAACCCTTGGGCGTGCCGCGGTCGGATAGATAATCGAACGTCGCTGCCAGCATGCAGGCGATCGCGCCCTTCATATCGACGGCACCGCGGCCGAACAGGACTTCCTCGGAGACCTCGCCGGCAAACGGTGCGTAGCTCCAGAGCGTGCTGTCGCCCGGCGGCACGACGTCGGTATGGCCGGCGAACACGAAGTGCGGCGACCCGGTCCCGATGCGGGCGTAGATGTTTTCAGTGTTGTCGTAGCCCGGTTCGGTGAACATCACGCGGTGAACATCGAACCCGGCTTCGCCGAGCACGCGCTGCAGGTAGGCGATCGCCCCGCCTTCTTCCGGCGTCACGGAAGGGCAGCGGATCAGCTCGCGCGCAAACGCGACGGGATCGGCAGCCATGCGGCTCAATCCCGCAGGAGTTCGTTGATGCTGGTCTTGGAGCGCGTCTGCTCGTCGACGCGCTTGACGATGACGGCACAATAGAGCGCCGGGGTCGGCGCGCCGTTCGGTCCCGGCTTGCCGGGCAAGGTGCCCGGGACGACGACCGAATAGGCGGGCACCTCGCCCCGAAAGGTCTCGCCGGTGTCGCGGTCGATGATCTTGGTGGACGCGCCGATGAAGACGCCCATGGAGAGCACCGAGCCCTCGCGGACCACGACGCCTTCAGCGACTTCGGAGCGGGCGCCGATGAAACAATTGTCTTCGATGATCACCGGGCCCGCCTGCAGCGGCTCGAGCACGCCGCCGATCCCAGCCCCGCCCGAGATGTGGCAGTTCTTGCCGATCTGTGCGCACGAGCCGACTGTCGCCCAGGTGTCGACCATGGTGCCGGAATCCACGTAGGCGCCGAGATTGACGAAGGACGGCATCAGCACCACGCCGGGCGCCACGTAGGCCGAGTGGCGCACGATCGAGCCGGGTACGGCGCGGAAGCCCGCCTCACGGAAACGGTTCTCGCCCCAGCCCTCGAACTTGGAGGGCACCTTGTCCCACCAGGCCGCCTTGCCCGGGCCGCCCGGCATCACCCACATATCGTTGAGCCGGAACGAGAGCAGCACCGCCTTCTTGAGCCACTGGTTGACCCGCCAGGACTTGTCGGTTTGCTTCTCGGCGACGCGCGCCTGCCCGCGATCCAGCAACTCGAGCGCAGCCTCCACCGCTTCGCGGACCGCGCCCTTGGTGGCCGGTCCAACGCCGTCACGCTTGTCGAAGGCCTCATCGATGGTGCGGGCAAGTTCGGTGTGTGGCATGAGACCCCCCAGTGTTTGGTGGACCGGTAGCCCGGATGGCGCGTCAGCGCAATCCGCGGCTCTCCTGAGGTTCTAGCGCGCTGCGGCGATGTTTTCGAGAAATCCCACCAGATTGTCGGTGACGTGATCGACGTGCGCCGCGTCGTGGCCCTCGAGCTCCCATTCCTCGCGCAGCACCACGCGCGCGCCCGACGGCACCACCAACACGGTGGTCATGCCCAGGCCATGCGGCACCTCGAGATTGCGCGCCAGGTCTTCGAACATGGCGCTGCGCTCCGGCGCGACGCCGTGCGCCGCGAGAAACCGGTGATAGGTCTGGGGCGCCGGCTTCGGCTCGAGCTCGGCGGCGACGATATCAAACACATCCTCGAAACGCTCATGCACCGCGAGGCGCCGCATCACCGCTTCGGCATGCTTGCGCGTGCCGTTGGTGAGGATCAGCTTGCGACCGGGCAGCTTTTCCAAAGCGGCACCCAGCGCCGGATTGGGCTCGATCGGCGAATGATCGATCTGGTGCACGACTTCCAGATAATCATCCGGCTGCATGCCGTGCTCGATCATCAGCCCGCGCATGGAGGTGCCGTAGCGCTTATAATAGTCCTTCTGCAGCCGAAACGCGTCGTCTTCCGAGATCTTCAGGAACTCGGCGATGTAGGCGCGAATGCGCGCGTCGACCTGCTGCCACAGGTTGAGGTGATGCGGGTAGAGCGTGTTGTCGAGATCGAACACCCAGGTTTCGACCTGATCGAATCCGCGCGAGCGGGTGTTGTCGTTGTCCGCCATCGCGCTCGATCGGCTCACTTGCCGCCCACGATCTTGATGGCGCGCCCCTGGCTGATGAAGGAAAAGTGCCGGTTGCCGACACTGCCCAGCATGAGCGCCTCGATCACCGGCTCGGCGATGTCACCGATGGACGCCCAATCAACCAGAAAGTTGGCGCCGGTTCCCGCGCGCACATCCTGCTCCGGGATGTACACTTCGACGGTGGCGAACGGCTTGAGCGCCACCGGTTGCTTCAGATAATCCTCGACCAGCTTGCCGTTTCCGTCGAAATAGGCGAGGCGGCGGAGCACGAGCGGCTTGTCTTGCGACGCGTTGTGGATGCTGAGCGTCACGGCGAAATCGACCCGCAGCTTACCCTGGCTCAGCAGCACACTCGAATAGGCCGGAACGTAGAACGCGCCGGTCACATTGAGCTCGCCCGCCGGAACCGGCGTCAGGGCATTGGCGATGGCCTGCTCCAGGCTTGGCGTCGGTTGGCTGCGCGCCGGCGACACGAGCGCGAACGCAGTGCAATCATGATCGCGCCGGCTAATCCTTTGCCCGTCATGATCCGCTCCTCGCTGGCCGAAAAGGTTCAGCGATGGATCAGCGTACCGGCCCCAAGATCGGTCAGCAACTCCAGCAGCACGGCGTGCTCGACTTTGCCGTCGATGATGACGACGCCTTCCACGCCCTGTTCCAGCGCGTAGATGCAGGTCTCGACCTTGGGGATCATCCCGCCCGAGATGGTGCCGTCCGCGATCAGCCGCCGCGCATCGTTGACCGACAGCTCCTTGATGAGATTTTTGGACTTGTCGAGCACGCCGGGCACGTCGGTGAGCAGCAGGAAACGCTTGGCGCGCAGCGCGCCGGCTATCGCGCCCGCAAAGGTATCGGCATTGACGTTGTAGGTGCCGCCATCGCTCGAGGCAGCGACCGGTGCCAGCACCGGAATCAGCTTGCGGCCGAGAATCTCATTGAGCACTGTCATATCGACCTTATCCGGCTCCCCGACGAAGCCGAGGTCGACCACCTCTTCGGTGTTAGAGGCAGGATCAACGATGGTTCGGTTCGCCTTGCGGGCGATCACCATGTTGCCGTCCTTGCCGGTGAGGCCGATCGCCTTGCCGCCGGCGGCATTGATGAAGCCGACCAATTGCTTGTTGATCGAGCCCGCCAACACCATCTCGACGACCTCGATCGTCTTCTCGTCGGTGATGCGCAATCCGCCGGCAAAATGCGACTCGATGCCGAGGCGCTTGAGCATGTCGCCGATCTGCGGGCCGCCGCCATGCACGACGACGGGGTTGATCGCAGTCTGCTCCATCAGCACGATATCGCGGGCAAAACTGCGCGCCGATGCTTCGGCGCCCATGGCGTGGCCGCCGTATTTCACCACGACAATTTCTTCGTCGTACTGCTGCATGTGCGGCAGCGCTTCGATGAGGACGCGGGCAATGTCGTGGGCCGACACGCTCATGGGACGGTCCTTTGCAGAGGACGGAAGGTCAGACGACGGCAGCATCTCTAGCTTGGCCGGCGGCGGCGCGGAAGGGCCCTTTCGGCAAGCAAACGTGCGATCGCCGCACGCAGTTCCGGCATGCCGGACCCGTCCCGCGCCGAGGTCACGAGCACATCCGGAAACGCCGCGGGTCGTTGGCGGATCGTGGCCTGGATTGCGGCGATGACCTGTGCGAGCTCTGCTGGTTTCACCTGATCGGCCTTGGTCAGGGCGATCTGATAGCTCACCGCCGCTTCGTCCAGCATGCTCAGCACTTCGTCGTCATTGGGCTTGATGCCGTGGCGCGCGTCGATCAGCACATACACTCGTGCCAGGTTGGCGCGCCCGCGCAGATAATCGTCGATCAGCGAGGTCCAGGCCGCCACCTTGGCTTTGGGCGCCTGCGCGTAGCCATATCCGGGCATGTCGGTGAGCACCAGCGGTCCGCCGGCGGCAAAGAAGATCAGCTCCTGCGTCCGCCCCGGGGTGTGTGAGGTGCGCGCCAACCCATGGCGCCCGGTCAGCGCATTGATCAGGCTCGATTTGCCGACATTGGAGCGGCCCGCGAAGGCGATTTCAACGCCGTGCATGGGCGGCAGCGAGGCAAGCGAGCTTGCGGCCGTGGCAAAGTCCCACTCGGCCGCAAACAGCTTGCGCCCGGTTTCGATTTCATCGGCGGTGAAGGGCATCGACTGCCATGTGCCTCGTGTGGCCGGGCTCGTCGGGGTCCCCACGCGCTTGCGCGTGGGGTGCCCCGTCCCGGCAATCCCGATGAATCGTCATTGCGAGCGAAGCGAAGCAATCCAGAGAATCCTGGTGGGCGTAGCCAAATTTGGGCCGCCGAGCTGGATTGCTTCGTCGCTTCGCTCCTCGCAATGACGAGTCCGATGACGAATGGAGAGTCAATCGAACTAACGAAGCGGAACTACAGAACGCGTGGACCTCTGCGGAACAACCCTTTGACCTTGGCGCCAATCGACTTGACGTTGTCGAACAGCTCGATCTTGGCGCCGTGCCGGCTCATGATCACCGATTGCTGGAGCACCGAGAGCGAGTTGTTCCAGGCCCAGTAGATCACGAGCCCGGCCGAGAAGCCGGCCAGCATGAAGGTGAAGATCACCGGCATCCAATCGAAGATCACCTTCTGCGCCGGATCGGGCGGCGGCGGGTTGAGCTTCATCTGCGCCCACATGGTCACGCCCATGAGCAGCGGCCAGGCGCCCAGCATCAGATAGTGGCCGATGAGCGGAACCTGCGACGGATCCCAGTGGATGAGCCCGAACAGGTTGAAGATTGTGGTCGGGTCCGGCGCAGAGAGATCTTTGATCCAGCCGAAGAACGGCGCGTGCCGCATTTCGATGGTGATGAACAGCACCTTGTACAGCGAGAAGAACACCGGCACCTGGATCAGGATCGGCAGGCAACCGGCGATCGGATTGATCTTCTCGGTCTTGTAGAGCTCCATCAGCTCCTGTTGCTGCTTGACCTTGTCGTCCGCATAGCGCTCGCGCAGCGCCTGCATCTTCGGCTGGATCGTCTTCATCTTCGCCATCGACGCATAAGACTTGTTGGCGAGCGGGAAGAAGAGCAGCTTGACGATGACGGTGACGATCAGAATGGCGACGCCGAAGTTGCCGATCAGCTTGTAGATCGAGTCGAGCGCCCAGAACATCGGCTTGGTGAGGAAATAGAGGTAGCCCCAGTCGATCAGCCGGTCGAAGCGGTCGAGATGCAGGGCGTCGTTGTAGCCGTTGACGACCGACACTTCCTTGGCCCCGGCAAATAGCCGCCCCATGGCGCTGGTCGTGGCCCCGGGCGCAACCGTGTGCGCGTCGAGAAAGTACGAGGTCTGATAACGCTTGATCGCGGTCGTGGTATCGGCGGAAAATTCCGCGGTGAGGTTCGCCTGCGGGTCCGGGAGCAGGGTCGCGGCCCAGTATTTGTCGGTAATCCCGAGCCAGCCTTTGGTGTTATTGAAGTCGGCCCGTTTTTCCTCGATCGATTTGTAGCTCTTCTCCTGCACAGCGCCGTCGAGCACGCCAATGAAGCCTTCGTGCAGGATGTAATAGCCGAGCGTCTTGGGGGTGCCGTGGCGCGAGATCAGCCCATAAGGATAGAGCGTGACCGGCGCCGTCCCCTTGTTGCTGACGCTGTCCTCGATGGTGAACAGGTACTTGTCGTCAACCCCGATGGTGCGGTGAAACTCGAGCCCTTCGCCGTTGTCGTAGACGAGCGTCACCGGATGGCCGACCTGCAGCGCGCCCGATCCGTCCTGGCGCCACACCGTGTCGGCGTTGGGCAGCTTCAAGGTCATGCCGGCTCCGGCGATCCAGCCGAACTCGGCATAGAATGGTTCCTCGGTCCCCGAGGGCGCCAACAGCACGACGATCGGTGAGTTCGGATCGACGGTCTCGCGATATTTGACGAGCGAGAGATCGTCGAGCCGCGCCCCGCGCAGATCGATTGACCCCTTCACGCTCGGCGTGTCGATCTCGACGCGTGGCGTTGCCGCGAGCACCTTCTCACGCGGTTGCGGCGCGGCGGCTGATCCGGCTTGGCCGGGAGTTTGTGGAGTGTTCGCGGCCGGGCTGCCTGCGGTGCCGGCCGGCGCGGCGGCCTGTTTCTCAACCTGCTCCTGGCGCTGCTGCTCGGCGAGCTGGCGTTGCCGGTTGGCCTGCGGGGTGGCGAAAAAATATTGCCAGCCAATGAGCACGATTGCCGAGAGGACAATCGCCAAGATGGTATTTTTCTGGTCTTGCATGGTTTTCGCTTTAGCGCCGGTCCGCGCGGTTTACCCGAGTCAGTGCGCCGGACATATCGTCGATCAATCGGTCAAACGCCAGATCGAGTGCGGCCCGGCGGCCGACCAGCACATAGTCGCGGCCCGTCTGCATGTGGCCCGCGCCCGATAACCTCACGACCTCCCGAAGCCGCCGCCGCACCCGGTTGCGCACAACCGCATTGCCGACCTTCTTCGAAACCGTGTAGCCGACCCGCGGCGGCTCCTGATCGCCCCGCGTCCGCGACTGCAACACGAAGCCTGGTGCGTGCGCTTTGGCTCCCGATGCCGCTGCAATGAAATCCGCCCGTTGCCGCAACCGTTGCAAGGGCGGCGCCAAGGTCAAGCGGACAGGCGCTTGCGACCGCGCGCGCGGCGCGCATTGATGACCTTGCGGCCGCCTTTGGTCGCCATGCGGGCGCGAAAGCCGTGACGCCGCTTGCGCACCAGCTTGCTGGGTTGATAGGTCCGCTTCACGGGCTTTCTCCGCTTGTTTCAACCAAGGAGAGGTTGTGCAAAACGCATCGCCGGACACTGGCGCAAGCCGCAATTCGTCCGCGCTGCCGGGGTTGGCCGGGCTTATACGGGAGGGGGAAAAGCTCGTCAATTGTTGCCCAATCCGTGCCGCCACCTTGGCGGGTAGATGGGCCCGACCATAGCGTTCGCAAGACGTTCTCAGCCCTGCATTTTTTGGGTCAATTCGCAGTGAGGACGGCTCCGCTGCGCAAACGCTCCGCTATAACTATTCCAGACAGACCAGCCGGATCGAGTTGATGTCAGTGCCCGCCGAGACCCGCCAGCATGCGCAGCCGCTGGTCCATCCGTTGGGCGTGCGGCGGGTTTTGCCGCTCGTGATCGTTGTGGCGGGTCTGATCGTCTTTTTTGTGCTGGGGCTCAATCGCGAGCTCTCGCTCGAGTCCCTCGTGCGACACCACGCCGCGATTGAGCGGATCGTCGCCGAGCATCGCGCTTCGGCGTTCGCGGCCTACGTCCTGCTCTACATCACCGTGGTTGCGTTTTCGATCCCGGGCGCGCTCGTGCTCACCGTCACGGGCGGTGTTGTGTTCGGTACCCTTCTGGGCGCGCTTGGCGCGATTATCGGTGCAACAGTCGGCGGCACCATCATTTTTTTGATCGCGCGCGGGGCCGTCGGCGAAATCCTGATCCGCCGCGCTGGGCCGACCGTCAACAAGCTGATGACGGGTTTTCGGCGGGACGCGTTCTGTTATTTGCTGTTCCTGCGGCTCGTGCCCCTCGTTCCGTTCTGGCTCGTCAATCTCGTCCCGGCGCTCGCCGGCGTTCGTCCCGCCCTGTTCGTCGCAGCAACGGCGCTGGGCATCATTCCGGGCAGCTTCGTCTTCGCCTTCTTCGGCTCCGGCCTCGACACCGTGATCGATGCCCAGCGCGCCGCTTACGAGGCGTGTCTCGCGGCCGGGGGGGTCGACTGCCATCTCGGCTTTGATGTGCACGCGCTAGCGACCCCGCGATTGGTGGCCGCCTTCATTATTCTTGCGCTGTTTGCGCTTGTCCCCGTGGTGGTCAAGTACGTGAAGGCAAAGCAGCACCCGTGAGCGCCGCGGCCCTGACGCCTGACCTCTGTGTCATCGGTGCAGGCGCGGGCGGGCTTTCGGTTGCGGCCGCGGCTGCGGCCTTGGGCGCCCCGGTGGTCCTCATCGAGCAGGGCCGCATGGGCGGCGACTGCCTCAACTACGGATGCGTTCCCTCCAAGGCACTGATCGCGGCAGCGCGCCGCGTCGCCGAGCTACGGCATGCGCCGGCATTCGGGGTCACGGTCGGTGCGGCCCAGGTCGATTTCGCGAAAGTGCGCGCGCACGTGCATTCCACGATTGCGGCGCTCGCCCCGAACAATTCCGCCGCCCGCTTCACTGCGCTCGGCGTGCGGGTGATCGCCGGTCATGCCGCGTTTCGTGATCCCGATACGGTCGTGGTCGGTGAAACCGCGATTGTGGCGCGCCGGTTTGTGATCGCGACCGGGTCATCACCGGCGATTCCGCCAATCCCGGGACTGGCGCAGACGCCGTACTTGACCAACGAGACGATCTTCGACCTGACCGTGCTGCCCGAGCATCTTGTCGTCATTGGTGCCGGGCCGGTCGGGCTGGAGCTGGCGCAAGCCTTCCGCCGGCTCGGCAGCGCGGTGACGGTGATCGATGCCGCAATCCCGCTCGCCAACGACGATCCGGAATGTGCCGCAACGGTGCTGAGCGCACTCGAACGCGACGGCGTCGTCCTGTGCCCCAATACCAGGATCGTGAAAATCGCCGGCGACGCCCAAACCGTGCGCCTGACCCTGGACGGCACGAGCGCGCCGGTGGACGGCAGTCATCTGCTGGTCGCAGCGGGCCGCGCGCCCAATGTCGCCAACCTGGGACTGGACCGGGCCGGAATCGCCGTCACGCCGCACGGCATCACGGTGGATCGCCAGCTGCGCACCACCAACCGCCGCGTTTATGCGATCGGCGACGTCGCCGGCGGGCCGCAATTCACCCACTTCGCCAACTACCATGCGGGGATTGTGATTCGTCACGCCCTGTTCCGGCTGCCGGTTCGGGCAAGCGAGGCGGCGCTGCCATGGGTGACTTACACCGATCCCGAACTGGCCCAGGTGGGGCTGACCGAACTCCAGGCGCGGCGGCGCGGACTTAAGGTTCGGATCCTGCGCTGGCCCTACCATGAAAATGACCGCGCTCAGATCGAGCAGGCAACGCGCGGGCACATCAAGGTGTTAACGACAAGCCGGGGGCGCATTCTCGGCGCCAGCATCGTCGGGCGCGACGCCGGAGAGCTGATCTCGACCTTCACACTGGCGATTGCGCAACGGCTGAATATTCGGGCACTGGCCGGGGTTATGGTGCCATACCCAACGCTGGCCGAAATCGGAAAACGTGCGGCAATGAGCCACTTTACCCCCGGTTTGACCCGTCCGATGGTGCGGCGCATCATCGGTTGGCTGCGTCGGTTGGGATAAGCTTGGGTATGGACCAAGATCGCACCACGGCGAATTCGGACAACGGCAAGCAGCAGCGCCGCCGGCTTTGCCCCGGGCTCGGCCTGTCGGGCAAGCTGCTGCTGCTCACGACCGTGTTCGTGATGGTCGCGGAAATATTGATCTACGTCCCTTCGATCGCGAACTTCCGCATCATGTGGCTCAAGGATCGCCTGGCGGCGGCCCACACCGCCGCGCTCGTCCTTGATGCGGCGCCGAGCGGAATGGTGCCGGAGAGCCTGGCGCAGCAGATCCTCGACAGCATCGGCGCCAAATCCGTGGTGATGAAGACCGAGCAGCAGCGCCGCCTGCTGGTCACCAGCAAGTTCTCGCCGGACGTCGTCGATCAGGAGGTCGACGTCCGCGATCTGCAGCCGATGCAGGCGATCATCGACGCCTTCAAGACATTGTTCATCAGCCGCAGCAGCGATCTCGTGCGCGCTGTCGGTCCGGCGCCGCGCGGCGGCGAGTTCGTCGAGATCGTGGTCGAGGACGGACCGCTGCGCCACGCCATGCTCGAATATTCGCGCAACATCCTGCTGCTTTCGCTGGTGATCTCGATCATCACCGCGGCGCTGGTCTATCTCGCGCTGCTGCTCCTGTTCGTGCGGCCGATGCACCGCATCACCAGCAACATGATGGCGTTCCACCGCGACCCCGAGGCGCCGGATCGGATCATCGTGCCGTCCCGGCGCAGTGATGAAATCGGCGTGGCGGAGCGCGAGCTTGCCTCAATGCAGCAGGACCTCGTGTCGATGCTCAAGGAGAAGAGCCGGCTCGCCTCGCTTGGGCTCGCGGTGTCGAAGATCAATCACGACCTGCGCAACCTGCTGTCCTCGGCGCAGCTGTTCTCCGACCGCCTCGTCGGCCTGCCCGACCCGCGCGTGCAGCAGTTCGCTCCCAAGCTGATGCGCGCGCTGGAACGCGCGATCGCCTACTGCCAGTCAACGCTGTCCTACGGTCGTGCGCAGGAGCCACCACCGGATCGGCACCCGGTGCTGCTCGAGATCGTGGTCGAGGAAGTGCGCGAGACTCTCGGCCTCAACGGCGCGATCGGCTGGATCGCCGCCGTCGAACGCGGATTGGTCGTCGATGCCGATCACGATCAGCTGCTGCGTATCCTGCTCAACCTTGCGCGCAACGCCGTTCAGGCGCTGGAGACCCGTGCCCCCAACGATGCCGCGCGCGATCAGGTGCGCGTCACCGGCCGGCGCGAGGGCGCCGTGGCGCTGATCGAAGTCTCCGACACCGGCCCGGGATTATCGCCGAAGGCGCGCGCGCATCTGTTCGAGGCGTTCCAGGCGTCGACCCGCGCCGGCGGCAGCGGGCTCGGGCTTGCGATCTCGGCCGAGCTCGTGCGCGCCCATGGCGGCGAGATCAAGCTCATCGACGGCACCATCGGGGCGACGTTCCGCTTCACCATTCCGGACCGCGCCGTCGACCTGCGCAGCTGGCGCCGCGAAGCGCACGGCTAGCGGCCGTATCCCGGGCGCAGTGCACCACGAAGTGGTGCACTGCAGACCCGGGATCGCCAAAAGCGCTGGTGCTTGAAACGGTCCCGGATCAGCGGTGCACCGCACGGCAAGTGCTCCGCGCTGCACCGCGTCCGGGACACGTCCACTCCATCCGGGCTACAATCCTCTCCGACAGACGAATGGGGAGGATGACTGCTCACATGGATCGGCGCGTTTCCAATCCGGTCTTCAATGATCGCAAGCTCAAGCTCGGCACGTTCCAGACCAACCTGGACAGCGGCTGTGTCATGTCGGACCTCGACGGCCGGCTCGAGATCAGCTGGCCCAACACGGTGAAGCTCGCACAGCTTGCCGATGAGATGGAGTTCGAAGCGCTGGTGCCGGTCGCGCGCTGGGCCGGCTTTGGCGGGGCCACCAATCCGCAGGGACCCGGCTTCGAGGCCTACACCTGGGCGGCCGGCATCAGCGGTGCCACCAAGAAAGCCGGCGTCGTTTCGACTTCGCATGTGTCGCTCAATCACCCGATCATCTCCGCCAAGCAGTGCACGGTGATCGATCACATCTCCAACGGTCGCTTCACCCTCAACATCGTCTGCGGCTGGAACGGTCCCGAGATGGACATGTTCAACATTCCGCTGCAGGGTCATGAGGAGCGCTATGAATGCGCCGAGGAATGGCTCTCGATCGTCAAGCGGCTGTGGACGCAGGATGAGACGTTTGATCACGAGGGCAAGTTCTACAAGATCCGCAAAGGTTATCTCGCGCCCAAGCCGCTGCAGCAGCCCTATCCGGCGATCATGAATGCCGGCGGCTCTGAGCGCGGGCGCCATTTTGCCTGCAAGCATGCCGACATGGTCTACACCGTGATCCGCAACACCGATCCCGACCTCAATCGCAAACACGTGCAGGCCTATCACGCGCTGGCCAAGGAATACGGCCGCAAGGTTCAGGTCTGGAGCCTCGCCAACATCGTGCAAGGCGAGACCGAGAAGGAGGCGCGCGAGCTCTACGACTACTACGTCAACCAGAAGGGTGACTGGGAGGCCGCCGGCAACGTGGTCAACAGCATGGCGGCGGAGATCAACGCCCGCACCTACACGCCCGAGCAGGTCAAGGCGATGCGCGAAGTGTTTGTTTCCGCCTGGGGCGGCAACACGCTGGTCGGCACCAAGGAGCAGATCGTCGACGGCCTCGCCAAGTTTGCGAGCTGGGGTCTCGACGGATTGCTGCTCTGCTTCCCGCGTTACGAAGCCGGCATGCGCGAGTTCCGCGACGTGACCTATCCGCTGCTCAAGCAAGCCGGATTGCGAGATACGAGATGATAAGGTTGAAGAAAGCTTTCGTACTGACGAGCAACAACAAACAGCCCTCATCCTGAGGAGCCTTGGCCTGCAAGGCCAAGGCGTCTCGAAGGATGGCGCCAAGCTCTCGGAGCTACAAATTGAAACGCACCCTGATCCAATGCGGCTGGCTGGTCACGCTCGACGACGCGATCGGCGATTTCCACGGCGCCGAGTTGTTGTTCGCCGGCAACCGCATCGAAGCAGTCGGCAAGAGCCTCAACGCCACCGCCGACGAGGTGATCGACGCGCGCGACAAGATCGTCATGCCGGGCTTCGTCAATGCCCACATGCACACCTGGGAAACCGCGTTGCGCGGCATTGCGGCCGAGTGGATGTCGGCGAGCTACATGAAACACATCCACGGCAATCTCGCCACGCACTATCAGCCCGAGGACAATTATCTCGGCAACCTCATGGGCGCGCTCGGCCAGATCGACAGCGGCACCACGACGCTGGTCGACTGGTGCCACAACATCACGACGCTGGAGCACGCCGAGCGCGCGATCGACGGCCTCGTCGACAGCGGCATCCGCGCCGTGTTCGCGCATGGAACAGCCAAGCCGCCGACCAAGCCGGGCGATCCGCCGTTCACGCATGTGCCGCATCCGCGCGCGCGCATCGACGCGCTGCGCAAAGGCCGGCTCGCCTCCGACTCCGGCCGCGTGACGCTCGCCATGGCGATCCTCGGGCCGGACTATTCGGTCTGGGACGTGGTCGAGCACGACATCCGCATGGCGCGCGAGTATGGCCTCGTCTCCTCCTCGCACACGCGCCGCAAGGAAGAGTCGGTGCTGCCCGACGGCTACGCCCGCATGCTCAAGGCCGGACTGCTCGGGCCCGACCACAACCTGGTGCACGGCACGACCTATGACGAGGCCGACCTCAGGGTCGTCATCGATTCCGGCGCCAGCCTCACCTCGACCGTCCTGGTCGAGCTGCATCACCACATCGGCGACACCATGGTGGCGCGCGTGCGCGCGGCCGGCGGCGCGCCGTCGCTCGGCATCGACGTCGAGCCCTACACCAGCGGACACATGTTCCGCGAGATGCAGGCGGCGCTGCTGTTCGTGCGCGGCAGGGAGGTGCGCAACAACGCCATGCGCGGCAACTCGCAGTTCACCACCATGCCGGTGAAGTCGCGCGAGGCGCTGATCTGGGCGACCCGCAACGGCGCCCGCGCCTTCGGGCTCGACAAGGAGATCGGCTCGCTCACCCCGGGCAAGAAGGCCGATATCGTGATGCTGCGGGCCAACGACATCAACATGGCCCCGGTGTGGGACCCGGTCTATTCGATCGTGGAGATCGCCGGCGCCGGCAACGTCGATACCGTGATCATCGACGGGATTGTCCGCAAGCAGGGCGGCCGGCTCACCTTCCCGGCCGACGTGATGGCCAAGCGGCAGGCCGAGCTTGCGGAGTCCGGCGCCCGCCTGATGCGAGCCGGCGGGCTATGCGGTGGCAAGCACGGCCAAGTGACCGGGTGGCGGGGGCGGGTCTCAATCTCTGGGGCAGGGCGGCCCGACTTGCCAATCCGGCCCCGACCCTATAGCTATGCCCGGCCCCGTGGGCACATTCTGCCGGGGTAAGCGCCCGTAGCTCAGCTGGATAGAGCACCAGACTACGAATCTGGGGGTCGGAAGTTCGAATCTTTCCGGGCGCGCCATTTAAGCTATTGGGAGACAACCAAATTTGCGTTCACGTTTTTTACTTGTCTCCCTTGGTTTGCAGTTGGTTTGCAAATTTTGTTCGCGGGGAGTTCTCAAAATTGAAGATCGCTTGTTGTGCTAACCCGCTTGTCCTTTTGAGGTAACGGTCGAGGATTCGATGGACTGTTCTAAGAGAATGTCCGGTGATGGTTGCGATCTGTTGAGGCGTGCTGCCCGCTTCTGACAATCAGGGTGACTGCCGTGCCACGAAGATCGTGGAAATGCAGTTCGACTGGATCATCCAAACCCGGAAGATTCACGTGTTGCAGTCCCGCTTTCTTCATTGCGTCATCCCATAGACGAATGAAGTAGCGTTTTTTAAATGCTTTTCCCGTCTTGGTTGTCAATATAAGGGGTGATTTTCGATCCATCCCATTGAGCATCTGTTTGAGCAACGACGTGCAAGGAATCTCAATCAAAGGACCAGCTTTGCCGCGACGCCTTGATTTGCTCTGACGCAGCTTAATGGAGTGTCCGTCATACGATGACCATGGCAGTCGAAGAAGGTCACCTTCTCTCTGGCCCGTGTGTAACGCCAAAATCAAAGCCCATTGCAACTGGATTGGTGCCACACTCATGAAAGCAGAGATGTGTGCTGGCAACCAAATAATTTCCGACCTATCGACCTGATAAAGACGCTTAAACCCTTTAAGGTTGTTAGCCTCGATTTTTCCTCGATCTAATGCCCATGTGAGCATCGCTGAAATAGCTGATAAACGGTTATCCGCTTCGCGCTTGCCCGAGGTACGAGCTACTTTATCGCGCCAATTCAGAAATTCGTTCCGAATACCAAAGTCGCTGAGAGCTAAAATTGGCAAGTCTCCAAAATGTGCCTCTGATGCCGTCAACATGCGGCGATACTCGATTTGAGTGCTTGGCGCTAAATTCTGTTGGAATTCGATTGAAAGCGTAAATTCTCGCACTAGAGCGCTGAACGTGCCCGTAAAGCTGTTTCGAATAAAGTTTTCTGCTTCAGCCAAACTCGCCACGAACTCGGAAGACCCAGGTTCACCTCTCAAAGGCCGACCGGTGGCTCGATGATAGTAATAGTACCGCTTTGTACCATCAGCGAGCACCTTGGGGACCTTGTTGATCCCTTTAAGACGCACCCGTACCACGAGTCTTTCTCCACACCTCTAGAGAACTTAACCCGCCTAAGGGCGAAATCCCACTCAAGCAGTCCATTCTGGCTTGTAATAGTTGCAAATCGTATCTCTTCCCGGGCAAAGTTGGCGACGAAATCTTTCCCTCCCGCCTGAACTTATCAAAAGCACTAGGGCAAATACCGAAAAACTCTGCTGCCTGCTTTCGCAGTCAGA
>CAVXDE010000005.1:0-55208 GCA_963760435.1 uncultured Alphaproteobacteria bacterium
TCTCGATGCTGTTGCACTTGAGACGGAAGCGCTGCTCGACCGCCTGCTCGCGACCTCCACAGAGGCCGATGAAATCAGCCGGCCGCACCGTCTGCTCGATGCCATGCGGTACGGCAGCCTCGGCGGTGGCAAGCGCTTGCGGCCGTTCCTGGTGGTCGAATTGGCCGCGTTGTTCGGCGTGCTGGCGCGATAACGCGCTGATGGCCGGCGCGGCGCTCGAATGCGTGCATTGCTACTCGCTGGTGCATGACGACCTTCCGGGCCATGGACAATGACGACCTGCGGCGCGGCCGGCCGACCGCGCCGAGGCGTTCGACGATGCGACGGCTATTCTGGCGGGCGACGGATTGCTCACCTTTGCGTTCGATGTCCTGTCGCGCCCAGAGACGCACCCTGATGCTGAGGTCCGGGTTCGGCTCGTCGACTTGCTCGCGCGTGCCTCCGCGATCGGCGGCGTGGCCGGCGGGCAGATGCTCGATCTCGCGGCTGAGGGGCGCTTTGCGCCGACGGCCGGGCAGGCCATGAGCGAACATGATGTGGCGACCCTGCAATCCATGAAGACCGGCGCGCTGTTGCGGTTTGCCTGCTGCGCCGGTCCGATCCTGGCCGCGCCGGCCCCGATCAGGCTGCGGCACTGAACCGCTACGGGATCGGCATCGGCCAGGCGTTCCAGATCGCCGATGACCTGCTCGACGTCGAAGGCGACCAAGCCGTGGTGGGCAAAGCGACCGGCAAGGATGCGGCGGCCGGCAAGGCCACCATGTGTTCAGATCCTCGGCGTTGCCGGTGCCAGGGCGCGGTTGCAGGCGCTGGTCGCCGACGCCGAGAGAAGGTCTTGGCGCCATTCGGGGCAGCGGCGGCCACCCTGATCTCGGCGGCGCATTTCATTGCCGACCGGCGTAATTGATCGTCCAAGTCGGAAGTCGGAAGTCGGAAGTCGGAAGTTACTGTCCGTGGGCGGCCAGGACGCGGATGCAGTTTCTGCTCAGGCGCCCGCGATTGGCCTGCAGGCAGGCGAGAACTCGGCCGCTATCGGGCGCGGCATTACGGCAGAGCCGTACCACATCAGGCCGGCAGGCGGCGTTTTCCGCGGCGGTTCCGCCCTGGGCGAAGGACGGGGTCGTAGCAAAACTCACCCCAACCAGCTGTAACCCCTAGAATTGCCAAGCGAATAACGAGTTTCACCCGAGCCTCCGTGCCTATTTCGGTGGCAGACCGGTAGCGGCTTTCGGCCTTGATGGCAAATTCACAGACCAAAGGTCAGGAACCCAACCCGGCAGACCAAAGTTGGTTCAGACGCAAGCTGCCGGAGTGGCCATGCGTCGCCGATTGCTCGTATGCCTCGCCATCTGCGCCGCCCTGGGGGCGCTGGGTCCGGAACCGGCGCCGGCGCGGAGCCTGCTCGGGCTGCTCTTCGGAGCGCGGGTGCATCGTGGACATCATCACCACTACGCTTACCGCCATCACCATTTTCATGCCCACTACGCGCGCCGTTGGGGTGCGTCGCATTGGCGGCACGCACGCCGGAGCCCAGCACCGGCCGCCGTCACAGCCGGGGTAGGAGCTGCTGCAGCGCCCGCCATTGCAGCTCCCGCCACCTCGGCGCCGGCATCTGTTTACTGGCCGGGGGCCTATCAGGATCTAGCGGGGTTCACCTTTGCGTCCGGCGGCACTGACAATGCGTTCTGGAGCCACGGTTTCCGGGATGTGTTCGCCGGCGTGATCGTGCCGCCGGGCGCGACGGGCGGAGTGAGCGCGCAGGACTGCACGGCGACGAATTCCGATGCCGCCCACGCGGCGTTCAAACAAATCGAGGACCGGCTCGCGCTCACGCCGGAACAACAACCGCCATTCGACGATCTGCACGATGCGATGGTGCGAGCATTGGCGCGCATCGATGCCGCCTGCGCACCAGCGTTTGCCACCGCTGCGCCGCCGGAGCGCATGAAGGCGATTTCGGATCGGTTGTGGGCGCTGCGCCAGGCGATGCTCACGCTGCGCACGCCGATGGACAAGGCCTACAACACACTGAACGAGCAGCAGCGCGCGCGCCTCGATACGCCGGGCAGCAAAGTCGCGTGCACGGCCGATGCGATGCAATTCGCCTGGCCGCGTGACCAGATCGAGCAGGTGATCGAGCCCAATGACCAGCAACGCGCCGCGCTGGAGATGCTGCGCCAAATCTCCTTGCAGATGGCGCAAGCGGTCGCATCGTCCTGCCCGCGCCAGCCGCTCACCACGCCGCTGCAGCGGCTCGATGCGGCCGGTGATCGCTTGAACACGATGCTTTATGCCGCAATGATTGTAGGCCGCGCACTCGGCAATGTGTACGCGTCGCTCAGCGATCAGCAAAAAGCGAATTTCAATACGATCGGGCGGATGGTAGCAAAAAATCCGCGTGCCGCAGTGGTGGAGACGGGTGCGAGGTAGGTGGGGTTTTTTACCCTCCCCCTTGTGGGGAGGGTCGGCGCGCAGCGCCGGGGTGGGGGTCGAAGTGTTGCTGTCGCACGCGCCTCGATCTCACACTGCTACCCCCACCCCGCTCGCCTACGGCGAGCGACCCTCCCCCACAAGCGGGAGGGTAGCCGAGCCGCACCGCCCTCAACCGTCCGCTTTCGTTCGCGCGACACCCTCTCTATACCGGGCACCGGATGTAAAACGGCAGCGCCGTTCGAAAGGGCCGTAATGAATCAATTCGCCGGTTTCGACCAATCTGGTGCCAAGCCGCATGGCGACGGCTCGGCGTTGGGTCATGCGGCGGCGCGCCGGCCGATCGCGCTCGGCATCGAGCGGCTGGGTCTCATCTCGCTCGCGCATCCGGTGATTGTCGGCGTGCTGTTCGTGGTGCTGACCATCGCCGCGGCGGTCGGGCTCACGCGCATCCAGGTCGATGATTCGCTCAGCCGCTTGTTTCAATCCGACACGCCTGAGTTCAAACAATATGAGGAGCTGACACAGCGCTTTCCCTCCAACGAATTCGATGTGCTGGTGGTGCTCGAGGGCAAGACGCTGCTCGCGCGCGACAACCTCGCGAAATTCCGCGACTTCGTCACCGACCTGCAGCTGATCGATGGCACGCGGGGGCTGGTGTCGATGTTCTCGGCGCGCCTGCCGCCGTCGCAGGCAGGCGGCGTTCCGCCGCCGCTGTTTCCCGCCGACCTGCCGGAAGGCGCGGCTTACGACGAGTTGATCCAGCGCGTGATGTCGAACGACATCATTCGCGGCAAGCTTCTATCGGACGATGGTACGCTGGCCTTGGTGGTACTCGCGCTCGAGCCCGCGACGGTACGCTCCAACGCGCTCGCCGACGTGGTCCGCCAGATCCAGGACACGATCAAGACCGACCTCGGCAGCACCGGGCTGTACGTGAAGCTCTCCGGCGTTCCGACAATGCAACTCGAGATTTGCAACGCGGTCGAGCGCGATCGGTTGATCTACAACGCATTCGGCTTTGCGCTCGGATGCCTGATTGCGGTGATCTTCTTCGGCCGCCCGTCGTTCATGATCATTGCCGCGGCGCCGCCGCTGATTGCGATCCTGCTGGCGCTCGGCACGCTGGGCTGGCTCGGGTTTCGGCTGAACATGTTTCTCAACGTGATGACGCCGCTGATCATGGTGATCACGTTCTCCGATTCGATGCAGCTCACGTTCGCGGCGCGCGCGCGGCTCATCGCCGGCGACGACACGCGCCAGGCCTTTCGCAACGCGCTGCATATCGTCGGTCCCGCGTGTGTGCTCACCCATGGGGCGGCGGCGCTGTCGTTCCTGGCTTTGCAGATCTCCGAGTTCGACCTCATCCGCACCTTCGGTCAGGCCGGCCTGATTGCGAGCCTGATCGCGCTTGTTGCCGTGCTCACGCTCATTCCGCTCCTGGGAATCCTGCTGATCCGCGGCAAGCAGGACCTCGCCCTCCATGACCGCACCACCAGCGGACCGCTCAACGCGCTGCAGCGGTTCTGCGGCTGGATCGCCGCCAAGATGGTCGGCCATCCGGGCCGTTATACGCTCGCCGGCATCGTGATCATCGTCATCCTCGGAGCGATCTACGTGAACCTGCAGCCGCGCTACCGGCTCGCCGATCAGGTTCCCGATCGTGAGCAGGCGGTGGCGGCGAGCTCGCGCATCGACAGCAAGCTCACCGGCTCCAACCCAATCGACGTGATGATCAAGTTCCCGGCCGGGCAGTCGCTCTACACGCCGAAGTCGCTCGCCATCATCGCCAACGTGCATTCGGTGCTCGAGCGCGAGCCTGGTGTCGGCAATGTCTGGTCGCTGGAGACGCTGCGCCGCTGGCTTGCCGAACGCAATGGCATGGCCGACGTGGTCACCCTCAAACAATACGTCGATATTCTCCCCAAATATCTGACACGGCGCTTCATCTCGCAGGAGCAGGACGCGGTCGTGGTGAGCGGGCGCGTACCCGATGCGGACGCGAGCAACCTCCTGCCGCTCGTGCAGGACCTCGATCACAAGCTCGATCGCGTGCGCACGGAGTTTCCCGGCTATGAGGTCGCGGTCACCGGGCTCTCCGCGCTTGCTGCGCGCAACAGCGCAGCGATGATCGACAAGCTCAATCGCGGGCTGACGATCGAAATTGTATTCGTGGCGGCGTTCATCGGCATCGCTTTCGGTTCGGTGATGGTCATGCTGGCCGTGATGCCGCCAGCGATCTTCCCGGTGTTCCTCGCCGGCACCGTGCTTTGGATCATGGGCGAGGGGCTGCAGTTCGCGAGCGCAATTGCGCTGATCGTGAGCTTTGGGCTCGGCCTGAGCGCGACCATCCACTTCCTCAACCGGCTCCGCTTCGAGGAGACGCCGGATGAGGATCCCAAGGCCGGCGTGGAGCGGGCGACCGTGCAGATGGGCCCGCCGCTGGTGGTGACGTCGATCGTGCTCGCCTGCGGGCTCGCGGTGACGGTGTTCTCCGACTTGCCGTCGCTGCGGTTGTTCGGGTGGCTGAGCGCGCTTGCCATGCTGGCCGCGCTGGTCGCGGACTTCCTGATCCTGCGCCCGACCTTCACCTATCTGCGCACGTTGCCGCTGTTTCGCAGGCGCGGGTGATCAGCTCTTGGTGAGGGAGATGCTGGCGGACCGGATCTCCGAGGCCGGGGCGGAGATCGAGATGGCCTGTTTGTTGCCGTTCACCGACAGGGCCAACCCGGCCGCGAAGGTCGGGCCGATCACCTGCAGGCTGATGCCGTTGGGGGCAGCGGTGCCACTGACGGTGCCGCCGATGCCACGGGTCGCCTCGGTCCAGGTTCCCGACACGGTGCCGCCCTGGCTGCGCACGTTGCCGGTCAGATCGAAGTTGTAGCTGTCGCTGGCACAGCGCAGGTTCAGGGTCGCGGTGGCCCCGCCACCGCCGACCGAATAGGTGGCCTTGCAGCGCAGGCGATCCACGGACCCATCGGACATGTTCACTTGCCCGCCGCCGGACCACGATCCGGCGAGCGCCGCGAACGGGCCTGGCTCGGCTTTGGCCTGCGGCGCGGCCGCAAGGACGAGCGCGGTCACTAGGCCGAGCAGGAGGCCGTCCAATCGGCGATAGCGGTTGGGCAAGCGCATGCTCTGCTCCCTCTCAGGTCCGGCCGCGCGCGACTGGTAGCCGTATATGTTCGGCCATGCAACATCGGCTCCCTGTGCCGGAGACGGTTGCGCGCGGCGGCAAATTGTTCGAATTGCTAGGTGCACTGATCAGGGAGGAAGACCAGATGGCCTACATCAAGGTGGCGGACATGGCGTACGGGCGCCTGCGCTCGCCCGACCTCGACAAAGCGGAAGAATTTCTGACGCGGTTCGGATTGGTGCGCACCGCGCGCACGCCGACCGCGCTCTATATGCGCGGCACCGACCCGCCGCACCATATCCATGTCACCGAGAAGGGCGATTCGAAGTTCGTGGGCTTTGCCTATCACGCCGCGAGCGAGGACGATCTCAAGCGTCTGGCCAAGGCACCGGGCGCGTCCGGGGTCGAGCATCTCGATGAGCCGGGCGGCGGTCAGCGCGTGCGGCTGACCGAGCCGAATGGCTACCAGATCGAAGTGATCTACGGGATGGAGAAGCTTGCACCCATTCCGGTGAAGCGGCAGCGGGTCAACAGCGGACCCGAGCCACTCGCGCGCGCCGGCGAACTGATGCGGATCAAAAAAGGCCCATCGAGCGTGAAGCGCATCGCCCACGGCGTGCTCAACACGCCGAAGTTCGAGGAAACCTTGGCATGGTTCCGCGACTACCTGGGTTTTATCTGTTCTGACGATGTCTACGCGGGCGAGAAGGAGCATCTGATCGGCTCGTTCAACCGCCTCGACTGCGGCGACACTTTCGTTGATCACCACGTGTTCTTCGTGCTGAGGCACGAGAAGACCGGGCTCAACCACCTGTCGTTCGAGGTGCAGGACATCGACGACGTTTGCATCGGCCACGATTACTTGACCCAATGCGGCTACGAGCACATGTGGGGCATCGGCCGCCACGTGCTGGGCAGCCAGGTCTATGATTACTGGTCCGATCCGTGGGGCCGCACGCACGAGCACTGGGCGGACAGCGACCGCCTCAACGTGAAGAACGGCTCCAACCTGGTTCCGGCCGAGGAAGCGCTGGTCTCGCAATGGGGCGGCCCGCCGCCGGAGAAGTTGTTGAACAACGCCAGTCCATAGTCAGCGACCTCGCGACTCTTACCTCTCCCCGCTTGCGGGGAGAGAGCCTGCCCCGGACTTGATCCGGGGTCGGCGCAAAGCGCCGGGTGAGGGGGCCTAGCCACAAACTCTGACGTTGTGGAGAGGCCCCCTCACCCGACTTTCTTCGCTACGCTCGAAAGTCGACCTCTCCCCGCAAGCGGGGAGAGGTAAGACGCCGCACGGTCACGCATTGTTTGATCAATGCACCGTATCAATCACCTCGCCGATGGTGCCGAATAGCGTATCGATCTCGCTCTTGTTGATGATCAGTGGCGGCGAGAGCGCGATGGTGTCACCGGTGGTGCGGATCAGCACGCCGCGCTCGTAGCACTTCACGAACGTCTCGATAGGCGCGGCGGGTTGGCTCGCCCGGGCGCGGGGTCAGCTCGATCCCGGCGACGAGGCCGATGTTGCGGACGTCGATCACGTGGTGGCGCTCGCGCAGCGCATGCGCCGCGTCCTCGAAATAGGGCGCGAGCTCGGCCGCGCGTCCGAACAGCTCTTCCTGTTCGTACACATCCATCGCGGCAAGCGCCGCCGCGGCCGCGACCGGATGGCCCGAATAGGTGTAGCCGTGCGGCAGCTCGATTCCTTCCGCGGGTCCGCTCATGAAGGCTTGATAGATGCCCTCGCGCACGCCGACGGCGCCCATCGGGATCGTCGCATTGGTCAAGCCTTTGGCGAGCGTCACCATGTCGGGCAGCACGCCGAAATGCTCCGCCGCAAAGCTCGAGCCGAGCCGGCCGAACCCGGTGATCACTTCATCGAATATCAGCAGGATGCCGTAGCGATCGCAGATCGCGCGCAGGCGCTCGAGGTAGCCGAGCGGCGGCACCAGCACGCCGGTCGAGCCCGGCCATCGGCTCGACGATGACGGCGGCGATGGTCGAGGGATCGTGCAGCTGCACGATCCGCTCCAAGGCATCGGCGAGATGCGCGCCCCATTCGGGCTGGCCGCGCGTGAAGGCGTTGTGCTCGAGGTCATGGGTGTGCGGCAGGTGGTCGACGCCGGGGAGGAGCGCGCCGAACAGCTTGCGATTGTTGGAGATGCCGCCGACCGACGTGCCGCCGAAGCCGACGCCGTGATAGCCGCGCTCGCGCCCGATCAGCCGCGTGCGCGCCGCCTTCGCCGCGCACGCGATGATAGGCAAGCGCGATCTTGAGCGCCGTGTCGACGGATTCCGAGCCCGAGTTGGTGAAGAACACGCGGTCGAGATCGCCCGGCAGCATGCCGGCAACCCGCGCCGCGGCCTCGAAGGCGAGCGGGTGGCCCATCTGGAACCCCGGGGCATAGTCGAGACGGCCGACCTGCTCGCGCACGGCCTCGACGATTTTGGGGTGCGCATGGCCAGCGTTGCAGCACCACAGGCCCGCGGTTCCGTCGAGGATCCGGCGGCCATCCTGGGACGTGTAGTACATCCCCTGCGCCGAGACGATCATGCGCGGCGCGGCCTTGAACTGCCGGTTGGCCGTGAACGGCATCCACTGGGATTCGATATCATTGCGTGGCAGGGGCTTGGTCATGGGACGGCCTTTCCGAAGAACTAGCCAATCTGGCGAATTTGCTTGTAGTCTTAGCGCCTCGAACTGCAATTAACATTGCGTGCTTGCGCCTTTCCTTTTTGGAAAAGACGCGCGGGCCGCTGAGGTGGCTGGAATGTCGGCTCGCCGGTTGCGGCAGTGGTTGTGCTGTATCGCGTTCCTGGCAGCGACGCCGGCCGCCGCGCAGCAGGCGCTCGACTGGGCGCGCTGCGCCAATGACGGCAACGCCTACCCGGCCGAGAAGGCGATCAGCGGCTGCACCGCGGTGCTCAAGGCGGGCCGCGAAACGCGCAAATACCAAGCAATCGCCTTCTATAATCGCGGCAACGCTTATTACGGCATCGGCGACATCGACCAGGCGATCGCCGACTACACGTCCGCGATCCGGCTCAATCCGCAATACGTGAGCGCTCTCTCCAATCGCGGCAATGCCAACGGCGTTAAGGGCGATCTCGACCAGGCGATTGCCGACTACACCGCCGCGCTGATGATCGACCCGGCGCACCGCGCGGCGATTGCCAACCGGGCCGAGACCTACCTCGCCAAAGGCGATGTCGAGCACGCAATCGCCGACTACACCGCCGCGATCAAGCTCGAGCCCAAGCGCGTGCGCATGTTCGTCAATCGCGGCGACGCCTATGCGACGAAGGGTGATTTCAAGGACGCAATCGCCGACTTCGACGAAGCCATCCGCCTCGATCCGAAAGATGCCGATGCCTATGTGGGGCGCGGCCTGGTGCACTACAACCAGCCGGATTACGAGCGCGCGATGGCGGATTTCACGCAGGCGATCCGGCTCAACCATCGCCACGTGCGCGCGCTCTACAGCCGCGGGCTCGTGAACCAGGCGCGGCATGACTACGACCACGCGATCGCCGACTATAGCGAGGCGATCCACGTCGATCCGACCTATGCCTATGCGTATGGCAATCGCGCGCGCGCCTGGCGGGCGCACGGCGACCTCGATCATGCGATTGCCGACTTCAACGAGGCGCTGCGGCTTGACCCGGGCAACGCCAACGATTTCAACGGACGCGGGATCGCCTATCTGGACAAGAAGGACTACCCGCGGGCGATCGAGGATTTCACGCAGGCGATCAAGCTTGATCCGCAATCGGCATTTGCATTCAGCAACAGGTGCTGGGCGCGGCTGATCGTCGGCACGGATCTCGACGGCGCGCGCGATGACTGCGATGCCGGTCTCAAGCTCAAACCCGACGATCCGATTTTGTTGGACCGGCGTGCGCTGGTGTATTTGAAGATGGGCGAGCCGCACAAAGCCATTGCCGATTATGATGTGACGCTGCGGCTTGATCCGCAGGAGCCGTTCGCGCTCTATGGCCGTGGACTGGCCAAGGGGCGCGCCGGCGATGCCGACGGCGGCAAGGCCGACACCGCGGCCGCCGAGGCGCTGGCCCCCGATGTCGCGGCGGAGTTTGATACGCTCGGGCTCAAATAGGCTGACCTACGCTCAGGCGGTGCCCAGCACCGCGGCCAGCCGCCGCGCCAGATCCGCTCGGGTCAACGGTTTGCCCACGATCGGAAATTCGTCCAGAGCGCCGTAGCGCGCCAGCGCTTCCGCGGAGTTGCCGGAGATCAGCAGCACCTTGATGCCGGGCCGCAATCGCTTGGCTTCTCGGGCGAGTTCGATACCCAGTGATTCCGTTCGGCATCACGACGTCGCTGAACAGGAGATCGATCGGCTCGTCGGTCTCGAGCACGGCGAGCGCTTCGCGCCCGCTTCGGGCGCATAGGACGTGGTGGCCGAATCCGCTCAATGTCGCCGACGTAACCTCGAGAAGCTCCTCGTCGTCATCGACAACAAGAAATCCGCGCCGAATTTGTTGATACAGGTTGAGGCTGCTTGAGGTTCTGATCAGCTCCGGACATTTGCGTCACCTTTGGTAGATGAAGCGTTACGGTCGTACCCGTGCCGACTTTGCTCTTGATCGTGACATGGCCTCCGGACTGGCGCACGAAGCCATAGACCATGCTCAGGCCCAGCCCGGTCCCCTGGCCGACTTGCTTGGTCGTAAAGAAGGGTTCAAAGGCCCGCTCCAGAACGTCCGGAGCCATGCCGCTGCCTGTGTCGGTCACGCTTACGCTGACGTACGATCCTGGGCTCTGCTCGGGCGAGCGTACCTCGTCGCGCATGACGTTGCGCGCTTCGACCTTGAGCACGCCGCCAGCCGGCATGGCGTCGCGGGCGTTGATGGCCAGGTTCAGGAGGGCGGTCTGCAACAGCGCGGGATCGACATGGCAGGGCCACAGCGGTTCATCGATGGCGACTTCGAGCTCGCAGCTCTTCCCAACCGCGCGACGAATGATGTCCTGAAATTCTCGGATCAGCTGTCCGACATCAACTACTTTCGGCTCGAGGTTCTGCCGCCGCGAAAAGGTCAGCAGTTGCGCGGTCAGCCTCGCGCCGCGATCCGCGGCGCGTTGCGCGGTCTCGGCAAGTCGTCGGATCGTGTCATTGGTTCCCGCACAATCCTCGATGCGCTCGAGGTTGCCGATGACCACCGCGAGCAGATTGTTGAAGTCGTGCGCGATGCCGCCGGTGAGCTGGCCGACCGCCTCCATTTTTTGACTCTGATGTAATTGTTCTTCCATCACCCGCCGCGCTTTCAAGGCATTCTTGTGCTCGGTTATGTCGCGAAAGTAGATCGCCAGGCCTTCGCTGGACGGATATGCATTGACCGCGTACCAAGCCTTGTGATCAGGCAGGAACACCTCGAAACAGGCCGGCTTTTGTTCCGACATAGCGGTTGGTATCGCTCGCACATGTCGCATTCGGCAACGCACGGGAAGGCCGTCAGCATATCCGTGCCGAGGACGTTGCGTTGGCCGGTCAATTTCGCTTTCGCGTGCTCATTGAGATAGGTGATCCGCCAATCTGGATCTACGATGAACAGGCAGTCGGTCGTGCTCTCGAATATGGCAGTCATACGATCTGCCGCCTCCTCGGCCTTTTCCTTGGCGCGCAACAGCTCGCGCTCACGGTCCTGCAAGGCTTCAGCCATGATGTTGAACGCGTCCCCGACACGCGCGACCTCGGATTTTGCGTCGCCGATGTCCAGCCGGCAGGCATAGTCGCCAAGCCGCCAGCGGTTCGCTGCATCGACCAATTGCCCAAGTGGGCGATGAACGAAACGGCGGGCGCCGGACCACATGACGACCAGCACCAGTGACGTGCTGAGCATGATGAGGAGGATGCCGCGCCGCGTGTGCTGCTGGATTTCGGCGAAGGCCTGGGCCTTGTTGAACCCGAAGCTGACCACGAGGCCTCCAGCCTCCATCGGAAGCGCAGCATAGCCGACGATGCGATGCACCCCGTCGAGGTCGACCGTATCGGCTGTGTCCTGCGGGTTTGCGGCGCCGTCTCCGGCGCGCGGCAGCGTCCGGCCCATGAATCGGTCGTTGTCCGGATAACGTGCCAGGTAGGTGCCATTCCGGTCGACGATGGCCAGCGCGGCTCCGGGTGGCACGCCCTTTCGGGCGATGGATTGAGCAAGCCAGTCCAGGCTCAGCGCTGCGACAATCACGCCACCCATACGGCCATCATCGCTGTAGAACGGCAAAGCAAAAGGAATGAGCTTGCGGCCGCTCGCCAAACCTGTTGAGAAGTCTCCGACCGTAAAGGTGCCGGTTTGCAGGGCGCTGCCGAAATACGGCCTGTGCCCGAGGGAAACAGGTACATTATCGGCGTAAGTGCTGCAGAACGACCAGCCGTCGAGGTCTGTGACAAGAAAAGAGATGAACGCCGGAAAGCGCTGCCGGATCGCCGCCAGATCGGCGTTGCACGCTTGGCTGTCTTTCTCCTTGATCGCCGGGAGCTCAGCCATCGCGACCAGGACCTGACGTATGCCCTGGATGATTTGCTGCTGTTCTGCCGCGGCGAGCTTGGCGACGCTCAGCGCCTGTTCGTGCACTTCAACTTCACGTTCGTAACGCACGCAAAATTCGTTGTAGGCCTGAATCGCAATCGCGGGCAGAAGCGCAACAGCGGCGAGCAGGAAGAGACGCGACAGCAGGGACAATGCTCAGCTCTCCCGACGGACCGCGCCGCACGCGGCATGGACCACAACCCTGTGCGAGCTGCGATCACCCTGGGATCTTCGTGTTGGAGAGACGATGGGAGAGATGCGCTACGCCACGATGTCCGCTGCGTTACAGACGTAACGGTTCGGAGCGGTCAGCGCGGGTAAGGGGGACGCAGGTCCTCGACCGGGACGATCATCTTGCCGATCGGCCAGAGCGCGATCCCGGCCAGCTTGAGGTGTGCCCAGGCGAACGGAATGCCAATGATGGTGATCGCGAACACGATCGCCGCGATGAGGTGACCGAGCGCGAGCCACCAGCCGGCCAGGATCAGCCAGATGATGTTGCCGATAAATCCGAGTGCGCCAGTGCCGGCGTCGTGCTCGCCAAGATGTTCAGCGCGGGACACGGCGCGCTGGCCGAACGGCAGCAGTGTATAGGCAGCGATGTTGAACGCCGCCCGCGCCCAGGGAATGCCGATGATGGTAATCGCCATGATCACCGCAGCAATGAGCCAGCCCAGGGCCATTTCCAGGCCGCCGAACACGATCCACAGCAAGTTGAGCAGGATGGACAAGGGCGACATCGACCCCTCCGCTTTTGATGCGAGCGGGCAAGCATATGGGGATAGTCCGGCCGATGCACCAGCCGTGCCGCAGCTCCGCCGCGAAACTCAAGCCGCGTAGGTCGGCTCCAGGCGCGATCTGAGGAAATCCGCCGCGCTCACGGGCGCGTATTTGGCCGGGCGCGTTGCGCCGGTGCAGGTCGGCAGGCAGGCGACTTTGACGTCCGGGTCGGGATCGAGGAAGAACGCGATGGAGTAACGATCGCGCCCTGGCGGGGTGACCACCTTGTGCGGCGTCGAGACATAGACGTCATTGGTCCAGCGCATCAGGCAGTCGCCGATATTGCACACGAATGCGCCCGGCACCACCGGCGCGTCGAGCCACTGCCCGCTGCGGTCACGCACCATCAGGCCGCCGGCGGCGTCGGTCGCAAGCAAGGTGACGTTGCCATAGTCGGTGTGGACCCCGGCGCCGAGCTGACCGGCCTGCAACGGCTGCTCAGTCGCCGGATAGTGCAGGAGCCGCAACGTTGCCATCGGCTTTCTGAACTTGTCGGCGAAGAACCTCGCATCGAGCCCGAGGTCGAGCGCGAAGGCGCGGTGCAAGGTCACCCCGAGCGACCAGGCGCGGTCGAAATAGTCGAGCATGGTTGCGCGAAACTGCGGCACCTCCGGCCAGTGATTGAGCGCGCGGAACGGCTTTCTGGCGATGAGGTCGGGATCGTCGGACGCAAGCTCGAGGCCGATGTTGAAGGCTTCCTTCACGTCCGGCGGTTTTGTCGGATCAAGGCTTTCGCCGCCGGGCTTGATATAGCCGCGATTGTCCGCCGGCCCGCCGAAGCGCGCATGGTCCTTCAGTGAGGCGGGTGATGTGAAGAATTGCTGCGCCTGCCGGAACACATTCGCGAGCGTCTCCGGCGCGATGCCGTGGCCGATGATGTAGAAGAAGCCGATACCACGGCACGCCGCGCCGATCTCGCGCGCCACGGCGCGCTCGCCGTCGATCGAACCGGCGCGCAGCGCGGTGATGTCGATGATGGGGATGGAATTGCTCATGGATGAGGTTCCAAGTTAGTCCGCGGCGGACTCGTGCCAGTGGCGCAGCAGGAAATGGCCAAGCAAACTCACGGTGGAGAAGAACACAAATCCAAGTAGGGTCGCGCAGATCACCTCGGCGAACAACAGCGCCGTGTACATACGCCCTTGGGCGAAGATGATCTGCACGCCGAGACCGCCTTGCGAATTGCCTGACCCGATGATGAACTCGCCGACAATGGCGCCGATCACCGAGAGCCCGGCGGAGATTTTCAGCCCGGCCATCATGCTCGGCAGCGCACCGGGCAACCGCAGCTTCCAGAAGCTGATGATGCGGCTGGTATGATGCATCGCGAACAGCTCGACTAAGGTGCGCGAGGTCGAGCGCAGCCCGAGCAATGTGTTGTTGATGATCGGAAAGAGCGAGATGATCAGGCTGATGACGATGACGGAAAGGTCGTTATAGCCGAACCACAGCACGATCAGCGGCGCGATCGCCACCACCGGTACGGTCTGCAGCAGCACCGCGTAAGGATAGAAGCTGCGCTCCAGCACGCGCGACTGGCTGAGGATCGCGGCAATGAGCACGCCGAGCCCGATCGCCGTCACATAGCCGAGCATCGCCTCCTTCAGGGTCGTGAGGGTGGCCGCCATGATGGTGGCACCGTTCTCCACGAAGGCGTCGGCGACTTCGCGCGGGCCAGGCAGCAGATAGCCTTTGCCGGCGTAGACGGTGATCGAGAGCAGGTACCAGAACGAGAGCGCGAGGAGGGCGACCAAAATCGGCGGCAGGGCGGTGCTGACCGCGGACTTGGCGCGGGCGACGGGCTGGGGAAGGGAGATTGTCTGTGCCATGGGCGGCCTCAGATGTGATCGCGCCGGCGCAGCGCCGCCGACACATCGCCGGTGAGCTTGGCGAAGGCGGCGGTGGCGCGCAACTCCGGTGAGCGCGGGAAGGGAAACGGAACCTGGATGACGTTGAGTATGCGGCCCGGACGCGCGGACATCACCACGACGCGGTTCGATAGATAGACCGCCTCGTGCACGTTGTGGGTGACGAGCAGCGCGGTGAAGCCGGCCATCTGCCAGAGCTGCGAGAGCTCTTCCTGCAGGACGTCGCGGGTGAGCTCGTCGACGGCTGCGAGCGGCTCGTCCAACAACATCAGGTCCGGCCGCAGCGCCAGCGCACGGGCAAGGGAGAGCCGCATGCGCATGCCGCCGGAGAGCTGGTGCGGATAGGAACGCTCGAAGCCGGCCAGGCCGACGAGCTTCAGCGCCTCGGCGGCGCGGCTGCCGCGCTCGGGGGCGGGAACCCCCTCGAGCTCCATCAACAATTCGGCATTGCGGCTGACCGTGCGCCATGGCAGCAACGCGGCGTCCTGGAATACGAAAGCCGCGGTGGCGTTGCGCGCACGCTCGCAGACGCCGGTCGTCGGTTCAACGAGTCCGGCGACGATCCGCAGCAAGGTTGATTTGCCGCAGCCGGACGGTCCGACGATGGAGATGAACTCGCCGCCGGCGATGTCGAAGTTGACGGTGTCGAGCGCCTGGACCCCGGCTGCGAATTGTTTGCTCACGCCTTGGAGCGCAATCGGCACGGCACCCGGACGCTTGGCGAGGTTCGGGGGTGGGGCGGCCGGGTCGACGGCCGCGAGGGGCGGGGGCTTGCGCATGGTCAGCATCCCGGCACCCATGATTTGTCGTAGGCCTTCTTCACGTCGAACTCGGCCGGAAGAAACTTCACGTCCTGCAGCTGGCGGCCGATCTCGTCCCAGCGCGCATCGGTCATGCAGCCGATCTTGGCCGGGTCGTGGGGCAGCAGCTCGGCGATGAGATCCTTGGCGGCGAGTGCGGCAATCTCCGCCGCGATCTGGTTGTTGAGAGCCTGCTCGGCCGCCAGTGCCCTGGTTGGATCCCGCATGAAGTTTGCCCACGACGCCTTCACGGCGGCGACCGTTTCGCGCACCAGGCCCGGGTTCTTGGCGATCAAATCGTCGGTGGTGAACAGCACCGCGTAGGGCCGATAGCCGAGTTCAGCGACCTTGAACTGGGCGTTGGCGATGCCCGCTGCGCTCATGCGTGCCGGCAGATAGAGCGAGTAGCCCTGCTGCACCATGTTGGGGTCGTTGCGGAACAGGCCGAGATCGCCGGACACTGGGATCTCCTTGGCGCCCTGCAGGCCGTATTGCTTCTTGAGCCATTCCCAATAAGCAAAACCGAGGCTGACCGCGAAGGTCTTTGGTTTGAGATCGGTGATCGATTTGATGTCCGGGCTCGGATGATAGACGAGCGTGTAGGGCACGTAATCCATCGAGGCGAGCACGGCACGCACCGGCGCACCGCGCAGGCGTGCAAGCAGAAGGTCGTCGGCGTTGCTCACCCCGAACTCGGCCTGCCCGGCGGCGACCTGCGGAATGGTCTGGATCTTTGGCCCGCCCTGGGTGGTGCTGATCTTGAGGCCCTTGTCCTTGCCGGCATCGTCGAGTTGCGCCTGCCAGAACCCGCTTTGGTCCGGTTGCGCAAACCAGTTCATCAGCAGCCGCACCGGCTTTTGCTCCTGCGCCAGCGCCGGCGTTGCGAGCAACGCGGCAAGAGCACTTGCGGTCATGAGGGACATTCGCCTGAGCCACATGGGGCAGATCCTTCTGCGGTGGTATTGCGACAACCCGGCCGGTCAAACGTTCAGAGCCACGGAACCTGTGCGCGCTGGTAGCGATAGGACCGGAACACGCTGTTGTGGACGCCGGGCGTGTAACGGCGGGCTTCGCGCCTCGGGATATTCGGCGAAGTAGGGAATGACGTATTCCCACACGATCTCGCCTTGGGGCGTGACGTCGAACAGGCGTCCGGTGGCGGATTCGGTGATATGAGTATTGCCGTTCGGCAGCCGCTGCGCCGCGCCCATATAGGGCGAGAAAAACGCCGGCCGCATCTCGTCGAAATACTCCCACACGACGGTGTTGGTCTTGGGATCAACCTCAATCACGCGCGAAGACGGCGAGGTCACGCCGGGCCGCAGGTTGCCGTTGTCGAAGATCAGGATATTGCCGTTGTCGAGCTCGCTCGGGGTATGTTGCTGGGCGACGATATCGTGCGGAATGTGGAAGGCGACGTCGCCGGTTTGTTTGTTGACCGCGATCACACCGGACGTGGTGCGCAGACTCATCAGCACAAGGCCGGCGCGGGTTTGCGCGAGGCCGTTGATCAGCGGCCAATGATAGCGGTCGAAGATCGGATGGATCGGAAAGTCTTCCGGGCGGAGGTGCTCCCAGGCGCGCCACAGCCAGACGATTTCGCCCTTGCGGTTCACCTCCTTGATCACGTCGCCATAGATCGTGCCGTCGGCAAGGTCATGCTTGGCGCTGCCGCCGATCACGCGCGCGGCGAACTCCTTCGGCATCGGCTCAAGCGCGCCATAGAGGAGATTGCCATTAGGGAGCCACTGGGCGTCGTGATGATGCGCCGGGTCGGTGTATTCCCAGACGATCGTGCCGTCGGGTGTCGCCTCGTAGAACGCGCCGCCATGCCACAGCATCCAGGCCGGATAGATATCGGGCGAATCGGGGAGGTTGCCGTTGTAGCCGAGATTGCCGTTGCCGAGCAGCACCGCATGGCGTCCGGGCCGGCACGGCATCTTCCACTGGTGGGCGACGCTGCCGTCCATGGCGATCAGGTAAACGTTGCCGCCGTCGGTCTGCGGCGCGATCAGCGTGAAGCCTTCACCGGCGCGCCAGGGGTCGTGCGCGATCAGCCCAGTGCCGCGCCGGCGCAGGGTGACTTGATCGACTGTTTGAAGTTCGTCCTTGCGCTTGGAGGCAACTTGCACCATGTCGTGCTCCCGATGCAGGGTGGTCGAAACGGTTATTAAAACGTTTTAATGAAGGATATTGGGGGTAGGATGCAGGCAGAGTCAATTGACTCGATGGCGCAAAGTTTGGGCGTAGCGGGGTAAAAAATGGGCAGACCAGGAATAGAACAGAATGACTGACGAGACCCCGATCCGCCTCGATGCGGCGAGCCGGCCGACCATCATCGACGTTGCGCGCCAAGCCCGGGTGTCCCCGGCGACGGTCTCCAACGTGCTCAATGAGCGGACCTACGTCGAGCCGGAGACCCGCAAGCGCGTGCTCGCGGCCGTGCGCAAACTCGGCTACACGCCCAACCTGCGCGCCCGCCGCCTGCGCACCGGCCGCGCCGATACGATCGCGATCTTCTCCTCCATGTCATTTGCGGTCGCCGGCGGCCGCGCCCGCCTCGGCTTCACCATGGAGATCGCGGCCGCGGCCGCGGCCCGCGCGCTGGAGAACGGCATGGCGCTGGTGCTGGTGCCGCCGCTCTCGAATGAGCGCTCACCGGTGCATGACCTGCATATCGATGGCGCACTGGTGGTCGAGCCGCTTCAGGACGACGCGGAGATCGCGCTGCTGCAGTGCCGCGGCGTGCCGGTCGTCTGCATCGGGCGTCAGCCGGGAAACAGTGCGCCGCCGTTTGTCGACCTGCGTCCCTACGAAGTCGCGCACTTGCTGCTCGAACATTTACATCAGCAATACGCTCGCCGTATTGCGCTGATCGTCGGTGCACAGCCGCGCTACACGCACCTTGAAACCGAGCGCGCTTATCGGGATTTTGCGCGCGCGCAACGCATGGACACGATCGTGCGGCCGGTGGACGAGGCCGGCGGCGAAGCAGCGGGATATGCGACGGCGCGTGAGCTTCTTTCAGGCCATCCCGAGCTCGACGCGCTGTTCGTCTCGGTCGACGTGTTTGCGGCTGGCGCCAGCAAGGCGGTGGCCGAGCTGGGCCGAGCGGTGCCGCGCGACATCAAGCTCGCCACCCGTTATGACGGCATCCACGCGCGCGAGTGCAACCCGCCACTGACCGCGGTCAATCTCCATCTCGACGACGTCGCTCAACTCGGCGTCGAGCTTTTGTTCGAGCACATCGCCGGCCGCACAGAGCGCAAGTCTGTGGCCGGCCCGCTCGCCACGCTGGTGCCGCGCGGGTCGTCGGTGGGCTAGCGCGCATCTTTTGATGCTAAACCTCTGTTTTTGACGCGTAAGCAAATGCGCCTTAGACGTTTGCATGAACCGCTCGTCAATCGCGAGCTCTTTCGTGCTTAAGCGACGCTGGAAAAGCGACGATGGCCAAGAAGACACGAACGATCGGCTTCGAATCCGGGGATGATTGGTTCGAATACCGTCTCGAACATGACCCGCGCTTCCTGCGTCGTATCGAACAGGCGCGGAGCAGCCTGCGCTCGGGACGCGGGGTCCGGCTGGAAGATATCGATACGGCGTAAGGATCGCCCTTCGAAATGGCTAACCGAGGAAAGACACAAGAAATGGCGGACACCAAGGAACCGATCTACGACATCGCCCATCTGGCGCATCTGGAAATGTTCACGCCGAAGTTCGATGCAAGCGCGCGCTTTTTCATCGACGTGATGGGCATGACGCAGAGCGGCGAGAAGGGCGACAGCATCTATCTGCGCGGGTGGGACGATTATGAGCGCTACACCCTCAAGCTCACCGCATCGAAGACGTCCGGCATGGGGCATGTGGCGTTCCGCACCCGCTCGCCGCAGGCGCTGGAGCGGCGCGCGGCGGCACTGAAGGGATCAGGCTTCGACATCGGCTGGACCGACGGCGATCTCGGCCACGGCAAGACCTTTGTGTGCCAGGATCCGGATGGTCACCGTATCGAGCTTTACTACGACACCGAGTGGTACGATGCGCCTCAAGACAAGAAGCCCGCGCTCAAGAACCAGGCGCAACGGTTTCCCGCGCGCGGCGTCAATGTGCGCAGGCTTGATCATTTCAACGGGCTAGCGGTGGATATCGCCGCCAACCGCAAGTTTTTCGAAGACTATCTGGGGTTCCGCCTGACCGAGCAGATCGTGCTCAATGACGGCACCGAGGCCGGCATGTGGATGACCGCGACCAACAAGAGCTACGACTTCGCCTACACGCACGATCACACCAATACCAAGGGCCGCTTTCATCACGTGACCTACGCGCTCGACTCGCGCGAGGAAATCTTGCGCGCCGCCGACATCTTCCTGGAGAACGGCGTGTTCATCGAGACCGGTCCGCACAAGCACGCGATCCAGCAGACGTTCTTTCTGTATGTCTACGAGCCGGGCGGTAACCGCGTCGAAGTCGCGAACGCCGGCGCGCGGCTCATTCTCGCACCGGACTGGAAGCCGATCACCTGGACCGAAGCGGAGCGCAAGAAGGGCCAGGCCTGGGGCCTGCAGACAATCGCGTCGTTCCATACCCACGGGACGCCGCCGGTGTAGGTGAATCGCCCGTGCGGCAAGCGTCTCCCTCCCCCCGCGAGCGTAGCGAGTGGCGGGGAGGGTTGGGGTGGGGGGCTCTTTTTGTTGTTGTTGATGGTGTGGCGCAAATGGAAGCTCAGCTGCCCTCACCCCCGACCCCTCCCCGCGCGCTTCGCGCGGGGGAGGGGAGGACACTTCGCTACGCCGTGATATACTGAGAACGAAGTTGAACAATTGCCGGGGAGGCGACCATGCGCTGGGTCTATCTGCTGATCATCATCGTGTTCGCGCTGGCGACACTCATCTTCGCGGTGCAGAATCTCGATACGGTGACCGTGTCGTTCCTGAGCATGAGAGTCGCTGCGCCGCTGGCGCTTCTGGTGCTCATCATCTACGTCTTGGGCGCAGTGACCGGCAGCAGCCTGCTCGCGCTGCTGCGCCGGTCTTATCGAGGCAGTCGGGTCTGAGCTACGCCACGTCCTGATAGAAGTGCGTCTCCAGCAGAATGCAGCCGGTGTCGGACTTGAACGGCCCGTGATAGGCGCCGGGCGGGCGCACCGCGTAGGTATAGCCCGTGTATTTCTCGCCGCCGTTGCCCTGCTTGTCGTTGCCGACGATGAGGTCGCCTGAAACCAGGAACACTTCCTCCCAGTAATCGTGCACGAACGGCTCGGTCGTGTAGGTGCCGGGATCGAAGCGCAGCAGCCGGGTGCGGTTGCCGTGCTTGTTCTTCTCGTCCAGTTCGCCGGCGATGATCTTCTGCTGGATGCCGGGCGGATAACCTGGCGGCGTGTGCCAGCCTTGGCTCAGGTCCAGCGAATGAAATTCCTTGTGGCCTTTGTGATAACCCATCAGGGCGCTCCTATCCTTCGTCGGGTAATGTTGAGATGGTGTAGGCGTGCGAGATCGTGCGGCCGAGCACCGGATCGTTGAGCTCCATTTCGAAGCGGTCGGCAAAGGCGATGTTGCCGTGGACGGCGAGGGTGCCGCAGAACATGGCGGTGCCGACCGGCAGCGTGGCGTCGCGAGTATAAAGCTTGATCAGCTCATCAGGGGTACGCATGCTCGCGACGAACCCCTCCTGATAGAGCTGACGTTCGCCCCCGCGCCGCACGTCCGAGCGCAGCATCAGCTGATCCCAATGCGCGCGAACATCGTCATAGCGCCAGGCCGTGGCGGCGATTGGTTTCGCGCACATCTGTTTGGAGAGCGAGACCCCGATCGTTTCCGCCTTGCGGTCGGTGTGATCCGAGCCAAGCCCGACCCAAAGGCCGTCGGCGAGCGAGAACAGCACGAACTCGACCTCGCCAGTCGAGCCCGTGCCCAGCACCTCGATGCTGGGCTTGGTGGTGAGGAGGTCGGCCGAGACCCGATAAAAGATCGGGGTCGATTTCGGGCGTTTGACCCCGAGCGCTTCCAGCTCGAGGATATGCTTTTCCAGCGCTTCGACGTTGCGCCCGGTCCAGCCGGCGATCACCAGGTGCTTGATTTCGCGCGGGTCGATGGTTCGTTCAAGTGTTTGGGCCATAGGTGGCAATCAGGTTCCATTTGCCGTTGTTGAGCTCGATGACATACACCGGTTTGAGCGCGTCGCCATTACTTCCGAACGAAATCGGGCCTTCCAAGGCGGGAAAATCCCTCATGGCACGGATCTTGTCGCGGATGGCGGTACGCTCGGCCGCCAGCTTGGCCGGATCGCCGGTCACGTTGGCCTCTTTCATGGCCTGGGCATAGATCAAGACAATGTCGTAAGTCGAGGCATCGAACTGTGCGGACGCGCTACGATCGATACCCGCCGCCTTGGTGCGCTTGAGAAACTCCTCCTCGAACTTGCGCGTCCGATCATTGGAATTGGCGTAGAACGTGGTGGGAATGATCGTCCCGTCACCGGCCGGGCCCATCAGCTTCGGCAATTCAGGGTCGGCGATGGTCGAGCCCGCGACCGGCCTGGCCTTGCCACCCTGGCGGCGCAGCTCCTGCACCAGCCGGGTCGCCGATTCCGGCCCCGAGCCGATGCCGAGGAGATCGGTCGGCTGCGCCACCAGCTGCGAGGCCTGCGCGGCGAAATCGAAGGCTTGCGTGAGGTAGGTGACGCTCAGCTTCACGTCGATGCCGGCCTTTTTCATCAGGTTCGGCAGCACGTTCTCGCCCATGGTCTTGGAGATCACGTCATCGGTGGCGTAGGCGACCGCGGCCGTCTGCGCCGGATAGTTCTTCTCCTTGATGGCGCGCAGCACGCGCTCGAACATGTAGCCCTCGTCCGATGTGTTACGGAACGCGTAGGTGAAAGGCTCGGCCAGTTTGGGCGCCGAGGACGCCATGGACATGGTGTCGATGCCGGCGCGCTCGCCCGCCGGGAACACGACGCGGCATTCGCTCGAGCTGAACGGGCCGATGATCGCCAGCACCTTGTCGTCTTCGGCGAGCTTGCGCAGGCCGACCACGGCCTGATCCGGCTTGCCGGCCGTGTCGAACTCGACGACGCGCAGCTTATGGCCGTTGATGCCGCCGGCCGCATTGATCTCATCGATCGCCATCTGGGCCGCGATGGCATTTGTCTTGGAGAAGGTGGCGAACGGTCCGCCGCTCGCCGGCAGATAGCCGAGCAGCAGGTCCTGGGCGGCGGCCGTCGTGATCGATGCCGCGGCCAAGGCCACGGTCAGCAGTGCAGTGCGCATGATTCTTGTCATCACATCCCTCTCCTCGCCAAAAATCAGGTGGTCAATTGAGCCGGCGCTGCGCGTTGCGCTGCCTGGCCGCGGCCCAGATAGGCGTCGAGCAAACTGTGATCCGCGGCGAGTTCCGCGGCGGGGCCCTCGCGCAGCACCTGGCCAAGCTCGAGCAGATAGGCGCGGTGCGCGATCTCGAGCGCGCGCTGCGTGTTTTGCTCGACCAGCAGAATGGTCAGGCCGTGCTGGCGGTTGAGATCGCGGACATGCGCCAGCACTTCGTTGGCCAGGCGCGGGCTCAAACCGAGCGAGGGTTCGTCCAGCATCATCAGCTTCGGCGCGGCGAGCAGGGCGCGACCAATGGCGAGCATCTGCTGCTCGCCGCCGGAGAGCACCGAGGCGAGCCCGTGCCGGCGTGCCGCCAGATTGGGAAAACGCTGATAGATCTGCTCGATCTCGGCGTGCACGGATGTGCCGTCGCGGCGCTGGGCGGCGCCCATCAGCAAATTCTCGTGGACGGTCAGGCTCATGACGATGCGCCGGCCCTCCGGCACGAGCACCAGGCCGGCGCGCACCCGCGCGGTCGTGGACCAGCGGGTGATCTCATCGCCGTCGAAGACGATCTGGCCGGCATGCGGGCGCGTGAGCCCGAGCAGTGCGCGCAGCAGCGAGGACTTGCCCGCCCCATTGGCGCCCAGCACGGCGACGATCTCGCCCGGCGCGAGCCGCAAGGATACGCCGCGCACGGCACGCACGCTGCCATAGCGGACCTCGAGGTCACGCCCTTCGAGCAACATGACTGCGCTCCGTCGATTCGGCGATCGTGGTCCCGAGATAAATTTCCTGCACGCGCGGGTCGGCGCGGACCTCGCCCGGCGTGCCCTCGGCAATCTTGCGGCCGAAGTCGAGGACGACCACCGCATCGCACAGTGCGCCGACGAAATGCATGTCATGCTCAACGACGAGCAACGTCACATCGCCGCTGCCGCAAATGCGCGCAAGCAGGCTTTGCAACGCTTCGGTCTCGGCGGAGTTCAATCCGGCGGCGGGCTCGTCGAGCAACAGCAGCTGCGGCTTCGCCATCATGGCGCGCACGACCTCGAGGCGCTTCTGCACGCCATATGGCAGGTTCCTGACCGTCGCGCCCGCATACGCTTCGAGCCCGGCGTCGCTCAACGCGGCCCGCGCAGCACTGCGCCAGCGATTACCGGGCAAAAGGTTCACCGGCTGCAGCACGCCGAAGAAGCCGCCATTGTGACAATGCTGGCCCACCATCACGTTCTCGACGGCAGTGAGATGCGGCATCAGGCGCACGTTCTGGAAGCTGCGTGCCAGACCGTGGCGCACGCGCTTGCGGCTTGGCACATGCGTGATGTCCCGATCATCAACAAATATTCGTCCGGCATCGACCGGAATGGCGCCGGTGACGAGGTTGAACACGGTGGTCTTGCCGGCGCCGTTGGGCCCGATCAGCGCAGTCCGTGAGCCGCGCCGCACAGTGAAGCTGAGATCATCGATGGCCGTCATGCCGCCGAAGCGCTTGGTGACGCGCTCGAGACGCAAGGCCGGCTGGGCGTTGGTCATGCGGCGGGCTCGCGCGACAGGGGGCGATCCAGTCCAAGCAGGCGTCGGATCTGCTCGCCGGTGAGCAGACCTTGCGGGCGCAACGCCATCAAGATGATCACCGCCGCGGCAAACAGTACGTACCGCCAGTTGGCGCTGCCGCGCAGCAGCTCGGGCAACAGCGTGAATACCGCGGCCCCGAGCAATGGACCGAGCACCGTCTGCGTGCCGCCGAGCAGGACATAGAGGACGATGGTGATCGACAGGCCGATATTGAAATACTGCGCCTCGATAAAGCTGAAGTGGTGGGCGTAGAGCCCGCCGCCGATGCCGGCGATCACCGAACCCAGCGTGAACGCGGCGACCTGAAACGCGCGCGTGTTCAGGCCCATCAGGTCGGCGACGCGCTCATCGTCATGCACCGCGGTGACCGCGATGCCGAAGCGCGTGGCAAACAACAGTGCCACAAACACAACGACGCCCGCCGCAAATGCCGCGATGGTCGGTAGCCGGATGAAGGCCGTCACCGGATAACCCGCTGCGCCGCCAACCAGTTCGAGATTGAGCAGAGCCGCTTGGACGATTTGCCCCACCGCGAACGTGGCGAGCGCGAGATAGATCCCGCGCGTGCGCAGCACCGGCACGGCGACCACAAGGGCAATGGCTCCGGCCGAGATGCCGCCGAGCACGATGGCGAGCACCGGATCGATGGGATACGTATTGCTCAGGTAGGCCGACGCATAGGCGCCGATCGCCGCGAATCCGGCAAGCCCGAGATTGAGCTGCCCGGCGGCAACCGGCAGGAAGGCCCCATAGGCGAACACGACGTTGACCGCGAGCAGGACCAGGATGCCTTCGAGATAGCCGCTCATATGCCGCCTCGACCGGCGGGAAGCCCCGCAAACAGCCCGGTTGGCCGCACGAGCAGGATCAGCAACAACAAGCCGAACACCGAGATGTCGACGAAGTTGGCGCCGATGTAGCCGACCGAGAGCACCTCGGTGATGCCGATGATCAGTCCGCCGGCGATGGCGCCCCAGGTATTGCCCATGCCGCCGACGATCATTGCCGAAATGCCCTTGAGTCCGACCGCCTCGCCCATGAACGGCTGCACCTGGCGATAGTTGAGGGCGAACAGGACACCGGCAATCGCAGCAAACAATCCGGCGAGTGCGAACACGACCGGTACAAGGCGGTTTACGTCAACACCCAGCAACAGAGCCGTGTCGGAATCCTCCGCGATGGTGCGCAATGAACGACCCATGTTGGTCCGCTTGAGGAGCAACGAAAGGCCGAAGATCGACGCGATCGAGACAGCGAGCCCGATAAGCTGCGGCACCCCGATGATGAAACCGCCGAGGCGCCAATCGGTACCGGCGAACAAGGACGGGAGCACGCGCATTTCCGAGCCCCACCAGGCAATGGCGAGGTGCTCGAACAAGAGCAGGAACGCCATCGAGCTGACCAGCGGGACGAACGGCTCGGCCCCGCGCAGCCAGCGCCAGGTGAAGCGCTCGACGACGAGCGACACGGCGGCGGTTATTGCGAGCACGGCGAGGATCGCCAGCGGCCAGGCCACGCCCGCATGGATCAGCCCCCAGGTCGCCATGCCGGCGATCATGAACAGACCGGGAATGCTGAAGTTGAGAAAATTCAGCACGCCGATCGACAGTGTGAGCGCGACCGCGACCATGGCGTAGATTGATCCGAGCATCACGCCATTGATGATCTGCTGACCAAGCATGATGGTTCTCAGTAGATGTTGGCACGCTCGTACTGCGCTGGCCAGGCGACGCCCTCGGCGCGCAGCGCTTTCGCGGCGTGCAGCGGCCAGTACGGGTCATTGAGCAGCATGCGGCCGAGCACGACCAGATCAGCGCGCCCATTGGCGATGATCTCTTCCGCCGCTTCCGGCGCCGAGATCAGCCCGACCGCCGCGGTGGCGATGCCGGCCTCGCGGCGGATGCGCTCGGCGAATGGCACCTGGTACCCGGGATGCACCGGAATGCGCTGGCGCGGATCGAGTCCCCCGCTGCTCGCGTCGATCAGATCAACCTCGCCACTCGCCTTCAGGGTGCCCGCCAGCGCGACCGCATCGTCGATGTCGAAGCCGCCATCGATCCAATCGGTGACCGAGAGACGCACCGAGAGCGGCAGTTCCTGCGGCCAGACCGTGCGCACGGCGCTCACCGTTTCCAGCAGGAAACGCATGCGGTTCTCGCGCGTGCCGCCATAGCGATCGCTGCGTTGGTTGGTCAGCGGCGAAAGAAATTCATGCAGCAGGTAACCGTGGCCGCCGTGCAGCTCGAGAAATTGAAAGCCTGCCTCGAGCGCGCGCCGTGCGGCATCGCGAAAGCCAGCGATCACGGTTTCAATCAGCTCGGCGTTCATTTCACGCGGGAGCGAAAATCCGTCGGCGTAGGGCAGGGGCGAGGGCGCAATCACCTCCCAGGCGCCGTCTGTCGGCGCAAGCGGCTGCGTGCCCTCCCAGGGACGCGACACCGAGCCTTTGCGGCCCGCGTGCGCGAGCTGGATGCCGGGGACCGCGCCGCGGCTCGCCACGAAACGCGCGATCGCCGCAAGCCGATCGCGCTGTTCGTCGTTCCACAATCCCAGGCAATGTTTGGTGATCCGGCCGCGCGGTTCCACATGGGTTGCCTCGACGCACACGATCCCGGCGCCACCGATGGCGCGCGCCGCCAGGTGATGGCTGTGCCATTCATTCGGCAGACCATCCTCGGCCGAGTACTGGCACATCGGCGACATCATGATGCGGTTCTTGGCGGTCACGCTGCGCAACGTGAGCGGACGGAACAGTTGCGGATGCCGGTCCCGCTGCAGCACGCGGCGCGCGTTCTCGACGTTCATCAGAAAATGACCTTGGCGTTCATCGCCTGGTGCGTGACCTCGCCTGTGAACGCGGGAAAGCGCGCGAAGTCGGTGCGTGCCTCGCGGCGTGCATCTGACTTCAGGGCTGCGTCAAGGTCAGCGGCGCTGTCGAAGGTCATTTGTGCCAGCAACTCGGTGCCGTCCGGGTGGACCGGGAACGGATCGTTCCAACGCATCGGCTGATGCAGGATGAGCGAACGGATGCCCAGGAAGCGCCGCAGGATCTGCGCGTGCTCGTTCTCATAGTAGCGCGCGAAAGCGAGTGGGTCGGCGGCTTGGCCGCGATATCGCACGAAATAAGACACCAACTCGGTTTTCCGGGACATGCGCTAAAACCTGCCATACCAGTCAAATTTCACAAGCACGTTCGCTGGGCGCCGGCGGCTCAAATTGCTGCATTCTTGCGCGCTATCCTTATTCGGCAGCGCGGCGCAGCGCCAGCCACTCGTCGTCGTCCATCAGCCGCAGCCGCCGCTCGATCTTGCTCGAGCTTTCAACCAGCACGGCAGCGGCGCTCGCCAGCGCCAGGAACGCGCCCCGGTCGAGCGGCTTGAAGAAATCATCATTGACGGCGCGGATCTCGGGACCGAGCTTGTTCAGCGCCGCTTCTCCCTTGGCGGTCACCGCGAGCAGAACGCCGCGGCGATCGTTCGGGTTTGGATTCTTGGATACGAGCCCAAGCCGGGCCAGTCTGCCGGTCTCGGTGGCAATGAAGGCGCTGGTCACATGCAGCGCCTTGGCGATCGCACCCACCCGCACCCCGTGCGGGCCCTGCAGGCGCGTGATGGCCATCAGGATGCTGTACTGCGGCCCGCTCACGCCAAGCCGGCGCGCCAGATGCTCGCGCACCGCTTCCATGCGCACTGATACGGTGAGGAGGTCATAAACAAGCTGGCGAAACCGGTCGTCGCTGCCGTTCTCGAGCAGCGACGCGACGCGATACGGTCGCAGGGAGGGCGAACCCCACCTGTTGTTTGAGTTTGATGTTTGGTTTGACAGCCACGTGTCGTTGACTCGCTTCAGCCGCGCAAAAACCCACTCCCCTCATTCTGAGGAGCCTGGCCCGTAGGCCCAGGCGTCTCGAAGGATGGCCCCGGGCGCGGGCATTTCCTTGCGGCCATCCTTCGAGACGCACGCGCAAGCGCGTGCTCCTCAGGATGAGGGCCGAGTTTGTTGCTCGCCCCGTTACGCCGCGTCCAGATCGACATAACCCGTGTCCTTCAACAACTGGCTTTCCACGGGAATGTGCAGGCTGTCGTGCACCGTATTGTAGAACTTCCAAAACCCGACCACGCAGGCGAGCTCGACGATCTGCGGCGGGGTGAGGTGCTGCTTGAGCCGGTCGAGAATTTCGGTTGGCACGGCGGTCGGGTCAGACGACGCGGCGCGCACATAGTCGAAACACACCCGCTCGAACTCGTTCGCCGGCTCCATGGCGCCGGTGACCAGGTCCTGCAGTTCCTGCTCGCTCAGGCCCCAGCCCTCCGAGCCGGCGCCGCGCGGCGCTTTGAGCATGGTACAGCTGTGCGCCGTACAATAAGCGCAGCCATTGATCGCGCAGCACACCACCGCGAGCTTGCGCTTGAGAAACTGGTCGAGCGTCGAGGACGGGTCGCGCATGATCTTGCTGTTGAGTGCCCACAAGGTCTCGGCGATCTCCGGCCGATGGGCATAGAACTTGAGCGCATTCGGCAGGAAGCCCATGCGCTTCTTGTAGGGCGCGAGCACCGGCTGCAGGCTCGGCGCGAAGTCTTCTTCCTTCATGTAGGGAATGAACGGCTCGGCCTCGACCAGCACATGGGGAGGCGGAGGGGTTGCGGACTTGCTCATGTGGGCTCTCCTTGGATTACAAATAATCTGCGAGCTTCACCTTGCCCCAATTCTTGGGCCAGGCGCGGTCGAAGTCATGCGGGTCGTGGCGGGCCTTGCGGGTCGCGTCGATTCCCATCTTGCCGACGGTGCGCCAGGGATATTGGCCCTCCAGCGGCTTGGCCGACGGGTCGTAGGGCGAGCCGCGCGTATTGCCGACAATGATCACGTCACGGGACGGATCGCAGCGCGTCGCCATGGCGTGGTAGACCTCGCCCGGCTGATCGAGATCGGTGTCGGGACTGACCGCGACGACGAGCTTGGTGTTGAGCCAGGGCGCCCCCATGGCGGTCATCAGCGCGTCGTTGACCATCCCCTCGCGCGGGTAGTCGAACTGCAGGATGCAGGAGAGCGCCGCGCCCCAGGTTGGAAAGCGCACGTCTTTTACGGCAAGGCCGATTTCGCTCAAGCGATTGTAGAGAACCGCCTCGTGACAGAGCCGCGGCAGCGGCTGGTGATCGGTGTCCGGCGTGGTCTGATGATTGCGATAGATCGGCCGGTCGGCCCGCATGGTCACCGCGGTGATTTCCACCTCCGGCACGCGCTCATGATGCGGCAGGTGATACATGGACGGTGAGGTGACCTCGCCGACCGGAAACATCTCGGTGAGTTTGACGTAGCCCTCGACCACGATCTCGGCTTGTGCCGGCACGTTGAGATCCAGGGTCTCGCACGGCACCATCTCGACATCGCGATCCATGATGGTGCCGACCATCTCCATTTCGCCCCACATATCCATGTGCAGGCCCGAGAAATTGGCCATGATCTCGTAGGCGGGCGGAACGCCGAACACGAAGGCGATCGGCATCTTGTCGCGACCCATCGCCCGATACTTGTTCATGATGATGTGCGAGTGCGGGGTGACGAAGCTGATCAACCCGCGCCTGGGGCCAACCGCCTGGGTACCGGCGTGGCACGAGTTGTAGAACCCGGTCTCCGGATCGCGGATCACATTCATGGCGGTGACATAGGGCCACTCGTCCGCGTCCTTGTGCTTCGGGATCGGCAGGATGGACCAATCAGCGTCGCTGCCGGTCTTGATGATCTCCTTCACGGGCCCGGTTTTCACATGCTTGAAGCCGCGTGGCGGCTGGCGCAGCCGGAAGGCGAGTGTCTTGAGATAATCCTCGCGCGCGACACCGAGCGCGCGTGCCTGCAAGGTGCGGTTCTTCACCAGGATATCGCACAGGCGAAAGCCCGGCTTCTCGATGATGTGTTCGAACAGGATCGGCGTATCGACCTGGGCGGCGAGGGCGCCGACGTCATCGATCGAGACCGGTTTGCGAATGCGGGTGACGATATCGGCGTTGGTGTCGAGATAATCGCGCAGCGATGCATCGAGCATCGGCGCGTTGCCGACCGCGGGACCGTGGGTCGCAGGTGCTACGCTTGCCGTCATTGGCGAGGCTCCCGATTTCGTAAAGCAGCTTTACTAATTGGCTTGCCTAAGTCAATGGGGGAATGTCTGCCCTCCCTCGCGCGCACTTGCGTGTGTGAGAAGGGAGGCGCATGACCACGCGCGTTGCAGCTGAGAGAGGACGTCGCGTGAAATCTGGCCCAACCGTTCTGTCGCTCGCCGCCGATCTCGCGGCGGGACGCGTCACGAGTCGCGCTTTGGTCGAGCAGGCGCTCGCCGCGATTGCGGACCCGGCGGGCGAGGGCGCGCGGGTGTTTCTGGAGGTTGATGCCGAAGGTGCGCGGCGCGCCGCCGATGCCCAGGACCAACTGCGTCAGGCCGGCTACACGCTCTCGCCGCTCGCCGGCTTGCCGGTTTCGATCAAGGACCTGTTCGATATCGCCGGGCAGCGCACGCGCGGCGGCTCCGCCGTGCTCAACGATCAGCCGGCGGCGACGAGCGACGCTGCAATCGTGCACCGGTTGCGCCAAGCCGGCGCGGTGCTCATCGGCCGCACCAACATGACCGAGTTTGCGTTCTCTGGTGTCGGCATCAATCCGCACTACGGCACGCCCGGCAATCCGTTCGATCGTGCCCGCATTCCCGGTGGCTCGTCATCGGGTGCAGGCGTATCGGTCGCGGACGGCATGGCGGTGGTCGCGATCGGGACCGATACCGGCGGCTCGGTGCGCATCCCGGCGGCGCTGTGCGGGATTGCCGGGTTCAAGCCGACCGCGCGGCGCATTCCCCAGGAGGGGATGCTACCGCTCTCGACCACGCTTGATTCCATCGGTCCGCTCGCGCGCAGCATCAGTTGCTGCATCATCACGGACGCAATCATGGCGGGCGAGACGCCACGTGTGCCAGATGCCCTGCCGCTCGCGGGGCAGCGCTTCCTGGTCCCGACCAACTATGTGGTCGATGGATTGGATGCCGAGGTCGCGGCGGCGTTCGAGCGCGCTTGTACGGCGCTGGCCGAAGGCGGGGCATGGTTGGTGGAGCAGAAGGTCCCGGAATTCGACCAACTCACGGTCGCCAACCAGAAGGGCGGTTTTCCTGCTCCGGAAGCCTATGCGTGGCATGCGGATTTGCTGGCGCGGCGAGGGGCCGAGTACGACCCGCGGGTGAGCGTGCGCATCGAGCGCGGCCGCGAGATGTCGGCCGCCGATTATGTCCGCCTTGTGGATGAGCGCCGCCGCATCGTTGCGAGCTTCAACGCGTTGCTCGCGCCTTTCGATGCGCTGCTCATGCCGACCGTGGCCAAGCTCGCGCCGCCGCTTTCGGCCTTCGCGCCCGATGCCGATTATGCCCGGCTCAATGCCATGATCCTGCGCAATCCTGCGGCGGTGAATTTCCTCGACGGCTGCGCCGCGACGCTGCCGATCCAGCGCGGGAGCGAGCTGGCGGTCGGCCTCTCGGTTGTCGGCACGCGGGGGAGCGACGCGCGGATTTTGCGCATCGCCCTCGGCGTCGAAGCCGCGCTGGGAAATCCTGATTGATTAACGCGACGTAATCCGGCGGACACCGCGCGGCCATGTACCTGAACAATCGGCCATCGCGCGCTTCAGGATCAATTCACCAACTTGGGTTTACGCTTCGGGCAAAGGTCGAAAAGCGACCCTTCTCCCGGAGGAGAACATGACCCACGTCTTTTTCCATTGCGCCAGCGGCGAGCGGGTCCTGCTCGATCATGATGGCAGCGACGTCGAGGATCTGGTTGAGGCGCACGAACGCGCCAAGACGATCGTGCGCCAGTTCGTTTCGAGCCAGACGCCGGATGACTGGCGCGCCTGGACCATGCATGTCAGCGACGAGAACGGCGAAGATATTTTCCTGATGCCGTTTTCCTACGTGCTGGGACGCCCGCATTGAGGGTGGTCGCCCCATTGAGTGCTTCCTTTCATCCGGGCAGGGGCCGGAGGCGAACCCGCCCCGGCTCGACGACGACCAGATGACCGATGAGGTTCTCCGCGTGGATACTGACAACCTGGACCACCGCTTCGGCCTCGGCGGTGTTCGACAGCCGATCGAGTTCCAGTAGAATCACGCCGCGAACGCCCAGGCGCTGGCGGATAACGAGCTCACCGAAATCTCGATCTTCTGTAATTAGGATGCAGTCTTCAACATTGGCGGTCTCGAGCACAGCTCGGTCCGGCGTGCCCGATCTCGTTTCACCGACCGATATCACATCGAAGCCGTTGGCCCGCAGGCGATCAATGACCAGCCGCGAAACGTTCTCGTCCGCGAGAAATCGCATCACTCGGCGGCGAGAATTGTCTCATGCTGCATGTAATCGGCGGCAAATGCCAATGCTGCCCGAACGTCGTCTTCAGTCAATTGCGGGTAGGCCTCAAGCAGATCGGCAAAGGACCGCCCGGCCCCCAGCTTGCGAAGGATCAACTCCACGGTGATGCGAGTCCCTTTGATACAGGGCTTGCCCATCATGACGGCGGGGTCGACGGAAATGCGCGTGTGTGACATGAGCTTGCCGCTTTTGATGCTGACCGCAGCGAGAACGGTATGATAGCCGAGAATGCGCCTTGCAACAAAACAAGTCGTCGCAATGGCCTCTGCGGATGCGATCGTGACCGCCGTGGCGCCAGAGCAGATGCCCGCGGACGCTTAGTTTAAGGCTGGACGTGCTTGCGGGTATCGCATTCCGCTTGTTCTGTTCTGCGCCTGTGTTCTCCTGGGATAACTGCGGCCGAGACTTGCGCTTGTGGCCTCGTCTCTGCACCATCCGGCCATGAGTCGTGTCCCCGTTCGCACTCCGCGCCTGCCGCTGGCCGAGCCCGACCTGCGCCCGACGTTTCGGCGCGAGCGGGCGGCGATGAACCGTGGGATGTGGCCCGTTGCCGGCTGCGATGAAGCAGGCCGCGGGCCGCTCGCCGGGCCCGTGGTTGCCGCTGCCGTCATTCTCGATCCGCAGCGGGTGCCGCGCGGGCTCAACGACTCCAAAAAGCTGTCCGCGGTCGAGCGCGAGGCGCTCTACGAGAAGATCACCAAGAATGCCCAGTTTGCGGTCGCGGTGGCGTCGCCGCAGCGCATCGATCGCGACAATATTCTGCGGGCCTCATTGTGGGCGCTGGCGCGCGCCGTCGCCGGGCTGCCGGAGCGGCCGAAACTCGTATTCGTCGACGGCCGCGACAAGATCGCAGTCGACTGCGAATGCCAGGCGGTGATTTCCGGCGACGGCCTGATCGCGTCGATCGCAGCCGCCTCGATCATCGCCAAGGTAGTGCGCGACCGGCTGATGACGTGTCTTGGCGCGGCGCATCCGGGCTACGGCTTTGAGCGCCACATGGGCTACAGCGTACCGGAGCACTTTGCCGCACTGTCGAAGCTCGGCCCCACCATTCATCACCGCCGCTCGTTTGCGCCGGTCGCCCAGGCACTCGGATTGACACCGGCGGCCGAGGCGGACACGGTAGTGCCGCTGATCTGACTTTTCTACAGGCGGTCCATCTCCTGAACAGTTGAACATGTTGATGCGGCGAGTCTCGCTTCTATTCGAGTTGCTGCGCGCGCAGCCGCGCGGCCTTGTTTTGTCGATCGCAGCAGCGCAAGCCGCGCTGTGGTGGATCGTGGCATCGGTGTTCTACGCAGCGCCCCCGGACAATCTGCCGCTGGTGCTCGCGGTCGGTCACGAGTTCCAATTGGGCAGCTATTACGGGCCGCCGCTGGCGTTCTGGCTGGCCGAGATCGCCTACGACATCGCCGGCATGCCGGGCGTTTATCTGCTCGCCCAGGTCTGCGTCATCATCACCTACTGGGCCGTATTCGAGCTTGGCCGCGCCACGCTCGGGATCGCGCATGGCGCCATCGCGGTGATGCTGATGGTGGGCATCTTCGCGTTTGGGCTGCCGACCCTGGAATTCGGACCGCCGATCCTGGCGATGGCGCTGAGCGCACTCGCGCTGCTGCATTTCTGGCGGGCGGCCGCGCAGAACAAGCGGCTCTACTGGGGCGCCTACGCGCTCGATGCCGGATTACTGATGCTCACGAGCTACGCCGGCATTTTTCTGCTCGCGGTGCTGCTCATCTTCATGCTGAGCACGGCGCGCGGACGCGCATTGCTCCTCACCATCGATCCCTGGCTTGCCGGCCTCGTGATCATGTTGTTGACGTTCCCGCACCTGATTTGGCTTGACGGACAGAAGCAGGTGTTCGCACCGGTTGTCGACCAGCTGCGTGAGGCTCGCGACAACCGCGAGCTCCTGGACTGGCTGCGCATGCCGGCGCGGGTCCTGCTGCTGCACGTTGGCCTGGTCGCGCTTGCCCTGCTGGCGAGCGGCTGGCCGGTCAAGACGCAAGACCCGGTTCCGCAGTTTGCGCGCGCGCCCGTGCATCCGTTTGCCAAGGCGTTCATCTACACATTCGCCATCGTACCGCTTGCCATCACCGCAGTTCTCGGCGTGATCATGGGGGACGCGGAGCCGGCGGGTGGAACCGCGCCGGTCGTGTTTCTCACCGCGCTTGCGGTGGTGCTCGCGGCCGGCGACGTGATCGAGCTCAACCGGCAATACGCGCTGGCGCGGCTATGGGGAGCACTGCTGGTGGCCCCGCCTGTCCTCACCGTGCTGGTGCTCATGTTCGCGCCCGCGATCACAGGCGTTCGGTTCGCAGTGTCGGAACCCGCGAAAGCGATCGGTCGCTACTTCTCCGATGAGTTTCATCGTCGCACAGGGCGGCCGTTGGCAATCGCCGCCGGAGAGCCGCGGCTCGCCGCTCTGGTCGCGCTCAAGTCGCGCCCGCGCGCGAGCCTTTATCTCGATGCTACGCCGGCGCGCTCGCCGTGGGTCACGCCGGATGACGTTGGTCGGAAGGGAGCGGTCGTGGTCTGGAGCGCCCCCGACACGACCGGCCCGCCGCCGCCCGAGCTTAGCGAGCGCTTCCCGGAGCTCGTGCCTGACATTCCCCGCGCGTTCGATCGCTTCACCTTGGGCGGCGGACCACGGCTGCGGATTGGATGGGGTATCCAACGAAGTCAGGAATCGGGAAGGGTCGAGAAATAAGACTTCCTGATCCCAGGCTTCGTCAGTGGTAGCCCTCGCCCTCGCGCACCTTGCCGCGGAACAGCCAATAGACAAAGCCCGTGTAGCAGAGGATCAGCGGCAGCAGCGCGACCGTGCCAAGCAGCATGAAGATCTGACTCGCCGGCACCGCCGCCGCATCCCAGATCGTGAGCGAGGTCGGAACCATGTAGGGGAATACGGAGATCACCAGACCGAGATAGCCGAGCAAAAACAACACGATCGACGCCAGGAACGGCAGCACCTCGCGCTCATGGATCCAATGCCAGTCCAGGTAGGCGACGATCGCGGTAATGACCGGCACCACCCACAGGAACGCGATGTTCGGGTATGAGAACCAGCGGGTGGCGATGCGCTCGAAGGCGATGGGCGTCCACAGACTCACCGCCGCCATGAAGAGCAGCACCAGCAGCAGCAACACGCGCGCCTGCCGCCGCCCGCGCGCCTCCACTTCGCCGTCGGTCTTGACGATCAGCCAGGTCGCGCCGAGCAGCGCGTAACCGATCACGACGCCGATCGCGCACAGGAGCGCAAAGGGGGTGGCCCAGTCGAACGGACCGCCTGCAAATGCGCCATTCTCGACCTTCACGCCTTGGATCAGGCCGCCGAGGATCGCACCCTGACACAACGCGGCGAGCGTCGAGCCAAACGCGAAGGCGACGTTCCAGAATGAGCGGCTGTGCGAGACCCAGCGAAACTCGAAGGCAACGCCACGCAGCACCAGCGCGAGCAGCATGACGATGATCGGCAGGTAGAAGGCCGGCATGATCACCGAATAGCCTTTGGGGAACGCGACCAGCAGGCCGCCGCCGCCGAGAATGAGCCACGTCTCGTTGCCGTCCCAGAACGGCGCGACCGAGTTCATCATCTGATCGCGTTCGCGCTCGCTGCCCGCATAGGGAAACAGGATGCCGATGCCGAGATCGAAACCGTCGAGAATGACATACATGGCGACGGCGGTGCCGATGAGCGCCGCCCAGATCACCGGAAGGTACCACTCCATGGCAGACCTCCTTGCTCCAATGCCGCGCTACAGCACTTCCGCACCGGCTTCGGTGCTGGCGGATAGCGGGCGCACCGGTGTGCCTGTTTCGGGCGCTTCGGATGCGCGCCCCTCCGGGCCTTTGTTGATGAGCCGATTGATGTAGTAGATGCCGGAGGCGAAGACGACGCCGTAGACCAGCACGAACAGGACAAGTGTCGTGGCGACGCTTGAGCCGGGAACCGGCGACGTCGCGTCGGCGGTGCGCAGGATGCCGTAGGCGACCCAAGGCTGGCGTCCCGTTTCCGTCACGATCCAGCCGCAGATCACCGCGACGAAGCCCAACCACCAGGAATGCGACATCGGGATCAGATACCAGCGCGCGTCAAGCAGCGTGCCGCGCCACCACAAGAACGCGCCGACGAGGCCACTCAGCGCCATCAGCACACCGATCCCGACCATGATGCGGAAGGCAAAGAACGGCCAGATCAACGGCGGCCGGTCGGATTTCGGGAAATCCTTGAGCCCCGGAAAGAGCCCGTCGTAGGTGTGGGTGAGGATCAGCGAGCCCGCGTGCGGAATGGCGACCTGATAGAGGTTGCTCTCGGTCTTGGCGTCGGGCCAGCCGAACAGCACCAGCTCGCCGGGCTGCGAGCCATCCCAGTGCGCCTCGATCGCGGCGATCTTGGCCGGCTGATATTTGAGCGTGTTGAGCCCATGCTGATCGCCGATCTCGATCTGCAGCGGACCGAGGATCGCCAGCATGCCGATGCCCATGTGCAGCATGGTGCGCGCTTCGGCCCAGTGGCGACCGGCGACGACGTAGCGCGCGCCGACCGAGAGCACGACCAGCGACGTGGTCAGGTAGGCCGCGGTCAGCATGTGCGGCAGGCGATAGAAGAAGCTCGGATTGAAGATCACGGTCAGCCAATCGACCGGCTGCGCGATGCCGTCGCGCATCTCGAAGCCGGCCGGCGTCTGCATCCAGGAATTGGCCGAGAGGATCCAGAACGCCGAGATCGCAGTGCCGGTGGCCACGAAGATCGCCGACATGGTGTGCAGCCAAGGTGGCACGCGCTTCCAGCCGAACAGCATGACGCCGAGGAACGTCGCCTCCAGGAAGAACGCCATCAGCACTTCGTAGCCGATCATCGGACCGATGACGTTGCCGACGACCATCGAGAAACGGCTCCAGTTGGTGCCGAGCTGGTAGGACAGCACCAGGCCGGACACAACGCCCATGGCGAACGACACGGCAAAGATCTTGGTCCAGAACCGCGCCAGCCGCAGCAGGTGGTCCTGGCCGGTCACCATCCAGCGCACCAGCAAGGTCGCGATGAAGGCGGCCGTGCCGATGGTGAAGCTTGGAAAAATGATGTGAAACGTAATGGTGAATGCGAATTGCAGGCGAGCAAGCAGTTCGGGATCAAGATGCATGGCGCGCTACTCGCGGGAGATCACTACTTCAAAACTCTATACCATGCGAACGACAGCCAGAAGAATACTGATCAGTTAGTTCGCGCCAGCGCCTGTTTGATGGCGAGGAAATCGCGCCAGGCGTGGCGCTTCTCCAGGGGCGAGCGCAGCAGGTAGGCCGGGTGGAAGGTGGCGATGGCGCGGATCTCGCGCGTGCCGGTGTTGAACGCAACCCAGCGTCCGCGCGTGCGGCGGATGCCGTCGGTATAGCCAAGCAGCGTCTGCGAGGAGGGGCCGCCCATGCAGACCAGCACGTCGGGATTGGCAAGCTCGATCTGGCGCAGGATGAAGGGGAGACAGATCTGGCTCTCCTGCGGTGTCGGCGTGCGATTGCCGGGCGGGCGCCAGGGAATGATGTTGGCGATATAGGCCGATGTGCGGTCGAGGCCGATCGCCTTGAGCATGCGATCGAGCAATTTGCCGGAGCGGCCGACAAACGGCAGGCCAGCGAGATCTTCGTCGCGGCCGGGCGCTTCGCCGACGAACATCACGCGCGCTTGCGGATTGCCGTCGGCAAACACGAGTTGCGTCGCGGTCACGCGCAGCGCGCAGCCGGTGAACCCCTGCATGATGGCGCGCAGCTCATCGAGGCTCGCCGCGCTGCGGGCCGCGTCACGCGCCGCCATGACGGCGGTGTCGGGGGCAAGCGGGGCGGTCGTGGGCGCGGCGGCCGCCGGTGCAGCCCGCGTGAGCGGCGGCCGCGAACCGGGCACGCGCGGCGCGGCGGGCCCGGCCGGCGTCGAAGCGAGCGTGGTCGTTGCGGGGCCGGGCGCCGGTTGCGTCTCCGCGGCCAAGTGGTCAACCGAGGTCTCGCTCACCAAAGCGTCGACACCCGCCTCCAGGTAGAAGGCGAGCAGTTCGCGCGCGGCTTTGGTCCGATCGGGGAGCATCGTGTGATCTCTTAGCATGGATCGCGCGCAGCCGATTGCCGCCCTGTGGCAAACGTGGAAAAACGGCTGTTAGCCGGATCAAGTTGATCCTCGGAGGACCGCATGGCCGAACTGCCCGCCCGCGAAGCGATGGAATTTGATGTCGTGATCGTCGGCGCCGGTCCGGCGGGTCTCTCCGCCGCGATCCGGTTGAAGCAGCTTGCGCCCGACTGTTCGGTCGTGGTGGTCGAGAAGGGCTCCGAGGTCGGCGCCCATATTCTCTCAGGCGCGGTGATCGATCCGATCGGATTGGATCGCCTGCTCCCCGACTGGCGCAACGAGGACAGCCCGATCAAGACCGCAGTCAGCGATGATCGCTTCTATATGCTGACGCAAACGGGTTCGTTGCGGCTTCCCAATTTCATGCTGCCGCCGCTGATGAACAATCACGGCAACTTCATCGTCTCGCTCGGCAATGTGTGCCGTTGGCTCGCCAGCAAGGCGGAAGCGCTCGGCGTTGAGATCTATCCGGGCTTCGCGGCGGCCGAAGTTCTCTACGGCGCCAACGGGGAAGTCACCGGCGTTGCCACCGGCGACATGGGGATCGGCAAGGACGGCGAGCCGAAGGCCTCTTTCACCCGTGGCATGGAGCTGCGCGGCAAGTACACGCTGTTCGCGGAAGGCGCGCGCGGACAGCTCAGCAAGCAGATCATCGCCCGGTTCGCGCTCGATCGTGACCGCGAGCCGGGAAAATTCGGGCTCGGCCTCAAGGAGCTGTGGCAAGTCGCGCCGGAGCAGCACCGGCCGGGGCTCGTGCAGCACACGTTTGGCTGGCCCCTCGACAATCATACCGGCGGCGGCTCTTTCCTTTATCACTACGACGAGAATCTGGTCTCGGTCGGGTTCGTGGTGCACCTCAACTACGTTAACCCCTATCTCGCTCCGTTCGAGGAGTTCCAGCGCTTCAAAACCCATCCGCTGGTGCGCGATACCTTCGCGGGCGGCAAGCGCCTCGCCTACGGGGCGCGCGCGATCACTGAGGGCGGCTGGCAGTCAGTCCCGAAGCTCGTGTTCCCGGGCGGCGCGTTGATCGGCTGCGCGGCCGGGTTTGTGAACGTGCCGCGCATCAAGGGCACCCATAATGCGGTGTTATCCGGGATGCTGGCGGCTGAGCATGTCGCCACCGCGCTTGCCGCCGGCCGCGCCAGTGATGAGTTGGCGACTTACGAGGCGGGCTGGCGGGAATCCGATATCGGGCGCGATCTCTGGAAGGTGCGTAACGCGAAGCCGCTGTGGTCGCGCTTCGGTACGCTCGCCGGTATCGGGCTCGGCGGCATGGATATGTGGACCAATACCTGGGGCTTTTCGCTGTTCGGCACCTTGGGCCACGGCAAGCCTGACAGTGCGACCCTCAAACCTGCGGCCGAATGCAGCCCGATCGCTTATCCCAAGCCGGACGGCAAGCTCACCTTCGACCGGCTGTCATCGGTGTTTCTCTCCAACACTAACCACGAGGAAGACCAGCCGGTGCACCTGCGGGTCGCCGATCTCGACCTGGAGAAGCGCTCCGAGCACGATGTCTATGCCGGCCCATCGACCCGTTACTGTCCGGCCGGGGTCTATGAGTGGGTGGAAGAAGGCTCAGGTCCCCGCTTCGTCATCAACGCGCAGAACTGCGTGCACTGCAAGACCTGCGATATCAAGGATCCCAACCGCAATATCACCTGGGTGGCGCCGGAAGGTGGTGGGGGACCGAATTATCCGAATATGTGAGTGTCCCGTCAAAATGCCGCCATCGTGAGCGAGTGAAAGGGACGACCTGTCCTTGCGACTGTGGCGCGAAAAGTCCATGCTGCAACTCGGACTCAGAATTCCGCTAGGATAGGCTTAAATTCCGCTGGGGGCGGAGTTTCGCGAATTCGGGGAAAGGGATGATTCCGTTGCCATCATTAAAGGCGCTCGGCCTTGCGGCCGGTATTCTGGTTCTACCCTCAGTCATTCTGGCCCAGGTTCCGACACCTCAGGAACTGGCGCGGACCACCCCCGCCGGCAACTACCTGGCCGGCAAGGAGGCGAATGTGCTGCGCGATGCGGCCGCCGCTTCAGCCTATTACATGGCGGCGTTGCGCGCCGACCCGAAGGATCCCGAGCTGCTCGAGCTGGCGTTCTATTCGGTCCTCGCCGACGGCGACATTGATGAGGCGACGCGGCTTGCCGATCGGCTGCTCGCCGCCGACAAGACCAACCGCAATGCCCGGCTGATTCTCGGCGTGCGCGCGCTGCGCTTCAAACAATACGGCACGGCGCGCCAGCAATTCGCGCAGGCTGCGCGCGGCCCGATCACGGACCTGACAGCGACGCTGCTGCAAGCCTGGGCCATGCAGGGCGCGGGCGACGGCAGTGGTGGCGTTGCCCTTATCGACAAGCTCGCCGGTCCCGATTGGTACGCCATCTTCAAGGACTTCCACGCCGGGCTCATTCTCGATCTCTCCGGCAACAAGAAAGAGGCGGGCAAGCGCTTCGCCCGGGCCTACAAGCTTGAGCCGACGGCGCTGCGTATCGTGCAGGCCTATGCGAGCTGGCTGTCGCGCAATGGCGACAAGGACCAGGCGCTCAAGGTCATGGAAGAGTTCGAGAAGACCTTGCCGAACCATCCGCTGGTCGTCGACGCACTCAATGAGCTGAAGAAGACCGGCAAGCTACCGATGCTCGTCGATAATCCGCAGCTCGGTGGTGCCGAAGCGCTGTACGGTCTCGGCGCCGCGCTGGGACGCCGCGAGGAGGAACTGAGCCTCGCCAATCGCGGGCTCGCCTATCTGCAGCTCGCGCTGTTCCTCAACCCGACGAACCATCTGGCTCTGTTGTCGCTGGGCGATCTCTACGATGCGATGAAGAAGCCGGAGCTGGCGATCGCGGCCTATGAGAAGGTGCCGGCCAACTCACCGATCAAACGGCTCGCCGACATCCAGGTGGCGATCGATCTTGATTCGGTCGACCGCACGGATGAAGCCAAGAAACACCTGCAACAGCTGATCTCGGCGCATCCCGACAATCTCGAAGCGATCTTGGCGTTTGGCGGCATTCTGCGCGAGCGCAAGCAATATGCGGAATGCGCCGACGTCTACAGCAAGGCGATCGGCAATATCCCGAACCCCGATCGCTCGAACTGGACGATCTTCTATTTCCGCGGCATCTGCTACGAGCGCGCCAAGCAGTGGGGCAAGGCCGAGGCTGATCTGAAGAAGGCGCTGGAGCTCTATCCCGACCAGCCGCACGTGCTGAACTATCTCGGCTACTCGTGGATCGATCAGGGCATCAACCTCGACGAGGGGATGCGCATGATCAAAAAGTCGGTCGAGCAGCGGCCGGATGACGGCTACATCGTCAACTCGCTCGGCTGGGCCTATTTCCGGCTCGGCCAGTACGACGAGGCGGTGAAGCAACTCGACCGCGCGGTCGAGCTCAAACCGACCGATCCGACCATCAACGATCACCTCGGCGACGCTTACTGGAAGGTCGGCCGCACGCTCGAGGCCAAGTTCCAGTGGTCGCATGCGCGCGACCTCAAGCCGGAGCCGGAAGAGCTCGCCAAGATCGAGCAGAAGCTCAAGACCGGGCTGGTCGAAGAGGCCTCGTCGGCCGATGCGCGCAAGCCCGGCGAGGGCGGGTGATATTCTCTTCGGTCAATCGAACTTACTCTCGTCGTCATCGCCGGGCTTGTCCCGGCGATCTCGTTTAGGAAGGCGCAACGAGAGAATACGATGGGACACGCTCGACTTTGGCATACCTCGACTTTACTGAACCTGCGCCGGCCAAGGTCAACCTGACCCTGCGTGTCGTTGGCCGCCGGCCCGACGGCTATCATGACCTCGAAAGCCTCGTGTGCTTTGCGCGCGCAGGCGATCGCGTGACTCTGCGGCCGGGCGATGCGCTGAGCCTTGAGGTGATCGGTCCGCGCGCCGAGGTGGCCGGCCCGCCTGAACAGAATCTCATCCTCAAGGCGGCGCGCGCGCTGGCGGCGCGTATCCCGGACCTCGCGCTCGGGCATTTCACCTTGCTGAAGCGACTGCCGGCGGGGGCAGGACTCGGCGGCGGCTCGTCCGATGCGGGCGCCGCGTTGCGGCTTCTCGTGCGCGCCAACGGGCTTGCGCTCAGTGATCCGCGGGTTGCCGACGCGGCGCGCGCGACCGGCGCCGATGTTCCAGTCTGCCTCGATCCAAACTCACGCTGGATGCGCGGCCTGGGCGAGATTCTGTCCGATCCGCTTGGGCTGCCCGCGTTGCCGGCTGTGCTGGTGTTTCCCGGAGCTCCGCTTGCGACCAAGGATGTGTTTGCAGCATTTCATGCACATGCCGCGCCGCCCACAGCCTCGCCGCCTGTGACGGTGGACTGGGGGCGGGCGGTGCCCAGCCCTGTTCTGCTTACGTGGCTCAAGGATACCGGCAACGACCTGGAGCGGCCGGCGACTGCGCAGCTGCCGTTGGTGGCCGATGTGCTGACCGCGCTGCGCGCGCAGCCGGGGTGCCGGCTGGCGCGCATGTCGGGATCCGGGTCGGCGTGCTTCGGCATCTTTGCGTCAGGACGCAGCGCTCGCGCCGCCGCCCGCGCGTTGGCCCGCGCGCAATGGTGGGTCGAGCCGACGTACTTCGGCGGGTGACTGGCTGCGGCGCAGCCATTCCAGCGCTGCCACGCACAGCGCCAACGCCACGATCAGCGTGATCAACGCGGCGATCAGCGCGATGCGCTGCGAGTGCGCCCCTTCAGCGCCGAAATAGACCGCGCCGACAATGGCGACACCGGTGGCATTCGCGACTTGCTGCGTCGTCGCGAGCACGCCGGAAGCTGAGCCCGCCCGGCTATGCGCGACCGTGCGGAGCACGGTGCTGAACAGCTGCGCCATGACGAAGCCCTGGCCGTAGCCGAAGAGGGTCAGCGGCACCATCAGATCAAACATTGAGGGCGTGTTGACCACCTCTGCGATCACGCCAAGACTCGCAAGTCCCGATGCCTGGACGGCGCACGCCCTGATCAGCGCGCTGATGCCGTTCGCCTGTGCGCTGCCCGCGCGCCGTGCCGCGATCACGAATGCCAAGGTCAGCGGGACGATGACGAAACCCGCATCGAGCGCCGACAATCCCATCGCGGTCTGCATGAACAGCGTGACCAGGAAGTAGAAGGAGATATTGCCGAGGAAGAAACACATCGTTGCGACGAGCCCGCGCACGAAGGCGCGATCCGCCAACAATGCCGGCTCGATGAGCGGTGCGCCGCCGCGCCGCATGATCAAGTGCTCCAGGCTTGGGAAGAACGCGAGCAACGCCGCGCCCGCTGCCATCACGACGAACAACCATTGCGGCCAGCCGAATTCGCGCCCGAACACCAGCGGCCCAACCAGCAGGGTGAGGCCGGCGAACAGGACCAACACGCTGATAAGGTCAAGCTGGGCGCGCTTATGTTGTGTCTGCGGCGGCATCAGCCATAGGGCCGCGAGCACCAGCAGCGCGCCGATCGGACCATTGACAAAGAAGATCGTGCGCCAGCCGAGTCCGGCCGCATTGAGCGTCACCAGCCAGCCGCCGACGATGAAACCGACGGCACCGCCGAGCCCGAGCGCAATCCCGAAAATTGCAAACGCGCGGCTGCGGGCGGCGTCGGGGAACAGGCTGTGGATCGTGGCGAGCACCTGCGGCACCATCAGGGCGGCGGTGAGGCCTTGGGCGAGGCGCGCCAGGATCAACGCAGTTCCGGTCGGCGCGAAGCCGCAGGCGAGCGACGTTGCGATAAATCCGACGAGCCCGATCAGGAAGAGGCGCCGCGGCCCGTACATATCGCCGAGCCGGCCGCCGGTGATCACCATCGACGCATAGGCGATCTGATAGATCGCGATCACGCTTTCGATCTGCGCCGTGCTGGCGTTGAGGTCGGTGCGGATCGACGGGATCGCGACGTTCACAATGAATGTATCGACCACGTACATGAATTGTGCGGCGACGACCACCGCGAGGACAAGCCAGCGGCGCGGATTAATGAAGCCGAGAGATGTTTGTTCCATGACGCGACTCCACGATGCGATCATGGAGACATGTTGGATGGGCAGGGCCGTTGCGTCGATTACCTCGCAGGTCAAGCAAACAACGATGTGATTATTCCGCGGCGGCAATTGGCCGGGATGATGGATCCGTCGTCGCGCCGGCCAGTCGATGCACGATCTCTGCGGTCGCAGCATCCGCCGGGAAGAATAGCTCCAATGCGAGCTCGGAGAGGGTGACATCGACCGGCGTCCCAAACACCGTGGTGGTGCTGAAGAATGATAACAGGCCCGCCGGGATGACAATCTTGAACGGCACCGCGAAGGCGTGCTCCTCCACCGCTGTTTGCGGCGGCGCTTTGCCGGCAGGAACCGGATACGCGGTGACCTCATGTAGGAGCTCCGCGAGGACTTGGTCGCCGGTGATCTCGATGCGCCGCCGCGTCACGGCGAGGAGATGCGCGCGCCATTCGCGAAAGTTGGCAATGCGGGGCGCCGCGCCTTGTGGATGCAAGCTGAGCCGCAACGCGTTCATGGGCGGTTTCAACAACTCCGGTGCGACGCCGGTGAAGAGCTCCGGCAGCGCGCCGTTTGAGGCGACGATGTTCCAGTGCCGGTCAATGGCAAAGGCCGGGTAGGGCCGCTGCGCCTGCAGCACGAGATCGATGGCGCCGCGGGCCGCCGCCAGCGCCGGATCATCGAGCGAGCGCTGGGCAAAGATCGGCGCGTAGCCGGCGGCGACCAGCAGCACGTTGCGCTCGCGCATCGGAATATCGAGCTCTTCGGCGAGGTGCAGCACCATCTCGCGGCTCGGCTGCGCGCGCCCGGTCTCGATGAAGCTCAGGTGCCGTGACGAAATCTCGGCCTGCACGGCGAGCTGGAGCTGGCTCAGGCGCCGGCGCTGCCGCCACTGGCGCAGCAGGTCGCCGGCGGAAAAATGCGGTGGGTCCATGCCGCAAAGCTAAACCCGCCGCGCCGGCGTTTCCATTACCTGGCAGGTCATTAGAGTCGTAGGTGGGTACGGCGCGATGCAAGATCTCACCTATTTACACCGCGAACGTAAACGCGCCGTGCCCACGCGGTAAGCCTGACAGCGTGGGCATCGCGCCGATGGGTCGAGCACGATCATGAGCGCCGAGTGAGCGCGATGCCCACCCTACAAATTCAATGCGTCCGCGAGATACAGAACTCCACGGCCTCTTCCAGCGCTTCTTTCATGATCGAAGCCGGGAAAAGCGCCAACGCGTCGGTGGCGATAGCGCCGTAGTGGCGGGCGCGGGACACCGTGTCGTCGAGCGCGCGGTGTTTGATCATCAGGCCGATCGCATGATCGAGGTCGGTCTTCGCTGGCCTCGCCCTGTTCGAGGGTGCGGCGCCAGAACTTGCGCTCTTCGTCTGAGCCGCGCCGGAACGCGAGCACCACCGGCAGCGTGATCTTGCCCTCGCGAAAGTCGTCGCCGACGTTCTTGCCGAGCTTCTGCGCGGCTCCGCCGTAGTCGAGCGCGTCATCGACGAGCTGGAACGCGATCCCGAGGTTCATTCCAAACGAGCGGCAGGCCGCTTGCTCGGCCTTGGAGCGGCTGGCGACGGCAGGGCCGACCTCGCACGCGGCGGCAAAGAGCTCGGCGGTCTTGGCGCGGATGACGGCGAGGTACTCGTCCTCGGTGGTCGCGGTGTTCTTGGCGGCCGAGAGCTGCATCACCTCGCCTTCGGCAATCACCGCCGCGGCGGATGACAGGATGTCCAGCGCGCGCAACGAGCCGACCTCGACCATCATCTTGAACGCCTGGCCGAGCAGAAAGTCGCCGACCAGCACGCTCGCCTCGTTGCCCCACAGCATGCGGGCGGCGAGCTTGCCGCGCCGCATGTCGCTTTCGTCCACGACATCGTCGTGGAGAAGGGTGGCGGTGTGCATGAACTCGACGGCGGCCGCGAGTTTCACGTGGCCTTCGCCGGTGTAGCCGGCGAGTTGTGCCATCGCGATGGTGAGCATTGGCCGCAACCGCTTGCCACCGGAGGCGATGAGGTGATTGGCTACCTCCGGGATCATCGTCACCTCGGAGCCGGTACGCGAGAGAATGACCGCGTTGACCCGATCCATGTCGGTTGCGACGAGCTTGCTCAGTCGGTCGACGGATCGTCGGTCATGCGGTTCGAACGGAACGATAACAGCCAAGGACAGCTCCGGTGCCGGCGGGACGGGCGAGAATAGAAACGCTATGCTGCATGGGCAAGTGCACGCGCGCCACACCACGCGAATGTCATCTCGCGTGAGGCATGGAGACCGCGGTGAGGCTTTCGATTGCCGGTCTGATCGTCACGACTGCGCTGGTGCTGTGGGCCATGTTGCGCCCACGCCGCGCGCCCGCGGCGGGGATGCGCCTGTGCGAGATCGTGCGCACCAATAACGCGGTGCTGATTTCGGTGATCGAATCGCTGCTCGGCGAGGCTCGCATACCGCACGTTGTGCTCGACCAGAATATGAGCGTGCTCGAGGGCTCGGTCGGCGTGCTTCCGCGGCGGGTGCTGGTGCACGAGAGCAGAGCTGCCGCTGCCCGCAACCTTCTGTCCGATGCCGGACTTGCAGATGAATTGAGCGCGGATGCGCCCTGAAACCGATCTGAGCGATGACGCGGTGCTGGGTGGACGCCTGCGGCTGTTGCAGCCGCGGACAGGGCACCGTTTTGGCCATGACGCGATTCTGCTCGCGGCTGCGGTGCACGCCACGGTCGGCGAGCACGCCATTGAGCTTGGATCCGGCGTCGGTGCGGCGGGACTTGCGCTCGCGATCCGTATCGCGGGGCTATCAGTGAGCTTGGTCGAGATCGATGCAAGCCTTGCGGAACTCGCGCGGGACAATGCAGAACGCAACGGCCTCGCCGATCGCGTCAGCACGCACTCGTCTTGATGCGACCGCGTCAGCGGCAGCCTTCGCTGACGCTGGACTTGCGGCGGCGAGCTTCGACCACGTGCTGAGCAATCCACCATTCAACGATCCGGCTCGCCACCATGCGTCGCCCGATCCGGCGCGTCGCAGTGCTCATCTCGGACCGGACCTGACGGACCTGGGTTGCAAGTGCGCTGCGGCTGCTGCGGCCACAAGGAACACTGACCTGTGATTTACCGCGCCGATGGCCTCGCCGACGTGCTCGATGCAGTTGCTGGCGATTTTGGTTTGATCGGGGTCATACCGGTATTCCCGAAGCCGAACGCGGCGGCAATCCGTGTCGTGGTGCGCGCGATCAAAGGAAGCCGCGGCGCGTTGACGCTTTGTCCGGGTTTGCTGCTTAACGAGGACGGTCGACCTACCCAGACGGCGGAAGCAATCCTGCGCGAGGGTGCGGCTCTCAATTTCGCGGAATAGTCAGGATCGAGCTTCAACTCTCCGGCTGTGCCGGCACCGGCGGAGGCGACGGACGACGGGCGCGCGCAAATGCCGCAATCACACTCATCAAGGCCGTCAAGATGAAAAGTTTCATCTCCATCACGTTCCCCAGCGGCAACTGCCGTCCCACCAACGTGTTCTTCATAGAGCTTGTTCCTGCACGAACAGATAACGATTTGGTAAAGAACTGGTAACTTGAGCGCGACGAGGGCGCCCTCTATAACTCATGACATGAATTTGCCCGCGATCACCGATCAGCCGAAATCATTCTCAGAGCGCGTGCGCGGCTGGCTGCGTGCCGTCACGCCGCGACGTTGGCGGCGCGGCGTCGCAGTGGTCCCCGTGGTGCGGCTCGCCGGCGTGATCGGATTTTCGACGCCGCTGCGTCCTGGCCTGACCTTGTTCGCGATCGCGCGCACGCTCGACAAGGCCTTCAAACAAAAGGGCATCAAAGCGATCGCGTTGGTGATCAATTCGCCCGGCGGCTCGGCTGTACAATCGCACCTGATCTATCAACGCATTCGGCAGATGGCGGCGGAAAAGAAAGTGCCGGTGATCGCCTTCGTGGAGGACGTCGCCGCCTCCGGGTGGCTACATGATTGCCTGTGCGGCCGAAGAGATCGTTGCTGATGCCTCGTCGATCATCGGTTCGATCGGGGTCGTGGGCGCGTCGTTCGGCTTCGATGAAGCGATCAAACGCTTAGGCATCGAGCGGCGCGTCTATACGGCGGGCGACCACAAAGTCATGCTCGATCCGTTCCAGCCGGAAAAGCCCGAGGAGGTGGAAAAACTGCGCGCCATTCAGAAGGAAATCCACGAGGACTTCATCGGCCTCGTAAAAGCGAGCCGCGGCGCCCGGCTCAGTGGTCCGGAGCAGAACTTGTTCTCCGGCGAGTATTGGACCGGGCGCAAGGCTCTCGTATTCGGTTTGGTTGATCGGATCGGCGACCTTCGCTCCGTGCTGCGCGAACGCTTCGGCGAGGAGGTGCTCACGCCGCTGGTCGCGCCGGGCCGCGGTTTGCTAGGCCGCCTGTCGTCCGCGTCGGAAGTGTTGGGCCCGCGTTTCGGTAGCGCTTCGACGGGGTTCGCCGACGACGTGGTCTCGGCCATGGAAACCCGCGCCCTGTGGGCACGATACGGGTTGTAGGACCCAATTCAACTCGGATAAGGTTGAGAATCCGCTTGAACGCAAGGAGCAGGGAAATGCTACCCGTTCCGCCAGTGCTTGGATGGACGATTGCCGCCGTGGCCACGGCGGCGCTGGGCCGGCTGCTGGTCAGAGAATGGCGCCGCGTCAACGACATGCTGGATGCGCAGGAGCTCTCGGCCACCGGCGAGTTGGGCCGCGAGGCCATCCCTACGCTGCGGCCCGACCCGCGCACCGGCGTTTACCGGCCGGAGTGATCAGGAGTCCTTCAGGCCTTTTTCGCGCACGAGCCGCCCCCAGCGGGCGAGTTCGTCCTTGAGCAAGGCGCCCATTTCCTCCGGCGTGGTCGGCGTTGGGATTGCACCCGACTGCACAAGCTTGCGGGCAATCTCCGGGTCGGCGAGCGCGCTCGCTACCGCCGCATTGAGCTTCATGATGATTGGCCGCGGGGTACGGGCCGGCGCCAGGAGGCCGTACCAGTTGTCGGACTGGGTGTCGGGGTAGCCGAGCTCGCGCAAGGTCGCGATCTGCGGCAAAATCGGATTGCGCGTGTCCGACGCAGCCGCAAGCGGCTTGAGTTTGCCGGCTTCGATCTGCGACAGCAGCACCGGCACATCGGCGAACAATGCCTCGACCTGGCCTCCCAAGAGGTCCGTGAGTGCCGGTGCGGCGCCCCGATAGGGCACGTGCAGAAACCTCACGCCCGCCGCGGATTGGAACAGCTCGAGGGCGAGATGCGTCGTGGTCCCGGTGCCAGTCGATGCGAAGGGGATGGCCTCAGGCTTCTCCTTGGCGCGTGCGGCAAGCTCCTGGGCTGACGCAATCGGGTTCTCGGAGCGAACCACCAGCACCGTAGTGTTGCGTACAACCTCGCTGATCGGCGCGAAATCCGTGACCGGGTTGTAGGGCATGTCGGGGCGCATGTTCGGCGTGATCGCCACCGCCCCGACGGTGGTGAGAAAGAGCGTATGTCCGTCCGGTTCGGACTTGGCGACGTAGTCGGCCCCGATTACGCCCGAGGCGCCTGCCTTGTTTTCGATGATGACGCTCTGGCCAAGCAACCCCTTGAGCTTGTCGGCAAGCAGGCGCCCGACGAAGTCGGTCGGTCCACCGGCCGGAAAGGCGATCACGACTTTGATCGGCCGCGACGGAAAATCCTGCGCGCGCGCCGCGCCGATGCTCAGCATGGCCGCGACGATCGCCAATACGAACGATGATGTAAACCTCAAGATCGCGTTCCCTCCCGACGTTTTAAGGCGCACCTTGGAGCCGGGACGCACCCTAAACGCGATGCACGTGCGTCTCGTCGGTACCGAGCGGCCTTTCAACGGTGACTTTGTCACGTTCGAACAATGGGAGCACCAGGAAAAGCACAAGCGCCAGACATGTCACGAGCAAAATCGCGATCGCCTCGCGTGCGCGTTGTGACGAGCGCTTGATCTGCCCGTGCATGTCCTCGGAAATCGAGCGAGGAAAGAACTGCCGTTGCTCGAGCAGTTGGGTGCGGTTCTGTGATTCGATCAGCTCGGTGGTTGCAGCGTCGCTATCCGATCCGGGCAGTGGCAGCGGTTCACTGGCGCCGAGACCAATGGCCAAGGCGCCCAACAGCACGACAAGAATGAGCGGTTTGGTCCACATGGTTACGCTCCGACACTGTCTCAGAATGGGTCTCGGATGCGCCCGTGAACATGATCGAGATCAAATCTAACTCGCCGGCTTGATGCCCTTTTCCCGGATCACCTTGCCCCAGCGCTCGGTTTCGCTGGTGATCAGGCGTCCAAACGCTTCCGGCGAGGTTGCCGCTACGGTCACGCCGTTCTTCCGAAGCTGCCCGCGGACCTCCGGATCGTTGACCGCGTCCAGGAAGGCGCGATTGAGCCGCGCAATGACCGCATGCGGCGTGCCGGCCGGCGCCACCACCCCCTGCCAGTTCTCCGCAATCGTATCGGGAAGGCCGAGCTCCAGCAGGGTTGGCACAGCGGGCAGCACATCGGACCGGGCTTCCGAGAGAATCCCAAGCGCGACGAGCTTGCCGGCATTGAGCTGCGCGAGCAGCACCGGTGCATCGGCGAAAATGCCATCGACACGGCCGCCGAGCATGTCGGTCATGGCCTGGGCGGCGCCCCGATAGGGGATGATCTGGAATTTCACCTCGGCGGCGGACTGGAACAGCTCCAGCGCGAGATGCGAATTGGCGCCGATGCCGGTGACCGCCATGCTGATCCCGCCGGGCTTCTGCCTCGCGCGGGTGATCAATTCACTCACGGAGTGAACCCCAAGAGCCGGACTGACCGCGAGCACGGTGGTATTGCGCGCCAGCATTGCCACCGGGGCGAAATCCCGCGTCGGGCTGTAGGGCAGGTCGGGGCGGAGGCTGGGATTGATCGCGAGCGCTCCCATGGTGGAAAAGAACAGGGTCGCGCCGTCAGGCTCGGCCTTGGCGATCATTTCGGCCGCAATGGCGCCGTTCGCCCCGGGCTTGTTCTCGACCACGATGCTGCGTCCGAGCGCGGCGCTTGCGCGCTCCGCCACCAGCCGGGCGACGAAGTCGGTCGTACCGCCGGGCGCGAAGGCAACGATCATGCAAATCGGCCGCGCGGCAAAATCCTCTGCTGCGGCGGCTGCGGGGAGCGCCAGCAGAGCGGCAGTGATCAGGCGGCATCCAATCGTGCGCATTGTGACGACGTTGGCGCGTCTGCTTGACCCCCGCAAGGGGCGCCGATAAGCGTTCCGGCACGAATGCGCAGCCCCCACATCCAGCAACCGGCCGTTGTGATGCCCAAAAATTCCGTCCGCGCCGATCATATGGACCCGCGGCGCTCCTTCCAGGGCCTGATCCTCGCCCTGCAGGCCTATTGGGCGGACTACGGCTGCGTGATCCTGCAGCCTTATGACATGGAGGTGGGGGCGGGCACATTCCATCCGGCGACCACGCTACGGGCGCTTGGCCCCAATTCGTGGAACGCCGCCTATGTGCAGCCGTCGCGCCGGCCCAAGGACGGCCGCTATGGGGAGAACCCGAACCGGCTGCAGCACTATTATCAGTTCCAGGTGATCCTCAAGCCGTCGCCGCCCGACCTGCAGGACCTCTATCTCAAATCCTTGCAGGCGATCGGCGTTGACCCGGACCTGCACGACATCCGTTTTGTCGAGGACGACTGGGAAAGCCCGACGCTCGGTGCCTGGGGCCTCGGTTGGGAGTGCTGGTGCGACGGCATGGAGGTCTCGCAGTTCACCTACTTCCAGCAGGTCGCCGGCTTCGAATGTGCGCCAGTCTCGGGCGAGCTGACCTACGGGCTCGAGCGCCTCGCCATGTATGTGCAGGGCGTCGACCGCGTGTACGATCTCAACTTCAACGGCCGCGACGGCGAGCGCAAAGTCACCTATGGCGATGTGTTCCTGCAGGCCGAGCAGGAATATTCGCGGCACAATTTCGAGTTCGCCGACATCGCGATGCTGTTCGAGCAATTCCGCATGGCGGAGGCGGCCTGCAAGCTCTATCTCGACGCCGGCTGGAGCAACGGTAACAAGCGCGCGCATCTGATGGCGCTGCCGGCCTATGATCAGTGCATCAAGGCGAGCCACGTGTTCAATTTGCTGGATGCGCGCGGGGTGATCTCGGTCACCGAGCGCCAGAGCTGACATTCTGCGCGTGCGCGAGCTCGCAAAGGCTTGCGGCGAAGCTCGGCTTCATACTCACGGAGGAGGAGCGCAATGAGCGAGATGATGCCTGAGATCGGCGGCCGCGCGCCGATGCCGATCGAAGTCGAGGAAGGCAAATCCTACTGGTGGTGCGCGTGCGGGCGCTCCAAGTCGCAGCCGTTCTGCGACGGCTCGCACAAGGGCACGACGTTCACGCCGGTCGAGTGGAAGGCGCAGGCCGCCGAGAAGGCGTTCTTCTGCACCTGCAAGCGCTCCGAGAGGAAGCCGCTGTGCGACGGGAGCCATAAGCGGTTGTGAGTTTTCTTCAAAGGCTGCGGTTCTTCTCCCCTCCCCCTTGTGGGGAGGGGTCGGGGGGGAGGGTCGCCGGCGAAGCCGGCGGGGTGGGGTGACTTAAGCCTGGTGGTATTTGGTGATAACTCGTCGAACCATCGCAGATTTCCGACGCGCGACGGCACGGCGCCTGCGAGCGAATACGACGGACGTCGAGAAGATCCTCTGGCAACATTTGCGACATATGGAAATCGACGGAATGGGTTTCCGTCGACAGGTGCCCATCGGTCCGTATGTGGCCGATTTTGCCTGCATGGCGGCCCGATTGGTCATCGAGGTTGACCGCGACCCAGCATGCGGAAGCAGACGCGCAGATCCACGATGCGGCACGAACGCAATGGCTGGAGCGGGAAGGTTATAGGGTTGTGCGATTTTGGAACAACGAGGTTGTGCGAGATAGAGCCGCTGTGATGGATGCGATCTACCACCTATACGGTTTCACAAGCGGACGAGTTCGTTGCAGCATTTGCGATGGGTCGGGCCGATCGACGAAGCAATCACCCCACCTCGGCGCGCTCCGCGCGCCGACCCCCCCTCCAGGGGAGGGTGACGTGCCCGACCTCTTGTTCGAACTGTTTTCCGAGGAAATTCCGGCGCGCATGCAGGCGCGGGCGGCGGATGACCTCAAGAAAATGGTGACCGACCGGCTGGTCGATGCCGGGCTCGTCTACGAAGGGGCGCGCGCGTTCGCGACGCCGCGCCGGTTCGCGTTGTTCGTGCAAGGAATTCCGGCGCGGCAGCCCGATCTGCGAGAAGAGAAGAAAGGGCCGCGCGTCGGCGCGCCGGATGCGGCGATCCAAGGTTTTCTGCGCAGCGCTGGTCTCGCCTCAATCGACGAGGCCAAGGTCGAACGCGACAAGCGCGGCGATTTTTATGTGGCACTGATCGAAAAACCCGGCCGCGCCGCTGGCGACGTGCTGGCGGAGATTCTTCCCGTGGTGGTGCGCACGTTTCCGTGGCCGAAGGCGATGCGCTGGGGTGCGGCGTCAGCAAAGCCCAGCGCGCTCACCTGGGTGCGCCCGCTGCACGCCATCGTCGCGACGTTCGGGCCCGAGACGGAGGAGCCGGATATTGTCGAGTTCGCGGTAGACGGCGTGGCGGCCGGCAACACCCCCTACGGCCATCGCTTCATGGCGCCGGCGCCGATCACGGTGCGCCGGTTTGATGATTACGCGAGCAAGCTCGATCGCGCCAAAGTCGTGCTCGACCCGCAGCGCCGCGCCGAGGTGATTCTCGCTGACGCGAAGAATTCGCCTTCGCGCAGGGCTTTGAATTGATCGAGGACGAGGCCTTGCTGGCCGAGGTCACCGGGCTGGTGGAATGGCCGGTGGTGCTGATGGGGACGTTTGATCCGGCGTTCCTCAGCATTCCCCCAGAGGTGATCCGCAGCACCATCCGCAACAATCAAAAGTGCTTCGTGTTGCGCGATCCGCAGACCGCACGGCTCGTCAACAAGTTCGTCCTGGTATCCAACATTGAGGCAAGCGACGGCGGCAAGGCGATCATCGCCGGCAACGAGCGCGTGATCCGGGCTCGGCTGTCCGACGCGAAGTTCTTCTACGAAACCGATCTGAAGACGCGGCTGGAAGACCGGCTGCCGAAGTTCAAGCAGATCGTGTTCCATGAAAAGCTCGGCACCCAGTGGGAGCGCATCGAACGGATCGAGGCACTGGCGGCGAAGCTTGCGCCCGTTGCAGGCGCCGACCCGGATAAGGTCAAGCGCGCGGCGCGGCTCGCCAAGGCCGACTTGTTGACGGAGGTCGTTGGCGAAT
>CAVXDE010000006.1:0-146519 GCA_963760435.1 uncultured Alphaproteobacteria bacterium
AAACCGCGAAGGCCGAGCTTAAAGCTCTTGTGCCCAACGACGCGCGCGAGGCGGTCGGGCATGGGATTCGCGCCAAGCGCTCGAAATCGGGAGCGGTGAGTTTCGAAATCTTACAACAGGAGCCGGGCCATGCAGCGGTCTAGTGAATCAATTGGTGCGATCGCTACCGCCCTGGCCAAAGCTCAATCCGAATTGACCAATCCGGAGAAATCGCTCGTTGCCACCATACGTTCGCCGTTTCCGCGAGAGGAAGATCGGACGTTCCGGTACGCGTCGCTTTCGAGCGGCCTCGAGATCGTGCGCAAGGTGCTGGGAAAACACGAGATCGCGATTGTACAAACGACCGATATCGATCGCGAGGCCGGTCTCGTCCGCCTGTCCACAGTGCTCGCACATTCATCGGGGGAATGGGTGTCCTCAGATTGGCCGGTTTGCGCGATCGGCGACATCACGGCTCCCCACAAGATGGGGGCTGCCCTCACCTACGCGCGCCGATACGCGCTCTTCACCCTGGCCGGCATCGCGGGAGAGGATGACCTCGATGCTCCGGATTTGCCGGTCAGCGTAGCGGATACAGACGCCACCAACCGCAAAATTGCGCCACGAACCTATACCGGTCCAAAGGGCAGGAATGGATCTGCAGTACCCGGCGCGGGGGACGCGACCGCTCAAAAACGAACCCAGGGATCACGATCGTCGCTGAGCAAAGAGGAGTTGAAAACCACACGCGACAAGCTCGTTCAGGAAATTACAGCGCTGGACTCTGCTGACGCGGCACTTGGGTGGGCGATCCGGAGGATTAAGGTAAAAGGCCTTCTTGTGCCCTCAGATGCGTCGCTCGTTGAAAGCGCATTTCAGCATCGAATTCGGGTATTGGCCCCCGAAACATACCCGGAGAGCTCACCGCTCGATCCAGCCTCCCCTTCCGGTCCATCCAGCGAGGAAACTGCATCGGCGAGTGATCACCACGGCTCTTCTGCTGCCGACAATGAGAACCCTGCCAGCAAAAGCAACTCCAAGGAGCGTCCTGAAGAACCACAATTATTGAAGCTTCGCCGCTCACGCGACAAAGACCACCTCCGGTTCATCGCCAATCAGCCTTGCACGGTGTGTGGCCGCCAACCCTGCGAGGCTCACCACGTTCGTCACGCCCAACCGCGGGCACTTAGCCGCAAGGTGTCAGACGAGTTCACGGTTCCGCTGTGTCGGGTGCACCATCGTGAGCTTCACAGGCAAGGTGACGAGCGAGCGTGGTGGGCCGCTTTCAACATTGATCCTTTGCCGGTTGCGCTCAGGTTTTGGCAGCACACTCGGGGTATTCCGAGGAACCAGCAAGGGAACCTTGAGGCACAGCACTTCGGCTCAGAAGAATCAGTAACGAGCTAGCCGATGACCTCGTTCCGACAACTTGAGGCCAATCGCCTGAATGCGCTCCGAAGTACCGGACCAAGAACCGAAGAAGGCAAACAGCGATCCCGGCTCAACGCCGTTCGCCATGGGCTTACGGCCGAGACAGTCATTCCAAATCTTGAAGATGCAGAAGACTACAAAGCATTTGAAGCGACTATCATTGCGGACTACTGCGCGGAGACCGCAGTTGCGCGGGAGCTCGTACTTCGTTTGGCATCGTTGCTGTGGCGCCTTCGTCGCGCCACAGGAATTGAGACGCAACTTTTTGCGATGGAGGCAGGGGCGCCCTTAGACCGCGAACGCTGCCACTTGGTGGATCAAGGTCAAGTCGCAAGGGCTGACGTTGATTTTCAGCGATCAAGCCGCCAATTGAGCTACTGTTTTATACGAGCCGCTCGTGTAGATAGCGCCGTGTTCGAGCGACTGAACCAATATGAAGCGAGATTATGGCGACAGACAGTTCAGATATTAGTGGCGCTCGACCCAATCAAACAACGGCGAGCATAACTAGTCAATATCCGCTTTCGAGCGCAAAGTGGAAGTCTTATTCTCACATTGAGTTCTTCTCAGTTTGGGTTGGAGGCGACCCCGGCTCCCACCGGGGAGCTGGGGAACCTAGTCTGAGGGGTGACGGGCGTTATCGCGGGCCAAGAGACGTTGCCACGAGCACGAAGACCGCCTCCGGACCGGATGTAGCGTCCCGCCGCTACAAAAGGTAAAATTTTCCATGAAACACTTCAATCTTTTACGCTGAAATACTCCAACCTGTAGAGCATCCCATCGCAAGTTGTGAATCGCCGAAATGGCACCGACCTGCCGATTGGGAGCTTCCGCATTGGTGTCCGCTTGCAGGGAGGGCGGACATCGCATGGGGATGTTTTTGAACCACAATTGACCCGAGTCGAGCATGGCGAGCGATTGGAACGTTGACGCGCCAGTCGTTAGCGTAGTTCGCGCATCGGCCGAGCTTTCACATAGTCGACGAATTCTTTGAGCTCGTTCACCGGCATCTGCTTCGACGAAATCGTCGGCCCCATCGGCAGATCGCCGAGCCGCGACACTCGGTCCTGTTCCAGCTCAAGGCGTCGGGATTCGGAACGCTGCCGGGTAATGCGGCTGGTTATCAATGATTCGATCGCAGAGCGTGATCCACACGAGCCTTGGACCTTCATCACCGTCCCGGGCTGCGGGCGACAACCGACGAGGGCGAGGTGAACTCCTTGCCCAGCACGAGATAGAGCGCACCGGATACGACGATTCCGGCGAGCCAGCTTAGATCCGCGCCGCCCAAGAGATTAATAGAGATCGGTCCCTGCAGCGCACCGACGAGGCCGTCTTGCACCGACCACCCTGCAACGAGCCCGGCAAAAAAAGCGATGATGCCACCCCAATTGATGTCGCCATAGGCGCTGGCTTCGGGCGAACGGTAAAGTTCCGCAACGCTAATGCTTGCTTTTCGCTTGATGTAGAAATCGGCCAGCATCACGCCTGCCCACGGGCTCATCCATAGCAAGAGACTAATCATCCAATTGTCGAACGCCTTCGCAAAGGATGGTGCCGAGATGAAATAGATCGTCACGACGTAGCCAACCACGCCGACAATGATTGCCAATGTGACGCGCGAGAATTTGAGCCCGGCGCTGAGCGCAGCCAGTGTCGCTGAATACACGTTGAGAATGTTGGTTGCGATCGGCCCATGCAGCACGAGCAACAGCACGAGAATGCTGATTGGACCGCCGAACACCGTGCTCACCATCTTGGCCGGATCCGTGTCCAGGGTCGTACTGGCGATCGTAGCGCCAAGTATAGCGAGCCATACGGTCGGCACGAACATGCCGATATAGCTGTACCAAAACACCGCACGCGACGGGACGGTGGCAGGCACGAACCGCGAATAGTCGGAGGCCCAAGTCACCCACGAAATGCCCCAGCCGACGCCGATCGCCGTCATCAACAGCGTTATCATTGCCAGGTGAGCACCAGGTGGAAGCGAAGTGGTCAATCCCCAATTGACGACACCCGGTCGCGTCCATGCCAGAACGCTCATCAAAACCATGATCACGACGGTGACCGGCACGGTGTATTTCTCAAAGGTCCGGATCGCATAGAAGCCATAGACGCCGATCCCCACCTGCAGCACCATCACCAGCGTGATGACGATCAGTTCGACCACAAAGGTGTCGGGAATGCCCAATTGGCTGAGGATGGCGACGGCAATCTTGACCGGGAAATAAGTGTTCACACCAATCCAACCCAACGTCATCAGAAACATCAATATGCTGGGAAGGTAGGCGCCGCGTACCCCGAACGCGGAACGGGTCAGCACCATTTGGTTGACGCCGGTCTTGTGACCCATCACGGTGAATGCCGCAAAGATCGCGCAGCCGATGATGTTTCCGATGACGATGACCGCGATTGTTTCCAACAGTCCAAGCTTCAGGATGATACCGAGGGCGCCCAGCGCCCAATTGACCGGCGCGATATTGGCGCCTGCCCAAATCCACATCTGTTGCAATCCGGTCGAATCCCGATCGGCGTCGGGGATGGGCTCGATGCTATGGATATCCGCGCGAAGTTCGGAAGTTGTCATGGCCCTTCCCTCGATACGCAGCATACATCCCGTTCCGAGCAACAATCATGCCATCATTGGTCGGAGCCTAGCGCAGTCGCAAGGGCTGAAATCGGAGAGATCGACCACGTGTCGAACCAGAGCGACACAATCGATAACGATGGGCGACAAAACCGCTATTGCGCTCGTTGGCAGCACCGACGCGGCCGTGCGACGGTAGGCATGAGCGTTGAATACCTATTGTTCTAATAATAGTATGACTTTATCATCGCCGGGCCTTGCCCGACGTTTTCGCGTCTTTTGCCATTGAGTTCAAAGTCTTCGTCCGATGAGTTTTTTCATTGAGCCTGAGATCGTGGATCGCTCGCGCCGCCGCGCAGCAATTGAGCGGCTGCGCAATGTTGGAGGCCGGCTGCCGACCTGGAGCGAACTCGCGGACCCCACGAAAATCGATGCGCAGACGGCAGCGAAGCTTGCGCGCGTTAATCCCGACGGGCCTGACGCGATGAACCTGTGGCGCGTGCACTGGTTCAACAGTCCCGACGGCCGCTCATCGATGGATATGCCTGGCCACATTGTATTGCCGCCCGAATTGACGGGGGTCGAGGCGCCGATTGTGGTCTTGCTTGGGTGCGGCTTCCCGATGATCGGAGCCCACAAAGTGCTGGCGGCGTACGCCTGCCTGGTACCGCGGCTGGTGACCGGCCAGTTCGACCCTTCAATCGATCGCGCGGTATGGCCTTCGACCGGAAATTATTGCCGCGGCGGTGTTGCGATTTCGCGGATCCTGGGATGCCGTGGTGTCGCCGTGCTGCCGGCCGGCATGAGCCGCGAGCGCTTCGACTGGCTACAAGCGTGGGTCGCCAATCCCGATGACATCATTCGCACGCCGGGAACCGAGAGCAACGTCAAGGAAATCTACGACAAGTGCGCGGAGCTCGCGCGTGACAAGCAGAACGTCATCCTCAATCAGTTCTCCGAGTTTGCAAACTACCTGATCCATTATCATTGCACGGCGGCGGCATTCGATTGCACATTCCAGCACCTGAAGCGTGCGCGCAAGCAATATCGGTTGGCGGCCTTTGTGGCTGCAACCGGTTCTGCCGGGACGATTGCCGCTGGTGATCGGCTCAAGGAGCTGCACGGCACGAAAATCGCCGCGGTGGAAGCCGCCGAGTGCCCGACCATGCTGTGCAACGGCTACGGCGAGCACAATATCCAAGGCATTGGCGACAAACATATTCCGCTGATCCACAACGTCATGAACACGGATGTCGTCATCGCCGTATCCGACGCTGCAAGCAATTCGCTCAATCTGCTGTTCCGCAACGAGATCGGTCGGCGCTATTTGACGGCGCGGCGCAAACTCGATCCTGGTTTGATACGCCAGTTCGAAGGGGTCGGGATTTCCGGTCTCGCCAACGTGGTCGGCGCCATCAAGCTCGCGAAGCATCTCGATCTTGGCCCTGACGACGTCGTCATGACGGTCGCGACCGACAGCGCGGCGCTTTACGCAAGCGAAAGCGAGCGTTTCCTGGCCCGACGTTATCCAACAGGCTTCGATGAAGTCAGCGCCGGCGAAATCTTCTCACGCCATCTGGAAGGGCTCGCCGATGACGGCGTGCTGGAGCTGCGTCATATTGATCGTAAGCGGATCTTCAACCTCGGCTACTACACCTGGGTCGAACAGCAAGGCATCTCGGTCGAGGATTTCGATCGCCGGAGAAACCAGAGCTTCTGGCAGGACTTGGTGGCTAGCATCCCCGGTTGGGATCGCCTGATCCAGCAGTTCAACGCCGAAGTCGACGGCAGGGCGGCGGCATGAGCGACGTCCAACCTTACGCGAAACTCCGCAAGGATCTGCTGCAGCGCGACCGCAGCCTGCGCGAAAAGGTTGTCTCCCTCGAGGAGGCGGCTTCATTCGTGCGCGACGGCGATTGCGTCGGCATTGGCGGCAGCACGGTGTCGCGGACGCCGATGGGCCTGGTCTGGGCGTTGATCCGGGCTGGCCGGACCAAGCTCTCCTGTGCGCGCTGCATTACCTCGAGTGACGGCGATCTCCTCTACGGTTCAGGCACGAGCGAGCACATCATCACGAGCTGGTTCAGCCAGGGAATTCTGTGGGGCGTCTCCAAGGTGATGCGTCACTACGTCGAAACCGGCAAAGTTCGCTATGACGAGTGGAGCCATATGGCGATGGGGATGCGCTTCCGCGCAGGCGCGATGGGCGTTCCATTCATGCCGATCCGTTCGATGCTCGGCTCCGATGTCGTCAAATTTCGTCCCGAAACCAAGCAGATCGCTTGCCCATTCACCAACGAGCCGCTGCTACTCGTTCCCGCGCTTAATCCAGATGTGGCCCTCATCCATGTCCAGCGTTGCGACCCTTACGGCAACGCGCAGATCGATGGACTGCAGTTCATGGACGTCGATCTCGCGATGGCTGCGAACAAAGTCATCCTTACCACCGAGCGTATCGTCTCCAACGACCAGATCCGCCGTGCACCTGATCGGACCAAGATTCCGTTTTTTGCGGTCGACGCGGTGGTCGAGCTGCCGTTCGGCTGCGCGCCGCATGAATGCTACGGCACTTACGAGCCAATGATGCGGCACATGGAGTACTACGTCGACCTGGTGAACAAGGATCCCATCGGCGGAATGCGAGAATATCTCGACCGCTTTGTCTACGGGCCGAAATCCTGGACCGACTTCCTTGATAAGATCGGTATTGAAGACATTCTTGCTGCAGCGCGGGCGGGGCAATCGCTCTATGACACTTAAATCCGCTTACACCGCAGGCGAGTTGCTGGCGATTTTGAGTGCGCGCCAGCTCAACGACGGCCAGGTGGTGTTTGCCGGGGTTGGCATCCCGCTGCTCGCGGCCACTTTGGCGCAGCGACTGCATTGTCCTGGTCTCACCATCCTGTTCGAGGGTGGCGTGATCGGCGCTTTCGTTGAACCCGGGAAGCTCCCGCCCTCCACCAACGATCAGCGTTGTACCGCGCGGGCAAATATGGTGCTCGGCAGTGCCGAGGTGCTGCTGCTGCTGCAGCGCGGCTACGTCGATGTCGGGTTCATGGGCGGTGCGCAGATCGATCAGTACGGCAATCTCAACAGCTCATTTATCGGCGATCCCGCTAAACCGAAGACGCGGCTGCCCGGCACTGGTGGCGGCAACGATATTGCAAGCCTCACCAACATGATCGTCGCCATGAAGCACGAGAGGCGGCGCTTCGTGGAGAATGTCGATTTCATCACCAGTCCCGGTTGGCTCAAGGGTGGGCACACGCGGGCCGACGGCGGACTGCCGTCTGGCGGTATGTATCGCGTTGTAACCGATCTCGCGGTGTTTGGTTTTGATGAAGCCGCCCGGCGCATCAAGCCGCTCGCCCTCAATCCCGGCGTCACACGCGAACAGGTCCAAGATAACACCGGCTTCGAACTGGATTTCGACCACGACGTCGGCGTCACGGAGCCCCCGACCGCACAAGAACTCTCGGCGTTGCGGGCCCTTGATCCTGAACGCTTCTACATCGGCTAAAGCTCTGGTTCGCAGTGGGGAGTCAGCATGACTACGTTAAGTCGCACCTTTGGCATCGCCGCCCGCAATTTCACGGCCTATCCGGAAATGCCGGATATCCGTGCATTGGTCGAGTACGGCGTGAAGATGGAGCAACTCGGATTCGACTCGCTATGGGTCTGGGATCACGTTCTGCTCGGGGTCGAGCCAAATTTTCCTATCATCGAAGCGCTGACCCTGCTGACAGCGATTGCCGCGCGCACCAAGACGATCAAGCTCGGCACCGGCGTTCTGGTGTTGCCCCTGCGCAATCCGGTGCTGCTGGCAAAGCAGCTTTCCAGCATGGACCTTCTGTCGGAGGGTCGCCTGATCATGGGCCTGGCGTCCGGCTGGTATCGGCGCGAGTTCGATGCCGTCGGCGTGCCGTTTGAGCAGCGCGGAAAGATCATGGATGAGAACCTCGACATCCTGACGAGGTTCTGGACCGAACCCATGGTTAAGGGCCAGTACACCTATCACAAGATTCCAGCCGGCGTGATGTATCCCAAGCCCGTCCAAAAGCCGCGTCCGCCAATCCTGATCGGCGGCTACGTCGACCGTGTGCTCAAGCGGGCGGCGGTCTCCGGCGATGGGTGGCTGACTTATTTCTACACGCCGGAAAGCTTTGCAAAGTCATGGGCCAAGATCCGCGATTTTGCCAAGGAAGCCGGCAAGAACCCCGACCACCTCCTGAACGGCGCGCAATTGCCGATCAGAATCGGCAAATCGCGGGCAGCCGTCGAAAGCGAGATGATGGAGTGGCTCGGCAAAGAGTGGGACTATGCCTCGTGGAGCGAGTCGACCAAAGACAGCGCCGTCATCGGCACCGTCGATGAATGCGTCGAGCAACTCAAGGCGCACCTCGCGGTCGGCGTGCAGAAGCTCATTTTCGTCCCTTATCGGTACGAGTTGGAGCAGATCGAGATCATCGCGCGCGAGATCATTCCGCGCCTGAAGAACAGTTAGCACCAGCGGAGCGGATGGATGGACGTCGCTCGAAAATTGCGTCGGCCGGCGGCACCGCTTGGGCAAAGTTTGAGCTTGCCTGCTATTTGGACCCTTACTAACATCCTAAAAATAGCATGACTGCCCGAGGGACATTCGCGCAGAGTCACGTGTTCACCGCCGAACGTTTGCTGCTCGCCCTTCTTGAACGCGCTGACCGCCGCGGCACCTCGCGCCCGATCCCTGGAGGCTCGATTACACTGAACACCTATTTCCGTGCAGACTGCGAGTGTGATCCGAGAAACGGCAGCCAAAATGAGTCCTCGACCACCTCGAGGCGAATCGGAGGAACGGACATGAGGAAGTTTGCAAAACTTTGGATGACGGCGGTCATTGCAGCCGGCGCCATCGTGACCAGCGCAACCGCGCAGGAGACGATCAAGATCGGCGTGACGCAGCCGCTCACCGGTGCGTTCGCAGCATCCGGCAACTACGTCGCGCAAGGCGCAAAGATCGCCGAGGACGAGATCAATCAAGCAGGCGGCGTGCTCGGCAAGAAAATTCAGCTGGTCATCGAAGATAATAAATCAAACCCGACCGAAGCCGTCAGCACCGTCGAGAAGCTGATTGAGAAAGATAAGGTTCCGGTTCTGATCGGGGCTTGGAGCTCGACCCTGACACTCGCAGTCATGCCCAAGCTTGAAGAGTACAAGGTGCCGATGATCGTTGAGACCTCGTCATCGGGCAAGATCACGACCTCCGGCAATCCCTACATCTTCCGCATCAGCCCGACCTCGGCCATGGAGGCCAAATCCTTCGAGCCGCTGGTGTCCAAGTTGGGGATCAAGAAAGCTGATTTCCTCTACACCAACAACGATTTCGGCATCGGCTCGGCGCAAGAATATTCCAAGATGCTGAAGGCGGATGGCGTCACGATTGGCGTCATGGAGACGATGGACCCGAAGGCAACTGATTTCTCGGCGCAGTTGGCCAAGATCAAAGCATCGGGCGCCGATACGTTGTTTGTGACGACCGCGGTCGAGCAGCTCACGATCATCCTCAAGCAGGCCAAGGAGCAGCAGCTCAAGGCGCGCATCATCTCGTGTGGTGGGTCCAATTCGCCTGACCAGTTGATCGAGCAGGCGGGCGATGCGGCGAACGGCTCGTATCACACGGCGTTCTTTCCGCCGTGGTTCCCGGAAGTGACTAAAAATGCCGACGTTTCCAAGCGGTATATGGATGAGTGGAAGAAGCGCGGCTACAATCTCGGCGGTCTGACTGAAGGGTTCCGGGGCTACGATGGGGTCTATGTTGCCGTCGCCGCCATCAAAGCCGCTGGCAAGGCGGACCCCGAGGCAATTCGTCAGGCGCTATGGGGCGTCACCGTGAAAGGCATCTACGGCGATATCCATTTCAACAAGGAAGGTCCGGCGGGCAAGGAAAGCGGGCAAAACGTGCCGGCCGTCTACCTCGTGACGATCAAGGACGGCAAGGTCGTGAAGACTGAGTTCTAAGCCAACCACTCTCGGGGCACGAGCCGCCGCCCGAACGCTCGTGCCTCTACATTGCTGAGATCTCGCCTCGGAGGCCGAAGACTTGGATGAATTCCTTCAGCATGTGCTGAATGCGATCATCCTCGGCGGCACGTATGCGCTCCTGGGGATCGGCCTGACGCTGATCTTCGGCATCATGCGGGTCGTCAACTTCACTCATGGCGAGCTCTATGCATTCGGCGCGTACGGCATGTACGCGCTGGTGATGATGTGGGGCGTGAATTTTTTTCTGGCGCTGCCGCTTGCAATGGTGCTTGGGACTGCACTGGGCGGTGTCCTTGAAATCGTGCTGCTCAACCGGTTGCGTCGCGCCGACATCGATACCACGATGCTGGTGATGATCGGCGCCTGGATCGTCATGCAGAACAGCGAGCAGCTGATCTGGTCGGGCGTGGCCCTCTCCATCAAAAGCCCGTTTCCAGCGGATCCGCTCGTTATCGGCCCACTATCCGTGTCCTGGATCAGGGTCTACGTGTTTGTCGTCGCGTCGCTTCTGATCTGCGCCACCTACTACGTCGTCAACCGCACGAAGCTTGGTAAGGCGATGCGCGCGACCTTCCAAGATCGCGACACCGCGGCGCTGATGGGCGTGCGGATCGACCGCATCAACACCGCGACATTTGCGCTCGGCTCCGGCCTTGCTGCTGCAGCAGGCGCATTGCTCGGACCGGTGTTCGTCGTCAACCCGACCATGGGCGACCTTGCGGCGTCCAAGGCGTTCGCCATCGTCATCCTGGGTGGTCTCGGCAACATCAAGGGCGCGACCTTGGGCGGCTTCATCCTCGCCTTTGTCGAGGAGATGGGCGCCGGCTATGTCTCGTCCGGGTATCGCGATGCAATGGGCTTCCTGTTGATCATCCTGGTTCTGCTGGTGCGTCCGACCGGTCTGTTCGCACAGAAGGAACGGGTTGGGTGAGCCGATATCCTGCCTGGCTGTTTGTTGCCGTTCTTGCCTCGGTTCCGCTTTGGCTGACTGATTTCTATCTGCTGCACATTCTGATCACGACGGGCATCTTCATTATTGCGGCAATGAGCCTCAATCTGCTGCTCGGCTACACCGGGCAGCTGTCACTCGGCCACGTCGCTTTCTTCGGGATTGGCGCCTACACCAGCGCGCTGGTTTCTCTTGGCTTCGAAGTTCACGTGCTGCCCGAGCTGACAGTAGCCATGGCACCCAAGCCTGCCTGGTTTGGCGTCTTGTGTGCGGTCGCGACCGCGGGGTTAACCGGCTACGCAATCGGCAAGCTGACGTTCCGGTTACGCGGCGCGTATTTCGTCATTGTGTCCATCGGCTTTGCTGAAGTCGTGCGCCTTGTCGCGGTCAATTGGGTTGAGCTGACGCAAGGCCCGATGGCCCTCAACAATATTCCGGCGCTCACGATCGGGACCGGGGCAATCGAAATCTCGTTTCTGCGCAAGCCCGCGTTTTATCTCCTGGTGCTCGCGGTCGGCGTGATTTGCTATGTCGTCATCGCGCGGCTCGTGAATTCACGCGCCGGCCGGGCGATGATCGCGCTGCGGGAGAACGAGGTACTGGCGCGGTCCATCGGCATCGATGTGACGCGATATCTCGTGATCGCGACCGTGGTCTCGGCGGCGATGGCGGGCATGGCCGGCGCGCTTTACGCGCACTACATCCGTATCGTCGATCCCGACATATTCCTTTTCATCTACACCGTGACGATGGTGATCATGGTGATCACCGGCGGCAAGGGCACTCTGGCAGGGCCAGTGGTCGGCGGCATCCTATTCGGGGCTCTGCCTGAGGTTCTGCGCGCCATGGAGATCCGCCCCGAGGCACAGTGGATCATCTACGGCGTGCTGATGATACTGATCGTCTATTTCTTGCCGCGCGGCATTGTGCCAGCCGTGCAAGCCTATTTCTCCGGGCGCAAGCGTGAGCCGGCGCACTCCGCTGTTTCCGAAACTTCGAAGGTGTTGCAGGAATGAGCGCGCATCCGGAAACGATCCTCTCGATTGATCGGGTCGCCGTGCATTTTGGCGGCTTGGTCGCAATTTCAAATATGACTTTCGATGTCAGAAAGGGCGAAATCGTTGGTTTGATCGGCCCGAATGGGGCTGGCAAGACCACAGCCTTCAACGTCATGACCGGTTTTCAGCAGCCGAGCAGCGGGGAGGTGCGCTATCAGTCGCGTGTGCTGACCGGCATGAAGCCGCACGAGATCGCCAAGTTGGGTCTTGTGCGCACGTTCCAGCGCACCAGCGTGTTTCAGGAGCGAAGCGTATTCCAGAATGTGCTGACCGGTCTGCACTGCAGCGGCCAGTCGCGTCTGTGGGATACGATGCTGCAATCGAGCCGCGAGAAGGCGTCCGAACGGGAGCTTGAGAACGCCGCGCATGAAATCCTGGATTTCGTCGGGCTAGCGCAGCGCGCCAGGGAGCTGGCGGGGGCGCTGTCCTACGGCGAGCAGCGTCTCCTTGGCATTGCCCTGGCACTCGCGGTGAAGCCGACCATGCTGCTGCTTGATGAGCCGGTTTCCGGCATGAATCACGCCGAAACGGCGCGGACGATCAAGCTCGTCGAGAAGATCAGCGCATCGGGCACGACCATCCTCTTGGTTGAGCACGATATGCAAATGGTGATGCAGGTTTGCCGTCGCATCGTCGTGCTGAATTACGGCCGCATCATTGCCGAGGGCACGCCAGTCGAAATCCAGAACAATCCGGAAGTCATCCACGCCTATCTTGGCCAAGGTAAAAAGCGTGCTTGAGCTTCGCGATCTTGTGTGCCGCTATGGCAAGGTAGCGGCGGTCAAAGGCCTTTCGCTCAAGGTCGAGCAAGGTCAACTGGTTGCACTCATCGGGGCGAACGGCGCTGGCAAGACCACGACTTTGCGGGCGATCTCGGGTCTCTTGGCGCCCGTTGGTGGCAAAATCTTTTTTGATGGCGTCGACATCACGCAAGCTTCTGCCCGGCGGATCCTCTCGCTCGGCGTCGCCCATTGCCCCGAAGGCCGACATGTTTTTCCGCAGATGACGGTCGCAGAGAATCTTGAAATGGGCTGCTATCTCCGCAAGGACCGCGAAGGTATCGCGAACGACCTCGAACGCATATTCGACGAGTTTCCTCGCCTCTCCGAACGGCGGGAGCAGCAAGCCGGCACATTGTCGGGCGGTGAACAGCAGATGCTGGCGATCGCGCGCGGGCTCATGTCGCGGCCCAAGCTCATCATGTTCGACGAACCTTCACTTGGTCTTGCACCGAACATCGTCGAACGAACGTTCGAGATTATCAGCCGCATTCGCGATGCCGGGACAACGGTGCTGATGGTCGAACAAAACGCGCTCGCAGCGCTTGAGATGTGTGATCACGCTTATCTGCTGGAATCCGGATCGCTTGCGCTATCCGGCACCGGGCGCGAGCTGGTCGATAATCCCCACGTGCGAAACGCCTACCTGGCCGGTTGAATCCGCGATCGACCGGTAGTTACTTCCTGGGGACGGACCGCTGCATTGTGCTGGTTTTTAGTTTGATAGCAACAGTTGTAAGCTGTAAGACTGAGGTAGACACGCCGCTTACTGCAAGCGGATCTAACCACGATTGCCGGCGCGCTGCCTGGGCGACATGCAGCCGGGCTCGCCTCTGACCTCGCGCCTGCGAAATCATCTTGGCTTTGCATAGAGATTGAAGAGCGATGTTGGAGATATCTAAGGTCTACGATCGCAGCCGCGTTCCTCTGTACATCCAGGTCGCCTCGGTCATGCGCCGCCGGATCGAGACGAAGCAATGGCTTCCCGGTCAAAAGATTTCGACGCTGGTCGAACTTGAACGTGAGTTTGCGGTCGCGCGCGTCACCATTCGCCAAGCGATTGACATCCTGAGCGAGGAAGGCCTCCTGCGCTCGCAGCAAGGCCGCGGGACATTCGTGGCGGAGAAGCCAGTGTCCCGCCATTGGTTCAAACTCGCCACAACTTGGGACGCTCTGGTCGCGCCAATCAGAAGCAACGTGCTCAAGCGCATCAAAGTCGATGCCCCCCCGACAAAACCTGTCCTTCAAGAGGACGAGGGCGAACTTGCGCCGAAATATATTTTTATGCGCAGTGTCCAATTCAAGGACGGGCAACCCTACGGCATTGTAAACCTGCATCTTGCAGACGAGATCTTCCGGCGCGCTCCCGAAGAGTTCCGACAGCATCCGGCGCTCTCCGTATTGGCCGGGTTAAAGGGCGTTCAGGTACGGGACGCGCATCAAACTGTTATCATCGGCAGTGCAGATCCGAACACCGCTGAGCTGCTCCAGGTCGAGCTTGGGGCACCCATCGCGGAATGCAGATGCGTTGTGCTCGACCGGAAGGGCGTCGCTATCTATGTCGCCGATATCATCTATCGAAGCGACGCCATCAAATTGCATATTGATCTGTTTGCGAACTCGCGCGCTCCCGTGCGCTCGGAACGGCCTGTCTAGAAGGCCCCCGCGCTAGCACGCAAACAGCCCTTCGCAGTTGCAAACGACCTCATCCTAAGATTAGCATCATAGGAACTTTGTGAGCGCCTCGTGGCGTATCGGCAGCATTGATGAGCCGGCGTTACGTTACGCATTGGCCTGACTGGAGCAGCCGCTGTGACGGGACAGGGAGTTGGCGCGCGCGTGCCCCGCAAAGAGGACGAGCGTTTGATGCGCGGGCGCGGTCAATTCGTCGCCGATTTGCGCTTCGCCGGCCTACGTGACGTGGCTTTTGTCCGCAGTCCGATCGCACACGGGCGGATTCGAGACGTGGTCGTCCCTTCTCGGGGTGAGGGTGCGGTCTTTGCCGCCGCCGATCTGGCCGCGGTCAAGCCGATCCGCGCGGTGTCCGGCGTGCGCGGATTCAAAGTGTCCGACCAGCCCGTGCTCGCCGTCGACAAGGTGCGCTACGTCGGTGAGCTTGTCGCCATGTGCGTCGCCGCAAATCGGGCCGAAGCCGAGGACCTTGCGGCTGCTGTTCGGCTCGACATCGAGGAACTGCCGGCCGTCCATGACATGCTGGCGGCGCGCGAGCCCGGCTCGGCGTTGCTGCACAACCACTGGGGCGACAACGTTTTCCTCGAGACCTTCGTTGACCTGAATTTTGACAAGGTGCTGAGCGCGCCAATCAAGGTGACGCGGGAGATCCGCACCGCGCGGCAATGTATGGCACCGATCGAAGGTCGCGGCGTGGTCGCGATTTGGGACAGCCGACTCGAGCAACTCACGATTTACTCGGCCTGCCAGATGCCCCACATCGTGCGAACGGGACTTGCCGGCTGCCTCGGGTTGGACGAGGGCCAGGTGCGGGTCATCGCCCCGGACGTCGGCGGCGGCTTTGGTTACAAGGGCATATTGCTGGCCGAAGAGGTCTGCCTTGGCTGGCTCGCCATGCGCTGCGGTCACCCAATGCGTTGGATCGAGGATCGGCGGGAGCATCTGACAGCCGGAGCGAATTGCCGCGAACATCACTATCGGATCACTGGATATGCCGACCGCGACGGCCGTCTTGTTGGCATTGATTGCGAGGCGACTGTCGATTCGGGCGCCTACTCGGCGTATCCGTTCTCTGCATGTCTTGAAGCTGCGCAAGTCGCAAGCATCTTGCCGGGACCTTATGACTTTCCCGCCTACCGCTGCCGAACCTATTCGGTGGCCACCAACAAGTGTCCGATCCTACCCTATCGCGGAGTGGCGCGCACAGGCGTGTGCTTTGCGCTCGAGCTGGTACTCGACGCAATCGCGCGGGAGGCGGGGGTCGAGCCGCATGAGGTGCGGGCCAAGATCCTGGTGCCACCGGACAAGATGCCGTTCACCAACATCACCAACAAGTGGTTCGACAGCGGCGATTATCCGGAATCGCTCCGTCGCGCCGTCGCCGCCATCGATATTCCAGCCATACGCGAGCGGCAGAAGCACGGCGAACCCGACGGCCGACTGATCGGCGTAGGGCTGGCGACTTACTGCGAGCAGGCCGCGCATGGCACCTCCGTCTATTACGGCTGGGGCATCCCGATGGTGCCGGGCTTCGAGCAGGCGACCGCGCGGCTCACGCCCGACGGGGGCCTGGAGCTGCGCGTCGGCATTCAGTCGCACGGGCAGGGGCTAGAGACGACGCTTGCACAGGTCGCTCACGAGATCCTCGGTATCGACATCGCCAAGATCAAGGTCGTGCACGGCGACACCGCAATGACCCCTTACTCGACCGGCACCTGGGGGTCGCGCTGCATGGTGATGGCGGGCGGCGCAGTGTCCACGGCCTGCAAGGAGATCGCCAGGCGCTCGGCCAAAATTGGCGCGCAGCTTCTGCAGACCGATGTCAGCAAGGTCACGCTGCAGGCCGGCGAAATTGCGGGCCCGCACGGTTCGATCTCGCTCGGTGAGATCGCTCGTACGTGGTACCTCAAGCCGCAGAACTTGCCGAGCGACGTCGATATGGGCGGCCTCGAAGCGACCATCGGCTATCGGCCGTCCCCCGACAGCGGCACCTTCAGTTATGCGACCCACGCCGCGTTGGTCGCTGTCGATCCAGACCTCGGCGATGTCGAAATCCTTGATTACGTGGTCATCGAAGACGGCGGCAAGTTGGTCAATCCGATGGTCGTGGATGGCCAGATCTATGGCGGGCTTGCTCAGGGTATCGGCACGGCGCTTTACGAAGAGATGCCGTTCGACTCGGCTGGCCAGCCACTTGCCTCGACCTTCGCCGACTACTTGCTGCCAGGCCCGACCGAGATTCCGTCCGCGCGCATCGATCATATGGAGACACTGTCGCCGCATACTGAATTCGGCGTCAAAGGCATCGGCGAGGGTGGGGCGATTGCCCCGCCGGCAGCGATCGCAAACGCTGTCAACGACGCACTGCGGCCGCTCGGCGCTGAATTGTTGGTTTCGCCGATCACTCCGCGGCGCGTCCTTTCTGAAATCGCCCGCGCGGGACGGGGTGCGACGTGAAGGCGGTCAATTTCGAATATGCGCGGCCGGGCGACCTTTCTGCGGCAATTGCGCTCGCGGATAATGCTGGCGACAACGTCAAACTCATCGCCGGTGGTCAGTCACTCGGCCCGATGCTGAATCTCCGGCTCGTACAGCCCGATCTTTTGGTCGACATCACTGCAATTCCTGAACTCAAGCGCTTCGAACAGAAAGGCGACGTGCTTTTTATCGGCAGCTGCATCACGCATGCGGACATCGAAGATGGTCGCGTGCCTGACGTCACTGGGGGGCCAATGCGCGCAGTTGCCGCCGGGATTGCCTATCGGCCGGTGCGTAACCGCGGCACTATCGGTGGCAGTCTGGTGCATGCCGACCCGTCGGCCGACTGGATTACGGCGCTGGCAGCGCTTGGGGCGCAGGCTGTGATCCGCGGGCCCAACGCAGAGCGTCGCATTCCTGTTGAAGCGTTCGTGACGGGCGTATTCGAGTGCGACCTCAGCACGGGGGAAATGCTGGCAGGGGTCGAGGTGCGGCGAGCATCTCGTTCCGCACGCTGGGGCTACTACAAGTACTGCCGCAAGACCGGCGAATTTGCGCATGCTATCGGGGCCTTTTTCTACGATCCGGAGTATTCAGTCTGCCGTGCCGTGATCGGCGCGACCGGATCGCGACCGATCGTGTTCGTCGATGCGGCCAATCTGCTTGGCGGCAAGCCGGACGGCGCCATCGATCGCCATATCGCCGACCAGGCAATGGCCGCGCACGGCATGACCGATCCGATCGAGCAGCAGATCCACTTTGTCTGCTTGCGGCGGGCGATTGAGCAGGCGCGACGCCAATGACCGCAATCTCGCTGACCATCAACAGTCGTGTGGTTGCAGCCGAGGTTGAGCCGCGCACCCACCTTGCGGATTTTATCCGCGAGAGCCAGACGCTGACCGGAACGCATCTCGGCTGCGAACACGGCGTCTGTGGCGCGTGCACCGTTTTGCTCGATGGGGTTCCGGTGCGCTCATGCATCACCTTTACGGCGGCGTGCAGCGGAGCAAATGTCATCACCATCGAAGGCCTCGACGACGATGAGATCGGCGCGGAGCTGCGCGCCGCGTTCACTCGCGAGCACGCGTTGCAGTGCGGTTATTGCACGCCCGGCATGCTGATCTCAGCGCGCGACCTGGTGCTGCGGGGAGAAGCTGCTACGGAACGTGAGATCCGCGTGGCGATGAGTGGCAATCTATGCCGCTGCACCGGTTATGTCGGCATCGTCCGAGCAATCCAGAGCGTCATCGCCAGTCGTCGCGCCCGTGGCGTTGCGCCCGTGTCTGGGGCGGGGCGGACGGAGCTCGGGCCTGCGGGTTCTGGTCATGCGCAGGCACTTGCACCCACGTCTGCGCCTTCGCCAGCCAGCAGCTTAGTCATGCCCCAGGGCGAACCTGAGGGAGCTTTCCGCGACTGGCAGCCGCAGGCAACGCTCGATCAGAGTTTCATGGTCCCCCACCCGCTCGATAAGGTCTGGGCCTTGTTTGCTGACACTGCTGCGGTCGCATCCTGCCTGCCGGGCGCGACGCTGACCAGCGACGCAGGCGCGCGCGACGTCAGCGGCAAAATGCGCGTCAAGGTGGGTCCGATCGCCGCCGAGTTCCACGGCAGTGCCCGGATCGACCGCGATCCGGCGACGTATTCAGGCAATGTAGAGGGCAGCGGCCGCGACCGCCTCAGTACTTCGACGACCCACGGCACGATCCGCTATCACCTTGTGCCGCAGGACGAGCGCGCAACCAAGGTTGAGCTGACGGTCGGCTATCGCCTCACAGGGCCACTTGCACAGTTCAGTCGCTCAGATCTTGTCCGCGATGTCGCGAGCCGAATCGTTGCGGCATTCGCTCAGAACGTTGAAGCACGGTTGAGCGGAAAGATGCCGAGCGTGCATGCGGCCGAACTCGATGCGGGCAACCTGTTCCTCGGTGTCCTGGCCGGCCGCATCAAGGCTCTTCTGCGCGGCCTGCTTGGACGCTCACCTCAATAAGTAGCGACGAACTCTTCCCATCGAGGAGACCGAAACATGACCGACGCCCGCAAGAAAATTCTGGATACCGTCGATGCCAATCGCGACAAGGCCGTCAAATTCCTCCAAGACATCGTGACGATCCCGAGCGTCACGGGAGACGAAGGGAAGATCCAGGCGTTTCTGTCCAGCTATCTCAAGAAGCTCGACCTCGACGTCGATGTGTGGGAATCCGATTGGGAAGCGCTCAAGAAACATCCTGGTTACATCCCGGTAGAGCACGGCTACGAGGGTCGCCCGAACATTGTCGCCACCTGGAAAGGCACTGGCGGCGGACGCTCCCTGCTGCTCAATGGCCATACCGATGTGATTCCGGTTGGCAATGGTGAAGGCTGGAGCGACAACCCGTGGTCGGCCAAGGTGGTAGACGGTCGCCTTTATGGCCGCGGCTCTTGCGATATGAAGAGTGGAGTGGCCAGCCACATCCTCGCGGTCGAACTGCTCAAAGCCGCCGGGGTGAAAGTCAAGGGCGACGTCATGATCGACATCGTGATCGACGAGGAGATCAGCGGTCATGGCACACTGGACACGGTGATCCGCGGCTACACTGCCGATGCCGGCATTTCAGGGGAAACCAGTGGCCTCGCCGTGCAACCGGCCTGCATCGGCCGCATCTGGTTCGAAATCGAAATCCAAGGCAAGCCGGCCGGCATCCAACGCCGGTATCAGGGCGTCAGCGGCATCGAACTCGGTTACAAGATCACCAAGGCGGTCGAGGCGCTCGAGGCCAAGCGCATCGCAACCGTCAGGCATCCGCTTTATCCAAAGGGTATTGATGCGCTGCCCTGCATGATCGGTGCTTTCCACTCCGGCAATTTCCCGAGCTCATTCCCCGCGACCTGTCTGCTCAAGGGCAGCATGGCCACGGTACCGGGTGAAGATCATGAGGGCGTCAAGCGCAGCTTGGTCGAACACATCGCGCAAGCGGCTGCCGAAGATCCCTGGATGAAGGATCATCCTCCGAAGGTCCGGTTCGTCGGCTATGACGCGCAGGCTTCTGAAATTGCCATCGATCATCCAATTGTCCAGACGGTCAGCAAGAATTACACCGAAGTCACCGGGCGCCAACCCGAGATCAGCGGGCGCCAGGGCGCGGCGGACACGCGCTTTCTCAATCTGTATGGCCACACGCCGACGGTGATCTTCGGGCCAGGCTCGACTGCCGTGATGCACTCCGACGATGAATACGTATCTGTCGACGACTACCTCACTGCGATCAAGGTAATGGCGCTGAGCATCTACGACTGGTGCGGGGCATAAGGCACTGCCTTCCGCACGCACGCCGCCTCGAAAATAGGCGGCGCCTTGGCATGCACTGCGTACCGAAGCAGCAGCGCCGCTGTTGCCCAGCCGCGGTGGCCGTCTTATCATGTTCCTAACATTAGGCCCACTTAGGGATGAGAGCGTCTATGACGCGATCGGGTAACGTCGACAAGCAGAGCTTGCGTGGCTTCGTGCAAATGGTCGAGGCGGATTTCCCCGACGATATTCTTCGCATTGGCGGAGAGGTTGATCCGCGGCTCGAGATGACCTCTATCGCGTTCGAATTGGAGCGCGCTGGCAAAAACCCAGTTATCGTTTTCGAAAATCCCAAGGGCAGCAAAATCCCCGTCATCATGAACGTCGCGGCGAACCGCCGGCTGCTGGCTGCTTGCCTCGGCGTTGAACAGAATGATCTTCCGACCGCGTTTCGCGAGCGTTGCCAGACATACATTCCAGCTGAGGTTGTTTCGGAAGCTGCCTGGAACGAGGTGGTGATCGAGGGCGACGAGGTTGATCTCACCAAGTTGCCGATCCCGCTGCAGTTCACGGTCGACGGTGCACCCTACATCACCGCGGGCCAGGTCTCGGCGCGGGATCCTGTCAGCGGCGTCGACACGACCGGCTTCCACCGCCTGATGCTCAAGGGGAAGAACCGGCTCGGCGTCTCCTTGCATTCGCGCAGGCGCATGTACGAGTTTCACCGCCGCGCGGAGGAGCGCGGCCATTCCCTGCCGGCGGTGATCACCATCGGGACCCATCCGCTGCATTACATGGGCTCGATGGTCTACGCCTATCCGCCAAACGTGCGGAAGTTCGAAATCATCGGCGGTCTGTTCGGCGAGCCTTACCGACTAGCCCGCAGCGGAATCGATGAGCTCGAAGTACCGGCCGCAGCCGAGATCGTTATCGAGGGCGAAATCCTCGCCGGCGTTCACGAGCCAGAGGGCCCGTTCGGCGAATTCACCGGATATGCATCTTATCGAAGCACCCAGAACGTCTTTGTCGCGAAACGCATCCGCATGCGGGGCGACGCAATGTATCAGTGCGTCGTATCAGGCATGTCGAAAGATCACATCCTGGTGTCCTGCATCACGCGTGAGGGCGAGATTCTGAATGCGCTACGACGCAATCTTCCCAACGTGCGAAATGTGCACGTCCCGCACACGACCTGTGGCGCATTCGTCGCCTTCATTTCGATGAAAAAGACCGCCGAAGGCGAGCCCCAGATGGCCATCATGTCCACTTTGGGCACCGAACTTTACACCAAATATGTGATCGTCGTGGACGACGATGTCGACATCTTCGATCTTACCGATGTGATGTGGGCGGTGGCGACGCGCGTCCGTGCAGAGAAGGACATCTTCTTTATTCCGGGTGCAAAAGGCGCAATCCTCGATCCGACGTCCGATCCGCAGAATTTCACGGTCACCAAAATGGGCATCGACGCTACCCGTCCGTCGGGACGAGATTTTGCTGAGCGTCTGCTGATTTCCGACGAACAGCGCACAAAGGCGCGCAAGATACTTGAAAGCGTCGGCGTCAGGCTGGATGGAAGTTGACTGGCTGATGTAGCAAAAACAATTTCTGCGCCGGGTGACAGGAGGTGGAAGTGAAAGCCATTGCTCGTTTGGTCACCGTAGCCGCGCTCGCGGCACTCTCCCTAACCGCCGTCGATTCAGCGTGTGCGGAAACGAAGATCCGGTTCTCGCTTGATTGGATACCGGGATCAGTGCACTCGCCGTTCTTCATTGCCCTTTACAAGGGTTACTACCAGGCAGAAGGGCTCGACGTCGTTATCGACCGCGGCAAAGGTTCGGTTGGCTTGGTACCGCAGATCGCCAGCGGCGTTTATGACATGGGATATCCTGATATCAGCGTGGTCGAGGACTTCGATTCGAAAAACCCCGACAAGGCTTTTCCTGTATTGATGATGGGCTATGAGCAGGCACCGGCTGGGATCGCTTTCCTGAAAGCAAGCGGGATCAAGGCCCCGAAAGACCTCGAGGGCAAGTCCCTCGGCGCGGCTGCGAGCGACGGCGGCTTCAAGCTGTTTCCGACTTTCATGCAGCACACCGGCATCGATGCAGCAAAGGTCGACATCAAATTCATCGACCCCAAGCTGCGTGAGACCTTGCTTGCCAAGCACGAAGTGGACGCGATTATCGGGCAGATCTTCAACACCGTGCTGGAGCTCAAGGCGAAAGGTATAGACCCCGATCAGGTCGGCTCATTCCTCTATCGCGATCATGGTCTTGATCTTTACGGCAACGGTGTCGCGGCTTCCCCGGCTTTCCGCAAGGAGCATCCAGACGCCGTGAAAGGCTTCATACGCGCGACGATCAAGGGCGTTCAGGACATGGCCAAGGATCCTGAAATGGCCGTGCAGATGACGTTGAAATACGAACCATTGCTCAATGCAGATATCGAGCGCGACCGCCTCAAGTACGCAATGCAGTGCTGCATCATCACGCCGAACGTGCTCAAGAGCGGCTTTGGCGATGCCGACACCTCACGGCTCGAGCGCGGCATCAAGATCGTCGCCGAAGGCTACAAGCTGCCCAACGTTCCTGCCCCCGAAGCCGTTTTCAATTCGTCGTACCTGCCGCCGCCAAAGGACAGGATGGTCCAGTAACCGTCCTGTCTCGACGGCGAGGGAGAGATGAGCTTCATAGAACTTGCCGATGTCGATTTGATCTATGGCGGTGTTCCCGCAGCTGGTGAAAGCGGCGGGACGCTTGCCTTGTCCAATACCAGCCTGACGGTCGGTCGCAACGAATTCATCGCGTTGGTGGGTCCGAGCGGCTGTGGGAAGTCGACCCTCCTCAAGCTCGTCTGTGGTCTTGTCAGACGCACCCGTGGCTCCGTTCGCGTGGCAGGTGAGGAGGTGGTCGCACCTCTCAAGAACGTCGGGATGGCCTTCCAAAACGCGACTTTACTGCCGTGGCGCAACATCCGCGACAACGTCGTGCTGCCGCTCGAAATCGTCGAGCCTTATCGCGCCGAGCCGAACAACCAGAAGAAGCGCGCCCGTGCTGACGAGCTACTGGCGACCGTGGGTCTCTCCGAGTTCGGTGATCGCATGCCGTGGCAGTTATCCGGCGGCATGCAGCAACGCGCCCAGCTTTGCCGGGCGTTGATCCACAGCCCTTCGATTCTGCTGCTCGACGAGCCGTTCGGCGCGCTCGACGCTTTCACGCGCGAGGAATTATGGGGAGTTCTGCAAAATCTGTGGATGCAACGCGCGTGCACTGTGATCCTTGTTACGCATGAGCTGCGGGAGGCGGTCTATCTCGCCGACTCTGTGCACATCATGAGTGCGCGGCCAGGCCATGTCGTCGCGTCGCGTACCATTCCACTGCCGCGGCCCCGAACGCTGGATATGACTTTTGAGCCCAAGTTCGTTGACCTCGTGCATGAATGCCGTCACCACATCAATCCGGGGAAGGCTTCGTGAACCGGGCAAGGCTCGAAAAGCTGGCACCCTGGATCACAACGTTGATCTTTCTGGTGCTGTGGTGGCTTGTCGTCAAAATATTCCACATTGAAAGCTTCGTGTTGCCGTCGCCTATCGAGGCGTTCGCGGCAATGTACGAATTTCGTTATCCGCTGATGATGCATGGGCTGGCGACGCTCGGTACGACGATCGCAGGCTTTGCGATCGCGGTGTTCTTCGGCCTCTTGCTCGGCATCGTCGTCGGTTCGTTTCGCTTGATGTATAGTTCCCTTTATCCGCTCCTCATCGCATTCAACAGCGTGCCGAAAGCGGCTTTGGTGCCGGTCCTCGTCATCTGGTTTGGTGTCGGCACGATTCCGGCGATCATCACCGCGTTCCTGCTGTCGTTCTTTCCGGTGGTCGTCAACGTTGCGACGGGATTTGCCACGGTCGAGCCGGAGCTGCTCGACGTTCTACGCGTGCTGGGCGCCACGCGGCGCGACATGATCATGAAGATCGGCATTCCGCGTTCGCTGCCTTACTTCTTTGCCTCGCTGAAAATCTCGATCACGTTGTCCTTTGTCGGCACCGTCATCGCGGAAATCATCGCCGGCAACAACGGCATCGGCAATGTGATGCTGATCGCCAGCTCCAACTTCAACGTGCCGTTGGTGTTTGCCGCGCTGATCGTCGTGGGCGTCATGGGCATCGGCATGTATGCGATCTTCGCGTTCCTCGAGGCACACTTCACCTCATGGTCGATCCGCGGCGGACTGGAACATGCGATCGGCGGCTGAAACTCACTAAAACTCAATGGAGCGCCTATGCGGACCCTGATCCGAGCGAGCTGGATTGTTGGCCATGAGGCCGGCCGCCATCGGCTGATCAAGGACGGCGTCGTCGTTTACGAGGGCAACAGGATCGTCCACGTCGGCAAGACGTTCGATGGGCATGCCGACGCGACGATCGACGCCACCGGTAAGCTTGTCGCTCCCGGTTTCATCGACACGCACGTGCATTCCGGCCACCGCGCCTCGCACCGGCTGATCACTGATACCGGCAGGCCAATGTACTATGGCCAGCCTTTCCTCGAAATCAGTGTTCCGAAAGAGGGCAAGGTGGTGAAAGGCGATCCGCGTTACCTCAAGCACGGCGATGCCGGATCGCACGCCGCCTTCGAGCTGAATGCGACGTTCACGGTTGCCGAATTGCTGCGCAATGGCGTGACGACTTTCATCGAATTCGGCAGCCAGGAACGCGTTCAAGACGCGTTGCTTGCCGAAGTGATGCGGCTTGGCACACGCGCTTATTTGGCTCCCGGCTATGACTGTGGTCGCTGGGTTGGTGACGAAAAAGGCAGGCTCAAACGGGTTCGCAACGATGAGCAGGGATTGAAAGGACTTGAGACTGCCTTGAAATGGATTGAGCGTCACGACGGAGCGTCCGAAGGTCGGGTGCGCGGAATTCTCGCACCGCGGGAGGTGGAAACAACGAGCGTTGAGCTTCTGCGCCGCACCCGCGAGGAGGCGGACGCGCGCAAGCTGCCTATGGCGACCCATGCAGCCTACAGCGTGCTCGAGTTCCACGATGTTGTGAGCGAGCATATGAAGACGCCGATCGAGCTCTTGGATGAGCTCGGCATGCTCCGGCCGACCATGAACATCGGCCACGGTAACTTCATCAGCGACAATCCCAATCTCAACTACTCGTCGGGCCACGATCTCGAGCTGATGGGACGCGTCGGCGTTACCATCTCACATTGTCCGATCAACATCGTGCGGCGCGCCCGTGTACTCGACAACTGGAAGAAATATCGCGAGGCGGGAGTCAATATGTCGCTCGGCTCCGATACCTATCCGCGCGACATGATCATGAACATGCGAACGGCCTCCTACCTCGGCAAGATTATGAGCCACACCTATTTTGCGGCTGCTGCCGGCGAAGTGTTCGAGGCAGCGACTTTGGGCGGGGCCAAATCGGTCGGCCGCGACGATCTTGGGCGCCTCGCGCCCGGCGCCCTTGCCGACATCGTCATCATTGATCTCTCGGGTCGCAACACATTACGCTATGGACCGGTTCGCGACCCGGTGAAGAGTGTCGTTGAGTGTGGCATCGGCGATGACGTCGACACTGTGATCGTGGACGGCAAGATCCGGATGGAAAACGGGGTTATCCCGGGCATTGATTTTCAGCGCTTGCGCGAGGATGCCCAGGCGGCGGGCGAAGCGATTTGGGCGACGCTTCCGGAATGGGACCCTCTCAGCCGCACGGCCGAGGATGCCTGTCCTTATTCTTATCCAGCTGTTTGAACTGGCCAAATCGGACTTGGCAAATCGAGTCTGTTTGCATGTTGGCCTTCAGGGCACCAACCTCACTCAAATCGTCCGCCGCCAAAAATGGTGGGGATGTAGCGCGGCGCTCCGAGCGTTGCCATGAAGCGGTGTTTCGTCAGCACCGGGTCCAGCGTGACTGGCGGCTGCACCACCTTCGGATCCGGTTCGGTCGCTAAAACAATGACCTGCAAATTGGTCGCGGCAAACGCGGAGGCCAACGCGTCAGCAAAGCTCTCCGCCGTCTCCACATTCGTTGCATGACCAACGCCCGCCGAACGCGCCAGTTGAGCAAGATCGAGCGTCGGGTTGGTCAGCGGCTGCCCGCCCGAGGCGGCATGGACCCCGTTCTGAATCAGCAATACGGTGAGATTGCTCGGTGCCACTGCGCCAAGCGTCACCAAAGCTCCCATGTGCATGAGAATGGCCCCGTCGCCCTCAACGACGACGACCCGTCGCGCTGGCTGCGCGATCGCCAAGCCCAACGCCAATGGAAGCGCGAGCCCCATCGCGTCCTCGAGATAGAAGTTCTCCGGCGTGTGGTGCATCGCCGCCCACAGGTAGGACGCATTGCCGAGCGCGGTCACCACCAGCGTGCCCGCCGGCAGGGTTTGCTCCAATACTCGATAGTAGTCCGCTCTGGTCGGCGGTCCCGTCTTCACCATTGAACGTCCTCACGCGACAGCAGCAGCGCAAACGGGCTTGACGCTTCCTCTGCGTAGGTTGCGGCGGCTTCGACCTGAGGCCCGATGGGTTGGTTGCCGTCACAACGCCGATGCGCGACTCCCAATCCCCTGAGGACCGGTTCGGTCGCACGGGCCTTGCCGACATGGTAAAAAACCGGGTCTTCCGGGGTGCCGCGATAGGAAACAAGCATCAGCAGCGGGAATTGGTAGCGCTGGGCGAGCGTGACCATGCCGGCGCCCATACTCAGCATTCCTGCATTCTGAATAAACATAGCCGTTCGCACACCGCCCAGCCGAGTGCCGCAAGCGATGGCGAGCGCTTCTTCTTCATGCGTCGCACGCACCAGTCGGATGGTGGTTTGCCGCTCGATCCGCACCAGAATCTCGCCAAGCCAACTGTCAGGGACCGCTACTGCCGCGCCGAAGCCGAGGCGCTTCAAAGTCTCGAGAAGCTCCGAAGGGCGGTGACGATCACCAAGTTGCAAACCAGACGAACTCATTTCGCACCACAAATTGCAGCGATATGGGTGGAATTGCTGCCTGGTATCAATCGTAAACAGGGCCTGCCCACAACGGCAGCACCCAGCAGATGGGCCACTCCGCCGCCCAAATCGCGCACGGCGCTAAGCACAGCGGTAGAAGGCTTCGTGTGCATGGCGAAAACTCGATCTTGCCTGACGCCACTGTTAAGGTACTATCTTTAGCAACACAATATCTTTTGAAAGCTCTCCGAGCGAGCGGACGCAACGATTTGAATGAAGTGTGCACACCTAACTGACTGACGCTAAGAGGAGCTGATCTTGAAACGTATTCTGCTGGTCCTCACTGCACTCGCGCTCGCTACACTCGCGATCGTTGTACCGGCGCAAGCCCAGGACAAGCTCGTCGTCAGCATTTGGGGCGGGAGTTGGCGCGATCTGGTGCGCGACACAGTGGCGAAGAAATTCACCCAGCAAACCGGTGTGCCGGTCGAATTCATAACCGGCGGCACGATTGATCGGCTCAACAAGGCGAGGCTCGCCAAGAGCAATCCCGAGAGTGACATCACTTTCACAACATCGCACGTGGGCTGGCTCTACGTCGACAGCGGACTGTTTGAAAAGCTTGATATGAGCAAGATTCCCAATGCGGGAAATCTGGTCGATGAAGCGCGGTTCAGTCCCTACCATCTCGGCAGTTGGGCCTATGTCTACACGATCGGGTACCGGACTGATCTGATCAAAACAATCAAATTCGATAGTTGGAATGACCTGTGGAATCCAGAGCTTCGCAACAAGATCGCCGCTCCCGACTTCGATCCAAGCTCGCTGATCGTTGTCGCGGCCATCCTGTCGGGCGGCGATGCGCGGAACTGGCAGGCAGGTGAAGCGAAGCTCAAGGCGCTTAAGCCGAATTTCAGGGCCTTCTACACGGACGACGCCAACAGTCAGCAACTTCTTGCAAGCGGAGAAACGCCGGTGCAGGACGTCCTCTCCATGAACGCCTATTACATGATTGGACAGGGAGTACCGATCACCCTGAGTATTCCCAAGGAGGGCGGCGTTCTCGGTGTGGATGCCGCGGCGATCATGAGCGGGTCAAAACACGTCGATCTCGCCTATAAATTCATCAATGCGCTTTATGATCCCGATGTCCAGGCGCAAATCGCCGACCAGAAAAAGGGCAGTCCGGTCGTTCGCAATGCCAAGCTCGATCCCGCCGTCGCCAAACTTCCGGGCGTTTTCACCTCGGGGGCTCAATGGAAGCAGCAAATCAATATCGACCCAAAGCTGCGCGCCGAGAAGCTTCCCGAATGGCGCAAGTGGTTTGCTGAGAACCTGATGAACTGATAGGACGGGCCGCGAGGTCATCCACCTCGGGGCAGAACAGTTGGCCCGTGAAGACTCAGCCGTTCTTTCGCAGCTTCGTGACACCCGCAGCGGTGTGTGCTGTGCTTTACGTAGTTGCCATGGCAACCGTGCTGCAGTTGAGCATGCGCGCCTATGTTCCCGGCTCGCTCAATCCCGGCGGCCTGACGCTCGCGAATTTCGCCGCGTTGCTGAAGCCGCTTTATGCGCGTGTGTTCCTGCAAACGGTTTGGATTTGTTTTCTGACGGCGTTCGGTACGCTGCTCATCAGTTATCCTTTGGCCTACGCACTGGTGCATGTTCGAAATCCGCTCGCCAAGTCGGCGATTTTGATCATGGCCATTACCCCGCTCTTCCTTGGCGAAGTCGTGCGGACCTATTCCTGGATCATCGTGTTTGGCAATCAAGGGTTCGTCAACGCGGTGCTGCTGCGTCTCGGCCTGATAGACGAGCCGGGTCAATTCATGTTCACGACCTTTGCGGTCGTGGTTGCCCTGGTGCACGTTACGATCCCGATCATGGTGGTCATGCTGGCGGCGGCGCTGGCGCACATCGAGCCCGACTACCTCAAGGCGGCCGAGAGCCTGGGCGCCGGACCGGTTCGGGCGTTTCTCACCATCACCTTGCCGTTGTCGATGCCCGGGATCGTCGCGGGTATCACGACGGCATTTGCCTGGACGTTCAGCGCATTCGCCACCCCGGAGCTTATTGGCGGCGGACGGGTCAACATGGTCTCCAATCTTGTCTATCAACTCGGCTTTGCCAGTTTCAATTTTCCTTTTGCGGCCAGCCTGTGCGTTGCCGGCCTCGTCCTGACGATCGGAGTGCTCTCGTTGGTGCGCCTGGCCGCCAGGCCGCTTGAGAACATCGGGCCACACTAGATGCCACGCTCGCGCTTTCAGCGACTGCTCGGCATTCTCGGAATTCTCGCCGTGCTGGCAATTCTCGGGTTCCTGATGCTGCCGCTGGTCGTTGTGGCCACGGCGGCCTTCAACAGCAGCGCTTTGCCATCGTTTCCGCCGCAACATCTGTCGTTGCGATGGTTCGCCAACGCCGTCGGTTATCCGGATTTCCGCGCCGGATTGGTGAATAGCCTTGTCGTCACGCCGTGGAGTGCGAGCATCGCGCTGGTTATTGGCGCCACGTTTGCCCTGGCTATCGAACGTTACGAGTTCCGCTTCAAGTCGCTGCTCGAAGGCGTGCTCGTTTCGCCGTTGTTCGTGCCGCATTTCACGATTGGGCTCGCATTTTTGATCCTGGCCGTGCAGATGAGCCTGGTGAACACCTATGCGGTCGTGATCGTTTGTCACGTCATCTTGGTGCTGCCCTTCGTGCTGCGCAGCGTCTATATTTCCTTGCGCAATCTCGATCAACGCCTGGAACTGGCAGCGGCTAGCCTTGGAGCACCGCCGCGCCGCGTGCTGGTGACGGTCACCTTGCCGCTGCTCATGCCGGGGCTGGTCAGCGGGTGGTTGTTTGGGGTCTTGCTGTCCTTCAATGAATTCACCGCTTCCTTGTTTGTGACGGGTCAAAGGACGCAGACGTTGCCGGTGGCGATGTACAACTATGTGCGCGACTACTCCGATCCCTCCATGGCGGCATTGGCAGTGATGTATATCGTCGGCGTTGCCGTGCTGCTCACGATTGCGAACGTATTTCTGGGCCTCGGAAAGGTGCTCAATGTTGAGCGCAGAACCTGAAGCTCGGCCCCAGACCGTTGGAAAAGCCGGCAGCGCCGTCGCGGTGCATTTTGATCATGTGAGCAAACGATTTGGCACTCTCGCCGCCATCTCCGACCTGTCGCTCGAGGTACGGCGTGGCGAGTTCCTAACGCTGCTCGGGCCTTCGGGGTGTGGAAAGACCACGTTGCTCAATCTCGTAGCCGGTTTCTTCAGCCCGGATGCCGGCTCGATTTCGATTGATGGACGATTGGTCAACGACGTACCGACTTACAAGCGCGAGATCGGCCTGGTGTTCCAGAGTTACGCACTTTTCCCGCACATGACGGTGGCAGCCAACGTGGCCTACGGTCTGCGCATGCGGCGTGTCCCTAAGCGCGAGATCACCCGCCGTGTCGCTGAGGTTCTGTCGCTCGTGAAACTGCAAGGCTTTGCGGATCGCAAGCCCCGGCAGCTGTCTGGCGGCCAGCAGCAGCGGGTCGCGCTTGCCCGCGCTCTGATCATCAACCCGAAAGTGCTGCTGCTGGACGAACCGTTTTCCGCGTTGGACAAGAATTTGCGTGCCTCCATGCAAATCGAGCTGCGCGAAATCCAGCGTAATCTGGGTGTGACCACGATCTTTGTCACCCACGATCAGAGCGAGGCCCTGAGTCTCTCTGATCGCATTGTGATCATGGCGGAAGGCTGCATTCGTCAGGTCGGTGCTCCGGAAGAGGTCTATACAAATCCGCGCGAGCGTTTCGTCGCCTCCTTCGTCGGCGACGTCAATGTGGTGCGCGGGAAACTGGTGCGCATCGATGAGCGCTGCGCGATGGTGGAGATAGGCGCCGCGCAGATCACTGTCCCGGCGGACACGGTGCGCGGCGTAGCAATCTCCGCGCCGGTTGAAGTGTTCGTTCGGCCCGAGCAGCTTCGCCTTTGCGAGCCCGGCGACCCTTGTGGCAGCTCCGGGAAGGTTGTGGCACAGGTCTACCAGGGCGCCCATATCGATCTCTATATCGAGTGCGTGGACTCGAGCAGCGGGCGCCTGCTTGCACGGCTGGCGGCTTCCGAGGGTACGAAATGGCCCGTCGGCGTCCAGGTCGGCATTTCGATCGGCAGTGGCGCGGCGACCGCATTTGCCGCGACATGACAATTCAGCGGCAGCAATCGCCCGGAGACGTTACAGGCGCCAGCGTTGCGCTGACCTTCGTTCGGCACATGCAGGATGACGTGATCGGCACGTCCGCCTGCTGCAAGGCAGTTTCCAATATCGGTTCAAATATCTCCAACTCGGCCTGATGATTGCGCCAGCGCAGGCATTCCACCAGGCCATGCAGCGCCCACACGTTGTTGGGATGCTGCGCGCACCGTTGAATTCTTCCGCTCAAGCCTAAATCGTCGCGATAAATGTCCTCGGCTTCATGATACTCGCCTTGCTCCAGGAGCAGGGCGGCCAATGCGTGCCGAGGCGGGTGCATCCACGCCCACGGCTCGATGTATTCCAGGCGATCATCGCGAGCAACGCTTTCGCGCAGATATTTGAAAGCAATGTCGTAGTTGCCCTTGTGGTATTCAACCTCTCCCTCAAGCATCAGGGCTCCGACTGCGAGGATGTCCCGCGCCCAGTTGTTAAAGAAGCGTCTTTCGGGCGGGATGCGTTCCAGGCTGTGATAGAAGCGTTTGCGCTCGAGCTCAGCGTCGTCGAACTGCTTGAGTGATGCGTGCGCGATCCCTTTTGCGTAGTGCTGCATGGCGGTCGTGACCAGATACAGATCTGGATCGCCTGGCAGGGGATCCTCTATGATCTCGCGCCATTTGCCAAATCGCACGAGGACATGCGATTTCATTGAATAGTATCCTTCCAAGCTCATTGTGAACTTGGGCCGATCCTTCACGCTGAGGACCTCTCTGTTCAAAAGATTGCACAGTTTGTTAGCGGTTCTGATCGCGTCGGAATACCTCCCCATCAACATGCATGTGTGCATCATGAGATGAAGATCGTGACAGCAAGCAACGGTGTAAAAGGTGAACGGCCCCGCATAATCCAGAAACTTGTCGTTGGCACGAATAGCGGCTTCACTCGCAAGTTTGGCTCGCTCGTATTGCCCGCATAAAACATAGATATGACCGGGCATATGGTTCATGTGCCCGGAATCTGGCGAGAGGGTTGATAACACATCTGCCGAGAACATCGCACGCTCCGGCTCGGAGGACATCTCGAGTGCGTGGATGTGGAGATGAGCAATCGCCGGGTGCGGATCCTCACCCGCTGACGTACTCATCGCCATGGATCGTTCGCAGATGCTGAGCGCTTCTCTGATATCCGAGCCGGGGGCGGGCAACCCGGTCTTCAGATCCCACAAGCGCCGCGGCGTTCGCATCAGCAGCGCCTCCACAAGGAGCGCCATCACGTCATGATCATTGGGGAAACTATAGAAAACGCGACGCATCGCGGCGGCGTAATCGTCCTCCCAGCGGGCAAACTCCTGCACAGTGACGACGTGCGGCTTTTGGTATCGCGCCGACAGAGCTGCAATAAGCTCGACTTCGAGCGGCCGCATGGGCTGGGACGTAGAACGCGCCTTTAAAAGGTGATCGCAGGCGATCCTCGTGCATGTGTTTGCTTCCTGCTCCCCGTATTCGCTCCACGTCAAATTGTAAAAGGGCCCCACCGCGTAAGCGACGCCCCAGTGTGCCATGGCGCAATCGGAATCATAATTGAGGGCGTTCTGGAAACACTTGACGCTCTCCTCTTTATTGAAGCCGAAGCGCCAGTTGAGACCCTGGTCAAACCAGTATTGAGCGTCGGGCGAGACGGTTGTTATCGTCAATGAGTGCGTCCCAAGATCAAATGAAGTCATGGCGCAGTCACTCCAAACCCCCGTTCGAAAGGAGAGCTCGTGCCATTGTTCTCTGCTCAATGTTGACGTGTACTGAGATCACTTCTGGTTTCCTTCGGCCGTGAGACCAGCGCCAAAACCGAATGGACGCACTTTCATCAATTGCCTTCTGTTGGATGATGATGTGCAGAGAGCCGTCCTGCAAGGTTCGCGGCCATTCAAGTTCCGACGTCCCTTGGGACCGTGCATGACGTTTGGCCCGACCGCCTTCAGCGACCGGTGCTCGCCCGGAGCCGCGGTTGGCCTCAATTCTCGATCGGAACGGAACGCTCTCACGTCCGCTCGACTGCCCTTGCTGGCGTACTGGCGGCCCTCTGCGCATGAATTCCGACGACTTGACAGAGGCTTAGACGTATAGTGTGTTCCGCCTCCCTGGGCACGTCTTTGAAAAAGCAACACATGTCCGACAAAGCCCGCGCTGAACTCGCTCCCACCGGCATCTTGCGTGCCGGGATCAATCTCTCGAATTTCCTGCTGGTGACGGGTCGCAGCGCGAACGGCGATCCCGAAGGCGTGGCGCCCGACATGGCGGCGGAGATCGCCAAGTCCCTCGGCGTTCCGGTTAAGCTTGTACCGTTCCAATCGCCGGGCCTGTTGGGCGATGCGGTGGGGACCAATGTCTGGGATATTGGCCTGATCGGCGCCGAACCGCAGCGGGCGGAGAAGATCTCGTTCACCGCGGCCTATGTGGAGATCGAGGCGGCCTATTTGGTGCCGCCCGGTTCCCCGATTACGTCGATTGCCGAGGTCGACCGCAAGGGTGTTCGTATTGCCTACGGCGCCCGCTCCGCCTACGGGCTCTGGCTCGAGAACAACATCAAGAACGCGACCCTGATGCCGACCCCCGGCCCCGACGCCTTCAACAGGTTCCGCGATGAGGGGCTGGAGGTCTATGCCGGCCTGCGGCCGGGCCTCTTGAAGGACGTTGAAAAGATGCCCGGGGCCACGATCCTGCCCGGCAAATTCAGCGCCGTGCAACAGGCGGTCGGCACCGCCAAGCCCAACACGGCCGGCGCGACCTACCTCGCGGATTTCGTCGAGAAGGCGAAACGGTCGGGTCTGGTGGCCAGCCTGATCCAAAAGCACAAGGTCAAAGGGTTGTCGGTCTCCCCGCGCTCAAACGGCTAGTGCATGCTTGGCCATGCCACGGTTGGACACAACAACAAAAACGGCGCCCACGATACTCGAGATTAAATCAGATCGATTTCCTACGGTTTAAGTTTTATGAGACGCTGCGGAGCGCAGTGGGCGCCGCTCGTCAGACGACCGCAACTCATGTTGGAGAGATTTTGCGAGACGTAACTGGTCGAGACTCGAATATTCCCAAGACGATTCCGTAGGATTCAAGCGTAGGACACCATCGTTGGTGGCCGACGATGCAATGTCGCCTGCTCATAGGAATATGCCAGCTGGATCATCTTGGCGTCTTCGAACGGCCGTCCTAGGAACGTAATTCCCGCCGGCAAATCGTCCCGCGTAAACCCGGCCGGCACAACGATGGAGGGCACAAACATCAAGAAAGTGTTGATGTGCGGGGCGCCCTTCTGATCGACGAACGGCGGTTTTATGCCGTGCTCGATCAGCGTCGGCTGGTGCTCGACTGCCTTGTGCACGATCGCATCCAGCCGATAGTCGGCCATGACCTTGAGGACGTTGGTCATCAGCACGTCGCGTGCTTTCAGGTAGGCATGGTGCTTCTCTGGCGCATCGGGCGCCCACCGTTGCTGGCTGCCCGGTACCACCTTGGAGAACAGCGGCGAGGCCATCGCCTCTTTGCGGGTTTTGAACGGCGCGTTGCCATCGGCGAAGAACAATTCGAACATCGCGTCGTCGGCTGCGGTGTCCTTGGCGCGGGTCGCGAGCAGAGCGATGAGACCGGGGATTTCGATAGGATCAATGACCTCGGCTTCGGCTTGTTTGAGATCGGCCACCGCTTTGTTGAAGACCTCGTCGACCTTCTTGAAATCGTCCGAGTCGGGTTCGGTTTGGTAGCCCATCGGCGTGCGCAGGATCCCGATCTGTGCGCCCCGCAACGCGCGTGGATCGAGATTGCTGGAATAGCTCGCGGGGGTACGGCCGACGGCGTAGGCCGTCACCGGATCGCGCGGGTCATAGCCGGCCATTGCGTCGAGCAGCTTCGCCGCATCCGCGACCGTGCGGGTCATAGGGCCCACCGACCCGTTGGTCGTGGGCCATCCGCCGTAGACTCCGCTGCGGCTGACGACCCCGACCGTGGGGCGCATGCCGACCACGCCGTTCCAAGCTGAGGGCCGGCGGATCGAGGAAAATCCCTCCTGGCCAAGCGCGACGGTGCAGAAATTGGCCGACACACTCGCGCCGGATCCGCCCGATGATCCGCCCGCCGTACGCGCGAGGTCATACACATTGCGCGTCGAGCCGAACAAGGAGCCATGCGTGTCGCCGCCGCCCAGCTCACCAAGGGTCGCTTTTCCTAGGAAGATCGCGCCGGCCGTGCGCAGCTGGGCAATGGCGAAGCCTTCGGTCCCCGGTTCGTAATCCCGAAACAGAACCGACCCCAGGGTCGTCTTCATGCCCTTGATGTTAATCTGATCCTTCACGATGATCGGTATGCCGTGCAGCGGCCCGACAAAGCGTCCCTCGCGTTTGAAGGCGGCGTCCAGGGCAGAGGCCTCGTCGCGGGCGTGGGGGTTAACGGAAATAAGCGAATTGATCGCCGGGCCGTTCTGGTCGTACGCCTCGATACGCGCCAGGTAGAGCTCGACTAGTTCACGCGCAGTCAGCTCGCCGCGCCGGAAGGCCGCCTGCACGTCGGCAATCGTTGTCTCTATCAGATCGAATTTCTGATTGACCAGCATCTCACCTCTCCTCGTACCGCGCGGCAGCCAGGCCAATCACACCCGCCCGCTGATCACCGGCAGCCATTTCGCCTCGATCGCGCGCGCTTCGGACCGGCTCATCGCTGTGGTCGGGGGGAACTGGTCGAGCCACGCATAAGGCCGGCACGCATTGATAATCAGCTTAGAGTGCGAGGTGATGCCGCGCTCCTTGTCGGCCGGGGAAATGCGCGGATCGAGCCCCGAGCTCCAGCCATTACGGATGATGTCGACCAACTCGGAAGGTTCGGACCGCGTCGCGATCGCCCACATCACGTCGTTGAGGTTGGACGGATCAATATCGTCATCAACCACGACGACCAGGCGCCCCATGTAGGCATTGCCGGCGGCAACGAGCGCAGCGCGCTTGGCGTGCCCATCGTAGCGCTGCTTCAGGGCCACAACGGTCATCAGTGATGAGACGTGCTGCCACACACCGCTGATGTCGGTGATCCCGCTGTTGTCCAGATTCGACCAGATGCCACCGGCGCGAAATGGCAGCCCGCAGTGATGCCGCGGCGGCTTGAGCGGCGGCGAGCCGAGTAGGATCGGGTTATTGCGGTAGTGAATCGCTTCGACCTGCATCACCGGCAGCGGACGCCGCTCGGACGCGTAGTAGCCGGTGAATTCGCCAAACGGGCCTTCCATCAAGGTCTCGCCCGTCGCTGGATGAAACAGGCCCTCCAAAATGATCTCGGCATGAACCGGAATGGGAAGGCCTGTGCGCGGGCCGGGGCATAGCTCGACCGGGGCCTCCTTGATCGCGCCGGCGAAGTTGAGCTCGGAGAATCCGGCCGGCAGCGATTCAAACCCGGCAATGAACAAGGCAGGGTCCTCGCCGTTGACAACCGCGATCGGGCAAGGCTCACCCCGATCCCAATATTTTTTGGCGATGATCGCGCCGTGCCGCCCAGGATGATCGAACTGAACCGTAACACGGTTTTTCCCATGCACCTGCACCCGATAGATCGACGCATTGATCCAGTTGGTGTCCGGGTCGCGCATCACCACGATGCTGCCCGAGCCGATATAGGGGCCGCCGTCTTTCTGGTGCCAGACCGGGACCGGGAACTTGCCGAGATCGACGGCGTCACCCTCGTCGGAGTTCTCCAGGAACGCCGCGTGCTTGACGAACACCGGCTCGCGCGCGGTCAGCTTCTTGCGCTTCTCCATCCAAGCCTTGAGCGCGTCGATAGGCGCGAGCTTGGGGTCAAGCCCTAAGGCCAATGCGGCGCGTTGCGGCGTGTTCACCGGATTGGTGAAAATGCGAAAGCCGCGCGGAAAGCCGGGGATTTCGTCGAACAATAGCGCGGGACACTCCGGCAGCCCGGCCGCGACCTCGGTGATGCCGCCGATTTCCAGATGCGTCTGCGCGCCGCGCACGTGGCGCAGCGTATCGACTTTCTCAACCTCCGCAATGAATCCGCGTAGATCCTTGTAGGACATGTTCTTGTTTGCTCCCTACTCCCGATCGTTGCCGCGCTTGTTCCGGCCATCCGCGTCATTGCGAGCGAAGCGGAGCAATCCAGTGCTGAAGCGCCGCACTGGTTGCTTCGTCGCTGCGCTCCTCGCAATGACGCGGATGGCCGGGAACCACATTAACGCGACACCGCGTTCGTACTGAACGACGGATCGTAATTGAGCGCCAGGTGACCGATCCAGCCGATAAAGGCATTTACCGCAAGTCCAAACAATCCGGTGAGCGCCACGAGCCCGTAGACGGTGGAGCTGCGGAACACGCTCTGCGCCAGCGCGATCTGCCGGCCGACGCCGGAGACTTGCGTGAGGATTTCGACCAGCAAGACGATGATCAAGGTGATAGGCGCGGCAATCTGCGTACCAAGACGAATGCTCGGTACCACCGAGGGTAGCAGGATCTTCGTTTGCGTTGCCCACCACGACAACTTGAACGCACGCGCAGTGTCGAGCCGATCCTGGCTGATATTGCGAGCTCCGGCGCGAGCATTGAGCAGGATCGGCCAGAAGCTTGTGAACACGACAACAAACAACGTCATGGATGACGTGTAGCCCATGATCAACACAGCCACGGGAACGAGCGCGCCAGCCGGCATGGTGCGGCAAAATTCAAGAATCGGTCCGAGCAGTCGATCACACAGCCTGGAGCGGCCCAGCAGAATGCCCAGCACCGATCCGATGATGATGCTCAACAGCAACGCCAGCAGGAAGTTCATCACGGTTACGGAGATGGCTGGCCACAATTGCCGCCGTTGCGCTAACGCCTCCAGCGCGCGGATCCATTCCGATGGTGGCGGGAAATAAGGCGAATTGGCCGGCGCAAGCAGTTGCCACAGCACGAGCCCGACAGCGAGCGGCAGCAGTCCGCGCAACGGAGCGCCTTTGATCATAGGGCTATCTCATAGCTGCGCGTCACTTGCCGGCTGATTGCGATGAACAGCGCATTCGCAGCCCAGCCCAGCACGCCAATCACGACGAGATATGCGAAGGCGCGATCGGGCCGCATCGCCTGCTGCGCCGACACCATGGCGAAGCCAAGCCCTTGCGGGTTTCCAATCATTTCTGCGACGACCGCCAGCGCTATCGCCAGTGTCAGTGACAGCCGCAGGCTCACCAGGATGCTGGGCAGCGCCGCTGGCAGGGTGATCTTGAAAAGCGTCGCCGCCCGCGACAAGTGGAATACGCGCGAGACGTCGACGAGCCCGGCGGGTGCGGAATGGACACTGTTCAGGGTGCCCAACAACACGGGCCACAGGCTGACGTAAACGACAATGATCAGCTCCGTTGTTACGGAGAACCCAAACCACAGGACCGCGACCGGAACGAAGGAAATTGACGGGATGGAGCGCAGCACGTCGAGGCTCGCCAGCGAATAGGTCCAAGCCGTGTTGGAGACGCCGATCAGCAATCCTATGGTGAAGCCAAGTGCACTGGCAATGACCCAGCCCGCGAGCGCCGTGGACGCAGTATGTGACAGTTGCTCGAGCAGCACGAAGTCAACAAGCGAACCTTGGATAGCTGAGAAAATAGCCGTGCTGGAGGCGATGCTGTCGAAGCGCGCGCCGATGGTCGAGGCATAGAGCTGCCATAGCGCAATTGCGATGACGATGACGGCGAGGCCGGGAAGATTGACGCGGCGGAGCATCGCTTTGCGCATGTCAGTCGCCGCTGCGCCGGACGGCGTCGTAAACCAAGTGCCGCAATCTCAAATACTCGGGAGATTCCTTGGTCCGTACCTGATCGCGGCCGACCGGCAAATCGCTCACCAAATCCAGGCCGATGGATGCCGGTTTGCCCTTCAGCACCACCAGCCGGTCGGCGAGGAACACCGCCTCGTCGACATCGTGGGTGATAAAGATGATTGTGGCTCCGGATTCGCGCTGGATGCGGCGCAGCTCAACCTGCAGGATCTCGCGCGTCATGGCGTCCAGCGCGCCGAACGGCTCATCCATCAACAACAGCTCGGGTTTGACGGCGAACGCTCGCGCGAGCTGAACGCGCTGCTGCATGCCGCCGGAGAGTTGCCATGGGTAGTCGTCGGCGCGATCCGCAAGCTTGACTAACTCCAGCGCCGCCATCGCCCGCGCCTTGCGCTCCGGCGCCGCCAAGCTGGCTTCCAGCCCAAGCTCGACGTTACGCCGGGCGGAGCGCCACGGAAGTAGCGAGGCCGCATAGTTCTGAAACACGAACACCGCGCCATCCGGCGGGCCAACGATCGGCTGGCCTTTGAGCTCCAAGGTCGAGCCAGGCGCCGCGGGGGCGAGGCCGCCGAACACGCGCAACAACGTCGTCTTGCCGACGCCAGACTCGCCGAGAATGCAGAGGAACTGGCGTCGCGGGACCTCGAGATCAAGTCCTGCGACGATGCGGCGCCTCTCAACACCGACGTCGATCGCGAGGTCGCGACAGCGAAACGCGAGCTCGGTGCCGGTGATCGCTGCGTCAAACGACGCCGCAGCCGACTCGGCCTCCGCTTTGGCTGCCGGCTGCGCCGCTGTCATGCGCCCAAGCTTTTCATGTGATCGATCGCCGTGCCGGTGGTGACCACGTCGCCGTATTTATATCGACATCGACGAGAAATACCCAGTGCGGTGTTTGCACGCGGTCAAAGCTCGCATCGGCGACGACCGCAATCTTGTAATTGTTGGAGAAGCCGTCAACCGCGGTCGCATATACGCATCCGCTGGTCACCCCGCCGCAGATGATGAGTGAATCGACCTGATGCGCGATCAGGTAGGGCAGCAGGCCGGTGCCATGGAACATGCTCGGCTTGTTTTTGGCAAGCACCATTTCCCCGGGCCGCGGCGCAATCTCCGCGACAATCTGATTGTCAACCGCGTTACTGAGGCGCGTGCGAGCGTCTTCGACGCCGCGCCGGTTCTTGGCGCCCCACAGGCCAGGCTCATATTCAGCGCTCGACGGATCTTCCATGGCGCTGAAAACAACTGGAATGTTGGAGAGCCGCGCCTGCTCAATTAACTCTGCCATCTGTTCCACGGCTTGCCACGCCCGCTGCCCGCACGAACGCCGTTGCTCGGCAATCGATTCCAGGATCGGCTTGGGGGTATTGCCGCAGAAACCATAGGTCACATCAACGACGAGCAGGGCCGGCCGATCACCGAAGCCGATGCGGCGACCATATCCCGCCGCATCGACGACCGCGCGTTCTTCCAGCGTCAGGTGGCTGGCCAACTCAGCGGCAAGCTCGGTCGGCGTGAGATCGTGCCGCATGGTGGTTACTCGTTCCAAACCAAGCTATTTCACCCAGCTCGGGAGCAGATTGGAGACTTCAACTGGCCGAATATCACTGGTTCGCTTCAATATTTCGTTCCATTCTTGCAAGTCGGGAACGATCTCTTTTTTCAAATCCGCGACCGTCGGAGAAAAGCTGAACGTGGGGATCGGTGTCTTCTCCAAGGCCGGACCCTGGAGGCCCGTGAAGGAACCGAGGATCGCCCTGGCTTCATCGCCGTTGGCGCGGATCCAATCACTGGCCTCGTTCATGGCATCGTTCACGCGCAGGACCAGATCCTGGTTCTTGTTCGCCCAATCACGCTGCGCCAGCCAGTAACCGATGAATGCCCGGTCGCCGATGCCGCGGAACGGGTCGCCCAGCGCAACGCCACCGGCGCCGATTGCCATGCCGGCAAACGGCTCGATTTCTTCGATGGCGTCGACCCGGCCCGCCTTTAGGAGATCAGGCAGCTGTGGAATCGTCGCGACCACCCAATGGATGCTGTCGAGGTCGACGCCTTCCTTCAGCAACACGCTGAGTAGAGCGAAGTGGATATTGCCAGTAAGGGTCAGTGCGCCGACGGTCTTGCCTCCGAGCTGTTTGAAGCTCGTGATGCCGCTGTCTTTCCGCGCCACCACATTGGCGAGTGGAATTTGTGGCGTGTCGAGGCCGCCCCCGGTAATGGCGACGACCGGAATTCCGCTGCCGCCCGCGGCAATCAGGGCGGGTTGGGTTCCCATGGCGATATCGTACTGCCGGCCCAGGGTGTTGATGGTGTCGGAAATCGGCACCTGCGACACGGTCCATTTGGCGGCGATGTTCCGCTTGGCCAACATGCCTTGCTTCTCGGCAACGACCATCGGCAAACCGGTCGCCGCCGGCTGCACCACCACGTTGATTGTCGTTAAGGCGGGTTGCGCAAGCGAAGAAGGCAACGGGATCGAGCCACAGATCAGCGCGGTGCCAACGAGGGCGGTGCCGGCAGCGAAGCTGAAGTTGCTCCACGTCCGACGCTTATGTTCCGTCATGTCAGGTTCCTCTGTCCATCCGGCAACTCTCGACGTCACCCCCGAGCCGCGGGTAGGCTACGCGGGTTGGGTTCGCCACCTCAATGCAACTTCAGGGCCGCGTCCACTAGTTTCGTAGCGCCGGCAAAATCAAAGTTGCGATACACATTTTGCTTTACCAGGAACGACGCGCCTCCATAGAATTTCTCATATTGCTGGTGCCGGCTGCCGAATTCTGAGCCGATGAAATCCCAGGCCATGCGCATCACGGCGACGCGGCTCTCCGCGTCAACGGTCGACGAGCGCATAAAACGATCAATGTCGCCCCTCATCTCGGGATTGGAAAAATCCTTATGCGAGGACGGCAATGTGATCATTGCGGCGCCGGTCAGTTCGCGAATGATCTCCAGCATTCGTGAATTCAGCTCGGATTGCAGAGCCATGACAGAATAAAGGCCGGTCTTCGAAGGCCAAAGGACGCCGTTCGCATCGATAGTCGCGCTCGTTTCGTGCGACAAGAGCATGTTTTCCACAATCGAGACGAGCGACGCGAGTTCGCCCATCTGAATTTGCACAGCCGGGTTGCTGTCATTCCCTGTCATCTCATTCATGCGTTTGGCGAGACCAATCATGAACCTGAGCTTGGTCGCATAGCGTGTTTGCGCCTGATGATTGCCGTAGAGGTGCGCCGGCGTTTTCCACCACTGGTCCCGACACGCTTCGATGTTCCGATAAATGAAAACATGCTCCCATGGCACAAACACATCGTCGAGAACGACAAAACAGTCGGTCTCATCGAACCGGGACGAGAGAGGGTAGTCGAACGAATTGCCTGAGATGTTTCCAAATGGCCGTCGCGGGTAGAGCTTCAGGCCTGGCGCGTTGGCCGGAATCATGACGCCGTTTGCATAGTCTTCGTCGCCGGGCTGCAGCGGATGTATGCAGCTGAGATAAATATAATCGGAGTAGACACCTGCCGTTGCCAGTTGCTGGGCTCCTCTCAACACAATACCGTCGTCCCGCTCCTTGATCACGCCGGCGTAAAGTGTCGGATCGGCCTGCTTATGCGCAGGTTTGCTGCGGTCGATTTGCGGAGGAACAATTGCATAGCTCGCATAGCTATGGTGATCGCGCATGTGCTCGAAAAATGCGACCAGATTGTCAGCGAACTTCTGGCCGCCTCCTGCGAAAATCTCAGGGACCGCGGTGTAACCGCAAAAGAAGCCGGCCACGTGGTCTAAGGTCCGCCCCATCAGGCCGAAGGTCGCTTCCGCCCAAGTTTGCGAAAACAGGCGGCGTGACTTGAGATCCGCATGGGACTTGGGCACCTGATAGGCGCGCAACACCGGCGCACCGGTCTTCGGCGACGGAAAAGTCATGCGCTCGCGCATGGCGGGATCCGCGGCAATATCAAACAGATGCGCTAGGGAACGCGCGGCCTGCCGCAATGCCGGGTGCTCGGTTACGTCTTTGACTTGCTCGCCGTCGATATAAACGCGCCGGCCATCGCGCAATGAACGCAAGTACTCGGAGCTTGTCCGCAGCGAGGGGGCGTCAACCGGTTTTGCCCGTTGGCTTTGGGTGACGTTCATCTGCGTGTTTCTCCGCTCGAAATGACCGAACTCTGCGCGGCGTTGCGTTGGTAAATGTACCCAACATAGGTATTGTACATAATCAACCGAGTGAATCAACCGACCAAGCTTCCACCGCGGGCCGTTCAAATCTGAGCAGGTGCATGCTCGTCGAAATCCACTACTATGACGATGGGTAGACGGACACGCTCAAGACCAAAGGGCTCAATCTCAGAATGGGCGCCCAACCTGCTAAGTCGTATATTGGCGTCATCACGACGCGCGGCCACACTCGGAAAAGACCGGACGGAGAGCCAATGGCGCCAAAACGAGCATTAAGAGGCAAATCCAGAAAACGGCCCGTGAAGTCGCGTTCTCGTGCTGGCGCGGCGTTGACAGTGACACTTCCACAGTTTTTGGTAGACGGCACGGACCTTCAATTCCGAGAGTTTATTGCCGATCTTTTTGCGGCGGTGGCCGGAATGCATTCGCTACGGCGTGCACTGGCCAAGTCTGTCGGGCTTGGCGCTGCGGAGTTTTCCGTCTTGCTGGCCACGTGGCATCTGCAAAAGAAAGGTCGCGTGGGTATAACCGCGATTTCCCGGCACCTGCACGTGGCGGCGGCGCACATAACCTCCGAGGTCGGCAAGCTTGTACAGAAAGAATTCATTGCGAAAACTCAAGATGTAAACGATACACGGGCAGTTAATTTGGTTTTGACTCCAAAAGGCGAGGCGGTTCTCGGAAGACTTGCCCCCCTCCTTCAGAGAATTAATGACCGTCTGTTTTCAGGCAACACTGCGAATGCCATTCCGATCGTGGCGAAGTTTCTGAACCGCGTTGCCGACGAGTCTGCGAACTCAATTCGTATGGCCCGCGACTTCGATTAATCGCGCTCGTGTTGATTTGGCAGGTATGTTGGGCCGAGGCTAAGAATGTTGAAAAATACACAGCGAGAGACCTGGGAAGAAATTGTTATTCGCGTTTTGAAGAAAAACAAGGTGAGTCTCGTCACCTATGTGCCGGATAACGTGCTTGCGCAGCTGATCAAGCTGATCGAAGCAGACCCTTATTTCACGGTCATTGCACCCGCGCGCGAAGAAGAGGCGGTTGGTATCGTCGCCGGCGCCTATATGGCCGGCAAGCGCGGGATCGCATTGATGCAGACGAGCGGCTTTGCGACCACCGTCAACGTGCTCGCATCGCTCGCGTGCCCCTATCAGATACCGGTCGTCGCGATAGTGTCCGAGCGTGGAACGCTCGGCGAATTTCAGCTCGGTCAGTCGGTTGTGTGCCGCACGATGCGGCCTGTTTTGGTCAGTCTCGGCATGGAGCATTTTGCCATCCAGGATCACGATCAGGTTGAGTTCGTAGTCGATGGCATGCTCTCGCAGGCGTTCACGACGCAGGCACCGGCGACCATCATCCTGTCGCCGCTGCTGACGAAACGCCAAGTGTGAGGGGCTGATCCATGTCGAACAGCGAGCCCGACGTGACCCGCGAAAGCGCCACCTTGTTGACCCGTACGGATTTGACCCGCCGGCTTGTTGCTCGGCTGAAATCGGAAGAAGCCGTCATCGGCGGCATCGGCTTTACCAATTTCGATCTGTGGGCGAGTGGTCAGCGTCCGCAGAATTTCTACATGCTGGGCAGCATGGGTCTGGCGACGTCAATCGCGCTTGGGGTGGCTGTCGCGCAGCCGCAGCGCAAGGTTTTCGCGCTCGACGGTGACGGCTCGGCTCTGATGCAGCTCGGCTCGTTTGCCACGGTCGCCGCGGTTGCCCCGAAAAACCTGGCCGTGGTCATCTGGGATAACGGCGCCTACCACATCACCGGCGCGCAAAAGACGCTGACCGGAAAGGGAGCGGACCTCGTCGCCATCGCGAAAGGGGCGGGGCTGAAGCAGGCGTACTGGGCGGCGGATGCCGAGCATTTCGAAACGCTCGTGCAGCGCGCCCTTATCAATGATGGTCCCTGGCTGATTGCTGCCAAGATCGACAAAGAGCGGCCCGCCGGTGTGACCGAGCGCGATCCCGTGAAGATCCGCCTCAACTTCATGAATGCCATTGCACCCAGATCATGAGGGAGATCCTCGTGTCGAACCTTATGTCCGGTGGGCGCTGGGTCGACGCCATGGCGAAGATCCTTGCCACCGCGACACGCTAGAGGGGACGATGGCCGAGCTGCGCAGTTTGGACCCAAGACAAAAGTATGACGTTCTGGTCGTCGGCGGGGGCAACGCTGCACTGTGTGCCGCCATCGCAGCGCGGCGCGAAGGCGCGTCGGTGCTGGTGCTGGAGGGAGCATCGAAATTCTATCGCGGTGGCAATACGCGGCACACGCGCAACATCCGCTGCGCGCATGACAGCGCGACCGAGACGTTGACTGGACCTTATACCGAGGAGGAATTGCTCGAGGATCTGCTTCGTGTCACGGGGGGCAAGACCGACGAGCCGCTTGCCCGGCAGATGATCCGCGAGTCGAAGGAAGTGCTGGTATGGCTGACTGAACAAGGCGTGCGCTATCAGCCCTCGCTCGGCGGCACGCTGACGCTGGGACGGACCAACGCTTTTTTTCTCGGTGGCGGTCGCGCAATGCTGAACGCGCTGTACCGTACGGCCGACGCGCTAGGCATTGACGTTATGTACGATATGCCGGTCAACGCGCTCGAAATCGACAAGGGGATGTTTTTGTCGGCGACCGCGACCAATGACGGCAGAGCGCACCGCGTGCAGGCACGCTCACTGGTCGCTGCGGCCGGTGGCTTTGAGTCAAACATTGACTGGCTGAAGGAATATTGGGGCGAGGCGGCGGAGAACTTTCTCATCCGCGGCACGCCGCATAACCGCGGCACGGTGTTGAAGATACTCCTCAAGGCCGGGGTTCAGGCGGTCGGCGATCCGACCCAGTGCCATGCCGTAGCGATCGATGCGCGCGCCCCGAAATATGACGGCGGCATCATCACGCGGCTCGATTGCGTGGTGTTCGGCGTCGTCGTGAACAAGAATGCCGTGCGCTTCTACGACGAGGGCGAGGACATCTGGCCCAAGCGCTACGCCATCTGGGGCCGTCTGGTTGCGCAGCAGCCCGACCAGATTGCCTACATCATCTTCGATGCGACATCGCTGAATTTGTTCATGCCCTCGCTGTTTCCGCCGATCGCGGCCGGCAGCATGCGCGAGCTTGCCCAGAAACTCGACCTTGACGGCGACGTCCTTGAGAAAACGATCGCGGACTTCAACGCGGGCGTACGACCGGGTACGTTCAACCACACGGACCTGGACGACTGCCGAACGGAGGGCGTGACGCCGCCCAAGTCGCATTGGGCCCGCAAGATCGAAACCACACCGTTCTATGCCTATCCGGTGCGCCCGGGCATTACTTTCACCTATCTCGGCGTCCGCGTGAATCTCGAGGCGCGTATGCTGATGCAAGGCGGGACACCGGCGGCGAACATGTTTGCGGCGGGTGAGATCATGGCTGGAAATGTTCTGACCAAGGGTTACGCCGCCGGAATCGGCATGACGATCGGAAGCGTCTCCGGGCGAATGGCGGGGCGGGGGGCGGCGAAGAATGCGCGCAACTGACATGCATACGACCACAACGCATTCGACGGAGGCGTTGCGCGAAGCCGATCGGCTGATGGTCGTCTGCAATTCGTGCCGCTACTGCGAGGGTCTCTGCGCAGTGTTTCCGGCAATGGAACGCCGACGCTTGTTCCATGACGGCGACCTGAATTACCTCGCCAATCTCTGCCATGGCTGCGGTGCCTGCTATTCGGATTGCCAGTTCTCGCCACCGCACGAGTTCGCTATCAACGTGCCGCGCACGTTGGCGCAGGTGCGCGCGGACAGCTATCGCGCTTATGCCTGGCCGCGCGCGCTGTCCGGCCTGTTCGCACGTAACGGCTTGGCAATCAGTCTTGTTGCTGCATTGAGCATGGCGGTCTTCGGGTGCGGCTTCGTCGCCTATCTCGATCCGGCATTGCTGTTCGGTACGCATGTCGGCCCCGGCGCTTTCTATAAGCTGATGCCGCATAACGCGATGGCGTTTTTGTTCGGCGCAGTGTTTGCGTATGCGGTGCTGGCGCTGGTCTTCTCGATGCGCTCCTTCTGGCGTGACATTGTCGGCAACACGCCCGCCGCCGGCTTCTCCGCTTTTTTGCAAGCCGCGAAGGACGCTGCCCGCTTACGCTATCTCGACGGTGGCAATGCTGGGTGCATGAACGACGATGACGAGCCCACCGACCGGCGCAAATATTATCATCATGCAACGTTCTACGGTTTCTTGCTCTGTTTCGCGTCAACCTCGGTGGCAACCCTCTATCACTATCTGCTGGGCCGCGAGGCGCCCTATCCGTGGTGGGATCTTCCCGTCGTGCTTGGCACGGTAGGTGGCCTTGGTCTTGTCGTCGGCTCAATCGGCCTGCTCATCGCCAAGTTCAAGCGCGCCCCTGAGTTCCTCGACGAAATACGCTTCGGCATGGACGTCGCTTTTCTGGTGATGCTACTGCTGGCTGGAGGCACGGGGCTGATACTGCTGGCTTTACGCGCCACGCCAGCGATGGGCATCACGCTCGCCGTGCATCTCGGCGTCGTGATCGCGCTATTTCTCACCTTTCCCTACGGGAAGTTCGTTCACGGTCTATACCGGTTCCTTGCCCTCGCGCAGTATGCGCGGGAAAACAGGGCGGGACATCAGGTCGGACTTTGACGCTCGCAACGTACACCTTGCTGCTGGTTGTATGTGTGACCACAGCGGCAGCGTAGGACCTGCCGACCGAACTCACCAAGGATTTGATGCGCTGGGGCGCGTCGTGGGGATTTCAACGCCAAAGCGTACGAAAGGCCAAGTGCGCAACGAATCTCGAATATGAATAATAGAATGTGCGAAATGCGATATATCGACCTTCGACGCGAGAGGTCGTTGCAAGATCTCGGTCGCCGAGCGGCCGGGTTACAGATAAGTTGAAGGGGACCCAATGTCTGACACGACGCTTTCCTCCGCCGGGCCGGTCGACGCCAAGCTGATCGAAAATCTGGTCGCCGCAAGCCGCATCCTCGCGCATCACGGCGTGCTCGACGCCTGGGGCCACGTCTCGATGCGGCACCCGAGCAATCCGCAGCGCTATCTGATGTCGCGCGCGCGGGCACCGGCGATGGTGTCGATCGACGACATCATGGAGTTCGACCTCGACTCCAACCCGGTGGATCAACGCGACCGGCGCTGCTTTCTGGAGCGCTTCATCCACGGCTGCGCCTATAAGGCGCGCCCCGACGTCAACGCCGTGGTGCACAGCCATTCGCCGACCGTCATCCCGTTCTCGGTGACCGACCAGCCGCTGCGCGCAATCTCGAGCGTCGCTTCATTCCTGGCCTGCGGGTGCCCCGTCTTCGATTTCCACAACGTCAGTCGCACCAAGGGCCTCCTGATCACCAACAATGAGCAGGGCGCGACGCTTGCCAAGGTGCTGGGCGACAAGCCGGTGGCGCTGATGCGTGGACATGGCAATCTCGTGGTGGCAGCCGACATCCCGCGCGTCGTTCATCGCGCGCTCTACACCGAGATCAACGCCAAGCAGCTCGCCACCGCGCTGTCGTTCGGCAAGCCAATCAAATACATCGCGGAGGACGAGATGCTCGACCCGCAGCGGCTGGGCGACTCGTGGGACGTGTGGAAGAACGAGGCGATGGGCGGGTAACCACTGCTGCTGACGCTCATCCAATGTTGGCAAGCCAATCGGCCGCCCCTGGTTCACTTCACCTCGGCAAGCTTCGCCTCCGGCTTGGCGTCAAAGTCGCTCGCGTCGTGGCGCTCGGGCAATTGATAGGAGGGCTCGCCGGAGATGCGGTTGACTCGGCGCCCGCGCTGCACGGCCGGGCGTTCCAGCAGCATGTCCGCCCAGCGATGGACGTTCTTGTAGTCCTGCACGCTCAGGAACTCGGCAGCGCCATAGAGCCAGCCTTTCACCAAACCGCCGTACCACGGCAGAATTGCGATGTCGGCGATGGTGTAGGAGCTGCCCGCGACGTACTCGGCCTCGGCCAGACGGCGGTCCAGCACGTCGAGTTGGCGCTTCACCTCCATGGCAAAGCGATCGATGGCATATTCGATCTTGGTCGGGGCGTAGGCGTAGAAGTGTCCCAATCCGCCTCCCAGGTACGGGGCGCTTCCCATCTGCCAGAACAACCATGACAGGCTCTCGGCACGCGGGCCTGGCTCCGTTGGCAGGAACCGACCGAATTTTTCGGCGAGGTAGAGCAGGATCGCGCCGGATTCGAAAACGCGGATCGGCGTCGTACCGCTGCGGTCCACCAGTGCCGGGATTTTGGAGTTTGGGTTCGCGGCGACGAAGCCGCTGCCGAACTGCTCGCCCGCGCCGATTTTGATTAGCCACGCATCGTACTCCGCGCCGCTCTGGCCGAGCGCGAGCAACTCCTCGAGCAAGATCGTCACCTTCTGGCCATTCGGCGTTGCCAGCGAATAGAGCTGCAGAGGATGACGGCCGACCGGCAGATCCTTCTCGTGCGTCGGTCCGGCGATCGGGCGGTTGATGCTGGCGAACTGGCCGCCGCTCGGCTTGTTCCAGGTCCAGACCTTTGGCGGCGTGTACTCGGGCGAATCCGTCATCTGAAGGCTCCAGGAATTGCTTCACCCTCAGATAGTCACGCCCGGCGTGCGCTGGCAATCGCCTGCATGAACACGATTTCTGCATGAGTGACCTGCAGGGGTGTCGGAGCCACGGGCCGCTAACAGCCGTTGCACCGAAAAAAGAATATTATTGCTTTGGGCAGGCTCGGCGCAGTGTACATCACGCGAGCACGACGAAGAAAGTGCGACACAATCCCCACGAACTGATTGGTTTGGGTTCGGAGAAAAATGCCCGCCGTTCAGTTCATGGAACCACATTAACGTGATCGCTGCACAGCCTTGGCTCGCTTGGGCTGCGATCGGCGTTGTAAAGCGGCACACGCGTCGTTGCATTAAGTATAGGATTTGGCTTCGGGCTTGAGCATCTGGACATAACAAAGACGGCGCCGGCGAGATTGCCGGCGCCAAGCAGTAACTTGCGCTATGGCTTACTGCCAAGCCCGGTTGTCGACCGTGTTCTCGTAGGTCGCGCCAGGAGGCACCAGACCCCAGCCAAGCGTCCACTGATAATTGTCGTTGAACCGCTCGCGCGTATAGGGCGTTGGCGGCGCGTTCAAGAGCCGCGACAGCTTGAGATCCTTCAGCTCGATCAGCCCGCCGGCTTCCGCCAGCAGGTAGTGCGCGAATGTCTCGGGGTGCTTGTCAATCGCTTCTGCTGCGCGCGCTTCCGCGCGGAACATCTTGGCGAGTGTAGGGCCATCGAGCTCGTCGCCCGCCGCCTCGCTGCGGGTCGAATGCGAACTCGATCAGGATGCGGCAGCCCTGCTTCTCGGCGACGCTGATCCACGGCTCCTGGAGGCTGGCAGCCTTCACCTTGCCGTCGCGCAGGGCATCGAGTCGCTCGCGATGCGTGCCGGCAAACACCCATTTGATATGATCGCGAGTGATGAAGCCCTCCATCATCTTGAGCATGGTGAAATGCGAGCCGTTGAACGGGCTCACGCCGATCGGAACGTCGCGCAGCTGCTCCGGCTCGTAGATGCCGGACTTCGGATCGACCACGATGGCGAAGCTCGACATGGCGGAGCCGAGCGCCACGATCTTGGCCGGACGATGCCCGCTTTCGACGTTGGACTCGACCGCCCGCTTCATGATGCCCCACTCACACATGCGGAACTGGTCGCACTGGCCTTCCTCGTAGGACGCTTCGAGCGTGCGTTTGAAAATGTCATCGCGCAGCGCACGATGATCGGAAGCATGCTGCCCCGAACCGGGCGTCATCAGGATCTCGACGTCGAGACCTTCGTCGCGGAAGAAACCTTCGTCGCGCGCGACCAAGAGCGGTAGGTCGTGCACCGCATTCATCATCGATGAGCGTACTTTCTGCAGCATGGGGTTCTCCTGCCCTGGCGTTTCGTATTTTGCAAAGTAAGCTTTGTTATTTAACGTCCAGGATTTTAGAAGTCGTCAGACCTCTGTCAATCGGTGAAAGCCGGTGGTTGCGCACTGCAAAACGAGATCACGCCCATGAATCTACCCAAGCTCAAGACCGTTACACGCACCCAGGGCAACAACCAGGCGCTCAAGAATGGCTCCGTGACACCACGGACGTTCGCATTCGCGTTCGAGGAGGTCGATCCGCTGATCGCAGCGTTCCGGCGCATGGTCCGCGGCAACGAATTTGACATCTGCGAGATGGCGATCACTACCTACATCTGCGCCAAGGAGCACCGCAAACCAATGACCGCAATCCCGGTGTTCATCGTGCGCGCTTTTCATCACGGCGCCATTCTGGTGAACACCAAGGCGGGAATCCGCACGCCAAAAGATCTCGAAGGCCGGAAGATCGGTGTCAATCGCGGATACACCGTGACTACCGGTGTGTGGGCGCGCAGCATCCTGGCCGAGGAGCACGGCGTCGACCTCAAGAAGATCACCTGGATCCTGTCGGGCGATGAGCACGTGGCGGAATATCGCGCACCTGCCAACGTGGTGCCGATCGCGGCCGGTAAGACCATGGCGGACATGCTGATGTCCGGCGAGCTCGCCGGCGCCATCGGCGTCGAGGTTGATCATCCCGATGTGGCGCCGCTCATTCCTGATGCGCTCGAGGCCGGTCTCAGGGCGCTGCGCGAGCGTGGGCATTATCCGATCAACCACACCATCGTGATCAAGGACGAGCTACTGGCCAAGCACCCCGATCTCGCGGGCGACGCGTTTGAAGTCTTTGCCGAGGCGAAGCGCCAGTACATCGAGCGCCTCAAGGGCCGCAAGATCGAGAAACCGACCGCCGTCGACAAGATGCACGAGCGCGTAATGGAGATCGCCGGCGATCCCCTGCCGTACGGTATCGCGCCGAACCGGAAGGTCATTGAAAATCTTATCGGGCATGCGAGCGCGCAAGGGATCATTACCCGGCCAGTGCGCGTAGAAGATCTATTTGCCAACGGCACCCATAGCCTGATTGCCTAGCTCATTGAGCGAAAGCTCGCCCGTATTGTGGAAGTAGCGGATCAGGTATGGGGGTAGCCGTCACGCGGCGAGCACCAAGAGAGCCTCAGAGCCGGGGGCTATTTCCTGGCCAGTATCTGGTTCGCGTGGGCCGTCAGCTCTCGCGACCGCTCGATCGTTTGACGAGCGCCTTGCAGCGCGCTCTCGGCTGCGCGCATTGTTTCAGCGTGAAGAATGTCGCGAATGGTGGTGTCGGTAATATCGTCGTTTTGCGTGCGAGTTGCTGGTAAGGGCTGCGCCACAGCCGCTCTCCCTAGGTTGTTCACGACTGCCTCTCAGCCACCGGCATCTGCCGGGGTGATCCTAGCCAGTGGCGAGTGGCAACGGTCCCTGGGAGGGAAGGTTCCGCGTCGGGTGAGGTTTTTCCTCGCTATGTTGCTGATTTGCAACGCGTCCGCGGATCGGCCAACCATCCGGGGCGTACAGATAAAGCTACATACTACCGGTCAAATTGGTGGCCTAATGAGGTTGCTCTATTTCGTTGTTAGTCCATCAATGGTTGTCCAGTAGCATGGCTTTTGATTGGGGAGGTCTAGACATACTGCTGCGTGTCGAGCTGAGTAGGCGCGGATCGTGTAATTTTTCGACTTGGTGAGCACGGCACAACCATGCTCCACCGAATATGTTGCGGCAGGCTGTCTATCGGTAAAGCTTCGCAGCAGATCTTTGATTTTCAACGCATCATCGGCATTCGGACACCCGACGGCGTTATTGTTTAGGGTGGCCGTGTCTCCAGCCTTTGGAACGATGTACACCGCCGTATTTGCAGTCCCTCGATTTGATCTGCTATTGTCATAAATGACGAAGGCGATCACGCCAAGTATGGCGGTCAGAACAACAACTCGAACGCAAGCCATAAAAGATCGAAAAAGCATGAGCGTTGCACTCAGGGTAGGGTGCACTTTCCTCCGTCACGTTGCTCTCACCCTATCATATGCGGTCACCACCTCTCTGCTGTCCGCGTCTGGAAACGGCGCAAACGGCGGCATCAGTCGCTTCCATTCTGGGTCCATGTGAATGTGGGCGAGCAGGGCCTTGATCCCGGGTACCAGCGCTTTCCCGTCAAACAATTTGCGGATCGTGACGGCCGCCTCGTAGGCGGCCTTATCACCGTCGCGCCAGGCGCGCCCGCACAGATCGGCATTGAGATTGGCCGTGGCAGAAATGCAGCCCGCGAATGCTCCCTCGCGGGCTTCAAGCAGAACGGCTTCGGTAGACGGAAACACGTCGAAATTCGGCGAGATGGCAGCCACCTCGCGGGCATAGGACATATCGCTGGAGGAATCCTTCAGTCCGGATAACCTGTCTCCGAATGTCTCGATCAGCCGGCGCACGAGTCTGGGGTGCCAAGGGACGCCAGACTGAGCCGGGAAATGATAGAGATAAAGCGGGATTGGCCTTGCGGCCGTCGCGGAAACGATCGCGTCGACATAAGCGATGAGACCGTCGTCGGGAACGCCCTTGTAGTAGAACGGCGGCAGCAGCAGTGCGGCGGCAAAGCCGAGATCCGCAGCATGTCGTGTCAGCGCGATCGCGTCGCTGACCGCAGCGGCACCGGTACCGACCATGCAACGAGCCAAGGGGACGACCCCTGATTCTGCGTAGGCCGTCATCAACTGCCGGCGCTGTTCCAACGAGAGCGACGTCGCCTCGCCGGTGGTCCCCAACACGTTCAAGCCATCGCACCCGTTGCTGAGCAGATAATGCCCGAGCGCAATCGACTTGGCGCAGTCCACTTCACGGTCGGCAGTCGAGGCCGTGGCGACAGCCGCGAAAACGCCGCGTAGACGCTTGCTCATTGACATCACGCTCCGCCTTTCTCATTTTTGTTGTCGAACGCGCTATGTTTAGCCGACTGAACAAGTGTTGCTCAATCGGGTACTCAGTAAGCCAGCTAAAAATGCATACATTCCTTTTGAACTCGTCTACGGGATGTATCGCAAATTGCCGCCCGCGATGATCCAAAGGAAGCATCAGCATGAAACTCGGCGTCGATCACCCCAAGGCTGCCATCGTCGCGATTGATCTGCACCGCGGTCATCTTGACATGGATGTCGCGACCATGCCGACCTCGCCGGAGGTTGCAAGGCAGGTGATCGCCGCCAACAAGCGCCTGTTCGAATGGGCGCGCGGCGTCAACATCCCGGTCATCCATTTGTTGACGCAGTATCGTGATGTCGCGGAGATCGCCTGCAATCCATTCTGGCGTACGCGTGCCGAGGATCCCAAGGCCACCCGCAAGAATGTGCTGCGCCACAACATCGCCGGCATGCCCGGTGTTGCGATCATCCCGGAACTGTATGACCGGCAGCGTGACTTCGTCGTCGACACCAAAAAGCGTTACGACTGCTTCCTCGGCACCGACCTCGAGTTCACCTTGCGGGCGCACGGTATCAATACGCTGCTGATCACCGGCGTGAACACCAATTCCTGCGTTCTGGCGACGACGACTGCGGCCAACGTGCGCGACTACGCCGTGATCGTGGTGAAGGACTGCGTTGAAACCATGGATGGACCCGCGCTGCACGAAGCCGGCCTGCTCTGCATCAAAACCGCGTTCGGCTTCGTGCTCGACACCAGTGAAATCCAAAAGCTCGGCATGTTCGCTGCGGTCGACAAAAGCGCTGCGTAGGGTGAGGGACAGAAGATGACCGAATCGGTCGGCGAGAGCGTCCGCAAGCGACTGCCCTATGTTCCGATCCATCGCCGGCCCCTGCTCAGGCTGCCCCATGATGCGCGGGTGGCGGTGTGGACCATCGTCAATGTCGAGAACTGGAGTCCGGCCGGCGCTATGCCGCGCGCCGTGCTGCCGCCGCCGATGGGGCAGCCGCTGCTTCCGGATGTTCCGAACTGGGCCTGGCACGAGTACGGCATGCGCGTCGGCTACTGGCGTTTCATCGACGTGCTCGGCAGCCGCAAACTGAAAGCCACGTTTGCACTCAACGGTTCGGTCTGTGAGCTTTATCCCGAAGCATGCGAAGCCGCTCGCGACGCCGGCTGGGATTTCATGGGCCATGGTTTTGTGCAGAAGCCGATGCACAAGGTCGACGACCAGAAGGCGGCGATCGCCGATACGATTGCTGCAATCAAAAAATTTACCGGCAAGCCGCCACGCGGTTGGGAAAGCCCGGGGCTGACCGAGACTGACGAGACGCTCGACCATCTGGCAGAGGCGGGAATAGAGTATGTCGCCGATTGGGTACTCGACGAGCAGCCTGTCAGCTTGAAGACGCGCCATGGCGACATCGTGTCCGTTCCCTACACGGTCGAGATCAACGATGTTGTGATCAGCGCCGTGCAGCAACAGCCGTCGGATGAGATCTTTCGCCGTGGCCGCGATCAATTCGACCGGCTTTATCTCGACGGCGCCAAGGCGCCCCGGGTCATGGCGATCTCCATTCATCCGTACCTGACGGGCGTGCCGCACCGGATCAAATATCTCGAGATGCTGTACGATTACATTCTCGGGCACGAAGGCGCGGTGATGTGGACCGGTGCCGAGATTCTCGATTGGTATCGCTCGCAGGTTAAGGCGCCTTGAATAACAAGCAATCAGTGCTGGCGTCGCTGTTCAGAAGCTCGGCGGTGTGTTGACGATGATCAGCTTTGCGTGGCCATCGCCGTCGTTGCGATATCCGTGCGGCTGCTCCGATCGATAACAAATCGAATCGCCGGGCTTCAGCAGAAAGTGCTCGTCGCCGACGATGAACTCGACTTCGCCTTCGAGAATATAGGCGACTTCCTCGCCCTGGTGAGAGACGAGGCCACCGCCGCTGCCGCCCGGCGCGATGTTGTGGATGCTCCCCTGGAGAAGGTGGGACTGATGGTAGGGGATCAGCCGCTCCAGCGTCAGTCCGGGGCCGTTGCGCAGCGGGTCCGCATGCACGATGGGGCGTTCGCCGTCGCGTGATACGAGGCCATTCGGCTCCGCCGGCTGCGCGAACAACTGTCCGACCGTCAGCCCCAGTGCTTCGGCAATCCGGTACAGGATCTTCAACGACGGAACTGCGCGGCCGTTCTCGATCTTCGACAGCATGCTTTCGGAGCACTCGGCCTTTTCGGCGAGGTCGCGCAGCCGCAATCCCTTGGTCATGCGCGTGTGCCGCAGCTTCGCGCCGAGATAGTGATTTTGCCCGCGCGACAGATCGACCATTTCTCTGCCGGGGTGGTTCGTCTTCTTCAGCATCTCTCGCCCACGTGTGCAGTGGCCTCTCATAGGCCGCTTGCCCAATATGAAAGCAATAGTGAACAAAATTCAAGCGACTTGAATAGGCGGGAAAACCTGCTAGCGTTCGCCAGCTCCGCGCGCCGACGCGCGTGACAACGAAGAGTGGCGGGAGTTGCGGCGGTTATGGCGGAAGAGCTTCTGATCGATCAGGTCACGGACGTGACGCACGGCCTGTATCAGCCTTACGGCTGGCACCATTGGCCGAAATATCCGTGGATGAGCTATCAGTTCCGCCGCGCGCTCGGCGAAACGCAGGAGGGCGGTGGCGCCGTCTCCGAGTGTTTCCTTGCCGCCAGTCGCATGATCCCTGGGGACAAAGAGAGCTGGCACCGGGAATGGAAGCGGATTGCGGATTTCAACCAGGCCCGTGGTGACCAGGAGTTCGGCAAAGGCCATATACGAACCGCAATGAACTGCTGGCTGCGCGCGGCCAACTACTATCGCCACACCGAGTTCTGGCTTGAATATTCCGATCCGCGCCGGCTCGAAGCGTTCACCGACATGGAGGAATGCTCGCGCAAGTTCATTCAGAACCTCAAGCCGGCGGGTGAGGTCCTGCAGATTCCGTATGAGAACGGCAAGACGCTGTTCGCTTATTTCGTCCGGGCGCCGTTCGACACCGGCAAGCAGCCGGTCCTGATCTGCATGGGAGGCCTGGATTCCATCAAAGACGAAATGTGGTTCATGCAGGCGCACGGCGCGCTCCAGCGCGGCATCTCGGTGCTCATGATTGACGGCCCTGGCCAGGGCGGGACGCTGCGCCGTCACAGGATTCCGACCCGGCCCGACTATGAAGTGCCGATCGGGAAGTGCATCGACTATTTGCTGACGCGCAACGATATCGATCCCGCGAAGATCGCGGTTTGCGGCTCCTCGCTCGGTGGATATTACGCGGCGCGCGCCGGCTGTTACGAGCATCGCCTGGCGGCGGCCATCTCGCATGGCGCGATCTGGTCGATTCCGGAATTGTGGGCCGGCGCAAAGGAAGACCACGGCCTCGCCGATCATATCAAGACCGTGTTCGGCGCTGGCTCGATGAAAGAGGCGATGGAGAAGGCCAAGCCGTTCGTGCTCGAAGGCCATCTCGATCACATGAAATGTCCGTATCTCATCGTTCACGGCGGTCACGATGTGCTCGGCGTCGCGGCGGCGCGTAGGGTTGCCGACTACGCCAAGTCCAAGGGCGTCGATGTCACGCTTCGCTTCGTGACCGAGGACGAAACCGGCGCGGATCATTGCCAGCATGACAATCCGACCATCGGTCAGGAATTGATGGCTGACTGGCTTGCCGATGTGTTTGGAATCGATGAGCGCGAGCTGCGCAAGAAGGTGATGAACCCGCTGATCTGAACTCAAAGAACCTCCGGCGAGGACGTTCCGATGTCTGTGGTCAAGCCGTATGATGACGCCTACTACTCGATGACCTGGATGGGGCCGAAGGGCTATCCCGAGCACGGCAATTCCGGCCGCTGCTACTTCACCGGATTGCTCGGCATGTTCCGCCTGCACGGCGAAAGCGATGTGCTGTTTGCCGACGGCACCTCGGGCGATGGTTTCTCGTTTCGCTGGACGCCGGTATGGGGGGCGCCCGCCTTCAACGGTGGCGCCGGCGCCTTCCACGAGATCTGGGAATACACGCCGCGCGCCCTCGGCTATCACGGCCACTGGGAACAGGACCATGAAGGCGGCTTCGAGGAGGCATTCGCGAAGCTCCGGGGTCTCGTCGACCGCGGCATTCCCGTGCAGGTCGGTTTGCACTACTCGTTGATGCTGCCCTACGGCGCCAAGAGCTCGCCGCGGCTGAAGTTCCAGCACGACACAATGGGCAAAACCGGGTTCGGCCATCACGTGGTGATCGCCGGCTACGATCTCGACCGCGGCACGGTTACGGTGTTCGAACCGAACGACGTGATGCCGCATGCGCGCTATGAGGCGCCGATCGATGTCTTCCGCACCGCGTGGGAGCAATCATCGCAACGTGGTCCCGGCGGTTATGAGCCTTGGGAGCATCACCACCCGTTCGGCGGCGAATGGAGCCTGCATGACGGCTATGGGCCCTACCTCATGGTGTGGGTCGAGCCGGAGCGCGATCCCGACTGGGACATCGCAAAGTCGATCCGTCATTCCTTTCGCCGCAATCTGAAAATTTTGTCCGGCGAATATCCAAAGCCGTATGCCTTGTTCGGCAATCAATGGCAGATCCCGCGCTTCGAGACCGGCGCGCCGGGGATGGCCGCGTTCGCGGCCCTGATCAGGGCCGGCAAGGTCAAGGATACGTTCGGCCCGAACGGCGATCCAATTCCGCTGTTCGTGCGCGGCAACATTCCAAACCATGGCGTGCTCGGCCGTGCTGGTGCGGCCGGTTATCTGCGCCGCGTCACCAAGGAGCTCGGCATACGCGGGCTCGAGACGGCGGCAACGGCGTCGGCGGCCGAGCACATGCAGGCGTCATCGGATCTCTTCAAGGTGCTGCGCTACGAGGCGGACCTGGCCAAGGCGGGTGCGGTTCTCGAACAGATCGCTGCCCATGAGGTTGCCGCGCTCGACGACATGACGCGGGCCTGGGCCGACGTCAGGCGCATCACCGAATGCACGCCGACGGTCAACCATATGGCCGCGGAGTAGCCACACGTCGTCATTCGTTCGCTCAGACCAAATATTTAGATCGAGGTGTACTCCCATGAAGATGAAGGCTCTGATCGCCGGACTGTGCGCAAGCATCGCCGTGGCGAACGCGTCGCTGGCGCAGCAGCCTGACAAATACAAGGTTCGCCTGGTTGCCGGCGCTCCCGGATATGATCACATCCAGCCGTTCCTCGCCGAATACACCAAGCTATGGGACAAATACGGCGTCCAGGTCGACTTCATGGGGGGCAACTACCAGCGCTCCAACCAGATGATGGCGATCGGTGACTTCGACGTCGGCTACAATCAGTATGCATCGGCGATCCGGTATTTCTCCGCCGGGATCGGCAATATCATCGTCGCGGCGTCATCAGCCAATTGCGCGATGATCGTGGCCGATCCGAAGGTCAAATCGTGGGCCGACATCAAGGGCAAGCGCATCGGCATCGTCACGAAGTTCGACGTCCAGTATCTGACATTGACCAAGCAGATCCTGCCGCGCTTCGGCCTGTCGGAGAAGGACGTTCAGCTCGCGCTCGTTCCAGTGCCGGAGGTCGCGTCTGCATTGATAACGGGCGACATCGCGGCGGCGTTTCCGTTCGAGCCTTACGGCACCAATGCGGTCGACAAGGGCGCCAAACTCCTGCTGCCCGCCGACGACCTGATCGACAAAACCAAGCTCGGTTCGGACATGCTGCGCAACGGCATGATCATGACTCCCAAGTTCATGAAGGAGCACCCGGAGCTCGCCAAGCGGCTGGTCTGGGCGCATCTCGATGCGGTTCATCTGATGAAGACCGACAAGAAGGTCGGCCTCGACGTGCTCAAGCACTACACCCCGAATATCGATACGTCTCTCCTGGAGAAGTCGTACGACAATTGCGGCTGGCAATATGACAAGCCGCCACGTTCGTGGATCGATGCCTTGATTGGTTGGATGAAGGAGGACGGTCTGCTGCAGAAGCCGGTGGTCTACGAAGATGTCGTCGATACGAGCCTGGCTGACAGCTATCCCGGCTATCCCGGCTATGAAAAGCTGAAGTGAGCGCGACAGCCGATGCTGACGGTCGAGAACCTCAACAAGACCTACATTTCGCAGGGTTCGGAGACGCCGGCGCTCGTCGATATCAACCTGCGCATCGCGGAGGGAGAGTTCATCTGCCTGCTCGGTCCGTCGGGCTGTGGAAAATCGACACTGCTCAAGATCATTGCCGGCCTGATCCCGGCGACCTCTGGTCGGATCGCGATCAACGGCAAGGCGGTGAGTGCCCCCGGCCCCGAACGCGCGGTGGTCTTTCAGGACTATGCACTGTTTCCCTGGATGACCGTGCGCGACAACGTCGAATTCGGGCTCGAAGCGCGCAAGCTTCCGCCGGCCGAGCGGCGTCAGGTCTCTAGCCGGCTCCTGAAGGTGGTCGGACTGTCGGACTTCGCCGAGCGCTTTCCACACCAGCTCTCCGGCGGAATGAAGCAGCGTGTGTCCATCGCGCGGGCGCTTGCGGTCGATCCGTCGCTGCTGCTGATGGACGAGCCCTTCGGAGCGCTCGATGCGCAGACCCGTCAGTTGCTGCAGGACGAGTTGCTGCGCATCTGGCGGGAATACCGCAAGACCGTCGTCTTCGTGACGCACTCGATCGAGGAGGCGATCTATCTCTCGGACCGGATCGCCGTGATGACGGCGCGGCCTGGCCGCGTCAAGCAGATCGTCATGGTGCCGGAGCTGCGTCCGCGCGATATGGCCAGCGTCGACATGAACCAGCGTCAGCGCGAAGTGCGGGCGGTGCTGGGTGAGGAGATCGCGCGCGCGGCCGCCCTCGAAGAGGCCGACCTGATGGCGGGAGCCTGACAATGGCGGACGTGTCCTTTGCGAAGAATGTCGTCGACGAAGTTGCGGTCGCTGAAGCTGCCGCCGCGGAAGAAGCAATTGCCGCATCGTCACGGCGATGGCGGCCCGCACGCGAACGCTGGCTAGGTATCGCGACCATCATTGCGTTCATCGTTATTTGGGAAATCGTCTATCGGCTCGGGCCTGATGCCAACATGGGCCTTCCCGTCACCCTGGAAAGTGGTTCTCGCCTTTCAGGAGTTGATCGCGAATGGCAAGCTGCTGACCAATACGGCAGCCAGCGTCGGACGGCAGATCACCGGTGTGTTTTTCGCCGCGCTGGTTGGCATCCCGGCGGGGCTTGCGCTCGGTGCCTCGCCGACCGCGCGCGCGGCCTTTTTGCCGCTCTGTCGGCTGCTCTACCCAATTCCCGGCATTGCCTGGATTCCGCTGGCAATCCTGTGGTTCGGCGTCGGGTTCACCTCGACCGTGTTCGTGATCTTCTTCTCCGGGATCTGGTCGATCATGTTCAACACCATGACCGGCGTGCAGACGCTATCCGGGCAATACACCGAGGTGGCGAAAGTCTATCTCGCATCCCGCAGCCTCTACACCCGCCGGATCCTGATTCCCGGCTCGCTGCCCTACATCATCACCGGCATGCGGCTGACCTACGGCGTCGGCTGGCGCGTCATCGTCGGCGCGGAGATGATCTCATCGATCACCGGACTTGGCTTCCTGATCGACGACGCGCGCTGGCAGCTTCGTCCTGACATCATGATCTGCGGCATGATCACGATCGCCATGATCGGCTGGGTCTCGGAAAACTGGTTCTTCGACTGGGTCGAAGAGAAGACCATCGTGCGCTGGGGCATGCGCACCACCTGACACCATCTCCGTTATCTGCATCGAATGAACGGGGTCTCGAGGGGAGGCATGGCCGTGACTGTGGGCGAGACAAAGCTCATCGACTCCGAAGTCTTCGACACCTTTCCGCATTACGAGCCCTATGGCTGGCATCACTGGCCGAGCTTTCCGTGGCCGTCCTATCAATTCCGTCGCGCCCTCGGCGAGACGCAGGAGGGTGGGGGAACGGTATCCGAGAGTTTCCTGGCCGCGAGCCGGATGATCCCGGGCGACTATGATAGCTGGCACAAGGAGTGGTTGGTCGTTGCCGACGCCAACATGAAGCGCGGCGAGGCCGAGGAGGCCAAGGGTCATATCCAGACGGCGATGAATTGCTATTTGCGCGCGGCCGACATGTACCGTTCGGCCGAGTTCTGGCTCGAGCCCGATGACCCGCGGCGAATGCCGACGTTCGAGAAATGCGAGAAAGCCACGCGCAGCTTTCTACGCTGGACCTGCCCGCAGGGTGAGGCCGTCGAAGTGCCTTATGAACCGAGCAAGCCGATGGCCGGCTATTTCATCCGCTCACCGTTCGGCCGCGGCAAGCAGCCGGTTCTGATCTCCTTCGGCGGCCTCGATTTATTCAAGGATGAGCTCTGGTTCATGACTGGACGTGGTGCCCTGCAGCGCGGGCTGTCTGTCTTGCTGATGGATGGCCCCGGACAGGGCGCGACCTTGCGGCGGCACGGCCTCACCACACGATTTGATTACGAGGTGCCCGTTGGCAAATGCATTGATTGGCTGGCGACCCGCGACGACGTCGACATGAGTCGGATCGCCGTGTCGGGCTCATCGCTCGGCGGCTACTACGCGGCCCGCGCCGGGGCCATGGAGCCGCGCCTGGCGGCCGCGATCTCGCATGGCGGCGTGCTCAGCCTCTATGACCGGTACAAGGATCGCGCGGAGAATCATGGTCTCGCCAGCCACATGAAGTGGGTGTTCGGCGCGGACTCGATGAAAGGCGTTGCCGAGAAGACCAAGCGCTTCGACATGCGCGGCGTATTCGAGAACATGAAATGTCCGTATCTCATTCTGCACGGCGGGCATGACGTGCTGGGCGTCCAGGCCGCGCGTGAAGGCTATGACTATGCCAAGAAGGCTGGTGTTGATGTCACCTTCATTTTGGTCGAAGCGGACATGACGGGGGCCGAGCATTGCCAGCATGACAATCCGACGCTCGGCCAGGAGCTGATGATCGATTGGCTCGCGGACAAGTTCGGCATTGACCAGCGCAAGCTCTGAACAACCAGGATCCGCAATGACCCAGAATAATGATCGTGCAGCGAGCTCGACATTTGCCGATGCCGAGAAGGTCAGCGTCATGCCGGGTGGTGGAACGGTGCCGTTTCGGCTGCCGGCGGGGGCTTTGAGCTATCTCGACCGCCAGCAGTACATCTCCAACATGGAGATCCTCGCTTACTACCCATCGATCAATCTGATGATCTTCGGCGACGAGCATTCCTGTCTATGGGCGAAAGGGAAGCGTCGCCTGATCGCCTTTCAAGGTGGCTTTGTGGATATCACGGAGCCCACGAAAGCGACGGTCATCGGCGAAAGCACCGTCGGTCTGTTTCAAAGCTGTGTGTACAACAGCCGTCTCAAAAAATGGATCCGGGTGGTCGCGCACCAGATGCCGCTGACGCCAGGTACGCAGCAATATCCGCGCGGCAAATATCACGAAGAGTATGCAAAAAAATCGATCAACGATCCCGGCTTTCGCGGCATCAAGACCTACGATGTGACGAACCCTGAAAAGGCCGAACTGCTCAATGAATTCGAAACAGGCCGGACCGGCTTTGGCGTGCACTGTCCTTTCTATGACGGCGGCCGATACGGTTATCTGGCCTGCGGTTGGGACGACCAGTTGCGCATGGAAAGCACCGAGCGCGTCTACAGCAACGGCTTGATGATCGTCGATATGTCCGACCCCGCCGAGGTGAAGGAGGTGTCGCGATGGTGGGTTCCGGGCCAAAGGCTCGACGAGGAGGAACTCTATCGCACGACCTATCCGTTCGCCGGCGATCAATGCTCATGGACCTGCAACCGGACGCCTTGCATCGTCCCGGTCAGGGTCGAGGATGGCGGCACTATCGGGTATGGCGGTTGGGGACATTTCGGGATGTACGTCCACGACCTGTCCGACATCCGCAAGCCTAAGGTTTACGGCAAGGTCACGCATCCGCTCGAGGCGATCGGCGGCATTCCGTATCACCATGTCGTGCCTGTGAATGCCGATCCGGCGCGCTACCCGCGGCTGCAGAATCTCGTTATCGCGATACCTGAATCGCTCGAGTCCGACTGCCGCGAGCCGTTCCACACCAGCTACGTCATCGACGTGAAGGATCCGGCGAACCCGCGCATCATCGGTCTCTTTCCGCGCCCGAAGCCGCATCCGAATGCGCCTTACAAGGATTTTGCGATGGCGCGCGGACGATTCAGCTCGCGCGTCATGCAGCACTGGATTGCACCTGGAAAAGCGCGTCCGGATGTCGTCGCGTTGTCGTATCTCAACGCCGGCCTGCGCCTGTTCGACATTTCGGACCCGACAGAACCAAGGGAGGTGGCGTATTTCGTTCCGCCACGTGACGGCGAGATCGACAACTACATGAGCTGGCGCCGCGGTACGACCGAGGCCGTCTTCATCGAATGGGACCGGAACCTGATCTGGCTCTCGACGCACGCGGGACTGTATTGTCTATCGGCCCCGTTCCTCGGCCCGCCGGTGCTTGCGCGATGGCCGTTACCCAGTGGTCGGTCCCGCATGTGAATGTCGGCTGGGACGGGTGAGACGGGCGGCCCCTATCCAGAGGCCTCGGATCGTTGCTTATAGCGCGGCGATTGTTTGCACCTCGACCAGAAACGGCTCCTTCACCAACCGATCAACCATCAACAGCGTGTTCGGCGGATACTTGCCGTCCGGGAACATCTTGGGAAACTCGCGCAACCGAAACGCCATGAATTTCGGAATATCCTGCGAGTGCACGAGATAAGTCGTGAACTGCACGACGTTCTTCCATCCTGCATTGGCCGAACGCAACGCTGCTTCGATATTCTTGAAGACCTGCGTTGTTTGTGCATCGAAGTCGCCCTCGCCAACGATGTTGTCCTGCGCGTCACCGGCCAGCATGCCGGCGATGAACACAAACTCGTTTGCCTTGACGCGCGTTACATGGCTGTACTGCCCCATTGGGGCGCCAAGCTCGGAAGGATTGTAAATCTCGATGTCGGCGGCCATTTTTCACCCCTCGTTCTTTCGACGGAAAAGTCGCCCTGCTTTGACAGTCGGGAATTTGCTCATAAAGCCGGAGTCTTTACCCGGTTGCTCCAAGCCAGCCCTTTTTCGAGATGTCGAAAATAATGCCGTCCGGATCTTTGAATTTGCGCTCAAAGTTCTCCTTTTCCTGATCATCGCCCAGATCAAAGAAAAACGTTCCGCCAGCGTCTTCGATGCGCTTCTGAATGGCTGCGATATCCTCCACTTGAAAACCAAAATGATGGGCGCCGATGAAGGTCTTTGCGTCATCCAGACCTGACCCGCGTTTGCCGAAATAGTTGAGGAGCGCCAGGTTTATAACGCCATCGCTGAGGTAGACGGCCGCGGCGAAATCGAGAGTTTCCTGACCCACGCGCTTGAGCTCAAAGACGCTCTCGTAGAATTTTGCGGCCTTCTCAAGGTCGGAGACGACCAGGGCGAAATGACGTAGACGTGGCATAAATCTCCTCCTCGGTTATTGAATGGCCGATTCCTTGCGCCATCCAGCGACGATCACCTATCGAACGGCCGACCTGATTTTGTCGATCAACAGGTCGGATAGCGGCGAACCCTTAATTCCCAGCGTTTCGGCCAACTCGAAATGGTTCAGGTTGGCGAAACGCGTGATGCCGGCCAGTCGTCCCGCCTGGTCGAGCGCGGCTGCAAAATCCTGCGACTGCCGTCTGAACTCGTCCGTATCGTTCTCGGCATAAGCGATGAAAAACGGCGTGTCGTAATGGGCTGCGTTGTAGCGCGGGCTGAGCGGGCGCTCCTGCTCTTTCGTGATTTTGACATAAGCGCTGCGGGCGCTCAGCATGACTGGTTCCAGATCGTAGGGTCCGCTGACGCAGAATGCGAGTTTAACGAGACCCTCAGGAAGCCGGTCCTCGACGGTATTGACCAAGGCCATCGCCGCAAGATGCGCGCCGGATGACCAGGCCGACACGCATAAAGCCTGCGGGTCACCGCCAAACTGCGTTGCATTCTGTCCCGCCCAGCAGATCCCGCGCCGGACCTGTGCGATCATGTCGGGAAGCGAGACCTTGGGCAGGTTGGTAAAATTGAGCACGACTGTCGTAATGCCGGCAGCCGCAAGTGGCGCCGCCACAAAGGAATAATCGTCCTTGGTGAAATTGAGCCAAGCGCCGCCATGGACAAACACGTTTATCGGCGCGTGGGGCGAGGGGGCGGGAAAGATGTCCAGCACCTCGTCCGGCGACTCGCCGTACCTCGCCGTCTCTCGTGGTAGATGCTTCCGGACCTCGAAACTGCGTTCGCCGTACCTTGCGATGACCGCTTGCGCATTCGACGCCCAGACACGCTGGTTGAAATTGCGGTCGAGTTCCTCCTGCGTGTAATTGAGGAACACGCGCTGTTCCTCCCTTGCCGCCGTTCTTGCCTCTTCGCGAAGGCTCTGTTGAGAGGGATGCATGGATTATCAAAGCGGGGTGGCGAGCATCGTCGGAATAGAGAATGAATTGACAATGACCAAGCGCTCGACAAGCTTCTCATCGTCATCCGCAAGCCTGATCTTGTCCTCGTAGCAGCCTGCGCAAAACAACGTCGACGCCCCATACAGATTGGTCTGCACAACAAGGAAGCTCGACTGAACCGAGGCTATATCGCCGGATATGTCCGTTATCAGGGAGCCGCTCAGAATGTGCCGGTCGGAATGCGGATTGATTTTGTTGGCCACGCGCAGGCTGGTGATCCGATCGATCAGCCGAGCCTTGTTCTCGCAATGCATGAGCGCGCCAGGCAGGCCACGCACCTTGTTCTCGCGCGGGATCACGATATAGCGGGACTCATCGGCAAAGCAGCCCAGCCAGTCGTCGAACTGGCCATTATCGATCATGAGGGCATTGCGCAGGATAAAATCCTCGACGCGCCTTTTGGTGGCAGCTGCGTCACTCATCGCGCTGCGCCCGATCCGTTGGCCATCAGTTCGTTGTAATAAGAGTAGAACCCCCGGATGGGCACTTCGTTCACTCTTGTATCGAGACTTTGGATCGCACCGGTGCCGCCCATCTCGACAACGCCAAACTTGCTTTGATCAGGCGCGGTGGCGCGCTGAACAAGTTCGAGCGCTTCGGCGTCCTCCATCGAGATGAGTCCAGCTGGACCAACCATGTTGCACTGATTGATTCGATGCGCCGTCATTTCTTCGTCGTCGTCGGCGTACCCGAACAGTGTGAAAATGATTTCAAACTCGTCCGGTTTGTAGAGCCGCACCTTGCGTGTAGCAAGGCAGTTGGAAATCTGATTGATCACCGCATTCGGAAAAATTGAGACGATGCGCGTGGTGATGCCACGCGGGTTCTCCTTCACGAAACGGATGATATCCGTATCGTTCAGTGTCAGGTAATTGGTCCGTTGAACCTGATCGGATGCGTAGGCGGCGCGAGCCTTGCTGGTATCGTCGCTGCCTGCGTACTGAAACAGCAGACTGTGACGATGTCGATCGTCCATGTAGGCACCCGATACTTGGGTCAGGCGGCTCAATCCGAATGTCCGGTTGAATTCGTGCAACAGGCTGCCGTGATAGGCGTCGCGGACATTTTCCAGATAAAGCTTCCAGTTTGCTCGCACACGCTGCCGCTGATAGCCCAGGATCTTCAGGGGTCGGCTGAATATCTCGCCGAGGTGCTCGCGGATCATCTCGCCAAGATAGTCCTCGATCGGCTCCGCATCGGCGCTGAACGATCCGAACACAATGCCATTCCAGACGGCCACACGCAGCTTGGTCAGGCCGTGCGCACGCATATCAAACTCGGGCGGCATCCCGCCCTTGCCGTTGGCGCCCCGCCGGAACGGAACGCCAAGGAGATCGCCGGTCTCGCCATAGCACCAGGCGTGATAGATGCAGGTGAAGTCCGCGGAGCTTCCGTAGGGCTCGCGGACAACTTCAGCGCCGCGATGGGCGCAGCGATTCACGAACGCGCCAATTGCGCCCGACTTCATGCGGTTCACGACGATCGGTATCTGGCCCACGTGGCTGGCGACGAAATCGCCGCTATTGGGGATTTCAGCCTCGAGACAGAGCAGCGACCATGTTGGTCCGCGGAATATGCGCTCGTGCTCCTGCTCGTAAATCGAAGCGTCGTGATAGAGCCGATATTGAACCCGGGAGAAGTCGTCGCGGGGCCACGCGAGATCGAGCATTGCCATCTCCGTATACGCTTTGCAGCAAACGTATACGATATGCGAAGCCTGTCAAGAACCGTGCAATGGCAGCAGCTTCTACTTCTTGCGCGTGTGAGCCATTCGTTTTGCTGTTGGGATGATGACCGCATCTTCGCGCGCACCCTTTGCCGCGAAATGATCGATGACCTGGAGACTTGAATGGGTGATGTGATCGCGCATGGCGCGGTGCGCCCCGGCGGCATCGCCGGCAACGATCGCCTTGGTAATCAGGTCATGGTCGAGGAACGTTTCGGGGCTTGCATGCGGAACGAACTGGAACACGCGGAAAGGCGCGACCCTTTGACGGAAGCCGCGCGTGACATTGGCGATGCTTTCGTTATGAGCGCCTTGGTAGATGAGTTCGTGGAACTGCTCGTTGAGGTCGCTGAGCGGCGCATTCTTTTCGCCAATCGACTTTTTCAGCGCCTCATTAAGCACCTGTACGCGCCGCCGCTCCAAAGGCGTCATGCGTTCGGCGCAAAGGCGGGCACATAACCCCTCGAACTCCCCGAGGGCATCGAACATGTCGGTCAACTGCGCGACGTCGATGCGGCTGACCATAACCCCTTTTTGGGGCACCACCTCAACGAGTTCCGTCCCGCTCAGTTGACGGAGCGCCTCACGCACCGGCGTGCGGGATACGCCGAAGCGGCGGCATACGGATGGCTCATCCAGGCGCTGTCCAGGCGAGAAATCCCCGGAAACGATGGCCTTTGCCAGAGCGCGAAAAATCTCATCGGAAAGCGTCACAGGATCGAATCTCCAAGCGTGGCCGTGATTGTATACGTAATCGCTCCATTTTTCATCAACATGCTCGTTAAACCGGCAAGGGAGCTGAAAGAAGTGCACGCTACGACTTTATCGTATACGATATGGTGTAAATCGTTTATTTCATTGTTCCAGATCAAAGACGGAGCATCAAACCTATGCGAGGGCTTTTCCTGGCTTGCGTCCAGCTGGTCGGCATTTGCATGCTGGCCTTGACCCCGGCTCCTGCCGCCGAAGCTTTGCAGAAAGCAACGCTGCGCCTTGACTGGACCGCGCTGGGTTACCATGCACCGTTCTACCTCGGCGTGGCGCGGCGCTATTATCAGGATGCCGGTCTCGACCTGGCAATCCTGGAGGGCAAGGGTTCCCCTGCCGTCGCGAGTCTTGTCGGTAACGGGTCGGACGACTTCGGCTTTGCCGACGCCAGCACCGTGGCGCAGCTCATCAGTCAAGGCCTGCCCGAAAAGGTCGTGATGGGCATTTTCCAAAAGTCGACGCTGGCGCTTTATTTTCCGGCCGACAGAGGCATCAAGTCACCGGCTGATATCCGCGGCAAGCGGATTATCGTTTGTCCGACGGACGGCATGGCGAGATATCTACCTGCCTTCCTGAAGGCTAGCGGTATGACGATTTCGGACGTCAAGGTCTCCACCGTCGACTGTTCGATCAAATACAGTTATCTCGCGCAAGGGAACGGCGATCTCGTCGGCAGTTACGGCACGGCCGGCGGTTCTCTGCTGCGCGCGGTCGGGATCGAGAATTTCGGCAAGTCGATTACGCCGACGCCGGCATCGTATTGCCGTCCCACGGCATCATCGTTGCCACCAAGACCCTGCAGAGCCAACCGGAAAAAGTCCGGAAGTTCATCGAGGCAACGCAAAAGGCCTGGACCGATGCCCGCGAACATCCTGATGACGCAGTTGCAGCTTTGGTGGCAGCAAATCCGCTCGCGCAGGGCAAGGAGCAGCAGATCAAAGCCACCTTGCTCAATTCCTTGCAGTATATTGCCACGCCGGGGACCGCCGGCAAACCATTTGGTTGGCAGTCACCCGATGAGTGGAAACAGACCGCCGCAATACTCGTTGAAGCGACCGGAATGAAGCCGCCGGCCTCGTCCGACCAGTTCTTCACCAACGAGTTCGTAGGTGGACCTTGAGCTTGCCGCAGCCTTTCAACGTTGTGTCGCCTGCAGCAGCGGACCGGCATATCAGTCTCTCGAATGTTGCTAAGACCTATGGCACTGGCAAGAAGGCAGTCAAAGCGCTCAGCGACATCAGCCTCGACATTGCTCGTGGCGAGTTCCTGTCGATCCTCGGACCCAGTGGCTGCGGAAAAAGCACCTTGCTGATGATGATCGCCGGCCTCATTTCGGCAAGCGAAGGATCCATAGAAGTCGACCAGCGAAAGGTGTCCGCACCGCTTACTGACGTCGGAATTGCCTTCCAGCGGGACCTGCTGTTTGATTGGCGTACAGTTCTCGGCAATATTATGCTGCAGGCCGACATGCGCGGTCTCGACAAGCGGGCCGCCCGCGCCCGGGCACTCGTGCTGCTCGAAAAGGTTGGCTTGAGCGGTTTCGAACATCGGCGGCCCTGGGAACTCTCCGGGGGAATGAAGCAACGTGTCGCATTGTGCCGCTCGCTGGTGCATGAGGCGAGCCTCCTGCTGATGGACGAGCCGTTCGGTGCGCTCGATGCGCTGAACTCGTGACCAGATGAATCTGCACTTGCAGACTTTCTCCGGCTGGCGGAGCGCCGCACCGCCATCATGATCACCCACAGCATTTCGGAGGCCATATTCCTCTCGGACCGCGTGGTCGTGCTCTCGGCGCGTCCGGGTCGTATCATCTGCGACTTGAGCGTGGATTCGCCCCGGCCGCGCACCCTCGACATGCAGGCGTCGGATGTTTTTGCGCGATGCGCCAAGCAGGTGAGGGGTGCAATCAATCATCCGACCGAGGACATTTCAGGCTAGCACGTCGACATGCCGGATATCGTCAGGCGGTTCATCTATCCGATTCGGCAGCTTTTGCCGGTGATGTCGGCCTGGTTGGACCGCGGATCGGTAAGTAGATCCCCGCCTATGTATTACCGTCGCCGTGATCGGTCTGAGCGATGACAGCTTCTGTCCCTGAAAGCTGCGGCATTGGGTCACCTACCGGTCGTGCGGATTTCGCTCGCCAGCATGTTGCGAATCGCTCGCGGGCAGATCGCGCATTGCGACCCATCGAGCAAGCTTTTTATCCGTGGCTTGTTTTCATCCAGGTCATACCGAAGGTCGCCCTCGGCCCGCTTCTCGTGGTGTGGGTCGGTGTCGGCTGTTCTTCCAAAGGTGCTGGTGTCCTTTCTGCTCGCGTTCTTCCCCATCATGATTGACACGTTGAGCGGACTGAAATCGGTGCAGCGTGACTCATTTCCTGCTGCGATCGATGGGTGCAAAGCCGCTCAAGAGCTTCTTGTACTTCCATTTTCCCCACGCGCTGCCGCATATTTTTGCGTCACTGAAGATCGCCATCACCTTTGCGGTCGTCGGTGCCGTGGTGGGTGAGTTCATCGGGGCCGACGCGGGACTCGGCACGTCCTGATCGTGTCGACATGGAGACCATTCGATACCGAGTTGCTGTTTGGGCGCTGACATGGATCGGTGCCGTCTCGAATGTGGTTGGAATTGCGAGGCGCGCGCCTCCGATTTGGGAAGGCTATCGCATCAAGCGGCGAGGTCAATTGGCTGACCGGGCCGTGCGGCGAGTGTGCGCCAGCCTTCAACCCTTCGCATGCGGATCTGGCCCGAAGCGAGGAGTGCCAGAACAGCATGGCGGCGGTGTCGGCCTGGCGCGGTTTTCGATTATAATCCTGCGCCTGAATTCCTCATGCAGTCGTTCGATGACGTTGGTAGTGCGCAGAGCACGCTATTGACATTGCGGGAAGCGCGTGAAGGTGAACAGGCGCGCACCGGCTTCCTCCAAGCTGTCGGCCACCGGGCGATGTTTGATCCGCCACTTGCGGACGAAGGCCTTGCGGCGCGTTTCGACCTCGGCCGCCGTCCTTGCGTAGAGCATGTGGTTGTAATCGTCGGTGATCTCGTCGCGTAGCCGTTCGGGGGCGTGAGCGAGCAAGTTCCTGTGTTTGTGCACCGTACAGCGTTGCACCAGCATCCGATCCCAGACGGCGGCAAGGGCGTGCTCGAGCCCCGGAGCGCCGTCGACAATGACAACCTCGGGCCGCGGAACAGCGTGCCGGGCGGGGCGAGGTCAACGAGATAAACGCTGCCATCCCGTGCAGCCACGACGCCTTCGCCGAACGCCTTTCCGGCACTCGATACTTTCTCCCATTTCGCGCCGTCCGGCAGTAGGCCTTGTGCTGATGCGGTGCCGATCAGCGCCGCGGCGCAAATCGCGGAGCTCATGAGCAAACGGACGACCATCAAATCCTCCCCACATTATTTTCTGGCACAGCGGTAGTCGTGCGAACTGGACCTGACCTGTGGCCAATCGTTAGCAGGACAAAGCTGAGCTTGGCATCATGCGCGCGTCAAGGGTTACCCTTGCATGCGATCGTGTTGCGAATGGCCTATGCGCTGATTATCGTCGCCATAAGCACACAGCATGCCCCCAACAGATAGGCCGTTAAGGCCGGGCATTGTAAAACAGGGAGGTACTTATGACTGGTTTGCAGTCGCGCAACGCGGACGGTTCCGCCTACGGTCGGCCTCCCCAACATATCGATGAGGAACTTGCGCGCGTTGGGCCGGGCACGCCCTGCGGCGAGCTGTTTCGCCGGTATTGGCATCCGATCGCCGAGGCCGACAAGGTAACGGCACGACCGCAGAGCGTCCGCATTCTTGGTGAGGACCTGGTCCTGTTCCGCGACAAGAAGGACCGCCCGGGCCTGCTTTATCCGCGCTGCATGCACCGCGGTACATCGCTTTTCTACGGCAAAGTCGAAGATGAAGGAATTCGCTGCTGCTATCACGGCTGGCTATTTGGTGTCGACGGCCAGTGTCTCGATCAGCCGTGCGAGCCCGACCACGGACGGCACCGCGATGTCGCTCGCCAACCTTGGTATCCGGTGGAAGAGCGATACGGGCTGGTGTTCGCCTACATGGGTCCGCCGGCAAAGAAACCGATTTTGCCGCGCTACGATATCCTGGAGAACGTCGGTCCCGACGAGAAGCTGCAATGCGCGCGCACCGGAGGCCAGACCGGCGATCAATCAATGCCGATCGCGCCTTATAGTTGGCTGCATCTCAACGACAACGTCATGGATCCGTATCACGTCTGGGTCCTGCATTCGACCTTCACCGGGCCGCAATTCGCCAAGGAATTCTCCATTCCCGTGCAGAGCGTGGACTTCTTCGCATGGGAGCAGGGCGTCTGCTACTCGGCCGTCCGTGAGCTCAGCGACGGACGGATCTTGGATCGCGTCTCCTCCTATATTTTTCCCTGCATCATGAGCGTGCCCGCGACCCGCAATCTGGAAGACGCCAGGTCGACGCGGATCAGTTGGATCGTGCCGATCGATGACACCCATTTCACCACGTTCACGGCCGGGAAGGTCAGGCCCGGCGCTCCGCTGTTCCAGAACGTGGACTTCGCCGGAAAGACCTGGGCGGAAATGACCATTGAAGAGCACCAGGACACGCCCGGCGATTTCGAAGCCCAGTTCGGCCAAGGCCCCATTTCGCTGCACTCCGAGGAACACCTCGCCACCAGCGATCGGGGCATTGTGATGATGCGCCGAATGCTCCGTCAGCAAATCAAAGTTGTTGCTGAAGGCGGCGATCCGCTTGGTGTCGCCTTCAATGCGGATCAGGCAACCGTGAAGGTGCCCTCAGGCAACTTCTATCGATCACGGACCGCGGCTGAATGAGATGCCGAACGTTTCTATCGGGCGTCTACAGCTGGACGCCCAATTTCCGATCCAGCGAGTAGGGACCGCCGCCGCGCAGCGCAATCGCAAAACAGATCAGGCCCCACATCAACGTGAATTCGTAGCCGCGACCCAGCCAGGAGAATCCATTCTTCAGATACAAGGTCGTAATGATCGCCATCTCGATGGCCGCCGCCGCCGCGAAGAAGCGCGTAAACAGACCAAGCGTTATGCAGATCCCGGCGGACAGCTCGACGATGGTCGAGCTCCAGGCCCACGCCGCACCCGGATAGAAGCCGAGCGATTCATACGCTCCAGCGAAACTGGCAGGTCCGCGTGGAACCTTCAGCCAGCCGTGCACAAACAAGATTGATCCCGCCGCGATGCGCACGATGAGCCACGATAGCGGCCTCACCGTTTCGTAAAATGGTTCGAGCGCCGGAATAATAAGTCTGGGTTCCGAGGCTTTGCTCGTCATCGATTCCCCCCTGTTGTCAGTCCGCGTGCACGCGGATCATGAGACACATATACGCGAATCGCGGCCGCCCGAAAAGTCGCCCTTCTCGCCGCCGCATAGGGGCGGTGGTAAGCTGCGGCAGTGCACAAAACAGATCGCGGGAAAGCCGCGGGATCGAGTGGAGGAAACATGCACTGCAGCACAGATCGAATTCTAACAGCCCTATCGGATCGTTGCATCGGCCGCCCGATCTGGAAGGGCTCTTCCGCAAGAAACTCGCCGGCGCAAAACTCGCGGCGCTGGTGGAAGGCGCACGGGTCGCGACGCCCCGGCTGTGGTAGCCGGGCTTGGCAAAAACAGCTTCACAGCTAAATTCAACAATTATTCGCGCGAACATACGTCGGGAGCGAAGCGATGGCCGCCGCAGTGGCAAACTATTCCTCGATCGTTGGCAATCACGCGGGCGGTGTGAGGGAGTTCGACGGGATTATCATCGGTGCGGGCCATCACGCACTGATCACCGGCAGCTACCTCGCAAAGGCCGGACTCAAAATTCTGATCCTTGAGCGCCGCCTGCAGTATGGCGGCGGGCTCACGACACTCGAGGTCACCGAGCCGGGCTTCTACCACAACCTGCACTCGATCAATCATTTCCACATTTCCGACAGCCCGTGGTTCCGCGATTTGCAGTTGGGAGATCGTGTCTCCTACGTCACGCCGCACTACGAGTTTGCGATGCCGTTGCAGGACGGGCGGGCCTTGGTCTTCAGTCGCGATCTTGAGGAGACCGTGCGCAATATTGCTCGATTCTCGGCCAAGGACGCACAGACATTCCGCGATTGGAACCGCCGCGCCGAGACGGTGACGCGGGAGATATTTCTACCCGAGCGGTTCAGCGAGCCGCTGTCGCAGAATGAACGTGAGCAGCTTCTCTCACGGTCTGCGATCGGCCGCGATTTTCTGGCCGTGACCAGGCGCCAGCCTCTGGAAGTGGTCAACGAGCTGTTCGAGAACGAGCACGTGAAGCTCATGTTCCTGTTCAAGGTCTCGTTGTTCGGCACCTGGCTCGTCGATACCCTCGGCAAGACCAGCCCCATGGGCTCGGTCATTCGCGCCTTCGATCTCGAGACCGGCTATCAGCTCTGCCGCGGCGGCAGTCACAATCTCGCCCGCGCGCTGATGGAGAGCTATCTGGTCAACGGCGGCACCTACCGCAATCAGATCGAGCCCGTGCGGGTGGTGATCGAGGGCGGCCGTGCCACCGGCGTGGAATGTGCGGACGGCACCCTCTACCGGGCCCGCCAGTTCGTCGCGAGCGGCATCGACGTGCATCAGACATTCGAGACGCTCGTCGGCCGTGCCCAGCTTCCGGCGAGCTATCTCGCCAAGATCGACGCGTTCAAATACACCGCCTGGACCCTCTATGGGTTGCACCTCGCGCTGAACGAGGCGCCGCGTTATTCCTCGGCGTCGTGGGACCCGGCGATCGATTACACGCTGAAATACAGCATCGGCGCCGAATCGATCGACGACCTGATGACCGCGCATGGCGACGTGCAGGCGCAGCGCGTCCCCTCGCGGATCAATTTCGGCGCGGGCGCGCTCTCGGTGCTCGACCCTAGCCAGGCGCCTCTCGGCAAGCACACGGCCTATGCCTGGCACGTCATGCCCTACGCGCCGAATGGAAGACCTGAGACGGCTCGCGAGATCGGCGATGCGTTCGCCGACAAGATCATCGAGGCCTGGGCGCGTTATGCGCCCAATCTGACCAAGGCAAACATCCTCGGCCGCCACATCTACACGGCTTACGACTACGTGCAGGAGCTGCCGAACATGCACGGCGGCGACATCTTCATGGGCGCATTCAGCGCCGACCAGGTGATGTACAATCACTTCGGATACCGGACCGCGATCCCGAACCTCTACATGGTGGGATCGCCGGCGCATCCCGGCGGGGCGATCTCCGGCGGTGCCGGCTATATCGCGGCCGGTGTGATCGCGAAGGATCTCGGTTTGAAGCCCTGGTGGCAGCCCGTCGATGCACGCGCCGCACTCGAGCGCGTGCGGTAAAAAGATTGATCGTATTGGCGGCGATCATTCCCACGCAGACTGAGAGATGGCGCGGCCCGAACGGTATTGCTACCGTGCAGGAATGATGCCTTCTCCGTTGATACCCGCCAGCCTCGATGCCGCGTCCTAGCTCGCTCGCCTGCGTGCGGTGTGGCGCGCACTATTCACTCGATCACTATGACAGGGCCTGCGCTGCATGCGCCGCGCAGAACATCGCGGCGAACCTAACGGTTTGCTACGACGCTGCTCCCGGTGTCGGCCTCGGGCGCAATGCAGTCAGCACCCGACCGCAGTCGCTGTGGCGATGGAATGCGTTTCTGCCCGCCGCGGCGGAGGACGCTGTCACGCTCGGGGAGGGCGACACGCCGCTGATCCCGGTGCCTGGCCTCGGGCTCGGAGATGTGTGGATTAAGGACGAGTCGCGCAATCCCACCTGGTCATTCAAGGATCGGCTCGCATCTTCCGCCGTGACGATGGCGCGCGCCGTCGGCGCGAAGATGATCACCTCGAGCTCGTCCGGCAACGCTGGTGCATCAGCGGCGGCGTACGCGGCGAAAGCCGGGCTTCCCTGCATCGTCTTCACCTTCCAGGGTGCGGCGGGACCGTTGCTGACGCAGATGCGGGCCTATGGCGCCATGGTGCTGATGGTCGAGCACAAGGACGACCGCTGGCGGCTGCAGTCGGCCGGCGTCAAGCAACTCGGCTGGTATTCGACATCGCCGTTCTTCGGTCCGGTGATCGGCAGTAATCCTTATGGCATGGAAGGCTACAAGACGATTGCCTACGAGATCGCCGAAGCGTTCGACTGGGAGCCGCCAGACTGGTGCGTGCTGCCGGTGTGCTACGGCGATGCGTTGCACGGCATGTGGAAAGGCTTTGACGAGTTGAAGGCGATCGGCTGGGTCGACCGCGTGCCGCGGTTCGTGGCCGCCGAAGTATCGGGCTCCCTCGCCGCGGCGCTGAGCGCGGGAGACGCGGCGCCGATGCCGCGCCCGCGCAACGCCGTTACCATCGCCACATCCATCGGCGCCAATCAGGGCACGGTGCAGGCACTTGAGGTGCTGCGGCGGACCAATGGCGCCGCCGTTGCGGTTGACGATGACGCGCTGATTGCATGGGTCGCGAAACTCGCCAAGGCCGAGGGCATCTGGGCCGAGCCATCCTCCGTCGCGCCGTTCGTCGCCATCGAACGCCTGCGGCAGCAGGGAACGATCGGCGACAAGGAGCGCGTGGTCGCGCTCGTCACCGCGAGCGGCCTGAAAGACATGACGCCGATCGAGAAAGCCCTTCCACCGGCGCCGGTCGTCTCCGGCGATCTCGACGACGTGCTGCGCACTCTGCATGACACTTACGGGTTCCGCCATGAGTGAGATCGCCATCGCCATGGATGGACGTGCGCCAATCGCCGACATCCCGGCGCAGGCGCGCGCGGCGGAGGAGGGGGGCGCGAGCACGCTGTGGATTGCCTGTCACCTGTTTCTGCGCGACCCGATCACGACGGCCGCGATCGCGCTCGGCGCAACGTCGCGCATCAAGATCGCCTTGATGGCGATGAGTCCTTACTCGGTGCATCCGGTGTTCACCGCGATGGCGGCGGCAACGCTCGACGAGATGTATCCGGGGCGCGTGATCCTCAGTCTCGGTGCGGGCGCGCCGGCCGATCTCAAAGCCGCTGGTCTCGAAGCAGCAAAGCCGCTCGCGACACTCACCGAGGCGATCGCGCTGTCGCGCGCGCTGTTTGCCGGCGAGCTGGTCAAGTTCGAGGGTCAGAGACTGCAGGTGCAAGGACGGCGGCTCATCAATGGTGGGCGCAGGATCCCGATCGTACTTGCCGCCTCACGCTCCAACATGCTGGCGCTGGCCGGCAAGGCATCCGACGGCGTGCTGATCTCGGCGGCGACGGCACCGGGCTTTGTTCGCGCCTGCCTCGAGCAGGCCGAGACGGGTGCGGCGGGCCGGCCCTTCGGCAAGTTCGCCATCGTCTACACGCAAGTCGGAGAGAGCGAGAAAGCCGCGATGGACCGCATCCGGCGCCCGATGGGCTACGTGTTGCGCGGCCCGCATCATGCCGAGAACATCCGCCTCTCCGGCGCGCCGCTCGACCAGGCCGCGCTGTGGAACGCCTACGCGGCGGAGGACTGGGGCGCAGTCGATCGCCTCATGAGTGACGATGTGGTGCGGCGGCATGCGGCATGCGGCACACCGGGGCAGGTGCGTGCCAAGCTTGAGGAATACCGCGCGATCGGTCTCGACGAAATCATTCTCGGGGCGCTCGATGATGCGCCGAGCATCGCGGCGGCGCTGGCCGCGGCGCGAGGATAAGTTCATGAAGTTCAGCATCAGCCTGCCGACCGGCTTCGAAGGCGTGATGTATCCCATTCCATTTGTTGATCCCGCGGACTTCGTGCGGCTGGCCAAGCTCTGCGAGCGGCTCGGCTATCACTCGGTGTGGGGCAACGATCACATCACCACGCAGGACTACGTACGCGAATTGTTTCCTGGCAAGCCGCCGAGCTTTTATGAGCTGCTCACGGTGCTGTCCTTCTGTGCCGCCGCGACCACAACCTTGAAGGTCGGCACGGCGGTCGCGGTGCTGCCGATGCGCGACCCGTTCTGGCTCGCCAAGCAGGCGGCAACGATCGATCAGCTGTCCGACGGGCGGCTCATTCTCGGCGTCGGCATCGGCGCTTATCGTGAGGAGTTCGCGGCCTGGGCGCCGCGGTTGAAAAAAGACGGGCGCCGCGGCGACATGCTCGACGAGGGCCTCGCACTGATGCAGCGTCTGTTCGCGGAACCGCGTGTCACCCACGACGGTAAGTACTACGGCTGCCGCGACATCGAGATGTTCCCGAAGCCGAAGCAGAAACCGTTCGCCCTCTGGATCGGCGGACACAACATGGAGAACGTCGAACGCGCCGCGCGCATCGGCACCGGCTGGTTGCCGGGTTGGCGTCCCTGGCCGGAGCTCGCCGAGCGCATCAAACTCTTAAAGGACCGCGCCGCCGAGCTCGGCCGCGATCCGTCGCAGATCGAGATCGCGCCGCAGTTTTCGGTGACCATCGCCAAGACTGCGGAAGAGGCCGAGCGCCGCTACATGGCGTCAGGCCTTGTCGCGCACCGCAAGTCGCTCGCCTATACGGGGCGCGACCTCTCCAAGCAGGTCGTGGCGAACTTGGTTGGTTCGCCCGACATGATCCGCGAGAAAGTTGCGGGTCTCGCGGCGATCGGCGTCGATCACGCCTGCGCGTTGATGATCCCGGCGGACTCGATCAGCGAGTTCGAAGAGCAGGTGCAATGGTTCGCCGAGACGGTTTACCGCTAGTTGTGGAGTGCCAAGTCGACGAACAACTCAAAACAATAACCTCAGGCCCATACTCGTGCTACGCGTTCTTGTCACCAAATGACAAGCTTTTGTCGTCAGATGGAAAGCGGTCGTCGGGCAGCGGGTTCCAGCGTTCGCCTGCTGGGGACATCGATGGCACACGGCCCACATCGTGCGAAAGGACAATTCGTAGCTGTTCAGATGTTCCGGCTCTTTGCGAGCTTCCGCGGCAGCGATAAGCATCGCGTCTTCCGCACGCTGATGGTGGAATTCAGGCGCGGAAATCGTCCCTCTCTGAGATCAATATGTCGCGCCTACGGAGGTAAGCGAAAGGGCGACCCATGCTGAAGCTATGGCCGCCCGAGCGCCACCTCACTTGTGGCAATACGCAGCATTAGGCTGGGCTGTGCTGCACTTGGTGATGCGGCGCCTGCCACGGAAACCTGATGTTCATGGTAGCAAATCCCTGAAACAGTCGGGCAAACGGCCGGTCCGATGCCTGTTCAATCGGAGAAGTTTTCACGTCGGCTGCGTTGAGGGCGCGCACGCATGCCAGCAAATCCACCTCAAGGCGAAGCATCATCGTGGCTAATGCCAGCTGACTGACAATATGGTCAGATGGTTCTTGTTCGCACAGGACGTCTGCGTCGAGTTCCTGATTGTAAGCTGTCTCGATGTCGGCCATGGCTATTCCCTACTAGGTCGTGCAGACGTGATGGCTCGCCCGCTTTTAGCGGCGTGGCAACAACTCGCGAATCAACTACGGCTGAATGGATGCAGCTTGCCGCACGGGTATCGGAGTGGCTAGTGCAAGATTGACACACTTTGCCGGATGATATCCCGGCGGACTCAATAACTGTGGACGGCTACCGGATCGCGTCGCTCGCGCTGGCGCGGATGATCGGACCCCACTTGTCCCATTCGCTCTTCACGAATCCCGTCAGGTCGGCTTGAGACCGCCGGTCGGCCGATACGGGCGTTGCCGCCAGATCGTTGAGTTGCTCGGCAAGGCCGGGAGAGTTCATCGTGCTGACGATTGCTGCGTTGAGCTTCGCGGCGAGTTCCGCTGGGGTGCCTTTCGGCAGGAACAGTCCCGCCCAGGTCGACGCTGAAACGGCCGGATATCCCTTCTCCACCATCGTCGGCAGTTGCGGCAGCAGGGGAGAGCGGGAAGCTGAGAGATTGGCGATGCCCTTGACGGTCCCGCTCTTGATATTTGGCAGGGCGGTCACGGCAATATCGCAGATGAAGTCGAGCCGCCCGGCCAGCAAATCCTGCATCGCCGGTCCAGTGCCGCGGTAGGGCACGTGTTGAAATTGAGCGCCGAGCGCGTGCTCGAGCATCGCGCAGCCGAGATGCGCGGCCGAACCGATACCCGCCGAGCCATAGTTCAGCTTGCCGGGATTAGCTTTGACGTATGCGACGAAGTCCTCGACCGTATCGGCGGGAAAATCCTTGCGCGTGATCAGGATCAGCGGGATCTCCGCAACAAGCGCAACGTCCACGAAATCGGTCAGCGGATTGTACGGCGCCTCTTTGCCATAGAGGGCCGGGTTGGCATGGGTCGCGACGGTGCCGAGCAGCGTCGTGTATCCATCCGGCTGCGCCCGCACGACGCGCTGCGCCCCGACCACGCCGCCGCCGCCACCCAGATTTTCGATGACGATGCTCTGGCCCAGGCTCGGCGCCATACGTTCGGCCAAGATGCGGGCAAGCACATCGATTGGCCCGCCCGCCGCGGCCGCCACGACCATGGTCACCGGTCGAGTCGGATAGTCTTCCGCGCGGATCGCGCCAGGCAGCAACAACAGCACGGCAGCAATCCAGAACCGGATCATCGGGCTCCTCGCTTCTCGGTGACAGGGGTGCGGGCAACGCGCTGCCTAGTATCACTTTATCTTCGGCATCACCTCTTCGGCGAACATCTGCATCTGGTCGACCAGTTCGTCGGCCGAGTTCGCCGCGAAATAGAGACCGAGGAAATGCGTCACGCCGGCCTTGCGGAATGCCATCGCCTTCTCGATCACCTCCTGCGGCGATCCGATCAGGTTGATGTCCTCGGAGCTTGCCTTCTGCTCCTTGAGCGTGGATTTCGCGAGCGACGTGAGGTGCTTGCTCATCTGGCTCTCGCCGATAGCGTGCGCGCGCGGCCTCGCGGGTCTTGCCGAGATGCACCACGAACTGCGGCGCGACCTCGATTGTCTTCGGGTCGCGGCCGGCTTTCTCGGCCATCTCGTGCATCTCTTTCACGAGTGCGCCGAGGCGATCGACCTCCATGCCGGCCGGCAGCCAACCATCGCCCCAGGTGACCGTGCGCCGGATGTTGTTGGCGTTATTGCCGCCGACGTAGATCGGGATACGTTTCTGATAGGTCTTCGGATAAAGCTCGACATCCTTGAAGCGGTAGTACTTGCCCTCGAACGACGCGACGCGGTCGGCAAACAGAAGCCGCAGGGCTTGCAAGCCCTCGTCGACGATATCGCCGCGCTCGAGCTTGCTGTCCGGCTGCAGCGCCTTGAATTCCTCACGATAGGCGCCGATGCCGACGCCGATCTCGAGCCGTCCCTTGCCGAAATGGTCGAGCGTCGCGATCTGCTTTGCCGTCACAACAATATCGCGGCGCATCGGCAGGACCAGCACGCCGGTGCCGACCTTCAGGGTCGTGGTGTTGGAGAGCACGAACGCGTAGACCATCAGCGGCTCCCAGAACCGCGGCGGCACCGGAAACTCGGCGCGCACATAGTTCTGTGTGGTCATGTGGTCGTTGCCCCACACCGAGTCGTAACCGAATTTTTCCGCGGCTTGCGCGATGCGGATGATGGTTTCCGGCTCGGAGAACGGAATCGGATAGGTGAGGCCCTCCATTCCGGTCGGCAATCCGGCGCTGATACGTAGGCTCATCAAGACGTCCCCTTATTCGGCGGCTTGCGCCCGCAACGTCGCGGTCGCCGCATGATCGATGGTCCCGTCCGCCGCGACGGCGACGCCGTAGTCGCGCCGCGCGGCGTCCGGCGTGACGAAGCCGAGCCGGACATCGCGCGCGACCGTGGCAACGTCGCGCCGGCGCGGATTTCCGCGGCCGCCGCCGCCGGGCGATGCGATGATGACGCGATCGTCCTGCGGCACGGTCTGCAGGCCCTTGGCGCGGAAGCGCGGGCCGGACGCGAGATGGACCTGACCCGCCATGCCGTCATGGCCGCCCTCGCGGCCGTGGGCCGGAAACTGGATGCGGTCATAGTAGGCGCTCAGCGCCCATGGCGCGGTGTCGGTGGTGCCGACCTCCATGACTTGGCCGAGCCCGCCACGGAACTCGCCGGCGCCGCCGGAATCCTGACGATACTCCTTGCGCCACACCACCAGCGGCGACAGCGCCTCGTTGATCTCGACCGGCATGTTGCGCACGCCGCTCGGGAACGCGGTGGCGGACAGGCCATCCTTGCCGGGCCGCGCGCCCGCGCCGCCGGCGTGGAAGCTCATGACGTTGAACGGGATCGCGTGTGCGGTCTCCGACGGATCGCCACCCGCGCGTCCCGGTCCGCCGAGCGCGAACAGATTCCACAGGCACGAGCTTCCCTCGGCGGGGACACTCTCCGGCATCGCCTGGTGCAGGCAGCCGAACATCACGTCGGGGAGAAGCTGGCCGGTGACATGGCGGGTCGCAACCGGCGCCGGCCATTTGACATTGAGGATTCGAGTCCTCCGGGGCCGAGATGCGGATGACCGACAGCGATCCTTCGTTGTTGGGCACCTTGGGGGCGACGATGCATTTCACGCCGAAGGAGGAGTAGGCCTCGCAATAGCAGAACGGCACGTTGATGCCGTAGCGCGACGGGCCGGAGGTCCCGGTGAAGTCGACGTCGATGCCAGTGTCGCTGATGGTCATGGTCGCGGCGAGATCGAGCGGCTTGTCGTAGCCGTCGATGCGCATGGTGTATTTGTAGACGCCCGGCTTGATCTTGCGGATCGCTTCGAGCGAAGCCTCACGCGACTTCTCCAGGATGTGACGGCCGAGCCGGCCGAGATCGTCGATGGCGAATTCATCCATCATGGCGACGAGCCGGCGGCAGCCGATCTCGTTGCAGGTGGCGAGCGAATAGAGATCGCCCACGACCTGGACCGGCTCGCGCACATTGGCGCGGACAAGGTCGACCAAGGTTTCGTCGACCGCGCCGGCGCGCGCAAAGCGCATCAGCGGAATGTAGATGCCTTCCTCGTAGACGGAGGCCGCGTCGGCCGTCATGCCGCGCCCACCGACATCGACCACGTGACAGGTGCTGGCAAACAGCGCGACGACCTTGCCGCGATAGAAGGTCGGCGTCACGAACGTGAAGTCGTGCAGGTGGCCGGTGCCCTTCCAGGGATCGTTGGTGACGAAGATGTCGCCCTCGGCCATGGTGTTGACCGGGAACTTGGCGATGAAGTGGCGCACCGCGCGCGCCATCGAGTTGATGTGGCCCGGGGTCCCGGTGACGGCCTGCGCCAGCATGGCGCCGTTGAGATCAAATACACCGGCCGACAGGTCGCCGGCCTCGCGCGTCGAGGTGGAGAAGCCGACGCGCACCAGCGTCAGCGCCTGCTCCTCGACGACCGAGATCAGCCGGTCCCACATCAGCTGCAGGCGGATTGGCGAGAGTGGATCGTTGAAACTCATGTTGGTTCCTTCTCGAGCACGATCGAGCCGAGCGGGTCGATGCGCGCCAGAAAGCCGCGGGGCACGATGGTCGTGGTTTCGATCTCGGTGATGACGGCCGGGCCCGGCATTGCGTCGCCGATCTGCAGATCATCGCGGTAGTAGATCGGGGCATCCTGGAGCACCAACTCGTCCGCGGCAAACACAGGGCGCATCTGGCGCGGCTTTGGCTGACCTTGCGCCGGTGCAGGCGGGCAGGGCGGCAGCGGTGCGGCCGTCGCGGCGAGCCGCAGGGTCCAGTTCATGATCTCGACGTCGAGGCCCGGGATGGTGCGCCCGAACGCGGCCGCGTAGTCGCGCTCATAGCTCTTGACCAGCCGCGGTTTGAGCGATGCGTCGAAGCGGCCGAGCGGCAGGCTGACGCTGATCTCGTGGCCTTGGCCGGAGTAGCGCATGTCGGCGGCGCGCGTCTCGACGAGCGTGGCGTCGGGCGCGCCGGCGCGCACGACCGCCTCCGCCTCCTGACGCATCTCATCAAACAAAGCGTTGACGAAGTCCGGGTCGAAGCCCGCGTCAAGCCGCACATAGCGGCTGCGCGCAACCTCGTAGGCGACCGGGGCCCGCAGGAACCCGAACGCCGACCCGACGCCTGCGCCGGAGGGAATGAGCACACGCCGGATGCCGAGCTTGTCGGCGAGCCGCGCGGCGTGCAGCGGCGCGGCGCCGCCGAACGCGATCAAGGTGCGTGCTTCCAGATCCTTTCCGCGCTCCACCGCGTGCACGCGCGCGGCGTTCGCCATGTTTTCTTCAACGATTTCGCTGATGCCAAATGCGGCTTCCAGTTGCCGCAAGCCGAGCGGTTGGCCGATCGCCCTGTCGACAGCGGTGACGGCGCGCGCCGCATCGAGCTTGATGCTGCCGCCGGCGAAGTAGTTCGGGTCGAGACGGCCGAGCACGACATCGGCGTCGGTGACGGTGGGCTCGCTTCCCCCGCGCCCGTAGCAAGCGGGCCCTGGTTCCGAGCCGGCGCTTTCCGGGCCGACATTGACGCGCGAGAGGCTATCCACCGACGCAATCGATCCACCGCCGGCGCCGATCTCCACCATCTCGATCACCGGAATGCGGAGCGGCAGGCCGCTGCCTTTGAGGAAACGATACTGGCGCGCCACCTCGAAGGTGCGCGAGTGCTGCGGCTCGCCGTCGTCGATCAGGCAAATCTTCGCGGTGGTGCCGCCCATGTCGAAGGAGAGAACCTTGTCGAACGTGTATTGGCGCGCCAGGCTTGCAGCGAGGATCGCGCCGCCCGCCGGGCCGGACTCGACGAGGCGGATCGGAAATCTGCGCGCGGTGTCGAGCGTCGTCAGTCCACCGCCCGAGGTGATCAGCAACAGCGGACAGGCGAAGCCGCGCGCTTTGAGCGCGGCGTCGAGGCGACCGAGGTAGCGGTCCATCACCGGCTGCACATAGGCGTTCGCAATCGCGGTCGACCACCGTTCGTATTCACGGATCTCGGGCGAGACTTCGCTCGCGAGCGTCACCGACAGGTCGGGACGATGCGCGAGCAGGATGTCGCGCGTGCGCCGTTCGTGCGAGCCGTCGAGGTAGGCGTGCATGTAGCCGACCGCGACGGCTTCGATATGCGCGGCCTCGAGTTTGGGAACGAGCGATGCGACCGCCGCCTCGTCGAGCGGCAGCAGCACGTTGCCGCGGCCGTCGAGCCGCTCGCGCACGCCAAAGCGAAGGTCGCGCGGCACCAGCGGCGGCGGCTTGTCCATGTAGATGTCGTATTGCTCGAAGCGGTTCTCGAACGCCATCTCGATCGAGTCGCGAAAACCCTCCGTCACCAGCATCGCGGTGCGCGCGCCCTTGCGCTCGATGATAGCGTTGGTGGCGAGCGTCGTGCCGTGAATGATGATGCCGATGTCGGCCGGCGCGAGCTTTGCGTGGGCCAGGATCTGCTCGATGCCGGCCAGCACGCCTTCCTCGGGCGCGCGCGGCGTCGTCAGCACCTTCAGGCTGTGGCGCTGCTCGCCGGCCTCAATGGCAAAATCCGTGAAGGTGCCGCCGATGTCGATGGCGAGACGGGCGTGTGTCATGCGCTACGCTGCTGGTTGTTGAATGTTGCCGCCGAGATACGCCTGGCGGATGCGCGGATCGGTCCGCACCTCTGCGGCCGGACCTTCCATGAATTTTTGTCCCTGCTCCATCACCAGCGCACGGTCAGATATCAGAAGCGCACCACGCACGTTCTGCTCCACCACTAGCACGGTGACGCCGGTTGCCGCGATGGCGCGCACGGTCGCGAACACATCGCCCTGCATTTTCGGAGAGAGCCCGAGTGACGGCTCGTCCAGCAGCAGCAGCGATGGCTCGATCAAAAGCACCATCGCCATTTCGAGAACCTGCTGTTCGCCGCCGGAGAGATTGCCGGCGAGCGTCCGCCACTTCGTCTTGAGCAGCGGAAACTGGTCCGTGACGCGGTCGATCGCGACTGCATGTTTCGCGGGGGGCAGGGTGTAGCAGCCCATCTTGAGATTTTCGGCAACGCTCATGGCCGGGAAGTTGCAGCGGCCCTGCGGGACGAAGCCGATGCCGCGCTTGAGCCGATCCCACGGATCAAGATGCTCGATCGCCTCACCGCGGAACACGATCTGGCCGGAGAACCAGCGGTTGGTGCCGTAGATCGCCCGCAGCAAGGTCGACTTGCCGGCGCCGTTGCCGCCGATCAGCGTGGTGATGGTGCCGACGGCGAGCCGCGTGGAGAAGTCGCGCACGATCGGGTTGTTGCCATAGCCCGCCGTCAGGCTGACCAGTTCGAGGATCGGCGGGCTCATGCGGACACGCGCTCCGCTTCCATCTCGGGCGCGAGGCCGAGATAGGCCTCCAGCACGCGCGCGTCCTGGTGCACCTGCGCGGCCGGCCCTTCGGCCAGCTTGCGACCCTGATCAAGCACGATGACGTTGTCGCAGAGATTGGTGATGAACTCGACGTTGTGCTCGACGATCAGGAACGTCTCGCCCGCCTGGTTGAGCCGGCGCAGCACGTCCTCGACCTCGCGGATGCGGCTCGGGTTCACGCCCGCCACCGGCTCGTCCAGCACGACGAGCTTCGGCTTCGGCATCAGCGCGGCCGCCAGCGCCACGAGCTTCTTCTGGCCGTACGACAAGATCCCGGCTTCGAGCGCGGTGTAGCGCGTAAGGCCGACAAGCTCGATCAGCTCGCGGGCGCGCGTCTCCGCAGCTTCAACCGCGGTCCGATAGCGCCGCGTGCGCAGCAACTCATCGAACCAACCGGCTTGGTCGAACTGCTGTGCCGCGATTGTCAGGTTGTCGAGCACCGAAAGCTGCTCATAGACGCGCACGTTTTGGAAGGTTCGCATCAGTCCGGCCCGGGCGATGTCCTGCGGGCGCGCTCCGGTGATATCGCTGCCGGCGAGCACGACGCCGCCGCCGTCCGGTCTTTGAAAGCCGCTGATGCAATCGATCGTCGTGCTCTTACCCGAACCGTTCGGGCCGATCAGCCCGGTCATGCTGCCAGGCATGATCGCGAACGACACGCCATCGACGGCGCGGATCCCCGCGTAGGCCTTGCTCAAGCCGTGTACATCGAGGAGTGCGCTCATCGCAGCGCCGCTCGCATGCGCTCCACGCGCCGCGCACGCCACCAGCCGGCAACGCCCTCCGGCATCGCCAGCATCGCCGCGAGCAATACGGCGCCGTAAATGATCATGCGCCAGTCCTCGGAGAAGCGCAGCGCCTCGGGCAGGGCTGCCATCAGGACGCCGGCGATGACCACGCCCCAGAAGCTGCCGGCGCCGCCGATGATGACCATGATCAGGAAGGTCTGCATGTAATAGAAATCGAGGAACAGCGGATCGATGATCTTCAGATGGAATGTGTAGATGCCGCCGGCGACGCCGGTGATCGCCGCCGCGATCGCGAAGGCGGCGAGCTTGTAGGGCATCGGTGAGATTCCCTGCGCCCGCACCAGTGGCTCATTCTGTTTGATCGCGACCAAGGTGCGGCCGATGCGCGAGGTGCACAGCGCGTAGAGAAAGCCGAGCGCCAGCAGCGCATAGGCCCAGGCGAGCAGGTAGAACTGCGGCGTGGTGCGGAACGCATATCCGAACAGCGTCGGCGGCGGCAGGCCGGGGATGCCGAGCGGTCCGCGCGTGAGGCTGACCCAGTCGCGCGCCACCAGGCTGACGAGCAGCGCGAACGCCAAGGTGGTCATGACGAAGGCGTGGCGATTGGTCCGCAATGCCGGATAGCCGATCGCCAGTGCAACCGCGGCGTTGATCAGTGCGGCGCAGAGGAGCCCCACCCAGAAGTTTCCGCCGAACGTCATCACCGTGAGCGCGGTCGCGTAGCCGCCGATGCCCCAGAACCCGAGCTGCGCAAACGAAAGGAGTCCGGTGTAGCCATAGACCAGGTTGAGCGCCGCGGCTGCGACCGTGAAGATGCACGCCGACAGCGCAACCCCGATGATGTAGTTCGAGGATGTGAGCCACGGTAAAGCGCCGGCGAGCGCCGCCGCGGCGATGACGGCGACGAGCTTCATCCGACCCGCATCGCTCCTCGTTTGAAGAGACCTTCCGGCCGCAAGCACAGCACGGCGATCATCAGAACAAAGACCGCTGCCTCCTGCCAGACGATCTCGAAGAAGCCGCCGATCCAGCTTTCGATCAACCCGAGCAGCAGTGCGGCGGCGATCGCACCCGGGATGTTGCCGAGACCGCCGATGATCACCAGGGCGAAGGCCTTGAAGATCAGCGCCTGACCCATCGCCGGGGTGACAAGCTGAACCGGGGCGAGGGCGGCGCCGGCGAGACCGCACAGCGCGGTCGCCAGCACGACGGCGTTACGGGCTACCGTGCGCGGCTTGATGCCGACCATCAGTGCGGCCTCGCGGTTCTGCGCAATGGCGCGCATCGCCCGGCCGAACTGGGTGTGGTTGAGCAGCGCATAGAGCAACCCGAAGGCGGCGACAGCGGCGCCGGCGCCGATGACCCGCGTCCAGGTGACGCGGATCGCCCCGACCGAGAAGCCGTCGAAGCCGTACTGCGTGTCGACCATGCGCGGGTTCGCCGAGAAGGCCAACTGCGCCGCATGCAGGAGGATGATCGAGATCGCGAGCGTAATCAGGATGCTGCGCTCGAAAGCGCCATGCTGCAGGCGCGAGAGGAACAGCTCGTAAAGAATAAGGCCGCCGACCGCGGTGATAACAATCGCTGCGAACAAGGACGGCCAGTAGGAAAGTCCCATTGCCGGCAGCGCAAACGCCATGGCGAACGCGCCGGCCATGAGGAACTCGCCGTGGGCGAAATTGACGATCTCAAGAACGCCGAAGATGAGCGCCAGCCCGACTGCGATCAGCGCATAAAGCAGGCCGAGCATGATTCCATTGACGGTCAGTTGCAGCAGGTAAACTGGGTCGATGTCCATGGGCCCAAATCGCAAGCAAGTCCCGCGCCAGCAACGAATTTTCTCAGATTAACCGCGCGGGAGCATTGCACGCAACGCGGGTCGATGCATCTGCAACCCAGGCAACGCCTTCCCACTGCCGACGCGCTTCGCTAGGCTTTCATCTGGCACGTTCGGTGCTTGCAAGGGCCCGCCAGAGGTCAAGACTTTCAGAGGGGTTGTCGATGCGCAAATGGCTGCTGAGCCTGTTCGCGGTGATGTCGGTTGCGACGCCGGCGCTGGCGCAGGATATCGTGATCGGACTGTCGTCGCCGATGACGGGACCGGCGGCGACCGCGGCCGAATGGGAAAAATGGGGCGTCGATCTCGCCGTTGAGGAGATCAACGCCGCGGGCGGTGTGCTGGGCCGTAAGCTCGCGGTGATGCAGCTCGACAACAAGTGCAATCCGTCGGAAGGCGTCAACGTCGCCAACAAGCTCGTCGAAGCCAAGGTTGTGGCGATCGTCGGCTCGCATTGCAGCTCTGCTCATCTCGCAGCGATGCCGATCATCAAGGACGCCAAGATCCCCATGATCACGGGCGTCGCCTCCAATCCGCAAATCACCACGCTGTCTGGTGTGGGTGGGAACGAATGGGCCTTTCGCATCAATCCGTCCGACAGCGACATGATGGATGCGCTCGGCGCTTATCTCGGCGCGAAGAAGCCGTTCAAGACCGTGGCGATCGTGGCTGAAGATACGGACTTCGGGCGTGGCGGAGCGGACGCGTTCAAGCAGGTCGCCGACAAGGCTGGCATTACCGTCGTCTCCACCGACTTCGTCCCGCAGAATGCGCCGGACTACACCAGCATCCTGACGCGGCTGCAACAGAAACGGCCGGATGCCATCGCGACGTTCCAGCTTGCAAACGACGCTGTCAACTTCCTGCGCAACGCCATGCAGCTTGGCGTGCACATCCCCTACACCGGCCGCGCCGAGCTCGGCGGGCGCAACCTGCAGATCATCCAGGCGGGCGGCATGGAAGGCTCGATCAGCGCCTGGACCTACAATCATGAGATCGACTCGCCCGAGAACAAGGCGTTCGTGGAGAAAATCCGCGCGCGGCACAATTCCGAGCCGCTGCTGCAGACATGGGCCGGCTACGACTCGGTGCGCATCATCGCGCAAGCAATCAAGGACGCCGGCAGCACGGACCCGGAGAAGGTGCGCGCCGCCATGAAGGCGATGAAGTTCACCAACGTGATGGGCAAGCAGGTCAGCTTCGACGATCACAACCAGGCTGGAAAGTTCGTCGTGCTGCAGACCGTGAAGGATCGCAAGGTTGGGGTCGCGGATATCGTCGAGGTGCGCTGAGCCGCGGCAACCAGCTCATTCCTGGAAGGTGTCATCGGATCGCGCTGGTCGGATGCGAAGCCTTCCCGGTTCCGCCGTTACGATCGCTCCTGCGGCAAGCTCTTTGCCGTAACGTTTGATAGCGCTCAGGCAGATGGAAGCGTGTTTGGAAACTTGAAAGTCCACTATTCGAATGATGCCCGAGTGGGGGTGCCCGAAAACGACGGCAAGCTCACCGAAATCCTTGTCAAGGGTCACAACAACTCGGTTCTCAGTCGCGGCGAACGCGAGAACCTCATCATCTGCTGGAGTTGTTGCGCCAATTGCCAACCCAGATTACATCATGACCACCGGCCGTAAGTTCGGCCATCATGCCGGGCCAAACGCAGGCGTCGAGCAGCAGCCTCATGCGGCATCGATCGCCGGCTCGACGCGCTCTCGTCCAACGAGCCTGCGTGCGAAAACGAGGCAGGCTTGAATATCCCCCAGCTCAAGGTACGGATAAGCTTCCAAAATGTCCTGGGGGCTATCGCCAGCCGCGAGCATGCCCAGTACGTGTTCGACAGCGATGCGCTGCCCTCTAACAATCGGTTTGCCGCCGAAGATCTTCGGGTTAACAGTGATGCGGGCTAATAGGTCTGTCTCGGTCATGGTCTCCATCCTGGCCAAAGATCCGATGATTTTAGCCCGTAATACAAGGGTGGAAAATCCATTTCGTACCCTGGTACGCAAGTCATGATGGCAAACGGGACGGACTACGATGACGCCGCAGCCGTGCTCAGCGCGCGCCTGCTGTCGTCCCCGCTCGAAGGGCTGCTCGGTGAGGCGCGGGATCTGTCGCGCGCCGGCCATGGTTACTGCGTCTCCTATTCGCGCAAAGTCTTCATTCCGCTGACGCGTCTCTGCCGCGACGTGTGCGCCTACTGCACATTCGCCGCGAGTCCGAAGCAGGTTGGCTCGGCCTATCTCTCTCCCGACGAGGTGCTCGCCATCGCGCGCGCCGGGCAAGCGGCGGGCTGCAAGGAGGCCCTATTCACGCTGGGTGACAAGCCGGAGCTTCGCTACAAGGCCGCGCGCGATGCCCTTGCGGCACTCGGGTACAGCAGCACCATCGACTATCTCGCCGCGATGTGCGCGCTCGTGTTCAACGAGACCGGCCTGCTTCCACACGTCAACGCCGGCATTGCAACGGATGAAGAGCTCGCTCGCTTGCGTCGTGTCAGCGTCTCGCAAGGGATCATGTTGGAGACGGCGGCGGAGCGCCTGTCGCAACGGGGCGGGCCGCATTTCGGATCGCCCGATAAGGATCCAGCTTGTCCGTCTCGGCAACATCGAGGCCGCTGGCCGTCTGAAAATTCCGTTCACCAGCGGAATCCTGATCGGCATCGGCGAGACGCGGCAGGAGCGGCTCGAGGCATTGTTCGCGCTGCGGGCTCTGCATCAGCGCTACGGCCATCTGCAGGAAATCATCATCCAGAACTTCCGGGCGAAGCCCGGAACCAGGATGGAAGCCGCGGGCGACGCGGAGATGGACGACCTGCTTTGGACCGCGGCTTGCGCGCGCATCATCTTCGGCGCAGGCATGAACATCCAGGTTCCGCCGAACTTGAGCTATCAGGACTTTCCGCGCCTTCTCTCGGCCGGGATCAATGACTGGGGCGGGGTATCACCCGTCACGCCCGATCACGTGAATCCGGAGGCGCCGTGGCCGCATCTCGATGAGCTCGAGCGCGCAACGCGCGACGCGGGATTCGTGCTGGTGGAACGGCTCGCGATCTATCCCGACTATGCGCTGCGGCCGGCCGAATGGCTCGACCCGCGCCTGCGCCGCAGCGTGATGGCGGAGATCGATACGGCCGGCCTCGCGCGGCGCGAGGACTGGAACGTGGGACTCGCGGCGGTGCCGCCGGCGCAACACGCTGTGCCGCGAAGTCAGCGCGCCAACAAGCTCGACAGTCTGCTTGAAAAGGCAACGCGCGGCGAGCGGCTGGACCAGAACGAGATCGTCACGCTGTTTGCGGCGCGCGATGGCGCGGTCGCGGAGATTTGCGACGCGGCCGACAAGCTGCGCGCCCGGGTCAGCGGCGACGTCGTCAGTTACGTGGTCAACCGCAACATCAACTACACCAACGTGTGCCAATACGCGTGCTCGTTCTGCGCCTTCTCCAAGGGCCGCGGACACGCGAACCTGCGCGGCACGCCTTACGATCTGTCGCTCGACGAAGTGGCGCGGCGCGCGGCCGAGGCCTGGGAGCGCGGCGGCACCGAAGTCTGCATGCAGGGCGGCATTCATCCGTCCTACACCGGCGAGACCTATCTCGATCTGCTCGCCGCGGTGAAACAGGCCGTCCCGCCGATGCATGTCCACGCGTTCTCGCCCCTCGAGGTGGTGCATGGCGCGTCGACATTGGGCTTGTCGGTTCCGGCTTTCCTGGAACGGCTGCGGCGCGCCGGGCTCGGGAGCCTGCCGGGAACCGCGGCCGAGATCCTCGACGACGCGGTGCGCGCCGATCTCTGTCCCGACAAGCTGATGACGCAGGAATGGCTCGACGTGATCGAAGCAGCCCATCGTGTTGGTCTACGCACGACGGCGACGATCATGTTCGGGCATATCGAAACGGCGCGTTCGTGGTCGGCGCACCTTCTGCACATTCGCGATCTGCAGGAACGCACCGGCGGCTTCACTGAATTTGTTCCGCTGCCATTCGTGCACATGGAAGCGCCGCTGCACCTCAAGGGTTTGTCGCGCAAGGGACCGACCTGGCGCGAAGTGTTGTTGATGCATGCGGTCGCGCGCTTGGCGCTCAACCCGGTCATCACCAACATTCAGTGTTCATGGGTCAAGCTCGGTCCGGATGGTGTGCGGCAGCTCCTCGCCGCCGGCGTCAACGACCTCGGCGGAACGCTGATGAACGAGAGCATCTCGCGCGCCGCCGGAACGACGCACGGACAGGAATTGCCACCCACCGAGATGGAAGCGCTGATCCGGTCCGCCTCCCGCACGCCGCGCCAACGCACCACGCTCTATGCGGCGCCGCCGCCGGAGGCGCATCGCCGCAGCTTCGCGGCTGCGGAGCTTGCGCCGATCGTGCAAACTCCGGTGCGGCCCCGTCAGGCACGGCGCATCGCGGCGGCCGGGTGACGGGCAGCATCTCTTGGTAATCGGAGTGGTGAATTGATCCGGCTCGGATACAAGGCATCAGCGGAGCAGTTCGGCCCGCGCGAGCTCCTGCATTTCGCGAAGGTTGCCGAAGACGTCGGTTTCGACTCGGTGTTCGTCAGCGACCACTTCCAGCCCTGGCGGCACACGGGCGGGCATGCACCGGCATCGCTGGCGTGGCTCGGCGCGCTCGGCGCTTCGACATCGCGCATCGTCATGGGAACGAGCGTGCTCACGCCGACCTTTCGTTATCACCCGGCGATGATCGCCCAGGCGTTCGCGACCCTCGGGTCCCTGTTCCCCGGCCGGGTGATCCTTGGTGTCGGCACCGGCGAATCCTTGAACGAGGTGCCGGCGACTGGCCTCGTCTGGCCGGAATTCAAGGAGCGGTTTGCGCGCTTCCGCGAGGCGTTGTCGCTGATCCGTAAGCTGTGGGTCGGAGAGCGGGTGACGTTCGAGGGCGAGTTCTACAAGACGGAGAACGCGACGATCTACGATCGCCCCGGCCAGCCGGTGCCGATCTATATCGCGGCGGCCGGCGCGCTGGTCGCCAAGTACGCCGGCCGTACCGGTGAGGGGTTCATCTGCACCAGCGGAAAGGCACCCGAGCTTTACAGCGAAACGCTGCTTCCGAGCGTGGAGCAGGGAGCGGTCGCCGGGCAGCGCGACGGCGCAAAGATCGACCGCATGATCGAAATGAAGGTGTCGTTCGATACGAATCTGGCGCGGGCGCGCGAGGACACCCGCAACTGGGCCGCGCTGGCGCTGTCGCCGGAGGAGAAGATGTCGGTCGAGGACCCGCTCGCGATCGAGAAGCTCGCCGACGCCCTGCCGGCCGAGCGGGCGGCCAAGCGCTGGATCGTCTCCACCGATCCGGACGAGCAGGTCGAGCGGATCAAGCCCTATGTGGACCTCGGCTTCCGCCACCTCGTGTTCCACGCCCCCGGGCCGGACCAGGAGCGTTTTCTTAAATTGTATGCCAAGGATGTGCTGCCGCGGTTGCGCAAACAATTCGGCTGAGTGACCGCGCGGGGCAGTGGATCGACGGCTAGTCTGATGGCGGTGGCATCACGCGCACAATTGCTGGCGTTGGGCGGTATTCCTGTCGTGCAGGCGGGGGACGATCTCGCGGCGATCATTGCGGATGCGCTGGAGCGGGAGGGCGTCCGCTTGCAGGGCGGCGATTTGCTCGTCGTAGCTCAGAAGATCGTATCGAAAGCCGAGGATCGTTTCGTCGCGCTGGCGACGGTGAGGCCCTCGGTCCGCGCGACGGAGATCGCCGGCGAGACCGGCAAGGATCCGCGGCTTGTGGAGGTGATCCTGTCCGAGTCGAAGCGTGTCGTGCGCACGCGGCGGGATCTCATCATCGTCGAGCATCGGCTTGGCATCGTGCTGGCGAATGCCGGCGTCGATCAATCCAATGTTGGCACTGACGCGTCGCATCGCGTGTTGTTGCTGCCGCGCGACCCCGATGCCTCGGCGCGTGCGCTGCGCGCCGCGCTCGCCGCACGATACGGGTGTGACATCGCGGTGGTGATAAACGACAGCGTCGGGCGGGCTTGGCGGCGCGGCACCGTCGGCATCGCGTTGGGTGCGGCCGGGTTGCCGTCTCTGCTCGATCTGCGCGGACTGCCCGACATGTTTGGACGGCAGCTGCGCAGCAGTATTGTCGGGCTCGCGGATGAGATCGCCGCAACGGCATCACTCATGATGGGACAGGCCGCCGAGGGCCGGCCGGTCGTGCTGATCCGCGGGCTCAGCCTGCCGCTTGAGGATGCTCCGGCGCAGTCACTGGTGCGGCCCGAGCAGGAAGACCTGTTCCGATGAGCGCAGGCAGACGCACCGTTGTTGCACTGTCCGGAGGGATCGGCGGCGCCAAGCTGGCGCTGGGCTTGAGCCTCGTTGTTGATCCGGCCGATCTCGTCGTCGTTGCCAACACCGGCGACGACTTCCAACATCTTGGCCTGTCGATTTCTCCAGATATCGATACGGTGATGTACACGCTCGCCGGTATCAACAATCCGGTCACCGGCTGGGGGCGGCGCGACGAGACGTGGCGCTTCATGGAAGCGCTGGAGCAGCTCGGCGGCGAGACCTGGTTCAGGCTCGGCGACACCGATCTTGCGACCAACATGGAGCGCACGCGCCGGCTCGCCGCCGGCGACACCCTGTCCAACATCACAGCGGACTTTTGCCGCCGGCTCGGCGTGCGCTGCCGCGTCCTGCCGATGAGCGACGACAGCGTCCGCACGCGCGTGAAGACGGGTCAGGGATGGCTCGACTTTCAGGACTATTTCGTCCGCTACCAGTGCGCCCCGGTGGTTGAAGGTTTTTCGTTCGCAGGCGTGGAGTCCGCCGCTTCGGCGCCGGGCTTCCTGGCGGCGCTGCGTGACCCGACACTACGCGCCGTCATCATCTGCCCCTCGAACCCATTCATCAGTATCGATCCCATCCTGTCGCTGCGCGGTGTCCGGGACGCGTTGCGGACTTCCGCGGCGCCAGTGGTGGCGGTCTCGCCGATCATCGGTGGGCAGGCGGTCAAAGGGCCAACCGCCAAGATGATGCGCGAGCTTGGTCTCTCCGTGACTGCCGCAACCGTCGGGGAGCGCTATGCGGACTTCCTTGACGGATATGTTGTTGATGATCGCGACGCGAGCGGCCTTAGCCTGCCGGGGGTCGTAATCCGTGCGACGAAGACGCTGATGCAAACCCTGGACGACCGCAAACAACTGGCAGCGGCGGTTCTCGACCTCGCAGACGAACTTCTTGCGTCATGAGCATGGCTTCCGGCTATCTGGCGGACATCTGGGCCGTCGTTCCGGTGAAGGACACGCGCACCGCAAAGCAGCGGCTCGCCGCGGTGATGCACCAGGACACGCGCACGCTCCTGGCGCGCGCGATGCTGGAAGATGTGCTGTCCGCCGTCGCGGCGGCATCCTCACTCGCCGGACTTGTTGTTGTCACCGCTGATCCGGTCGCGACCCAGATTGCCCAACGCTACGGCGCTCGGCTTCTGTCGGAAGGCGGCGAAGAGGGGCAGACCCACGCCATGCGGTACGCGGTCGAGGTGCTGGCCGCGGAAGGCCGGCGCGCGATCCTAACACTTCCGATCGATGTTCCGCTGATCACGCCTGCGGAGATCGACGCAGTGGTCGCAGCGGCGCGACGCGACCCGGAGTTCGTGATCGTACCGGCGCATGACCGGCAGGGTTCGAACGCCATCCTGTGCGCGCCGCCCGGGCACGTGCCGCTGAGCTTCGGCAATCACAGTTTCGCGCCGCATCTTGCGACGGCACGACAGCGGGGGATCGAGCCTCGCATCATCGAATTGCCGGGCATCGGGCTCGACATCGACAGCCCGTCGGATCTCGCGGCGTTCCTGGCCATCCCGTCGCAGACGCGGGCGCGGCGGCTGCTTGACGGGCTCGAGTCCTGAGCAATCGAGTTGTGTGCAGCCAATTCCTGTCATCTATGACTAAGTCATTGATTGCGCAACAATATCGACCGCACTGTCGCGCATAGATTCCATTGATGACATGTTGAACGTGCCGGTCCCAGCATTCGCGACCGAAAAGCCGGCGACGAACTGCTGTCATCTATGGTCAAGCGATTGAAAACCAGAGAGATTTTCCTGCTGTCTGCGCCATAGATCGCATACATGACACCAGCGCCACCGGATCCCGAGTTGCGCGCCCGTTTCAGCACCCGATTACACCCAAAAACGCCGCGAGCTGATCGAACGGCAAACATTCCTGTCATCTATGATGAAGCTTTTGAATATACGAAATTTTTTCGGTTCCCGGAGCCATAGACTGCATACAGGATGTTTCGTTCAAGACGGGATTTGTGCCGCTCGCTGCCACGGAGCCGGGTGCCCGATGGGGCAAGGAGTCCGGACCCCAAGACTTGATTGTCCCCTTTAAACTGTCCATAGATGCCCAACTCTTGCATAGATGACACACGGGACATAGAAGCCACCTGTAGTTCAGGTGCATCCGGTGCTGAACAGCCCCTCCCGAATTGCCCTGCGCCTGGCTACCGACGCATACGTGACGTTGGCGCGCATAGATGACGCCGCCCTGCGGTTCGCCATTTTCAGATTCACACTGTCAAATAGCCTAGGCCCACGCGAGACGCACCCGGCCGGTCGAGCGGACGCGACTCAAAGCGCGTTTTGCTTTTGAACTTGTCAACAAGAAGACGATCGAGTTGCTGGCGTTCATTGCCTCTCTTCTGATAAGTTTTCCTATTCACATGAGATGCTGGCCGCAATCAACCTGATGAAGTTTACGTTTCTTCATACCGCTGACCTCCATCTCGGGAGCCCCTTCGTTGGGCTAACCTTGCGAGATGAGGAAGTTGCTCAGCGCTTTGCGAAGGCTAGCCGCGACGCGTTTTCGGATTTGATCACACGTGCGATCGACGCCAACGTCGCGTTCGTCGTTATTGCCGGAGACATATACGACGGAGACTGGAAGGACACCTCCATTGGCCTGTTCTTCAACCGCGAAATAGCGCGCTTGGACCGCGCCGGGATACGGGTGTTCCTACTCAAAGGCAATCACGACGCTGAGAGCGTAATCACGAAAACGATATCATTGCCCGACAATGTATATCAGTTTCCGACGCGGACGGCAGAGACTGTTCGACTAGAGGAGCTCAAGGTCGCGCTGCATGGCCGTAGCTTTCCCGAACGGGCGGTGACCGAGAATTATGTGCTCGATTATCCGAATCCAGTTCCGGGTTGGCTCAATGTCGGGGTCCTGCACACCTCGTGCGACGGCCGACCCGGACATGCGACCTACGCTCCTTGTACTGTTCCTCAGCTTAAGAGCCTCGGCTACCAGTATTGGGCGCTTGGCCACGTGCATGAGTACGAAGTGCTGGCATGGGATCCGTGGATTGTGTTTCCGGGGAACATCCAGGGACGAAACATTCGTGAATGTGGTCCGAAGGGAGCTGTGCTCGTCGAGGTTGAGAATACGGAGGTGGTTAACGTACAGCGCCTGATTGTTGATCGCGCGCGGTGGGCTACATTGCGGATCGATCTTGCAGGCGTCCTCGGTGAAGCCGTTGCACTGCGCAAAATCGAAGAGCAAATTCGCCCCGTGGCCGCGGAGGCCGCAGATCGCCTGTTGGCATTACGCGTCACTCTCCTCAACGCCGATGGCCTGTATCGGGCGGTCCAAGGAGACCACCTGCGCGTTTTGGACGAAGTTCAGGCCGCGGCGCATCGGTGCGCAGAGGACGCGTGGCTCGAAGGCGTTCATTTCGAGATATCGAAGAACAAGAATAATGCGGGCCTTACGACTGAAGCCCTGGCAGGATTGGATCTCGACAGCGCGCTCGCGACGTTGCAGTCGGATCCAGATCTTCGCGCCAGTGCAGAATCGATCATCGCGGAGATCGCCGAGAAAATTCCACGTGGTGTTTATCCGGACGACGCCGCGCTCAGGGACAGTCTCGACGTACTGCTGAATGATGCACGTGCGTTAGTGCTCGGTCGCATGAGCGATCGCTAGCTCATGAGGTTGCTGACCCTGGAACTTGAGAGGTATGGCCCCTTTACGGGCCGGACTCTCTCGTTCTCGGCGGATGCAAACCTGCACGTAGTGTTCGGGCAGAATGAGGCGGGAAAGAGCAGCGCTCTCGCGGCCATTACCGACTTGTTCTTTGGGATCGAACGACAGACACGATTTGATTTTGTACACGATGCGCGCGAGTTGCGCATCGGTGGAACCGTGGTTGCCAACGACGGCAGGTCTCTCGCCTTCAGGCGGCGGAAGGGCAACAAGGATACGCTCGTCGGTGTAAGGGATGAGGCGATCGGCGAGGATTCACTTGCTCCTTTTCTAGGTACGATGACGCGCGACGTCTTCTGCAACGCTTTCGGGCTTGACGCGGATGCGTTGCAGCATGGTGCGGAGGACATGTTAAAGAGCGAGGGCGAGATCGGAGCCAGTCTATTTGCCGCTGCTTCAGGGCTGCGGGGCCTGAGCGAATTGCGTCGCCATTTGGAGGATGAGGCTACATCGATCTTCGCGGCCCGAGCGTCGAAGGATCGCAAATTTTACATCGCGTTGCGCCGCTTCGAAGACGCACGCAAAGCAATCCGCGAGAGGGAGCTCAGGGCAGCGTACTGGAAAGATCTCAACGAAAAGATCGAGAAGCTCTCTCGACGGCTCGAGGCGATAAGGGAGCTGCGTGGCATAAAAGCGGCGCAGCGCGCGCGGCTGTTGAGGAACAAGCGTATTGCCCCGCTGATACAGCTCATCGACGATGACCTGAAGAGGTTAGACGGCTCAGGCACGTTGCCCGAGTTGCCTGTCGATTTTTGCGAAGGACTTGCGAACGCCTTGGAAGCTGTCCGGAAGGGGAGCGAAGCAAAACAGCGAGCGCAAGAGGATGAGGCGAAAGCTGTCCGCAATGACGCCGAAGTGCTCGTTGACGAACAGGTACTCGCGCGTGCGGGAGAGGTGTTGCGGGCCATGAGCGAAATGGGTGCGTTCGCGAACGGTCGCCGTGACCTACCTCGCATCCAAGCCGAGGCGGACGAATATCGCAGATTGTTGGTCGAAGCGGCCGTTAAGCTCGGCTTGCCGGATGAGGCCGCCGTTGAAGCCGCGCAGCCGACCGCGGCCGCGCTGGCCCTGGTGGAGAAACTGATTTCCGAAGGTCGTCGGCTGACCGACGCGATGGAGCGAAGCAGGGCGGCGCTGCGGACGGAGCAAACGGCGCTGAGTAGGCTCGAGCAGCAGCGTTTGGCGAACGGCGGAAGCGTAGATCCGCAGCCATTTCGTCTTAAATGGTCGCAGCTCGCTCCATCGCTGAGGAACCAGGACAAGCTCGCTGAAACGAAACACCTGGTTCGCGCCGAAGAGTTCAATCTGCGCGAGGCGTCGGCGCGCCTCTATCCGCCCGTCGGCGACCTCGATGCGCTCGCACAGGTGCCGATACCGGGTGCTGAAACATTATCTCGATATGACAACGACCTGACCCGCCTCGAAAGGGAGGTCGCACACGAACGCGACCGGCTTACAGCAGCGACAGCAGCCATAAGCGATGCCGAAGCGAAGCTGAGCGATCTAACATCAGTGCGCCCTGTCGCCTCCCCGGATGTGATTGCCGCCAAGCGGCATGAGCGTGACTCCACCTGGAACGAGGTACGAGGCGCGTTGTTCGGGTCCTCGGAGTCACTCGCCACAGATCAACGGGCTGACCTGGTGTCCCGGTTCGAGCGTCGTAGCTCAGAGGCAGATCTGATCGCGGATCAGGCCATCGGCGAGGCGGATCGCGTCGCCGCGTTTGCGGTCCAAAGCTCGCGACTCAAGGAAGAGCGCGCCAAGGAGGCTGATGCGACGGCGCGGATCAGCTCTCTTGAAGAGAGGCGACGAGAGGTTTCGGAAACGTGGGCCGCTGCGTGGCAAAGCGCAGGCATTGCACCGTTGCCTCCAACAGAAATGGCACACTGGCGCATCATTTTGGAAGGACTTTTAAAACGCCGCGAGAAGCTCATCGAACAGCGGGAAAGGCTCGCCGAGCTTGAGAGTGCGATCCATGTGATCGAGCCAGAGGTTCGTGTGCTTGCTGCGGCGCTCGGATTGCGCGATGCCGATCGGTCAGACATTGCGGCGCTTTGCGACGGAATTGAAACGCGGTTGAAGGCTTTGACAGAGGCCTGGGACAATAGGCGCGACCTCGAGACCCGAATTCGCGATACGCAGCATCGGATCGACGAACTAGGCGAGGCTTGCAAAGAGGTTGAGCTAGGCTTGGAGCAATGGTCGCAAGACTGGAGCGTGGCGGTGACTGCCATTGGACTACGTCCCAGCGCGACCATCGAGGAAGCCAGAGCTGCGCTGGCTGTGTGGAATGAAGTTCCGAAAGCCATCCGGGAACGCGACAATCGTGCACGCCGCGTTACAGGAATGCAGCGGGAAGTCGATGCCTTCGAACGCTCGGTCAGAGACCTCGTGGCAACGATCGCACCGGATCTCGGGACCATGCCGGCGGATGCAGCGGTCAAAATACTGAGTGACCGTGTCACCGCCGCCAGGGCCGCTGAAAGCCGCAAGACCGAGACCCAGAGGCGGCTCGCAGAGGCAACGCGTGCCCGGAGGGATGCGATTGTGGCGCTCGAGGGAGCCGAAGCTCGGCTGCGAGCGCTGTCGGCCGATCTACCTGCGGGCTGCAACCCCACTGAATTGCTCGATCAATTGCGGGTGCGAAACAGGGTTTCGGAGTTGCTTGAGGAACGTCGCAAGCATCTGATTACCCAGGGCGATGGGCATGATGAAGCTCACTTGCGTGCCGAGCTTGCCAATTTCAACGTAGACGAAGTGCAATCGAACGTTCAGATTCTGATCGAAGAGGAGCAGGCACTCGAACGCGAGGGTCAGGAAGTATTTGCAGCACATGAACAGGCCCTCAGAGAGCGCAAGGCCATCGAACAAGGCACGGGCGCCGAACTCGCCGCCCAACAGCGCGCCAGTGCCGAGGCGGAGTTGATCGAAACCTCGCGCGAATGGGCGGTGCTTAAATTCGGGGCGCTGCTTTTAAGTACCCTGATCGAGCGCCGGCGTGCGACCCAGAATGACCCGCTGATGGCAAGGGCGGGCGCGTTATTTGCGACGTTGACGGGCGGCAGTTTCGAAGGGCTTGGCCAACAATATGACGAGCACGACAACGCTATCCTTGTCGGTCGTCGACCGAGCGGACAAACGGTTCCTCTCGCGGGCATGAGCACCGGCGCGCGCGACCAACTCTATCTTGCGCTCCGGCTTGCCTATCTGGAGGACTATGCAAGCCGCGCCGAGCCGCCTCCGTTCATCGGCGACGACCTGTTCGCGACATTCGACGAAGAGCGGACTGCGCATGGCTTGACCGCGTTAGCCGCGATTGGGCAGCGCGTTCAACCGATCGTTTTCACGCATCATCAACATGTCGCAGATATTGCGCGAACGAAAGTGGGAGCTGAGGTGCTGAGCTTGTGAAGCTAATTCATGCTTCAGCCGAACCGCCCCCGGTCATGCGGCCGGCGATAATCCACGGTGGGCCCGATCGGGACGATGCCGTTCGAGCCGATCGGGCCAGACTTGCTGAAGGCGCCGCGCTTCATGCCGGCGATGTCGCAGATCGCGGCGACGCCGGGTCGTTGGTAAAGCTCGCGCAGATAGTTCGACAGGTTGGGATAGTCCTCAAGGCGACGCAGGTTGCATTTGTAGCCGACGTAGTAGCAGGGATCGAAGCGGATCAGGCTGGGAAAGAGACGCCAGTCGGCTTCGGTTTCGACATCGCCGCACAAATAGCGTTGTTGTCCGAGCCGTAGCTCGAGGCTGTCCAACGTCTCGAACAAAAGCTTGACCGAGCCGTCGTAGGCCTCTTGTGAAATCGAGTAGCCGCAGCCGTTGACCGCGTTGTTCACGCCTTTAAGCACGAGCGCATTCGTCGCGTCGATCTCGGACCGCAGCGGTTCGGGATAATAGTCCGGCGACGGCTGCGCGATACCCGCAAACGCGGTGTTGAACATGCGCATGAGCTCAGAGGATTCATTGTTCACGATGCGGCGCGTCTGCGCGTCCCAGAGCGTGGGAACCGTTACCCGTGTGGTGCACGTCGGATCGGCGATTGTATAGAGTTCGTGCAGCCAGCGGACCCGGCGATCAGTCCCCGGCACGATGTGGCCTTCCGCGCCGAACGACCAGCCCTCGCCACCGAGCTCTTGAAACGTATTGGTCAAGGTCACAAAGGGCTCAAGCTTCTTGAGCGTGCGCATCAGCGTCGCGCGATGCGCCCAGGGACAGGCGACGGCGCAGTAGAGATGATATCTGCCGGGCTCGGCGGGAAATTCGGCATCGGTCTGCGGGCTGATGCGATGGCGAAAGACGGACTCGCGCTTGAAATAGAGCCCCGTCTTATCGTGCTGGACGAGGACGTTCTTGCTGCTCCATGTCCCGTCGACGAGTTGGCCCATTCATCCTCTCCCGGAGTACCGGCTGTTGCGCGCGCCGTGTGCTAAGCAGGTACTCGCACGGCGAGGCCCGTCAAGGGTTATGACGTGCCGTGCAGCACCACCCCATGCGTGCCCAGATAAGCTTCCACCACGGCGGGATCGCGCAGCACCTGCTGGGCGGAGCCGATCGCCAGGGTCTTGCCGTAGTCGAGCACATGCAGACGATCGGCGAGATCGGCGACCATCTGCATGTCGTGCTCGATCCAGATCATCGGCAGCCCGAGCTCCGCTTTGATGCGGATGATGAAGCGCGCCAGGTCCTCGCGCTCATTGCGGTTGAGGCCGGCGGACGGCTCATCGAGCAGCAACAACACGGGGTCGATGGCCAGCGCCCGCGCGACCCCGACGAGCTTCTGGCGGCCGAAGGGCAGCTCACCAACGAGCGTGTGGCGCTGCGGCGTGAGCCCGAAAAAGCTCACGATCTTGTCGACCGCCTCTCGGTGCTCCAATTCTTGCCGCCGGACCCCGGGCAGAAAGAACATCTCTGCCAACATGTTGGTTTTGATGCGCGCGTGACGGCCGGTGAGCAGGTTCTCCAGCACCGTCATGTGCGGAAAGACTTCGCCATGCTGAAACGTGCGCGCGATACCAAGCTGGGCGATCTGGTACGACGGCTTGCCGCCGATCTCGACGCCGCGCAGCCGGATCGCGCCTTGGCCGCGGTAGATGCCGCTGATGCAGTTGAGCACGCTGGTCTTGCCCGCGCCGTTCGGACCGATGAGCGCCAGCAGCTCACCGCGCGCGACTTGCAGCGACACGTCGTCGAGCACGGTGAGCCCCCCGAACCGGAGCGACAGGTGCTCGACCACAAGCTCGCTTGTCGCCGCGGTTAGAGTCATGGTGTGTCGCCGTGCGCGATTGCGCGGTAGCTGCGGCGCTCATCGCCGCCGGAGATGCCGAGATAGGATTCCTGAATCTCGCGGCGGCCGCGTAGCTCGACGGCCGCGCCTTCGAGCGCAATCCGGCCGTTCTCCAGAACATAGCCGTAGTCGGCGATCTCCAACGCGACAGCGGCATTCTGCTCGACCAGCAGAACGGCGATCCCGAGCTCTTGCCGGATCGTGCCGAGCCGCCGCGCCAGGTCACCGACCACGACCGGCGCCAGCCCGAGCGACAACTCATCAACCATCAACAACTCGGGTTTGCACAAAATGGCGCTGCCGATCGCCAACATCTGCCGCTCACCGCCGGAGAGGAGACCGGCCAGCCGCGAGCGCAGGTTCGCCAGCGGTGGGAACGACTGGTAGACGAGATCCTCGAGATGCTTGCGGTCCAACGCGGACACGCGCCGCGAAGACACGACCCTCAGGTTTTCGCTGACGGTAAGGTTGGGAAACACCTTCTCGCGTTCCGGCACGATCACAATGCCGCGCGCCGTGTTGGCATGTGGCGGCGTGCCCTCGATGCGCGCGCCGGCGAAGTGGATGCTGCCGGCGGTGACCTGCGCGTCATCAAGGCCAATAAAGCCGGAAATGGCACGCAGGGTCGTGGTCTTGCCCGCCCCGTTGTTGCCGAGCAGCGCCACGATGGTTTGCGGCCATACGCGTAGGCTGATGCCGTGCAGCGCGACCGCGGTGCGGTGATAGGCGACATGCAGGCCGTCGACAGCGAGGAGTGGTTCACTCATGCGGGCGGCGTCCGTCGCGTAAACGCGATATTCCTCACCCGGCGCGCAATGCCCATCAGGCCCGCAGGCTCGAGCAGCAGGAACAGGATCATCACCACGCCGAAGGTGGAATAATCGAGCGCAAACACCATGCTGTTGAAGCGCGCGGGCAGGAAGGCGGCAACCGCCTCGATGCCGTAGGGAAACAGGATTACAAACGCAGCGCCGAGCAGCGCGCCGGTGATCGAGCCGATGCCGCCGATAATGATCATGGCGACATACTGAACCGTCAGATACAACGAGAAGGCATCGATCGAGACGAAGTTGCGGAAGTAAGCAAACAGCGCGCCGGCGACCGCCGTCATGGTGGCGCTCAGGACGAACGCCATCAGTTTGTAGCGCTGCACGTTGATGCCGAGCGCGCTTGCTACGACATCGCGCTCGCGCAGCGCGCGCCAGGCGCGGCCGGTGCGCGAGCGCCGCAGGTTGACGCTGATCAGCAGCGCCAGCATCGCGAAGACGAGCAGCACGAAATACCAAGCGATGCCGCTGCTCACGGTGAAGCCGCCGATGCTGGGCGAGTCGATCATCACGCCGGTCGACAGCACCTCGCGTGCTTCGTATTCGCCGCCCAGATAGATCACCACGAAGTGCAGTCCGAGCGTGCTGATGGCGAGATACAATCCGCGCAGCCGCAGCGACGGCAGGCCAAATACCAGCCCCAGCAGTGCGCCGACCACGGCCGCGGCGGGGAGGGTGATCCAGAACGGCGCGCCCACTTCACGCACCAGGATGCCGACCGAATAGGCCCCGGCGGCGAGCAGGCCGGCGGTTCCGAGCGAGATCTGGCCGGCATATCCGGTGAGCAGCATCAACGCGAGCGCCCCGATGCAGGCGAACAGGACCTGGTTGGCGAGATCAAGCAGGAACGGCGAAGCGCGAAACGGCAGCACGATCAGAATTGCGAACACGAGGACAAAGCAGACGCGCCGGCGTGTGGTGCCGAGCAGGGCGATGTCCTGGGCGGGCGAGGGGGTGCCGGCGGTCATGGGTCAAACCCGGTCAAGCTGCTCGCGGCTGCCAAACAGCCCCCACGGCCGGATGGCGAGCACGATCAGCAGAACGAGAAACGGCACCACGTCCGAGAGCAGCGGATTGACGTACTGAATGGCGGCGATCTCCGCGACGGCGACGATGATCGCCCCGATCATCGCGCCGAGGAAGCTATCGAGGCCCCCCACCAACGCCGCCGGAAACGCTTTCAGGCCGATGGTCGCCATCTGCGCGTCCACACCGGAATCGAGCGCCAGCAGCATGCCGGCGAGCGACGCCGTGAACGTCGAGAGGCCCCAGGCGAAGGCATAGACGCCGTGCAGCCGGATGCCGCGCTGCTCGGCGAGCAGACCATTCTGCCCGGCGGCGCGCATGCGAATGCCCCAGCGCGTGAAGCGCAGAAACACGAACAGGCTGGCGTAGACCACGATGGTGAGCACGATGATGGCGAGGCTCGCCGTCGAGATGCGAACACCAGGGGCGACGGCGACCGGTGGATTGGTCCATCCAAAGCTCGCCGCCGGATAGTACTGCTGCGTCGTCCAGATCAGGATCGCGGCGCCGCGCAGAAAGATGCCGAGCGCGATGGTGATCAGCACGGCGGCGAGCACCGCCTCGCCGGTCATCCAGCGCATCAGCACGGCGTAAACGACGATCCCCATGGCGAGCCCGAACAAAGCGGCGAGAATTAGGGCGAGCACCGGATTGCCGTTGAACAGGCCCGCCGTCGCGACCAGCCCGTAGGCCCCGATCATCATGAGTTCGCCGTGCGCGAGATTGAGCACACGGCTCACGCGATAGATCACGACGTAGCCCGCGCTGACGAGCGCATAGATCGCCGCGAGGACAACGATGTTGGCGATGAGCTGAAGCGACATGTGAACGGCGGGGGTTGTCGGCGCGGCACCGCTGCCGCGCCGGCAAGTGAACAGCAATCAGTCGACGACGTCGACCGGGAACCAGTCGCGCTCGCGCACGACTGACTGTTTGTCCGGATCGTATCGATAAAATCGATAGTACTGCTTGGTGCGGAAGTGATTGTCCGGCGTCCAAACAAGCGCTCCACCGCGCAGGCCTTGGGTATCGAGGTTGAGCGTATCCATCGCGTTGCGAACCTTCTCGGGCGTCGCCGGCCAGCCCGCCGTCTTCAGGATCTGCTCGAGCGCGCGCCCGGTAATCCACCCTTCGGTCGCGTAGGTCGCCGGATATGCGTACTTGCCCTTTTCGGCAACGTCGCGGATCTCTTTCTGTACCGGCAGATTGTCCTGGAAGAACGCATTGGCCGAAAAAACGTGGAAGCTGCCGTCCTTCACGCGGGAGAGCTCATCTTCGGACTGAATGTGGCCGTAGGTCATGTAGGAACCCGTCCACCCCAGCCGCCGGAGAGCTTCGAAGGCCTTCACCTCGGTGGGCCACGGCGCATAGGCAAAGTTCCAGTTCGGATCGCCCGCTTTCAGCTTGGTCGCAAACGGCGTGTAGTCGGCCGCCGTGGGCGGGATGAACTCCTTGTCCACGGTTGTCATGCCAAGCTTCGTGCCCTGCTTCTCGGCGTTGTCGATGCCGATGCGTGAGATTGGAATCGGCATGCCAACCAACCCGATTTTCACCGGCTCCTTCGCCATGTCCTTGATGGCTTCGATCGCGACCGGAATGTCGTAGCTGAAATCGAAACCGGTCGAGCAGAACAGCACCGGATCGGGCTTCGGCGGATGCGTTTCTTTCGGGCACACCGCGCCGGCAAACCACAATGGCACATTCGCGCGCTTGGCTTCGGCGATCACCGGGCCGTAGGTGGAAGACAGCGAGGACTCGATCAGCAGCAGCACATTTTCCTGCTTGATCAGTTTGCTGGCATTGGCCGCGGCGCGCGAGGGCTCGGCCTGATCGTCCTCGATCAACAAATCGATCTTGTGCCCGCCGACGCCGCCGGCGGCGTTCAGCCGGTCGACATAGATGCGCAGCATGTCGATGACGGGCGCTTGCGTCGCCGCGGCCGGGCCGGTCATCGCGGCAGTCACGCCGATCTTGTAGGATTCCTGCGCCTGACCTGGCGAGGCTTGAACCAGATTCGCTGCCGCGAGCGTCGCAATGACAACTGCTAATCGCACCACTATCCTCCCTGATGGGTATCGAGCGTCTCGCCGATTGACGGCGACTGTAACCGGACCGCACTTGCAAAAGCAATTTTTGCAGGTGCGGCGTGGGATCATGCCCACGCATCTCCGACGGGTCAGCCATTGTTCGGCTTTTATCTCCGACCAAAATGTCCTACAGTTTTGTCGGAACATTTTCAAGGGAGGACCAGGTGGCGCCATCTGCTGTGACACAAGCCGGATCCCGTGCGAGCGCCCGCGCGCCGTTTCGGGCGGATGTGGTCGGGAGCTTCATCCGGCCGTTACGGCTCAACGCGGCGCGCGAGCGTCTGCTGGGGCCGCAGACCCCAGACCAGAACTTGGGACCGCACGACAATGCGGAGCTGCGCGCCGTCGAAGACGACTGCGTCCGGCAGATCGTTGCCATGCAGGAACGGGCCGGGCTGCAATCCGCGACCGATGGGGAATTTCGCCGCCGCAGCTGGTGGCTCGATCTGATCATGGGCTGGAAAGGTTTTGCCGCAGACCGTCATGGCACCACGGAAATGATGTGGCGCAACAACGACGGCGCCACGCAGGCGTTTTCGCGCCTGTGGGTGACCGGCCCGATCGAGTGGCGGCCCAGCGCCACGGTCCGCGCCTTCGCGTTTCTCAAGAGCGCGACCACGCTCGTGCCGAAGGTCACGCTGCCAGCTCCGATCCTCGTTCACATGTATGGCTGTGGCAACAAGGGAATCCTGGAAGGCCATTATTCCGATCTCGACAAGTTCTGGGCTGACGTGGTCCAGGCCTACCGGCAGGAAGTCACTGCGCTCGTCGAAGCCGGGGCCACGTACATTCAGTTTGACGATACAAGCATTGCGTTTCTCTGCGACCCGCGCCACCGGGAAACGGTGATGCGCTGGGGCACACCGCCGGATCAACTCCTCGGCCTCTATGCTGAAAAGATGAACGAGGTACTCGCGGCGATCCCGACGCACGTGCGGGTCACCATGCACGAGTGCCGCGGCAACCGCGAAGCCCAGTGGGGCGCCGAGGGCGGCTACGATCCCGTCGCCGACGTCCTGTTCAACCAGATCAACGTCGACAGCTTCTTCCTCGAATATGACAGCGAGCGCGCCGGCGACTTCGCGCCGCTCCGGCTGCTGCCGCAGGGCAAGTCCGCCGTGCTCGGGATCATGTCCAGCAAATCGCCGGAGCTTGAAAGCGTCGACTACCTGACAAAGCGTATCGATGCGGCGGCAAAATATGTCCCGCTTGAACGCCTCGCGATCAGTCCGCAATGCGGGTTTGCGAGCTCGATCGGCGGCCGGCCGATGACCGAGGACCAGGAGGAAGAAAAGCTCAAGCGGCTGGTCGAGGTCGCCCGGACGGTGTGGGGCTGAGCGCACATCCCTTCATCCATCAAGCTGGGCTTTGGCAAGAACGGTCGCCTTGGTGGCGCGGATATGCTTGCGCATCGCCTGTTCGGCCTTTGCGCCGTCGCCGCGCAGCAAATATTTGGCAACTTCGAGGTGCCCGCGATGCGCGCGGGCAACGAATTCACGATCGATCACTGAAAACAGGCGCAGCATCGCCACGGAGATCTGCAACCCGTCAATGAGTCGCTTCAGGTGCGCATTGTTGCTGTTGCCAACGATGAATTGATGGAAGCGCTCGTTGTAATCCATATAGGTCTGCGGAGATCCATCATACTGGCGGATGAACTGCTTCTCGAGATCGGCCAGCCCCTTCCTGAAGGCCGGGTTGTTGAACTGAGCAGCCGCTTGGCGCGCCGCGAGACCTTCGACCGCCTCCCGGACGTCATAGAGTTGCTCGATCTCCATGTGGGTGAGCTTGCGTATCCGAGCACCCTTCTGGTGCAGGATCTCCAGTATGCCGTCTGCCGCGAGGCGGCGCATGGCTTCGCGCACGGGCCCGCGACTGGCACCGGTCATCTGTTGAACGTCGGCCTCGATTAGCCGCTGCCCGGGCGCGTAACCGCCGTTGCGGATATTCAGTTTGATCCGAGCGATGATCTTCTCGACCAGCGAGCCGTCCGCCGCGCGGTGCAATTCGCCCTCTGACCTGAGCTTGCCTGCAGACGGCCGTTGGCGTGGCATCCAATCCTCGAGGATGAGACGATTCGTTATGGAGATCCTAGTTTGTAGCTCGGATGAAATCCAAGCGCTAACCCTGTATCTGCGCGACCGTGTCGTCGCTTATTTGTCCCGCTTGAGTGCGGCGCGTGCATCGCCAATTGCGAGCTTGAGGTTTGCCGCGTCGAGGGCGCCGGGAACGCGAAAATGACCGATGATGAGGGCCGGCGTTCCCTGGAACCCGAGCGCTTCGGCCTGCATGTTGTTGCGCGCGAGAAGTGCGTTGATGGCATTGCCATGTGCGGCCAGGTCGCGTTCCGCCTGGCCCACATCGACGCCGGCTTGCGCCAGCGTGCCCTTGAGCAAATCTTCGGTCAACTTGCCGTTCACAGCCATCAGCGCATCATGGGCCTGCACGTATTTGTCTTGATACTTGGCGGCGAGGACGAGCTGAGCCGCATGCACGGAGCTCTGGCCGAATACGGGCCAGTCTTTGAGAACAAGTCGGATATGGCCGTCCTCGCGAACGGCGCGGAGGAGATCCGGTTTCAGCTTCTTGCAAAATGGACACTGGTAATCGAACCACTCGACGATGGTCAGATCGCCGTTTGCATCGCCGACGATCGGAGCGTCCGGATCCCGCAGGATGGCATCACGGCTCACCACGTCGGCGTCGGTCGACTGTGCCCGGACCCGGATCGATTGAAACGCTGTTGCCAGGACAGCCAGAAGGAGAAAGGCTGCGGTCCACGTGATGTGTTTTCTGGTGGTCATTGTGGTTGTTCCTGTCAATGTGAGGTTGAGAGTTTGGTGGATGCTTGATCGATGGCGGCCAGGACCGCGGTCTGGGTGAGAAGCTCGGGCAGGACGATTCCGGTCGGCGCACCGGGGCCGAACACGACATCGAATGGCAGACCGTAGCGGTGGAAGGACTGCAGGTAGGCACCAAGCGCGTCGTCGTGCCTGGTCCAGTCGGCGCGGATCGGTACGACATCGGAAGTGAGACGGTCGCGAATGGTGTTGCTGCCGGCGATCACGGCGTCATTGACCTTGCACGTCACGCACCACGCCGCACCAATGTTGACAAAAACCGTGCGTCCATTCTGCACCATCTCATCGATGCCTTGCGGAACGAACGGCTGCCATTGCACATCGCCCGTGATGTCTGTGGCAGTGGGCTGCGATTCTTGGGGCGGTAAGACGATGGCGAGCGCGGCGATACCCGTCATCAGCGTGCCGGCCAGCGCCGGGATGGCGCCTTGACGCCGGAACGCCAACAGAGAGACCATCACGCCGAGCGATAAGCCCGCAACCAGCGCAACTTGCATGTCAGCAACCTGAGCCAGGATCGTCAGCAGCCAGATCGCCGTTCCGACCAGCGCAATACCGGCCACGCGACGCAGCACGAGCATCCATGGCCCGGGACGGGGGAACACATGCGCGATCTGCGGCACCCCAGCGAGCAACAGATAGGGCGATGCCATGCCGATGCCGAGTGCAGCGAAGATTTCGAGGATCTGCCAAGGTCCTTGTGATAGTGCGAAGGCGACCGCCGTCCCAACGAATGGCGCCGAGCATGGTGTCGCCAACAACGTCATGGCTAATCCATTGATAAAATGGGCAGCCACCGAGTCCTCACCGGCTTTGTGGGCGATGGCCGTGTTGAGCACCGCCGGAAGCGAAATGTCGTAGAACCCGAACAGATTGCCGGCGAGCGCAACCAGGATGATCATCATGCCGATCAGAAACAGTGGCTGCTGAAATTGGATGCCCCAGCCGACTTGTGCCCCAGCCGCTTTGAAGACTGAGAGCGTTGCCGCCAGCAAGAGGAATGAGGCGATCACGCCGCCAGCGGAGGCTACAAAGCGTGCCCGGATCGCGCGTCGATCGCGCGCGCCGTGGCCGACCAGCGAAAACATTTTGAGCGCGAGCACCGGAAATACGCATGGCATGAAATTCAGAACAAATCCGCCGAGCAGCGCGATTGCCAGCATGACCCAGGTTGCGTCTGGCGATCGAGCGCGGTGCTCATCCCCGGTCACGGCATGATCGACTCGCGGGCCGGGGTCTGACGCGCGTTGCACGATTGCGTCAACGGCTCGATCGCCATCGACCAAAGTCAGGGACAGCGCCTGCCCCGGATTCGCGGCGTGGGGCCCGCGCAAAGGAACGATGATCGTCGCGCTGTTGCCATCGCGCGCCACGACCTGCGCGTGACCTCCAACAACGCCGCCATCGCCGTCAACGAAGACATCGGGTGCCTGAAGCGGCGCTGCAGCAATCACCATCAGGCGGACGGAAGGTTCTGGCTGTGACAACAGGGTTGCTGAGGCGATCGACAGCCCCGCGGCGTGCGCACGCGGAACCTTGTCGCGCCACGTATCGATTAGCTCGCGCGGACCGATGAAGCGGACCCCGGGAGACAGCGGCGCATCGAAGTGCAGATCGTTGCGGGTACAAATCGTGCTGCAAACAAAGAGCGTCAGGTTGAGGGCGATGTGGGCTGGCACGTCTGGATTGCGCAACCGCAGTCTCACCGGGAAAACCACTTCATCGGTATAGCCGAAGGTGTCGATGCCTTCCTCGGTGAGGCGACGTGGTGCCGGCCATTCAACATCGGCTGCGGTCAGGTTCTGTGAGGTGCTCCAATCGAAATCCGGCGGCGCGCCGGCGTCGCCGGGGGACCGCCAATAAGTGTGCCAGTGCGGGCCGAGGCGGATGTGCACGCCGGCCCAGGCAACCTCGGGGTCGCTCTGATCAATACCGCCGACGATGAGTTCAGCGGTGAAATCCGGTTTGCCGGGCGCTTTGGATAGTTGCGCGTGGGCCAACGGGACCCCAAGCGTAAACGGTAGTGCGATTGCGACAGCAGCAGCGAAGCGCTTGAGCATGACTCTTTCCTCATGTTCTCCGGTGCCGTGCTCCAGCAACCGATCACGCGCAGTCATCCTGGCGCGCGGATGCGCATCACCAGCGGCAGCTGCGTGGTCGGCCGGTGTCGCGCCAGTAACGCGACATGGATCGAGCCCGGCGGAATACCGCAACAAAGACAGGGAGGTGCGAAGGAATATGTGTATTTGTCGAGCGCCGACGACCGTCTACTTCAGCAGCAGATACGAAGGTCGTCTGCGCGCGCGCTCAAACACTGGAGCGTGGCGGCTTGAACAGGCCGAAGCCCGCGTATTGCCTGGGCAGAGAGGAATTGTGCAGTCGCCAGCCCGCCGACTTTGCGGGCTGAGGAAGCGTGCCCGCAGAAGCATTTTCCAGAATGGCGGCGAAACTGAAGCCTGACAGGCATGCGCCAAGTTGCCCGGATAAAGCAGCCTTGTGACAGGGCCTTGCCGGACTGCCGTGCGACTGTGTGAACTGAGCAACAGCCGTACCGTGCGCAGGTACAGACAGCACGGAGCCTTGCATTGAGGCGGTGACGGACACCAAGCCGAGGATAGCGATCATCAGGGCGGCAAGAGCGCCCTTCACTCGCGTAGATCCTAATGTAGATCCAATCCCCACGGACACGTGCCCCGATCCCAACGCACTGACAGCTCGCACCAATCCTGCGACAACACAACTGACGTTGTCGTGATCAGGTTGTTGAGTGGTCTTGATCAGCTCGGATGTACTGAGATGATCCCGAATTGCGCGCTTCGCACCAATCCGGTCTACGAAGCTTCCGCGACAGCGTTGCGGCCGGCAATCAATCCCTGCACCGCGCAGCGCGCGAGGCCATGCTGGCTGAAACCTCCAGCGGATTCGCCGCCGCAATAAAGCCCCGGGATCACCGCGCCCTGCATGTCGATCACCTGGCAGCGCGGGTTGATGCGCAGGCCGGCGCGGGTGTCGTGCAGCACCGGCGTTGCCCAGGCGGCGTAGAACGGCGGTGTCGCGATCTTGTAGCGCGGTTGCGGCTTGCCGAAATCCTTGTCCTCGCCGGCGTCCACGAATGAGTTGTAGCGCGCGACCGTGGCGGCGAGCTGTTCCGGCGGCATCGGCACGCGCTGATATTTCATCCGGATCTTGGCGGCGAGCTCGGTGATGCTCTCGGCGACGAAGAAGAACCCCTCGGCCATGTCGACGAACGGCGGCTTCGGCACCCATTTCTCGCGCGCAACGGCCTCGGCATCGAAAATCGCCCAGATCGGGCCGCCGCCGTTGTGGCCGTCGCCGATGCCGGCCATGGCGGCGTTGATGAAGTTGCTCGGCTCGTACTTGATGTTCTTGGCGTTGAGGTAGCTGCCCGGAACATAAGGCGCGATGCTGTTGTAGTTGTTGGCCGTGAACTGTCCGCCGGTCTCGTCATAAAACCGCTGGCCGAGCATGTTGACGAGGATGACGTTCTGCCAATCGGCCACCCACAGACCGCTCGCGCGGGCAAGAGCAAACACCTCGCTCTCCGGCCGCCACGCCAGATGCCGATAACCATATTGGCAGCCGATATGCCCGGCCTTGGTCAGGCCGAAACCGAACTCGCCGGTCTGGTTGAACAGCCCCCACAGCGCGGCGCCCACCGCTATGGCGGCGATCTCGCCGCTCGCGTCCTGATCGGACCAGGGCATTCCGGCAAGCCCGCAATATTCTTCGGTGAGGCGCGGATCGAACATGCGGCGGAAGTTGACGTTGCCGATCGAGCCGCCGGTGCCGATGATCACCGCCTTCGTGGCCCGGATATTGAGGCGCGTGCCGCGATGCTCAACCTCGATCCCGATGACGCGGCCTGACGTGCCGTTCTCGCGATGCAGCGCCGTCATTCTGTGCTCGGGCCGGATATCGACGCCGGCCTGCCGCGCCGCGTCGATCAGCGGATACATGAAGCCGGCGCCGATCGAATAGGTCTTGCGCTGCGCCTCATCGACCGGCCTGCCGGTATGCGCCAGCGGCCAGTGGAGCGGCGCACAATGCATTTCGCGCGGCACCGAGTTGCCGACCGAAATGCCGCCGCGCTCGTCGGGGGCCTTGTCGGCGAAGGTGACGCCGTGGGCCACCAGCCAGTCGTAGGTCGAAACGTTGTTGTCAGCGAAAGCGCGGACGATCTCGCGGTCGTTGTAGCGATAGTCCGGAAATCCGTTGGGCTGCACCACCGACCAGTCGGTGAGGTCCTGGAACACCAGGTCGGGCGTGTCGTGAATGCCGTGTTTCTTCTGCGCGCTGGTTCCGCCGCCGAGCGGCACGTTGCCGCCACTGACGATCGCATGGCCGCCGAGGCGCGGCTGTGCCTCGACCAGGATGACCGATGCGCCCGCTTCCCGCGCCACGATGGCGGCGGGAATGCCCGTCGCGCCTGATCCGATCACCACCACGTCGGCTTCGGAGTTCCAAGTCACCATGAATGAATGTCCTCGGGGTTACGTATCGGCCCATGCTTTCGGGAGCGGGCGTTGGGAAGGAGCGGCACGTTCCCTTGAGTTTAGCGCACGCCTTACAGGGCAGGAACCTCTCGATGCACGCATAACTGCCTTGGCGAAACCCATCACTTGTTTTAAGTTTAAAACATCTGGGCACCATGCCGCCATCAGGGACCATCATGCGCAAACTCGCCGCGCTTAGCGCGCTGACATTGTTCGGCCTCACGAACCTCGCCGCGGCTGAGGAAGTGACCCTTCGGGCCGTCACTTCGTTCGCCGAGAAGACCACCTATTCGCGCGGCTTCGAGCGCTTCATCGACCGGGTGAACGATGCCGGCAAGGGCGTCATCCACATCAATTACATCGGCGGTCCAAAGGCGATGCCGCCGTTCGAGGTCGGCAACGCGCTCAAGAACGGCGTCATCGACGTGGCCAATGCCACCGGCGCCTTTTACACCAACCTGATGCCGGAGGCGGATGCCTGGAAGCTGCGGCAGGTGCCGATGGCCGAACTGCGCCGCAATGGCGGCCTCGACGCCTTTGGCAGCCTTTATGGACAAAAGCTGAATGCGATCTACCTGGCGAACTTCGTCGGTGAGAACCCATTCCACCTCTATCTGAACAAGAAGATCGCGAGCCCCGATCTGACCGGCCTCAAGTTGCGTATCACTCCGGTGTACCGCGACTTCTTCCAGGCGCTGGGCGGAACCGTCGTGCAGACCGCGCCGGGCGAGGTCTACACCGCGCTCGAGCGCGGCGTGGTCGACGGCTATGGCTGGCCGATCACCGGCATTTTCGATCTCGGCTGGCAGGAGAAGACCAAGTATCGGGTCGATCCTGGCTTCTACACCGCGGAAGTTTCGGTGCTGATCAACAAGTCCACGTGGGACAAGCTGACAGCGGAGCAGAAGGCCGTCCTGCAAAAGGCCGGCGCGGAGGGCGAGGCGGAAGCGATCCCCGAGTTCAACAAGCTCAATGCGGAAGACACCGAGCGTCAGGCCAAGGCCGGCATCGAGCCGATCACCTTCGACGCCGCCGGCACCAAGCGCTATCTCGATCAGGCGTATGAAGCGGGCTGGGCCGGCGTCATTCGCCAGAGCCCGGAGCAAGGGGCGAAGCTGCGCGGCTTTCTGTCCAAGCCGCAGTAGCAAACGGACGCTTTGGCTCGCTTCGGAGGATTGCGGGTGCAGCGGCTTTCTGATCTCTACGGCCGTCTGCTTGATGTCATGCTGGCGATCGCCTGCGCGCTGCTGCTGGGAATGACACTGCTGATCGGCAGCGATGTGCTGTTGCGCAACGTCGGCGCTGGCGGCATTCCGCCGAGCAACGAGCTCTCCGAATACGGCCTCTACCTGTCCACGATTCTCGCCGCGCCGGGACTGCTGCGGCGAGGGCAGCACATTCGAGTCGATATTGTCCTGCAGGCGATGCCGCCGCGCCTCGCCTGGTATTGCGAGTGGATCGGCGACCTCGTCGGCATCCTGTGCTGCTTCTTGTTTGTCTGGTACGGCGTGCGCGTCACCTTGGCGAGCTACACGGCCGGCGCCGTCTCGATCAAAACCCTGGTGCTGCCGGAGTGGTGGATCATGGCTCCGATGCCGGTCTGCTTCCTCATGCTGGCGCTCGAGTTCATCTTCCGCATGCGCTCCCTGGCGCTGGCAGAGCGGGCGCCGCGCGCCGACGCCGTCTCGGCGTCATGAGTATGGAACAACGGTCATGATGTCGTGGCAGGCCGCCGCTTTGTTGTTGCTCGGCGGCTCGACCGTGCTCCTGTTCATGGGCATTCCGGTCGCCTTCACGTTCCTCGCCGTCAATCTGATCGGCGCCTGGCTCTATCTCGGCGGCACGGTCGGCATCGAGCAGATCGTGCGCAACAGCGTGGTCGCGGTGTCGAACTTCTCGCTCACGCCGATCCCGCTGTTCGTGCTGATGGGCGAGATCCTGTTTCACACCGGTCTTGCCCTGAAGGTGATCGAGGGCATCGAGCGGTTGATCCGGCAGGTGCCGGGGCGGCTGGCCGTGGTCGCGGTGGTCGCCGGGACGGTGTTCTCCGCGATCTCCGGCTCGACCATCGCGACGACGGCGATGCTGGGCTCGCTGATGCTGCCGGTGATGCTGGCGCGCGGCTACAATCCGGCGATGGCGACCGGCCCGATCATGGCGATCGGCGCGGTCGACATGCTGATCCCGCCGTCGGCGCTGACCGTGCTGCTCGGCAGCCTCTCGGGCATCTCGATCTCCAAGCTGCTGATCGGCGGCGTGGTGCCGGGCCTGATCCTGAGCGTTGCTTTCGTCGGCTACATCGTGACGCGCGTGCTGATCAACCCGAAGCTCGCGCCGGCGAGCCCGATCGAGGAGCGTCACGGCTGGGCCAAGTATGAATTGCTGGTGCTCTACGTCATTCCACTGATCTCGATCTTCGTCGTCGTGATCGGCGCCATGTCCGGCGGGCTCGCGACGCCGACCGAATCCGCCGCGCTCGGCGCGATCGCCACCATGGCGCTCGCGGCCGCCTACCGGGTGCTGACCCTGAAAGCGCTTGCCACGGCGCTCAAGGGCACGGTGATGATCTCGGCGATGATCCTCTTCATCATCCTCGGCGCCACGACGTTCTCGCAGATCCTGAGCTTCTCCGGCGCCACCGAGGGCATCGTCTCCGGCATCCTCGGACAGGGCCTGTCGCCGGGCGCGATCCTCGCCGGCATGTTGCTGCTGCTGATCTTCCTCGGCGTCTTCGTCGACCAGGTGAGCATGATGCTGATCACATTGCCGGTGTTCATGCCGATCGTGCAGCGGCTCGATTTCGACCTGATCTGGTTCGGCGTGCTCTACCTGATCTGCATGCAGCTCGGGCTGCTGTTGCCGCCGCATGGCCTGTTGCTCATGACCATGCGCGGCGTCGCGCCGCCGCAGGTCACCATGGGCGACATCTTCCGCGCGGTCGTGCCGTACGTCGCCATGAGCTTGTTGTTGCTGGCTCTCATTTTGGCGCTGCCCGCGGTCGCGACCTGGCTGCCGGCGTTGCTGGGGTAGCCTCCGCCTGCCGAACGGTCGGAATGCATTCGTGTCAGGTGATGTCATCTATGGCTAACTTACTGAAAATATTAAAATATTCATCGCTCTGGCGCTCATAGATTCCATAGATGTCGTTTTTCAGCCCGGTCACGCACAGCGGCGGCTCGACAAGGCGAACGCCGACTGTTTGTCACCTATGATGAAGCAATTGAAATCCTGAGCTATTTTTTCTTCATTGCCGCATAGATCGCATAGGTGCCACTGGTTTGATCGGTGACCCGCCTCCCCGAAGATATCACGCCCATCCGCGTGATCGCCTGCATGAGCTTAGGTGACGTTGGCGCATAGAGATGACCTTGCGCGCATAGGTGCCATCGATTGCGCCGCCGATGAGTGCTGGTCCACGCGGGGCGGGTGCCGGTGTGCCGAGGATCGCCGAAAAGTCTCCTTCGCATACATGACGTCCGCGCTCATAGATGTCGCTGACCCTCATAGGTGACGTCACCTCGCATAGCGTCATTGATGACGTTCTTCCGGCACACGCCGCAACGTGGGTACGGCTCACATTCATCAGATTCGCAATGTCAAATAGCCCGGCTCAAGCCAACGCCCGACCGGTTTGCTCACAAGACGAGCGCGAAGCGAAGCACCAGAACGTTTTGCTTTTTAGATTGTCAAGATCATTGGTATGGTGCGGCCCTTGATAGTCTGAAATCCCCTCAAGCGCAGCAGGATTGCCATGCAAATCAGACGAGTGGTTACCGGGCACAAGCCGGACGGGAAAGCGACGGTGCTGATCGACGAGATCTCAAAGGATCACGTGTCGTTTCGAAAAGGCGCCGATGTCTATAACATCTGGTCCACGAAAAATCTGCCCGCGGATAATGACGACGCGACCGACGGAGCGAAGGGCATCGCTGGAACGGCGCTCAAGGGTGGCTCGGTGTTTCGCGTGATCGAATACGCACCCGGCGTCATTCCGCGCAATCATCGCACCGACTCGATCGACTACGCGGTCATTCTCAAGGGCGAGATTGAAATGGAGCTCGATGACGAGTGCGTGCGCCTGCGGGCGGGGGATGTACTCGTTCAGCGTGGCACCATTCACAACTGGGTCAATCGCAGCAACGAAACGTGCATTATCGCGTTCGTGCTGATCGATGCATTGCCGGCCACGATTGGCGGTGAACAATCCAAGCCTGTCGGATAGGGCTCGACATGCGGGGTTGTTGAGACTCGTGGGTGCGCTCCAGATCGTGTCTCGAACCTCTGCCTCGGAGTTCCAGCGAAAATTCCGTGAGTTAGGGCGGCAGCCGGATTATCGGGCACGGGCGGCGCAAGTTGATGCTGGCAAACCATTACGACTGGTTCGTGGCAGCGGATGGCCGAACGCATCTCACCGCGATTGCCGCCGCGGTCGTGGGGACTGCGGTTTGGTAGGCGGAATGGATCCGGAGAACGCGCGGCAAATAAAGTTCGGCCGTGTCTCTTTTCGAGGCCAGACCCTTTCTGGTCATCCGTTACAATTATCTCGGGACGCGAGAAGCGATCGTATGTTGGGACCAAAGGAAGGAGCGCCCAGCATGTTTGGCCGCCGCCGCGTTCGTGCAAAGCCTGATCATAGTACTGTAGCAGATTACTATCACTTAACTCGACATGAATATTGTTGAAAATCAGAAGAAACGTTGCGGTCCTTGCTGAGAAAAATCGTCAGATATTTGATAACTTGGCATTCGTCACATTTGGCGCTAAGACGAATCAGTAGGTCCTCTCGATAATCAGCAACCGTTTGGTTTGAATCAGACAATAATTTCCTCGTAACAACAAGGGAAACATCTGGTATGCTGACGTTTGACTTCGCCTTGCCAACACCGTGAGTTTTGGGAAATTGTTCACCACCTTGGGTTGGAATATTGAATTGATCAGTCTCAAGATCTACCTCTGCATTGAGCAAGAATACAACGCCTTCGGTCGCTGATGAGGCGCCAAACAAAATATTATTCCCTACAAATGTGATCTGTTTATGCAGTACTCGGCATATTCCTAAGCATTGCCTTCCGGAAAACTCAATTGTCCGGACCGTTCGGTCGCCACAGAACGGGGCAGCGGCTACGCATTCGAGCAAATAAGCGAAAGACAAAATGCGTATCTTGCAAGTGTAGTCATCTCATAGAGTCCACTGCGCAACTTTGCTCTGTAATCTTTGCGTTAAAGCTGGGTGGCAGGGGAACCTGACCTGAGGTGGTGTATCCAATAATTTTGAATTCTGTAACCGCGCAAGCTTTACATGCGTCAATTCTGAATTTTGTTGTTGTCATCAAGAGTCCGAGCAGAGTGTTGTCGGGCAAAAAGCGATGGGATCGTGCGATAGTAAGATCTGTGAGGTATAGCGTTAAATTCTGACCATCAAACGACGCGGTCGCAAGCTCGCGGTATAGAGTTCCTGGCGCCGCAGCCGAGGTACGCGATACATCTCCACCTAACAGTTTTCTGATGGCGAGCAAGTCTCCAGTGACGTCATTTGTTCGACCGAGTTCATATTGTATGCCGCTATCCTGTGCACGTCCTCCAGCATATTGGAGAATGTTTCTGCCAACCAACTCGATGACACCGAATTTTGCGTCGCAATCGCCGTTAACACAGACGCGATGCGCATAGCTAATGGCTTTGGCGCTTAGGCTGCACGAAGATCCTTGCCGAGCCGTGATGTCGTTTCGGCGCGCTATTGCCTCCGTCTCCTTTCGTTGGTTTGCGACCTGAGCTAGCGGGCCATCAATAGCGTCACAGAACGACTGCCTGATCGTGCAAAAGCGGCCGCGACTATATTCTCGGCAGAAAGCTAAGGCCCTTGTTTCTGCTTCTCCTTGTTTGGCGCCGGTGGCAATACCAGCGGCGTTGCCGATATCAGGAGCCGCGAAAGCAAAACATCCCAGTTTGAACTGTCGGACCAACTGGCAACCGGGCCCCCGCTGTTGGCAGCGGGCCATGGCAAGATTGATGGAAGTGGCTGGAGATTCCTCGTTGAATGACAAGCCGTACCACATGTTCCCGGCGCTATCACGACCGAGAGCAAATGCGGCCTCCGCTTCCGCTTGCGAAGCTCCTAGAACTACCAAGATTGTCTGTAACAGTAGCGCACTTAGGAGTGAAATCCACCCGGAAAAATTGAGTAGCGCACGCTTCCTAAAATCGCACGCTTTTAAAAATAGCGTCATTAGCGTCTTCACGCCGTCATCCGTCGGAATATAGGCGTCGAAGGCACGGTGGCCGTCCTAGCGAGATCATACTCAAAGGCAAACCCGGGCGACCCTCGTAGCTTCCGTTCGTCACGGAGGGTTCTCGACTGGATAACGTGATAATCACGGCTGGGTCACGGGAGATTATACGTTTGAAGTGATTGGAGGACCCACTTCGGAGGGCCATAGACGGACAACCGCCGGCGAGCGTACAAGTAGTTAACGCAAACTCTGCGTGCTACCAAAGTGAGTTTTTGAGACATATTCGGCCGAGTTAACGCGAGGGATTGGCTACGGTGCGTCTCCTGATCGAGTTAATGTTGGCCGTCGGCTTCACTGGCACGACCGGATTTTTGTTTCGGGAAAGATTTGAGAAGAACATATTACTATCTGGCATTGTGGCATTTCTATTGCTTGCATCAACATTCTTGACAATCCGGGAGCTTGTTAACGTTGTCAAAGAGTGGGTGCAGCGACAACCGCAGGTCATTCAGCCGGGCCCCTCGGCAGAATTACCCAAGCCCCTTTCACCGCCGTCAAGGTTCTGTAGGACCTTTAACGGGAAGCAGATTTGTGAATGAGAGATGAAACGACATCGTAGAACGATCGGATAGGGACCGCTAACCGAGCGGCTAATTCCAAAGAAGGAAATTCATGAAGAACGTCAGGGTTTTTTGGTACCGTAACCGAACCGAAGCAGCGAGTGATCTTCAGGTATTGTGAGAAGGGAGGCGACCGGGAGGAGATTTGGTAAAGACCATGGTTAAGATCTGGGCTCTGTCCATTGGGCTACAATTGGTGACGTATGCCGCATCGAAATCGACCTATGGAGCTCTCCGGGGAGCGAAGGCGCTGCCGCAGCCGAAGGCACGCACGCCCAGTTTACTTAAACCCCGCGATCTTCAGCTCCACCAGAATGTTCCGATAGCGCCAGCCGCTGCGGTTGAAGAGCTCGTGCGGAATGCCCGGCTCGCGCCAGAGCGCCTGGCCCGGCGTTTCCTTGGTCGGGCGGCGGCGGCCGTCGGCGAAATGCATTTCGTTGTCGCCGTCGGTGAGCGGGATCACCAGATAGGGAAGGTCGTGTTTGTGCCAGGGCTGGCGGCCGCCCGGATCGAGGGCGAGCCCCCACACGCGCACGTACTCGTTCTCGAATACGACCTCGTCGCCGATCGGGCCGAGGGCCGCCGCGGGATCGAAGGGTTGAACGTCATTAGTCATGTGTTTCTCCATTAGCTAATGCGCGCCGACCGGCGCGACGTTGTCGTGGAAAAGATGTTGGCGCTCGCCAGGGGTGAGCCCGGCGAGCTGGGCGTGCGGGTGCATCAACCCCATCGGGAATGGCCAGTCGGATCCAAACAGGATGTGACCCTGGCCAAAAATGGAGGCGGCGAGGCGCAGGGCGTCGGTGTCGTGGGTGATGCAATCGACCACCAGGCGCTTCAGGAGCGCGCGTGGGTGGGGCAAGGACCTGCTGATGCCTGGACGGTCGGTCTGAAAGCCCTGCTCGAGGCGCCCGGCCAGCATGGCGGCGACGCCGCCGCCATGGGCGAAGCAGAACGTGATGTGGGGATAGTGCGCGATCACGCCGCCGAACACCAGGTGTGCGATGGCAACCGTGGTCTCGTAGGGATTGCCGAGCAGGTTGGTCAGATAGAACGGCGCGAGGCGCGGGTCGTCATTCTCGCCCGGATGCACCAGCACGAATGCAGCGGCGGCCTCGAGCGTGCGCCAGAGCGGATCGTAGATCTTGTCGGACAGCATGCGGCCCGGCGCCACCCGACGGCATGCTGAAGCGCCGTAGGCCGGTGCCGATGGCGCGCGCGGCAACGTCGCGCGCCAGATCGGGGTGTTCGATCGGCAGATGTGGAAGCGGCGCTAATCGCTTTGGATATCGCTGCGCGATGGCCGCAAGTCCGTGATTGACGCAATCGACCCAGCGCGCCGCTGCGGCTTCCGGCAAGTGCTGACGGTAGAGCGGCGGCGGCGCGGAAATCCAGGCCTGCGCGATCTGGTTGGTGTCGAGCCAGGCGATCAACGCGTCCGGGGCGAACAACGGTTTCAGGCCGACTTTATGACCATCAACAGTTAGCGCAGACGCCGCCGCGTCCCATCGCACGCCGTCGATCGTTTCCAATCCCGGCGCATCGATCGGCACCAGGTGGGTGTGGATATCGAGCTTGATCGCTTCCATCGGACTCGTCCTATGTCCCGATGATGCGCCGGTAGAGATCTTCCGCGAGCCCCGCGCGCATCGGCGCGATGGCGGCGACGTGATCGTCGGGCCGCACGAGCACCAATGTGTCAGGGGGACAGCCGACGCGCCGGAACAGCCGCTCGCCGACGTCGAGCAGCGCGCGGTCGCGCAATCCGGAGTCGAGCGGCGCGTCCCAGCGCGAGACGACGTAGTGCTTCAGGCCCGGCAAGCTCTGCGCCGGGATTGTCGGGCGGCGCCGGGCATCGGTGAAATAAAGCGCGAGGAAACTGTCATCGATCAGATCGTGCAGGCGGTGCGGCCTGCCGTCCGGGCCGTGCACCTCGGCGTCGGGCATGCGGTCGCCGACCAGCAGCGGCTCTTTACCCATCTTCACCATCGACCACTGCGCACTGTCATCGACACCGAAGCGAACACCGAGCAGGGTGCGTGTCGCCGCAAGACCCCAGGCGCTGCTCGACTTCAGGTCGCTGACGTCGCCCGCCTCGCCGCCCATGTATTTGCGCGCCTGCTCGGCCATTTCGCCGGAGCCATTGGCGGCGAGCGGCTGATGCTCGCGGGCATAGCCATCGAGCAGCGCATCGGACGCCCAGCCGCGCATCACCCAGGCGAGGCGCCACGGCAGCCCCATCGCATCGAGGATACCGGTGTTGAGGCCGAGCGCCCACATCGGCGTGATCAGATGCGCGGCGTCGCCCATCAGGAACACGCGGTCGCGCCGCCACTCGCGTGGCGATGCGATGGTGCACCCGGTAGACGACGCTGTTGAGCACCTCGAGGCTGTGGACCTCGCCGATGAAGCGGCGAACCTTCTCGCCGAACTCATCGTTGCTCGGCGGCTCGGCGCCGGGCGGCAAGGGATAGAGAAAGCGCCAGCAGTGCGGCTGGCGCACCAGGATCATCCATTCCTGCGGATCGGAGAAATAGGCGAGATAGGGATAATCGCGCGGGTGCTCGACATCGAGATCGACCTTCAGATCGACCAGCATGTAGCGGATGTCGTGCGAGACGCCCTCGACCGGAATGTCAAGTTGCGTACGCACCGTGCTGCGGCCGCCGTCGCAGGCGAGCAGATAGGAGCCTTCGACCTCGCGCGGGCCGTCCGGCGTGTCGAAGGTCGCCACAACGCCATCGGCATTCTGGCGGAAGGACGATCAGCCGGTGCTTCAAATGCAGCGCGCCGGGCCGCCGCGCCTCGAGGCGCTCTTGCAGCACCGGCTCGAGATGATGCTGCGGCAGGTTGATGACGAACGGGTAGCGCGTGTCGTCGGCCAACACTTCGGTGCGCACCGACAAGGTCGACTTGTTGGTCGCGCGATCAAGTCCGCCGATCTCATCGACGCGTAGCGCCTTGGCCAGAACGCCGTCGGCGACGCCATAGCGGCGGAACGCCTCCAGCGTGCGCGTGAGGATGGTGCCGGCCTTGGTATCGAGCGAGAGCGTGTCGTCGTCCTCGAAGACTTGAAACGGCAGGCCGTAGAAATCGAGCCCGAGCGCGGTCGTCAGTCCAACCGGGCCGGCGCCGACGACAATGATCGGCTTCATGGTGTTGCTCGCGGCTCATGCGTCGCCCGCGGCGTAGGCAACGTCGCGGCTGAGCAGCGATGCGGTCATCGTTGCTGCATCGGACAGCAGGAACATCAGAGGCCCGACGACGTCTTCGGGCACGCCGACGCCGGTCGAGGCGCGCCAGCGTTCGTGATCGGCGCCGGCATTGGCGGCGCGGTATTGCGGCGTGTCGATCACCCCCGGCGCGATCAGATTGAAGCGCACGCGGTGCTGTGCGACTTCCTTGGCGGCGCTTTTGACGAAGGCGATCAGCGCGCCCTTGGTGGCGGCGTAGGCCGAGGCCTCGGGCCAGCCCTGGTGCGCGAGGCCTGAGGAGAACGCGACAATGCTGCCGTGCCGACGTGCGATCATGCCGCCGATCGCGGCCTGATAGCACCAGACCACGCCGTTGAGATTGATGTTGAGGACGCGCAGCCATTCCGCCGGGTCCATGGCATCGGCACGCGTGCGCGGCTGGATCGCCGCGCCGCAGACCAGGCCGTCAATGCGGCCGTAGTCCTGCTCGATCTTCGCAAATGTCGCCATCACGGCGTTGCGATTGCTGACGTCGAGCTCACGCACGGCGATCGATGCGTCTTCGGACACAAGCTGGTCCATCGCCTTCTGATCGAGATCGCAGACGATCACTCGCGCGCCCGCGGCGGCAGCGGCCCGCGCCAGCCCGCGGCCGATGCCGTTGGCGCCGCCGGTGATGACGATGACGTCGCCGCTTGCGTCGAAGCGCGCTCTCATGGCCTCAGCTCCGCTCAGGCATCCGGCAGGACCGCGATGGCGTTGATCTCGATCAGATAGTCCGGCGAGGTCATCTTGCAGACCTCGACCATGGTCGAGGCCGGCGCCGGCGCCTTGAAATATTCGCGCCGCACCGCGTGGATCGCGTCGAAGTGCTCCATGTTGCGTACGTAGACGTCGACGCGCATGATATCGTCGAGCGTGCCGCCGGCTTCCTCGACGGCCGCCTTGATGTTCTCGCATACCTGTCGGGTCTGCACCGTGATATCGCCGACCCCGGCAATGGTGCCGTCCGCCTTGCGCGCCGTCATGCCGGAGATGAACACGAGCTTGCCGCGTGCGGCGATTGCGGTTGCCTGGGAGAAGTGCCCGTTCGGCTGGCGCAGCTTTTTGCTGGTGATCTGTTGTTTCATGACACGTTTTCCTTTTGCAGAGAGAGCGTCTCGTCGAGGAGGACACCAACTTTCGCGGCGGCTTCGATCAGGCTGCGCGCGGTTTCCGGACTGAGCCGGCAGGTGCCGGCGTTCTGTGCGCGCGTGGCTGAGACAAGCTCGCCCGGCGCGTAGACGCGCTCGACGCCGGGCGCGCGCTTGGACCCGGAGACGCGCGCCGTCTGCGTGGCGGTACGCGCGGCGAAGTCGTCGCCGGCCGGGAAATGCCCGGTATCAATCGCGAGAAACAAATGGCTGCACTGATACGGCTTGGCGGGATCGCCGTAGAGCGGGCGCACCTCTTCGCCGACCGCGCCGCCGGAGAGGCCGCCGCACAACATGTCGATCACGAAGGCAAGGCCAAAACCTTTGGGCCCTGCCGCCGGCAGCAGCATGCCTTTGATCGCGGCATTCGGATCGGTGGTCGCGCGGCCCTGCGCATCGGCGCGCCCAGCCTTCGGGAATTGTTTGACCGGCCGCTGCCGCGAGGCGGATCTTGCCCATGGCAGTCGCGCTGAGCGCGAGATCAACCTCCGCCGGGAAATCGCCCTGGGTCGGCAGCGCGATCGCCAGCGGATTGTTGCCGACCAGCGCTTCCGCGCCGCCCGGCGCCGGCATCAGCGGACGTGTGTTCGACATGACGATGCCGACGCAACCCTGGTCCGCCATCAGGCGCGCATAGCGCCCGGCGGTGCCGAAATGAAAAGCATTGCGCACAGCGACGGCGGCAAGACCGATTTCTTTCGCGCGCGCAACACCAAGTGCGACAGCCTGTCTGGCCGTGAGTTGGCCGAACGCATTCGCGGCGTCGAGCACGATCGCGCCGTCACGATCCCAAACAACGTCACCGGCGGAGGCTTTCGAGATCGAGCCGCTGAGCAGGCGATCGAGATACATCGGCACCAGCATCACGCCGTGCGAGGCCACGCCTTCGAGATCGGCCGCGACCAGATCTTCGGCGACGATCACGGCATCCGTGGGCGGCACTCCGGCAGCACTGAAAATCGCAGCGACGGCCTGCGCAAGCGCGCCTGCGCTGATCGTGAGCTGATGGTTAGCTGCCGGCGCCGGCGCCATCAGCGCGCGTCCTCGTCGTCTGGCGTACCAGCTCGGTTTGATCGGATAGTGCGGGCCGTCATAGATTTCGACCACGACCGTTTCCTCGTGCGCCATGGCCGGCCCGTGCACATTGCCCTTCGGGTTCCAGTAGAAGGAACCGGCCGTGAGGACGACGCCGGTGTTGGTGTATTCGTATTTGCCTTCCAGGCAGAACATGAACTGGTTCGAGGCGTGGCTGTGCGGCTGCGGGATGCCGGCGCCTTTCTCGAATCGGATCAGCGCGATCGACGCGCCGGTCTCCTCGTTGCGCCAGAGCATCTTCTCATGCACGCCCTTGAGCGACTTGGCGCGCCAGGGCAGATCTTTGCTCTGCAACAACACTTCATCAAGGCTGGGCATTCCATCGGCCAGCTTGGGAATTCCGGAATAGGCTGTGCTCATCGGGACCTCACGTCTGCGGTTTGCATGACTTTCAACGCGGCGGCGGTGGGACGCGCCGCGTGGCGCTCTGCGCCTTGATCAGGCGCTCGCGCAAACTCTCGATGTGTTCGCGCACCGCCTTGGCGGCGGCTTCGCCATCCCCCTTGGCGATCATATCGGCGATGGCCGAGTGCTGGCGGATGGTCGCCTTGGTATCCATCGTTTGCCACAGATGCAGATACCAGTAGCGAATCGAACGCTCGTGCAGGCTGCGCGCAAACTCGCTGAGCACCACGTTGCCGGCCATTTTGGCGAATTGTTCGTGAAACGCGCGATCGCCGGTGATGAAGGTATCGACGTCGGCCGGCTGGCCGTTGCCATAGCCGCGGCGCGCCAGCATCTTCAGCACCTCGGTATCCTCCGGGGTTCTCTGCTGGGCGGCGTTGCGGGCGAGCTCGGCTTCGACGGTGACGCGGGAATCGAGAATTTTCAGAATTTCCGCGATGCTGTCGGGCTGCACGATCACGCCCTTGCGCGGCATGATCTCGACCAACCGTTCGAGCTCCAAGCGTTGCAGGGCCTGATGCACCGGTGTACGGCCGGCGCCGAGCATGGCGCAGAGCGCGCCCTCGTTCAGATATTGGCCGGGCAGGAAGTGTAAAGTGATAATCTTTTCCTTGAGCTGCTCGTAGACCTGCTCGGCGAGCGAACCACCTTTGCTGGCTGGCACTCGCTTTGTTTTCGGCGGCGTCCCTTTGCGGGTCGTGAGCTTTGCCTTCGCCATGGCCTAGTGCCTCTCGGGCGCCGGTGGCAGCCAGGGTGCGATCAGTAACTCAACCGCTTCGACCATCAGATAAACCAGGACACCGAGGATCGACAGCGCGAACAAGGCGGCGAAGGCCAGTGGCGTGTCGAGCTGCGAGGTCGCGGTGAGCAGTAAAAAGCCGAGGCCTTCGCTCGAGCCGACGAACTCGCCGATCACCGCGCCGATGACGGCGAGCGTGATCGCCACCTTGGCGCCGGTCATCACGAACGGCAGCGCCGCCGGGAACTGGACCTTGAACAGGATCTGGCGTGCGCGTGGCCTTGAGGCTGTGCGCCAGCTCGAGCAATTCCTTCGGCGTGGCGCGCAAGCCTGCGGCCGTGTCGACAATGATGGGAAAGAACGCGACCAGCCAGGCAATGGCGAGTTTCGACTGCAGGTCGGGACCAAGCCACACCAGAATGATCGGCGCGAGTGCGACCTTGGGCACCGACTGCAGCGCGATCAGCAACGGATAGAACATCAGATTGAGGGTGCGGGAATTTGCCACCGCAACCGCCATCGGCAGCCCCAGAACCAGGGCGAGCCCAAAGCCGTAGAGCGTCTCCTTCAGGGTCACCCAGCTTTCCTCGAGCAGCAGCCGCATGTTGCCGGCAAATGCATAGAGAACCTTGTCCGGCGACGGCAGCACCACGACTGGCAGGTGGCCGAGCCAGCAGCCGAGCGCCCAGGCGACCACGATCAATGTCAGCCCGGTGATCGGATAAACGATACGGGTGAGCGAGCGCGCGGTCATGAGGCCAGCGCCTCCGCGTGCGGTACGATCCCCAGCGCTTCGCTGGCGGCGCGTTCAGCCTGGGTGAAGGCCGGCGTGAAGCGCATGGCCTGATTGCGCGGGTAGGGCAGGGGGACCGAGATCTGCTGCGAGACCCGCGCCGGCCGGCGGCTGAATACGATCACCTGATCGGCCAGGTAGATGGCCTCCGAAATCGAATGGGTGACGAACAGCACCGAAGCGCCGGTCTCCTGGCGGATGCGCAGCAGCAGATCATTCATCTCCAGCCGGGTGAGCTCGTCGAGCGCGCCGAACGGCTCGTCCATCAACAACAAGTTCGGTTGATGAATAAGCGCGCGGCACAAGGCGACGCGCTGCTGCATGCCACCGGAGAGCTGGTGCGGCCGGGCGTGGTGGAAGGTCGAAAGGCCAACGAGCGCCAGGAGCTCGCTGGCGCGTGCCCGTGCCGCCTTGTCGCTGCGCTTGAGGATTTCCATCGGGAACAACACGTTGTCGATCACCGAGCGCCACGGCATCAGGCTCGGCGCCTGAAACACGAAACCGTAGTCGCCGAGCGGGCCGGTGACCTCACGCCCGCCGATGGTCACCGAGCCGGAGGTCTTGGCGATCAGCCCAGCCACGATGCGCAGCAGCGTTGTCTTGCCGCAGCCGGATGGACCGAGCAGCGCAATCAGCTCACCGCGCTCGAAGCTGAAGCTCGCGTCGTCGAGCGCAACCACCGGCTCGGTCGCGCGCGAGCCGAGCTCGCCGACCGGAAACACCTTGCGCACGTTTTTGATTGTTCCGAACGCCATCGACCCGTTTCACGCGATTTGCCTGCCGCCGCCGCACCGATATCCGAGGGATCGGCGCGGAAGTTGCTTCTTTCGGACCTCATCCTGAGGAGCACGCGGGCTCCGCCCGCGTGCGTCTCGAAGGATGGCCAAGGAGTAAAGCCTCGCTTGGGGCCATCCTTCGAGACGCCTTGGCCCGATTGGGCCAAGGCTCCTCAGGATGAGGGCTGCAAAAACCCTCCGCGCCGCATCAGCGCGCTTGTATGTCATGTGAAATATCTTATGATATCTCATGCGTCAATTGAGGGGAGAGCGGGAATGAGAAAATTCAAATTACCGGTGCTGCTCGCGCTGGTCCTGATGCTGGGCTCGGCCGCCCGAGCAGAGGACCGCGACGTCAAATTCATTCTCGATTTCATCAGTCTTGGCCGGCACGCGCCCTGGTACGTTGCGCTCGGCAAGGGCTACTTCAAGGAGGAAGGGCTCAACGTCAGCATCATGCCGTCGAAGGGCACCGCTGACGCGATCCGCTCCGTGGTGTCGGGCATTGCCGATATCGGCTTCATCGACATTCCGAGCCTGGTCGCGTCCGGCTCGGCCGGCGGTGCGGTCAAGATCGTGGCGGTGAATTACCAGAAGCCGCCTTACTGCGTGTTCACGCTCGACCCCGGTGCCAACGTCACCGAGCCGAAGCAACTCGCCAACCTGGAATTCGGCTCGAGCACGTCATCGTTCCTGCCGCGCATCGTGCAGGCCTTCATGGAAATGAACGGGGTCGACAGCAAAACCCTGAAGGTCGTCAATATCGACGGCGCTGCGCGCGTGCCGATGCTGGCGGCGCGCAAGATCCCGTCGATCGACCAGTTCATCATGAGCGAGCCGGCGATCCGCCGCGCGGTGACGGATGCCAAGCCGAAATGCCTGTTCCTCGGCGATTTTGGGCTCGACATCTACTCGAACTCGATCGGCACCACGGAGGAGTACCTGACCAAAAACCCCGACGTGGTGAAGAAGTTCGTGCGCGCCGCGCTGCGCGGCTGGCAATACGCGCTCGCGCATCCGCAGGAGGCGGCGCAGATTCAGCTGCAATACGTCAAGGCCCTGAACCCGGACATCATCGTCGAGGAACTGGAAATCCTGAAGCGGGTGGCGATCACGCCCGACGTCGAGAAGAACGGCTTCGGTACCACCTCAATGGATAAGATGAAGCGCACCGTCGACTTCATGAACAAGAACGTCGAGATTGCAGGCGATAAGCTGACCGCCGAGCAGATCTACCGCCCCGGCTTCCTGCCGGACAAGCCGGTGCTGCCGGAGTGATCAATTTTCGGGCCTATAGCCCATGACGAGCCGTGCGGATCTTTACCTCTCCCCGCAAGCGGGGAAGAGGTAAGGGGGGATATCGTGCCAAACAGGATGTCGAACAGTATTGCCATGATGCGTGCTTATATCCCTATGTTTTTTGTTCTCCTGGGCGCCACGCCCGCGCCGGCGCAAACCTTCCCCACGCACGGCGTGACGATCATCTCGCCCTACCAGGCCGGCGGCACCAGCGACATCATCGCCCGCGCACTGGCGCAGAAGCTCGGTGAAACCTGGTCGCAGCCGGTCGTGGTGGAGAACCGGCCCGGCGCCAATGGCGCGATCGGCGTGCAGGCCGTCGCTCGCGCGCCGGCCGATGGTCACACCCTGCTCGCCGTCGCCTCGAGCGCGCTGACGCTCAATCCGACGATCTTTTCCAATCTGGCCTACGACGTGGGGCGCGATCTCGCGCCGATCACCCGTACCGGCCAGGTGCCCAACGTGCTGGTGGTGCATCCGTCGGTACAGGCGAAAACTGTCGCGGAGTTGATCGCGCTCGCCAAGTCCGAGCCTGGCAAGCTCAGCTACGCGTCACAAGGCGTGGGCTCAAATGGGCACCTCAATGGCGAGATGTTCAAGCTGCGCGCCGGCGTCGATCTCGTGCACGTGCCCTACAAGGGCAGCGCGCCGGCGGTGACCGATCTGGTCGGCGGCCAGGTGCAACTGATGTTCGATAATCTCCCCTCGGTGCTGGAACAGATCCGCGCCGGCAACCTGCGCGCCATCGCGGTGACCTCCGCGACGCGCAGTCCGCTGCTCCCGGATGTGCCGACGATTGCCGAATCCGGTCTGCCGGGTTTTGACACCGGTGCGTGGTTTGCGGTCCTCACCGCCAAGAACACGCCGGAGGCGGTCCGCACGACGCTTGAGAAGGCTATCGTCGCGACGTTGTCGGATCCGGACGTGCGCGCCCGGTTGTCCGCTGCGGGCGTGGACGTCCTCGGCGATGGCGCCGCCGTGCTGGCGGACAAGATTCAATCAGACACGGCGATGTGGAAGAGCGTGGTCGACGCCGCGAAGATCAAGGTTGAGTAGGACCGGCCGTTTCCAACCATTTCAATCGACGTTGCTCACAGTGTCTTGAGAAAGGCGATCAACGCAGTCTTGTCGGGATCGGAGAGGTCCGTTCCAAAATAGTGCCCGCGGTTCACCTCGAAGTCGGGGCAGTTGCTGAGCGCGTACATGGCGCGCGCGACAGGCTCGAACAGGCGTTGCGCGTCCGCATTGCTGGTCGTCGGCGTTACGGAGCCCATGTACCTGTGCAGCTTCCAGCCAATGCCGAGGAGGGCCCAGTCACGCTTCAACTCGGACCACAGGTCGGTGCTTTCCGGCATCGGAGCAAGGCTGCCGATGAGGGCGATCGGAGTCCCTTGCGGAATTGGTCCGAGCCAGAAGTCGCCGGCGTCGTTCATGGCGCCGGGGAAGAACCAGTTGATCGGCGCGCGCAAGGCGGTCAGCCACCCGGGCAAGTAGCCGCGCGGGAGCTTGATCCAGCTCTGGTCGTCGGTGCGCATGATCCAGCCCACGCGCTCGCCGAGCACGGGGTCATGCCTGCGGTTATTGGGCCACAACATCTGATGAATGGCCTCGTCGAAGTCCTTCATCCGTCCCGCCACCGACGGATCTTCCGAGAACTGACCGACCGTGTTGTTGAGCAGATATGGCGCCGTCGACCAGAGGCTCACCAACGAGGCCGGTCGCGTGTAGCCGCGCCCGCCGGCCGGCATCGTGTAGGACTGTGTCGAGCCGTCGAAGGGATCGTGGTAGCTGATGGCCCCAACCGCCGGCAGCTCCTTGTAGCTCTGGGACGAGAAGTTATCCCAGATGTTGTTGGCGAGCGCATTCATTGCGAGCGGACTGCAGGCATTCGTCTGCAGCAGCGTCACGGGAACGCGAAATTCGGTGGAGAGGAAATTTCCCTTCAAAAAGTCGGGGTCTTTGACGATCTCCACCATCTGCCGCTTGAAGCCGTCGGTTTGGGTCCAAGCCCAGTATTCATTCCAGCAGGCGAGGTAGTTCGGTCCCATGCAGTCCTTGCGGTCGCCGTTCGGCGATTGCATGCCCACGACCCGGTCCGGCAGCTTGCTCGAGTGGCAGCGTGCGCAGTTTTCGGCAAACACGGTCTTGCCGCGATCGAGAAGGGGCTGGTCCGGCAAAGGACTATCGTTGCCCATCGCAACGTTCAGATAATCCGGATTGCCAGCCTGCAGCAGGAAACGCGCCATGTCGACGGTCTTGAGCTCGGTGGCTTTCCAGTAGACCGAATTGCGCTCCGCCGTCGCAATCGGGATCGGACTGATGCGGGAGGTGCCGAGAAAAGCCTGGAAGTGAAGCAGCCACTCCTCGCTGAACAGCCCGATGTTGATATATACCCGATTGAGCGCGCCCAGCGCGCCGACCGCATCCGACCCATCCTTGAGGATGCGCGGCGTATCGACGTATGGCTTTTGATAGAAGGAATCGAGGTCCTTGGCTTGGGGAAAATCGTTGAACTGTTTGTTGTTGAGCTCGCCGCCGGCCAGATGCTCATGGCCAAAGCGAAGCGCCTGAGTCATCCGTGCGTTGAGGTTATAGACCGCGTTCATGGTGCGCGGATTGACGATGTTGTCGGTCGAGACGAGGGAAGTATCAAACGTCCCCGGCCGACCGGTGTGCAACAGCTGGAAAATGACGTTGTTATCGTCGCCCTGCCAGTTGAACACGCGGTCGAGCCAGAGGTATTGCGCACCGACGGTCGAGTTTAGATTTGCCCAGCCCGGGTGCTCCGGGTCGGATGGCGGATTGCGCGGGTTTGGGCCCACATGGCAGAACGCGCAAGCCATGCCCACCCGATAGGGCCGCACCAGTCGCTGATCCATGTAATAGTTTTCGTCCGTATAGTAGCGCTCGGCATTCCAGTTCTTGCGCGCCGTCGCGTCGAAATCCGGATTGGGGAACAGGCGCAAACCAACGATGCCGGTCGGCTCACCATAGTAGGAGCCGACCGGCAGCTCCCCGTCACCTCGTGCGCCGATCTTGACGCCGGGATAATTGGTGGCATCCGCAAACGGATCCGCTTCGCAGCCAGGAGCAAGGGTATCGAGCCACAGATTGAAGCGCTTGGGGTCGGGCCCTTGCGCGCGCTCGTAGCACGGCTCGTTCATGACGCCGAGATACTTGAAGCGGTTGTTATGAGCGAACTTCAAAGACGGATGCGACGAAATCGTCTTCAGCAGATCGAACGTGCCAAACGTATTGCTGGTGATGGTGTTCCAGAACCGATCATTGCCGCCGGTCCATATCATCCAGGTGATGCGGCCGCGTTTTTGCTCCGGGGTGTTGAGCTCGCCATTGTCCATGCGGTCAAGATAGCCTTCATCGTTAGCATAAGATCGCAGGAAATGATCCGGAGGGAACCCGGCGCGCGCCGCCTCATCGAGGACATGGCCCGGACGCGGTTGTTGAAAGACAGTGGTGAACAGGGCGAGCCCAAGGACGATGACGGCAATGCTGCTCAAGATGGCGCGCTTTGCGGTTTGCGCTCCGCTGGGCACCGCGGGGGCGGGCGGTGGTGGGCAGACCGCCTCGCCGCCCGTCGGTTCACGCTGCGGAACCTGGTTGAGCTCGTGACGGTATTTGCTGATCGCCATATAGACACGGCGGCGCACGCGATTGATGGCGCCGAGGGGCTTGTGCTCGAGCAAGCCATGCCATGGGCTGAACGACAGGTTTTCGCAAAACGCGGCCCGTTCCGCACACATCAGATCCTGGCGCGGAATCGTCAGCGTGCCCACGCGCTCGGGCACCGACACGGATTCGTGCCAGACAACCTTCGTGTCCTCGACCGGGGTGTTTTTGTCATCGACGAAGCGCTGGATGAAGAAGTCAAAGCTGACCTCGCGCTCGGCGAGCGTCCTGCTCATTTGCTCTTTGAGGGAAAATCCGCGCCGCAGGAATGTGCCCACCCGGGCCAGAAGACTGGCGGGATCCGGCGCGCACGGCTTCACCATATACTTGACGGCATATCTCGGGCCGGGTGGGAGGCCCAGCCGATATGGGGTCATGGACCAGTATTGATGGAATAATGGATTGGTGAGGAGGGTCAGGTTGACCTTGATGGCAATCCAGATCTCTTTGCCCCTGAGGTTCAGCACCGACAGGTATTGCGCAATAGTGCCGCCGCTCAGAAATTGTCGCAGCGTGTTGTTGTAGCGGACAAGATCATCGGCAAAAAACGCAGGACTGCTGATCAGAACGAAGTCCTGCGTGTGCTTTTCGCCCTCGGGATCGACGGCGTCGAGCAGTTTCGGACCCTCGACCCCCATCAGCTTGATCGCCATCCCGCGGGCGTCGGGAAATCGCGAGTTCTGCCGCTCGGAACTTCCGTTCGAGAACCTGATCCAGGCATTGTATTCATGCCCCGGCGAGCTGAACACGCCGACTTTCAGGTCAGGTTTGATGTTGGGGTCAACGCGGAAGATGGCCTGGACGCAGCCATTGTCCTTGGTGTGAGCGTCGCGCAGAGCCGGGCGGCGTCCTTGCCGGAACCGCCGTGCGATGTATTCCTTGATCAGGTCGATGGTCTCGGTGGTGAGCTTGTCCTCGTAGGCTTTCTGGGCCCCGTAGTAGGCTTCGCCCAATTCCACATCGATGTCATCGAGCAGTGGTGGCTGAACTCGCGGATTCATGATGAGGCCCCCTTGCGACCAGCTCCCGCGCGAACGCGTCAGCGTACGCGCGCAAATCCGCAGTGCCTGTGAACCAGGTCACTTTCCTGGCAGGAAAAACTTATCCCGCAGCGGCGAGCAGGGCGTTGGCGCGCTGCAGATCCGTGCCCGCGATGCTTGGATCAAGGGTGTTGCAGAGTGATGCAAGGCGCATTCGTGCCTGCCTGCGGTCGCCCTGAGCCTGCAACAGCGTGGCAAGCGCATTGGCGGCGCGTAACTGCCAGAGCCGCGCGCCCTGCCGCTCGGCCACTCTGAGTGCGGCCTCGTAGGCAGCCTCCGCGGCGTTCGGTGAGCATCGGTGGAGCAGGTCGCCACGCAGCCGGTGCAGCTCAGCCTCAATCCAGCGCCCGCCGGTTTGCCGCAGCGCCAGCAAGGTTGCGTCGACGATCTCCCCGGCAGCGTCCGATTGTCCGGTTTTCGCCAGCGCCTGCGCCATGAGGTAGCGTCCGAACTGGACCCAGGTTGCCGCGCCGGTCGCTTCCAGCGCGCTCGTGCTGTGGCGAATTTCCGCAAGCCCGCGCTCGGGATCGCCGAGCTCAACCTCGGTCCAACCCCGCATCAGTCTGCAGCCGGCGAGCCAGAGCGGAAACCCGTGCTCGGCTGCAAGATCGATCGTGCGCTCTGCCAGCGGGCGTGCGGCATCGGGACGATTGCACAGGACGTGGGCGCCGGCCAGAAACGCGAGCACATAGGCAAGACTGTGCGGATGCCGCAGTTGCTCAGCGTAGGCGACCGCCGCGTTGCCCAGTGCCAATCCGCCGCTGATGTCGCCGAGGAGCACGGACGCCAGGGCCAAATAAGCCTGCGCCGTTGCCTTTTGATCCTGGGCAAACACCATCGGCAGCGGACCCGGCGGATTCGCGTCATAGAGCGCGATGGCTGCGTGAAGATGTTCGCAGGCGGGCAGGAGCTCGCCCATGTAGAACAATGACATGCCAAGAGTGCGATGACCGATCAGCAATTGCATCGGCTCATCGGACCGGCCGTTGCGCACGAGCAAACCGTTGGCCAGCGTCCGAGCCTGTTCATACTCTTCGCGCAACAGGTGCACGCCGATGATGCCATTGATCACCGTGATGGTTTGCGGGCTATCCTCGAGCGTCTGGCACAGTTCGAGGGCGCGGCCGAAAGCGCGACTGGTCTCAGCGGCGCCGAAGCCCTTCACGGCAATCAGGGCATTCCCCAAGGCATGTTGCAGCTGCAATTCGAGCTTATCGCGCTGCGCTGTTTGAGGCATGTCGGCGAGTAGTTTGAGCGCGTTCTGCAGATGCGCGCTGGCCTCTACAAAGGCAAAGCGCTCGCTGGCCTGCCGGCCCGCCACGACCCAGTACTCGATCGCCGAGTTGGTCTCGCCCGCTTGCGTGTAGTGGTGAGCAATAACCTCGGGCACGGCCCGGCCCAGATCCGCAAGATCACCGCACAATGCTTGCGCGGTCCTGATGTGCAATCCCCGTCTTTCCGGTCGCAACAGGCTCGCATAGGCCTCGTCTTGCACGAGCGCGTGCTTGAAGGTGAATGTCTGGCGATGCGGGTCGACGCTGCGCAGCAAAAGGCCTGCTTCGAGCAGGCGATCAACGGCGGCAAGCAGTTCGCTGTTTGGCAGCGATGCAACGCTGTTCAGCAATTCCAGAGAAAATTCGCGGCCGATGACGGCTGCGATCTGGGCGACAGTTTTCATTGGCGCCGCCAGATCCAGGCGCGCCATCAGCGAGGCGTGCAGGGTATCGGGCACCGTCAGGGACGACTGAAAATCGAGCAATCGCCGCGCCTCGGTCGACTTGCGTTCGGCAGCGTCGATGACCGCCCTGGTGATCTCTTCCACAAATAGGGGGACGCCATCGGCCTTGGCGATGATTTGTTCGATGATCGAGCGCGGGAGCAGAGCGTCGACCGACAGCGATTCGACCATGGAAGCGACCTCAAGCGCCTCCAGCCGATTGATCGCCAGGATCGTGGTTTGCGGTTCCTCAGCCCAGGACAATTCGAATTCCGGGCGAACCAGCACGAGCGTGAGCAGACGCCAGTTTGGCGCCTGCGCCCGGATGCGCTCCAGCAACTCGAAAGTTGTGGGGTCGATCCAGTGCACGTCCTCAAAAACGAGCAGGACCGGGCGCGCTTGCGTCAGGGCCTCAAGCAGTTTGAGAACGGCCGCAAAGGTTCGGTTTTTCTGTTGCTGCGGTGTGAGCTCAGGCGGCGTGTACAAGTCCTCAGCGGGAATCGACAGCAGCATGGCCAACAGGACCACAATCTCATCATTCCTCCCCACCCATCGCTCGACCAATACCGTGAGACGTTCCAGTTTGAGCGACGGTGCGGTATCCGGTGCTATGCCGGCCGCGCGCTCGAATAAATGAATGATCGGGTACCAGGCACTGGTCGTGTGATAGGACGAGCATTGCAGCGCGATCAGCTGATAGTCTTCGCCGGCCAGGCGTTGTTGCAACGCGATGGTGAGCCGCGATTTTCCAATTCCGGGATCGCCGGAAATGACGGTCACGCAGCCATGGCCACGTTTGGCGCGCAAATACTGCTCGTGCAGCAGCTTCAATTCTGCGTCGCGGCCGACCAGGGGAGTGAGATGCGCGGACTGGCGTGCTTCAAAACGGCTGGCGACAGTCGCAGGTCCGACTACCCGCCACACTCGAATCTGTTGCTCGAAGCCCTTGATGCGGTGCTCGCCGAGGTCAGCGAGATCAAACAGTCCGCCCAGCAGCCGCCGGGTGGCGGGCGCGACCAGCAGCTGGTTCGGACCCGCCAGCGCCTGCAGACGCGCCGCCAGATTGGGGGCTTCGCCGACCAGAACGAATTCGCGGTTCGCACCTTCACCGATGAGATCGCCGACCACGACGAGGCCGGTTGCAATGCCGATGCGAACCGCGAGCTTCTGTCCGACCTGGCTCGCAAATGCGCAAACCAGCTCGATCATCTGCAGGGCGGATCTGACCGCACGCTCGGCGTCATCCTCGTGCGCGGTTGGAAAGCCGAAATAGGCAAGCACACCATCGCCGGAGAACCTGGCGATGTGACCCTCGTAGCGCCGGATGGCCTGCGCACAGCGATTTTGAAATTCGTGGAGAATGTCGCGCAAATCTTCCGGGTCGAGTTGGGTCGAGAGGGCGGTCGAACCTACCAGATCGCAGAAAACAACGGTCAGGTGCCGGCGCTCGAGCTTGCTGGCAGCGTCGGTCTCGTGCGCGCCGCGCCGGGTCGCGGACGGCGGTGCCGATCCCTGACCTTCCAGAATGGCGTTGCGCAACTTCTTGCGATGACCGAGGGACACACCGAGCGTCGCGAGGTCGTGCTCGGTCAATTCCGCCAGCGTCTCGCGATCAACGTCATTTTGGGCAAAGACATCGGCGTAACGGCCAAGGCCGAGGCTCTCGAGCCACTGCCGCAAGTCGCTCATTGGCCTAACGGATGATCCGTGCCCTCTGGTTCAGAATTTATACAATATAATCCTAATTGAAGTGAGTGACCAGTTTTGTTTGCTGCTGCGGGTCAGCTCATTCGACGTGCATCAACTTGTGAGGGATTTAACTTTTATTTCGCCCAGAGGTCGAATACGCAACCTGCGCAATACATTGTTCGGATCTCCGTCATGTTCGTGTGATCTTTTCGGTGATGCCTCAGCGTGTGACTTAGCTCACATGGTTGATCATCGCGTTGGAGTAGATTTACGATCATGGCGGGAGCAGCGGGAAACGGGCCGGCAATTTAGCGTCCACCGACTTCGGTTGCTGTCAGTCCCTTTCCACGGCGTTTGCCTCCATGCCTCGGCGGGGGCGCGTGCACATGGCTGACGCGGACTACATCATTATTGGTTCCGGAGCCGGCGGAGGCCCGCTCGCGGCAAACTTGGCCCAACACGGGTTTAAGGTTCTCCTCCTCGAAGCCGGCGGCGATCTCATGGAGACGGACGACACCGGCCGTCTTCTCTATTCCGCGCCGGTGTTTCATGGGCTTTGCAGCGAGGATGACAGGTGCAGCTGGAACTATTTCGTGCACCACTACCGCGACCCTCAGCGGGAACAGCGCGACAGCAAATACGATTGCGCCGGCCAGGGTATTTGGTATCCGCGCGTCGGGGCGCTTGGCGGCTGCACGGTGCACAACGCCATGATCACCGTGACGCCCCAGGCAATCGACTGGGACACGATCGCGCACCAGACCGGCGACTGGAGCTGGGGCGCGGACAATATGTACAAATACTTTACCCGGCTGGAGGACTGCAGATACAGGTCGCGGCCCTGGACCCTGGGCTATCTCGCCAACCGGTTGATTACGTCGGCGCTCGGTCTCGTGACGGGTTCCAAGACCTGGATGATGTGGTCGTCCGGGCATGGCTTCAAAGGCTGGCTGTCCACTGAGCGGCCAAGGCCAACACTTGTGCTCGGCGATTGGCGGATCGTCGGCATATTGATCAATACGCTTTTGATTTGCTTCAAGCTTGGCATTGTGTGGTTCCGCTCGTTGCGAGCTTTTGACGTCAACGATATCCGCAACTCAGAGGACGGTCCTGAAGGGGTGGTGCTGACGACGCTCTCGACGCGTGCCGGCAAGCGCCAAGGTCCGCGCGAGTATTTGATCCGCACCTTGCGTGAAAAGCCGGATAACCTCACGATTCTTTTGCACACCTTGGCAACGCGCATCATTTTCGAGGGCAAGCGCGCGGTTGGCGTCGAGGCTCTCAGCGGCGGCCCTGATGCGGCGCTTTATGAAGCGTCCCCAAAATACCAAGGTCGCTGCGGAACGCCGAAGGAATACCGAGCGCGCCGCGAGGTGATTGTGTGTGCGGGCGCTTTCAACAGTCCGCAGCTTCTCATGCTGTCGGGCATCGGACCGGCGAAAGCACTCGCGCGACTGAACATTCCGGTCCTCGTGGACCTGCCCGGCGTGGGCGCAAACCTGCAGGACCGCTACGAGATCGCCGTCGTCAGCGAGTCCGATAAGCCGTTTGCGTTGCTGCCGCCGGAAGCGACGTTTGCCCCGCCGGTCGGGAATGCTGCGCCCGATCCATTCTTGCAGCTTTGGGCGCAAGGCAAAGGCCTCTACTGTTCGACGGGTTCGCTGATTGCACTGCTGCGGCGGTCTCGCCCCGACCTGCAGGAACCGGATTTGTTCATTTTCGGGTTGCCCGGATTTTTCCGCGGATATTTTCGCGGCTACTCCCAGATATTCGAGCGGCTTCGCACCCAATTCACGTGGATCATCCTCAAAGCCTATACCAGCAATACGGCCGGGCGGGTGACCCTCGAGAGCACCGACCCTACCAAGCGCCCGCGCGTCGATTTCAACTATTTCGATACCGGCAGCGATGAATGCCAACACGATCTATATGCCCTGGTCGAAGGTGTTGAATTTGTCCGCAACATGAACGCCAAGCTCGGCAAGCGCTTTGCCAACGAGATCGTTCCGGGGCCGGGCCACGCCACGCAAGCCGACCTGATGGATTTCATCAAAAACGAAGCCTGGGGGCATCACGCGTCCTGCACCAACAAGATCGGCCCAAGCACGGATCCGATGGCGGTGCTGGACAGCAGGTTCAGAGTGCGCGGCACCGAGGGTCTCCGGGTCGTCGACGCGTCCGTATTTCCGAAAATTCCCGGCCACTTCATCGTGGCTGCAGTCTACATGATCAGTGAAAAGGCTTTCGACGTGATCGTCGAGGACGCCGGTCGCACAGTCCTGACCTGCGCCGGATCCACAGTCGCGGCATCCGGATCGGCGGGAGCAACGGTCACCAGCTCCGCAACCGCGACGGCTGCCGCATCCGCGGCCCAGCCCGACCAAGCTGCCGTGGCTGACGAGGGACACCCGTGATGGCGCTCAGTTTTCTCCTGCTCCTGCTCGCAGTCGTGATCGTGGCACTGATCGCCAACATGGCGGCCGCATCGAGCGGTCCCGACGTGGCGAAGCGTTTCCTGGAAGTGACCCCCGACTATACGGCGGACGGACTGCGAACCTGGGTCTCCACATATCCGGCGCAAGCGCATCGTTACGTCTACCCGGTGCTGTTCCCGCTCGATCTGCTGTTCCTCGCCGCGCTCGCCGGCTTGTTGGCGATCGCGTCGATTGCGACCGCGCACGCGCTGCATTGGGACGGCGACTGGGTTTGGATCCTGGCAATCCTTCCGGTTCTGTATGCGGCGAGCGATTTCATCGAGAACGCCTGGCTCGCACGCTTGTTGCTTTCACCAAGCGCGGTGACGGATAGGTCCGTAGCCATCGCCCAGAACTCTGACCAAGTTCAAATTTGCGGCGGTCGCAATCGCCGCCCTGCAATTCTTGCTGTTGCTGCTCTGGAGCGGCTGGCAGATTTTGGTGCACGCGCTGCGCTGACACGCGCGATGGAGGCTAAGGCGATGCGGCCTTTTTTCGTCTGCCTCGGAAAAATGATTTTGCGCACGCCGCGCGTCCTGTGGGTCTGCCGCGTCCCAGCGGTAAGCGCGATCGGCGGCGGTTTGTTTATCGGCTATCTCTCGCAGACGCGCGACATGTTTGCTGATCTTGGCCTGGAGTGGTGGCAGTGGATCGGCTTTTTCGCGCTCGTTGTGGCATGGGCCTGGATCGTGCATTGGGCCGGACGCCACGCCTTGCGTCTGGATGATTGGGTTCCCGACGCGCATGTCCCCGGCGGCATTGCGCCCGCCCGCCGGATCGAGCTGCAGGACACCTATTGGTGTGCGGCCGTCGCCATTCCAAGACTGCTTGGCACTGCGGTTTTCGTATGTGTCGCACTCGCGCTGCGGCGAACCTACATAAATCTTGATCCCGCGCGGGCCGTCCCGGAAGCAGCGAATGCGATGGGACTGTTGCGCTGGCTGTTTGGCATCACGGTCGTCCTGGGCATTCTATTCCTGGTCCTGCTCTGGCAGCGCACGCGGATCAGCAATTGGCTGAGCGGCAGGATGCAGGGCCGGTTGCAATGGCCGGCGGCGGACCCGCCGCTGCTGACGGGTCACGAGGCAATCTTCCTCGATTTCCGTCGTCTCCGTGCCCAGCTCTGTGCGGCGCACGTGCAGCGCATGGCGTGGGTCGATCTCATGGTTGCGGCGATCGCCGTCGCCGTGACTGCGGCCTTTTTGGTTTCACTCTTCATTCCGCACTGGATCGGCGCGCATCTGCCACGCGTACTGTTTGTCCCGTTTGTGTTCGGCAGCAGCGTGCTGTTGCTGACGGAGATCGGCGCCTACGCGATGCGCTGGCGTGTTCCGTTGCTACTGCTGTTCGTGCTCGCTGGTGCCATCCTATCCTGGTGGAACGACCGATTTCACGACGTGCGCTGGGTTGAGCATGCGGGTGGCCCGAGCAGGGTCAGCATGGATGAGGCTATTCAGCAATGGCGATTGGCAAATGATTGCCTTGATGGAAAGTCGTGTCCGTCGCCGATCATTATTGCGGCTTCAGGCGGCGGCAGCCGCGCGGCATTCATGACCGCGACCGTGCTCGGCGCCATTCTGGACCTTGAAAACGCCGGTGACCCCGATGCCAAGGGTGTGCGCAAGCGCATTTTCGGCCTGTCGACCGTCTCCGGCAGCTCGGTTGCGGCCGCCGTGATTGCCGCAGCGCTGCACGATGCCCAGGAGCTCAAACGTCCCGACCAGCCGCCCTGCAAAGAAGGCTTGCGCGATCGTGCGTGGTTCGCCGGGACGCAGAAGACCGCCGAGAACACATCCTGGCGCGATTGTCTACAAAAAATCGTGGCCGGCGATGTGCTCTCGCCGGTGCTCGTCGGTCTCATTTATCGCGACACGTTCCCGGTCCCAAACCTGCGGACCGGAGAACCCTTGTGGGGTGATCGCGCCGCATTGCTCGAACAGGCCATGGAGCGACGTTACAAGCTCATGGTGAGTGGTAAACCGGAAGCTTGCCCGGACAACGGAACCGCGCACGATGGGCTGTGCCGCCATCTCGGCGATCGTCCGGATCCGGCCGCCACCGGTGTGTGGCAGCCGTTCTTATTTATCAACGGCACCTCGGTCGCCACGGGACAGCGCATCATCGCGAGTGAAGTGAAAGCCGCGTCGCATCGGCCGCATAGCGGAAAGAGCCTGTTTCCGTTGGCCTTTGATTTGTGCGAAGTGAGGTCGGATGGACCTTGCCCGGGTGCAGATACAAAGTCGGACGTCAGGCTCTCGACCGCGTTCACGATGAGCGCGCGTTTCCCGGTGATTTCACCGCACGGCAATCTGCGCAAGGCGAACGACAAGATCGTCGATCGTATTGTTGATGGCGGATATTTCGAAAATGACGGGCTCGCGACGGCAGCCGACGTCGCCGACACCTTAAAGGAGGTCGATCTCAACCCGGTTATCATTCTGATCACCAACGAGCCGGAGCCGGAAAATGATGGCCCGCCGTTGCGCGGGTCGGATCAGCCGGACTTGCGTCTTCCCACCGGCGAGAGCTCGACACTGTTCGAGACCTTCACCGCCATCGGGCGGGCGCTCTACGACACGCGTTCCGGTCACGAGTTCGGCGACAGGGAATACGCCAAGTCAGTTGTTGGCGATGACCATTTATTCCATGTCGCCGTGCGCGATCTTACCTCGATGGACGGCCGGTTGTGTCGGACCCCGCGCACCGTAAACGCCGCGAGCGCGAAAGTTGCCACAACGATGCGTGACCTGTCGGTGAGCTGGTGGATGTCGCAACCGGAGCAGGCGTTCCTGGATGATCAGCTCTGCGACCCAAAAAACAACGCGCAGATCGCCAAGGCTCTGCAGACGAGCGCTGCAAGGGCAAAAGCGGAATGATGACGCTGTTGAGGGCGAGGCACGCTTAAAGAGCGTTCTGCGTCCCCCGCTCTAAGCTCCAAACCCGGCCTTGCCCTTGGCTCGCTT
>CAVXDE010000007.1:0-10457 GCA_963760435.1 uncultured Alphaproteobacteria bacterium
TTTGCTCGGAGAATGCGATGACATCTGAAACCACGCGATCGCGGAGTTTACACCGCGTAGTGTTCCAATGCTGACACACTCGGGGTCTTGATCAAAAGGCCCCCTTGATCGACAATCGATCAGGCACTGCCAGCTCCAGCGGCGGAGCTTCCCTTCGACACTGAGGTCGAGCACCGGCGGAAACGCGCCGGATAGCGGTGACGAAGCGCAGATCTAGCTGCGCTCTTGCGGCACTTGCTTCGCCTCGTCACTGCCAGTCCGCGAATGTCCTCCGGTTTGACCTCCTGGCGCGTGCCGCGGTTCGGCACGAGCCTTCATGTTGCGAACACAGCTCCTCATGCGAGCCGGAGATATTGGCAGATGCTGGCCCAATCGACCGCGAAGCAACCGCCCGCGCTTCGCAGCTTCATCGTCCTGTGGCGTCCACATGGGCATTCGTCGTCTGCTTTGCGGTGTGGCTGATGTTCGGCGTGATCGGCATCCCGATCACGCAACGAGCTGAGTCTCAATGGAACTCGAATTTGGTCTGCTCACCTCCACCCCGATACTGACCGGCGCGCTATTTCGCCTGCCGCTCGGCATCTGGACGGACCGGTTCGGCGGCCGGATCGTCATGTTCGTACTGCTCGTCGCCTGCGCCGTCCCGGTCTGGTTTGCGAGCTACGCCAGCGAGCTCTGGCAGTTCCTGTTGCTCGGCCTGGCGCTCGGCGTGGTCGGCGCCTCGTTTGCCGTCGGCACGCCCTATGTCGCGCGCTTTTTCGCCAAGGAGCAGCGCGGCTTCGCCATGGGGGTGTTCGGCGCGGGAACGACCGGCGCGGCCATCAATATGTTCATCGCTCCGGCGCTGATGGCGCACTATGGCTGGCAATTCGTGCCCAAATTCTACGCTGTCGCGCTTCTGATCACCGCGTTGATCTTTTGGCTCCTTTCTGCGCCCGACGTTTCGGCGCCGGGCAAGAGCGGGGTCTCACTGCGGCAGCAATTGGCGGTTCTCAAGGATCTCCGGGTCTGGAAATATTGCCAGTATTACTCGATCGTGTTCGGCGGCTTCACCGCCCTGTCGGTTTGGATGCCGCAGTACTTCGTGAAGGAGTATGGGTTGAGCATCGCGCAAGCCTCGCTGCTGGCGGCTTGTTTCTCGCTTCCGGCGGGCGTGTTGCGGGCCGTCGGTGGCTGGCTCGCGGATCGCTATGGTGCGCATAACGTGACCTGGTGGGTCCTGTGGGCCGCGTGGATCAGCCTGTTCCTTCTGTCCTATCCGCAAACCGAATTCATCGTGCACACCATCCGCGGTCCGGCACAGTTCTACATCGGATTGTCGACCTTGCCCTTCACGCTCCTGCTGTTTGCGCTCGGCGTCGCCTTTGCCTGCGGCATGGCGTCGACATTCAAATATGTCGGCGACGATTTTCAGCAAAACATGGGCGTCGTTACCGGCATCGTCGGCATGGTCGGCGCGCTTGGCGGTTTCGTCCTACCCATCATCTTCGGCATCGTCCTCGACTGGTTGGGGATCAACTCGAGCTGCTTCATGTTCCTGTACGGCGTCGTCTGGGTGTCGTTGATCCTGAACTACATCACCGAGGTGCGGCGCCTGCCGGTCATGGGCGAACGGATAGAGGCCGGCGCTGCCGCTGCGCCGGCCAAGATTGGAGCGGCCTCATGAGCCACTTTCTGGAACGTCTGACCTACCTCGCCCGCCGCCGAGAGCCGTTCGCCGATGGCCTTGGCGAATTGCGCGAAGAAGACCGGATGTGGGAGGAAGGTTACCGCCAGCGATGGCAGCACGACAAAATCGTGCGCTCCACCCACGGCGTCAACTGCACCGGCGGATGCAGCTGGAAGATCTACGTCAAGAGCGGGGTGGTCACCTGGGAAACGCAGCAGACCGACTACCCGCGCACGCGACCAGGGATGCCGAACCACGAGCCGCGCGGCTGCTCGCGCGGCGCGTCGTACAGCTGGTATCTCTACAGCGCGAGCCGCATCAAATATCCGATGGTGCGCAGCCGGCTGGTCAAAGCGTGGCGCGAGGCGCGCAAGACGCTGGCACCGGTTGAAGCCTGGGCCTCGATCGTCGGCAACCCCGAAGCGGCAAAGTCCTACAAGAGCATGCGCGGACGCGGCGGCTTCGTGCGCTCCAACTGGGATGAAGTGAGCGAAATCATTGCTGCCGCCAACATCCACACCATCAAAACATTTGGGCCCGATCGCGTCATTGGGTTCTCGCCGATCCCGGCGATGTCGATGGTGTCCTACGCGTCGGGCGCCCGCTATCTCAGTCTGATCGGCGGCACGCTGCTTTCGTTCTATGACTGGTATTGCGACCTGCCGCCCTCCAGCCCGCAGACCTGGGGCGAGCAGACCGACGTGCCGGAATCGGCCGACTGGTATAATTCCGGCTATATCATCGCTTGGGGCTCGAACGTGCCGCAAACGCGCACGCCAGACGCCCATTTCTTCGTCGAAGCCCGCTACAACGGCACCAAGATCGTGGCGATCACGCCGGACTACGCGGAGGTCGCCAAGCTCTCGGACCTGTGGCTGCACCCCAAGCAAGGCACCGACGCGGCGCTGGCGATGGCGATGGGCCATGTCATCCTGCGCGAGTTCTTTCTCGATCGAACAGTTCCGTATTTCCAGGACTACTGCCGCCGCTACACCGACATGCCGATGCTGGTGCGGCTACGCCGTGACGGCGACCGCTATGTGCCTGAGCGTTATGTACGGCAGAATGATTTGCCGAACGCGCCGGAATCCAAGTGCGCCGATTGGAAGACGGTCGCCATTGACGAAAACACGCGAAATCTCGTCGTACCACAGGGTTCCATCGGCTATCGCTGGCCAGCCGAGGGCGAGGCCAAAGGACGGTGGAACCTCGAGGCGAAGGACGGCGAAACCGGCGCCGAATTGACGCTTGCGCTCAGCGTCATTGATGGTCGCGACGACGTCCTCCCCGTTGCGTTCCCCTATTTTGGCGGACGACCACACGAGCACTTCACGGCTAACGATCAGGGCGCGGACGTGCTGCTCCGCAACGTCCCCGCAAAGCGCGTCACGCTGGCCGATGGCGAAGTGCTGGTGGCGACGGTGTTCGATCTTCTGTGCGCAAATTACGGGCTCGACCGCGGGCTCGGCGGCACGTGCGCGAAGACCTACGACGACAACGTCCCCTACACGCCGGCATGGCAAGCGACGATCACCGGCGTGCCGGCCGAGCGGGCCATCACGGTCGCCCGCGAATTCGCCCACAACGCGGAGAAGACGCAAGGGCGTTCGATGGTCATCATCGGCGCCGGCATGAACCATTGGTATCACCAGGACATGAACTACCGCAGCATCATCAACTTCCTGATGATGTGCGGTACGATCGGCATCTCCGGCGGCGGCTGGGCGCACTATGTGGGGCAGGAAAAGCTGCGCCCGCAAACCGGCTGGACGATGCTCGCCTTCGCGCTCGATTGGGCGCGGCCGCCCCGGCACATGAACGGCACGTCGTTCTTCTACGCGCACAGCGATCAATGGCGATACGAAAAGCTCGACGTCGCCGAATTGCTGTCGCCGCTCGCCGACGCGGCGCCCTATCACGGCAGCATGATCGATCTTAACGTGCGCGCGGAGCGGATGGGTTGGCTGCCGTCGGCCCCGCAACTGGCCGTCAATCCCTTGAGCTTGGCGGGTGAAGCGGAGCGCGCCGGCGTCCCGATCAAGGATTACGTCGTCGCCGGCCTTAAGGACGGCGGCCTCCGAATGGCCTGCGAGGATCCGGACGAACCCAAGAACTTCCCACGCAATCTGTTCATCTGGCGTTCGAATTTGTTTGGTTCATCCGGCAAGGGGCATGAGTATTTCCTGCGCCACTTCCTTGGCACCCGGCACGGGCTGCAGGGCAAGGACTTGGGCGAGATGGGCGGCAAGAAACCCATGGAGGTCACGTGGCGGGATCCGGCCCCGGAAGGCAAACTCGATCTCGTCGTAACTCTCGACTTTCGCATGTCGACGAGCTGCCTCTACTCCGACATCGTGCTGCCGACGGCGACCTGGTACGAGAAGAACGATCTCAACACCACGGACATGCATCCCTTCATCCATCCGTTGTCGACGGCCGTCGATCCGGTTTGGGAAGCGCGCAGCGACTGGGAAATCTACAAGACGATTGCCCGGCGTTTCTCGGAGCTCGCCCAGGGTCATCTCGGCGTCGAACGCGACGTGGTGCTGACACCGATCCTGCACGACACGCCGGCAGAGCTTGCGCAGTCCGACGTTCGCGATTGGAAGAAGGGCGAGTGCGACCTGATACCCGGCGTGACGGCGCCGCAGATCACTGTCGTGGAGCGCGATTATCCAAACACCTATCGCCGTTTTACGGCCCTCGGACCGCTCGCCGACAAGCTCGGCAACGGCGGCAAGGGCATCAGCTGGAATACCGAAGCAGAGGTCCGCGGCCTCGCCGAGCTGAACTACAAGGTCGATGACGACGGACCGACGCAAGGCCGCCCGCGCATCGAAACCGATATCGATGCCGCCGAAGTCATTCTCTATCTCGCGCCGGAGACGAATGGCGAGGTCGCGGTCAAGGCCTGGAAGGCGCTCGGGCAAGCGACCGGCCGCGACCACACGCATCTGGCGGAGAAGCGCGAGGACGAGAAGATTCGCTATCGCGATCTGGTGGCGCAGCCGCGCAAGATCATCTCCTCGCCAACCTGGTCCGGCATCGAGAGCGAGCACGTCAGCTACACGGCCGGATACACCAACGTTCACGAATTGATTCCCTGGCGAACGCTGACCGGCCGCCAACAGTTCTATCAGGATCACCGCTGGTTTCGCGACTTCGGTGAGAGCTTCGCCGTCTATCGCCCGCCGATCGACACGCGTTCGGTCGGCGACATGCTCGGAACGCGCAGCAACGGCCAGCCTGAGATCGTGCTCAACTTCATCACGCCGCATCAGAAATGGGGCATTCATTCCACCTACACCGACAATCTGCTGATGCTGACGTTGTCGCGCGGCGGTCCGATCGTCTGGATCTCAGAGATCGACGCGAAGAAAGCCGGTATCGTCGATAATGACTGGATCGAGCTCTACAACACGAACGGCGCCCTCGCCGTCCGGGCCGTCGTAAGCCAGCGCGTGCAGGAAGGCATGTGCCTCATGTATCACGCGCAGGAGAAGATCGTGAACGTGCCGGGCTCGCAGATTACCGGCCAGCGCGGCGGCATCCATAATTCCGTCACCCGCACGGTGCTCAAGCCGACGCACATGGTCGGCGGCTACGCTCAGCTGTCCTATGGCTTCAACTATTACGGCACCGTGGGATCGAACCGCGACGAATTCGTCATCGTACGCAAGTTGACCAAGGTCGAATGGCTCGATCATTCCAACCCGGTCGACAAAGCCCATGTGGAGGCGGCGTCATGAAGATACGCGCTCAAATCGCGATGGTTCTCAACCTCGACAAATGCATCGGGTGTCACACCTGCTCGGTGACCTGCAAGAACGTGTGGACCTCGCGCCAAGGCATGGAATACGCGTGGTTCAACAACGTCGAGACCAAGCCCGGCATCGGTTATCCGAAAGACTGGGAGAACCAGGAACGCTGGCAAGGCGGCTGGAAGCGCAAGAAGAGCGGCAAGATCATCCCCAAGCAGGGTGGGCGCTGGGCGATCCTGGCCAACATCTTTGGCAACCCGAACCTCCCCGAGATCGACGATTACTACGAGCCTTTTACGTTCGATTATGAGCACTTGCAGATCGCGCCGGAATTGCCGACGGCGCCAGTGGCGCGGCCCTTGTCACTCGTCAGCGGCCGGCCGATGGACAAGATCGAATGGGGTCCGAACTGGGAGGAAATCCTGGGCGGCGAGTTCGACAAGCGCTCGCAGGATTACAACTTCGAGGCGGTGCAGAAGGATATCTACGGGCAGTTCGAAAACACCTTCATGATGTACCTGCCGCGCCTGTGCGAGCACTGTTTGAACCCGAGCTGTGTCGCCTCCTGTCCTTCAGGCTCGATCTACAAACGCGAAGAGGACGGCATCGTCCTCATCGACCAGGACAAGTGCCGCGGCTGGCGCATGTGCGTGTCGGGGTGCCCGTACAAGAAGATCTACTACAACTGGACCTCGGGCAAGGCGGAGAAGTGCATTTTCTGCTATCCGCGCATCGAGGCCGGGCAACCGACGGTCTGTTCGGAAACCTGCGTCGGGCGCATTCGCTATCTCGGCGTGCTCCTCTATGACGCGGACGGGATAGAAAAGGCTGCGAGCGCAGAGGATCCGCAGGACCTCTACGAGGCGCAACTCGCCCTGTTCCTCGATCCCAACGACCCCGAAATCGCCGCGCAAGCGCGCGCCGGCGGCGTTCCCGATGCCTGGATCGAAGCGGCCAAGCGCTCGCCGACCTACAAGATGGCGGTCGAATGGCGGATCGCGTTTCCGCTTCACCCGGAATACCGGACCCTGCCGATGGTCTGGTATGTGCCGCCGCTATCGCCGATCCAATCCCACGCCAATGCCGGCGCGATCGAAACGGTCGGCCAGCTTCCGGATGTGCGCTCGCTGCGCATCCCGGTCCGCTATCTGGCCAACCTCCTGACGGCCGGCGCCGAGGCGCCCATCATCGCGGCACTCGAGCGCATGCTGGCGATGCGCACCTATTACCGGCAACGCCAACTTGGCGAGGACGATGGCCAGGAGGTTCTGGCGCAAGCGGGTGTGAGTGTCGCTCAGGTCGAGGAGATGCATCGCTATTTGTCGATCGCCAACTACGAGGATCGCTTCGTGATCCCGACCAGTCATCGCGAGCAGGCCGAAGACGCGTACGGGCTGCGCGGCTCCTGCGGTTTCACCTTCGGCAATGGCTGCGATTTCGGACCGCCGCATTCAAGCCTGTTCGGCGGCAAGATGGGGCGCCGTACGATGACGCCGATCAGGCCGCTCGACACGTAAGGAGCCAAGCACATGATCGTACTCAGAGCACTTGGCGCGTTGTTGTCCTACCCCCGGGAAGAGGTCCGGCAGGCGCTGCCGGAGATTGTTGATGCAATCTCCAGCTCGCAATTAATTCCGCCGCGCCAACGTCGGGATTTGCTGACGCTGATCGACGAGCTTCGCGCCGGCGACCTCCTGGAGGCGGAAGAGCGTTACGTCGAACTGTTCGATCGCGGTCGCGCCGCGTCGCTGCATCTGTTCGAGCATCTGCATGGCGAAGATCGCGATCGCGGCCAGGCCATGGTTGATCTCAAACGCCTTTATGAACAGGCCGGCTACGAGCTGACAACGCGCGAACTGCCGGACTATCTGCCCGTTGTGCTGGAATACCTGAGTTGCCGCGATATCCGAGAGACGCACGAGGTTCTTGGCGACTGCGCCCATATCCTGCGGCGGATCGGCGCGTCACTGATTGCCCGCGGCACCAACTATGCGGCCGTGCTTCAAGCATTACTGATCATTGCTGGTGAAGACCCGATCGATGCCGCAGCCGTACCGCGGGTCAAGGAGCGGACTGAGAATCTCGACCGGGACTGGTTCGAGCAGCCGGCCTTCGGCGCCGAACCACCCGCCCCAGCGGCCAACCCCGCAAGGCCTGCACCTTCGCCATCGGTTGTCCCAACACCTCGGTAAGGAGGCTGCTCATGCTGTCCGAGGATTACATCAACACATTCCTGTTCGGCATCTATCCCTATCTGTGCCTCGCCGTGCTTCTGATCGGCAGCCTGATCCGCTTCGATCGAGAGCCCTATACGTGGAAGAGCGATTCCTCCCAGATGTTGCGCAAGCGAGAGCTGCGGCTGGGCTCGAACCTCTTCCACTACGGCGTCATCATTGTGATTCTCGGTCACTTTGTCGGGTTTCTGGCGCCACATTGGGCGGTGGACTGGGCGATGAGCCCGGTGGCTCACCAGCTTCTTGCCATGGTGGTCGGCGGCATCGCCGGCCTGGTTGCCATCATCGGCTTGACCATCCTGCTGCACCGGCGCCTCGCCGATCCGCGCATCCGGTTGAACAGCCGCAAATGGGATATCGCCGTGGCCATGATGCTGTGGCTGCAGCTCGCCCTCGGCGTGCTCACGGTGCCGCTCTCGGCGTTCCACATGGATGGCGTCCTGTTCGAAACACTGACGAGCTACGTCAAGGGGATCGTCACGCTCGACGGCAGCGCTTCCTCGCTGATGATGGGCGTGCCGCTGGTCTACAAACTGCACGTTCTGCTGGGCTTCACGATTTTTCTGATCTCGCCGTTCACCCGCATGATCCATATCTGGAGCGGCGTTGGCACGCTCGCCTACCTGTTCCGTCCGTATCAGATCGTGCGCACGCCGCGCACGCGGGCAAGAGTGCCGGTGCGGTCATGACCGTCACAGTCAACGGCGTGGCGGTGGAAGCCTCCCGCGGCGAGAGCCGGGAACTTGCGGCCGTGCGCGAGCTCTTGCGCCAGCGCGCAATTGCGATCGGCATTTTGCCGCCGGACCTGGACGATGAAGCCACCGTCGGCGCGGCCATCGAACGGCTGCTCGCCGATGAGGTGAGCGTGCCGGCGCCGACTGATGCGGAATGCGAGCGCTATTACAAGAACCACCTGAAAGAGTTCGAGTCCGGAGACTTGGTCTACGCCCGGCATATTCTGTTTCAGGTGACGCCATCGGTGTCGGTGCCGGAAATCCGAGCCCGTGCCGAGCACGCCTTATCGGAGCTTCTGGCCGAGCCGGAGCGGTTCGCCGGCATGGCACGCGAACTGTCCAACTGCCCGTCCGGACAGCAAGGCGGCAACCTTGGGCAGATCGGTCGGGGCGAAACCGTGCCGGAGTTCGAGCGCGTGCTGTTCCGGCTCGGCGCCAGCGGAATTTTGCCCGAGCTGGTCAAGACGCGTCATGGTTTCCACATCGTGGCCATCGACCAAACCGTTCTGGGGAACACGCTTCCATTCGATGCGGTGCGCGACCAGATTGCGGAGCGGCTCAGAGCGGCGGTCGAAGAGCGAGCGTTGCAGCAATACGTCTCGATCCTCGCTGGCCAGGCCCAAATTGTCGGCGTCGATCTGGGCGCGGTGGCGAGCCCGCTGGTGCAATAGGGAAGCGCCGGCCATCGATCCGCCGGAATGATCGGGTGTGGATCGCCGGTGGGTTGCAGCCATGCTCTGGGCTGGCGGGTCTTAGCCGGCTGAAGCACGTTCCCCGGGGAGTTATCGATGCACGGTCAGGTCGGCCCCGGGACGGCCGTTACGCCGCAATTTGCCGGCACGACGGTGCGCATTGCTTCGCGCGCTGATGTGACCCGGCTGCCGCGCTGGTCGCGCGCGTTCGCGGGTGAGCGCAAGGATCACCGCTTCTATGAGCTTCTCGAAGACACGCTCACCGACGGCTTCAGCTACGGCTACCTGGTCGTCGAGAGCGGCGGAGACGTACGCGCGATCCAACCGTGTTTCATCGTCGATCAGGATCTGCTCGGCGGCATCAGCGGCTTCGGCAAACGTTGTTTCGACACCGTGCGCCGCGTCTGGCCGCGCTTCATGCGCGCCCGTACCCTGATGGTCGGATGCAGCGCCGGCGAAGGGCACCTCGATGCCGGCGACATGCCGGACACGGCGCTCGCCGAAGCGCTGGTCGGCGCGCTGCCGCGACTCGCGCGCGAGCTCATTGCGTCATGGTCGTGCTCAAGGAATTTCCCGCGCGCTATCGCGCCGCCCTGGCGTGCCTCGCGCAGCCCGCTTCACCCGCGTCCCCAGCATGCCGATGACCAAGCTCACGCTGACCCTACAAGAATTTCGACGATTATGTGCGCAGCAAGCTCAGCGCCGACAACGCGCGCGACCTTACGGCGCAAGCTGCGGGTCTGCGCCGCGCGCAGCCGCCGGTCACGCATCGAGGTGAGGCACGACGCGCGCGGCATCGTCGACGAGATCCACCCGCTCTATCTCAATGTGTTTGTCCGTTCGCCGCTGCAATTCGAAAAACTCACCAGGGAATTCCTCGCCGAAATTGGCGCGCGCATGCCCGACAAGACACGCCTTTTCGTCTGGCGCCAGGACGGGCGCGCGGTCGCCTTTGCGCTTTGCTTGGTCGATGGCGATGACATCTATTACGAATATGTCGGCTTCGACTACGCTGTCGCCTTCGAGCTGCACCTCTACTACCGGGTGTTCCACGACATCATCGAATGGGCGATCGCAAACGGCTACCGCGAGTTTCTACAGCGGCAGCCTCAACTACGATCCGAAATGGCACTTGCGGCAGTCGCTCGCTCCGGTCGATCTTTACGTACGCCACATCTCGGCGCCGATCAACGCAGTGTTCCGGCGCCTGCTGCCGCTGATCGAGCCGACTCGCGCCGATCCAATCCTGCCGAATTTTGAGAATTATCGCGATCTGTGGGAGTAACAGACGTCTGAGTACTCAGTGGTCACCGTGATGAGAAGAAGGCGATCTCGCGTGATCTGATTACTGACCGCTGATCACTGAT
>CAVXDE010000008.1:0-28174 GCA_963760435.1 uncultured Alphaproteobacteria bacterium
TGCCACCCGAAACGAGGCAATACCCGATCGTCGAAGCGGTGATTGACCGGTTTGCCCGCTGGCTGAAGCACCGGCGAGAGATCGTCTAGTCCACACCAAGTACTGTCCCAACCCCGATACACTGATCGCCTTGATCAAAAAGTTCAACTGATCGAAGATCGATCAGGCACTGCCGGCTCCAGCGGCGGAGCTTCCTTTCGACACCGAGGTCGAGCACCGGCGGAAACGCGCCGGATAGCGGTGACGAAGCGCAGACGTAGCTGCGCTCGCGACATTTGCTTCGCCTCGTCGCCGCCCGTCCGCGAATTTCCCGTCCATTGATCCAAGACGAGGCATCGGGCTAGGCTCCGCCTCGTCGGCCGACAACCCTCCGATGCGAGCGGAGACTTCGCTATGCTTGTCCGACCGGACGTCACACCTGCCGATCAACGCACCGCACTCGCGATGTCAACCGTCGCGTTCACTGTGTGTTTTGCGGTGTGGACGATCTTCGCCATCATCGGCATCCGCATCAAACAGGAACTCGGGCTGAATGAGACGCAGTTCGGGCTTCTGGTCGGTACGCCGATCCTCACCGGTTCGCTCATTCGTCTCCCGCTCGGCATCTGGACCGACCAATTCGGCGGCCGGCGGGTCTACCTGCTGGTCATGCTGGCGGCAGCCGTGGCTACGTTCCTGCTCTCCCGGGCACACAGCTACCCGCAGATGCTGCTGGCGGGACTCGGCGTGGGGATTGCCGGCGGATCGTTTGCCGTTGGCGTCGCCTATGTGTCACGCTGGTACCCGGCGGAGCAGCAAGGCACGGCGCTCGGTATCTTCGGCGCCGGCAATGTCGGGGCTGCCATCACCATATTCATCGCACCGTTTGTGCTCATCGCGTACGGGTGGCAGACGACCGCGCAGATCTGGGCAGCCGCCCTCGCGATCATGGCTGCGATCTTCTGGTTCACGACCACCGACGATCCGGTGCTGCGCGCGCAGCGCGAAAGCCGTGAAGCAGGACCGAACCTATGGCAGCGGCTCGAGCCCCTGCGCCACATCCAGGTCTGGCGCTTTTCTCTCTACTATTTCTTCGTGTTCGGTGCGTCCGTCGCGCTGTCGCTGTGGCTGCCGCGCTATCTGATCAACGTCTACGGCGTCGACATCAAACTCGCGGGCATGACCGCGGCGCTGTTCTCGTTGCCATCGGCGGTGTTTCGCGCCTATGGCGGGCATCTGGCCGACCGCTACGGCGCGCGCCGGATCATGTATTGGACGTTTTTTGTCGCCGTGGTGTGCACGTTTATCCTCTCCTATCCGTCGACCGATTACATCGTGCACACCATCAATGGCCCGCGCACATTTCATCTGGAGATGAGCCTCCCTGTATTTGCCGTCACCGTGTTTGTATTGGGCTTCTTCATGGCGCTGGGGATGGCGGCCGTCTACAAGCATATCCCGGTCTATTATCCCAAGAGCGTTGGCCCGGTCGGCGGTCTCGTCGGAATGATCGGTGGGCTTGGTGGCTTCGTGCTGCCGATCGCCTTTGGCGTCCTGCTCGATCTCTCGGGCCTGTGGACCAGTTGCTTCATGTTGCTGTTCCTGCTGGTGAGCGGCGCGCTCATCTGGATGCACGTCGCGATCCGGCAGATGGAGCGCGGTGCCGTGGGCGAGGCTCTGGCGCGCTTGCCCGAACTTCCTGAAATGGAGGAGATCCACAAGCCGGAGCATATCGGCGCCCTCTCCGGCAAAGTGCTGGAGGATTGGCGGCCCGAAGACCAGGAATTCTGGAACCAGCGCGGGCGTGCGATCGCCCGCCGCAATCTGTGGCTATCAATTCCGGCACTGCTGCTTTCGTTTGCGGTCTGGCAGGTGTGGTCGGTGGTTGTTGCAAAACTTCCGTCGGTCGGCTTCGCGTTCACGACCGAGCAACTGTTCTGGCTCGCGGCCCTGCCCGGCATCTCCGGCGCAGTGTTGCGCATCTTCTACTCATTCATGGTGCCGATCTTCGGCGGCCGCCTGTGGACGACGGTCGCGACTTGGTCGCTGATGATTCCTGCAGTCGGTATTGGCTACGCCGTTCAGCAACCGTCGACGCCGTATTTCGTATTCCTGATCCTGGCGCTGCTGTGCGGGCTCGGCGGTGGCAACTTCGCCTCATCCATGGCGAATATCTCCTTCTTCTTCCCCAAGGCGGAGAAGGGAAACGCGCTGGCGCTCAACGCCGGGCTCGGCAACCTCGGCGTGAGCGCCGCTCAGTTCGTGGTACCCATCGCCATCACGGCCGGCGTATTCGGCTGGTTTGGTGGCGACCCGGTCATGGTCCAATCCGGCACCCACCAAGTCCCGCTCTGGCTGCAGAACGCGGGCTTCATCTGGGTGCCATTCATCGCCGCGAGCGCGTTCGCCTGTTGGTTCGGCATGAACGACATCGCTTCCGCGAAAGCCTCGTTCGCCGAACAGGCAGTGATCTTCCAGCGCAAGCACAACTGGCTCATGTGCTGGCTCTACACCGGAACCTTCGGCTCATTCATCGGCTATTCGGCGGGGTTTCCGCTGCTGGCCAAGATCGAGTTTCCGGAGATCGACGCCTTGCCCTTCGTGTTCCTCGGACCGCTGGTGGGGGCGCTCTCGCGCTCGGCCACCGGGTGGATTGCCGATCGCTACGGCGGGGCTCGCGTGACGTTGTGGGTGTTCGTTTTGCTGATGCTCGGTGTGCTTGGCGTTCTCTATTTCGTCGGCATCAAGGAGCAACCGGGTGCATTCTGGGGATTCTTCGGCATGTTCCTGGTATTGTTCTTCGCGACCGGCGTGGGCAACGCCTCGACCTTCCAGATGATCCCCAACATCATGCGCAAGGAGATCGAGCGGTTGATGCCGGATGCCGACCCGGCGGCGCGGCTGCGCCAGGCGGAGAAGGAATCCGCAGCAATCACCGGCTTCACCTCGGCAATCGCCGCGTTCGGCGCATTCTTCATTCCCAAGGCCTACGGGACGTCGCTCGGATTGACCGGCGGCGTTGAGGCAGCCTTGTGGGCGTTCCTCATCTTCTACCTCAGCTGCCTCGCGATCACCTGGTTTTGTTACACGCGGCGCGGCGGCCTGCTGCACGACGTCGAGCGTCAGCGCCGTGTCGCTCCTCCTCAGCTTGCACCCGCTTCGTGAAAGAGAGTCAAACGATGAGCCACTTTCTGGAACGTCTGACCTACCTCGCCCGCCGGCGAGAGCCGTTTGCCGATGGCCTTGGCGAATTGCGCGAAGAAGACCGGATGTGGGAGGAAGGTTACCGCCAGCGATGGCAGCATGACAAAATCGTGCGCTCGACTCATGGCGTCAACTGCACCGGCGGATGCAGCTGGAAGATCTACGTCAAGAGCGGGGTGGTCACCTGGGAAACGCAGCAGACCGACTACCCGCGCACGCGACCAGGGATGCCGAACCACGAGCCGCGCGGCTGCTCGCGCGGCGCGTCGTACAGCTGGTATCTCTACAGCGCGAGCCGCATCAAATATCCGATGGTGCGCAGCCGGCTGGTCAAAGCGTGGCGCGAGGCGCGCAAGACGCTGGCACCGGTTGAAGCCTGGGCCTCGATCGTCGGCAACCCCGAAGCGGCAAAGTCCTACAAGAGCATGCGCGGACGCGGCGGCTTCGTGCGCTCCAACTGGGATGAAGTGAGCGAAATCATTGCTGCCGCCAACATCCACACCATCAAAACATTTGGGCCCGATCGCGTCATTGGGTTCTCGCCGATCCCGGCGATGTCAATGGTGTCCTACGCGTCGGGCGCCCGCTATCTCAGTCTGATCGGCGGCACGCTGCTCTCGTTCTATGACTGGTATTGCGACCTGCCGCCCTCCAGCCCGCAGACCTGGGGCGAGCAGACCGACGTGCCGGAATCGGCCGACTGGTATAATTCCGGCTATATCATCGCTTGGGGCTCGAACGTGCCGCAAACGCGCACGCCAGACGCCCATTTCTTCGTCGAAGCCCGCTACAACGGCACCAAGATCGTGGCGATCACGCCGGACTACGCGGAGGTCGCCAAGCTCTCGGACCTGTGGCTGCACCCCAAGCAAGGCACCGACGCGGCGCTGGCGATGGCGATGGGCCATGTCATCCTGCGCGAATTCTTTCTCGATCGAACAGTTCCGTATTTCCAGGACTACTGCCGCCGCTACACCGACATGCCGATGCTGGTGCGGCTACGCCGTGACGGCGACCGCTATGTGCCTGAGCGTTATGTACGGCAGAATGATTTGGCGAACGCGCCGGAATTCAAGTGCGCCGATTGGAAGACGGTCGCCATTGACGAAAAATCTGGAAATCTCGTCGTACCGCAGGGTTCGATCGGCTATCGCTGGCCGGCCGAGGGCGAAGCCAAAGGACGCTGGAACCTCGAGGCGAAGGACGGAGAAACCGGCGCCGACCTGTCGCTTGCGCTCAGCGTCATTGATGGTCGCGACGACGTCCTCCCTGTTGCGTTCCCTTATTTCGGCGGCCGGCCACACGAGCATTTCACGGCCAACGATCAGGGCGCGGACGTGCTTCTCCGCAACGTCCCCGCCAAGCGCGTCACGCTGGCCGATGGCGAAGTGCTGGTGGCGACGGTATTCGATCTGCTCTGCGCAAACTACGGGCTCGACCGCGGGCTCGGTGGCGCGTGTGCAAAGGCCTACGACGACAACGTCCCTTACACACCGGCATGGCAAGCAACGATCACCGGCGTGCCGGCCGAGCGGGCCATCACGGTCGCGCGCGAATTCGCCCACAACGCGGAGAAGACGCAAGGGCGTTCGATGGTCATCATCGGCGCCGGCATGAACCATTGGTATCACCAGGACATGAACTACCGCAGCATCATCAACTTCCTGATGATGTGCGGCACGATCGGCATCTCCGGCGGCGGCTGGGCGCACTATGTGGGGCAGGAAAAGCTGCGCCCGCAAACCGGCTGGACGATGCTCGCCTTTGCGCTCGATTGGGCGCGGCCGCCCCGGCACATGAACGGCACGTCGTTCTTCTACGCGCACAGCGATCAATGGCGATACGAAAAGCTCGACGTCGCCGAATTGCTGTCGCCGCTCGCCGACGCGGCGCCCTATCGCGGCAGCATGATCGATCTTAACGTGCGCGCGGAGCGGATGGGTTGGCTGCCGTCGGCCCCGCAACTGGCCGTCAATCCCTTGAGCTTGGCGGGTGAAGCGGAGCGCGCCGGCGTCCCGATCAAGGATTACGTCGTCGCCGGCCTTAAGGACGGCCGCCTCCGAATGGCCTGCGAGGATCCGGACGAACCCAGGAACTTCCCACGCAATCTGTTCATCTGGCGTTCGAATTTGTTTGGTTCATCCGGCAAGGGGCATGAGTATTTCCTGCGCCACTTCCTTGGCACCCGGCACGGGCTGCAGGGCAAGGACTTGGGCGAGATGGGCGGCCAGAAACCCATGGAGGTCACGTGGCGGGATCCGGCCCCGGAAGGCAAGCTCGATCTCGTCGTAACTCTCGACTTTCGCATGTCGACGAGCTGCCTCTACTCCGACATCGTGCTGCCGACGGCGACCTGGTACGAGAAGAACGATCTCAACACCACGGACATGCATCCCTTCATCCATCCGTTGTCGACGGCCGTCGATCCGGTTTGGGAAGCGCGCAGCGACTGGGAAATCTACAAGACGATTGCCCGGCGTTTCTCGGAGCTCGCCCAGGGTCATCTCGGCGTCGAACGCGACGTGGTGCTGACACCGATCCTGCACGACACGCCGGCAGAGCTTGCGCAGTCCGACGTTCGCGATTGGAAGAAGGGCGAGTGCGACCTGATACCCGGCGTGACGGCGCCGCAGATCACTGTCGTGGAGCGCGATTATCCAAACACCTATCGCCGTTTTACGGCCCTCGGACCGCTCGCCGACAAGCTCGGCAACGGCGGCAAGGGCATCAGCTGGAATACCGAAGCAGAGGTCCGCGGCCTCGCCGAGCTGAACTACAAGGTCGATGACGGCGGGCCGACGCAAGGCCGCCCGCGCATCGAAACCGATATCGACGCCGCCGAAGTCATTCTCTATCTCGCGCCGGAGACGAATGGCGAGGTCGCGGTCAAGGCCTGGAAGGCGCTCGGCCAAGCGACCGGCCGCGACCATACGCATCTGGCGGAGAAGCGCGAGGACGAAAAGATTCGCTATCGCGATCTGGTGGCGCAGCCGCGCAAGATCATCTCCTCGCCAACCTGGTCCGGCATCGAGAGCGAGCACGTCAGCTACACGGCCGGGTACACCAACGTTCACGAATTGATTCCCTGGCGAACGCTGACCGGCCGCCAACAGTTCTATCAGGATCACCGCTGGTTTCGCGACTTCGGTGAGAGCTTCGCCGTCTATCGCCCGCCGATCGACACGCGTTCGGTCGGCGACATGCTCGCAACGCGCAGCAACGGCCAGCCTGAGATCGTGCTCAACTTCATCACGCCGCATCAGAAATGGGGCATTCATTCCACCTACACCGACAATCTGCTGATGCTGACGTTGTCGCGCGGCGGTCCGATCGTCTGGATCTCAGAGATCGACGCGAAGAAAGCCGGTATCGTCGATAATGACTGGATCGAGCTCTACAACACGAACGGCGCCCTCGCCGTCCGGGCCGTCGTAAGCCAGCGCGTGCAGGAAGGCATGTGCCTCATGTATCACGCGCAGGAGAAGATCGTGAACGTGCCGGGCTCGCAGATTACCGGCCAGCGCGGCGGCATCCATAATTCCGTCACCCGCACGGTGCTCAAGCCGACGCACATGGTCGGCGGCTACGCTCAGCTGTCCTATGGCTTCAACTATTACGGCACCGTGGGATCGAACCGCGACGAATTCGTCATCGTACGCAAGTTGACCAAGGTCGAATGGCTCGATCATTCCAACCCGGTCGACAAAGCCCATGTGGAGGCGGCGTCATGAAGATACGCGCTCAAATCGCGATGGTTCTCAACCTCGACAAATGCATCGGGTGTCACACCTGCTCGGTGACCTGCAAGAACGTGTGGACCTCGCGCCAAGGCATGGAATACGCGTGGTTCAACAACGTCGAGACCAAGCCCGGCATCGGTTATCCGAAAGACTGGGAGAACCAGGAACGCTGGCAAGGCGGCTGGAAGCGCAAGAAGAGCGGCAAGATCATCCCCAAGCAGGGTGGGCGCTGGGCGATCCTGGCCAACATCTTTGGCAACCCGAACCTCCCCGAGATCGACGATTACTACGAGCCTTTTACGTTCGATTATGAGCACTTGCAGATCGCGCCGGAATTGCCGACGGCGCCAGTGGCGCGGCCCTTGTCACTCGTCAGCGGCCGGCCGATGGACAAGATCGAATGGGGTCCGAACTGGGAGGAAATCCTGGGCGGCGAGTTCGACAAGCGCTCGCAGGATTACAACTTCGAGGCGGTGCAGAAGGATATCTACGGGCAGTTCGAAAACACCTTCATGATGTACCTGCCGCGCCTGTGCGAGCACTGTTTGAACCCGAGCTGTGTCGCCTCCTGTCCTTCAGGCTCGATCTACAAACGCGAAGAGGACGGCATCGTCCTCATCGACCAGGACAAGTGCCGCGGCTGGCGCATGTGCGTGTCGGGGTGCCCGTACAAGAAGATCTACTACAACTGGACCTCGGGCAAGGCGGAGAAGTGCATTTTCTGCTATCCGCGCATCGAGGCCGGGCAACCGACGGTCTGTTCGGAAACCTGCGTCGGGCGCATTCGCTATCTCGGCGTGCTCCTCTATGACGCGGACGGGATAGAAAAGGCTGCGAGCGCAGAGGATCCGCAGGACCTCTACGAGGCGCAACTCGCCCTGTTCCTCGATCCCAACGACCCCGAAATCGCCGCGCAAGCGCGCGCCGGCGGCGTTCCCGATGCCTGGATCGAAGCGGCCAAGCGCTCGCCGACCTACAAGATGGCGGTCGAATGGCGGATCGCGTTTCCGCTTCACCCGGAATACCGGACCCTGCCGATGGTCTGGTATGTGCCGCCGCTATCGCCGATCCAATCCCACGCCAATGCCGGCGCGATCGAAACGGTCGGCCAGCTTCCGGATGTGCGCTCGCTGCGCATCCCGGTCCGCTATCTGGCCAACCTCCTGACGGCCGGCGCCGAGGCGCCCATCATCGCGGCACTCGAGCGCATGCTGGCGATGCGCACCTATTACCGGCAACGCCAACTTGGCGAGGACGACGGCCAGGAGGTTCTGGCGCAAGCGGGTGTGAGTGTCGCTCAGGTCGAGGAGATGCATCGCTATTTGTCGATCGCCAACTACGAGGATCGTTTCGTGATCCCGACCAGTCATCGCGAGCAGGCCGAAGACGCGTACGGGCTGCGCGGCTCCTGCGGTTTCACCTTCGGCAATGGCTGCGATTTCGGACCGCCGCATTCAAGCCTGTTCGGCGGCAAGATGGGGCGCCGTACGATGACGCCGATCAGGCCGCTCGACACGTAAGGAGTCAAGCACATGATCGTACTCAGAGCACTTGGCGCGTTGTTGTCCTACCCCCGGGAAGAGGTCCGGCAGGCGCTGCCGGAGATTGTTGATGCAATCTCCAGCTCGCAATTTATTCCGCCGCGCCAACGTCGGGATTTGCTGACGCTGATCGACGAGCTTCGCGCCGGCGACCTCCTGGAGGCGGAAGAGCGTTACGTCGAACTGTTCGATCGCGGCCGCGCCGCGTCGCTGCATCTGTTCGAGCATCTGCATGGCGAAGATCGCGATCGCGGCCAAGCCATGGTTGATCTCAAACGCCTTTATGAACAGGCCGGCTACGAGCTGACAACGCGCGAACTGCCGGACTATCTGCCCGTTGTGCTGGAATACCTGAGTTGCCGCGATATCCGAGAGACGCACGAGGTTCTTGGCGACTGCGCCCATATCCTGCGGCGGATCGGCGCGTCACTGATTGCCCGCGGCACCAACTATGCGGCCGTGCTTCAAGCATTACTGATCATTGCTGGTGAAGACCCGATCGATGCCGCAGCCGTACCGCGGGTCAAGGAGCGGACTGAGAATCTCGACCGGGACTGGTTCGAGCAGCCGGCCTTCGGCGCCGAACCACCCGCCCCAGCGGCCAACCCCGCAAGGCCTGCACCTTCGCCATCGGTTGTCCCAACACCTCGGTAAGGAGGCTGCTCATGCTGTCCGAGGATTACATCAACACATTCCTGTTCGGCATCTATCCCTATCTGTGCCTCGCCGTGCTTCTGATCGGCAGCCTGATCCGCTTCGATCGAGAGCCCTATACGTGGAAGAGCGATTCCTCCCAGATGTTGCGCAAGCGAGAGCTGCGGCTGGGCTCGAACCTCTTCCACTACGGCGTCATCATTGTGATTCTCGGTCACTTTGTCGGGTTTCTGGCGCCACATTGGGCGGTGGACTGGGCGATGAGCCCGGTGGCTCACCAGCTTCTTGCCATGGTGGTCGGCGGTATCGCCGGCCTGGTTGCCATCATCGGCTTGACCATCTTGCTGCACCGGCGCCTCGCCGATCCGCGCATCCGGTTGAACAGCCGCAAATGGGATATCGCCGTGGCCATGATGCTGTGGCTGCAGCTCGCCCTCGGCGTGCTCACGGTGCCGCTCTCGGCGTTCCACATGGATGGCGTCCTGTTCGAAACACTGACGAGCTACGTCAAGGGGATCGTCACGCTCGACGGCAGCGCTTCCTCGCTGATGATGGGCGTGCCGCTGGTCTACAAACTGCACGTTCTGCTGGGCTTCACGATTTTTCTGATCTCGCCGTTCACCCGCATGATCCATATCTGGAGCGGCGTTGGCACGCTCGCCTACCTGTTCCGTCCGTATCAGATCGTGCGCACGCCGCGCACGCGGGCAAGAGTGCCGGTGCGGTCATGACCGTCACAGTCAACGGCGTGGCGGTGGAAGCCTCCCGCGGCGAGAGCCGGGAACTTGCGGCCGTGCGCGAGCTCTTGCGCCAGCGCGCAATTGCGACCGGCATTTTGCCGCCGGACCTGGACGATGAAGCCGCCGTCGGCGCGGCCATCGAACGGCTGCTCGCCGATGAGGTGAGCGTACCGGCGCCGACTGATGCGGAATGCGAGCGCTATTACAAGAACCACCTGAAAGAGTTCGAGTCCGGAGACTTGGTCTACGCCCGGCATATCCTGTTTCAGGTGACGCCGTCGGTGTCGGTGCCGGAAATCCGAGCCCGTGCCGAGCACGCCTTATCGGAGCTTCTGGCCGAGCCGGAGCGGTTCGCCGGCATGGCACGCGAACTGTCCAACTGCCCGTCCGGACAGCAAGGCGGCAACCTTGGGCAGATCGGTCGGGGCGAAACCGTGCCGGAGTTCGAGCGCGTGCTGTTCCGGCTCGGCGCCAGCGGAATTTTGCCCGAGCTGGTCAAGACGCGTCATGGTTTCCACATCGTGGCCATCGACCAAACCGTTCTGGGGAACACGCTTCCATTCGATGCGGTGCGCGACCAGATTGCGGAGCGGCTCAGAGCGGCGGTCGAAGAGCGAGCGTTGCAGCAATACGTCTCGATCCTCGCTGGCCAGGCCCAAATTGTCGGCGTCGATCTGGGCGCGGTGGCGAGCCCGCTGGTGCAATAGGGAAGCGCCAGCGCCGCGCGTCGTGAATACGCGCTCCCGATACCGGCTGCGCCGCGGCTTCCGCACACCTCAACAGTCATTCCCAGGCGTGCAATTGACACGCGACCGTCGAACGCGTGAACATAGAGAAACCGTGTTGATTATATATCAACACACATCCTCGAGCGGAGCGACCCATGTTCCGAACGTTAGCAACAGCCTTCGTTTCCGGCGCTTTACTGACGCTGCTCGGCCCGGCTCACGGCGCGGACATCCGGATTGCGACGATCCCGATCATGGATACGCTGCCGGTTCTCGTGGGCAACGACGAAGGCATCTTCAAGAAGAATGGCCTGAACGTCACCGTGACACTGGTGGCCAATCAGCAGCTCGTCATCGGCGCGCTGATGTCGAAATCACACGACATTGGCCTGTCGGTGCCGCCGACGATCATGCAGGCGAAGGACAACGGACTCGATCTGGTCATTGTGGCCGGCGCAACGGAATATCCGAGACCAGACGGTTATGCCGGACTGCTGATGCGCGAGGACAGCGGCATCAAGAAACCGGCTGATCTCGCTGGCAAGAAGATCGCCGTCGCAGGCTTGAACGCCTATCACTATTACATGGCTGTCGACTATCTGCAACGCAACAAGGTCGATGTCAGTACGGTCAAATTCGTCGAGGTTGCGTTTCCGCAGCAGCCGGACGTGCTGAAATCGGGACAGGTTGATGCGGTCGTCACCGTCGATCCATTCTATGGGCGAATCGTCAACAACAAGATCGGCTACAGCATCGAGGAATACGACAGCACCGTTCCGACGCGGACGCTGATCGATTTCTATATCGCGACCCGCGCCTGGGCCAACGAGAACCGTGAAGCCGTAAAGGCATTCCGTGCGTCATTGGATGAGGCAATCAAGTTCATCGGCAGCAATGAGCAGGCCTCGCGCGCCAGCCTGCAACGCTGGAGCAAGGTACCGGAAGCCGTGGTTGCGCTTGCCAAGCTCTCGAATTTCAAAACCAGTGTCGAGGGCAAGCAGCTGCAACACTGGATGGATCTGGGTAAACGGCAAGGGTTCATCAAACAGCCGATGACCGGGGACGATCTGGTGTTCAAATAGTGCGGCCTCTCCGTCGTCATCGCCGGGCTTGTCCGGTCACCCGCGTCATTGCGAGGAGCGTAGCGACGAAGCAATCCAGTGCGGCGAGTCAGCGCTGGATTGCTTCGCTTTGCTCGCAATGACGCAGAATCCCGGCCATGACGAGCCGAGAGGTTTCGGGTCAAGATGAACGACAACAACAACACTAGCGATCTGGTCGGCTCTGACGCAACGATCTTCCTGAACGGCAAGATCTACACGGCCGACTCGCGCCGTCCATGGGTCGCAGCCATCTGCATTCGCGGGTCGCGGATCGTTGCCATCGGGGACGAACGCGAGGTCATGGCGGCGGCGGCCGATAACGCACGGAGCGTCGATCTGGCCGGCCGAATGGCAATGCCCGGCATCATCGACATGCACAATCACATCCTCGAAGGCGCGCGCGGGGCGCTGTTCGAGCTCGCCCTGACTCCCACCATGCCGGTTGCGGCCGTCATGGAGGCCGTCCGCGCGGCAGCGGACAAAACACCCCCTGGCCAGTGGATCTCGGGGTTTGGCTGGGGACCAGCCATTGCCGAAGGATTTGCGACGGCCGAGGGCCTCAAAGCTCTCGATGCTGTCAGCCCGGGCCATCCTGTCGTATTGCGTGACATCACCTATCACTCCCGCATCGCCAACAGCCGTGCGATCGCCGCGGCGGGATTTGGCCGCATCGAGGCCGCAGCCTCCTCCCCGCGCGAGCTCGTGCGCGACGCGGCCGGCAAGCCCACGGGCTTGTTCCATGAAATGGCCGGAGCAACCATCGACACCGCCGCGCCGCCATGGACCGACGACCAATTGGAGCAGTCCGCACGCCATGGTGTCGCGCTCCTCAACAGCCTTGGGGTGACCGGCTTCAACCTCGCGGTCGCGTCGCGCGCGACCATATCGGCATTTCATCGCCTCGACACGAGCGGAGCGCTGACCGCGCGCATGGCGGCTTATATCGATCACCGTTCGCCGTTGACGGCGGAGCGCGACGGCATCGGTGCCGCGTTCATTGCCGAGCGCCGCCCCTTTGCGACATCCCGCATCCATGTCGATTTCGCAAAATTCTTCATGGACGGCGTTCCGTCGCAGCGAACCGCGTCGATGATGCAGGACTATCGTGACGGCAGCACCGGCGCACAGTCGCTGTTCAGCAGCGTGGAACTTGCTGATTTGATCGCGCCACTCGACCGGCAAGGGATGAGCGTCAAGGTTCACGCGATCGGTGACCGCGCCATCCACGACGTGCTTGATGCTGTCGCGCGCGTACGAGGGCACAACGGCCCCGGCCCGGCGCATCAGATCGCGCATCTCAACTTCATTCTCCCGGACGACATCGCCCGCATGGCCGAACTCAACGTCGTCGCCGACCTGTGTCCGCCGCTTTGGTTTCCCTCGCCGATTCAGCGCAGGCTGGCCGATCTGCTGGGTCAGGAATACATCGATCGCTCGTTCCCGATCCGGGACATGCTGCGCGCCGGTGTCCTCGCCGCTGCCGGCACCGACTGGCCGGCGGTGTCGCCCTCACCGTCCCCGTGGCCCGGGCTCGCAACACTGATCACACGCAAGCATCCGTTTGGCGAAATGCCCGGCGTCCATCGTCCCGAACAGCGCCTGTCATTGGAGGAGGCGCTGCCTTTGTTCACGATCAATCCCGCGCAGGCGATGCGCATCGACAACGAAACAGGTTCGCTCACGCCGGGAAAATCGGCGGATATAATCATTCTCGACCGCGACCTGACGGCAATTGCTCCCGAGGAGATTGTCTCGACGCAAGTGGCCGCGACCTTGTTCGAAGGCCGCTGTGTCTACGGAACAGTCTGAAGCGCGTTCCGATCAGTTCGACTAACTCTCCGCCGTCATTGCGAGCAAAGCGAAGCGATCCAGAATGGCACCTCAGCACTGGATTGCTTCGTCGCGGAGCCTGTCATCGGGCCGGCCACTTCGGGCCGGACCCGTTGGCTCCTCGCAATGACGAGTTTTCAGACCTCGGACAGGGCACGATCGAGCGCGCCGAGGATCGTCTCAACATGCTCATCCGTCACGATCAGCGGCGGCGACAGGATGATATTGTTTTCCATCGTTCTGATCATTACGCCCGCGGCGACCGCCTTGGCGAGAATAGCTCCCATCAGCTTCTTGTCGGCCGGTTGTTTGGTGCGGCGATCAACGACGATCTCGACACCGGCCATGAGGCCCTTGGCACGCGTGTCGCCCACCAACGTGTGTTTCTGCTGCAGGTCTTGCAGCCCCTTGGCGAGCCGCGCGCCGCGCAGCGCGGCGTTTTCCCAGCTCTTGAGCTCACGGGTCATGGAGAGCGCCGCAATCGCCGCCGCGCAGCCGACCGGATGACCCGAATAGGTGTAACCATGGGTAATCATCGCCTCGGGCGCATCGATTGCTTCGAAGGCTGATGCGATGCGCGCGTTGACCAGGGTGGCACCGAACGGAAAGTAACCGCCGGTGATCGCCTTGGCGGTGCATATGATGTCAGGCTTCACCCCCCAGGCGCGACTGCCGCATGGAAAACCGGTGCGGCCATAACCGGTCACGACCTCGTCTGCGATCAGCAGCACGCCAAACCGATCGCAGACCTCGCGCAGCCGCGGCCAGAGCGAGGCGGGCGGGACGATCATCCCGCCGGCGCCCATCACCGGCTCGGCAATGAAGGCAGCAACAGTGTCCGGCCCCTGAAATACGATCTCGTCCTCCAGCGCCTTGGCGCAAGCGACGGCTAGTTGCTCTTCGTCATCCGCGCCGAACTGATTTCGGTAAAGGTAGGGGGCTGGGATGTGAAAACATCCGGGCAACAGCGGCTCGTAGTTGCGCCGCAGGGCCGTGCCGCCGCTCACTGAGTTGCCGCCAAAATGGGTGCCGTGATAGCCCTTGCGAAGCGCGATGAATTTGGTGCGCTCGCCGCTGCCGGAGAGCTTCCAATACTGCCGCGCCAGCCGCAGCGCGGTCTCGACTGCATCCGAACCGCCGGATGAGAAGAAGGCGCGCGTCATACCCTCTGGTCCGAACCAATCCTCGATCAACGTCCGCGCGAGGTCCTCGGCCGGCTGGTTGGTCGTGCCGCGGAAGGAGGAATAGTACGGCATCCGCTCGAGCTGCTCGGCGATGGCCTCTTTGACCGGCTTGGCGCTGTAGCCGAGGTTGACATTCCAAAGGCCCGCCACCGCATCGAGCAGCCGGACCCCTCCCGCGTCCACGATATGCACCCCCTCGGCGCTCACGATCTTACGCGGTGGATCCGCGAGCATCTCCGATGGGTGCGCCTTGGGATGCCAGAAATAGGACTGCGGTTTGTTGCTCGGCGCGCTGCCTTGTGTTCCGTTCATGCGATGCCCGGGATCTTGTTGCACATTTATCAACGCTGTTTCATTATTGTAACTCGGTGGCGACCTCGGTCAATGCGCTGCGTAGCGAGGTTGACGGGCCTCGGTGCCGTTGACACTATCTCAACATTCGGCGACTTCGGTGCCGAAGGAGCAGCCGTTGAAGACCGCAAAGAACGCCATCCGGTTGCTGCGCGAATTTACGCCGACATCTCCCAAGCTCGGGGTCAGCGAGCTCGCCCGCAGATTGCAATTGGACCGGGCGACGGTGCATCGCATGCTGCGCACGCTCTATGAAGAAAAAATGATCGATCAGGAATCCGACACCAGGCTCTACAGGCTTGGATCAGGGGTGTTGGAGCTTGCGCAGGCGTTTCTAGGGCAAAACGGAATTGCCGAGCTTGCCAAGCCTGAGTTGGAGCACCTGCGCGACGAGACTGGTGAGACCGTCGCGTTACAGCTGTTAGATGGAAAAGAAGCAGTGTGCGTCGCAACCGCGGAGAGCCGCCATTCCGTTCGTGTCGCGTATCAAATCGGCGAGCGCATGCCGCTGCACTGCACATCATCCGGGTTGTTGTTTCTCGCCGGCATGAACCCAACAACTCGAAAGTCGGCGCTATCCGGAAAACTTCCAAAATATACGGCCAAGACGCTCGTAGACCCGGCCAAGATCTCACAATTCCTCGACGCCAGTCGACGAACAGGCGTATTTGCAGCCGACGAGACCTATCATGATGGCACGCGCACGATCTCGGCCCCGGTGACAGATGCGACCGGCGCGACAATCGCCGCCGTCACGATCGCCGGACCCGTTCAGCGCGTATCGTCCAAGATGCTGATCAGCCTGCGAGCACCCCTCCGACGCAGCGCAGCCGCGATCTCCGCCCGCATCGGCCATTCGAGCGCATCCCTATGATTGTCCGTCTTCCCGGTTCTTATCCGACGCGCTGTCGCGCCGTCATCCACAATGGCATCGCGACGTTCTTCGCGGTGGCGCCGAGCCTTGGTCCATCCACCTACGATCAGACAAAAGCGGCCCTCGCCGTGGTAGATAAGACGTTGGCCGAAGTCGGATCGAGCAAGGACCTCATCCTGACTGCGACCGTGTTCATCGCGGACATGGCGCAGAAGGACGAGATGAACCGCGCTTGGGACGAATGGGCCGATCGCGACAACGCACCGATGCGCGTTTGCGTCTCCGCCGCCTCAGCGGGGCTTGCCTCGTGGAAATGCTGTTCGCCGCCGCTGCGTCGTAGCGCCGAGCAATACAATGGGACCAGGTTTGTGAGACACCACGCGAGGCTCGATTGAAAATTCCAACAGGCCGGCCCGTTACCCTCGCCCCCTCCGGCATGGTGACATCGCCACACTCGCTCGCATCGGCCGCGGGCGTCGACGTGCTGCGTGCCGGCGGTTCGGCCATAGATGCGGCGATTGCGGCGAGCGCGGTTCTCGCGGTCGTCTATCCGCATATGACCAGCCTCGGCGGCGATGCCTTCTGGCTCATTCACGAAGGCAAGACCGGCAAGGTCAAATACCTCAACGGCGGTGGTCGAGCCGCGGCGAGCGCTCAGCTCTCCTGGTTTGCCGCGAAAGGGCTCCAGGAAATTCCACTGCGGGGGATCGTACCCGCGACCCTCACGGTGCCAGGCGCCGTCGCCAGTTGGATCGAAGCTCACCAGGCTTACGGCCGTCTTCCACTCGCGCGCAGTCTCGCATCGGCAACCGACTATGCACGCGACGGGTTTCCGATAACGGAGCGGCTGGCCGGCTTCATCAAAATGAAGCACGCGGAGCTCGCCAAATACCCCGACTCGGCCGCCTTCCTGTTACCCGGCGGAGCACCGCCCGAACCGCGCACGCGCATCACCAACAAGAATCTGGCGCGCACGCTCGACGCCATTGCGGCTGATGGCTGGTCCGGCTTCTACGCAGGACCGGTCGCCGCGGAGATGGCGCGCTTTGCGCGCGAACACGGCGGCTTCTTTGCGCTTTCGGACTTCAGCAAGCAGAAGGCCACGTGGGGCGAACCCCTGGTTGGCCACTACCGCGGCGTGGCGATCTACAACACACCTCCGCCGACCCAGGGCTTGACGGTCATCGAGATGCTCAATCTGGTGGAACCGCACGACGTGCCTAGTCTGGAGTTCCTGGGGCCGGACCATATCCACTTGCTCGTCCAGGCCAAACAAGTTGCCTACAACGACCGCGACAGATTTCTGGCAGATCCCGACTTCGTCGACATTCCGACTGACCGGCTCGTTTCGAAGCAATATGCGCGCGAGCGCGCCACGCTGATGGATCCGAAGTCGGCAATTCCATGGGATAAGGTCCCGTCCTTCGGCAGCCTGGAGGGCGACACGATCTACATCGCGGCCGTTGACCGGGACGGCAATGCGGTGTCGCTCATTCAGAGCCTGTACGCCGACTTTGGCTCGTGTGTGGTTGCGGGGAGCACCGGCGTGATGTTGCAAAACCGCGGTGCCTATTTCTCGCTTGACCCCGACCACCCCAATCGGCTGGAGCCCGGCAAGATCCCGTTGCATACCCTGATCGCCTCGATCGGAAAGCGCGACGACAAATTGTGGAGCGTGTTTGGTTGCATGGGCGCCGATGGCCAGCCGCAGATCCAGTTGCAAGCTTACGTCGGGATGATCGATTTCGGTCTGGACGTCCAGCAAGCCATCGAAATGCCGCGCTTTCTATCCGGCCGCTTTGCACTCGGCGAGGCGCGCGACACGCTGCACATGGAGAGCCGGTTTCCTCCCGGTACGATCGATGTCCTGGAAGGACGCGGACATCCCATTCATCGCTGGAACGCATGGCACAGTCAGGCGGGACACGCGCATGGCGTCACCGTCGATCAGCAAAGCGGGACGCTGATCGGCGGGTCTGACCCGCGTAGCGACGGCGCCGCTATCGGATATTGACGATGCCGAAGCCGGACGGCGCAACGGTCCGCATCGCCTCCCGCGCGGAGGTGAGCCAGCTGCCGCGCTGGTCGCGCGCGTTCGCGGGCGAGCGCAAGGATCACCGCTTCTACGAGCTTGTCGAAGACACGCTAACGGATGGCTTCAGCTATCGCTATCTGGTGGTCGAGAGCCGGCGGAGACATACGCGCAATCCAACCCAGTTTCGTGGTCGATCAGGACCTGCTCGGCGGCATCAGCGGTTTCCCAAAACGCTGTTTCGACATCATGCGGCGTGTCTGGCCGCGCTTCATGCGCGCGCGCACCCTGATGATTGGATGCAGCGCTGGCGAAGGGCACCTGGATGCCCGGGACATGCCGCACGCGGCGCTCGCCGAGGCGCTAGCCGGCGCGCTGCCGCGGGCTCGCGCGCGAACTCGACTGCGTCATGGTCGTGCTCAAGGAATTTCCCGCGCACTACCGCACCGCCTTGTCGTGCCTGGGCGCTGCGCGCTTCACCCGCATTCCCAGTATGCCGCTGACCAAACTCGCGCTGCCCTACAAGAATTTCGACGATTATGTTCGCAGCAAGCTCAGCGCCACAACGCGGGCGACGCTGCGGCGCAAGTTACGGGTCTGCGCGCGTGCCCAGCCGCCGGTCACCCTGGAGGTGATGCACGATGCGCGCGGCATCGTCGATGAGATCCACCCGCTCTATCTCAATGTGTTCGCCCGCTCGCCGCTGCAATTCGAAAAACTCACCAGGGAGTTCCTCGCCGAGATTGGCGCGCGCATGCCCGACAAAACGCGCTTCTTTGTCTGGCGCCAGAACGGGCGCGCGGTAGCCTTTGCACTCTGCTTGGTCGATGACGACGACATCTACTACGAATATGTCGGGTTCGACTATGAGGTCGCCCTTAAGCTGCACCTCTATTATCGGGTGTTCCAGGACATCATCGAATGGGCGATCGCAAACGGCTACCGCGAGTTCTACAGCGGCAGCCTCAACTACGATCCGAAATGGCACTTGCGGCAGTCGCTCGCTCCGATCGATCTTTACGTGCGCCACATCTCGCCACCGATCAACACGGTGTTCCGGCGCTTGCTGCCGCTGCTCGAGCCGACCCGCGCTGATCCGATCCTGCCGAATTTTGAGAACTATCGGGAGCTGTGGGGTTAACGCGACCACCTCTCCGGTGTCATGCCCCGCGAAAGCGGGGCATCCAGTAATCGCCACGCTCTCGATTTATTGATGATATCAATTGCTGATGCCGTGAGTACTGGATCGCCCGCTTGCGCGGGCGATGACACCCCTGGGGATGCGCGGGGGATTACGGCTACCTCACCATGCGCAGATGCCGGATCGGTCGGCCGGGCGTGAGCGTCTCCGCCGCTGTCATGATGGCCGCCGCATCGAGCCCATAGTGGCGATACAGATCGGCGATTGATCCGGTCTGGCCGAAATGCTCGACGCCGAGCGCGCGCAGGCGGTGGCCGTGCACGGAGCCGAGCCAGGCCAAGGTCGCCGGATGGCCGTCGAGCACCGTGACCAATCCACATTGCGGCGGCAGGTCGGCGAGCAGGCGCTCCACATGCGAACGCGCGCGCGGATCGCCGGCCTCGCGCGCGCGCTGCGCCGCGGTCCAGCCGGCGTGCAGGCGATCCGCGGACGTCACCGCGAGCAGGCCGACGTCGCGGCGATCTTCCGCCATCAATCCGACCGCCTCGATCGCCTCTGGCGCAACCGCGCCCGTATAGGCCACCACGACCTGACAGTTGGGTCCCGGCCGGCGCAGCCAATAGCCGCCGGCGATGATATCGCGGCGCAATTCGGGGGACATCGTGCGGGTAATCTGCTCGACCGGCCGCGTGCTCAGGCGCAGATAGACCGACCCGCCGCCCTCGCCGTCTTCATCAGCATCAACACGCTGCAGGTGCTCGAACCCCCAGGCTAGCACGACCGCGAGTTCGTCGACGAACGCCGGCTCGAACGCCGCCAGTCCATCCTGTGCCATGCCGATCAGCGGCGTGCCGATCGATTGATGCGCCCCGCCTTCGGGCGCGAGCGTCAGGCCGGATGGCGTGCCGACCAGGATAAAGCGCGCGCCCTGATAGCAGGCATAATTCAAGGCATCGAGGCAGCGGGCAATGAACGGATCGTAGATCGTGCCGATCGGGAACAGCCGCTCGCCGTTGATGTCGTGCGACAGGCCGAGCGCCGAGAGCAGGATCGACAAATTCATTTCGGCAATGCCGAGCTCGATGTGCTGGCCTTGCGGCGAGGCGGTCCAGTTGAAGGTCGAGGCGATGTGCTCGTTGCGAAAAACGTCGGCGGCCGCTTCGCGACCAAACAACATGCGCCGGTTGACCCATCCGCCGAGATTGGTGGAGACGGTGACGTCCGGCGACGTGGTGACAATGCGTTCTACGAACGGGCTCGTGTCCTTGGCGAGATCGTTGAGGATCGCGCCGAAACCAGCCTGCGTGGAATTCACTGCGGCCGCGGGCACCGGCAGGCTTGTCGGAATGTCGAATGTCGTCGCGCGGTGACGGCGCTCGGCGCGGGCCGCGAACGGCAAGGCGTCGAGAAACGCTTGCAGCCGGTCCGGCGCAAACGGCAGTCCCTCGAAGGCCTCCCATTCGTGACCGGGACGCACGTTCATCGCGTCACGGAACACGTCCATTTGCGCGACCGTCATCAGGCCGGAGTGATTATCCTTATGGCCGGCGAACGGCAGCCCCATTCCCTTGATGGTGTAGCAGATGAAGCAAACGGGCCGCTCACCTCCAGCCTTGGTGAAGGCCTCGATCAGGGTCGGTAGATCGTGGCCGCCGAGATTGGTCATGACATCGGCAAGCTCGCGATCCGAGCGCCGCTCGATCAACGCGCGGGCCGCCGTGTCGCCGAGGTCTTGCATCAGCCGCCTGCGCCACGCGGCCGCGCCCTGGAACACCAGCGCCGAATAGAGTTGGTTCGGACACTGGTCGATCCAGTTCTTCAGGATCTCGCCGCCCGGCTCGGCGAAAGCCTGCTGCTGAAGCGAGCCGTATTTGAGGATGACCACGTCCCAACCGAAGGCACGGAACAGCGCCTCGTAGCGCGCCCACAGCCCTTCGCGCACGACCGCATCAAGGCTCTGGCGGTTGTAGTCGACGACCCACCAGCAATTGCGCAGGCCTTGCTTCCAGCCCTCGAGCAGGGCCTCGAATACATTGCCTTCGTCGAGTTCGGCATCGCCAACGAGCGCGATCACCCGCCCTTCCGGACGCTGTCCGGCCCAGCCGTGCGCGCGCACGTAATCCTGAACCAGCGAGGAGAACAGTGTCTGCGCCACGCCGAGCCCGACCGAGCCGGTGGAGAAGTCGACGTCATCGTCGTCCTTGGTGCGCGATGGATAGCTCTGCGCGCCGCCGAAGGCGCGGAAGCGCTCCAGCCGCGTGCGGCCCTCGCGCCCAAGCAGATATTGGATCGCGTGATAGATCGGGCTCGCGTGCGGCTTGACCGCGACGCGATCCTCCGGTCGCAGAACGTGGAAATAGAGTGCCGTCATGATGGCGGCGAGGGACGCGGACGAGGCCTGATGGCCGCCGACCTTCAGACCATCCGTGTTCTCGCGCAAATGGTTGGCGTTGTGGATGGTCCAGGCCGCGAGCCACAGCACCTTGCGCTCCAGCGCGCGCAGGATTTCCAGGTCGTCCGAGTGGAGCGAGGTCGTGTTGGGCATGGCTGCACGGTGTCCGGCTATGCGCGATTCTACCGTTCAAAGGACTGGAATTTTTTGCCGAAATGCACCACTGTGAGCCTCCGGATTAGCAGTCTTTGCCAAATATTTTGTCAAATCTAGCAGGTTCTGCCGATGGCAAATTCACTGGCGCATTCCTCGCCGACCAAATCGCTTGACGCGATCGACCGCAAAATCCTCACCACATTGCAGGCCGATGGACGCATCAGCCTCGCCGAGCTCGCCGCCAAAGTCGGGCTCTCGCCCTCCCCGTGCCTGCGCCGCATGCGGCTCCTAGAAGAGAGCGGCATCATCGCCCGCTACGTCGCGGTGCTCGACCAGGAAAAGGTCGGGCTGCCGGCAAGTGTGTTCGTATCGATCAAGCTCGAGAGCCAGCGCGAAGAGGCACTCAACCGCTTCACCAAGGCGATCGCGCGCTGGCCGGAAGTGCTGGAATGTTACCTGATGACCGGCCCGCGCGACTATCTGCTGCGCGTCGTGGTCGCCGACCTCGCCGCCTATGACCGGTTCCTGAAGCAGAAGCTCACGCGCCTGGAAGGCATCGCCTCGATCGAATCGAGCTTCGCACTGGAGCAGGTCAAATACACGAATGTGCTGCCGCTGGAGTGAGGCGGCGCGTGTTCCGGACGCGGTGCAGCGCGCAGCGATGCGCCGCAGATCCGGGATCGCCGCGCGCGCTGGTGTTTTATAAGGTCCCGGGTCTGCAGCGCATCGCTGCGTGCTGCGCCGGGGCATGCTTGTCTACGTCCGCGCGGTTGCCAGCTCGATCGCTTGCCGGGCGCGGATCCAGCGCGCGGCGGTGCGCAGGCCGCCGAACGGGAAGATGTGAAACTGCGGCAGACGGATCTTGGCGTGCGCAGCGGCGCTGACCAGGTCATCAACCAACTCGTCCGGTGCCGTCTCGGTGAGCAGGCGGGTGAACCGTCCGGCCTGGCGCTGCAGCGCGCGCACCGAATTGCCGACCCCACAGCGCAGCGCGAACTTCAACAAGGTTGCCGGATTTGCCGGCCCGGCGATCCCGATGCGCGCCGGCTCGGTGAACTCAGCCTGGAAGCGCGCCAGCCACTCGATCACGGGCTCGGCCTCGAAGCAGAACTGCGTGACGACGCCCATGCTGATCCCATTGTCACGGCCCCAGGCGAGCTTCTGCCGCAAGGCTTCATCCATGATCTCACGCGGCACGCGCGGGTGACCTTCCGGGTGCCCGGCCACATAGATCTGCTTGATGCCATGCTGCTGCGGCAGCCCGCTCACAAGCGCGTCGAGGCTCGAACCGAACGGCCCTTGAGGCTGATCGATGTCACCGGCGATCACCAACAGGCGCGCCACGTTGGCTTCACCGGCGGCCCGCGCCAGGAATTCATCAAGCTCGCGCCCGCTCGCGAACCGCCGTACGGCAATGTGTGGCACCGGATGAAACCCGGCCTGAGCAACTGCCTTGGCGACCTGGACCTGGTGGGCGGCTTCATCGCCGGGCAACCAGGGGAGGAAGACTTCCGAGCCTGCGCGCCACCACTCGGTCAATTCAGGGATCGGTCGCCCGCGCGCCGACACCTCAAGTGACGCGTTTGCAAAAATATCGCTCGATGACATAGCCGCTATGCTCCTCCTGGGGGAGCGAATAGCGATTCTTGAGTTCGTTGTATCCCACAAAATAGTTGGGCAAATCTATTGGGACGAATCCCCCCGGTTTGACCGAAATAATTTTAAGCTTAAAGTATTTTTGTGGTCGGCCTGAACGGAGGCGATGATGGCGAAATACCGCGGCAATGTGGAAGCCATAAAGGCCCTGGTCCGCGACACCGAGGTGCACCGCGACGTCTATGTCGACGACGAGGTGTTCGCCCTGGAGATGGAGCACGTCTTCGGCAACACGTGGGTCTATGTCGGGCACGAAAGCCAAGTGCCCAACCACGGCGACTATTTTGGCACGACTGTGGGCCTGCAGCCGGTGCTGATGGTGCGCCACAGCGACGACAGCGTGCGCGTGCTGCACAACCGCTGCCCGCACAAGGGCACCCGCATCACCGCCGAGGGCTGCGGCAACACCGGCAAATTCTTCCGCTGCCCCTATCATGCCTGGAGCTTCAAGACCGATGGCACGCTGCTGGCGATCCCCATGCGTCAGGGCTACGACAACGCCGGCATCGAGCAGAGCCACGCCGCGCTGGGTTTGGCGCCGGTGCGCCACGTGCACAATTATCGCGGCTTCATTTTCGCCAAGCTCAATGACGTCGGCCCCGGGTTCGAGGAATTCTTCGGCGAGAGCCTGACGAGCTTCGACAACATGGTCGACCGCTCACCGGTCGGGAAGCTCGAGGTCGCCGGCGGCGTGCTGCGCTACATGCACAACTGCAATTGGAAGATGCTGGTCGAAAACCAGACCGACACCTGCCATCCGATGGTGGCGCATGAATCCTCCGCCGGCACCGCCATCAAGGTATGGAAACAGCTGCCGGAAGGCAGCAAAAAGCCGATGGCGGTCGAGATCTACGGGCCGTTCATGAGCTCCTACGAGTTCTTCGAGAACATGGGGATCAAGGTCTTTCCCAACGGCCACGGCTATACCGGCGTACACCACTCGATCCATTCCGATTATTCGGCGATCCCGGGCTACTACGACAAGATGGTCGCAGCTTATGGGGAGAACCGCGCCAAGGCGATCCTCGGCGAAAACCGGCACAACACCTGCTACTTCCCCAATCTGATGATCAAGGGTCCTATCCAGCTCATCCGCGTATTCAAGCCGCTCGCCGCCAACAAGACTTTGGTCAAGTCCTGGACCTTCCGCCTGGTCGATGCCCCCGACATGCTGCTCGAGCGCACCCTCGTCTACAACCGGCTGATCAACGCGCCGACCTCGGTCGTCGGCCACGACGATCTGGAAATGTATGAGCGCGCCCAGGAAGGCTTGCATGTGGACGCCAACCAGTGGGTCAACGTCGGGCGGCTCTATGAGCCCTCCGAGCAGGCCGACGTAACGGCGGTGATCAACGGCACCTCGGAACAGCAGATGCGCAACCAGTTCCGCGCCTGGTCGAAATTCATGACCATGTCCATGCAGCAGGCGGGCTGATGAAAGTTCCCAGTAACCAGGACCTGATCGATTTCGTGCTGCACGAGACGCGGCTCATCGATACACACCGGTTCGACGAATGGCTCGATTTGTTTGCCGATGACGGGATCTATTGGATGCCTGGAATCAGGCGCAGCGACCCCTGGCTCACCGCGTCGCTTATGCATGAGGACAAGCTGTTGCTGAAGGTTCGGGTCGAGCGGCTCAAGGGCAACCGCACCTTCTCGCAGAAGCCGAAAAGCCGCTGCCATCACGTGCTGCAGACGCCGCAGATCGACAAGCGCGACGAGGCGGCGAACCAGTACGTGACGTGGACACCGATGCACTACGTGGAAACGCGGCTCGACCAGCAGGATCTCTATGCGGCATGGGCCACGCACACGCTGGCGGTGATCGACGGCTCGCTGAAGATCAAGCTCAAGCGCGTGGACATCGTCAATTGCGACGCCGCGTTCGGAAACATTCAGTTGTTCATGTGATGAGTGTGAGCGTGACGGCTGGGCGGCGCGGTATTTATCCTCCCCCTTGTGGGGAGGGTCGACCGCCAAAGGCGGGCGGGGTGTGGGTAGCAGTATGAAATCGAGGCGCGTGCAACGTAGAGACGACGACCCCCATCCCGGCGCTTCGCCGACCCCTCCCCACAAGGGGGAGGGGTAAGCAGCCGCACTGCCCAGATGACCCGAGCCTCGTACGACGGCGTGGTGATCTGCGCGCCGGTGACCATTCCGTATCGGCGCTATTCCGTGAACAGCGCGCATTGGTGGATCGGCCGCGCGCTGCGCGAGCTCGCGCGTCAGAGCGGGATGCGGGCATCAGGATTTCGACGGTTTGTGCGTCGAGTTTCACCGTCGGTCCCGACACGGCGATCGGACTGACCCAGCATTTCGGCCTATCGCCGCGCTGGCTCGACCACATCGCGCTCGGCGGCGCGAGCGGCATCGTCGCGCTGCGGCGGGCGGCACGCGCGGTGCAAGCCGGCGATGCGGAGTTTGTCGCTTGCGTTGCCGGCGACACCAACCACGTCGAACTCGTTCCGCAAGACCTTGGCCAACTTCTCGCGCTTCGCTCAGGACGCGGTCTACCCTTACGGCTCCGGCGGCGCCAATGCGTCTTTTGCGCTGATCACGAGGAACTACATGAACACTTACGGCGCGAAACGCGAGGACTTCGGCAAGATCTGCGTCGCTCAACGCGAGAATGCGCGCGCGGTCCCGCACGCACGCGCTGCACGATGAAGGGCAAGCTTCACGCTTGACGATTACATGGCGGCGCGTCCGATCGCCGATCCCGTGCATCTGTTTGATTGCGTCATGCCCTGCGCCGGGGCTGAGGCATTCCTGGTTTGTCGCGAGGATAGGCGCGCTCGCTCGGTCTCGACCATGTGCGCGTGCTTGCGACGATCGAGCGCCACGACGCATTTCCGCAAGACCTGATGCAGGTCCGCGGCGGCTGGGCCCAGGACGTGGACGAGCTGTGGGCCATGGCCGGGGTTAAGCCTGACGCGGTTGATCTCCTGGGACTTATGACGACTACCCGGTCATTGTCATGATGCAGATGGAGGACCTCGGCTTTTGCCGCAAAGGCGAAGGCGCCGACTTCGTGCGTTCGCAAACTTTCACCACGGACGGCTCGTTCCCCACAACACGTCTGGCGGCCAACTGTCGGTCGGCCGGCTGACCGGCGGCTGTGTGGAATTGTGAAGCGGGATGTCGCCAACTCACCGGAAAGCCACTCGGCAACGCCGTCAAAGATGCAAAGATCGCCGCTGTCTCCGGCCTCGGCATGATCAACTATGATCGCGGCCTGGCGACCGGCGCCGCGGTGCTGGCAGGCGCGCAATGACCGAGCCGCTCGCACGACCCAAGCGCAAGAACCCGCTGCGCAAGACGCGGGCGCCACTCGCTCCACAGGGGGTGCGCAGCCGCGCCGCCCAGGGCCTGACCGCGGCGGCGGCCGAAGGCCGCTTCGCCCTGCAGGTGTGCGAAGAGTGCGGCAGCGTGATCTATCCGCCGCGCGACGCCTGTCCGGCGTGCCTCTCGGTACGGCTGCCCTATGGCGATGTCGAGCCTGCCGGCACGCTCATTGCCGAGACCACGGTGCGCGTCTCGCCCAAAAATCGTATTTTCGCGAACGCGTGCCGTGGCGGCTGGGTCCGTGAAACTCGACGTGGGCCCGCTGATCGTTGCGCATCTGCATGGCGATGCGGTCGAAAGCACCCGCGTGCGGCTCAGTTTGCAGCTCGACAAAAGTGGCGCTCCCGTGGTGTTTGCCCTTCCTGATCCCCCGACACCCAACATGCAGGACGATCCCCAGCTGCGCGAAATGACCTGTGATCCGAAATATCGCCGCGTGTTGATCACCGACGGCCGAAATGCGGTCGGCCAGGCGATGGCGAAAGCGTTTCGCGGCGGCGGGAGCGTCCATCCTGTTGTGGGCATCGCCGACCCGTGGAAGCCGTTCGCCGGCATGGAGGCGCTGCGGCAAGATCGAAGGTGTGGAATCGTTCCGCTTCGATGCGTTCAGCACGAAGTGGGTGACCGTCGCCAGCAGAACGGCGGGCGCATCGATATTCTGGTCAACACCGCCGAGCACACGCGCCCGGCAGATCGTTCGGGCGGCAACGGCTGACGGTCGCGCGCGGAGCTCGACGTGCGCTATCTGGGCTTACTCAGCTGGCGCAGCGTCGATACCCCGGTGATCGAGTTCTTCCTCCAACCCTGGTGGAGCCCGGCGACCGCCTTCGTCGATCTCCTTTCAGATCTACGCGCTGATGAACTGGCCGGCCTTATGGGGCGCGTACAGCGAAAACAGCGTGCTCTTCGACCTCCAGGCGATCGCGCCGAGCTGCAGCGCGACGTGAAGGTCGTCAATGTATTGCTGGCCGCTGGGAGACGGTGGCCCGAACAGTGCCGCCGCCCAAGGTCACGCCCTCTGCGCTCGCCAAGGCGGTGGTCGACGCGCTGCGGCAGGGCGTCGAGGACGTATACGTGGGCGACGTGGCGCAGGACGTCCGCACGCAGCCAGCCGTCAACCCCAAAGCATTGGAGCGGGAGCTGGGAGGATGATGAGACACGACGCAACCGTGCGGTTATTACCCTCCCCCTTGTGGGGAGGGTCGGCGCGAAGCGCCCGGGGTGGGGGTGGATGGTTTGTCGGCACGCACCTCGCATCACACTGCTACCCCCACCCCGGCGCGCAAGAGCGCGCCGACCCTCCCCACAAGGGGGAGGGTAAGAGCCCTGTGGCGCGGGGATGCCATGCTGAGCCCCCTCGCCTTTGCGCAGGCCATCGCCGCTGGCGACATGCGGGTGATCGACCTCACCCAGACGCTGGCGCCGGACTTCCCCATCATCGCGCTGCCGCCAGTTCGGCCAATGCGCGCCGGTCCCGGCTCGAGGAAATCTCCCGCTATGACGAGCGCGGGCCGGCCTGGT
>CAVXDE010000009.1:0-12449 GCA_963760435.1 uncultured Alphaproteobacteria bacterium
GAACTCCTCGTCCAGGAAGACGAGCTCGTCTCAGCGCTGCGATATTGGTGAAGGACGACGCTGCGACCCGAAGACCGGCAACTACTCGGTCTGTCCTGCGCAATATGTTCTGAATCCATGGGTGACCATGATTTGGGATCTGATGATTGGTGGTGCGTCGGTTGAGGATACGCTGACGCTGTGGGCTTCATCGTTGCGAGATGCCAAGCAACGCATCCGTCGGCTGTTTACGCAGGAGCGGGTGGCGGCCTCGGCGGGGCAGTTTCTCGACGGACTGTTGGGCAACGAGCCGCGCAAGACGGGTTGGATGCGGGCGGAAGTCGCCGGCGATCCAGGCCCGTGGCGCCAGCAGGCGATCCTGGGCCGGGGGCAGTGGGATGCCGACGCGCTGCGCGACATCGTGCGTGAGTACGCACTGGAAACGCTCGGCGATGAGGACGCGGTCCTGGTCATCGATGAGACAGGCTTTTTGAAACAGGGCAAGGCCTCGTGCGGGGTTGCACGACAGTACACTGGCTCGGCAGGCAAGATCACCAATTGTCAGATCGGAGTGTTCGCCTCCTATGTGTCGCGGCATGGCCATGCCTTCATCGACCGGGCGCTCTACTTGCCAAAGGAATGGACGGACGAACCCGCTCGCCTGAAGGCAGCGCATGTACCGAGCGATGTGGGCTTTGCGACGAAGCCCAAGATCGCGCGTCAAATGATTGCTCGCGCGATCGCCACCAAGGTGCCGTTCTCGTTCGTGGCGGCGGACAGCGTGTACGGCACGGGAGAGATCGAAACCCTGCTGCGCAATGCGGGCAAAGGCTACGTTCTGGGTGTTGCGTCCAATCATGTGTTCCGTTCCTGGGGCAAGCAGCAGCCTGTCGCCGGCACCGCTTTCGCGATCGCGCAGAGTCTTCCCAAGAAGGCTTGGCGCCGCCTGTCGTCCGGCGAAGGGACCAAAGGTCCACGCTGGCACGACTGGGCCTATCTTGAGTTGGCCGATCTCGAAGCCAGCGAATACAACGGTGACCTTGCCGGGGAATGGACGCGGGGTGTTCTGATCCGCCGCAATATTGCCGACAGCAGCTTGGCCTTTTTCTCCACATGGTGCCCCAAAGGCACGTCCATCCAGAAGCTGGTGTCGGTGGAAGGCCGTCGCTGGGCTATCGAGGACAGCTTCGAAACCGCCAAGAACGAGCTGGGTCTTGACCACAACGAAACCCGCTCCTGGCATGGCTGGTATCGCCATGTCTCACTCGTCATGCTTGCCTTCGCCATGATGGCCGTCATGCGTCATCGGGCCAACACCGGGCTATCGCTCAAAAAAACGCGACCGCGGCCTCGACCAAAGCATCGTTCTTGATCCGCTGGTCGATCCAGGAAATCCGCCGCATCGCCATGAAGCTTGCACAGCGGCGCATCCCGCACGCCAGTATCCTCGCATGGTCGTCTTGGCGCAGGGCTCATCAGGCCCGCGCGCGCAAAGCCCATCTTAAACAAAAAATGCAACTGTAATGCTAGTGTCTTTCTTGCACGGCCGATGAGCCAGAACCGGGCAGCGCTGGTCGCTACGCCGCGAGCTCGAGATCGACGCCGTTCTGGAACGCAGCAACGATGCGGGCGAATTCCGCCGGTTGCTCGCGAAACACAAAGCTGCCGGCGCGGTTGATCAGGTGGAACTGCGCGGCGCCTTGACGCTCGGCGATCACCTTAAAGAGAACGTACCCGGCCTCCCGCGTGGTCGTCGGATCGTGGCTTGCCCAGACGATCTGGGTCGGCACGGTTAGACCCTTGCGCACCGCCTCCCAGATGCGACCCTTGAGGGCCGCAATACCGAAGTTGCGGTGGCGCAGCTGTTCGTCGCCCATGGCGTCGACCGCGTCGCGATGCGGCTTACCGCGCGCGGCGTCCTCGCAGGCGCCAAGCAGCGCGGCATCTACGTGCTCATTGCTGTAGGAGAGGCGCTCGAACGCCCAGGCCTGGGAGCGCCGGCTCCACAGCGGAAGCGGCGTTGCATCGAACAAGATGTCGTTGAGCCCGTCGCCGGTCGGCGGGCACATCGGGCTTGCAGCGATGGATAGTGATCGCACGCGCTTGGGCGCGGTGATCGCGAGCCAGAGCGCGATGAACCCGCCCAAGTCGTGGCCGGCCAGATGGGCGCGATCGATCGACAAAGCATCGAGCAGCGCCAGCACGAAGCTGGATTGCTTTTCCACATCGAGATCCACCGGAGAGGCGAGGTCGGTGCCGGCATAACCGGGTAAGTCCGGTGCAATCACTTGACGCCCCGCGGCAAACAGCGGGATCACGCGATCAAACACATGGCTGCCGCTGGCGATGGGCGAGAGGCCGGCGCACCCTCCATGCAGCAGCACGACTGGTTCACCCGCCGAGGTTCCGGCGTTGATCAGAGAAACGCGGCGGCCGGCAACTTGAAGCTCTGTTTTCTGTGTCATGGACCGACCTCACGCGCTCGCATTGGCGACAAAACCGGCGAGCAAAGCATTGAACCGGTCAGGGTGTTCCCGGTAGGAGAAGTGTCCGGCGTGATTGATGATGTTCAACGTCGTGCGCCGATTGTGCGCGGAGATCATATCAAACACGTCAAACCCGCCTTCGACCGCGACGGTCGGATCGTTCTGCGCCCAGACAATCTGGGTCGGGCGCTGCAATCGGCCCTCGCGCAACCAGCCCAACGTCTCGCGTTTCTGCTTGGCGAGCTCGGGCAGGAAATAGCGGGCGCCCGCCTCCTCCTGCACCATCTTCTGCACGCTCACCCGGTATTTGGGCTGTGCAAACACATCCATGACGTTGTCGATCCACTCTTCGGTCACGGCCTTGGGATTGTAGGAGTAACCCTCATAAACCCAGCGCGCGCCCTCGCGGCTGTAGGCTGGGTAGGGCGGCTTAGAGAGTGCGACCTCGTTCGTGCTCACGCGTGGGCTCAGCGTCCCGCTGCTGACAATTGTGAGCGATGACACCAGGTGAGGATATTCGAGCGTGATGCGGGTTGCCGCAAACCCGCCGCGCGAATGACCGACGAGGTGCACCGGCGGCAACTTGAGCTCGGCGATGAACGCGGCCGCATGGCGAATGACCGCCGCCATGGTGTAGTCCTCGTTGCGCTTCGGATTGCCGGTGTGTCCCTGGCCGAGCTTGTCGAATGCGAGGACCTTGAAACGTTCAGACAGCGGCAGGAAGTTCAAGCTCCACACTGGCGCGCTCGAGGCCGAATCCGCCGATCCGAAATTGCCGCCGTAAATGAACACGATCGGCTCGCCCTGGCCGGCCTCGTAGTAGCGCGTATCGATGCCGTCGATGTCGCTGTGCTTGGGCGGTGGAAGCGCTTGTCGCTGATCGGGCAGGACGGTTGCAAGGGACACGGCTGTTTCCTCGGTTCGGGTTGGCCGATGCGGGTTACGCGGATTGCCCGCGGACAGAGATGGTCTTCAGCGCGATCGCGAATAGGCTGCGCCTCGCGGGCGCGGCATCCGCCTGAAACAGACGCGACAGGGGTCGCAGCACGAGCGCATCGCCGATCATCACGAAGCAGACGATCGCCAGACAGATGGCGATGATGCTGTCGACGCTGCCGAAATCCTGCGCCCATTGCATCATGTAGCCAAGCCCGGAGCGGCCGCCGAACAACTCGGCGATGATGCTGATCTTCCAGCATACTCCGTAGGAGATGCGCGCCCCGGCGATGATGAACGGACTGAGCATCGGCAGCTCGATGCGCCAGAAGATCGCCCAGGGTCGCCGGCCGAAGCTGCGCCCCATCTCGACTTCTTCCTGCCCGATCTCCTTGGCGCCTTCCGTGACGTTGACCAGGCAGAACGGAAAGATGATCAGGACTTGCACCAACAAGATCGCGGCGCTGGAGAGCCCAAACCACACCGTGCCGAGAATGGCCCAGATGATGGCCGGGAACGAGCTGAAGAACGGCACCAGCACGTCGTCGACGATGCCGCTCGTCCATTTGATATAGCGCGGCAGTAGACCCACCGCGGTGCTGAGGACGGTCGCAAGCACGACGGCGAGCAGCACGCGCGATCCCGTCGCTGCGGCATTGGCCCAGAATTCGGGATCGGTGCTCAACCGCACCAGCTCCCAAAATACCTGCACAGGCGACGGGAAGATCTTGGGTGGGAGCCGCGCGGCGGTGAGCCACCAAGCCGCAATTGCTGCTGCAACAAAGAGCTCCGCCACGAGGCGGCGGGCCAGGGCCTGCCTTGCCGCGGAGAGCGAGGTTGGAGCGCGCGGATCAGGCGAGCTCATATCGTTTCCTCAGGCGCCGCTGGATGGCGGCGAAGATGATGCGATCCGTGACATAGACGACGATCAGAATGAGCGCGGCGACCGCAAAGACCATATCGGTCCAAAAGCGCTGGCGCGCGATATTGATCAGCGAGCCGAGCCCCGATGAGCCGCACAGGAGCTCGGCGGTCAGCACGATCTGGAACCCGATGCCGAAACAGAGCCGGATGGTGGCAAACAGGTAGGGGAACATCATCGGCAGGATCACCCAGATGATCTGCCGCCGGCCGCTGCGGGTGAAGCTCGTCGCCATCTCGACGATCTCGGGGTTGAGCTCGCGCAGGCCGGCGCCGGCATTGATGATCGCAAAGGGGAGGAGCGCCGCCGATGTGGTAAAAATGACCGCGCTCTCGTTCACGCCGAACCAGATCATGGCGAGGAACGCCCAGCCGATCGCCGAGAAGGAATTCAAGAACGGCGACAACCGGCCATAGATGGCGAGGTCGAAAATCGAAAAGTAGTAGCCGACGAGCGCGATCGCGACGCCAAGCGTAAACGAGATCACGACCGATGCGACGACATGAACAAGCGATGCGACCGCGTAAGCGATGTAGCGTGGGTCGGTCCACAGTTCGATGAAGCGCTCCAAGACGCGCGCCGGGCTCGGTATCAGCACCGGCGGCATGTAGCTCGCGTAGATCTGCCAGCCCAGCAAGGCGAGGGCGACAAATACGACGGCCGCAATCCGTCGCGCCATCAGGGGCGAAAGACGGAACGGTGTCGGCTTTGGTGGTAGAGGCGGCGTCAGAACCGACATCAAATCCATACGCCTCTTGAGTTACGCGCGGACGATCACTGCATGATCGCGTTCGGCCACACGATCTCATCCGCGCTTGCGGGCGCCTTCTTCAGCATTCCGTACTTCACGCCCGATTGCCACGCGCCCATCATCACCTTCTTGTCGGTCGGCCCGAGGGCGAGCGGCATCTCGGCAAACGTGGTGAACCAGGTCTGCACGTCATCCTTGGTCATCTTGAATCGCGGCGCTACCGCGGAAAAGACTTCGTCCGGGTTTTTCAGCACATACGCGGCGGATGCCTTAAGGAGCTTGCCGGCGGCAACATATGCGTCCGGCCGCTTGGCGAGCTCGGGTTCGTAGCCGAGGATGAATAGCGACGGCATCGGTCCGCCATACATTTTGTCCAGCTCCTCCGAGCCGTGCAGCACGGAGCGATAGGCGCCGTCCTTGGTCAGAGTGTAGGAGGCGACGTTGCTGAAAGCTGCCGCGTCGACGCGGCCGGATTGCAAGCGCGGCCTCGAACTGGGCGTGCGGCATCTCCACCCAGCGAAAATCGCCACCAACGATATCTGCATTCATCTTGTAGCGATCGCCGATCACCCAGCGAACTGAAATCACGTTCTGCGCCTCGCCGGACGTGACCGCGATGGTCTTGCCTTTGAGATCCTGGATCGTCTTGTAGGGCGAATCCTTGGTGACCCAGAGATCGGCGCTGTGGCCTTCCGGATGATAGCGCAACAGCGTGCTGAGGATTTTCACCGGAATGCCGCTCTCGCGCATTTGCGGCACGGCAAGCACCCCGTTGGGAATGAGATTGAACTGCGCGGTCATCGCCGCCTGCATCAGCGCTGGTATCGACGACAGCCGTCTCGACCTTGATGGTGACATTAGGATCGGAGACCTTCCCGTTCTCGATCGCCCAGACGACGGCATCGTAACCGGGATCGGGCAGTGAGGCGTAGGTGATGAGTTCCGCCGCGTTGGCTGGCAGCGCCCCGGCGCCAAGACCAACCGCCACAACCAACGCTCCGGTGCTTCTCATGAACCGTGCCAGCATCATCGTTCCCTTCGCTTTGATCAGGACGCCGTTTCTTCGCTTTCAAACACCCCAAGCAGCTGCTTGAGCTCGGCGCGCGCGGCCCGCGCCGCCGCGCCGTTCAGGTCGCGCGGACGCGCCATATCGAGCTCAAGCGTGCGCAGCATGCGCGTCGGCTTGGCCGAGAGCACGACGATGCGGTCGGCCAACTCGAGCGCTTCGTCGATCTCGTGTGTGACGAACACGATCGTCTTGCCGGTCCGCTGCCAGATCTCGATGATCTCCGAACGCATGCGCCGGCGTGTGTTCGGGTCGAGCGCGGAGAACGGCTCGTCCATCAACACGATGCGTGGATCGACGGCGAGCGCGCGGGCAATCGAGACACGCTGACGCTCGCCGCCCGAGAGCATCGCGGGAAATTTGTGCGTATCGCGTCCAAGTCCGACCAGATCGAGCAACGCCGCTGCCTTCTGGCGCATTTCCGCCTGGCTGCGTTTGCCGGCAAACCGCAATTGCTGGCCGAGCACCACGTTCTGCTCGGCGTTGCGCCAAGGCAGCAGGCGCGGTGATTGGAACACGTAGGCGATATCCTGCCAGGCTTCGGAAGCCGGCGCATTCGCCACCATCACGCTCCCGGTATCGACGCCTAAAAGGTCGCCGACAACGCGCAACAAGGTGGATTTGCCACAACCGCTCGGACCCAGAATACAGAGAAACTCGCCATCGGTGACCGAGAATGACAGCCGGTCGTAGATGACCTCCGGCCCAAACGCCACGCTGACATTGTCCAGCGAAATGATCTCGGTCACGGTGCCACGCGCATGCAACCCGGCTTGGTTGCTGTCAAAGTCGGTGATCTCTCAATTTCAACCCGACAGGCCTCTACCCAACAAGCGAAAAGAAGTGGGGTACGGCTCAACCGATGGTAATGCAGCCCGGATCACCGCGCTGCCTTGGTCTCCCGCTGCAAGGTCCACTCGGCGATGTCGCGGCTGCGGGTGTAGAATACCCCGTCGTGCTTGCGCACGTAATCCAGGCAACGGCGGATGGCGTTGGACATCGTCGGACGGCCGGCCATATGGGCGTGCAAGGTGATGCCGAGCCATTTTGGATAGCCTGCCTCGCCTTCGCGATAGAGCTGGTCGAAGGTGTTCATGAAGTTTTCCAGAAACACCGACGTCGGATTGGCGGGAAAGATCCAGCTGGAGATGTCGTTGGTGAAGATGTTGACGCGCGGCAGGGTAACAAAAGGACCATGCACGGTCTGCTCCACGAAGGGCAGATCATCGCTCGCATCATCACCAACCCAGATGTAGCCCTGCTCCGCCAGCAACTCGTTGGTCTTCTCCGATCCGCTCGAGCCCGGGCTGGTCCAGCCGACCGGGCGCACACCCGCAATCTGCGTCAGTGTTGTTGTACAGCGCGCGATCTCGGCGCGCTCCTGGTCGGGTGTTGCGTCCTTCGCGTAGATATCATTGGCCCAGCCATGGCCATTCACTTCGTGACCCTCGTCCGCGAGCGTGCGCACGATTTCTGGATGCCGCTCGGCGGCAAGTCCGTTGGCCGAGACCGAAGCCTTCAGATCATACTCGTCTAGAATGTTCAGCAATCGCCAGATGCCGGCTTTCCAGCCGTAGTCGCCGTACGAGAGCGAAAAGCGATCGAGCTGTCCTTTGCTGGCGACGAAATTGACTTGGCTTTGTTTTTCGAACGCCTCGAATGGAATGCCGACCGTGAAGGCGATCTTCTCCTTCCCAGGCCAGCTCCATTCACGCGGGAAACGCGGGCGCTTGCTCATGTAGATCTGGCCGGTTGCGGCGTGGATGACTGATGGCGCTTGAAGGCCCACTCGGCGATGTCACGCTTGCGCGCGAACCACACGTCACCATGGTCTTTGGCGTAGGCGATGCAGCGCCGAATGGTGGGGATCAGGGTCGGGCGCCCGGCCATATGCGCGTGCAGCACAATTTCGATCCACTTGGGAGAGCCGCGCTCGCCTTCGGCGTAAAGCTCGTCAAACGTATCCTTGAACTGCTCCCAGATGACGCTCGGCGGATTGCGTCCCATGATCCAGATACTGAGATCGTTGGTCGGCGTGTTCACGCGCGGCAACAACACCATCGGACCGTTCTTCGTGGCCTTGACGTAGGGCAGATCATCGTCGGCTTCGTCGCCGTTCCACAAGTATCCCTCGCCGGCCAGGAACGCGAGCGTGTTGTTGGAGCCCGCACTGCCCGGGCTGGTCCATCCGATCGGGCGCACCCCGGCCGCTTCGGTGATCGCCTTGGTGACCTTCCTGATCTCCGCGAGCTCCTGCTCGGGATTATCGTCGTCGGTGATCACATCGTTTTCCCAACCGTGGCCGACCGGCTCGTGACCCGCGTCGGCGACGGCGCGGATCTGCTCAGGGTAGAGCTCCGCGGCCTTGCCGTTGATCGACATGCTGCCCTTGAGGCCGACTTCGTCGAGGAAATCCAGGATGCGCCATACGCCGGCCTTCGCCCCGTAGGCCGCATAGGACAGCGAGAAGTGATCGACACGCCCTGGTTTGCCTTCCTGGGTGTACTGACTCTTGAACCGAAAGGCTTCCAGCGCGAGGTTCATCGACAACGCGATCTTGGCCTGGTTTGGCCATTCCCATTGGCGCGGGTATCGCATGCTCGCGGGCATGCAGGTCCTTATCAGTTGGGCCGATTTTCAATCACGGCGCTCGTACCGCAACAATGGAAAAGAAGTCACCCGGACCACAACCAAACGTTATCGGCGCGCGCTGCGGCCGGCCGCGCGAACGCGCGCAACGGTCCTTTTTGCCTGGCGTTTGCGTGGGTGCGTCGGCGGAGCTTGCTCCTTATCGGACCGTTTCGCCTGCAGGAGTGCCGGCAATTGATCAAGCTCGCCTTGAAGGCTGGCGTCGCTCTTGAGCAGTTGCATGGCGAGGTCGCGAAAGTGTCGTGCCGCCGGCGGCATGGGCAGGTCCGACGCGCCACATCAGGCAGAGCGAGTTCGGCGCACCGAACGGCTCCAGGTTCAACACGCGGCCGAGGCCATGGCTTTCGACCTGCCGGGCAACTCCCTCAGGCAGGAGGGTCAGGAAATCTCCGGCCTGGAGCAGCGTCAGGATCAGCAGCAGCGACTGCGTCTCGATCAGGTCGGTCGGAAACGGCAGCTGCTGCTGCGACAGGAGCGTGCTCAGGTACTCGCGTGAATAGCGCCCGGCATAACCATCCGGTGTGAGGACCCAGGCGCGCTTGACCAGGTCCGACCAGGCGATCTTGCGCTGATGAGCAAAGGGGTGACTGTTGCTCGCCAGCACGACGTTGCGATCGCTCAGGATCGCGTGCGCCTCGACACTGGCGCTCGCGAAGGTCGCGTCATAGCGGCCGAACAGCAGCGAGATGCTGCCTTTCGCTAGCCGCTCCATCAACGATGCCATATCGATGTCGAGCAGTTCCACGGTGACGGCGGGATGCGCGGCCTTGAAGGCGGCGGTGACGCGCGAGATGAACGGCTGACCCGAAACGGTGCGCGTGCCGATGCTGAGAACGCCGCGCATGCCCGAACTCATCTGCGCGAACTCATCGCTCAGGCACTCGAGCTCCGCCAGGATGCGGCGTGCCGACAACAGCACGCATTTGCCGAGCGGCGTTACTTCCAGGCGATTGCCGAACCACTCGAACAGCGGCGCGCCGATGCCCTTTTCGAACTCGGCTCGCGTCTTCGATACCGCCGCCTGGCTGATGCAAAGGCGCTCGGCCGTGCGCGTGATGCTGCGCTCCTCGTCCAACACGAGCACCAGCCGCAGGTGACGCAGGTTCACCCGCTGGCGCAGGAACTTCATCGCCGCCGGGGAGATTTCGGGCATGTCGCAACCTCGCGATTGCGAGCATAACCTTTTCGACGTTTGGCTCCAATTCGATTTTACTTCTGGTAATGCGCAAAGTTGCGCCGGCTTCGGCGCAGATCTGTGCTTATCGGCCGCCATCGACGGAAATCACTTGGCCAGTAATCCACGCGGCGTAGTCCGATGCCAGGAACAGCACGGCGTTGGCGATATCGTCGGGCGTGCCGATCCGCCGCATGAAGGTGTTCTGGATGTGCGCTTGCTGTGCCTGCGGGGTGTAACGATCCCAATCCGCTTGCGTGAACGGCGAGGACAGCACGAAGCCTGGCGCGACGCTGTTGACCGTGATGCCGTACTCGCCAAACTCCGCGGCCATCTGCCGGGTCAATCCTACGACCGCATGTTTGGCCGCCGTGTAGGGGTGGAGCTTGGTGCGCGAGGCGGCAATGCCCGCGCCCGAGCTCATGTTGATGATACGACCCCGCTGCGCCTGCTTCATGCCGCGCGCGGCGGCGCGACTGAGCGTGAAGGCGATCCCCGGATTGATCGCCATCACGGTGTCCCATTCCGAATCGGTGACGTCCTCCAGCGGACGCGAGACCGCATGCGCGAAGCCGCCGGCATTGTTGACCAGCACTTCGATTGCTGATCCCGCGTAGTCCTCGATTTCGGCAATCCACGCCGCGGCCTTGCCACGGTCAGTGAGATCGACCACGGCGGTGTGCGCGCCTTGCTGCCGCACGACCTCGAGACCCTCCGCGCTGTTGTCGGAGCAGAACACGCGCGCACCGCCGGCAAGAAAGCCTTCCACGATGCGGCGTCCGATGCCCCAGCGGGCACCGCTGACGACCGCGACTTTGTTGTCGAACCGGATATCCATCGGCGGCTACCAGGAGAATTCGCGTTGCGCCGGAGGCTTCCAAACTCCCGCGCGCGCGAGCTGCGTAAACACGGGGGCGAGCCGATGCGCCTCTTCGGGGTGCCATAGCGGCAGGCGAAAGATCAGTCCGGCAATGCCACTCTCGCGGCGCAAGGTGACGATCTGTTCGGCCACCTCGTCGGCCGTGCCGAGGAACGTCATGACGTCGCCGGGATTGCGGCCCGTGTGGGTGACGCGCGCGAGATGCGATTTCCAGATCCGTTGCGCCTCCGGGTCGGACGAGTTGACCAGCGCTTCATATTCTTCGCGCGCGCGTCCGGGCTCGTCGCGGATGAACACGTCCGACAGGACCAGAATATCTGGAGGATATGGACGCTCAAACGCGGCGGCCTGCTTTTGCAGATCGTTGCCCAGATCGACAATGTCCTTGGCGTCGAGCGGCGTTGCGAACAGATAGTCGCAGTGCTTGGCTGCGAACGCGCGCCCGCGCTCCGAGGATGCGGCGCTCACCAGCAACGGCAGCGTCTCCGGAACCGGTTTGCGGATGCGGCCATCGACCTTGAAGTGAACGCCGGCGTGGTGCACGTCCTCCGACGTCGCCGCCCACAGCGCCTTGATGACCTCCAAGGCCTCGTCGGCGATGTCGTAGCCGCCATCGTGGTCCATTTTCCCGTCGAGCCCGAACAGGCGCGCCTCGTGCGGGCGGAAGCCGTTGACCACGTTCCAACCCCAGCGACCGCCGCTTACCCAGTCGAGATGCGCGCCCCAGCGCGCGATCACCACCGGATGCAGGAAGCGCGTGTGCATGGTCGAGATGAAGCCGAGGCGCGATGTCGCGAGCATCAGCGGGACCGCGATAATCACCGCGTTGGTGGACGGATCCTGAAAGCCGATGCGTGAATTCTCCGCCGAGGCCGGCGCGTAGCCGTCGGCGATGAGCGTGAAATCGACGCCGACCGCTTCGATCGCCTGCGCCAGCCGGACATGATTGTGCACGTCCAGAACATCGGGATTGCGCTCCGCGATGGTGGCGGAGGGAATGAGCGTGCGCGAATAGGGCCAGAACACGCCAAAGCGCATCGTGGCGTCGCGCAGCCGATGTTTGCGAACCGGTCGCATGGCCGAGACGCTGCGCAGCTCGTTCATGTGTGCTCCCGCACGGGTTGATCTTGTGAATCGTCCAAACAATGGAACCTGAGCCCAGCACAAGGCCGGGATCGGCGCCGGATCAATTGAAATCTTGTCGCTGGCGCCACAACCGGGCGTGAAAGGGGGCGGTCGTCCGGGCGCTCGCGCTTAGTTCTGCTGATCCGTTCCGGCTTGAACTTGCCGCGGGCTTTGCCGCGTACTGCGCTACCTTTCGGAGATCAAGCTGCTGATTTCGGTTTGTTGATCAGCTGTACAAGCAAGCCGTGATGCGGCTCACTATTCCGGACAAGTCATTCATCATAAAGTGCGGCTGTCCTTGTGAAAGGGGAGGTTCCGATGCCTGGCACCCTTAGTCCTTGGCCCGTGGTGACGAGTGGTCTCAACGGACATCCGATCAAGACGCTGCAGTACCTGTTGCGGGCACGCGGTCACAACGTCGCGGTCGACGGAGATTTTGGGCCGCAGACGAACGGCGCTGTGAAGGCGTTCCAGACAAGCA
>CAVXDE010000010.1:0-96782 GCA_963760435.1 uncultured Alphaproteobacteria bacterium
GAGTTCTCGTTAAAATCGGCACCGCATATGACGCGGCAGACTCTAGCGCCGAGAGCGTGAATGCGAGACTAATCCGAGCTTCTAACTTGTTGAACAACCGGCGCGGTCTTCCTTGCGGGCGCGCGGCTCGTCCAACATCGGAAGTCGGCTTCCCTTTCGCGCTGGTTTTACGGGCATCGGTGACGTGGCAGCCCGGGCCGGAAGTCGAGATGAGCCGCGAGAGCCGTCAGCCCCTTAACCAGCATTGCCAGTTCGAGCGGCGAATTGGGTGGCTTGTCCTGTTCGCAAACTCGCCGCGTGACGCTGGCGGCGCCGGCGCCGGCCTGAAGCATGGCGCTATAGGCCTCGGATAGCTTGCGGACGATCGCCGCTTCATGCTGGGCAATGCGCCGACCGGCGGCACTGTCAGAATCTGGCTCATGCGACGCGCCCAGGCGTTCCAAGGCAACCGCCCGCTCGCTTGGCAATGGCCCGTTCATTGCCCTGTGGTACCGGTCCGCCAGCGAGCACCATGCCTGCCCGGCTGTGTACTGGCCCCGGTCAATGGCTCCAGAAAGCAGCAGGCGGCCCAGGTGGCTCCCAAACTCGGGTCCTCGGACCGCCCCTCGAGCGCCTGGTCGCGAGCCCGCCGCGCAGACGCACCGGCGTCCCGGTGGCCGTTGGCCTTGCCGTTGTTGTGGACTGTTCGGCTTTTGCGACTTCTGCGTCTAGACATTTCGCGCGCGTCCCCATTTGAATGCGGGTCGTCGCGATTCGGAAATCAGTCAATCACATCGAGGAAAGAGAGCGCGCCTGGCCCATCGGGAGATTGGGCTAGGCGTTCTTTCGCATGCCGGCGGGTCGCTGTCACGTGGTGAGCGGCCGCACTGGCCAAATTGAAAAACGCCGCGCCGCTAAATTCGATCTTAAGAAAAAGCCTAGCAATATCAAAGGCTTCCGGGACGGCCGAAACTGATTTCGATTTTCCCGCCGAAAATGCAAGAAGTCGCTGCGGCACAGGCACTTCTTGCACGTTTCAGCAAGTTCGAATTGCGGGTTTCAGCCCGTTCGGCCTTCGCAACCGGCCTTTGGCACGGCCGTGGTGCGTTTGCGCATTAGGCCCAATTTGTCCGACCAGCCCGCTCGCCATCGGGGCATCATTCACCGCCCGGCATAGCCGGTCGACCGGACCAGTTCATCGATTGAGCCTGGCGCCTCTTTCCAGTTCGGCCGCACGTCAATCCGGTTGTTGCGCGCGCCGCACTTCACCTTGGACCGCGCGGTGATGTTTCGGCTTCGTAGATGCGAATAGGCGACAGCCACTCAAGGTCGCCACGATCAGCGATCATGTGTGCCGTTTCCTCGCGATATGCGGTCCGATAAGGCTTGGGCGCTTCATGGGCGAGGAAGGCTGCCTTCGTGCCATCCCACTCCTCGTAAAGCATGATCTCCTCCGGCCGATCGAAACCCTCGTGAAGAATTGCTAGCTTCAGCTCGGGCACCTGTCCGATCACCAACTCGACGAGATTTGCCAGTTTGGTGACTACCGTGTCTTTAGCTCCCGCAGCAGATATCACTTGGAAGGTGCGCATCCACGCGACCCGCCGCGCGCCTGCGGGCTGCACCCAGCGCGCCATTGGGCTGTACCAACGCGACTTATCCAGATCCCGCAAGCCGCGACGATACTTTCGCGCATCTTCCGGCCCACCGATTCGGGCCTCATAAATCACAATGCCTTCGCTGCCGATTCTCCGTGAATCGCACCGTGAACCAATCCCGGCACGGCCCGGTTGGCGGGGTCAGCGAGCCCTTCAGCGGAATTCTTCTGGCTTTGCGGTCAGCGGAATTTCAGCGACAAACGCAAACTCTCCTGAAATTTCCATCTTTGTCCTCCCGCGCAGCAATCTATCTGCCGCGCATATTGGCCAGGTCCATCGGCGGGCCGGGCGGGTGCTGGGGTGTTCATGCCGGGCGATCGAATTGCAGGGGCAATTGTCGCAAGGCCGCGCGATGTTCTACGACGCGCTCGACCACGTATTCGGTCCTAGTCCCTCGCCGGTCTGCTTCTGAGTCACTCGGACATCGCAGATCAGAATATCGCCCTTTGCGAATGCAACTTGATTCGAATCCACCTTGTGCTGGAATTCTTGTCCTCAATCGTCGCGCTGATTTGAGTGTTGCCGTCGTATAGCCTCCATTTGTTGTCCTCTTTGAAGGCCAGGGAGATGATCGAAAAGCGGCACGCCGCGTGCTCTCGACGAGGACTTCATACGGCAGGTCCGGCTTCTCAAAATATTCGATTTCTTGCTTTGCACGTGGTAACGGCTGGCAATTCTCTCTGACCTCGAACGTATCTATTCCCTCCCGCTTGAGCGGGTCGAGACCACCCGCTCAGTTGCCTCGCGGACCGCCAAGTCTTCGTAGAGCCGCATCAGTTCCAGAGGGACATCGAAAACTTCGCTATCGATCGTGAGCCGGACGTGGTTGTCGGAAAGACGCTCGATTTTGTTCGGTTTCCGCCCGCGCAGTTTTTTGATCAGCCAAATGAGGGAGAGAGCACCGCCGACAACTAGTTCCTTAAGATTGATCGCCGCGACAACAGTCTCGCCCGAAGAGAGCCGTGATCTGACCCGCCAGATTCTGGACGATCTCAAAAGAAATTTCGAACGATCCGGCGCCCGTGGCCGTGACGTTGACGCTGACCCTAGCCTCGTCGCGGTTCAGGGCAGTGTTTGCCGCGTCGAAGAGCTGGCCGATCGCGAGCAGAGCGAGCGCGAGATCGCGCACGTTCATAGCGCCGTTGCGCGATGCCGGCCGTCGTATGCGATATCGAAGGAAGCACGGCTCATATGGACGTGTCGTAGCTGATTTGCCCGACCGCCACCTAGGCCGGTTTTACCCCCACGATGATCCTGGTTGCGAGCCAATACGAAGCCCCCGCTGGTGAGGTCTCGGCGCGGAGGCTATCGGCGCCCATGTGACGCCTGTGACGCCTGTGACGGGCATTTCGGACGGGGGTGGGGAGAGCGACCTCGCCATTCAGGTGCGGAATCGGGTGCGGAATCAGCCGTGCCGTTCAGGTGGGGAATCAGGTGGCAAATCTGCCTGCCGATCCACAATGAGCCGGTCGTGGTCTGAGAGCGCCCGCAGTTTGCCGGTGATCTCGCGCCCGTCCTTCAAGACTAGCCTCACCGGACGGTCGGCGTGCGCGGCAATCGCGGCCAGAATTTCAGCGCGGGTCATTGCGGGTGCCTTTCCGAACTCCTCGCCGTACACCTGGCGTACATCGATGGGATGTCCAGCCTGGATTTCTCCGTTGGGCCAATATGATAGCCCAATCCGGGGAACCTTGCTTTAAGGCTTTCGTTGATGGCGGCCGGCCGTGCTGGCACTCTGGTCGTATACCCATCCAGACCTGTGTGCAGCCCCGAGCTCCCCTGCTCGGGGCTTTTTTCGTCGCTTTGGCGGGTGGCAGCAGCTGAGATAGTGTCCTCTTCCGAAAGCGAACATGAAGGAGGATGTGATGCCGTTGAGGCTCAAGCAGATGATGGACGCAGCGAACGCCTCGGTGCCACGCATCGCGCCGAGCGACGCGCGCGAGATGATCGCCAAGGGAAACACCCTGGTGCTGGACGTGCGCGACGGGACGGAAGTTGCGGCCACCGGCAAGATCGCCGGCGCGCTTCATGTGTCGCGCGGCCTTTTGGAATTCCGCGCCGACCCGGACTCGCCGGCGCACGATAAGAATTTCAATGAGGACAAAACGATCCTGGTCTACTGCGGCTCAGGTGGGCGTGCTGCCCTGAGTGGGAAGCTCCTCAAGGACATGGGCTATGATCACGTCTACAACCTCGGCGGCTTCAAGGACTGGGTCGACAGCGGCGGCGAGGTCGAGAAGTAAGACGAACGGCGAAGGCCTACGACATCGGCTGCGCATCTGGCGGCGGATCGGGCGGCAGCGGGGTGAACTCGCTATTGTCGAGGTCCGGTAGCTTCATGCGCCCGGCGCGCCAATCCGCCTTGGCCTGCATGATCCGCTCCTTCGAGGAGGAGACGAAGTTCCACTCGATGAAGCGCTCGCCGATGTTCGCGCCGCCGAGCACCATCAGCACACTCGGAGCACTCGCCTCTACCACCGCTTCCGCACCGGGGCTGAACACGGCCATCTGACCGGGCACGATGGTGCGCCCGTCTGCTTCCGCGGCTCCTGACACCAGAAACGCAGCGCGCTCTGCATGATCGCGCGGCAGCGCGATGCGCGCGCCGGCATCGAGAACCACGTGCGCATAGAACAACGGCGAATGCGTCTTCACCGCCGCGCGCAAGCCGAACGCCTCCCCGGCGAGGACGCGCAGCCAGACACCGCCGTCATTGTGGATCGGCAGGTCCGCGGCCTCGTGGTGAGCGAATCCGGGTGCGGTCTCTTCATCGCCGGTCGGCAGCGCCACCCAGGATTGGATCGCGTGCATCGGGCCACCCTCGCGGCGCGCCCGTTCGAACCGCTCCGAATGGGTGATGCCGCTGCCGGCGATCATCCAGTTCATTTCGCCGGGCCGGATCGCCTGCTCCACGCCGGTGGAATTGCGGTGCATGATTTCGCCGGCGAACAGATAGGTCACCGTGGAGAGCCCGATATGCGGATGCGGGCGCACGTCGGCCTCGCGCGCCAGGCCCTTGGGTAGATCAACCGGCCCCACGTGATCGAAGAAGATGAACGGACCGACCATGCGATGGCGCGCGACGGGCAGAACGCGGCCGACATCGAATGCGCCGATGTTGCGCGGCCGCTGATCAATCAACAATTCGATCATCGCCCGCCTCGTTCTAGCCGGATTTGGTCAGCAGCGAATAGCGCGGGTCGGCCGCAAGACATAGCGCTTCGGGCACCCCGAGCTCCTTGCGCACGATGTTGGTGCCGAGAACCATCGACACCATTTTGTAGGTCGCGTGCCGGCGGGCCATGCCTTCGCGGCCCATGCCGCAGTCCGAGGAGATGATCAGGCGGTCCGCCGGAACATGCTTGAGCGCTTGCCGGATCAGCGCGGCAATTTCGTCCGGCCGCTCGACCTGCAGGGTGTGATGATCGATGACACCGATGACAATCTTCTTGTCCTTGATCGCCTGGCCGATGCTTTCTAGGTCACCCGGACCTGACGAGCAGGTCTCGAACGTGATGGCATCGGCGTCGACGCGCGCGAGCGCGTCCAACGTGGGCTTATAGCTCTGCACGTCGCGGAAGATGCGTTGCTGCGACGGGTTTCCCCAACAGGTGTGACACCACACTTCGGTCTTGGCGCGCAACCCTTTCACCGTGTTGTTGAAGATCTCCACGAGGTCGGCGGTGTCGAGCTTGCCGAACGCCTTGCCCCGCACGGGCACCATGTGGATCTGCGGCTCCTCGAGCTGAATGACGGGACAGCCTGCGTCAGCGAGGTCGTGCAGCTCGCGGTTGATCGCTTCGCTGAATGCCCAGGTCCGCTCGACCGGATCCTTATAGAACTTGTCCTCGACCGAGGCGGCCAGGAGCTCCGGCAGCGGCGTGCCGACCTTGATCGGTTTCGTCGTCATGCGCTGCGCCGTCTTCCACAGCGCCGCATATTGCAGCCGGCCGGGTCCCAACGGGCCGACAATCTGCGGCAGCACGCGCGCCTCGAGAAAGTCGTGCAGGATGTGCCCGCGCGGGTAAGCGGCCGCACCGACGCTGTACTGCGCCAGGATCGGCTCGTTGCTCATCCCGTCCATGTGCGTAATCGGATAGCTCTGCCAGCTCATGCCGCCGACCTGCTCATCATAGTGGGCATCGCCGTCGGTGAGGATATCGAGCCCGGCCAGCTCCTGGTCGCGCAGGTGCGAGCCCACCGCATCTTCGTATTGCTCGCGGAAACGTGAATCGACCATGCATTCGAGAAAACTGCGCAAGCCGATCGAAGCCGTGAACCACGCTGGGCGCGGCAGCGAGCCGATGATCGAGGTGGGCAATATGATTCCGTCCGAGGCTTTGAACATCACCGGCTCCTTTGCGGTCGCATTCCGCAGCAGAAAAAACTTGAGCGCAGGGCGTGCGGAGGTGCGACCGCAAGCTAATGGCCTTTGCTGGAACTGGCAAACGTTTGCCGCGCGCAAGCCGGATTGCTAGGTTGTGTGACGAAACAAAAAATTCGTGGGAGGAAAATGAAGATCGGATTTGCCGGCCTGGGCGACATGGGGTCGCTGATCGTTCCGCGCCTGATGGCGGCGGGACATGAGGTCGTCGGCTGGAATCGTACGAAAAGCAAAGCCGATGCCCTGATTGCGCAAGGCATGCACCTGGCTGAGACGCCAGCCACGGCGGCGCGCGACGCCGACATCATGTTCTCGATCCTCACCGATGGCGCCGCCGTGACCGAGGTCGCGCTCGGCGCGCAAGGCATTCGCGCCGGGATGCGGCGGGACGCCATCTATATCGATATGAGCACGATCTCACCGACGGTGAGCCGAACGGTCGCGAACGACTTCGCGGCGGTCGGCCTCATGATGCTGGACGCACCGATCTCAGGCAGCCCCGTGACCCTGAAAGCCGGGCAAGCCTCGCTGATGGTGGGCGGCGACGCGAAGGCATTCGAGACCGCCAGGCCGGTGCTGGAGGCGATCGGGCCGAAGGTGATCCACATCGGTGCCAATGGCCTTGCCTGCCAGATGAAGATTGCCGTGAATTTGTTGTTGATGGTCGAGGTGATCGCCTTCGGCGAGGCCGTCGCATTGGCAGAAAAGGGCGGCGTCAAGCGCGAAGTGGCGCTCGAAGCGGTTCTCAAGAGCGTTGCCGCTTCGCCGGTGCTCGGTTATCGCGGTCCCTTCATTCTCGACGGCAAGATGCCCGAAAAACCGCTCGCCGATGTCACGTTGCAGCAGAAGGACATGCTGCTCGCGCTCGAGCTCGGCCGCACCCTGGGCAGTCCGGTCCCGCTCGCGGCGGCGGCCAACGAAATGATGAACGCGTGCCGCGGGCTCGGCATCGACCATCGCGATTTCGTCACCGCGCATGAAGTCTATCTGCGACTTGGAGGCCAGCTGAAATGACGAAGATGTTCCGCACCAACCGCAAGGATGTCCCGCTTGTCCAAGGCCTCAAGCGCGACGACGGCTGGATCGACATGCAGGTGCAGTTCCTGATCGACAAGAAATCAGCCGGCGCGGACAATGTGGTCGGATGGACGGTGCTCAAGCCCGGCGCCAGCCACGAGCGACACCTGCACCGCAATTGCGACGAGTTCTTCATCGTGCTGAAGGGTCACGGCCATATCATCACCGAGCACGGTCTCGAGCCGTCGGGCGAAGGCGACGTTGTCTACTCCCCGCGTGGCTGCTGGCACGGCTTCAACAACACCTCGGCCGAGGATGTCGTACTGGTGTGGGGCTGGATGGGAGCTGGCTCGATCGATGCCTCGGGTTACGAAGTCGGACATGGCGAGCAGCAGCCACGAACTTCGTGATCCGGCGATCAAGGATTGTTGAGCAGGCCGGTCCTGACCAGGGCGGTTGCGCCACGCGGCCACGAGTAGTTCGCGCCCATGCGCAATCCACTCTCACGGGCCAGGATAGGGTCTCCAGTGCGAGCGTCCCGGATTTGGAAGCGGACCACGTATTCCATTCGACTGATCCGCGACACAACGGCTACAAAAGACTGATCAGCACCAAGTTTCAGCGCGATGGCTGCTTCGCACCCGCCGCATTCCCACAGCCGGTGTTCCCTCGCGGCGTCACTATCTGCGCCCGAAACATCGACGATCGCATAGCGCCCCGATTGGGCCAATAGCTGCCGCGCGTCGCTCGCGGCTTGGTTCAACTGCGTTGCATCGGCATTCGCGTCACCTGCGATGCCAGCTCCGCCGCTGAGATCTGCGAGCTCGAAATCGAACACGGCGATCTTGATCAGTGGCGACTCGGCCTTGACGTGAAATACCAGGAGGGCACTGCCAGCGAGCACCGCTGCAATGCCGGTGATGAGCGATCGGCGCGACGGGAACAGCTCGCTTGTCATCGATGCCTCCCTTCTACTCATCCTAGCACATCGTACGCCCACGACCAATCAACCGCCATCACGAATTTGCGCCGAACGCCTGCATCGTCTCGGCGATTGTCGTGATCGCTGCGACTGGCCGTAGGCCGGCGATCGCGGCGTCGTGGACGTCCTCAGAGAACGCCGCGCAGCCGTCATCTATAACCGTGCAGTGGAACTCCCGGACATGCGCGTCGCGCACAGTCGAGGCGACACCGCCATTGGTGACGATCCCGGTCACATGAAGCTCGTCGATTCCGCACTTGCGCAGCACCCACTCGAGCCGGCTCATGTAGAACGCCGAGTAGGCGACCTTCTCGACGGCGATATCCACGGGACCAAGCGCGTCGACAACTTGCTGACCCCAGCTGCCCGGCGCGAAATCGCCACGTCGCAGGAATGGACGCAATTGTTTGAGATGCGGCGACATGATCGGCTCACCGCCGCGGCCGGGCACCAGGGTGAATAACGTTGCGACGATCAGAATGCCGTTCTCACGGGCGCGGCGCACCAGCGGTACCAGCTTCTCCGGAAGCGCCGCGATCGTCGGATTGGTCTGGCCGCCGCGAGCATAAGCCCCATCGGGATGCAGAAAGTCGTTTTGCAGGTCGCCGAGGATGAGTGCGCTTGAACTATTCATGCGGCGCGCTCCACGATCAGGTTGCCGAGCCGATCGACGCGCCCGCGCAAATCAGGCTCGATCACCGTCGTGGCGTCCGGTTGCTCCAGGATGGCCGGCCCTTCAATCAGCGTGCCCACCGGCAGATCGAGGCGCGGGTAGATCCGGGTGTCGCGCCAACCGCCATCGAACCAAACCGGCCGCGTAGCGGGATCGATCTTGGCGGATAGCGCACTCGCGTTTGGCGCGCAGATCGCGAAGTCAAAATGCGGACGGCGACCGATCGCCGTGACGCGCAAGGACACGATGCGGATCGCTAGGCCGGGCAGCAACCGGCTGAACGAGGCCGAGTAGGCTTGCTCGAACGCACGACGGATCATGCTCTCGGTCAGTGCAAACCCAGCGCCTTTTGCGCTGACCGGCAGCGGTACCGCGACGGTATGAGTTTGGCCGAGATAGTGCATGTCGAGCTCGTAGATCATGTCGATCCGCTCGACGGGAATGCCGGAAGTCTCGATCACCCCACTCACCTCTCGCCCGGCGGCGTCCATGCGCGCTTCGAAGCCCGCCGTGTCGACGCCCTCGAGCAGGCAATTCACCGTCTGCACTTTGTCGTGGCGCAGATCGGCGAGCACGCAGCCGAGCGCCGAGGTGATGCCGGGGAAACGCGGCACCAGCGCGCACTTCAACCCGATCTCCCGGATCAATGCGCCGACATGCAGTGCGCCGCCGCCGCCGAACGGCATGGCGACGAACTTCGCCGGGTCGTGCCCGCGTTCGATCGAGACAAGCCGGATCGCGCCGGCCATGCGGGCTTCGGCGACGCGGACGATAGCGGCCGCCGCGTCGATCACATCAAGCCCGAGCGGCTTGCCGACATGGACGGCGATCGCGCGCTTTGCCGCCTCCACGTCAAGCGACTTCAACTCGCCGCCAAGCGGGCGCGACGCATTGATGCGCCCAAGCACGACCTGCGCATCGGTCAAGGTCGGCTTATCGTTGCCCTGGCCATAGCAAGCCGGTCCCGGTACCGAGCCCGCGCTCTCAGGACCCACGTGCAGGAGCCCGCCGCGATCGACCGCCGCGATCGAGCCGCCGCCGGCGCCGATGGTGGTGACCTCGATCATCGGTGTGCGGATGACGAGGCCGAAGTCGATCGCCGTCTGCGCCGCGATTGACGCCTTGCCGGCGGCAATCAGCGACACGTCGAATGATGTGCCGCCTAGGTCGCAGGTGATCAGGTCGTCAAATCCCGCGGCCTTCGCCAGTGCCGCACCGGCGACCACGCCGGCGGCCGGACCGGACAGCGCCGTGCGCACCGGCAGCCGGCACGCGGTTGCCGTCGACATCATGCCGCCGTTTGACTGCACGATGTGCAGTGATCCGGCAAATTGTTGCTCGGCAAGCGCCGCCTCGAGCTTGCCGATGTAGGTTCCGACCACCGGCTGAAGATAGGCGTTGAGCGCTGCGGTCGAGGAGCGCTCGAACTCGCGGATCTCGGCGAGCACCTCGTGCGAGACCGTCACATGAGAATTCGGCCAGATGGCGCGAGCCGCAGCGGCGGCGCGGCGTTCGTTCTCCGCATTGGCGTAGGAGTTGATGAAGATGATCGCGAGCGCCTCGGCGCCGCGGTCTTGGAGCTCCTGCACGGCCGCGCGGATTTCGTCTGCGTCAACCGCTTCGCGGATTGTTCCGTCGGCGAGCGTGCGCTCGGCGACCTCGACGCGCATGTCGCGATCGGCGATCGGCACGAAATCGCCCCACAGGCCCCAGGTGCGGCGGCGGTCGCGCCGGCGCATCTCCAGCACGTCGCGAAAGCCGCACGTCGTGATCACACCGATTTTGGGGCCACGCCGCTCCAACAATGTGTTGGTGCCGACGGTCGTGCCGTGCACGATCGAGCCAATCGCGGCAACACCGCCCAATGCATGCAGACCGTTTAGAAACCCCTGCGCCTCGTCGCCGCGGCGCGACGGAATCTTCGCGGTCCGGAACGTTCCGGACGCCGCATCAAGCAGGAACAGGTCGGTGAATGTGCCACCCACATCCACGCCGACGATTGCCTTACGCTCCGTCATGGTGCGTCCCGCAGGGCAGCCGTGGCGGCGTCGTCGACCCCGCCATTTGGCGTCAGCGCCACTTTGTACGCGCGCAGCGCCGCGTCGCGCGACACGTAGCCGAGCCGGACGTCGCGAGCGACGCGCGCGGGGTCGCGTGCCGCCGGATCGCCGAAGCCGCCGCCGCCAGGTGTTTCTAGTCGGACTTTCTGGCCCGGTCGGATCTTGATGTCAGTAATTTTGGATACCAGAGGCGGCGTGCGCTCACCCGCATCGGTCTCGTAGACGAAGCGGTTCAGCGCCGCGCTCCCACCGCCGTTGACGCCGAACGGCGGATATTTGCCCCGCTCCCCAAGTAGGAAAACCTCGGCACCGCTTTCGCTGAGAGTTGTGACCTCATAGATCGCGCCCAGCCCGCCGCGATGCTGTCCCGGCCCGCCAGAGTCGGGCCGCAGCGCCCATTGGGTGAACATGACGGGATAAAGCGATTCCAGAATCTCCAGCGGCGGGATCGTCGCCGTCGAGATCGGATTGTTGCCGTGGTTCAGGCCATCGCCATCAGGATTGCCGCCGAGTCCGCCGCCGAAGAAGCAGAACATCACCCACTTGCGCCCGTGCTCGCGCCAGCCGGCGAGCGAGAGCGCATTGATGGTGGCGAACGGGCTGCCGTTGGCGCGCGCCGGGGCGGCTTTGGCAAATGCCCCGAAGATCACATCGATCACGCGCAGGATCGTTTCGGTATAGCCGCCCACTGGCCGCGGCGCGTTAACGGCGAGCAGTGTCGTGTCAGGAATCACGAACTCGATCGGCGCCAGACAGCCGGCATTGGCTGGAACATCGGTAAACAAGTGCTTCAACGCAACGTAGCAGCAGGCCACCGTCGTCGAGCGGGCGATGTTGAGCGGACCATCGCACGGAGGGGCCGAGCGGGAGAAATCGAGCCGCATGCGGTCGCCCGCAATCGTGAGGTCGAGCGCGATCCGCAGCGGCGCATCGGTAATGCCGTCGTTATCGAGAAAATCGTCGTAACTGTACGTGCCGTCCGGCAATGCCGCGACGTTGGCGCGCATCAGCGCCTCGGCCCGCGCCGAGAGCTGTGCGAGCGCCGCCGCGACGGTGTCGTCGCCATATTCATCAAGCAGTGCTTCGAGCCGGCGCGCACCGAGATCGAGCGCATTGATCTGGCCGTTCAGGTCGCCCCAGTTCGATTGCGGCACGCGCGAGTTCGCGGCGAGAATATCGATGATGTCCTGCTGCAGGACGCCGTCGCGGATCAGCTTCACCGGCGGGACGCGAAACCCTTCCTGAAAACTTTCCGTTGCCTTGGCGTTGAAGTTGCCCGGCACGTTGCCGCCGACGTCGAGCCAATGCCCGACCGATGCAAGCCAGGCGAACACCCGACCGTTGCGCATCAGCGGGCGCACCAGCCGGATGTCATTGAGATGTGTGCCGCCGTCATAAGGATCGTTGAACAAATAGGTGTCGCCCGGCTTGAGATCGCCGTCGCGCGCCGCCTTGTCGATCACCGCTTTCACCGCAAACGCCATCGCGCCGACGAAGATCGGCAGGCCTGATGTTCCCTGCACCAACGTGGCGCCAGTCTCGGCGTGATAGAGGCCGTGGCAGGCGTCATGTGCCTCGGCGATGATCGGATTGAACGCGGAACGGTAGAGCGTCGCGTCCATCTCATCGGCGATCTGCACCAGGCGGCCGTTGAGCACCGCCAGGGTAATGGGGTCGAGCTCGCTCACCGGGGCTGTCCTCTGACTTTACTCGCCGGTGGCGTTGGCGCCTCGTAGGCCGCGCCGCGGGCAAGGAGCTCCGGGGTTCCGATCAGTCCATTGAGCTTCTGCAGATCGAACATGCGCGCGCGGAACGGCTCGGTCGTGCCGTGTGCGGCGAGCGAGGCATAATAATCCTGCATGGTCTTGGCGATGGCGCGCACGATGCCGCCGGGGAAGATCACCAACGCGAATCCAATCGCCTCAAGCTCCGCCCCTGACAGTGGCGGTGTTTTGCCGCCTTCGACCATGTTGGCCATCAGTGGCACGGCGGTGCCGAGCGCTGCCACGATGCGGGCGAGGTCCTCGCGCGCCTTCGGCGCCTCGACAAACAACACATCGGCACCGGCCTCGCCATAAGCCAGCGCGCGCTCAATCGCGCGGTCAAACCCTTCGACCGCCACCGCGTCGGTGCGGGCGATCACCAATGTCTCGGGCGAATGCCGCACATCGAGCGCTGCCTTGATCTTGCCGAGCATCTCGGTGGCTGGCACCAGCGCCTTGCCGTCGAGATGGCCGCAGCGCTTGGGAAAATCCTGATCCTCGATCTGGATTGCGGTGGCGCCCGCGCGTTCGAAGGTGCGCACCGTGCGCTCGACGTTGAGCGCGTTGCCGTAACCGGTGTCGGCATCGACGATCAGATGCGTGTCGACGCGATCGCGAATGAGGCTGACGGTCTCCGCGACCTCGCTCATGCTGACGAGCCCGACGTCAGGCCGTCCGAGCCGGGTGTAGGCGATCGCCCCACCCGACACGTAGAGTGTCGAAAATCCCGCCAAGCTGGCGTTGAGCGCGGTGAAGGCATCATAGACGCCGGGCGCGACCAGGATCGGTTTGCGCGTCAGCAAGGTTCGCAGCGAATCTTTATCAGGCATTGTCACAGTCCAAGGTAAGCACGCGTGAGGTTGGGATCATTGCGAATATCGGCGGCGTTGCCGTGCAGCACGAACTGGCCGTTTTCCAGCACATAGGCGCGCTGAGCGACGTCGAGGCTTTGCACCACATTCTGCTCGACCAGCAGCAGTGCGATGCCTTCGCGGTTGACGCGCTGGATCAATCCGAACAGCTCCTCGACCAAGAGCGGTGACAGGCCAAGCGACGGCTCATCCAGGATCAGCAATTTCGGCTCCGCCATCAGCCCGCGGCCGATCGCCAGCATTTGCTGCTCGCCGCCCGACAGCGTGCCGGCGCGCTGCGCGTGCCGTTCTTTCAGGCGCGGGAAAATCCCGAATACGCGCTCCAGGTTGGCGACACGGTGCGGTTTGCCGCGCCGGTAGGCGCCGAGTTGCAGGTTCTCGCGCACCGTCATGTTGGGAAAAATGCGCCGGCCCTCGGGCACGTGCACGAGCCCCAGCGCGACAATCGCCGCCGCCCGCTCGCGCTCGATCGCCACGTCAGCAAATCGGATGGAGCCGCGCCGCGGGCGCAGCACGCCGGAGATCGCGCGGTTGAGCGTGGATTTGCCGGCGCCGTTGGAGCCGAGCACGGCGACGATCTCGGTCTCGCCGACGGTGAGATCGACGCCGTGCAGGATCTGCGTCGCGCCATAACCGGCGGCGAGATCCTTCACCGCAAGCAGCGCGTTACCGGACACCAGCGCCCCCTGCGGCAAGACGGCTCGCGGCGCCATGGCCCAGGTAAGCCTCGACCACGCGCGGGTTGCCGGCGATCTCGCGCGGCGCACCTTGCGCGATGATCCGCCCCTCGGCCAGCACCCACACCTGCTCGGCAAGGCTCATCACGGCTTGCATGACATGCTCGATCATCAGGATGGTCACGCCACGCGCGCGGATCGCCGAGATGACAGGCACCATGTCGCGAATTTCCGACGGATTGAGCCCGGCCAGCACCTCATCGAGCAGCAGCAGTTTCGGCCCGGTTGCCAGCGCCCGCGCCAGTTCCAACCGCTTGCGCCCGGCCACCGTGAGGCTCGCAGCGGATTTGTCGAGCTGATCGCCGAGCCCGACCGCGCGCGCGACCTCGGCCGCCGCCGCCAGCGCGTCTTGGCGAGCGGGCCGAGATAGGTGTGCGCCGACGGCGATGTTCTCGCGCACTGTCAGTCCGGCAAATGGCTGCACGATCTGGAATGTGCGCGTGATGCCGCGTCGTGCCAGCTTGTACGGCGGCTCGCCGGTGATCTCATTGCCGGCATAGACAACGCGCCCGCGATCCGGCCGCAGAAAGCCGGCAATCGCTGCGAACAGCGTGGTCTTGCCGGCGCCGTTCGGCCCGATCAGTGCGGTGATGCGGCCCGTCTCCGCGCTCAGCGAAGCATCGCTGAGTGCGGCGAGTCCGCCGAACCGTTTCGATATCCCTTCGACTGTGAGCAACGCATCAGCCATGCGCCGGCTCCGTCGGCCTGACCTTGCGAGCGCTCAATCGCTGCATCGTGTCGCGCAGGTCCGTGAGCAATCCCGCGATACCGCGCCCGGCGAACGCGATAACCAGGATCAGCACGCAGCCATAGATCACGAGATCGAGGCCGGGCGCATCGCCGGCCACAAGCTTCGCCGCTTCGCCGGCAGCCCGCACTACCAGCGCGCCGAGCAGCGGACCGAATACTGTACCGAGACCGCCAATGACCGGGGCCAGCAGCGCTTCGATCGAGATCCACGGCGCCGTAGGCGATGCCGGAATCAACAAAGAGGAAATACTGCGCATAGAAGCATCCGCCCGCCGCCGTAATCGCGGCTGAGATCGCCATGGCGACGAGCTTGACTGTCAGCGGATTGATGCCGAGCGCCTTGGCGGCGTCCTCGTTCTCGCGCACGGCGACCAGGTAGGCGCCGAACCGGCTCTGCTCGATCAGGTGCACGATCAGAAGCGAGATCGCGACCAATGCGAGTGCGATCCAATAGAATGGCGCGCGGCTCTGGAACTGAAAGACCTCTGGCCGCAGGTTGAGCGGGATCAACGTACCGACCCCGGCGCCGGTGATCGGCGCCACGCTCGCCAGGATGCGCAGCACCTCCGCAAAGGCGAGCGTCACCAGCGCGAAATAGGAGCCGCGCAGACCGGAGCGGAAGGCGAGCGCACCGATGATGGTGCCGACCAGCGCGCCAGCCGCAATGCCGATCAGGAATCCGATCCAGGCATTGACCCCGTAGTGCACCTGCAGGATCGCGGTGACATATGCTCCCGTGCCGAAGAACGCCGCATGGCCGAACGAATATTGTCCGCCGTAGCCGCCGAGCACGTTCCACCCCTGGCCAACCACCGCGATGAGCAATGCGACCACCAGGAAGTTCAACACCACGTTGGACGTGATCACGAGCGGCACCAGCGCCAGCAGCGCGACGCAGATGAGGATCGGCAGGAGCCCGCGCGTGCTCATGCTCGCTCTCCGAACAATCCGCTCGGGCGCAGCAGCAGCACCAGGATGAAGATGACGAAGATGCCGATCTGGCCGAGCGATTCGCCGAGATAAAGCCCCGACAGGCTTTCGACCACGCCGATGAAGAGCCCGCCGAGCAGCGCGCCGGCGACCGAGCCCATCCCGCCGAGCACCACGATGGTGAACGCGATCAGCACGAACGCGTTGCCGGCGTGCGGATTGACATAGTAGGTCGGAATGAGCAGGCAGGCGGCGATCGCCAGGCACGCGGTGCCGAGACCGAACGTCACGGCATAGATGTGCGCCACGTCGATACCCGTGAGTTCGGCGCCGAGCTTCTCCTTGGCGACGGCGCGAATGGCTTTGCCGGTATCGGTCAAGCTGAGAACTGCCCACAGGATCAGTGCAAGGATCAGCACGACCACGAAGGCAATGATGCGCGGCACAGGGATGAAGGCAAAGCCGAGATCAACAACATTGAACGCATAGTCGAGGTTGACCGTGCGGGTGTCGGCACGAAACGCGTACAGCAGCCCATTCTCGATGACCACGGCGAGCCCGAGCGTCACCAGCAATACATTGCGCTCTTCGCCGTGCGAGGCCGGGCCGATGACAAAGCGCTGCAGGGCGTAGCCGAGCCCGAAGAACAGCGGCGTCAGCACGACCGCCGCCGCATATGGGTCGAGGCCAAGCAGGCTGTGCGCGAAGTAGGCCCCGAACATTGCCGCGGTCAGCAGCGCGCCGTGCGCGAAGTTGATGATGTGCAGCACGCCGTAGATCAGGGTGAGCCCCAGCGCGACGAGCGCGTACACCGCCCCCATCATGAGTCCGTTGAGGACCGCGGGAATCAGGATGGTGGGTGAGATCATCCCAAGTGCCTGAGCGATGCGGCTTCTTTACCCTCCCCCTTGTGGGGAGGGTCGCTCGCCAAGCGAAGCGCCGGCGAGCGGGGTGGGGGTAGGTGTGAGATTGCGCGGCCTGCCGCCAAACATCGACCCCCACCCCGGCGCTGCGCGCCGACCCTCCCCACAAGGGGGATGGTAAAACTGTCGGCACTGCCCGTCATATCCAAGCCTTCACGATCAGGCGGGCGGCATCGGGAACACCGGCTTTGCCGAGGCGAACGTGGCCGGGAAGATCACCTGGATGTCATTGCCGAGCACCTGGGTGTTGACCGGGGCCGCGCCCTCGTTCTGGCCGTTGACGAACTTGGTCGGGCCGTACGGCATGACGTGTCCGGCGAACGTCGAGGTCTCGAGGGCGGAGATGATCTTCGCCCGATCGGCGCTGGCGGCGCGCTCCAGCGCATCGGCGAGCAACAGCACGCACGAGTAGTTCATGAACACTTCATAGGTATAGAACTGGCCCTGGTCCTCGACCTTCTTCTTCAAGGCCAGCGCCTTGGGATTGCGCGGATCGAACCAGTGATTGCAGTCCATGATGTACTGCGCGGCCTCCGGAAACTCCTTGACGAACTTGTAGGATGACGCCGCGCCGCCGAGGATCGAGTAGATTCCCTTGGGCCGCACGCGTTGCTGCTGCAGGGTGCGCGCAAGCAGGACATACTCGTTGTAATAGTTGGCCGGGATGATGAGATCCGGATTCTGTGCCTTGATCTTCAGCACCACGTTGTTGAAGTCGCGGGTCGGCGTCGGATGCGGGATCGTCTCCAGGATCTGGAAGCCGCGGTCCGGCAGCTGCGCGTTGAGAAGTTTGGCCAGACCCGAACCGAACAGGGAATCCTCATTGACGATCATCACCGTCTTGGCCGGTTTGCCGGCCTGGTCGTTGATGGTGATGAGATTGTCGATCGCGGTTTTGGCGATCACGCCAAAACCTGGTCCGAACCGAAACGTGTTCTTGAGACCGCGCGTCATGATGTTGTCGGCGACCCCCACATCGACGAGGTAAGGCAGATCGTAGCGCGCCGCCGTTTGGCTGGCGGCAAGGCAGATCGAGCTCGCGTAACCGCCGACAATCGCCGCCACGCCGGCGGCATTCATCTTCTCGACTTCGGCATTGCCGCCTTCCGGGGTCGATTGCGCATCGCCGAGCACCGGATCGATCTTGGCCCCGCCGAGCGCCTTGATGCCGCCAGCCGAATTGATCTCGTCGATTGCGATCGTCGCGCCCAGCCGGCCTTGCTGCCCCGAATACGAAAGTGCACCCGAGACCGGATGCAGCACACCGAGCTTGACCGGCGCCCCTTGCGCGCGGAGCACCCGCGGCGCCCCCAATGTGCCGCTCGCCGCGGCAGCGGCACCCAATGCGGAGCTTTGCAGGAACTTGCGGCGGCTGATCCGTGCACGATCGTTAGACATGAGGTTCCCTCTCATAATGTTGACGGGCGCACCAATTCCATTTCCAGCTGATAGCGATCGGGGCGATAGAGCGCGTGCAGGTGCTCGACGCCGCGGCCCTCGCGATCATAGACGACGCGCACCAGCTCGGTCAGCGGCGCACCGGCCGCGACCTTGAGGGCCCGCGCGATATCCGGTGCGGCCAGCACCGCGCCGATGCGCTGCCAGGCGCGCTCGATGGTCACGCCCGAGCGCTCCAACAGCGCGAGCAGCGGGCGACCGGCCAGTTCCTGTTTGGTGAACGTCTTGCCGATTCGCGCCGGTACATGCGCGGTGAGATAGGAGAACGGCATCCCGTCGACCGACCGAATGCGCACCGAACGTTGTGTTTCCTCTTCCGGCGCCAGCCCGAGCGCTTCCGCGATCGGCTTTGCGGCGGGCACATAGCCGAAGGCGACAAGTCTGCTCTTCGTGCGCTCGCCCATTTCGGCGATGTTGGCGAGCGCCCCGGCGATGTTGGCGGTGATCGGCGCCGACGACGGCTGATAGATGACGCGGGTGCCGCTGCTGCGCCGCCGCTCGATCAGATGCTCGCGCGCGAGCTCGGCAAGAGCACGGCGCACGGTGACGCGCGAAACGCGGTGAAAGCGCGCGAGGTCATGCTCGGTGGGAAGGCGCGCGCCCGGCGCGATGGCGTGGCTCAGGATGCCGTCGCGCAGCACCAGATAGACTTGCCGCGCCTTGGCCTCGCTCAGTCGTTCTGCCACGCGGTCTCCCTCGCCTCGCCAGCCGGCTTTACTTGGTATTATACATGATACATAGTGCTCGGCAACGATCCTGACGAACGGACTGGCGCTTGCAGCAACCGGCGACGCTCTTCGACAAGCTCTGGGCAGCCCACGAAATCGTGCGGCGCGAGGACGGCGAGACCTTGCTGTGGGTCGACCGCCACTATGTGCATGAAGGCTCGTTTCACGCCTTTGGCCGGCTCGCCGAGCGCGGCGCGCCGGTGGCCGAGCCAGGCCTCAACTTCGGGGTTGCCGATCATTACGTGCCGACGCGCGGCTCGCGCCGGCAGATCGCAAACCCTGAGATCGCCCGCATGGTGCGCCAACTCGAGGAAAACACGGCCCGTCATCACATCAGGCTGTTCGGCCTCGATGACCCGCGCCAAGGCATCGTGCACGTGGTCGGCCCCGAGCAGGGCCTGACCTTGCCCGGCCTGCTGATCGTCTGCGGCGACAGCCACACCTCGACGCATGGTGCGCTCGGCGCCTACGCGTTCGGTATCGGTGCGTCGGAAGTCGCGCACGTGTTGATGACGCAGACGATTTGGCAGAACAAGCCGAAGCAGATGCGCATCAGGGTCGAGGGCGTTGCCGCTCCGGGTATCGGCGCCAAGGACATCGTGCTTGCCATCATCGCCAAGATCGGCGCCGGCGGCGCCACCGGCCATGCCATCGAATATGCCGGATCAGCAATCCGCGCGCTGTCGATCGAGGGCCGCCTCACGCTGTGCAACATGTCGATCGAGGCCGGCGCGCGCTGCGGCATGGTGGCGCCCGACGCGGTGACATTCGCTTATGTGAAGGACCGGCCGTTCGCACCCAAAAGCGTGGAGTTCGACAACGCAGTCGAGGCCTGGTCGACGCTCGCGAGCGATCTGGACGCGCCCTTCGATCGCGAGGTGACCCTCGACGCCGGGGCGATTGCGCCGATCGTGACTTGGGGCACCAGTCCGGAGGATGCGCTGCCGATCGATGCGAGCGTGCCCGACCCGGCCCGCGAAACAAATGCAACGCGCGCGGGCTCGATCCGCGATGCGATCGACTATATGGGGCTGGTGCCCGGCCGTAAGCTCACCGACGTTGCGATCGATCGCGTGTTCATCGGCTCGTGCACCAACGCGCGCATCGAGGACCTGCGCGCCGCGGCGGCCGTATTGAGCGGCCGCGTGAGCCGGGTGCCCGGCCTCGTGTCACCGGGCTCCTCCGCGGTGAAACGCCAGGCCGAGCAGGAAGGGCTCGACCGCATCTTCCGCGACGCCGGCCTGGAGTGGGCCGAGTCCGGCTGCTCCATGTGCGTCGGCATCAACGGCGACCTGGTCGCATCGGGCGAGCGCTGCGCATCAACAACAAACCGCAACTTCCGCGGCCGGCAGGGCCCTGGGGCGCGCACCCATCTGATGTCGCCCGCCATGGTCGCAGCCGCGGCCGTCGCCGGTAAGCTCGCGGATGTGCGGCCGCTGCTCGCGGGACGCAAGGTGTAGTTCAATGCTTGCGAGACGAACTCACGTGTCCCGGGCGCAACGCAGCACGAAGTGCTGCGCTGCAGACCCGGGACCGTCGCAAATGATGACGTTTTGGCGGTCCCGGATCTGCGGTGCACCGCTGCGCGCTGCACCGCGTCCGGGACACGAGCTCTGACAATGCAGAAATTCACGCACCTTTCCGCGCCCGCTTGTCCGCTCGACGTTGTCAATCTCAACACCGATCAGCTGCTGCCGGCGCGCTACCTGAAATGGCCGCGCTCCGCCGGCCTCGGCAAAGTGCTGTTGCACGATCTCCGCTTCGACGCGCAAGAGAATGAACAACCGGACTTTCCACTCAACCATCCGGTCTGGCGCAATGCGCAGATCATGGTTGGCCGTGCCAATTTCGGCTGCGGCTCTTCACGCGAAGCGGCCGTCTACGCGCTACTGGATTATGGGATCCGTTGCGTTATCGCACCATCCTTCGGCGACATTTTCTCCGGTAACGCCGTGCAGAACGGACTGCTCACCGCCCTCGTATCGGATACGGATGCGGCCACCCTCATCGCTACCTTGCACGCGAGACCGAATGAGATTGTCAGCGTCGATCTGCAAGGCCAGACGATTAGCTGCGCCGGCAAGGCCTACCCGTTCAGCATCGACCCGGTGCGCCGCACCCGCCTGCTCAATGGCTGGGACGACATAGCGATGACCATGAGCTTCCAGGATCAGATCGCCGCATTCCGGCCGGCCGATCGCCAGCGCCGGCCGTGGGCCACCCCAAGCATCTGAATGTCCCCTCCCCGCAAGCCCCACGTCGTGATCGCCGGTGCCGGCCCTGTCGGCCTCACCTTGGCATTGTTGCTCGGTGCGAAAGATATTTCCGTCACGGTGCTCGAGGCCGAGGACAAGATTTCCGAGGAGTTGCGCGCCTCGACCTTCCATCCCCCGACCCTCGACATGCTGGCGCCCTACGGCATCACCGATCGAATGATCGAGCAGGGCTTAGTATGTCCTACGTGGCAGGTTCGGCTGCACCCGTCCGGCGCGCGCGCCGTGTTCGATCTATCCGTGCTCAAGGGCGAGACCGACTATCCATATCGGCTGCAATGCGAGCAGTCGAAATACGCTCAGATCGTGTTTGCGGCGCTCGCCGCCTTTCCCAACATCGACATTCTGTTTTCGACCGCCGTGACCGGCATTCGGCAATTGGCAGACTCGGTTGAAATCGAAGCGACTTCGCATGGCGAACCGCGCGTTTTCACCGCGAGCTATGTGATCGGTGCCGATGGCGCGCGTAGCGCCGTGCGCAAGGCGCTCGGGATCGAGCTCTCCGGCGACATCTATCCGGAAACAACGATCCTCGCGACCACGCTATTCCCGTTCCACCAACAACTCGAGGGGCTCTCGAACGTCACCTATTGCTGGAAGCCGGATGGGACCTTCAGCCTGCTGCGGCTGCCGGACGTCTGGCGGGCGAGCCTCTATGCGCGCGACGGCCAGAGCGTCGAGGACGCGCTGACGGACGAAGGTTTGCAGAGCCTGCTGCACGACATCATCCCCGGTCAGGCAATCGAGGTGCTGGAGCGCCGCCCCTATCGGATTCACCGGCGGCTCGCCGCCAAATATCGCAACGGCCGCGCGTTGCTGGCCGGCGACGCGGCGCATCTCAACAGCCCCTCCGGCGGCATGGGCATGAATGGCGGCATTCATGATGCCTTCAATCTCGCTGAGAAGCTTGCCGCCGTGCTGTGCGAGGGCGCCGATGACGCCTTGCTCGACCGCTATGAGCGGCAACGCCGTCCGGTGGCCGAAGAAGAGATCATCCAGCAGGCGCACCGCAATCGCACCCGCATGCAGGAACGCGACCCGACGCGCCGGCACGAGCTGCTGACCGACCTGCAGCGTACCGCTGATGATCCGGTCAAGCTGAAAACCTATTTGTTGAAAACCTCGATGATCGAGGGTTTACGTCGTGCCGCGGCGACGGAGTAACGGCCTAATGCGGAGCTCAGGATGAAGTTGATCAAGACTCTGACACGGTGTTGGTTTGTGGCTACAGCATTTGGGCTGGTGTTGGCGTCGTTCGCGGCGCTCTCAGTCGCCCAGGCAGAGAACTACCCGTCACATCCGATCACGGTCATCGTTCCATTTCCGGCCGGCGGCAGCTCGGATATCGTGATGCGCCTCCTCGGACAAAAGGTCTCCGAAAGCATCGGACAGCCGGTCATCATCGATAATCGGCCCGGTGGCGCCGGCAATGCCGCCGCCCTGACCATCAAGAATGCCGCGCCGGACGGATACCTGTTGATGATGGGCCATACCGGAACGCACGCCATCAACCCCACGCTGTATCCCGACCTCAAGTTCGATCCGGTCAAGGATTTCACGCCGATCACCTCGCTCGTTTCATTCAACAATATCCTAGTCGTCCCGGCCGCGAGCCCGGCCAAGAGCGTGGCGGAACTGATCGCGCTCGCCAAGACCAAGCCGGACGGCCTGCTCTACGGCTCGCAGGGCATCGGCACCGGCGGTCACCTGCTCGGCGTGCTGCTCGCCAAGCATTCGGGCGCAAAGCTCACGCACGTGCCGTATCGTGGCATCGCCCCCGCCGTGACCGACACGGTCGCCGGTCGCGTCGACATGCTGTTTTCCTCCTATCTCTCCGCCGCCGGCCACATCGAGAGCGGCGGCCTGCGCATGCTGGCGATCGCCGGAGACAAGCGGCATCCGCGCATCCCCGATGTTCCGACGATGCCGGAAGCGGGCTATCCCGACGTGCAGATGCAGCAATGGTTCGGCCTGTTCGGGCCGCCCGGCATGCCGCCGGAGATCGTGCAGAAGCTCAACACCGAGTTCGTGCGCGCCCTGCAGAGCGATGACGTCAAGAACCAGGTGTTGCCGCAGGTCGCCAATGTCATTCCCAGCACGCCTGACGAGTTGCGTGCGCTCGTTGCCAGCGACATGGTCCGCCTCGGCAAGATCGTAAAAGAATCGGGCGCGACGGTGCAGTAGCGGGGCAACACACAATGTCGCTCGAATACGCGCCGCTCGGCCTGGTCGGCATGCTCACGCCGCAGGCCAACACGACCGTCGAGCCGGAATTCAACCTGCTGTGGCCGCCGGGTGTCGCCATGATCAATGCGCGGCTGATGAGCGACAAGCCCGGCATGAGCGACCGGCTGGTCGACTACTTTGCGACCTATGCCCAGTCGCTGCGGCAGTTCGCCAATGCGCCGATCGGCGTCGCCGCCGCAGCGTGCACCGGCGCATCGTATCTGGCCGGCCGCGAGCGCGAAGCGAAGCTTGTCGCCGAAATTGAGCAGCAACATGGATTTGCATTTTTGACGGCGGCGCTCGCCGTCGTCGATGCATTCCGCGTGCTCGGCGCACGCCGCATCGGCCTCGTTTCCCCCTACCCGGACGATCTCAACCAGGCGAGCGTCGCATACTGGCAGAGCCATGGATTGGAGGTCGCGGCGGTCGCCAGCGCGTACGACGCGAGCAACAAAAGCTTCCATCCGATCTACAGCATGGCCGGCTCCGCGGCCGAACACGCGGCGCGCTCGCTGCAAAGCGCCCAGCTCGACGCCATCGTCATGCTCGGGACCGGCATGCCGACCTTGCGTCCGCTTGCCGCCCTGCTCGACTGGGACGGTCCGCCGGTGATGTCGTGCAACCAGTGCCTCGCCTGGCGCGCGGTCGAGGCATTGCGCCGGCGCGAACCCGATGCGGCAACGCTGCGGCCGTGGCTGCGTGGTGAGGGCTGGGTGCAACGGTTGCAGGCTCAAACCGCCGCTTAGTTCGGCTATGTGCCGCAACTTCATTCATTCATCGGATGAATGCATGCCGAGGTTTTTGTTATTTGACATCGGTCGAGCTTGCCCGCCCAATCCCAGGTGAACCATACTTTGGACTGATCCGTTCGGTCCCGACCCTGCGTCGACGACACGATCCGGACTGGGAGGAACGCTGTGAAGCAATTTCGCACGCTGACGGCGGCAGCGCTGTCGATCCTTGGCGCTTTGTTGATGACCGGACCGGTCGCGGCGCAGACGTATCCGAGCCGCGCCATTCGCATCGTCGTTCCGATCAGCGCCGGTTCGGTGACCGACGTCGCGGCGCGCCTGACCGCCCAGGAGCTTTCGCATCGCCTTGGCGTCAACGTGGTGGTGGAAAATCGGCCCGGCACCAACATGGTCGTCGGGGCAGTCGAATGCGCGAAGTCCGACCCTGACGGTTACACCCTATGCATCGTCAGCCCGGACAGCATGTCCTACAATCCGTTCCTGCTTCCCAATCTGCCCTATGATCCGGGGAAGGACTTTCGGCCGGTCACCAATATGTACAACGTTATCGAGGGGCTGCTCGGCAAGCAAAGCCTTTCTGCCAGCTCGGTCGCGGAGCTGCAGAAGCTCGCCGCTTCCGGATCGTCCGTGACGATGGGCAGCGTCGGTGGCGGGACATCCGATCTGTTTCGTCTCTGGCTGAACGACGTCTGGAAGACGAACATCGTCGGCGTGCCATTCAAAGGCGGCAGCGAGATCATCGCGGCGCTGCTTGCCGGCACGATCGACGTCTCGAAGATCGGCATGGGCAACGTCGCCGGGCAACTCGAGGAGAGCAAGCTCAAGGTGCTGGCGTTGCGCAGCTCGCAGCGCAGCGAACTGCTTCCCAACGTTCCGACCTTCGCGCAAGCGGGGCTCGGCGGCTTCCCCGGCGGACCGATCTTCTGGGGCGTGGTCGTCCCCCGCGCAACGCCCGATCCGATCGTGGAGCGATTGAATTCAGAGCTCGTGCAGATTCTGCGCGGGCCGAAGTTTACCGATTTTGCCAGAAAGCAGTTCCTGGAGGTCCAGGCATCGTCGCCCGAGCAGTTCGCCGCCTTCCTGAAAGAGGATCGCGAGCACGCCGGCGCGCTCATCAAGACATACATGAAGACGAATTAGTGCTGCGCGGAGCCCCGCGCGATCCGCGGGAGAGACGAACTCCAGGCTGGCGCTGGCGCGCGAAGGGGAGCTTCGTCTCCTATGGCGATGGCGGCTCCTCGGCGCCGAAGAGAACCATCGCCTCCGCGAGTCACACGGCAACTTTTCTCACACGGCACAGCTTTCGTCCGCACCTCCGCGATGACGTCCTCGCAGAAGCCCGGGCCTTGCTCACCTTGGAAGCGCTCGCGAGCCGCTTCGTCAATAAGCAAAAGCAAAAACGAGTATGACCTGCATGCGGCAGCAGTTCAAGTTGTTCATCATCAGCAAATTGACTTTCGATAAAAAGTGTAAAATGTCGGTTTGATATTCTAGCAAGTCATGCGCGTCGCGCCGTGTCGACAATAATGCGACTGCGCGAGTCATCGACATAGTCGACGTCATCAATGGCCGAACGTCATCTATGCGTGCGGCCATCCTTCGAGACGCATGCGTGCTGCGCACGCATGCTCCTCAGGATGGGGGCCGAGAGTATTGAAGCGCTCTAAGACAGTGAAACCGTCATCAACGACGCGATGTCATCTATGACTGGGCTGCGGTTGACGGCGCCGTGCAACAATTTCAGCCCTCATCCTGAGGAGCCCCGCGAAGCGGGGCGTCTCGAAGGATGGCCGCACACGAAACGTCACCTATGGAATCTATGGACAAGCGAAGAGACAAATCCGTCGATATTTCAATGTCCTCATCATAGATGACAACAACTCGCGCTTGGTGCGATCTCACGCACCGGCACACATGCTTCCGAGACGCCATCTATGCGCGGCGGCTGTCATCAATGCGCCGCGACGTCATCAGTGTCGGAAACGTCACCTATGAGAAAAATGTCATCTATGACCAAGTGAGCCGGATGACCGGCGGACAGCCGGTCACAGCAGCGCGGTCGCGGCGGCCTGCGCTTGCGGCAGCACATCATGGTCGTAGAGCTGCTTGCGGAACGTCGCGTGCGCCACGATCTCCGCATCGCGTAGTCCGAGGTCCGAATAGGCCGAGTCGTAGCGCAGCCCGTTCTTGCGCGCGCCGAGCTGGACCTCGGCCACTCGCTCGCGGCGCAGCTTCTCATAGGCCCGTAGCGCCTCCGGCGCCGTCGCCCGGGTGATGCCGGCGAGGATCGTCGCTAGCGCCATCCCGTCCTCGATCGACTGGTTCGCGCCCTGGCCGAGATGGGGAAGCATCGGATGCGCGGCATCGCCGAGCAGCGTCAGGCGGCCCTTGGTCCAGATCGGCAGCGGCTCGCGGTCGTACAGCGCGGTTCGGAACGTCAGTGGCACCTGCCTGAGCAGGCCCTCGATCTGCGGATCCCAACCGGCGAATTCGGCCCGCAGCGCATCGGGGTCGCCCGGCGCCGACCACAATTCGCGCATCTCGTGGTCTGCCGGCACGAAGCCGACAAAGTTGATCAGCTGTCCGGCGCGCACCGGAAAGGCGAGGAAATGTTTGCCGTGACCAAGCCACATCTGCCAGGCGTCGATCGGCCAATGCGGAACGCGCTCGTGCGGCACCAGCCCGCGATACGCCACCGACCCGGAGAACACCGGTTGCGAGACCGGCGCCGCGAACGGCCGCAGTGCGGAATGCATGCCGTCCGCGCCGATTACGATATCACCCGACGCGACTGCGCCATTGGCGAATGTCACTCGCGCTCCGCCGGCGTCCTGCTCGAAGCCGACGCCGCGGTGGCCGGTATGCACCACTCCGGCCGGCAGGGCCGCTGCCAGCAGGTTGACGAAATCGGCGCGGTGCATGCCGTAGGTCGCATTCCAACCCGACGAGTCCGTCACCTGCACCGGCGCGATCGGCGTCCCGTCGTGACGGAAGTAGCGGGACTTGGCGCCGACGCGGGCCCCCCACTTCTCCACGGCCGGTCCGACCCCGACCCGTTGCAGCTGTCGCATGCTGTTCGGGGTCACGAATACGCCGGCCCCGATTTCGCCGAGCGCCGGTGCCTGCTCGTAGACCGAGACCCGCAGACCCTGCGCGAGCAGCGCGTTGGCAGCAAACAAGCCACCAATGCCGCCGCCGACAATGATGATGTGCAATTGATCGTTCGCCATTGGTACGTCACCAGGATATCCAGCCCCGCCGATTTGCATTGGAGCACACCGGCGGGCAACTCTCACTGGGGCAATCTTGCCCCGTGCACTCTGCGCACGCGATCAGATCTTGCCGGTGAACGCGTCGGCGATGAAGCCATGGGCGAGATCATAGCCGTGCCGCGTCGCCGGCTCGTTGTAGACCGCGACCGGCGGGAAGTTCACGCCGACGTCGGTGAAGGCATGCACGACCCCCCCGAACGTGAGCATGGTCCAGCGGGCGCCGGCCGCATCCATCTCCTGCTCGAATGCGTCACGTTCGGCCTTGGGGGCGATCGGATCGGCCGCGCCATGCACGACCAGGCAGGCCGCTTTGACCTCGCCCTTCTTGGCCGGCATCGGCGTCGCCAGGCTGCCGTGCATGGAAACGACCGCCGCCACGTCGGCACCGCTGCGCGCGAGGTCGAGCACATTCGCGCCGCCGAAGCAGTAGCCGATCGCGGCGCGCCGGCTGCTGTCGCCGATGCCGCGCTTTGCAGTTTCGCTCAGCATGGTGTCAAACGCCGCGACGATACGGCTGCGGGTGGCCTTGGCGTCCTTCATCAGCGGCGCCAGGAACTCCATCGGGTTTTCCGTACCCTTGGGGGCGTTCCCCTCGCCATACATGTCGGCCATGAAGACCACGTAGCGATCGGCCAGCAGCGTGCGGGCCACCTCAGTCGACGTCGGATTGATGCCGAGCCAGTTGGGCGCCATCAGCATCAGCGGACGCTTGGTTGCGGCCTCGTCATAGACAAGCGTGCCGACATTCTTGAGCCCGGATACGCTGTAAGAGACGCGCTCGACCTTCATGGAGTTCCTCCCGCACTTGAACTGTGCGCCGGACCATATCCGATCCCGGCCGGACGAGCTATGCAGGGAACGAGCGGGACCGTCGACTTTTTCTCTGCCGTGCGGCGAAACAACCCGGCAGTCAGGCCAACAATCGGGCCACTATCCGCTCGGCATACGGAGCGCCCTGCGCTAAGTTTTGGATCGTACTCACAAGAACCATAACCAGATGAATGGGGCGCGCGATGGAAACGACCCGCACTTTTCCTCTTAATGCCTGGTACGCCGCAGCTTGGAGTCACGAAGTCGGACGGCGCGAACCCTTGGGGCGCACCGTCGGCAACACACGGGTCGTGTTCTGGCGCCGGGCCGACGGCGCGATCACCGCGCTCGAAGACGCGTGCTGGCACCGGTTGCTGCCACTCTCGCTCGGTTGGCTGGAAGGCGATGAGGTCGTGTGTCGCTATCACGGGCTTGCATTCGACAGCCAGGGCCAATGCACCAGGATGCCCTCGCAGGACAAGCTGAACCCTCAGGCCCGGGTGCGGGCGTATCCGGTCGTCGAGCGCCATCGATTTGTTTGGCTCTGGCTCGGAGATCCCGCGCGCGCCGACGTCGCGCTGGTGCCGGACATGCATTGGAATGACGATCCGGAGTGGGCCGGCGATGGTCAGACGATGTTTGCGAAGTGTAATTATCGCCTGTTCGTCGACAATCTGATGGATCTCACGCATGAGTTTTTTGTCCACGCAACGAGCATCGGCAACAAGCATGTCGCCGAAACGCCTTTGACGACCACCCATAGTGGACGCACCGTCACGGCCACGCGCTGGATGCTGAACGTCGAGCCGCCACCATTCTGGCGCGCTCAGCTCGGCAAGCCCGGACATGTCGACCGCTGGCAGATCATCAATTTCGAGGCGCCGTGTACCATCGTGCTTGATGTCGGGGTCGCCCCGACGGGAACCGGGGCCCCAGAGGGCGATCGCTCGCACGGCGTCAACGGACGGGTGCTCAATACGATCACGCCGGCAACTGAAACGACGTGCATGTATTTCTGGTCACTGATGCGCAACTATAAGCTCCGCGATCAATCGCTTACGACGCAGTTGCGCGAAGCCAACGCGAAAATCTTCACCGAAGACCAGGTGATTGTCGAAGCGCAGCAGCAGGCGCTCGACATCTATCCGGGTCGCCCGATGCGCAACCTCAATATCGACGCCGGCTCCATGCGCGCACGGCGCATTATTGAAGATATGATCGAAACCGAGATGAACGCCGTCGCCGCCTGAAGGCCGCGCCGAGCCAAACGCGAGTTGCTCATGCGTCAGTTTGCAATGCTGATCATCGCCGGCCTCTCTGTCGGCATCACCGGCGCCGCAGCCGTGGCGCAGGATCATTCCTCAGGCGCAATGCATGGTCATCGGTTCGACAATGCCGAGAAATGGTCGGCGGAGTTCGACGATCCGGAACGGGACCGGTGGCAGAAGCCGGACCAAGTCATCGCCGCGCTATCGCTGAAACCAACGGATCTCGTCGCCGACATCGGGGCCGGGACGGGATATCTGTCCGTACGCCTCGCTCATCATCTCACGGCGGGCGCGGTCTATGCCGTGGACCCCGAGCCAAACATGGTGCAGCACCTCACCGAGCGCGCCAAGGCAAATGGCATCGCCAACCTGCGGCCGATCCTCGCGACCACGGCATCGACCAATCTCCCCGAACAGGTCGATCTCGGTATCCTGCTCGACGTCTACCACCACATTTCCGACCGATCGGATTATTTCAAGCGGCTCGGCGACTCGTTGAAACCGGGAGGACGCATTGCGATCATCGATTTCCGTCCGGACTCACCGGTCGGTGCGCCCAAGGCGATGCGCGTTTCAGTCGACCAGATCCAATCGGAAATGACGGCTGCCGGTTATCGGCTGGCCGCCAAGTATGATTTCTTGCCGTACCAGAATTTCCTGATTTTTCAGAACAGCCACTAAAGCACGGTGCGTTGAGGTCTAATCAAGGCACCAGCCAAATACTTCGTCATTGCGAGCAATGACGAATTCTGGAAGCCTGCTCGAACTTGATCTCGATCAATGCCGCCACTTCCCGATGCGCGAGGCTTGCTGCAAAAGGAGCCAACAATGCGCATCTTGGACACAACCTGCCGGGCCGTCGTCAAACTCGCCAAAACCATTGCCGGGCCGCCCCCGATGTCTGGTTTTATCTGTGGGGAGTGCGAGCGGTGGCGAAGCTGCGGCCTGCCGCCGAGCAAGAATTGCCCGGTGATGCTGGAACAGCTCGCGCGCGAGGACCGCGACGACTACCGCTATGCGCGACGCGTGTCCTACGATCCGGCGTTGTATTGATTGGTCCGCTTAAGGCTGACGAAGCGCAGCCGCGATCACGGCAACGATGTCGCTCACCGGCTGGTCGACCTCGACGCGGATCGCTTGCTCATCCGGGCCGGGTTCCTCCAGCGCGGCGAACTGGCTCGCGAGTAAATCGCTTGGCATGAAGTGGCCGTGGCGTGCCGCAAGGCGCGCGGCGATGAGCGATTGATCGCCGTGCAGATACACAATCCGCACCTCCGGCCGCCCCTCAGTTAGGAGTTCGCGATAGCTGCGCTTGAGCGCCGAGCAGGTGATCACGCCGCAGCTGCCGGCGGCCCGCCGGGCGTCGATCCAGTCGGCAATCCGCGCAAGCCACGGCCAGCGATCGTGGTCATCGAGCGCATGTCCGGCACGCATCTTGGCAATGTTGGCAGCGGGATGCAGCTCATCGCCATCCTTGAACGGCCAGCCGAGATGCTGCGCGAGCGCTGAGGCAATCGTTGTCTTGCCGCTCCCCGACACGCCCATGACAACCAGAATAGTGCGAGGATCGGCCATGCATGCGCAAGTTCAGGCAGCAACCTCGGTCGCCGTGTTGATTGATCCTAACGGCCGCCGCAGACCGGCTTGCTCGAGCCGCGGCATGACCTCGCGGTTGAAGCGCTCCAGACCGGCGAGGTAATCGACCCAGCTCAACAAAATACCGTCGAAGCCGATAGCGGATAGTTTCTGGAGCTGGTCGACCATGTGGTCGGCGGTGCCGACCAGCGGATAGCCGCCCCACCCCGCCTTGAGATGGAACTTGAAATGACCGAGCACTTCGGGCGGCAACGCCAGTGATTGCAGCCCCATGACCTGGGTGAGCAAATTGACCGCCGCCTCATCGCCTTTTTCGACCACGTAACGATTAAGCTCGGCTTCGGCTTCCTGCTGGGTGTCGCCGTGCACGACGTAGCAGTTGCCCCAGATCTGCAACTCGCGGCCATACTCTTCGCGCGCGAGCTTGCGGTAGGCCTCGATCTGGGCCCTGCCCTCGTCGAGATCATGCGAGGCGAGCACCACGAACGCCATGTCACAATATTTGGCGGCGAAGTGCCGGCCCTTGCCGGAACCGCCAGCGTTCATCAGGGCCGGAAACGGTTTCTGGATCGGCTTCGGCATGGCAAAGCCTTTGCTGACCCGCAGGAACTTGCCCTCGTAATCGAACTCGTCCTCACGCGACCACAACAACTTCAGGATCTCGATCCACTCGGCCGCGTAGTCGTAGCGCGTGTCATGCTCCATCTGCGGCACGCCGAACATCTCGAGCTCGGGCGTGAACCAGCCGCAGACGACGTTGAGCGCGAAGCGTCCGTTGGTGATGTGATCGACGGTCGTGGCCTGCTTGGCGGCAACGATCGGGTGGATGGTCGGCACGTGCGACGTCGTCAGCACACAGATATCTTCGGTGGCCTGCCCGAGGCCCGCTGCCCAAGTGTAAGTCTCGAAATTGGTGCCGTTGAAATTGCTCTCGCCGCCAAAGCCGCGCCAGCGCGCCACCGGCACCAAAGCTTCGTAGCCATGCTTGTCGGCCATGCGGGCGATGGCAAGGCATGTCGGCCAGGTAACCTCGTGGCGGCCCTCCACCGTAGTGATGGCGCAGCCGTTGCTGACGTTGACACCGAACAGGCCGAGCTTGAGCTTGTTGTCGTTGAACAGCGGATTAAGCGTGCGGCGTGCGTCGATTTGTTGTTGTGATGTCGACATGGAGACCTCCCTATCAGGCGAATTTTACCCCCACACTTGCCGGGCCGTTTCGACCACGCGTTCGAGCTTGCGTCGCTGATCGTCCTCGCTGACCAGGTTCCCGACGACGTCGGAGGCGAACCCGCATTGCGGGCTGATCGCGAGCTGATCCAGACTGATGTATTTGCTGGCGGCCTCGACGCGGCGCTTGAGATCATCGACGGACTCGAGCTCCGGCACTTTGGTGCTGACCAGGCCGAGCACCACAACCTTGTCCTTGGGCACAAAGCGCAGCGGCTCGAACCCGCCGGCACGCGGGGAATCATATTCCAGCAGGAAACGGTCATGCGGCAGCTCGTTGAACAAGCGCTCGGCAATCGCATCGTAAGTGCCCTCGCGGTGCCACATGCTGCGCTGATTGCCGCGACAGAGATGAATGCCGAACGTCACGCCGTCGAAACCGCGGACGAGCGCAGCTTCGGCCGCGATCGACCGGGCCAGATTGGCCTCCGGATCCTCGCCGCGCGCCCGCATCGCGGCCAACGACGGACCATCCGCATAAGCGGTAAAGCCCGGCGCATCGATGTGGATGTAGCGACAGCCGGCGTCGACCGCGCCGGCAATCATCTGGCGCTCGATCGCCACCACGTCGTCGACGAACGCTTGCACATCGGCGTAGACCGCCTTCGATCCCTCATGATCGAAGCGTTGGGAGATGCGATCAGGCCCGATCAGGCTCACCTTGACCGGCTTTCGCGCCAGCGCGCTGGCGCGCTTGTATTCAGCAAGCACGATGTTGTTGGCAAGCTTGAGCCGGTTCACCACCGGACGACGCCGCGACACCGGGGTACCGGCTTGCGCCAGATCGGGCATGTCGAAGCGCTGCATCGGCGCGGTGCCCGCGGAGCGTTGCACGTGCAGCCGCAAGGTGTCGGGCATGGCGTCGTATCCGGCAACCGCCAGTCCGAAACTGTCCTGGAAATTGAGCCGGCTGACCTCACCATCGGTGACCACATCGAGGCCAACCCGCTCTTGCAATTCGATCAGGTCGCGCACGCACTGGATTTCGATCTCGGCAAAAGCCTCCGGAGCGAGCTTGCCCTCATCGAGCAGCTGTCGCGCCTCCTGCCAGCGCTGTGGCCGCAATAGACTGCCGACCACGTCGGTCCTGATCTCGCGCAGTACGCCTGCCAACACGTCCTCCCTGGTTCCCGAACCGCTGCGGAGCACCGCTGTACCGCAGGCCTCCCGCTCGCGCGGCGGAGTCGCTAAGTAGTAGGCAAGCACGCGGCACCTGACCAGCGCGCTGCCGTCACGTCCGCAATACTCAATTGAGGCATGACCCATGAAATTCGGCGTAGGCCAACCCGTTCGACGTTTCGAAGACCAGACCCTGATCACCGGTCGCGGTCGCTATACCGATGACATCAAGTTTACCAATGCGACGCAGGCCGTCGTGCTGCGATCGCGGGTCGCGCACGCCAACATCCGCCGCATCGATGCGACGGCCGCGCGTGGCATGCCCGGCGTCCTGCTCGTGCTCACGGGCGACGACGTCAAAGCCGAGAAGCTTGGCAACATCCCCTGCCAGGTGCCGCTCACCAATCGCGACGGTTCAGCGCGCCACGATACGCCGCGACCCGTGCTGGCGACCGGCAAGGTGCGCCACGTCGGGCAACCGGTGGCGTTGGTCGTCGCCGAAACCCTGGCGCAGGCGCAGGATGCGGCGGAAGCGATCGAGATCGATTACGAGACCTTGCCCTCCGTCACCGACACCCGCGCGGCCTTGGACAAAAACGCCCCGCAGCTCTTTGACGATATTCCCGGCAACCTCGTCTTCGACTGGGACAATGACACATCGGATTTCGCCGCGACCGAAGCCGCGTTTGCCAAGGCCGCGCACGTCACCAGGCTGGAGATCATCAACAACCGCGTGGTGGCGAATTCCATGGAGCCGCGCAACGCGGTCGGCGATTGGGACGCGGCGGCCGGGCGCGCGGTGCTTTACACCGGCACCCAAGGCTCGCATTTCGTCCGCGATCCAATTGCCGAGAACGTGCTCAACCTGCCGAAGGAAAAGTTGCGCGTCGTGACGCCCCCGAACGTGGGTGGGGGGTTCGGCATGAAGGCGTTCCCCTATCCGGAGCAGGCACTCGTTGTCTGGGCGGCGAGCAAACTTAAGCGGCCGGTGCATTGGCAATCGGACCGCTCGGAAGGCTTCATCTCCGATAACCAGGGCCGCGATCACGTCACCCAGGCCGAGCTGGCGATGGATGAGAAAGGCAAGTTCCTCGGCCTGCGCGTCTCCATGATCGCCAACCTCGGTGCCTATTTGTCGCCCATGGGCGCGTTTGTTCCGACGCGCTCGACCGATCTCATCTCCGGCCTCTACACCACGCCGGCGATTGCCATCAACGTGAAAGGCGTGTGCACCAACACGGTGCCGGTGTGCGCGTATCGCGGCGCCGGCCGCCCGGAGGCATCCTATCTGATCGAGCGCCTGGTCGATGCGGCGGCCCGGGACATGAACATGAGCCCGGACAAAATCCGGCGCATCAATCTCATTCCGGAAAAGGCCATTCCCTACACGTCGCCGACCAAGCTCAGCTTCGATTCCGGCGAGTTCGAGAAGATGATGGATCTCGCCATGGAGAATGCCGACTGGAAGGGCTTCGCCAAGCGCCGCAAGGAGAGCGAGAAGCGCGGCAAGCTGCGCGGCATCGGGATGGCGACTTATACGGAGCGCTGCGGCGGCGGATTCGGCGAGACCGCATCGATCGAGTTCAAGGGCGACCGGGTCGAGCTGGTGATGGGCAACCAGGAATATGGGACCGGCATCGTCACCTCTTACAAGCAAGTCGTGTCGGACCGGCTTGGCATCGACGCCGATCAGCATCGACGTCGTCTACGGCGACACCGATCGCTCGCCGCGCGGGCTCACCGGCGGCTCGCGCTCGCTTCCCGTTGGTGGTTCGGCACTGCATGAGGCGTCGCTCAAGATCATCGACAAGGGCAAGCAGATCGCGGCGAACTTGTTGGAAGCCTCCACCGTCGACATCGAGTTCGGTGACGGCGCAGTTCCGCGTGGTCGGCACTGACCGCAGCGTCGATTTGTTCGATGTCGCCGCCGCCGCGCAGGATCCGGCAAAACTGCCGCCCGGCATGACGCCGGGCCTCGACACCACGCAGGTGCAGACCCCCGCGGGCGCGACGTTCCCGAATGGCTGCCACATCGTCGAGGTCGAGGTTGACCCGGACACCGGCGTCACCACCATCGCGCGCTACACCGTGGTCGATGATTTCGGTGCAGTGATCAATCCGTTGTTGCTGGAAGGCCAGGTGCACGGCGGCATCGTGCAGGGCATTGGCCAGGCCTTGCTGGAAGAGACCGTCTACGACAACGACTCCGGCCAACTCCTCTCCGGCACGTTCATGGACTACGCCATGCCGCGCGCCGACAACCTTCCGTTCTTCTCGTTCGCCACCCGCAACGTGCCGTGCAAAAACAATCCGCTCGGCATCAAGGGCGCTGGGGAGGCCGGCGCGATCGGCGCGCCGCCGGCGCTGATCAACGCTATCGTCGACGCGCTGCATGCCAGGGCGGGCGTGCGGCACGTCGACATGCCGGCAACGCCACGGCGCGTCTGGGACGCGCTGCATGGCGCGGCCGCATAGCGCATGAGCGCGGATCGCCCACGCGTCGCGGTCGTCACCGGCGGCGGCCGCGGCTTGGGCGCCGCCATGGCGCTCGGTCTCGCACGGGCCGGCTACCGCGTCGTCATCACCGCGGCGCGGGAGCGCAAGGAGATCGACGCCGTGGCCGCTCAGGCTCAACCAGACCAAATCATTCCGGTCGTCGCCGATGTCACGCGCGAGGAGGATTGCGAGCGCGTCGTGGAACTGGCGCTGACGCGGTTCGGGAGCTTGGACATCCTTATCAACAACGCCGGCCGCGGCATGAAATACATCAGCGAAGCGTTCATGACCGAGCCGACGCGCTTCTGGGAAGCGGATCCAAAAGCGTGGCGCATGGTGATCGACACCAACATCAACGGCCCGTTCCTCATGGCGCGCGCCGCGGTCCGTCCGATGCTGCGCAACCGCTGGGGCCGAATCATCAACATCTCGATGAACCGCGACACCATGCGGCGGGCCGGCTTCTCGCCCTACGGGCCCTCCAAAGCCGCCGTTGAATCCGAGACGATCATCTGGTCGCAGGACCTCGCCGGGACCGGCGTGACGGTGAATGCGCTCCTGCCCGGCGGCGCGACCCTGACCGGCATGATCCCGCCGGGCTTTCCGGATCATCTCAGGAGCACACTGCTTGATCCGGCGATCATGGTTCCACCGCTGCTGTGGCTCGTGTCATCGACCGCCGACAACATCACCGGTAAGCGCGTGATCGCAAACCGGTGGCCGAGCGCGGTTGATCAATCGGCCTCCCCCGAGGTCGCACTCGAAGATGCCGGATAGAATTTAGGCGAATTCAGTTACGCTGCACGACACCAGCGTAGTGCCGGATCGGCATAGGGCATCCGAGCAGGTTGCCCTGCAGCTGGTCGCAGGCGTCCCGCGTCAGGATGGCCAGTTGTTGCTCGGTCTCCACCCCTTCGGCGAGCACCACCAGGCCCAGCGCGTGACCGAGCGTGATGATGGACTGAGTAATCGAGCTGGAATGCGGGTTGACGTCAATTTCCGCGACAAACGACTGATCGATCTTAATCTTGTCGAGCGGGAAATCCTTGAGCCTCGATAGCGAGGAGTATCCGGTGCCGAAATCATCCACGGCGATACGTACCCCGATAGACTTGAGGTCCCGCAGCAAGGCGATGGTTCGCGCTTGATCACCCTCCAGTCCCCTCTCGGTGATCTCAAGTTCCAACCGGCTTGGGGCAAGTCCGGTTTCTTCCAGCGTGAACCGGACCAGATCGACCAGCTCAGGCCCCTGTCTGAACTGCATCGGCGAAAGATTGATGGAAACAGCGAGCGGATTGGACCACGCGGCGGCTTCGCGGCATGCCTCCCGTAGGATCCAACGACCGATGGAAAAAATCAGACCGCCGTGCTCGGCGAGCGGAATAAACTTCGCCGGTGGAACCTCACCATGAACCGGATGCCGCCACCGCGCCAGCACTTCAAACCCGACGACCGAACGATCGGGCGCCACCAGCGGCTGATATGCCAAGTGAAGCTCATTACGCTCGACTGCAAATCGGAGGCCGTGATGTAAGGCACGTCGTTCACGCAATTCGCTATCGGTTCGGCGATCAAAAAAACAGATGGTGTGCCGGCCGTCGGCCTTGGCGCGTTCCATCGCACTATCCGCATTGGCGATCAGGTCGGCCATGTTATCGGCATCGCCGGGGAAAATCGCTACTCCCATGCTCGCTTCGAGCTGCAACTTGTTTCCAGCAACATCAAGCGCTTCACCGAGCCCCTCGAGAGTCAACCGAGCCAGATATTCCGCCCCCATCGGCTGCGGAGCCTTGCACACGATCGCAAACTCGTCTCCGCCCATGCGTGCCGTGAATGCGTCCTGCAATGCATCGGTAAGACGTTGCGCAACCGCGTACAACACCGAGTCACCAACTTCTGTTCCGAACAGGTCATTGACCTGCTTGAAATGATCAAGCCCAATATAGACGACAGCGAGTTGCTCTCCCAAAGTGCGTGCACGCTCGAGCGCCGCTTCCGAGTAGAGCTCGAACGTGCGGCGGTTCGGCAGCTCGGTCAACGCATCGTGATGCGCCAGATATGCAATCTGCGCCTGAGCTTCGATCCGGTCGCGTTCGGAAATCGCCTGCAGCTCCAGTTCCGCCGCCCTGCGAGCGCCGATGTCTTCCACGACGCTCACGAACAGTTCAACCGTTTTATCGGGTGCTCTGATGCACCCAACGGTCAAATGCGCCCAGACCAGGTTGCCATCTTTCCGGATGTAACGCTTTTCCAGGTCATAGGTGTCGATCTCGCCATCCAGGACTCTTCGGACTTGTGCGAGATCGGCCGCAAGATCCTCCGGGCAGGTGAGGGCCTGGAAGGTCAGGCGTTCCAGCTCATCGGTGGAATAGCCCAGAAACTGACGCAGTTGGTCATTGACCTGCAGCCAGGAGCCATCCGGTTTTAAAAGCGCGATACCGACAGCGGCATTTTCGAAGATCGCGCGATACTTGGCCTCGCTTTGACGGGATGCGTCTTCGCGTGTCTCAGACATGTTCGGCGGCAAGCGCGTGGACGTAGCGTCGAACTGCGCAGAACGAAAAAGCCTCCACGGACGCCAACGAAGTTGCGATATGAGCGAGGCGAACGGGACTATCGCCGGAATTCGGTACATAAGAGCCAATACTTGGCGTCCACACAGTCCTCGGGTGCCCGCGAAGCTGAAGCCCGAGTTGGCAAGGATATTATGACCGGCCCGATCATTTTTCGTTAACGTGGCGTCGCGCGTTTTGTTTTCATCATGCAGCCACCCACAGGGGGCCGGCGTGATGCAACTCAATAGCGACTTCACAAACAGTAAGAAAATATTACCGCGATGAATGCACGACGACACTTCTTTGACAAAAATGCTTACAACCTTGACGCGCTGACTGGCGATCAGCGCGCGCCTTAGATGATCTCCGCTAGGCTCTGGCCGTGCAGGTCGATGTTGAGCCCTTGGAGGGCGATGTCGTTGACCTCGCCGCCCATCGCTTTGAGGCTCTCCTCGCGGATCAACGACATCAGCCCGCGCCGCAGCGCGAGGAATTCCGACGACATCATCATCGATTGCTGGCGTGGGCGCTCGAGCGGGATTGCGATCTCGGCCTTGATGGTTCCCGGGCGCGCCGTCATGCAGTAGACGCGGTCGGAGAGAAAGATCGCCTCATCGATATCGTGCGTCACGAACAGCACGGAAATCTTGAGGCGCTGCCACATGTTGGTGAGGATCTGCTGCATGATCACCCGTGTCTGCGCGTCGAGCGCGCCGAACGGCTCATCCAGCAGCAAGACTTTCGGTCCAGTCGCGAGCGCGCGCACGATGCCGACGCGCTGCTTCATGCCGCCCGACAAGCGTTCGGGATAATGGTTCTCGAACCCCAGCAGGCCCGCGAGCCCGAGCAGGGTGCGGGCCGCGCTCTCGCGCTTGTGGCGGTCGATGCCCTTCATCTTCAGGCCGAACTCGACGTTCTCGCGTACGGTCTTCCACGGGAACAACGAATATTGCTGGAACACCATGCCGCGATCGGCGTTCGGCCCTTCGACTGCTTCGCCATCGACCGTGACGCTGCCGGACGTCGGTTTGAGAAACCCCGCAACCGCATTGAGCAAGGTCGATTTGCCGCAACCCGATGGACCGATGATCGAGACGAACTCGCCCGGATTGACGTTGATCGACACATCCGCAACAGCTTCGACCGAGCCGTCGAGCGTGTCATAGCTCAAGCAAAAATCGGCAACCTCGATCCGTCCCTTGCCTCCGGCCGGTGGCACCAGGTGCTCGCTCATGCGCGGCTCCACGGCATGACGACACGGCCGAGACCGCGGATCGCGGCGCTGGATGCCAATCCGAGCACGCCGATGCAGATCATGCCGAGCGCGATATCGGCGTATTGCACCAGCGAGTACGCCTCCCAGGTGAAATAGCCGATACCGAACTGGCCGGAGATCATTTCGGCGGCGATCAGCGACACCCAGGCCACGCCCATGCCGACCGTGAGGCCGGTGAAAATGCTCGGCAGCGATGCCGGAAAGTACACCTCGCGGAAGATCGACAATTCCTTCGCGCCCAGGCATTGCGACGCGCGCACCAGCACCGGATCGACCGTCGCCATGCCGTGCAGCGTGTTGAGCAGGATCGGGAAGAACGACCCGAGAAAGGTGATGAAGACGATGCTTTCCTCGTTGGTCGGCCACAACATGATCGACATCGGCACCCAGGCGATCGCCGGGATCGGCCGCAGCACCTCCGACACCGGGAAGACCACATCGCGCACGAAGCGAAACCGTCCCATAACAAGCCCGAGCGGCACCGCGACGACGGCGGCGAGCACAAACCCGAGCGCGATGCGCCGACAGCTCAGCAGCACATGATTGAAGAAGCGTTGATCATGCAGGGAGCGGGTGAAGCTTTCGAACACCTGCGGCGGCGACGGAACATTGGTGAAACGGACGTGGAAGCTAACCCGATATTGCGTGAGCAGGTACCAGGCGAGGAGAAACGCCATGAGCGAGAGCGCGCCGATCACGACGCTGCGCAGTTGCACGCGATGCAGGGCGGCCCATCGCTTCGTCAAAGTCGCGAACCGCGCCGGAACGGCCGGCTGCATCTCGCGCGCAGCGGCTGGCGCGATTGCCAGGCCGGCCTCGCCCCCCCGTTTCGGCGTCGTTTCATTCAGCTTGAGTGCGGCGCTGCTCACGCATCAACCTCCGCTCACAGTCGCTTTGAGCGCCTGCTCGAAGGTCATCACCTTGCCGCCCGTCTTCGTCGCGAACGCGTCGGCTTCCGACTTCAGCATGAAGGGCGCGATCGCGGTCGGATCACCGCCGGCTACGTAGAAGACCTGGTCGGCGAACAGTTTGATTCCACGGGTTGTGTCGAACACATAGGCGACGTTGATCTTCTTGCCTTTTTGCTTGAACTCCGCATAGGCGCCAAGCGTGCAGGCCGCACTGCTGAACGGCAGGATACCTTCGCCGTCGATCCAGACCTCGCCGGCCTTGCGCGGTTCGCTGATCGGCTTCTTGCAGTACGAATCTTCGCCGGCGATCTCGTAGTTCTCGAGCTTCTTGAGCTGCGCGTCGTAGTCGAGGTTGAGCTCCGCGAAGGCTTGGCGGATGTAGCGGTCATCGACCCACTTGTGCGGATCGAACTCCTTCATACGCCCGAGATTTTGCAGCACCTTGACGTCCTGGACGGCCGCGTCGATGAGCTGCGGCTTGATGGTCGGGTCGGTCGTCATGTTTCCGCCAGGCCCGAGAAAGATATAGACGACCTCTTTGTTGATCCCGGTCCACTCCTGGATTTTCTCCGACGCAGTTTTGGGATCGGAACGGATCCAGTTGTTGGCAGCGATCACCGCCTTGAGATAAGCGACCACGACCTCGGGATACTTCTCGGCAAAATCGGTGCGCACGACCACGCCGTGCCAGGTCGGCAGGTTGGTTTCGGCACCGTCGAAGATCTTGCGGGCAAAGCCGCGGAACGGCAGCAGCTCCGCAAACGGCACGAAATCCGCGTGCGCGTCGATCTTCTTTTCCTGCAGATTGGTGGAGCCGACCTCCGGCGTCTGGCTCACCAGCTGGAACGCGTCCGCCGGCCAGCCGCGATCCTGCAGCGCCTTGAGGACCATGCCGTGCGCCGCCGAACCAAACGGGACGCTGACGAGCTTCCCCTTCAGGTCGGCGAGATCGTAGTAGGGCGAGTCCTTGTGGACGACGATGCCGTTGCCGGAGCCGTAGATGTTGTAGGCCGCGACGGCGATCAGGCGGCTCTTCGACTCCGGATTGTTCTCGAACGTGAAGCCGTTCACGATCAGCGGATAGTCGCCCATCATGCCGAACTGCAGTTTGTTCGCCATCATGCCGTTGGTGACGGGCGGACCGGACGTGAAGTTCTGCCATTCGAACGCGAATTTGATGTTGGCGTATTTGCCGTTCTTCGGCAGATAGCGCTCGAGCAGTTTGAGCTCGCGAACGACGGTGCCGGTCCCGACCGTGTTGGTCGTCGTGTCTTGTGTGCCGATGCCGATGGTGACGGTGGTCTGCCCGGTGGCGACGGAGGTCCAACCAAACGCCGCGGCGGCCAGCGCCGTCCAGACAAAACGCCGATCCCAATGCCGACTCATGGCCTGATCCCTCAGTGTTTATTGCCGCGCATTGTGGGCGCACCCCACGGGCAGGCAATGCGAGTTTCAAACAGGAAGTTGATTAGTTACCCCCGAAACATCCGCTGCCCAGTTCTTGCGCAATTCGGTGGGATCGCGCCGCACCGGTAGGCACTTGGCTCATTCGGCGGGGCCGCGCATCTCCTGCAAGACATCCGGCCGGCGCACGATGATGCGCGACTTGCGAGAGATCACGACGCCTTTTTCCTGCAGCCGTTTCAAGCTGATAGTGACCCATTGGCGGGTCGCGCCAACCATGTGGGCGAGATCGGCATGCGTAAAGGCGGCGCTGATGGCGATGCCGTCGGCTTCCTTCACGCCATAGAGCTCGACCAGATTCAGCAGCAGATGGGCGAGCCGCTCCGTCACCGAGCGCGTTCCCAACATCTGCGCCAGGGCCGAATAGCACTTGCCTTTGAATGTCAGGCCCTCGATCAGGCCGACCGCGAGGGTCGGGACGTCGAGCACGAGCTTGCGCATGTCCTTGCCGGAAAAATGCACAACGCCGCTGTTGCTACTCGCGACCCCGGACCACTGGTGGATGCCCTCGCCGAATATTTCCGGTCCGCCGACGAAGTTGCCCGGGAGCCAGTAGGCGAGCGTGATCTCACGTTGGGAGGGAGCCATATAGAAAACGCGGATGCGGCCGCTCTCGATCAGGTAGATGCCGTCGTGCTTCGCGCCCTGATTGAACAGCGTCTGCCCACGATAGAACACGCGCTTGCGGCCATGCGCGAGCACGTGCTCACGCTCGCTCTGGGAAAGTCCGGCCAGCAGCGGCGGCGGACCACCGATAGAGTTGACGCTATCCGTGAGGAGCAGCGACTGCGCGCCATTGCTGTGCGAGGTGGAAGGATGTGCGGCACCGCTGCGGTGAGACATCACAGATGAACTTGCTGCATAGGCCTGCATCGAGGGCCCCGCGTTCAGGATCAATCCGCAAGCAGCAAGCTCCGTGCCAGTATTCGCGAGGCAAGATCGAACAAAATCAAAGTGTTCATCGCCTCCGACGCGTTCCGGCCGGGCTCTGTTGTGTGAGTCTCGTAGCCCGGCTTCCATCGTCGTGGGCAACGCATGCTCCCTTGTCGATTGCCGCAACATGATGAACGGCATATCGCGAGGGGTTCCAATTTGTCTATTATTTTGATTAACTATTCTGGGCTCGTTTATTTCTCGCCAGCGCCAAAACATAAACGAAATAACCGGCAAGCCTGCGTCAGAGCCGCGAAGGGACAATAGCTATTCCTGGCTGGCAATCTCGCTCAGGTAGGAAAACGGATAAATGCCACGTGCATGACCATCGGAAAACGCGACGTTGATACCGTAACCACCCACCCACGAAACCTCGCTGATCGTGAGGTGAACGAACCTCTCGGGAAAAGCACCGTCGATCTGTGCCCGTCGGCAGTGGGCGCAGCGACAGGCCGCGCGCAGCGTGGTAGCGGCGATCATCATCCGTTCGCCCGTGGCGAGCGTTACATGCAGCTCGCTGCCGTCGGCGGAATAGGCCACCGCTTGGACCCCGATCGGGGCGGAAAAAGGCGAATCGGCGAGCGACATGAAACCTCCGCGGTCGAGGATGAGCGGCGTATGGTCGCGGCGCGAGCAATTAATTGCTGGCGGGTCATGCATTTGTGAAACGCCCGACCTTTAGGGCTCAAAATTTTTAGAAACTAATTGACTGCGCTGTTCAGTCTCATGTTGGCGTGCGCATTGGCTTTGATAGACCACACCCGCCCGCCACTTTTGACCACATCCGAGCATGTCCAGCTTCAACAGAGAACAGGTCCTCGGCGTTCGGCATTGGACCGATACGCTGTTCAGTTTCACCACCACGCGCGATCGCGCCTTCCGCTTTCGCAGCGGCCAGTTCACCATGATGGGCCTCGAGGTCGAGGGCCGCCCGCTGCTGCGCGCCTACAGCATGGCGAGCGCAAACCATGAGGAAACGCTCGAGTTCTTCAGCATCAAGGTGCCCGACGGCCCATTGACCTCTCGGCTGCAGAAGATCCGCGAGGGCGACATCGTCCTGGTCGGTCGCAAGCCGACCGGCACGCTTGTCATTGACAACCTGCTGCCGGGACGCCGGCTGCTCCTGCTCTCGACCGGAACCGGGCTCGCGCCGTTTGCCAGCCTGATCAAAGACCCGCAGGTCTACGAGAGCTACGACCAGGTGATCCTGGTTCACGGCTGTCGCCAAGTGTCCGAGCTGGCCTACGGAGAGGAGCTCGTTGACGGGTTGCGCCGGGACGATGTCTTCAGCGAGATCATCGGCGACAAGCTCGAATATTACCCGACGGTGACGCGCGAGCCGTTCCGCAACCGCGGCCGCATCACCGACCTGATTGCGAGCGACAAGCTGTTCCAGGACATCGGCTTGCCGCCGCTCGATCTCGAGAGCGACCGCGTGATGATGTGCGGCAGCCCGAGCATGCTCGCCGAGCTGCGCAATCTGTTGATCGAGCGCGGGTTTATCGAAGGCAGTCACGGCGAGCCTGGCCATTTCGTCATCGAGAAGGCATTCGTGGAACGATGATGAGCTGACAACTAATTGCTACCGACCCAGGCGGTTATGGCCGATGCTGGCCGTGCATTGGCACACACCTCCGGGGCTGAATGATGGATGATATTGTCGATGGGCTCGCCGAAGTCTCCTGCGATGTGCTGGTGATCGGTGGCGGAACCGCGGGTCCGATGGCGGCGCTCAAAGCCAAGCTCAAGGACCCCAACGCGACCGTCATCCTGCTCGAGAAGGCCAATGTCAAACGTTCCGGCGCGATCTCGATGGGGATGGATGGCCTCAACAATGCGGTGATACCCGGCTACGCCACGCCGGAGCAGTACACCAAGGAGATCACCATCGCCAACGACGGCATCGTCGATCAGAAGCCGGTCTACAAATACGCGCAGAAATGCTACTCGATCATCGAGGAGCTCGACAGCTTCGGCATCCGCTTTCTGAAAAATGAGAACGGCGATTTCGCCGTGAAGAAGGTGCATCACCTCGGCACCTACGTGCTGCCGATGCCGAACGGCGACACCGTGAAGAAGGCGCTCTATCGCCAACTGCGGCGCAGCCGCATCCTGATCTCCAATCGCTACATGGCGACTCGGTTGCTGACCGCCGATGACGGGCGCGTTGCCGGCGCCATCGCAGTGAATACCCGCACCGCCGAGTTTCTCATCTTGAAAGCGAAGGCCGTGATCCTGTGCATGGGTGCGGCCGGCCGGCTCGGACTGCCGACATCCGGCTACATGTTCGGGACCTACGAGAACGCGGCCAACTCCGGCGACGGCTACGCCATGGCGTATCACGCGGGTGCGGCGCTGGCGAACCTCGAGTGCTTCCAGATCAATCCGCTGATCAAGGACTATAACGGCCCCGCCTGCGCCTACGTGGCGGGACCGTTCGGCGCCTACACGGCCAACAACCAAGGCTCGCGTTTCATCGAGTGCGACTACTGGTCGGGCCAGATGATGCTTGAGTTTTACAACGAGCTGCAGTCCGGCAAGGGCCCGGTATTCCTCAAGCTCGACCATCTGCATGAGAACACGATCAGCGAAATCGAATCGATCCTGCACAACGTAGAGCGGCCGACGCGCGGATTGTTTCACGACGGACGCGGGACTGACTATCGCCGCGACATGGTGGAGATGCACATCTCCGAGATCGGGTTCTGCTCGGGCCACAGTGCATCCGGAGTGTTTGTCGACGAGTTTGCCCGCACCACCGTGCCCGGCCTCTATGCGGCAGGGGACATGGCGAGCGTCCCGCACAACTACATGCTGGGCGCGTTCACCAACGGGTCGGTGGCGGGCGAGGATGCCATGAGCTACGCGCAGCACGTCGATTTTGCGCCGTTCGATGCGGGTCAGGTGGAGCGCGAGCGCGAGCGCGTATTGGCGCCGACACGCCGCGACGACGGAATTCCGCCGAACCAGATCGAATTCAAGACGCGCCGGCTGGTGAACGATTATCTGCAGCCACCCAAGGTGACGCGCAAATACGAGCTGGCGCAGCGGCGCCTGGCGGAAGTTCGCGACGACATGGAGCAGCAGATGATTGCCTCGAATGCGCATGAGCTGCTGCGCGCATTGGAAGCCCAATCGATTCTCGACTGCGCCGACATGGCGGCGCACGCCTCGCTCTACCGGGCCGAAAGCCGCTGGGGCCTTTATCACCTGCGCACCGACTATCCGGACAAGAACGATGACGACTGGTTCTGCCACACTCTGCTGAGCAAACAGAACGGCCGCATGACCAGCGAGAAGCGTGCGGTTGCGCCCTACATCGTCCCGATCGCCGACGAAGAGAAGGATCTCTACGACAAGCAGCGCATCCGGGCGCATGCCTGAGAAAGTTGGAGAGACCACCGATGCCCCTTGCAACCACCCATACCTCGGTTCCGGTCGTCGTCGACGACGCGAAATGCATCGCCGATAAAGGCTGCACCGTTTGCGTCGATGTCTGCCCGCTCGACGTGCTGCGCATCAGTGACATGACCAAGAAAGCCTACATGGCCTACGACGAGTGCTGGTATTGCATGCCGTGCGAAGCCGATTGTCCGACCGGCGCCGTTAAAGTGAACATTCCCTACCTGCTGCGGTGAGCCATGCCCGAGTTGTTCGAGGCCTACGACGATATCGATGACATCGGCAGCCGGTTGCAAGCCGCGGACCCGCCGAGCGGCGCGTTGCCGTGATCGATCTGGGAAATTCGGGTGACCCGGCCGCGATCCGCTATCTCGAGACGCTGCTCGCCGACCCCGACCCCGGCGTGCGGCAGCAGGTGGCACTGGCGCTCGGCGAGTTTGATGGCCCAGCCGTCGCGGCCGCGCTGGCAGCCCTTCTGATCGATCCCGAGCAGCCGGTCGCTTTGGCAGCCAGCGACAGCATGGCGGAGTTGAAGGATCCGGCGAGCGCCGATCCCATTCTGCCCCTCGTCACCCACGCCGACGCGTTTGTGCGCATGAGCGCATTGCGCGCCCTGAAAGAAGTGCGGCGGCGCGATGCGCTCAAACCGGCGCTGGACGCGCTGCGCGATCCCGACGCCTCGGTCCGCGTTCAGGCGATCGGCGTGATCGGGTTTCTCAAGCTTGAAGAAGCAATCCCCGCGCTGACGGCGGCGGCGACGGACTCCGATCGTAACGTGCGCCGGGCGGCGGTCAGCGCGCTTGCGTTTTCCATGACCAAATCGGCGGCCGACGCGATCGCGCGCGCGCTGTCGGACACCGATTGGATGGTGCGGGAAGTGGCGGCGGAGACGATCGGCAGCAACAAGTTCGGGCTGCAGGCGGCGGACGCGCTGGTCCAGGCGCTCAACGATGAGTTCTGGCAGGTGCGGCTCAAGGCCGTACGCAGCCTGGGCAAGCTTAAGGTTGCCGGAGCAATCCCGGCGATTGCCCCGAGCCTCGCGCACGCGCAGGCCAATTTGCGCAAGGAGGCGGCCGCGGCGCTCGGCGAGATCGCCGATCCGGCCGCGCGGCCGCTGCTCGAGGCGATAGTGAATGATCCGGATCCAGAGGTTCGCAAGAACGCCCGCTGGGCGCTCGGGAAGTGCACCGCGACGAGCCTCGCCAGCTCGCGTTAATCCGCGTTGCTCACGCTTGACCCCCGGTCATCGAGGCGTTCAATAGCCGAACCCGAATCGGCAGAATGCCTCCTCCATGAAAAGTCCCCGCACGCCTCGACCAAGCCGCAAGACGGATCCCGGACCTCGACCAGCGGCCCAGCAGGCCCCGCTCTCCGGCCGCGCCATCGTGACCATCATTGGCTCCGATCGAGTCGGCATCATCGCCGGCATCGCCAATGTGATTGCCGAGGCCAACGTCAATATTCTCGACATCAGCCAGTCGGTGATCCGCGAGTTCTTCACCATGATCATGATGGTGGATTTATCGGCAGCGACGATCTCGTTCGAAGCCCTGGCGGACAACCTGGCACGCAAAGGAGCGAATCTCGGCGTGAAGGTCGAGATCCAGCGCGAAGAAATCTTCAAAGCCATGCATCGGATCTAGCGCATGCGGCAGCTCAATTTCTCCGGTGAGGAGATCCTCGAAACCATCGAGATGGTGCGGACCGAGCAGCTCGACATCCGCACCATCACGGTCGGGATCAGTCTGTTTGATTGCGTGAGCGACAACGCCGGCACGCTTTGCCGGAATATCTTCGACAAAGTGACGCGTGTCGCCAAAGACCTGCATCGCGTCAGCACCGATCTCACGCGCGAGTTCGGGCTGCCGATCATCAACAACCGGATCGCGGTGACGCCTGTCTCGCTCATCGCCGGAAAGTGCAGCGGTGCGGAATTTGTCCGTATCGCCGAAACCCTCGACCAGGCCGCACGCGAGCTGAAGGTCGACTTCATCGGTGGCTTTTCGGCCTCGGTCGAAAAGGGCATGAGCGCCGTCGATACCAACCTGATCGCGGCGCTGCCCGCGGCACTCGCCGGTACGCAACGCGTCTGCGCATCGATCAATGTCGGTTCGACCCGCGCCGGCCTCAACATGGATGCGATCGCCGAGATGGGACACGTGATCCGGCGAACCTCGGAGCTGACCGCGGCGGCGGGTTCGATCGGCTGCGCCAAGCTCGTCGTGTTCTGCAACGCGGTCGAGGATAACCCGTTCATGGCCGGCGCCTTCCACGGCACGTCGGAGCCCGACAGCGTCGTCAACGTCGGGGTAAGCGGACCAGGCGTGGTCTACCGCGCCATCAAGGCGGCAGGCGACGTCGACTTCGGCACCTTGACGGCGATCATCCGCCGCACCGCTTTCAAGATCACGCGCGCGGGCGAACTGGTCGGGCGCGCGGCGGCGAACCGCTTGGGGATTCCGTTCGGCATCGTCGACCTCTCGCTGGCGCCGACACCGGCGGAAGGCGACAGCGTCGCGCGCATCCTGGAAGAGATCGGGCTCGAGCGCGTCGGCACCCACGGCTCAACCGCTGCGCTGGCGCTGCTCAATGACGCGGTCAAGAAAGGCGGCGCCATGGCCTCGAGCTATGTCGGCGGGCTCTCGGGCGCATTCATCCCGCTGTCGGAAGATCAAGGCATGATCGACGCGGCGGAGCTAGGCGCCATCACCATCGACAAGCTCGAAGCCATGACGTCGGTGTGCTCGGTCGGCCTCGACATGATTGCGGTGCCAGGCGATACGCCGCCTGAGACACTGTCGGCGATCATCGCCGACGAAGCCGCGATCGGCATGATCAACAAGAAGACGACGGCGGTGCGCATCATTCCGGTCGCCGGCAAGGGCGTCGGCGATCGCGTCAATTTCGGCGGACTACTTGGTCACGCGCCGATCATCGCGGTGAACAGGAACTCGAGCCAGCGCTTCATCGCCCGGCGGGGGAGGATCCCCTCGCCGCTTCAGGCACTGACGAATTGAATACGCGCTGCGGTCGCTTTCTGCAGCCCTCGTCCTGAGAGCCTGGCCCGCAGCCAGGCATCTCGAAGGAAAGCCGCAGTCGAGACCATCGCCCTTGGCCATCCTTCGAGACGCACGCGCAAGCGCGTGCTCCTCAGGATGAGGGCTGAAGTTGTTGAAGCGCCGCAACCAACCACAGCCCTCATCCTGAGGAGCATGCGTGCGTGAGCACGCATGCGTCTCGAAGGATGGCCGCCAGTAACCAGAGGTCAACAAGTTGACGGAGATGATCAACTCGCGACAGGGCCGCGCAGCGACCGCAGCGCAGCTTCGATGTGCCGCCATGTGCGGCCCTGCTCGCCCTCGCCTTGCTGTTCGAACGATCGGGCCTTCTGCGCCGCTTCGGCAATCGCCTTGGCACCGCGCGCTTCAAACAATCGCCGCGCGTAGTCGAAAATTTCGACTTCGGTGAGGTCTTCGTCGCGTATCGATCTGGCTCATGGCGTCAATGCTCCTTTCACCCAACGAAGCATCCCCGCGCCAGTTCCAGTTTAGCAGAGCCGCGGCTGCACCCTCAAGGCTACGGCTCACCCAGCAATGATCGGTTCTGCTGCACAATGCCGCGGTAAAGCGCGAACTGCTGCCGCGTCAACGCGTCGAGCTCGCCCGACGTCGAGCCGACGGCCTCGGTGCCAAGCTCGTCGAGCTGCTTGACGACCATCGGATCGCGCAGCGCGGTGCGTAGCGCCACCTCGAGTTGGGCGATCAGCGGCTTCGGCGTTGCCGCGGGAGCATAGATTGCGGTCCAGAACGGCACCTCGTAATCGAGGCCAGCCTCTTTCATGGTCGGAACGTCAGGAAGCGCCGGCGAGCGTGTGCTCGTCGTCACCGCCAGCGCGCGGACCTTGCCGCTGCGGATGTTCGGCGTCTGCACCGGCACGCCGTCGATCATCATAGCGACGCGTCCGGCCAGGATATCGGGCATCGCCGACGCAGTGCCGCGATAGGGCACATGCACCATATCGACGCCGGCTTTCTGTTTGAACAACTCCTCGGCAAGGTGGACGGCGGTACCGGTTCCTGATGAGGCAAAGCTGTATTTTCCCGGGTTCGCCTTCAACAGCGCGATGAACTCTTTGAGATCTTTGGCCGGAACCGTCGGGGCGATGATCATCACCGGAGCAAATCGGGTGATGATCGCGACAGGCGCAAGATCGCGCAACCAGTCGTAGGGCAGTTTCTCGGTTACGGCCGCGTGCACGATCCCTGTCGTCGAGTGATAGAGCAGCGAATAGCCGTCGGGTTCCGCCTTGGCGATCGAGTCGGTCCCGATGGCGCCGCCGGCGCCACCGATGTTCTGCACGACGACCTGCTGGCCGACCACGTTGCTCAGCGCCGCCGCGGCAATACGCGCGGTGCCGTCGATGCCGCCACCGGCCGGAAACGGCACCACCAGCTTGATGGGCCGCGACGGGTAGTCGGTCTCCGCAAATGCAGGAGTCGCGAAGGCGACGAACAGAAACGTCGCGCCGGAAAGCAAATTGACGGCGCACGCACCGAAACGGACCGGCATCAGCTTCCTCCCGATGAGTTGGCAGTTTACGGGGCGCGATCCGGGCGTTGCAAGCCGGCGATTTTGGGTGCGCGCATCAACGTTGCGTTGGACGGCATTGCCTATTGGTTTCGTATCGTCATACTGCACCGCAAACATATCCGAAATGTGTAAGCGCGACTTCAAGCGCCGACGAGGGAGGAACCAAACAATGCCGGCTCGATACGCCGCGCTGCTTGCTTTGCTGATCGCGGCGCTCCCAGCCCATGCAGCTAATCTGGAAAAACCGAGCCTGCGCATTGCGGTCGGCGGCAAGGCACTGGTCGCCTATCTTCCGCTCACGATTGCGGAGCAGCGCGGCTACTTCAAGCAGGAAGGGCTTGACGTGGAGGTCAGCGATTTCCAGGCCGGCAACAAAGCGCTCGAGGCGCTGGTCGGCGGCAGCGCCGACATCGGCTGCGGAGCCTATGAGCACACGATCTATATGGCAGCGAAAGGCATCGCCCTCAAAGCGATTGCGCTGCAGGCGAATTCGTTCGGCTTAGTAGTCGGCGTGCAGAAGGACAAAGCGCCGTCCTATCATGGGTTCAATGATCTCAAAGGCATGAAGATCGGCGTGACGGGGCCGGGCTCGGCCAGCGCCATGGGGCTGCGCATGCTGCTCGGCAAAGCCTCGCTCACGGCGGACGATGTCGCGATCATCGGCGTGGGTGGCGGTCCGGGCGCCGTGGCGGCGGTGAAATCCGGAAAGCTCGACGCCATCGCCAACTTCGACCCGGTGATCTCGCTGCTGCAGCGGGACGGCGCCATCAGCGTCATTCTCGATACGCGCCAGCAGAAGGACCTCGATTACCTCTACGGCGGTTCATTTGCCGCCTCGGCGTTCTATGTTCCCGCCCGGTTCGCCGAACAGAATCCGAAAACCGTGCAGGCCTTCGTCAATGCCGTCAGCGCGGCGCTCGACTGGCTGAACAAGGCATCGACCGATGCGATTGTCGCCGCGGTACCTCCCGAGTACTACGCCGGCGATCGCGTGCTCTACCGGACCATGATCGAGAACAACCGCACGCGCGTCTCACCGGACGGCCGCATCACGCCGGATGCCGCACAGATCACCTACCGCAATCTCGTGACCTACGAAGATACGATGAAGGACGCCAAGATCGATCTCGCCGCGACCTATGACAACACGTTCATCGATCGGGCGCTGAGCCTGCGCGCACACTGACGAACCACGACGTAAATCCCAACCACAGGACCAAGATGAAACTCAGTACCGACCGCATACTGACCACGCATGTCGGCAGCCTGCCGCGCCCCGACGATCTGTTTGAACTGATGCTGGCGCGCCAGGATGGCAAGCCGGTCGACGATGCCGCATTCGCGCAGCGCGTTCGCCAGGCGGTGGCAGATAGCGTGAAAGAGCAAGTCGCGGCCGGTCTCGATGTCGTCAGCGACGGCGAAATGGGCAAGCCAAGTTTCATCACCTACGCGGCCCAGCGGCTCGACGGATTGGAGCAGCGCGAGGGCGTGCGGCCCAACCCATTCTCCAACACGCGCGAGACCAGGGACTTTCCCGATTACTATCAGTCCGCCGTCGCCGAGCAAGTCAGCTCCCGGCGCCGGCGCGCGCTGATCGTTTGCGCCGGCCCGATCAAATACAAGGGCCATGCGCAGATCAAAGCAGAATTGGAAGCCCTGAAGGCCGCGCTGCAGGGCGTGAATGCGACCGAGGCCTTCGTCCCGGCGATTGCGCCGTCGAACATCGAGACGACGACGCCGAACGCCTACTATCCCTCGGCCGAAGAGTACGTGTTCGCCATCGCCGACGCCATGCGGGAGGAATACAAGGCGATCGTCGATGCCGGATTCCTGTTGCAGATCGACGACCCGTTCCTGGTCACCTACTACATCATGCGGCCGGAGTTGAGCATTGCCGAGTGCCGCAAATGGGCGGAGGTGCGGGTCGAAGCGCTCAACACCGCGCTCGCCGGCATCCCGGAAGACCGTGTCCGCTTTCACACCTGCTACAGCGTGAACATGGGGCCGCGCGTTCACGACATGCAGCTCAAGGACATCATCGACATCATTCTGAAAGTCCGCGCCGGCGGCTACTCGTTCGAAGCCGCGAACCCGCGGCATGAGCATGAGGTCGATGAGTGGCGCCGCGCCAAGCTGCCCGACAACAAGGTGCTGCTACCCGGCGTGATCACGCAATCGACGGTCCTGGTCGAGCATCCCGAGCTGGTGGCACAGCGCATTGCGCGCTTTGCCGATGTGGTCGGACGCGAGCGCGTGATCGCCAGCGCCGATTGCGGCTTCGCGTCGTTCGCCGGGTCGAACGAGGTGCACCCGTCGATCGTCTGGGCGAAATTCGCGGCGCTGGTCGAAGGCGCGCGGATCGCCAGTCAACGGCTCTGGGCGAAGTAGGGGTTTGCGTCATGGCGCAGCGCGGATTTGAATGGCCGAACCAGGCACGCATCGCGGTGGTGGTGACGTGCCTGCTGGAGAACTGGTCCGACGGCAAGGGGCCGCCGTTCTCAGTGCAGACGACGGCGCTCAAGCCCGGCACCCACGACCGCGCCGCGATGACCTGGGGCACGTATGGGGTGCGCGCCGGGGTCTGGCGGCTGCTGAAAATCCTCGATGAGAACCAGGTTCCGGCCACCTTCGCGGCGAACGCGCACTCGCTCGAGCTCAACCCCGCCGCCGCCAAGCAGATCATCGCGTCGGGTCACGAGATCAGCGCCCATTCCTATCTGCAGGACTCGATCCTCGCTTACCTCACGCCGGAGGAGGAGCGCGCGCTGATCCGCAAGACGAAGGACATCGTTCACGCGGTCACCGGCGAGACGCCCAAGGGTTGGCTCAGCCCGGTGCTCGCATCAACCAATCACACCGAGACCTTCGTCGCCGAGGAGGGCTTTCTCTGGTACGGCGACTACAACCACATCGACTTGCCGTTCTGCGTCGAGGTTGGATCGCGCAAGCTCGTCGCCCTGCCCCACTCCGATTTTGCCGACCACCGCGTGCTGCGCGCCAATCCGCGCGACTGGTACGATGTCTACAAGGACACGTTCGATTACCTCTACGCCAACGAGCCCACGTCCTATCTCAACATCACGGTGCACTGCCACTTCGGCGGCCGGCCGCTGATTGCCGCGCAGGTCGATCGCATCCTCAAATACATTCGCGGCTTCCCAAAGGTGTGGATCGTGCGTCACGACGACCTCGCCCAATGGGTGCTCGACAACGACATCCGCGAGTGGACGAACGGGGAGCGGTTCTACCCGCAGGCGCGCTAGGCAACCGTTGGCCGGTAAAAGGCGACCCGCCCTACGGCATTTCCCTTAGGGACGATATCTGAATTTCCCGCTGCCCCAACCGTCATTAAGGTGAAAAAGTCACTAATCACGGGGTGGGACCATGCGATCGTATCCGACCTATGAACCGCGGCGCTTCCGGCGCCAGCCAGGAGCCGCGAGCCGGGCGAAAGCCATCGCCGCACCGCAACCCAGGTGGTGGTGGCGGATTGACGGGGACGACATGACCATCGCGGTTGCGGCGGTCGCGTCAGCAGTGGCGATATCGCTGGCGCTGATGTGATGACCAAACCGCTGCCCGACAAAGCCGAAGTGGCGCTGGAATACCCGGACAAGCTGTACATCGGCACGTTCGATCGCGCCTCACGCTTCGAAGCGCACCTCGATACGACCGGACTGGCGCTGACGCTGGAGCGACCCGGCGATGCCGAGACGCGCAAAAGCGTCCACCTGCACCTCAACTATGGCCTGCTCGCCGAGATCCTGCGCGACGTCGCCGGCACGGTCGCCAAGCTGCCCGCCGACGATATCCTCCATCGCGAGGCATTGAGTGAAGCGGCAGGCGCGCTGCACAAGGCCCTGTCCACCAAACAATAGCTGGATCACGTACCCGAGCGCGCCGGTGGTTGCGGGTTATTGGCAGGATTTGTGTCGTACTTGGCAAGCCGCGTGATCAGCCCGCGATGCGGCGAGCGGCTGCAGATCGGCTTCCAGAGCGTCAGCAATTTGTTTGGAATATACTTCCTGATCCTCCACGTAGATCGTGAACGACTTCAGATATTTTTCCTTCTTCGCCGGATTCTCGATCGTCGCTTTGGTCCACGCATGAAGCGGATATCTGTCGACGCCCTCTGCTTCCGCTGCCGCCACATAGTCCGCGAAAGCATCGAACTGACATTTCGCCACGGCGCGGTGCTTGGCCAGCACGTCATTCAACGGCTTGAGCGATGGTTCAGACTGTTTGCGGCGCAGCGCCTCGGCCTCGGACTGATCTGCCACGTCAAAGCGGATTTGATACTGCCATTGTGAGCTCATGGCTAACTCGTCGTCCTTCACGCCCGTCCGGTGAGCTGATCCACCATCCGTCCCGCGTCGGACGGCAAGGCGTCACCGCGCCAGGCAACATGGCCATCGGGGCGGACCAGCACAAGGGCTTGCTCATAGAGCGCCGCGGCCGCGGGATCAGCGATTGCGACCTCCGAGACGGGTACGCCACGTTTCGCGGCTGCCTCGTGGAGACCCGTTGTGTCAGCGCCTTCCGCGAAGCGCAACAGCGCAAGGCCGCGTCCGAACAAATCGAGCGTGCTGCGACCGTCTGCGAGCCAGGCGTGCGGCGCGCGCGAGCCCGGCCGCGCGGTGGGAACATAGATCTCCATCGGATCGGGCGGCGCCGGCGTCCCATCTGCAACGCAGATGGGCGAGCCTTCATAGCGATATCCGAGCTGCGCCCCGGCGGTGCGGAATTCACGGCCGACGACGCGTTCCAACTCAGCGCCCAGTCGTTCGCGCAGCTCTTGCGTCGCCGCATCGTCGCGTTCCAGATCAGCGGTCGTCCCGCCGAAGCTTTCGTTGTTCTGATACATATCGGTCGCAATGCCGACATTGCGCAAACCGACGGGTTGGCGCTCGGCATCGTAGCTCGCGAGCAGGTTCGGCCCGCCCCAGCCGTGCACCACGGCGGCCAGCTTCCAGCCGAGATCGACGGCATCGCCGATACCCGAATTCATGCCGAGCGCGCCCGTCGGCGAGAGTTGATGCACCGCGTCGCCCGCGAGAAAGACGCGGCCGCGCCCATAGTGCTCGGCCACGAGGCTGCGCCGGTGCCAGATATTCACGCCGAGCCACTCGACCGGATAGGCGCGTCCGAGCGCGCGATGGAGAATGCCCTCGCGGTCGACCCGCTCGGGCGTCAGGTTTCCATCGGTGCGATCAACCATCAAGCGCCAGAAACCGCTTGCCGGATCGATGATGCGCAGGTTGCCCCAGAGCCCCTCCTGGTCAACCATCAAATAGAATGTCGCGAGCTGGCGGCCGCTATCTTCCAGCAATTGCGGCGCGCGGAAAAACATATGGATCGGATAGCCGATGGTGCCTTTCCCGAGCATGCGGATGCCAAGCGCTTCGCGCACGAGGCTCGCCGCGCCGTCACAGCCGACCAGATAATCGGTTTGCAGAACCTGCTGTGCTCCGCTCTCGAGATCCGTAAAGCGAACCGTGACGCCACCCTGATCTTGCTCAAACGCGTCGAGCCGACAGCGATAGCCGAACGTCACCGACGGATAGGACCGCGCGGCGCGTTGCAGAATCGGATCAAACCAGAACTGCGAGCAGGCCTGCAGCCGATAAGGGCTGTGCGGGTCGGGCGTCTGGTGCGCCCGCGCCGGACGCTCGACGCGGCCCAGCTCGTAGCCGCACAGGCTTGTGACAAACGCGCTGTCGAGCGGGAAATCGGCCGGGAACGGGCAGTTCAACACGTCGTCGACGATGCCCCATCGACGACAGAACTCCATCGTCCTGGCGTTCACCTCGTTCATCTTCGGCTGCACGATCTTGCCGTCGCCTTGCTCCAGCAACAGGCAACGCACGCCGCGCCAGCCGAGCTCGAGGCTCAGTGCCAAACCGACAGGGCCACCGCCGACGATGATGACTTGCGGCCGTTGCTGAAGATCTGGAACGCTCACGTTTGTACGCGCAAGGCCGTCAGCGCGTCAGGTCGTACCACCAGGGAACAGTGGTGTGGGGCGCGCCGCACGGACCGTAATTGTAATAACCCCAATTGGAGTAGCCGTAGGGCGGACCATAGCACGGCCGATACCCCCGAAAAAAAACCGGCCGTTTGTGCCAGCGATAGCGCGGCGCCTGCCAGGCGTTGCCCCAGCCGATCCACTGGACTTGAGTGACAGGATTGTCTGCCGCAGTCTTGAGTACGGCCGTGCTCGACAGCACGGGCGTGGCGCCAGCCGGAGCCGCCAGAGCCAGGATGGCCAACATCCCCGCAGCCAGTCCGGCGTCGAACAATCGCATGAGCTTCTCCTCTGGGTACGGCGCAATGACGAGCGCCAAGCAGGGCGCCCGCCATTTAGCACTCTCCCGCGGCGAGGTCAGCCGTGCAACTTGTTTGCGACCTCCGCGACCTTGCGACCCTGGTAGCGCGCGCCCGCAAGCTCGTTGGCGGTGGGCTGACGCGAGCCATCGCCGCCGGCAATCGTCGTTGCCCCGTAGGGCGAGCCGCCGGTGATTTCCGCCAGCGTCATTTGCCCGGCGTAGCCGTAGTCAAGGCCGACGACCACCATGCCGAAGTGGAGGAGATTGGTGATGATGGAGAACAGCGTCGTCTCCTGACCACCGTGCTGGGTCCCCGTCGACGTGAACGCACCGCCGACCTTGCCGTTCAATGCGCCACGCGCCCAGAGACCGCCGGCCTGGTCGAGGAAGTTGGCCATCTGCGAATTGAGGCGCCCGAACCGCGTCCCCGCACCGACGATGACCGCGTCGTAATTGGCAAGGTCTTCGATCTTGGCGACCGGTGCGACCTGATCGACCTTATAGTGAGATTTGCGCGCGACCTCCTCCGGCACCAGCTCGGGGACACGCTTGATATCGACCTGTGCGCCGGCTTCGCGCACGCCTTCGGCCACGGCGTTCGCCATTGCCTCGATATGACCGTAGGCCGAGTAGTAGAGCACCAATACTTTCGCCATGTTCATCTCCATCTAATCTGTTTGTGGCCGGCAGACACGGGTTACTGCGTGTCCACCAACACGAGTTCGGAATCGGCAATGGCCTTGATGGTCACTTCGTCGGCGTCGGTGATCGCCGCGCCGTCGCGCGCGTCGATGCGCACGCCGTCGACCTCGATCGCGCCCGATGCCGGCACCAGATAGCCATGGCGCGCCTTGCCGAGCGGGTAGATCACGCTCTCGCCGGCCTTGAGGTTGGCGCCGAGCACGCGCGCATCGGCGCGGATCGGCAACGCATCCGTATCCTCGGCAAAGCCGCTCGCGAGCGTCACAAAGCGTCCGGAGCGATCCGCTTTCGGGAAGGGCTGTGATCCCCAGGCGGGCGAGCCGCCTCTCTGGCGCGGCATGATCCAGATCTGAAAGATGCGCGTCGTGCCGGGCTCGAGGTTGTACTCGGCGTGGCGAATGCCGCTGCCGGCGCTCATCACCTGCACGTCGCCCGCCTCGGTGCGGCCCTCGTTGCCGAGACTGTCCTTGTGGGTCACCGCGCCTTCGCGCACGTAGGTGATGATCTCCATGTTGGCGTGCGGGTGCGGCGGGAAGCCGGTTTTCGGGGCGATCTCGTCGTCATTCCACACGCGCAGCGAACCCCAGCCCATGCGGCTCGCATCGTGATAATCGGCAAACGAAAAGTGGTGCTTGGCCTTGAGCCAGCCATGGTCTTCGCCGCCGAGCTTGTTGAAGGGTCTACGTTCGATCACGGGATACCTCCTGCAAAGTGCGTCGCGTTGTTGATGAAGAGGTATCGACACCGGCATGATTTAGAAATAGAAACTATGGAAAAGCATCGTTTCCAATTTTGAGCCTATGCCGAACCTTCCGGACCTTGAGGGCCTCGCCATTTTCGCCAAGGTGGTGGACATGCGTTCGTTCGCCGGCGCGGCCGCCGAGCTGAACCTGTCCAAGGCCACCGTGTCCAAAGCCGTGAGCCGGCTGGAGGCGCGGCTCGGCACGCGGCTCTTCAACCGCACCTCGCGCCGGCTCGCCTTGACCGATGCCGGGCGCCAGCTGTCCGCGCGCGCCGCGCACATCCTCGCTGAAGCCGAAGCCGCCGAGGATGACGCGCGGGCACAGTCAAGCACGCCGCGCGGTCTGGTGCGCCTCGCTGTCCCTATGTCGTTCGGCGTACTGCACGTCGCCCCGTTGATCGCCGAGTTCCTGGGGAGCTATCCGGAGGTCACCATCGAGCTGCACCTGAGCGACGCCATCGTCGATCTGATCGGCGACGGCTACGACGCCGCAATCCGGATCGGCGCGCTGCCGGATTCCTCACTGGTCGCGCGACGTCTGTGCGACACCCAGCGCTATCTGGTCGGCTCGCCCGGCTATCTGAAGAAACACGAACGTCTCAATCATCCGCTGCAGCTCGCGGATCATGCCTGTCTTGGTTACACCTATGCGATCGGGCCGGAAACGTGGCGCTTCACCACCAAGGACGGCAAGTCCGCGAGCGTGCGCCCGTCAGGTCCGCTGCGCGTCAACAACGGCGAAGCGATGATACCCGCGCTCATCGCCGGCATCGGCCTCGGCGTGTTGCCGGAATTCATCGTGCGCGATGCGCTGGCTGACGGCCGGCTGCAGCGGCTGCTACCGGAGTGGACGCTCGCGTCTGGCGCGGTCTACTGGGTAACGCCTCCCGGCGGCCCGCGGCCAAAACGCGTCGATATGCTGCGCGACTTCCTGATGAGCAAACTGTCCTCGCCGGCGACCCAGCAGCGCGCGCGGCGAGCCAAGTAAGTTCACGCTCAACCCTTCGGCTCCATATTGGCGATCCGCACGTAATCCGCCCAGTTCTTCACGTCCTTAAGCATCTGCGCCTGTGCCTGCGCGGGTCCGACCACCCAAGGGTCGCCGCCCAGGTTGCTCAGCCACTCCTTGGTCTCCGGCTTCTCCGCCATTTTCAGGAACGCGCTGCTGATCTGGTCTTTGATCGGCTGCGGCACGCCTGCGGGGACGGCAACGCCCCACCAGCCCATGATATCCACGCCCGGCACGCCGCTTTCATCCATGGTTGGAATATCCGGCACCGCGGTCATGCGCTCCTTGGAGCTGATGGCGAGCACGCGCACTTTGCCCTCCCGATGCCGCGGGATGGCGAAGATCGGGTCGTACATCATGTAGTCCACGGCGCCGCTGTCGAGATCGTTCACCGAATCGGCCGCGGTGCGGTACGGAACCTCGACGACTGCGAGCTTCAGAATATTCTTCATCATGGCGCCGGCAACCTGCCCGGTCGGCGCCGTCGTCCCGTAGCTCGCGTTGGCGCCCTTGGCGCGCACCGCGGCAATCAGGCTCTGCAGTGTCTTGTGCGGGCTCGATGGTGAAACGCTGAGCGTGAACGGCAGCCGGCACACGCTGCCGAGCACATCGAACGCGCTCGCCTCATAGCCGGGGTTCTTGAACAACGAGAGGTTCGCTGCGATCGCACTCGGCGCGTGAATGAGAACGGTATAGCCGTCGGGTTTTGCCTTCGACACATAGATGAGGGCGAGGTTGCCGGAGGCTCCGACCTTGTTCTCGACGATAACGGTGCCCCCCAAAAAGGGGCGCATGTTCTCGGCGAAGTAGCGCGTGAACACGTCGGCGCCGCTGCCGGGCGGATACGCGGCAATCACGTGGACCTCGCGCGCCGGATAGGATTCCTCCGCGAAGGCGTCCAGATCCGTGAGTGACGAAAGAACGAGCGCGCCGCCTGCCCGCAGCACCTGCCGTCGCGTGGTCATGCCATTCCTCCCTGGATTTTGTTGGGCGGAATATACACCACGACGCCGGCTAGTTCTAATCAGCGGGACGCATGTTGCTGCGGTGGCAACCGTCAGCTTGATGCGGCCTTCCAGATGCGCTTCTCGCCGAATACCTGATTGGCGCGCGCCTGCAAGCGGTCGAGCACGTTGTAAAACGTCTCGCGCTCGGCCCGGCTCAATACGATCAGAAACTCGCGTTCCATCTCGACGATCATTTGTTCGAGCTGCGTATTCACCCGCTTGCCGCGCGCCGAGAGCGCGATCACGACCTTGCGGCGATCCTTTGGGTCCGGGTTACGCGTGGCCAGCCCCTGCTCGATCAAGCTGTCCACGATGCGGGTGACCTTATCCATTTCCAAGGTCGTGTGGGCGTTGATCTCTGACGCGGACATGGGCCCGAAGGCGCCGAGAACCGTGACCACCTTCCAGGCATGCGCCGGGCGACCGAAGTTCTTCACATATCCGCTGGCAATCGCCCGGTTGATGCGGGTGGCCAACAACGACAAGCGATAGAACGAGCGGTGTTCCAGGTCGAGACGGATGCCGTTGTCGTCGCGCACCTGTGCCTCTGCGTTCGGCGTTGCTTTGCGTTTGGCGGCGACCATTTTCGTCACGAATCCATGCGGTTCAGCACATGGGATAGGACACCGAGAGCGCTTGAGCAAGTTGAGACCCTCGTCCTGAGGAGCGTGACCGCAGGTCACGCGTCTCGAAGGATGAGGTGCCGGACGTTGACCTCTTATTTGTAAAAACAACAATTCACCCAGGCGCGCGCGACGGACGCTGCCTCCCCTAGGGTGCCCTCACGATTTCCACGGCACCAGAATCTTTTCCAGTTCGTTCAGGATCAAGGTTAGCGCAAATCCGATCAGGGCGATCACGAACAGGCCGACATACATCTGGTCGACCGCAAAGGTCTCCCACGCGTTCCAGATCAGGTAACCGAGACCGCTCTTCGCTCCGACCATCTCGGCGATCGCGATCAGCACCAAGCCCATGCCGACGCCGAGCTTGACGCCGGTCATGATCATCGGCATCGCGCCAGGGAGCGCAATGGTGCGAAACACGTCCAAGCGGCTGGCTTTGAAATTGTGCCCGACGTCCAGATAGACCCTGTTGATCTCGCGCACCCCGGCCATGGAATTCATGGCGATCGGGTAGAACACGCCGATCGCCACCATGAAGATCTTCGAGGCCTCGCCAAGCCCAAGCACCAGCAAGGCAAGCGGAAGGATCGAGCTCTTCGGAATTGGGTACGTCGCCGCGATCAACGGATCAATCATTGCGCGCAGCGTGGAATTGAGCCCCATGACCACGCCGATGATCAGCCCCGGTATACCGCCGACCAGAAACCCGACGGCGAGCCGCGTCATGCTGATCAGCGTGTCATCCTGCAGCTCACCCGACTTCATCATCGTCAGCAGCGTGCTCAGGATCTGGCTGGGCGCGGGAAAAAAGCGCGTGTCCAGAATTCCAAGCCGCGCCAGAACCTCCCACAGCAGCAGCAGGGCGATCGGCGACAGGAAGCTGATGATGCGCTCGCGCGAGCGCCGGTTGAGTGTCCACGGCTTGGCCTGAGGAACGGCTCTCACACTCTAACTCATGTCGCTATCCGTTCATTTCGTTTTGCGAGCGGGCGCGATCGACCTCCTCGCGTAGCTGCATCCAGATATCATGCACCAGATTGCCAAACTGAGCGTCGCGCTGAAGCTCCATCACGTTGCGCGGCCGACCGAATGGAACCTGGAGCAACATCTTCACCCGGCCCGGCTGCGCCGTCATGATCATGATCCGGTCGCCCAAGATGACGGCTTCATCGACGCTGTGGGTGATGAAGACGACGGTCTTCTTGTGTTCCTCCCAGATGCGCAGCAGCTCCTCCTGAAGCAGGAGCTTATTCTGCGCATCGAGTGCCGAGAATGGCTCATCCATCAGCAGTATCTCGGGATCATTGGCAAAGGCGCGCGCGATCGACACGCGCTGCCGCATGCCGCCGGAGAGCTCATGCGGGTACGACTTGGCGAACCGGGTCAAACCGATGCGGTCCAGATAGTGTCCGACCACCTCTTTGATCTGGGCCGCAGGCGCGCGGCGCATGCGCAACCCGTAGGCGGCGTTGTCCCAGACCGTCATCCACGGAAACAGTGAATCGCCCTGGAACACCATCGCGTTCTCGGGCCGGCCGAGCCCCTTTGGCGTCGTCACCGTAAAGGCACCGACCGTGGGTTGATCGAGCCCCGCCAGGATCCGCAGCAACGTGGTCTTGCCGCAACCCGAAGGTCCGACAATCACCAGAAACTCGCCGGCCGCGATGTCGATCGTCACATCGTCGATGGCGGTCAGGTTGCCGAAGAACTTCGAGATGTTCGCAATTCGGATTGCCGGGGCGACGTCGCCGGTGACCATCCGGTTAACCTACCATCGTGAGCGGGCTCAGCTGCAAGCGCGCCGAGATCGCGGCCAGCTCGGCCACAAGTGCCGACGGCAATGGGATTCCCTTTTCGCTGCGCTGCTTCATGGTGTGGTAGCCGCGCTCGCCGGGCATCAGAATCTCGTCGCTTCCCGGCGCCAGCGGCAAGGCCTTCAAGGCCTCGGTCAGCCGCTGCACTTCGGCGCGGAACGCGATTGGATCAACAAACTTGGCGATGTCGATTGCGATCAACAACGCGTTCTGCCGATGCTTCGATCCTTCGCCGGTGTCCAGCAGCGCGTCGGCAATCAACGGGTGACCACCGAGCAGGCTCGCCAGACATTCGATCATCACAGCAAGACCCGACCCCTTCGGGCCGCCGAGCGGCAGCACCATCGCGGCGGCCTTCGCATCGGTGGTCGGAATGCCGTCCTGGTCCGCGGCCCAACCCGGCTCGAGCGGCGCACCGGTGCGCCGGGCCGCCATCACCTTGCCCATGGAGATGGCGCTGGTCGCCATGTCGAACACGAGCGGCGCGTCACCGCCAGGGACCGCGATCGAAATCGGATTGGTGCCCATCACCGCGCCGCGCGCCCCATGATAGGGCATGGCGGCGAGGACACCGGCATTGAGCGCGATACACGCAAGCCCGGCCTTCGCGGCTTTCTCGGTGTAGTAACCCAGCGCGCCCGAGTGGGTCATTCGGCCGACGAGCGCCATTGCCATGCCGTATTGGGATGCGCGTTCGATCAGCTGCTCGACCGCAAAGGTCAGGATGGCGGGACCGGGAGCGCGATCGGCCTCGATGACGATGCCGACCGGAACCGGATGACTGACCTTCGGCAGCGGCCGCAGGTTCATCAATTCTTGCTCGATCATCTCCAGATAGCGCGGCAGTCGGACAACGCCGTGTGAATCAACTCCGCGCAAGTTGGCCCAGACCAGGGCGTCCGCCATGACGGACGCGTGCGCAGCCGACATTCCGACAGCACGGAAGACATCATCGATAAAGCGTGTCAGCTCATGCCGGGACACGGTGCTTGTCATGCGTTGCGCCTTGTCCGGCTCCCGACCAATCGTGACTCAAACACTCAGATATTTGTTCAACCAGGTCCGGATGATCTCGATCACCAGGTCGTTGTTCTCCGCGAACATGAAATGGTCGACATTGGCGACGAGATGCAGGTCGGTCGGCATTCCGGCTTTCTGGAACAAGACGATCGACTGCTCGGTGGGGGTTACCGAATCTGTCGAGGCGTGCAGCAGCAATAAGGGCCGCGGCGCGATCTTGCCCACGACGTCATTGGCGCGGAACGCGAGCATGCTCTCCACCGTCTCGAGCGGAAACTCCATGATCGAGCCCGGGGCGAGATTACCGCGCATCCCTTCCGGGATCGGCACGATGTCGTAGCGGCTGATCTTGATCGACTCCCCGGTCTTCGCACGCTGCGCCCGCCCACGCTCCAGGGTTTCGGTGAACCGCTTCCATTCTCCCGGCTTGGAGTGTTGGACCTCGAACTTGGTCTGGCCATCGCCCCACCCGCCCGAAGAGATGACCGCGGCGATGCGCGGGTCGACGCCCCCAGTGTACACAGCCACAGCCGCACCAAAGCTGTGGCCCGCGCATGCAATCTTGGCCGGGTCAACCTCAGGGCGCGACATCAGATAGGTCACCGCAGCCTTGGTATCCTCGACCTGCTCCAGGCAGATAATGTGCGCGCGCGGTCCCTCGCTTTCGCCGCAGCCGCGCATGTCGAAGCGAAGCGCGACGTAGCCCCATTTTTCCAGAAGCTTGGCCGGGCTGATGCAGGCCTTGCTGCCCTTGTTGCTGCCGAAACCGTGCAGCACGAGGCACGCGGGACGCCGCTCCCCCGGCGCAAGACCGTCCGGTATGTGGAGGACGCCTGAGAGTTTCAAGCCCTGCGAATCAAACGTGACGCGTTGTTCCATATCTGCTCCCGGAATAAGTCGGACCCGCGCGCGCTATGATTTATTGTAGGGCCCAAGCTTCTTGACGGCGGCTTTCACGTAAGACATGTCGACAATGTCCTCGGGGGTCGTCGCCTTGTCGATGAGCCCTTTGGATTTCAAGAACTCCCAGTCCTTTTTCATGCTGGCCAGGTTGACCTCGCCGTTGGGGTCGATCACCACCGGGAATATGCGTTTGAGCAGCGCGGCATCCTTCGGCCCCGCGTGGTTCATGATGCTGGCAATGACATCATCGGCACCCTTGCCGGCGATCAATCCGTCCTTGAGCGCATCCATATAGGCGCGCACACCGCGCAGATACGCGACCATGAATCGCTCAGCCACTTCGGGGCGGTCCTTCATGAACTTGTTGCTGAAGACGATCACCGTCTGCTGCTGGTCGGGATAGAACCGATCAACCGTCGTCAGCCGCACGCCCGCGCCCTTGTCGAGGATCATGGTGGCGACCGGCTCCGGCGTCAGGGTCGCCTCGATGCCTTTGTTCTCAAGCGCGATCAGGTGGTTGGGAAGCGTGAGCGAGGTCTGCTTGAGATCGTCATAGGTCAGGCCGACGGTCTTCATCGCCTCATTAAGGATCGACATGTCGGTCGAACCGACGCCGATGGTGGCAATGGTCCGGCCTTTCAGATCGGCCAGCGTCTTGACCGCGCCGCTGTCGACCAGGTCCTTGCGCACAATGATCGAGTTGTAACCATAGCCGGGGGCGTTGCGGCCCTTGTCGGCCACGACCTTCATCGGAATGGCGCGATTAACTGCATTGTAGAGCCCAGCCGAAATGGCGCCGCAGCCGGCGTCAAGCTCACCGGTGCTGAGCGGCGCGATCTGCTTGGCGAGCGATCCCATCGGCTCCATCTCGAGTTTGATGCCGGCGTCCGCGAAGTAGCCCTTGTCGAGGGCGTAGTAGATCGGCGCATCGCCGACGGAACCGATCATGCCTAGCTTGACGGTGTCGGCCGCCAGGCTCGGCATCGTGCCGCCGACCAACGCCAGCGCTGCCGCCATCACCATTCGACGCATGCTCACAGCCCATCGCATCATCTACACCGCCATCACGTTCTCGCTGAGCGCCCGCTTCACCATGGCCATCAGGTCATCGACATTCTGCCGCATGTAGAGCGTGGCGGCGACGCGCACCGGATCTCCCGCATAGTAGCGTTCATATTGCAGCATGCGCTGTCCAAACTGAGTGCCGGTCGCATCCCATGCCAGTTTGCCGAGATGGATCCGGCTCTCGGCATCGATACCTGCCCCACGATAATAGGCAGCAATATCCGGGCCAATCTCCGACAGGAGATCCTCCCGCGTCGGGTTGATGAGCAGGCCACCCGCGCCGATCACCTGAATGACCTTGACGATGCGCTCATACATGCGCGGCAGATGGTAGCGGATGGACTGGAGCGGCGGCCAGGCCGGACGCAGCGCGCCGCTTTCCGTCTTCTCCGCCTTGAGCTCCGACAGCGAGAGCGCGCCTTCCAGGAGTTGCAGGAAACCAAGGATCTCGCCCAGTTGCTCCTGCACGTGCAGAAACACATCGGTCTTGACGGAGCGCGAGACCGCAATGGCAACCCCCACCATGAACCGGCACTTGGCGAGCCCGCGCACCGCGGTCTGATGCCCGGTGTTGTTCTGAATGCTGGCGCTGGTGAAGAGCTTGTTCGCCAGCGCCACATTCTCATGCAGGAACACGCGCTCCCACGGGATCAGTACGTCGTCGAACACGACCATGGCGTCGGGCTCTTCGAAGCGGCTCCCGAGCGGGTGATCCCACGACGACATGCTGCCGTCGTCGAACGGCTCGCGACAGATGAATTTCAATCCCGGTGTGTCGGTCGGAATTCCGAAAGCGAGCGCATATTTCTCCTCGCCCGGCATCACGCTGCCGGGCAGCGGATAGACGATCAGCTCGTCGGCGGTCGGCCCATGAGTCGCCAGCATCTTGGCGCCGCGTACGATCAGCCCGTCGCTGTTTTTGTTGACAACGCCGAGATGCGCGTACGGATTTTCCTGCTCGGCCGACGTCTTGGAGCGGTCGGTCTGGGGGTTGACGATGGCGTGGGTGAGGAACAGGTCGTTGTCACGGCAGTATTTGTAGTATTTGCTCAGGTTGTTGCCGAAATCGGCGCCGGCCTGGTGAAAGAAACCGGTTTCCTCAAACGACATCAGCACCGTGTTGCAGTAATCGGGGGAACGCCCGACCATGCCGAACGTGGCATTCGCCCACACCGCCATGGCGTTGCGACGATCAACAATATCCTCGGTGCTGCGCGGGATCAGAAACGAGAGACCGTATGCCTCGTTGCCGGATCCGCCGGCCGACATCCTCACGCCGTGCTGGGGGGAGCACTGCAGATCGTAGAGCTCGGCGAGGGTCGCAACCGGGCGCTTGAAATGCGGGTCCGCCACGACATCATCGATTTTCCGGCCGGCGATCCAGACATTTTTCTTCGCCTGGGCCTGCAGGCCTTTGATGTAGTCCTGGCCACTGCGGATCATTGAAGAGCCTATTCCTTGCTGGTCCGGCGCTTCGCCCGCGCCATCGGCACCGTGGTGCCGTTCGTCGATGACTTCGTCTTCCGGCCGCGCAACTGCGCGATGCGCGCCGACAATTGCACCACGCTGGTCGACGCTGGCCGCATGCGCGCCGACACGCTGGCCGCCGCGTCGCAGATCATGACGGTGACCTGCTTCAAACGCGCGGCCGGCAAGCGATCCGCGGGCGCCGCAATGCTGAGTGCCGCAATGGCGCGCCCCTCACCGTCGAGGATCGGCGCAGCAACGCCGGCGACTTGCGGGCTGTACTCGCGTTGATTGAGCGCATAACCGCTCGCGCGGACTTTCTTGAGGTGACGCAGCAGCTCGGCCGCATCGACGATCGTCGATGGCGTGTAGGGCTTGAGCTTCCTGGCGAGGCGGCGGAGGACGGCGTCATCCTGATAGGCCAGCATCACCTTGCCGCTTGACGTACAGTGCGCCGGCGCCCGGCCGCCAATCTCGGTAAAGGTCCGCACATCCTGCGGGCTGTCGATCTTGTCGATGTAGATCACTTCCAGGCTCTTGGGATCGAGCACGGTCAGGCGAACGCTTTCGGCCGTCTCCCGCACCAACCGGGTCATCGCCGGGCGCGCCAGCTCGCGGACATCGAAGCCGTCGATGACTTTGGTGCCGAGCTCCCACATTTTCAGGCTCGCCGCGTATCGGCCATCGACCGTGGAGGCAAAGCCGGTCGCCACCAGCGTGTTCAACAAACGATGGGTGTTGCTCTTGGAAATCCCCAGCGATGCAGCGAGATCGCTCACGCCGCAGGGCCCGCCCGCCTGCGCGAGCGCCTCCAGCACGATCAACCCTTTGGCCAAGGTCTTTTCCATTGTACAGTTCGGATGTACAGTTCGGAACACCGTATCATAATTTGGGACAGTAGACGGTGCGGCAAATTTCCTGTCAATAGACGACGCCGCCGGAGATCGATGACGTGGTGCAATCGAGTAATGACGACATCCTCATTGTGGGTGCAGGGATCGGCGGACTCACGCTGGCGTTGAGCCTGCATGCGGCGGGCCTGGGCAAACGGGTTCGCGTGTTCGAGGCGGTTCAGGAATTGAAGCCGGTCGGCGGCGGCATCAATCTCGGCCCGCACGCGATCAAGGTTCTGTCCGGGCTCGGCCTCGAGCCCGCACTGCTCGCGGTCTCAAAGCAGCCGCACGATTACGCCTTCTTCACCAGTCACGGCCAGTTCGTGTATCGGGAGCCCTGGGGCAAGGCCGCAGGACACCAGTGGCCGCACATTTCCATTCACCGATCCGAGCTGCACAAAGTGTTGGCGAATGCCGTCGTCGAACGCATGGGCCCGGGAAGCTTGCAACTCGGGTGCCGATGCATCGGTGTCGCGCAGGACGAAACGTCGGTGCGCGCGACCGTGGAGCGCGTCGACGGCGGCGCGCCGGAGACTCATATCGGATCGGTTCTGATCGGGTGCGACGGCGTGCGCTCATTCGTGCGCAGCGTCCTTTATCCGAACGAAGGTCCGCCGCGCTTCCACGGCATCAATCTCTGGCGCGGCGTCGCCACGCATAAGCCGATCCTCACCGGCAACAGCATTGTGCGGGTGGGCGCGATGCATACGACCATCATCATCTATCCGATCCGCGACAACATCGATGGTGACGGCAATCAGCTGATCAACTGGGTGGCCGAGGTCGAAAGTCCCTCCGCGGTCCCGGCCGATTGGAACGGGAAAGGCCGGCTCGAAGACTTCTTTCCGAAATACGCGAACTGGAATTTCGACTGGCTCGACGTTGCCGGCCTCATCAAGAACACGGACCCGATCCTCGCCTATCCGATGGTCGATCGCGATCCGCTGACCCGCTGGACCTTCGGCCGCATCACGTTGCTCGGCGATGCCGCGCACCCGATGTTCCCGCGTGGCGGCAACGGTGGGGCGCAGGCGATCCTCGACGCCAGCGCCCTCGCACGGCACTTGTCGCAGTCGCCGGAAAACCTGCCGGACGCGTTGCTCAAGTACGAAGCCGAACGCCTGCCCGCGACCACCAAGGTCGTGCTGCAGAACCGGACGGCGCCCCCCAACCTGATTGTTGATACGGTCGAGAAGGCCTCCGGGGGCAAGCCGTTCAACAAGGTCGAGGACATTATCTCTCCCGAACAGTTGCGGGAGATCTTTGCCAACTATCAGAAGACCGCCGGCTACCATGTCGACCTCGTCGGCAAGCGTCCAGGATCAGCAGAGGACCAGAAACAATGACGTTCACGATCCCAACCCAGATCTTGAGCTACAGCGGCGCGCAGGCAATGCTCGCGGCGGCCGTCGCTGAAGCGACGGCGATGAAGGTGCCGCAGTGCATCTCCATCGTTGACGCGGGCGGACACCTGCTTGCCTTTGCCCGCATGGATGGCGCGTTTGCGATGTCGATGCAGACATCGCTGATGAAGGCCAAGACTGCCGCCTCTTATGGCGAGCCGACCGGCAATATTCTGGCCGGCGTCGACCTGAAACTCGCCATCGCCACGCAAGGCGAGCGCATCAACCTGCCGGGCGGCCTGCCGATCATCATCGATGGCCGCGTGGTCGGCGCGATCGGGATCGGGTCGGGGACCGGCGAACAGGACCGTCAGGTCGCCGCCGCCGCGCTGCGGGTCGTTCCCGGCGCCAAGCAATTCGATTGAGTGATCTCGTGCAAAGCAAGCACGCGACCCTCGCCGGGCACCAGGTGCACTACCTGGAAGGCGGCTCCGGTTTTCCGATCCTGATGCTGCATGGCGTCGGTCCGGGCACGTCGGTGGTCGGCAATTTCGGCCCGGTGCTCGAGCCGCTGACCCAGCGGTTTCACATCTTCGCCATGGACCTGATCGGCTTTGGTGGCTCCGAGCGCAACCGGAACAAGCCTTATTTCGACGTCGAACTCTGGGTGCGGCAAGCCGACGAAATGCTGGCCCTGATGCCGGCCGGCCCGGTCGGCATCATCGGGCATTCCATGGGCGGCGCCATGGCGCTCAAGCTCGCGGCCCGCAATGGCCGGATCGTCAAAGCGATGACGTCGTGCACGGTCGGCGCCCCCTATCCGATCAACGCCGCCCTCAATGGCTTCTGGTCCGCACCGGCCGATCGCGCCGCGCTTCGCCAAGCCATGAGCCGCATGGTGTACGCCGCCGAGAGCGTGACCGACGCCATGATCGAGGATCGCTGGAAGCTGCTCACCCAAGAGGGCTATCCGGACTATTGCCGCGAACTCTTCGCCGAACCGCGCCAGCGGTTGCTCGACTCCGCTGTCCTGAGCGACGACGAGATCGGGCGCATCGGAGCGCAAGTGGTGATGCTGCACGGCCGCGACGATCAACCCTGCCCGCCGGAGCAAACGACATTGGTGCTGTCGCGCAAACTGCCGCGTGCCGACGTGCACCTGCTCGGAGGCTGCGGGCACAACCTGCCGCGCGAGCGCTCCACCGCCTTCATCGAGATCGCCTCGTCGTTTTTCGGCAAGGCCTGACTCGTAGATGACACCCCGTAGAGCGTGATGAAATCACGTTCGAGCAGGTTTCTGGAACTCGTCATTGCGAGGCGCGCAGCGCCGAAGCAATCCAGAGCCCAGTGTTGTGGCCCCTGGATTGCTTCGCTTCGCTCGCAATGACGATGTATTTGGCTGGTGCCTTGATTTAACCTCAACGCATCATGCTTTAGCCCGCATGCATGGCGTCGCGCTCCATAGATGGCGTGAATCAACGCACATCCTTGTCATTCCTAAAGCTATCAATAAAGCAGAATTACATACTTTTAGTTATAAATCAAGGGCGCGGGCGCTGTTCGCGCAACAAGTCGGCGCCGATTGCACGGCGCGGGCCATTCGTTCCCTTGCTATGATGCAGCGAACCGCACATATGCTTTTGGGAGCACCGCATGGTGTTGAAATTGTTCGCCGCACGATTGTCGGCCTTGGCCGTTGCGATGCTGTCCCTGACCGGGTCGGTACATGCGGCTGATGTGCACGTCATGATCTCGGCCGGGTTCTACGAGGTCTATTCCGAGCTCGGGCCAGCCTTCGAGCAAGCAAGCGGAAACCGACTCGTGACGACACGCGGCCCATCGTTGGGCGACTCGCCCGAGGCCATTCCCACGCGCCTCGCCCGCGGCGAAGCCGCCGATGTGGTGATCCTCGATGCGGCATCGGCCAACGAACTGGCAAGCCGAGGCGTGATCCAGGCCGACAGCAAGGTCAACCTTGCGCGCTCACTGATCGGCATGGTGGTGCGCGCGGGGGCCGCGAAGCCGGACATCAGCAGCGTGGAAGCATTGAAACAGACGCTGCTCGCGGCAAAGTCGATCGCCTATTCGGACAGCAGCAGCGGCACGTATCTGACGACCACGTTGTTCCCCAAGCTCGGCGTGGCCGACCAGATCGCAGGCAAGATCCGCAAGATCCGCGGGCCGCCGTCGGGCGAGCCGGTCGCGGCCGTGATCGCGCGCGGTGAGGCCGAGATCGGCTTTCAGCAGGTGAGCGAGATCATCCACGTTCCCGGGATCACCCTGGTCGGGCCTATTCCGGCGGACGTTCAGCCGATGATCTTCTATGCCGGGGCGATCACCAGCTCGGCGCAACAGCCCGACGCCGGACGTGCGCTGATCCGCTTCCTCACATCGCCTGAGGCCGCGCCGGTCATTACCAAGGCAGGACTGACGCCGATCACGGGACATTAAGCGCGGCCGGCACGCGGGCCGGCGCTCTGGCGGTGGCGCTACACCGCGATTGTTACCGTTGAAATTTTTTTCTTTGATCCATGTCAATGCCAGCCTCGAAAGTGCCGGCGAGGGCTGCGCCAGGAGACTGTTATTCACGCGTGAGGCCGACACCAGGGCGCATCGAAGCCATGAAGCCGGCCCGCTTTCCAATGGTTGCCGATTTTAATATACGATGCGGCAAAACCCCCGGAACAGGATCGGAGAAAACATGGACACCATGGACAGCCAGAGCAAATGCCCGTTCGCGACCGGATACACCAACCGCGAATGGTGGCCGAAACAGCTGGACCTCCAGGTTCTCCACCAGCATTCCGCCCGCTCCAATCCGATGGGCGAGACCTTCGACTATGCCAAGGAATTCAAGAGCCTCGACCTCAAGGCAGTGGTCAAGGATCTCCATGCCCTGATGACGGACTCGCAGGAATGGTGGCCGGCGGACTTTGGCCATTACGGCGGCCTGTTCATTCGCATGGCGTGGCACAGCGCCGGCACATACCGCATTGGTGACGGCCGCGGCGGCGCAGGTGCGGGCCAGCAGCGCTTTGCCCCGCTCAACAGCTGGCCGGACAACGCCAACCTCGACAAGGCGCGCCGGCTGTTGTGGCCGATCAAGCAGAAATACGGCCGGAAAATCTCCTGGGCCGACCTGATGGTTCTGGCCGGCAACGTCGCCCTCGACTCGATGGGCTTCAAGACCTTCGGCTTCGGCGGCGGGCGCGCGGACGTGTGGGAGCCCGAAGAGATCAACTGGGGCCCGGAAAGCACGTGGCTGGGCGACGAGCGCTACGCCGGCGACCGCGAGCTTCAAGGTCCGCTCGGCGCGGTGCAAATGGGCCTGATCTACGTCAATCCGGAAGGGCCGAACGGCAAGCCGGATCCGCTCGCGGCAGCGAAGGACATTCGTGAGACGTTCCGCCGCATGGCGATGAACGACGAAGAAACCGTCGCGCTGATCGCCGGCGGCCACACCTTCGGCAAAACCCATGGCGCCGGTGATGCCAAGCTGGTCGGCCCAGAGCCGGAAGCCGCCCCGATCGAGGAGCAGGGCCTCGGTTGGAAGAGCAAATATGGCACCGGCAAAGCGGGTGACACGATCACCGGCGGCCCGGAGGTGATCTGGAGCCAGACGCCGACCCAGTGGAGCAACAACTTCTTCAAGAACCTGTTCGAGAACGAATGGGAGCTCACCAAGAGCCCGGCCGGTGCGTACCAGTGGACGACCAAGAATGGCGCCGGCGCCGGTACGATCCCGGATGCGTTCGACAAGGGCAAGCATCACGCGCCGTCGATGCTGACCACAGATCTCTCACTCCGGTTCGACCCGATCTATGAGAAGATCTCGCGCCGGTTCTATGAGCATCCCGAGCAGTTCGCCGACGCGTTTGCCCGGGCGTGGTACAAGCTGACGCACCGCGACATGGGGCCGACGGTCCGCTATCTCGGCCCGCTCGTTCCCAAAGAGACGCTGATCTGGCAGGACCCGATCCCCGCCGTCGATCACCCGCTGATCAACGAGCAGGACATCACGGCCCTCAAGGCGAAGATCCTTGCCTCCGGCCTGTCGGTGTCCCAGCTGGTGTCGGCGGCTTGGGCCTCGGCGGCGTCGTTCCGCGGCTCCGACAAGCGCGGCGGAGCCAACGGCGCGCGCATTCGCCTGGCGCCGCAAAAGGATTGGGACGTCAACCAGCCGGCTCAGCTCAAGACAGTGCTGGCGAAGCTCGAAGCGATCCAGAAGGAGTTCAACACCGGCGGCAAGAAGGTGTCCCTGGCGGACCTGATCGTTCTCGGCGGCTGCGCGGCGGTCGAGGCCGCGGCGAAGAAGGGCGGTCACGACGTGAAGGTGCCGTTCACGCCGGGGCGCATGGACGCGTCGCAGGAGCAGACCGACGTCGAGTCCTTCGCACCGCTCGAGCAAACCGCCGATGGCTTCCGCAACTATCTGCGCGGCAAGCACGGCCTGTCGCCCGAGGAGTTGTTGGTGGACCGGGCGCAATTGTTGACCCTGACCGCGCCGGAGATGACGGCTCTGGTCGGCGGCCTGCGCGTCCTTGGCGCCAATGCCGGCAATTCCAAGCACGGCGTCTTCACCAAGCAGCCGGAAGCGCTGACCAACGACTTCTTCGTCAACCTGCTCGACATGGGCACGGAATGGCAGCCGTCCGGCGAAGGCGTGTACGAGGGTCGCGACCGCAAGACCAAGGCCGTCAAGTGGACCGGCACGCGCGTCGACCTGATCTTCGGCTCGCACTCGCAGCTGCGCGCGTTCGCCGAAGTCTATGCCTCCTCCGACGGCAAGGAGAAGTTCGTGAAGGACTTCGTGGCGGCGTGGAACAAGGTGATGAACCTCGACCGGTTCGAGCTCGCGTGAAACGAGGTCAATTACGCGGTTTCTAAGGTGCAAACGGCATGACATTGAGGCTGGGCGGAATTGCCCAGCCTCCCGCCCAATCCGGGCTCAGGACTTTGACGAAAGCTCCGTTCGTCTGTCGACTTAAGCCGCTTCCGCGTGCTGGTTGATCGCCGTTTCGGCGATCTTGGTCAGAGCTTCATCGGTCGCTTTTTCTTCCTCCAGGGTCTCCTCGAGAAGCGAGACGGCATCTTCCAAGCCGAGCTCCTCGGCCCAGGCGATGAGGGTGCCATAGCGCGAGATCTCGTAGTGCTCGACCGCCTGCGCGGCCGAAAGCAGACCGGCGTCCAGCGCCGGCGAGCCTTTGTAGGATTTCATGATCTCGGCGCCTTCATCGGTGATGCCGACGATGGCCGCGCAGGTCTTGCCTTGGGCCTTCTTGTCGATTTCCTCGAACACGCGATCGAGGCGCTCGACCTGGTCTTCCGTCTCCTTGCGATGCTTCTCGAACGCCGCCTTCAGATCATCGCTCTGCGCCGCCTTCACCATCTTTGGTAGCGTCGCCAGGATCTTCTTCTCGGCGTAGTAGATGTCTTTCAGCGTATCGTGAAACAGTTCCTGGAGCGTTTTTGATTGTTTGCTCTTGGTTTGCTTGCTCGCCATGGGTCTCTCCGTTGCTCGGCATCCGCGCCTGAGCAACCCGGCGTTGAGGATTGTGTTCCGCATCGGCAACAAAGATCGATATTCGGAACCTTTGTTTTCACGCAACGTTTGTTCCTGGGCTGTGCCTATGCCCAGGAGGCGAACATGAATGGTTTGATCTATCTGATTGGTCTGATCGTGGTGATCATGGCCATCCTGTCCTTCTTCGGTCTGCGCTGACGCGCGCTTAAGTCCGGCGCCCAACCCAAGAATGTTTTGTCATGACCAACATCGAGACGCCCGTACCAGCCGCTGTGACTAGAGGTCCGCTTGCGATGCGGTATATCGAATGGAGTGCCGTCATCGCCGGCGCCCTGGTGACTGCGGCGCTGGCGCTGGTGCTGCACGCCTTCGCGGCGGCGATCGGCCTTGGCGTCAGCTCGACCGCGCCGACCTGGCGCGACGCCTCGATCGGACTGATCCTGCTCTCCGCACTCTATCTGTTCCTGGTCGCATTCATCTCCTACGGCGCAGGCGGCTACTTGGCCGGACGGTTGCGCACACGACTTTCTGCGACGGCAGGAGAGGACGAGGTCGAATATGGCGATGGCGTTCATGGGATTGTGGTCTGGGCCCTCGCAACCTTGCTGACCGGCCTGCTGGCGCTCAGCGCAGCGCAAGCGTTGACGCACCTTGCCGCACCGTCCGCCAACGAAGCTGGTCCCGGCACCTCCGTGGCCGGTGAAAACATCATTGCCTTCGACCTCGACCGCCTGTTCCGAAGCGACCGGCCGCAGCAGACCGGGGACATGGGTTACGCGCGCGCCGAGGCGGCGCGGATCCTGCTCACGACGGCGAGCCACCGCGGGCTGCAAGAGGATGACCGTACATTCCTGGTCCGGCTCGTCAGCGCCAGGACCGGGCTCGCGCAGGCCGATGCCGAGCGGCGCGTCAACGACGTCGCCAGCCGGGCAAAGGACGATATCAACCGCGCACGGCGCAGCGCCGTGCTGATCGCCTTTGCGATCGGCGTAGCCGCTCTGCTCGGAGCCGCGGTCGCCGGGGCCGCGGCGTGCGCCGGCGGGCGTGATCGGGACGGGCGAACGACGCGTAGCGCGCTCTATGAGTGGTGGCACCGGCCGTTTTCGTTGCGCACCTGAATGCGTCGGGCCGACCAGGCGCTCACAGCTCAACCTGAGTTCCGAGCTCGACCACCCGCTTGGGCGGAATCTGGAAATAGTCCGTGGCGCTGACGGCATTGCGCGTCATGAACGCGAACAGCCGCTCGCGCCAGCGCGCCAAAGGTGGATGCACGCCCGGCACGGGCGTTTCCCGACCCAGGAAAAAGGACGCTTCGTTCACATCAAGGCCGATCCGCTCGCGGGCACGCGCCAATACCGGCGGCAGCGCCGGATGCTCGGCGAAGCCGAAGCGCACGATCATCCGCGTGATGCCGTTGCCCAGGTCAGTCACGGTGATCCGCTCCGCCTCGGGGACATGCGGCGCACGTTCGGTGACGACGGTGAGGAGAAAAACCCGCTCATGTAGAACCTTGTTGTGCCTCAGATTGTCGGTCATCGCATACGGCACGGTATCGCGCCGGGCGGCGAGATAGACGGCGGTCCCTTGCACCCGCGGCAGCGTCGCCGAATCGAGCTCGGCGATGAACCGCTGCAGTGGCTTGTTGTCATCACTCATGCGCTCGAGAATGATTTGCCGGCCGCGGCGCCAGGTCGACATGATCGTGAATACGACCGCGCCGGCGATCAGCGGAAACCAGCCGCCTTGGGGGATCTTCATGATGTTGGCGGCGAAGAACGCGAGGTCGATCAGCAAGAACACCCCAATCACCGCGCAAGTCAGGAGCATGCTCCAGCCCCACACGCGGCGCGCCACCACGGCCAACAAGCACGTGGTCACCACCATGGTGATGACGACGGCGATGCCATAAGCCGCGGCCAGAGCGCTGGACGACTGGAAGCCCAAGACCAATCCGATCACACAGATCGCCAGCAGCCAGTTGATCTGCGGCACGTAAACCTGACCGATCGCCTCCTCTGATGTTTGACGAATGTCGAGACGCGGCAGCAGGCTGAGCTGCATCGCCTGCTGCGACAGTGAGAAGGCGCCGGAAATCACCGCCTGCGAGGCGATCACAGTCGCCGCAGTCGCCAACAACGTGATCGGATAGAGGAGCCAGTCTGGGTAGAGCCGGAAGAACGGGCTGTCGGTCGCGTCCGGGTGCGCCAGAACCAACGCACCCTGGCCGAAGTAATTCAGCACGAGCGCGGGCAGCACGATTGCGAACCAGTCGATCCTGATGGGTGAACGGCCAAAGTGACCCATGTCGGCATAGAGCGCTTCCGCGCCGGTGAGCGCGAGGAAAACCGACCCGAGGACAAAAAAGCCGGGAACGCCGTGATGGCCGAAGAAAGCCAAGGCCTGAACCGGATTGAGCGCGGCGAGCACGTACGGCGCCTGGATGATTTGCATGAGCCCGGCCAGCGCCAGGGCCAGGAACCACACCGCCATCACCGGGCCAAAGTAAGTCCCGATGCGCTCGCTCCCGCGTCGCTGCAGCAGGAACAGCCCCAGCAACACGACGACCGAGATCGGCACCACATACGCGCCGAGACCTGGCGTCGCGATCTCGAGCCCTTCCACTGCGCTGAGAACGGAGATCGCCGGCGTGATCATGCCGTCGCCATAGAACAGCGCCGCGCCGACCATCCCGAGCAGGATCAACGCACCTCTGCGCCGTAGATCGGGCTCGCTATGCGCCGCAAGGCCCAGCAGCGCCATGATGCCGCCTTCGCCGTCGTTCTCCGCGCGCATGACAAACAGCACATACTTGATCGTCACGACGATGGTCAGCGACCAGAACACGAGAGATAGGAGCCCAAGCACCGTTTCCGAGTTGTTTGTACCGGCGGCCTTGAGGCATTCCCGGAACGTGTAGATCGGGCTGGTGCCGATGTCGCCGTAGACGACCCCGAGTGCCGCGAGCAGCAAGGCGCCGTGCACGGGCTTGGCGGCATGGCGATCAAGCTTCCGATCAGGGTCAGGGCGAGAGGCGCGCCGAGCCGTTTCCAGCGACATGCTGAGCCCTAACGCTGAGCGAGGAATACCGGGAACATAAGTCCAAGCGGGGAGCAGAGTTCCCGCTGCCCGCTCGCGGCGGGGTTGTTGCCGACGATCTCTAACGCGGAGGCTTGCCCAAGAGTCCAGCTTCGGCATGCCCTGCCCCATAAATCGGCAGTACAAAAATCCGATTGGCCGTATCATGCTGCTCAACGCAGCGGACCAACCGTCCGCGATCCAATGAGGTGAGCCGTGGTTGAGCTGGAGTTCTTCGATCCCTCCGGGCAATTGGAAATCACCCATCGTTACGCCTCGCGTCAGGGCGGCCTCAACGGCAAGCGCATCGGCTTGCTGAGCGGCGAGCAGTGGCAGGCGCACCGCACGTTTCCGTTGTTGAAAACCATGTTGGAGACGGATTTCCCGGACGCCGAGGTGCTGCCGCTCGACACCTTTCCGCAGGGCGAGCACATCGTCGGCGCCGATGCGACGATTGCCCAGATCAAGGACAGCGGCGTCGACGCCATGATCGTCGGCAATGCCGCCTGCGGATCCTGCTCGACCGCGCTCGGACGGGCTGCCGCCAAGCTTGAAAAGGCCGGAATCCCGAGCGTCCTGCTCGGCCGCACCGACTTCCTCGGCGTGGTGAAGAACGCCGTATCCGGCCTGGGGCTATCGCCCGACATGCCGGTCGTGGCGTTTCCGGTCGAGTTGTTCTTGCCGGGTAGCGATCTCGCACCGGTCGCGGCACGCAAGCAGGAGTTCTACGACGCACTGACGGTGTGGCGCGACACGGCGAACTTCACCGCATCCGACGCGCCGCCGCTGATCAAGGTGACGGGTGCAACCTACGCGGACGCGCTCACCAGCGCCAACAACCTGTGTCTCACCAACCTCTGGAGCGACGGCCTGCCGATCTGGCCCGCCACCCCCGAACGGGTGGACTGGATCCTGCTGGGCACGGACAGGGCGCGCACGGAGGTGCTGGGAAAGTTTCTGCCGCGCGGTGCGATCGCCACCGTCGAGTCCTGCGCCATCGCACTTGCCATGGCGGGCGGACGCCCCGAGTACCTGCCTGTCCTCCTCACCACGGTCGAGGCTTTCCTCGATCCGCTCTCCGACAGCGAGCACATGCAGGCGGACTCGGCCGGCGCTTTCCCGGTGATCATCGTCAACGGACCGATCGCGCGCGACATCCGGCTCAACAGCACATTCGGCTGCCTCGGTCCTGATCCGCAGCGTCCAGCCGGCGGCAGCATCGGCCGCGCGCTACGCCTGATGCAGCAAAACCTCGGCGGCGCCCTACCCGGCGTCGGCGCCATGGCGATGTGGGGCGCCATGCGTTACACGAACGCGGTGTTCGCTGAGGACGAAGACAACCTGCCGGCAGGTTGGCTGCCGCACGCCAGCGAGCGTCATGGGTTCGAGCCCGGCACCAGTTCCGTCTCGCTTGTGTGGGCCACCGGCGTGACCAACATCCGCCGCCGCAGTGTCAAAGGGGCGAGCCCAGAAGACGACGCGGTGCAGGGCATGCACCGCATCGCGGCCTATCTGCGCGCACCCAACCTCGGATGCCTGATCGGCTACAGCAACGGCACGCCGGGCATCCTGATGCTCTCACCAGTGGTCGCCAGAGCGATGGCCGCGCTCGGCTGGACCAAACAATCGATCCGCGAGTTCCTCTGGGAGCACGCCAAAATCTCCGCTGAGGAGCGGCAGCGCGGCGGCATCGATGCCTGGCTCGAGGCTGATCGCGACCCCGCCGTACGCGCGAGCGCCAAGCTCGCCCGCTGGCCGCATGCGGCGCAGCCAGATAATCTCATCCTGCTGGTCGCGGGCGGCGGCCATCCGACCAACAGCTACTGGATGGAAGGCTACTCACCCGATGTCGTTGGCCGCAGGATCAGCCTGCCAAGGGATTTCACGCAGCTGCTGCATCAGGCAGAGCGCGATCTCGGCTGCGGAACCGACGCTTGCCGGATCTGAGTTAGTTTCAACCAACGCCTCGCCGGGCGGCATCTGACACAAGGAAAGCCCCATGAGTGACCGATTGCGAGTGTGTTTCGGCGTGGTCGCCCTGCTTGCGACGGCGTCACTGTCCCTGACGCCGGCGCGCGCCGAGGACACGATCAAGCTCGGCGTGCTGGAGCCGTTCACCGGCCCGTGGGCGAAGAACGGCAACGAATCCTACGTGGCGATGGAAATCGCCCGCGACATGATCAACGAGCAGGGTGGCGTCAAGGGCAAGAAGATCAGCTACGTGCGCGGCGACGCGCCTGATCCGAGCGCCGGAAAGAGCGAAGCGGAGCGCATCATCAGCCAGGAAGGCATCAAGCTGATGACCGGCACCTACGCATCGCCGCTCGGCATCGCCATCAGCGCAGAGGCCGAACGGCACGGCATCGTGCATTGGGAGACGATTGCTTCCGCCGACATCATCACCAAGCGCGGCTACAAGCATGTGTTCCAGGTCGGCCCGGCGGCAAGCCGCTACGGCACCGCAGCGCTCGACTTCATCAGGGATGACCTCGCGCAACGGCTAGATAAGAAATTCGGGGACTTGCGCATCGCGCTGCTCTGGGAAAACCGCGCGTTCGGTACCGCGGTCGGTACCGGTGCACGCGCGGAAGCAAAGAAGCTCGGCGTGCAGCTGAGCTATGATGAAGGCTACGATCAGTTCACGACCGACATGACGCCCTTGGTGCAGAAGCTCAAGGACGCCAAGCCCGACGTGCTGATCATCATCTCCTTCCTCAACGACACCATTCTGTTCCACCGCAAGGCGAAGGAACTGAATTTCTACGTGCCGTCGATCGTTGGGGTCAGCGCCGGACACTCGGTCCCGGACCTCAAGGACTCGATCGGCACGACAGTGAACGGCTTATTCGTCAGCGACCTGCCGGTGCTGGTCAATCCGGCCGCGCTCAAGCCCGAAGCCCAGACCGCCGCTGTCGAGTTCAACAAACGCTACGAAAGCGTCCAGCACCGGGTGCCGGCGGGGCATGCGGTCGCTTCATTCGCGGCGCTGTGGGCATTGTTCAACAATGTGCTGCCGGCCGCGAAATCGATGGATCCGGAGGACGTCCGCGCGGCCGCGCTCGCCGCCGATCTCCCCGATGGGAGCCTGATCAATGGCAGCGGATTGAAGTTCTCCAACTTCGATCTACCCGACGACCCGAAGGACGCGGGCCAGAACATCCGCTCCTCCATCGGCGTCTGGCAATGGCAGGGCGGCGACGCGCGCCAAGTTTATCCGAAGAAACTTGCCACCAATGAGATCGTGGCGGTGCCGCTGCCGGATTGGTCGAAGCGATGAGGAGCGAGATTAGATGAGGGCGGTGCGAGTTCTACCCTCCCCCTTGTGGGGAGGGTCGGCGCGCAGCGCAGGGGTGGGGGTCGGAGTTTGGCGGCAAGCAGATCCGTCCCACGACTACCCCCACCCCGCCCGCCCGCGCTTCGCTTGGCGGGCGACCCCCGGATCAAGTCCGGGGCAGGCTCTCCCCACAAGGGGGAGGGTAAAAGCGCCGCACTGTCGGCGCGGTTCACGCCTCCTTCGAGCGGCGTAGCCCATGCAAACCCTAGCCCAGCTGCTGGTCTCCGGCATCATGCTGGGCGGGATCTATGCGCTGATGTCGATCGGGCTCACCCTGATCTTCGGCGTACTCAAGATCGTCAATTTCGCCCACGGCGAGTTTCTCATGCTCGCCATGTACGCCGCCTGGGCTGTCGTCTCGTTCTCGGGGATCAACGTCTATGCGGCGGCACTCATCGTCATTCCACTTCTATTTGGCTTCGGCGCGCTGATCTATCTGCTGATCGTCAGGCCTGCGGTGGACAAGCCGCACCTGGTTGTGGTTTTCGCGACGATGGGTCTCTCGATCCTGATGCAGAACCTCGCACTCGTGTTGATGACGGCGGACCTGCGCGACGTGCCGCCACTACTTGGCGGCACGTCCCTCCAGATCGGCCCGCTCTACCTGCGCATCGAGCTGGTGCTGGGCTTCCTGATCAGCGTCGCAATCACGTTCGGCCTGATGCTGTTCATCAAGCGCAGCTATCTGGGCAAGGCGATCCGCGCCACCGTGCAGGACCCGAACGCTGCCATGCTGATGGGCATCAACGTTCCGCGACTTTTCCTGCTGACTTTTGCGGGCGGGTCGGCGCTGGTGGGCCTTGCCGGCTGCATCATGCTGCCGCTCTACTCGACCTTTCCGACCGTCGGTGGGAACTTCATTCTGATCGCCTACGTGATCGTGGTGCTGGGCGGAATGGGCAGCATGGAGGGGGCCTTGCTCGGCGGAATCTGCATCGGGCTCGTTCAATCGCTCAGCAGCTACTACGTCGCACCCGCGTACGGACAGATGTTCTATTTCGTGGTGTTCCTGCTCGTGATGATCTTCCGGCCTGATGGACTGTTCGGCCAACGGGGCGCCGCGATGGTGGGAATCAACGAGTAATGGTCGTGGACGTTACGCAAGCCGGCGCAGACACAAAAACCCGCGCCTCCGGGTGGTCCCTGTCCATCGCCCCGCGCCGCGGCGCGTTGTCGGTCGTGGAAGTCATCGTGCTCGCCGCCTGCATCGCCGCGGCCCTGACGATGACGAACCGCCATGGCGTCGACATCATGATCCGCACGTTCCTGTGGGCCGGCCTGGCGCTCGCCTGGAATATCGCCGGCGGCTATGTCGGGTTGATCTCGTTCGGCCATGCGGCGTTCTTCGGCATCGGTGCCTATACGTCGACCATTCTGCTGTTGAGCTACGGCGTCTCGCCCTGGATCGGTCTGTTCGGTGGTGCGTTGCTCGCCGCCGCCGCCGGCGCGCTGCTGACGGTCGTGTGCGCGCGCCTGCGCGGCCCCTTCTTCATTCTCTCGACCTTGGCGGCCGGCGAGGTCACCCGGATCGCTGCGCTCAACTGGCGATCGCTCACCGGCGGCGCCGAGGGGCTCGAGATTCCGGCGATCTCAAGCGCGGCCGACATGGTGTTTGCCAACCAGTGGCCTTACGTGGGGCTCGTGCTGAGCTACATGCTCGTCGTGTTCGCCCTGTCGGTTTGGATCGAGCGCTCGCGCTACGGCTATTATCTGTTCGCCACCCGCGACAACGAGGACGGTGCTTCCGCGATCGGCATCAACCCGGGGGTGATGCGGGTGTCCGCCATGGCGCTGTCGGCGGCGCTGACCGCGATCGGCGGAACCCTGTTCGTCGCAGTATTTCCTCTATCTCGATCCGACCCACATCATCTCGCCCGACATATCCTTCCAGTTCGCCCTGATCTGCGCCATCGGCGGGCTCGGCACCGCGAGCGGACCGGTGTTCGGCGCGCTCATCATCGTGCCGGCATCGGAGTTGCTGCGCGGCTGGCTCTCGCAATCGGCATCGGGCCTTTATCTGGTGCTCTACGGCCTGGTGGTTATCCTGGTCATCCTCTACTTCCCGTCCGGGATATCGGGCGCTATCGCGCGCGGCTGGGCGGCATTGACAAAGAGGAAGACCAGCTGATGCTGCGGGTCGAAGGCGTCAGCCGTCAGTTCAACGCGCTCTGGGCCGTGCGCGACGTGTCTTTCACCATCCAGGCCGGCGAGATCGTCGGCATCATCGGTCCGAACGGCGCCGGCAAGAGCACGCTGTTCAATTTGATTGCTGCCGCGATCCCGCCGACGAGCGGCGATATCCGGTTCCTCGACCATACGATCACACGCGCCAAGCCGTACCAGGTGTCTCGTCTCGGCCTTGCGCGCACCTTCCAGATTCCAAAGCCATTCCGGCAACTCAGCGTGCGCGAGAACGTCATGCTGAGCGCGCTGCGGCGGCACCGCACCCCGCAACGCGCCAACCGCGTCGCCGGCGAGACCATGGAGTTCGTCGGCATCGATCATCTGGCGGATACATCGGTCGCAAGTCTCACCGTGGGGCTGCTCAAGAAGCTCGAGGTCGCGCGCGCGCTCGCAACGCGAGCCGTCGCTGCTGCTGCTCGATGAGGTGATGGCCGGGCTCACGCCGCCGGAAGTTCGTGAGATGATGGCGGCGATCGCCGCTCTGCCCGGACGCGGCATCACGGTGCTCTGGGTCGAGCATGTGATGATGGCGATCATGAATGTGGCACAGCGACTGCTGGTCCTGCACCGCGGCCAGTTGATCACGCAAGGCAAGCCAGCCGAGGTCTCCAAGGACCCGGCCGTGATCGCTGCCTATCTGGGCGAGAAATATGCTGCGCGTTCATGATCTGAATGCATTCTATGATCGCACGCAGGTCCTGCACGCGATCAACCTCAAGGTGGAGGAGCGCGAAATCGTCGGCCTTGTCGGCGCCAACGGCGCCGGCAAGAGCAGCACGCTGTTGAGCATCGTCGGCATCAAGACCCGCACCGAATGGCGAGGTCTGGCTTGACGGCGAGCGCATCGATCACCTGCCGGCTTACGACCGGGTGCGGCGGGCGCTGGTGCTGATCCCCGAGCGCCGGCGGCTGTTTCCGTTCATGACCGTGCTGGAGAACCTGGAACTGGGCGCGTATCTTCCGGTCCCGCGCGAGCGCCGCGGCGAGACGCTGGAGCGCGTGTTGGAGCTGTTGCCGATCCTCGCCGAGCGGCGCCACCAGGTGGCCGGATCGCTCAGCGGCGGCGAGCAACAGATGTGCGCCATCGGCCGCGCCCTGATGTCCTGCCCGCGCATCCTCATGCTCGACGAGCCGACCGAGGGCCTCGCGCCGCTCTACGTGGAACGCCTGTTCGAGCTGGTGGTGCGATTGCGCGACTCTCGGCCTCACGATCCTTCTGGTCGAACAGAATGTCGAGCACGTCCTGGAGATCGCCGACCGCGGCTACGTGCTGGAGAATGGACGTATCGTGCTCGAGGATACCGGGCGCGCTCTGCTGCAGGATCCGCGCCTGAAGACCGCCTATCTCGGGCTTTGAAGGACCCATTTGATGATCGTCGATATTCACGTCCATCACGTGCCGGAAGCATTCGTCCGCTTCGTCGAGAAGGTCGGCCCTTATGCGGTTTCGCTCGAGCCGCCGCGCGGCGAGAGACGTCCAGCTCAACGTCGGGCCGCTGAGCTACGCCCTCACCCGCACGTTCTTTGATCCGGAGCGGCTGATCGCCCGGATGCGAGAAATGCGCGTCGATCGCGCGGTGCTGTCACTGGCGACTCCGTTCGTGAACTACGGCGTGCCGGCCGACGTCGGCCGCGAGGCTGCCGAGATCTACAACAACGAAATCGCGGTGCTTTGCAAGGCCATGCCCGAGCGGTTCGCAGGGTGGGCATATCTGCCGCTGCAAGATCCGGAAGCGGCGGCGAAAGAGTTGCGCCGGGCGGTGACCGTGCTCGGGTTCAGCGGCGGGTATCTCTCATCCAACGTCAACGGCCGCTATCTCGACTCTGAGGAGTTCGCACCGATCTTTGCGGAGGCAACCGCGCTGGGCGTGCCGCTGTTCGTGCATCCGTCCAATCCGCCGGGACGCGAGCGGATGACGAAATACGAGCTTGCCGTCGTTGCCGGCTATCTGTTCGACACGACACTGAACATCTTCCACATGATCTTCGGCGGGCTGTTCGATCGATTTCCGAGCTTGCGGCTGTGCTGCACGCACCTCGGCGGCTATGCGCCCCTGCTGCACGCCCGCATGCAGCGCGAGCTTGATACCAATCCGGCGCTCGCGGCCAGCCTGAAGCGACCGCTGCGCGATTATTTCCGCTCAATTTATTTCGACACGATCTGCTTCGACCCGCCATACGCTCGCGCCGCGGTGGAGTCCGATGTCATCGATCCGAGCCGGCTGGTGCTGGGCAGCGACACGCCGTTCCCGTTGGGCGAACCCGACCCGGTCGGCTTTGTCGAGCGCAGCTTTCGTACCGGCGCGCCTGCGCTTGCCGACGCCATCTTGCACCAGAATGCCCTCGCTTTCCTCAAATCCAGCAAACCCGGAGCGGCGCGATGAACCTGCGCAAAATCAGCTTCACCAAGGAAACAATCCTGGCCGATGCCGGCAAACCCGCCGCCGAGCCGATCACCCGGGCGGTCGCCATCGCCGTCCTGCAAAATCCGTTCGCCGGTCGCTACGTCGAGGACCTGTCGCCGTTGTTTGCTCAGGGCGCCGAGCTCGGCGAAATGGTGATGAAGGACCTGGTCGTGCTGCTGCCCAAACCCGCAACGTCCTACGGCAAGGCCGCGATCGTCGGGGTCAATGGCGAGATCGAGCATGGCCCCGCCGTGCTGCATCCGCGTCTCGGCAAGCCGATGCGCGACGCGCTCGGCGGCGGCGAGGCGATCATCTCCTCCAACGTGAAGATCGGCGGCCCAGGCACGACGATCGATGTGCCGCTGGCGCACAAGGACAACATCTGGCTGTTCGATTACCTCGACACGCTGACGGTGTCGCTCGCCGATGCCCCGCGCCCCGACGAGATCGTCGCCATCATGGCCATCTGCGACGCCGGCCGCCCGCACCCGCGCGTCGGCAAAGGGCGAGTCACCTAACTGGTTCAGCGCGCGTCTAGCCGCGATACTCCGGCTCCGGCTGGCTGAAGAAGCTCAGCAGGATGTGGTACACGAGCCTGTAGTTCTTCTGCTGAAAGCTCGCGTGCGAGATGCCCGGCATCACAGTGAACTGTTTGTCCGGGTTCGGCAGCCGCTTGAAGAACTCGATCAGGTCATCGAAGGACGCGATACCGTCCCACTGGCCACGCATGATCAAGGTCGGGGCTTTGATGTTCTCCGGGTTCACCACCGGGAGCTTGCTGCACATATCGACGTAGGTGCCGGTCGGCACCGAGTCATCGAGCTTGAGGATCTCGTCGGCGAATGCCTCGATGACACGATCCTCGGCCGTGCCCGGATGGTCGCGCTCGAAGATTGAGCGCACAAATGCGCGGTCGATGGGCCGGCGGTTCTTTGACTGGAATTCGGGCAATTTCTTGCGGCGCTCGTGCAGCGTCGGCGAGCCCTCGCCCGTCCACACCATGGCGTCGAGCGCGAGACGAGCAATCATGTCTGGATGGCGCTCGGCAAACAGTGCCGCGCGTAGCGCGCCCGACGAGATACCGTAAGCGTGGAGCTTGCGGTCTCCGCGCAGTTTCCTGATGTAGGTCGCGGCGGCGTGGCAGTCATCCGCACCGAACGAAATCGGCGCGTTGTTGTTGCGATCCTTGGTGGAGCGGCCATAGCCCTCCATGTCCACACTCCAGCAGTCGTAGCCCTGTTTGGCAAACCATTCCATCACCGAGGAATCGGGGCGCCCCGGGACATGCAGGTCGAACGTCGGCTGCGACGCCATCGAGGAGCCGTGAACAAACAGGATCGTGCCGACACTTTGCGCCGGATCGCCGGCACATTTGTTCCAGAGAAACAACTTCACGTCGGCGCCCCTGGTGGTCCAGTGTTCCGTCCCAATGACCTGGGTGTGAATGTTCATTGCAGGCGTTCCCTCGTTGGAATTTGGATTTCAATCGCCCTGGATGCCGTTGGCTTTAATGATCTTGGCCCAGCGCTCGATTTCGGATTGAACAAGCCCACCGAACTCTTTCGGTGACATGATCACTGGGGTCGCCCCCTGCGCGCGCCAGACTTCACGGATATGCGGAAGGCTGAGGATTTTGTTGATCTCGGTGTTGAGCTTGTCGACGATCGGTTCCGGCGTGCCGGCGGGCGCCATCACGCCGAGCCAGATCGTTGCTTCATATCCCGGCAACCCCGCTTCCATCAGGGTCGGTACGTTCGGCAGCGCCGATGACCGCACGTGGCCTGATGTTCCGAGCGCCTTCACGCGCCCAGCCTCGATCATGGGTGCCATGGTCGGCACCGAATCGAACATCATGTCGATCTGGCCGGCGATGATGTCGTTACGTGCGCCGGTGCTGCCCTTATAGGGCACGTGGACGATATCGATGCCGGCAAGGTTTTTCACCAGCTCCGCCGCCATATGGTAGTTCGAGCCAATTCCGGACGAGGCGTAGTTGAGCGTGCCGGGCTTCTGTTTCGTCAGCGCGATGAACTCCGCGAGGTTGTTCACCGGTAGTGTCGAGCGCACCACCATCACGAGCTCTGATTTCATGAGCGCAGCGACTGGCACAAAGTCACGCATGAGCTTGTAGGGCTTGTTTGGGCTGAGCGTTTCGGTGGTCGTTTGCGTCGCTGACATCATCAGCAAGGTGTACCCATCAGGTGCCGCTTTGGCGGCTTCCGCCGTTCCGATGATGGTGCCGGCACCGGGGCGGTTGTCGATGATGAAGGACTGAGCGAAGGCTTTCCGCAATTCTTCCGCAAGCGCGCGGGTGAACACGTCGGTCGGACCGCCCGCCCCGAAGGGCACGATGAAGCGGACCGCCCGGTCCGGATAATCATCAGCGCGGGCCAGCCCGGCGGCGAGGAGTGCGACCACCAGAAGCGGGAGGGAGAAAGCGCGGGGGACCATCATGGCGTTTGCCGAGCTCAGGGGTGCCCAGACTAGCATGGTCCCGCGTCCTGTCCGCAATCCGCGAGTTCGCATTCGTTCCGGCTGAGAGGGGATAATCCCGCCAGCCCGCTTATGCTACGATAGGAGGCCTGAGCTATCTGAACACGGAGGGGCACGATGATTCGTTGTATCCGGGTTTGGAGTCGAGTTTTCGCGCCGCGATATTTGGTGCTTCTCGCCGTCGCTCTCTTGCCCGGCACTGCTGTGGCCCAAGTCGACTACAGCAAGGGGAAAACTCCTGAGCAGTTGTTCAACTCCGACTGCTCCGCCTGCCACACCTCGCCCCAAGCCGTGGGCCGCAGCCGCGACGTGCGCGCCCTCACCGCTTTTCTCGAACAACACTATACAACCAAAACGCAATGGGCTGCGCTCATCGCGAATTACCTCGTTCGGGCGCGCGATATGCCGCCTCCCGCGCCTGCGCCCGTGCCCATGCCTGAGCAACAGGCAAAAACGAGCAACGAACGCGAGGTGAAGAGCGCCCCAGAGAGCCTCCAAACCAAGCTGCGCAGCTATGCGACCGCAGGCGAAGAGGCCAAAACTCCTAGCGCGCCTTCAAACGATTAGCTCGCGGTTAACAGCAGAGACTTGCGTCTGACGCGCGCCACGGCGATGTTGCACCCACTTGGCAGTTGCTTTGAGGAAGCGCCCGCGTGACTGAACTTGCCGGTAATGGCTCCGAACAGACGATTTCAATTCCGGCCCGCCGCGTGCCGGTCGCTCATGACGCCGACGTGGTGGTCGTCGGCGCCGGGCCGGCGGGGTTTGCGGCAGCCCTGAAGGCGGCACGCGAAGGCGCCAGGGTCCTGGTGGTCGAGCGCTTCGACATGCCGGGCGGCGTCCATACATCCGGCCTGCAGGGTTCGGCGAATGTCGGCGTCGGCGGCATCCACAGCGAATTGATGGAGCGCTTCGCCGCCGCGGGTTACATCTATACGGCGACGCAGGACACCTTGCCGAACTGGGCCGGAAATCCGCTGTCGCACTACGAGCGCTATCACAAACCCGATGCCCCCTTCGCGCGCGCGAGCTTCAACCCGGAGGGTGCCGGCAGCCTCATGGCCGCGTTGCTGAAAGAGGCCGGTATCATCGCGCTCTACAACACGTCGTTTGTTGACGTGATCGTACAAGATGGCGTCGGCGATTCGACGATCACGGCGATCATTGTCGAGAACGCGTCGGGCCGGCAGGCCATCACCGGCAAAGTCTTCATCGAAGGGTCGGGCACGGCGCATCTCGCCACTGCGGCGGGTGTGCCGTTTGTGCACGGCGGCGGGCCGCAGCCGGACACGGCGGCCTGGGACGGCGTACATCGGCCGATCCCAGGCGGATTGCTCTGGATCATGAGCAACATCGATTTTTCGCGCACTGTTGCGCATCAGACATCGGCGCAGGACCCGCACCTCTCCAAGCTGATCGCCGAAGCGGACGCGGCTGGCGACCTTCCCAAAGGGCTCTATCGGCCACGCATGCGCGGCGAGAACGTCTATGGCGACCTCTACATCGGCCATCCGACACTGGATATGTCGCCCATGCTCGCCGACGGCACGTTCATCATGTGGCAGAACGTCCCGTATGAATGGGCGCTGCGCATGGACGAGAGCGGCGAGGACGACACACGCGCCAGGCGGGAGCTGCGCGGTTTCATCGATGCCGAAGCACGCTTTCTGCGCAAATATGTTCCCGGCTTTGAAAATGCCGTGTTGATTGATGTCGGACGTTTCGTCGGCGTGCGCGATGGGCGCCATCCGATCGGGGAATATGTGTTTTCAATCGACGATGCCCGCAAGAGCAATCGTTTCCGCGACGCCGTCACCAAGCCGATGACCAAGACGTTCTACTGGGATAAGCACGCCAAATACACGTTCGAAGTCCCGTTTCGCTGTTTCCTGCCCAAGAAAGTGAACAACCTGATCCTGAGCGGCGCTTCGCTTTCGTTCACCTATCACACGATCTTCATGGTGATGCGGAACTTCCCCTGGTGCACCCAGACCGGCGAAATCGCCGGCTTTGCCGCCGCGCAATGCATCAAGAAGAAGATATCGCCGAAGGAGCTGGAGTGGAGCACGCCTTATTTCTAGAGCATGATCCCCGAAAAATGGATACCGGTTTTCGGAAAAGATCACGCTCAAACAATAAGCTAAAGCACGATGACGATTCGAAGAAACGTCATCACGCTTTAGCGGGCGTCCGGCAGGACGGGCGGAAGGCCGAACGCAGCAAATAATTGCGGGCCGATGGGCGGCACAAACAACGTCAGCGTGGAGATCATCTCCCGTTCAAGCGCGAGCACCTGGATCGCGTGCGCTGCCCAGCGGCCGCCGGCAGAGCGTTCGTAAACCGCGAACGCGGGCTGCCCATTTGCGGCGGTCCGCACAAGGCGCAGGCCGCCACAGGTCTTCCATGCCAGCGCGAAGAACGAACCGATGGCGTTGCGCCCCGCATACCATTGCAGCCACGGCGGCATGGTGAAGGTCGCATCTTCCTTCAGCAGGTTGACGAAGCCGTCGAGATCATGTCCCTCCCAGGCCTGCAGATAGCGCTCGAGCAGTTGTTGTTGTGTCGGCGTTGGACGTGGTCCCGTCAACGGACGGCCTTGCGGATAGCGTTTGGCGAGCGTATCGCGCGCGCGTTGCAGCGCGCTGTTGATCGAGGCGGTCGAGCCGCCGAGCAGCGTCGCCGTCTCGGCAGCCGACCAGCCGAGCACGTCGCATAACAACAGCACCGCGCGCTGGCGTGGCGGCAATTGCTGGATCGCGGCGACGAAAGCGAGCTGCACCGCCTCGCGCGCCGTGTAACGCGCCTCCGGATTGGGCGCGACGTCAGCGATTCCTTCGAGCTCCGAGTCCGGGTAAGGCTCAAGCCAGGCAACGTCGGGCCGGCGCCGGTCCATCAGGCATTGCGATCGTGGTGGCGACGGGGCCCTGCTGATCCGGCAGCACACGCTCCGCATGCTTGCGCGCTTCAATCGCGTTGAGACATGCGTTAGTCGCGATCCGATAAAGCCAGCCTCGCAGCGAACCTGATCCCGCAAACGTGTCGAAGCTGCGCCACGCGCGCAAATAGGTCTCCTGCACGAGGTCATCGGCCTCGTGCAGAGAACCAAGCATGCGGTAGCAATGCAACTTGAGCTCGCGGCGATAGGCTTCGACGAGAGGTCCAAACTCCTCCCGCGTAGGTTTCGCGGCTTGCTGTGATGCGCTCAGCGCGGTCATTGGCATGATACTAGACCTCTGGTCGCCGCGTTCAAACAGGTGCTGCATCAGGCGTCATGGCACGAGTTCCAGCCCTTTGCCGGACACGACGAACACCTTGCCCTTGGATTGATCCGGGTTCGTCGCCAGCTCCAACACTGCGCTGGCGACACCCGACGCGGTGGGCGATGACGCCATGCTGGCAATGAAATCGGCGGCGGATACCCCGAGGTAGCGGGAATAGGCCGCGACCGCGTGCTGCCCGATGTCGGTATCCGGTGTGATCCGCGGCGCGACGGCGGCGAAGCGCAGGCCGAGGCCGAGACGATCCGATTCCTTCTGGCTGTAGTTGGCGATGAACAACTGCGTGCGTTTGGACCCCGCATAGCCTCCCGACACGGGCGATCCGGCAAGAGCAGCGCCGCTCGAGATCAAGACGATCGATGTCCCCGGCGGCAGCGGACGCGACAGCGCCGCCTTGCAGAAATGAAAGGCGATCTTGACATCGGCCTCCCAATTGACCGCGAATTGCTGCCAGGTCTGCTCATGCAGCGGAGCGGCTGGTGGAAACGCGCCTCCGCCGAGGACCAGGATATCCGGTTGCAACACATCAAACACTGTCGACGGTGCGCGTTCGTCGCTTGCGTCGAGCGAGAGAATCTCGGCTCCCCTCACCTCCCGGGCCAGTTGCTGGAGCGCGCCTTGCTGTCGCGCCACCGCGAGCACGCGGGCACCCGCGCGGACCGCTGCTTCGACGACCTGGCGTCCGACACCTCGGCTGCCGCCGATTACGACGATGTTTTTGCCTGACAATGAAAGCATCTTGTCCCTCCGGGCTATAGTTGCGGCTCTCATCGGTAAGGACCGGCGGGGCAGCCGAGATTCATCGGTCGCGGAGCGGTATTTTACGTCCCTCTCGATTTCGTGATCGCGTGACAATACCGGACTGGTCAGCCGGCGCTCACGGCTTCCGACTCGTCCCACCGCAGGATCCAACGGCGCGCCATCATGAACAAGCTGTCAATCACATAGCCGCTGACCAGCATGGTCAGAATGTAAACAAACACGGTCTCGCTTTCGAAATAGCGCTGGGCCAGGACGAGACCGCCGCCGAGGCCGCCGCCGCCGGACACCATCTCGGCCGTAAACGCGGTGAGCAACGCCAGTGGAATAGAGATGCGCAGCCCGCTCATGAGCGACGGCAAGGCAGCGGGGAGGATGATGCGCCCGAACATTGTGAGCGGCGGGGTGCCCATCGCTTGCGCGGCCCAGATCTGGCGGATCGACACGGTCAGCGCTCCGCTATAAGCCGAGATGATGAGGGGGAACGTACAACTGAAAGTGACAAGCAGGATCTTCGCAAGGTGATCGATGCCGAACCAGAGGATAAAAATCGGCACGAACGCAAGTTTCGGCGCCGGATAGGCGAACGCCACGAGCGGATCGAGCGCACGCCACACCGGTCGCCAGCGCGCCATCAGGAATCCAACCGGAAGGCCGATCGCGATTGCCAACGCAAGACCGGCGCCGGCCCGGTACAGGCTCACGAACAAAGGCGGCCACAACTCGCCGCTGCCGGCCAATGCCCCGGCTTTGAAAACCACCGAGGAAAAGCTCGGCAGGAATACCGGGCGTACCCAGCCGAATTGAGCCGCCGCTTGCCACACAACGATGACAAGCAGCAAAGGATAAAGCTGCGCGATCTGTCGTGACATTCCAATCACGCGTGCAAGCATCAGCCAGCTCCGGCCGTATGGTGCGGCTCCTGCCAGCGCAGCGCATGCGAGGTCAGCGCGATCAAGGCACGGTCGGCGGCGAACGCCACGATGACGATCGCCGAGACGGCAGCAAACATATAGTCATAAGACCCGTTCTCACCGTAATCGACCATGAGCCGCCCAATCCCGCTCCTGGCGGCGATCATTTCAGCCGAGATGGCGAGGACAAAGGAAAAGCCGAGCGCGATGCGCAGCCCGGTGAGGATGGCGGCGAGCGACGCCGGCAGTTCGATTGCATAGAAGATCCGCGCCGGCGGCGTACCCATGCACGCCGCGCTCCAGACCAGCACGCGCGGTACGGCCTGCACGCCGTGATACGCGTAGACGAGCAGCGGAAGCAGACAGGCGAGCATGACGGTCACCATATCGGTCGTCGCCCCGATGCCAAACCACAGGAAGAAGAGCGGGATCAGCGCGGTCTTTGGCAGCGAGTAGGTCGCCTTCACCAGCGGGCCAAGCAGACTGTCCGCCACCCGTGACTTGGCCATCAGCATGCCGGCGGGCACGCCGATCAGTAGCGCGAACGCCAGTCCGCCGAGGCTCGTCAGCAAGGTCTGGCCGAGGTTCGACCAGAGCTCGCCACCGCGGATCAGATCGAGGCCGGCAACCGAGATGGCGTAAGGGCTCGGCAGAAAGTCGCCGTTGACGAGACCCCAGGAGACCGCGGCCTGCCAGAGGACCAGCAACACCGCCATCGGGGCCGCGCGCGCCGCAAGCGCGCTCATCGCGTTCAAGCAATGCCTCATAGCACAGCACCACCCGCGTTCACCTGATGCCGCACCGAGAGCCACACTGAGTTGCGGATCGACATATAGGTCTCGGATAGAACGAGCGCCTCGCGACCGAGCTTGCGATCGAGCACGACCTTGAACTCCTCGACGATCCGGCCCGGCCGCTTCGACATCACGCAGACCCGGTCGGAGAGATAGACCGCTTCGTTGACGTCGTGGGTCACCATCAACACGGTCATGCGGCTCGCTTGCCAAAGCCGCAGCAACTCGTCCTGCATGATCTCGCGGGTCTGTGCGTCAAGCGCGCCGAACGGCTCATCGAGCAACAGGATCTCCGGCTCATACACGAACGTGCGCGCCAGCGCGACGCGCTGTTTCATGCCGCCCGACAGCTCGCGTGGAAACCGTTGCTCAAACCCGGACAGGCCGATGACGTCGATATAACGCTGCACGGTCGCCTTGATCTGCTCCGGCGGTCTCTTGAGCATGCGCAGGCCGTACGCGATGTTCTCGTATACGGTCAGCCATGGGAACAGTGCATATTCCTGAAACACAATGCCGCGATCGACACCCGGCTTGCGCACCGCATTCCCGTCGACCAGCAACTTGCCGCCGCTGGGCGGCAGAAAGCCGCCAAGCATATACAGCAATGTGCTCTTGCCACAGCCGGATGGACCAACAATGGAGACAAACTCGCCGGCATTGACCGCAAGATCGACACCGGCAAGCGCCGTGACCGCATTCTTTGTGCCGAAGGTCTTGCTGACCGCTTCGACGCAAATCTTGACCGCTGGCATCATCTAGCGGGTTACGCGCACCGGCCGGGCAGATACGACAAGTCGAGCTGCTTCGACATGTCGACGGGTCCGGGCAGCAGACCTTCCTGCACCATCGCATCGGCGACTGACTGCAGCGACGCCGCTGTCAGGCAGCCGCCACGGTCGCGGTAGTAATCGTTATTGTCCAGCATGAAGTAGGTCTCGAGCGCGCTCGCCGGAGACTTGGTCAGCGCAGCGGTGATTTCGATCGCCTTCGCCCGGTTGGCCGGTTGATAGAACCAGTTGAGGCCCGTGACATAGTCGTCCAGGAACGCCTTCACGGCTGCGGGGTTCTTCGCCAGGAACTCGTTGCGCGCCGCCTGGTAGATCGTGGCATAGGGGCCCGGGAACGCCTCGACCGCGCGCGCGATCGGGCGCAGCCCGCCTTTTGCCTTTTCGGCCGCCATGAACGGCAAGACCAGGACGCCGCAGTCGACCCGCTTCTCGCGAATGGCGGTGCCGATCGCCGGAAACGCGATCTCAACAATCTGCACGTCGGTCTTGGGGTCGAGACCTGCCTTCTTCAGCAGGATGCGCAAGGGGAGATCGACGATGGTGCCGTAGGCGTTGACGGCAACCTTTTTTCCCTTCAGGTCGGCGATCGATTTGATCGGACTGTCCTCGAGCACGAAATACGCATTGGCCGCGTAGCCAGGCACGCCGTCGTCATAGATCGAGCAAATCACCTTGGCCCCGTCCGGAATGGCGTTCTTCAGCACGGCCGATGCCAGGATCGGCGTCGCCAAGGTTGCGATGTCCACCTGGCCCGTCGCCAGCAGGGTCGCAGCCTCCGCGGTGCTGCGGGCGAAGGTCATGCTGAGCGTGTAGTCCTTGCCGTGGCGCTTGAGGACGTTCTCGCGCATCCAATCGAGGAAGATCACCGTCTCCATCTCATTGGGCCCGATGCCGCCGCCGGTCGAGTAGCGGATCTCCGGCGGCGCCGCCATGGCGCGCCGCAACACGGCGGGCGCGCCGAGGAAAGCCGCCACACCGGACGCGGCGCGGAGCAAGGTCCGGCGCGAGGGGCGCATCTCGCTACGCTGCATAGCAATCTTCCTTTGCTATCCTGTGGGATGTCATCGGGCCGTTGCCAGCAAAAGTGAGGCCAATGTAACGATTTCACGCGCATGGACCGATCGCGCTGCAAGCAAGGATGCCTGAGGCCCGCTCAAAACCTGGTGCCCAGACTCAAGGCAACCGCCGCCCGCATTATTGGCAAGTCACGCGTGTTCCCATTTTGCCCCT
>CAVXDE010000011.1:0-122198 GCA_963760435.1 uncultured Alphaproteobacteria bacterium
GATCCCGTTCTGCATCAACTTCTTGAGCCGGTCGGAGAGCGTGTTCGGACTGACCCCCTCAAGTGAGTCGTGCAGATCCTGAAACTTGCGCGCTCCGTCGAGTAGCAGGTCGCGCAAAATGAGCATGCTCCACCGATCCCCAATCAAATCGAGGGTGCGGGCGACGGGACAATACTGGGACGGACGCCGGGCCATCGAGAGTTATCTCACTTCTCAAATTATAGTGACTTGCAAACTTATAAGGAAGGGGTCTAGTGAATCCATAATAGATAGTCACTCTTAATATAGAAGTGACTTGCAAGAGGATCCGCCCCATGAGCACCAGCCTCACCACACCGATGCCGGCGTCGCGCTCTGCCGCCATTATGCTGTTTGGCGTCGCAGTTGTCGCCACAATCTGCTGGCTCGCCATCAACGCCGGTTTCCCCGAACTCCGCGCTGCCGGAATTTTTGCGACGGTCACGCGTTTGACGATTACGGCGACGATCCTCGCTGGCCTGTGGTTCGGGCTCGCCCGCACCCAACTCGATCGCGGCAAACGCATCGCGACTTGGCTAGTCCTCGCTGTTCCGTTTTTGGCTTGGCAGGCGGTGGTGTGGTCCGCAGCCGTGGCCGGCGGCTTCCGCCTGCAACCCGGCGCCATACCGATGCTTCCGATCGCGATCATGCTTCCGCTGGTGATCGGGCTGCCATTGCTGATGCGTTCGCGGCGCGTCGCCGCAATTCTCGACGCTATGCCGCCTTACTGGCTCGTCGGCCTTCAAGTTTATCGAATCCTAGGCAGCATCTTCCTGCTGGCCTATGCGACCGGCAACCTGGCCGGCCTGTTCGCGCTCCCTGCCGGCACGGGCGACACTCTCGTCGGACTCCTGGCACTGCCGACAGCCTATCTGCTTTATCTGGCGCCGCGCGATAACCGCAATCGGGCTGTTGCCTGGAACATCCTCGGCATCCTCGATTTGGTTATCGCAATCAGTATCGGCTTTTTGACTGCGCCGGGCCCGTTCCAGCTGATCGCGCCGGGTACGCCAAATACGCTGCTCGGCACCTATCCGACCGTCATGACCCCGGCATTCATGGTGCCAACCTCGCTCATGCTCCACGCCCTATCGCTGCGGCAGCTCGCGCGGCGCCGCAATCAGGCGATGTTGCAGGGATCGGCTACCTACCAACGTGCAGCAACGATGTAGGTCGAAACCGACCAACAACCTTGGACGTCATTCCGGAAGCCGCGAAAGCGACTATCCGGAATGCATAACCCCGGCGTGCAAATCTCCGCCCGCCCGGAACGACGAACTCCGCTACGCCCCGACGACTTCCCGCTCCACCAGCATCGGAGTCCACACGGCGGCTGGATCGTCGGGCGGCACGGCGGACAACAGCGCGCGTGTGTAGGGATGGCTCGGCGCCGTGAACACCTGCTCGGTCGCGCCCGCCTCAACCACCTCGCCACGATACATCACCAGCACGCGGTCGCACAGATAGCGCACCACCGAGAGGTCGTGCGAGATGAACACCATCGAGAACGCGCGCTCGCGGCGCAACCTGATCAACAAATTCAACAGTTGCGCCTGCACCGAGACATCGAGCCCGGAGACGATTTCGTCAGCGATGAGGATTTTCGGCGCAGCGCAGAGCGCACGAGCAATGTTGACGCGCTGACGCTGGCCACCGGAGAGCTGCGACGGAAACCGTGATACCGCTTCCGGGGGCAACCCGATCTCGGCGAGCAGGGTGCGCGCACGCGCGAGCCGCTCTTGCCGGCTCACCGTGCCGTCGGCTTCGAGCGATTGCGTGACAATGCCGCCGACGCGACGGCGCGGATTGAGCGCCGACTGCGGGTCCTGAAAGATCAGCTGCGCGTCGTGGCGATGCGTCGGCGAGGTGAGATTGTGCACGATCTCATGATCAGCAAATCGAATGCTGCCCACCGTCGGCTGCTCGAGCCCGACCAGCAAACGCGCCAAGGTCGTCTTGCCGCTGCCGCTTTCACCGACCACGGCAAGAAATTCATTTGCGGCGAGCGCAAAGTTCACGTCGCGCACCGCGGTGAAGCTTTTGCGGTTGAACATATTGCCGAGCGTGAAGGTCTTGCTCAGTGCTTTGACCTCCAGCACCGGCGCACCCGCGGCCGGCTCCCCGGCCTCGGCGAACGCCGGTGGCGCGATCCGCGCCGTTAGTTCCGTGCGAATGCAGGCGGCCGTGTGGCCGGTGTTGACCGTGACAAACGACGGCGGCGCCGCATTGCAGGCCGCCACTGCATTAGGACAGCGCGGCGCGAACGCGCAGCCGCTGATGTCTTTGTACGCGGCGAGGCCTGGCATGCGCTCCGGCAAAGCCGCAAGGGCACGCTTGGCGCCGCTCATCGGCGGGTTCGCCAACTGTAGACACCGACTGTAGGGATGCGCCGGAGCGGCCAGCACGGCGCGCGCCGGACCGTATTCGGCGGGACGACCGGCGTAGAGCACCAGAATATCGTCGCAGATCTGGCCGGCGAGCCGCAGGTCGTGGGTGATGAACAGCACGGCGGTGCCGTCGCGCTCCTGCATCTCGGCGATCAGGCGAACGATGCGCGCCTGAATGGTGACGTCGAGCGCGGTCGTCGGCTCATCGGCCACGACCAGGCGCGGCTTGCTGGCAAACGCCATCGCGATCAGCACACGCTGGCACATGCCGCCGGAGATCTGGTGCGGATATTGACGCAGCAGCCCCTCCCCGCGCGGCAGATGCACGGCCGCGAGCAGTTCGAGCGCGCGCCGGCGCCGCACGCTGGCCGATCCAGCACCGAGCCGTTGCAGATGCTCGTCCACCTGCTGGCCGATGGTGAGAACCGGGTTGAGCGCGGACAGCGGTTCCTGCGGGATGAACGCAATCTCGCGCCCAAGCAGCGCGCGCTTTTCGGCGACCGGCATCCCGACGAGATCACGCTCGCCGAACCGCAGCGAGCCGGCCGTGACCGCAAATCCAGGCGGCAACATCTGCGCGACGGTGCGACCGACCATCGACTTGCCGGCGCCGGACTCGCCGACCAGGCCCAGCACGCGTCCCGGCTCCAACGCGAGGCTGAAGTCGCGCAGCACCGGCACGAGATCGTCACCGAGCTTCGCCGAGACAGTAATGTCGCGCGCGGTGAGCACGCTCATGTGCGCACCGCGGTGAGACGGACATCGAGCGTGCGGCGCAGGCCGTCGCCGAGCAGATTGAACGCGAACACCGTGACGAAGATCGCCAGGATCGGGAAGATCAGGTTCCACGAGGATTGGTACACGTACTGTCGCGCGTCGGCGATCATCTGGCCCCAGGCGGGCGTATCGGCACTGACGCTCATGCCGACGAAGGACAGGATCGCCTCGACGATGACCGCGATGCCCATTTCGAGGCTCATCAGCGTGATCAGCAACGGCACCGTCGCCGGCACGATCTCGCGGGTGATGGTGCGCCAATGGGAGAAGCCGATCAGGCGCGCGGCCGTGACGTAGTCGCGCCGCCGCACCACCAGCACTTCGCTGCGCAGCACGCGGCAGAAGCGCGTCCAGTCGACCAGAATGATGGCGAGGATCACGTTGCGCAGCCCCGTTCCCAGCCCGACCATGAGGATCAGCGACAGGATCACCGGCGGGAATGACATCCACACATCGACGATGCGACCGATCAGCCAATCGATCCGGCCGCCGAAGTATCCGGCGACATGCGCCAGCACGCCGCCCAGCAGCATCGCGCCGAACGACGCGACCACCGCAACGGTCATGGCCACGCGCGCCCCATAGATCAGGCGCGAGAGCACGTCGCGACCGAGGCTGTCGGTGCCGAGCAGATACTCGGGGTCGCCTCCGGGCAACCAGGCCGGCGGCAGCAGCGTCGCGATCAGGTTCTGGTCGTTGGGATCATGTGGCGCGAGCAGCGGCGCAAACACAGCCGCCAGGGCGACGACAAGAATAATCGAGAGCCCGATCAGCACGCGCGCGGAGCGCATCCAGTGTGGCAAGCGCATGGCTCAGGCGATCCGCAGTTTGGGATTGAGGACCATGTAGAGCGCGTCGACCACCGTGCTGATGATGAGGACGACGATGCAATAGGTCAGGCCAACTGCCTGGATAATCGGCAGGTCGGCATTGCGCACTGCGTCGACCATCAGGTTGCCGAGACCCGGATAGGAATAGATCACCTCCACCAGCAACGTGCCGCCGAACAGGATGCCGAACTGCACGCCCATCAGACTCAACGTCGGCAAGACCGCATTCTTGAGTCCATGCCGAATCAGCACCCGACTTTCTGACACCCCACGCAAGCGCGCCTGGTGGATGTAGTCCTCGTGATAGACGTCGAGCAGGCTCGAGCGCAGCACCCGCATGATCGCCGGCGAGAACGCAATGCCGAGCGCAAACGCCGGCAGGATCATGTGCTTGAGCGCATCAAGGAACATGTCCGGGCGGCCGACCAGCAAGGTGTCGAGCAGCAAAAATCCCGTGACCATGGGTCGCTGGAATTCCGGCGACAGCCGTCCGGTGAACGGCAACACACCCAGCGCCACGCCGAACAGCAGGATGAAGAACAGCCCCCACAGGAATTCCGGGATCGAGAGGAGCACGATCGAGCCGAAGTCCACCGCCGGTTCGGCCGGAGTCTCGCGCGTCGCGAACAACAATAATCCGCCGCCGAGCCCGAGCGCCGTGGCGATCACCATGGCGGAGACTGCGAGCTCGATCGTTGCGGGAAGCGTCGAGCCGACGAGGCTCACGACGCTGCGCCGGAAATGGATCGAGGTTCCGAAGTCGCCCTGCAGGACCTGGCCGAGCCAGATCATGAACTGGTCGGGCAGCGGCAGGTCGAGCCCCATTTCGCGCCGCTTGGCCTCGATTTCGGCGATCGTGGCCATCGGCGGCAGCGACATGGCCGCTGGATCGACCGGCAGCATCCGCAGAATGCAGAACAGCAGCGCCGACACGAAGAACAGAATGACCACCGAGATCAGCGCTCGGCGGACGAGCAGCAGCAGGATCAAGTCCAGTCCATGCTGTTAGCGAGAACCCAGCCGTTCCCGTATTTGACGTAATTCAGCGACTTCTTGCGCACGACGCTCTGCACGCTTTGCAGCAGCGGGATGGCAGCGCCTTTTTCGACGGCCTTCCGCTCGGTTGCGCGATAGCCCTCGATGCGTTTGGTGGTGTCCGGAATGTTGAACAGCGCCATGATCTCCGAACCCACCTCGTCGCCCTTCCAGGCAGAGAACGGCAGCTTGGGATTGAGCAGATAGCCGGAGAACATCTCCGGGTCGCCGGTGGCGTTGTCCCAGCTGTAAAGCGTCGCTTCGGGCAGCTTGGCGCCGCGATTGAGCTCGAAATACTTGGCGTATTCGATGGTCTCGATCTCGGCGTCGATCCCGACCTTCTTCCACATCTGCTGAATGGCGCGCGCCATGTCGAAATCGCTGGGGAACTGGCCGTTGGTGGTCGCGAACTTGATCTGCGCCGGCTTGCTCGTACTGAAGCCAGATTTAGCCAGCAGCTCGCCCGCCAGCTTCGGATCGTAGGGAAACTTGAAATCGGCAATGTAACCGGGCGTGCCCGGGGTTGCCGGCACCGACAACGGCACCGCCGCGCCGCCATAGAACGCCTTCGAAAGCGCCTGCTTATCGATGGCGTGATGCGCGGCCAGCCGCACGTTGTCATCGGCAAAGCCGAGATCGTTGCGGCACTGGAGCAGGATCACCCGGGTGATCGGATTGAGCTCGCCGGCGAGCGTCGGTTCGTGGCCGAGGCGCTCGACCTCGCGCACCGGCACGTTGATGGTGAGATCGACCTCGCCCGATTGTATGGCCGCCACACGAGCCGATGGATCCTTGATGATCTGGAAAATCACTCGGGCAATCTTCGGCTTTGGTCCCCAATAGCCGTCGTAGCGCTCGAGCACGATGCGCGAATTGAGCTGATAGTCGACGAGCTTGTAGGGTCCCGTGCCGATCGGCTTCTGCACAAAACCGTCGACCCCCACCTGCTCCATATACTTCTTGGGCACCATGAAGCTGCCCAGGAACGCAAACCAAATCGGGGCGGTCGGAGCCGGCGAGCTGAACTTCATCACGGCGCGCGTCGGCGACTGCACCTCGATATCGGTGACCTTGCGCCAGGAGTTGGCGGTGTCGACCTTGTGGCCGGCCTTGATGCGCTCGAAGAATGTGTAGCGGAAATCATCCGCCGTCATCTTGTCGCCGTTGTGGAACGTGACGTCATCGCGCAGCTCGACCGCCATCGACAACCCGTCGGCCGCGAGATCCCACTTGGTGATGAGCTTGGGTATCAGCGCCAGCTTGGGATCCTGATCGAGTGGCTGATCGAACACCAGCTTGTAGATCGGTTGTCCGTCCGGATTGAAGCGCTGGTTCGGATCCCAGGAGGGAACGTCGCTCGGCCAGCCCATGGTGACCGTATCGCTCGCCGCCCAGGCCGATGAGAGCTGGCCAATGAACGGAACGCTGCCGGCGCTCACGCCGAGAAGCTGCAACAAGCGACGGCGATCAAGTTCGATTGTCATAGCGGGTCTCCCAGTGCCCAGCGCGCCCTGCAAAAGCGGTGCCGATATTATTTGAAGCTTAAAATTTCTCACCTGCCGGTGCAATGGTCCCGACGAGCGCCAGGCCCCTTATCCCACCAATCGCTGCCGCATCATCGGGAAGTGCGTCACTGCGCCGCTGAACTTGGGGAAGCTGTGGAAGTGGGCGCGCATCTCGTGCCGCACCGGCGATTGCATCGCCACGTTGAAATCCTGCACGCTATCGAACACAACCTCATTGCCCAGCATGTAGTCGGCGGGTGCGCAGCGCTCGGAGTTCGGTGCCGCCAGCGGGAAGTAGCACATGATCGAACGGATGTGCGGGAACTGAGCTTCGAGTTGTGGATGGTCGGCGACGTAGTGGGCCACAAAGGCAGCCTCATCCTCGGCGGGGCGGCGATAGCGCACCACGTAGGAGAACGGCGCCCGCAGCGGGCTCGGCGTGGTTTCGCCGGCCACCGGATAGAACTTCCGTTCCATCGGCGTGAAGGTGGCGCGGGTCGCGAGCGGCAGACCGGCGAGAGGCAGCTCCAACTGCGGCGCAGCGGCGGCCAGAGCGTCCGAGCTTGCGAACTCCGCGACCGCGATCAGCAACGGCGGACCGTCGTCCTTATTGTAAGGATCCTCGGTGCCTTCGACCGGACGATACAGATCCAGCGCCGAAAGCCCACGGATCCTCATCCAGGCCTCGGCGGGACCCGCATCGAACCATGCTGCAGCCGTTGCTGCTTCCGTTGCCGCGCCACTCAGGGCCAGCTCATACACAAAAGGCATCTCGGTTTCGGCTCCGTTTCGATTTCGCTATAATCTTTAACGATGCTCGACACTCCCACAAAGTCCAAACCACGCTCGGCTCCGGAATCGCTGCTTGCGGAGCTAGCCGCACGGTTTGCCGACCGATTCTCGCGCGCCGAGGCGGTGCGCCGCCAGCACGGCCATAACTTCACCTGGTACGACAACCAACCGCCGGATGCGGTCGTGTTCGCAACCTCGCAGCGCCGAGGTGCAGGACGTCGTCCGCCGATGCGCGGCGCACCGCGTGCCAATGATTCCGTTCGGCACCGGCACCTCGCTCGAGGCGCAGCTCAACGCGCCGGTCGGCGGGATTTCGATCGACCTCTCGCGCATGAACGCGATCCTGGCCGTGCGTCCGCAGGATCTCGACTGCACCATCGAGCCGGGGGTGACCCGTACGCAGCTCAACAGTTTCATCCGCGATCAGGGACTGTTCTTCCCAATCGATCCTGGCGCTGACGCAAGCCTTGGCGGCATGGCCGCAACGCGCGCATCCGGCACCAACGCAGTGCGCTATGGGACGATGAAAGATACGGTGCTGTCGCTCGCAGCCGTCATGCCGAATGGCGAGCTTATCCGCACCGCCCGGCGCGCCAGGAAGACCTCGGCCGGCTATGATCTCACGCGCCTGCTGATTGGCTCGGAAGGAACGCTCGGCATCATCACCGAGCTGACCCTGCGGTTGCATCCAATTCCCGAGGCGATCGCCGCCGCGGTGTGCGGGTTCGCAAGCCTTGCCGGCGCTGTTGAAACCGCGATGACAGCAATCCAGGCCGGCATTCCGGTGGCCCGGATCGAGCTGCTCGATGCGTTGCAAATCCATGCCTGCAACCTCTATTCCAAACTGACCCTGGCCGAAGTGCCGACCCTGTTCGTCGAGTTTCACGGCAGCCAGCGCGAGGTCGGCGAGCAGGTTGCGCAATTTGAAGAGATCGCGCGCGAGCACGGTGGGACGGATTTCAACTTCGCCAGCAAGGCCGAGGATCGCAGCAAGCTATGGCAAGCCCGCCACGATGCAGCCTATGCCAGCCTGGCGCTGCGCCCTGGCGCGAAGGCGGTCGCGACCGACGCCTGTGTGCCGATTTCACGCCTGGCCGAGTGCGTGCTCGAGACCAAGGCCGACCTCGACCGCGAACAGCTGGTCGGCACCATGCTCGGTCATGTCGGTGACGGCAATTTTCACGTGGCGCTGCTCGCCGATCCCAATAACCCCGACGAGATGAAGCGCGCCAAGGGCTTCATCGAGCGCCTCGCGATGCGGGCGATCGCCATGGACGGCACCTGTACCGGCGAGCACGGCGTCGGCCAGGGCAAGATCAACTATCTGGAAGCCGAGCACGGCGCGGCGCTCGCCGCCATGCGGGCGATCAAGCAGGCGATCGACCCGGACAACATCATGAACCCGGGCAAGATATTCGCGGAGTAACTCGCTCATCATAACCCAGTTATTGGCTGCATCTTTCTTTGCGGCCATCCTTCGAGACGCCTGGTCCCTGCGGGACCAGGCTCCTCAGGATGAGGACTTTTCAGTTTTGCTCGGCAGCCTAGGCCTTTCTGCAATCTCCGCCCCTCATCCTGAGGAGCCTTGGCCTGCAAGGCCAAGGCGTCTCGAAGGATGGCCGCCGGGATATGCCTTCCCATAACACCAATATAAAATGAATTGACAATATCATAACAAAATACATTCTTGGCCGGTTCTCGCAAGGAGGTGCAGGCACCCAATTTGCACCGGGCAATGATGCATTGTTTGCGTCGGGCTGTTTGATAACCGAATGAGAATTTAGCTGTCATCTATGGCGGACCGCGTATCTATGCGAGCACGTCATGTATGGCTCGCTGTCACAAAACCGCAGCCGTCACTTCGGGGCCGGCCGAAGGCCGGAGGCGGAATCGTAGATTGACCGGGCTCGTCATCCATGCGCTTCGGCGTCATCAAAGGCGGCCGCAGTCATCTATGGAGCGCGCCGTCATCTGAGCGACGCGACGTCATCAATGGCAAATCTTGTCATCTATGGACAGTTTCAATGACTTAGGACCGCAACGTGGATAACGATGGCCCGGCCGCACCTCGCGTCGAACTGCCCTCCCCGGATTACGGGTCCCGCCTATGAAGTGCGCGCGTCATCTATGCGCAAAAACGTCATCTATGCGTAGAAGGTCACCTATGAGCTACTGAAACGCGACTTCGGAAAAGCTGCGCAGCTTGCGCGAATGCAGCCGCTCGCGTTCCTGCGCCTTGAGCTTTTCCAATGCTGCGAGGCCGATCTCCAGATGTTGGCCGACGCGCTGGCGATAGAACTCGCCGGCCATGCCAGCAAGCTTGATCTCACCGTGCAGCGGTTTGTCGGAAATGCACAGAAGCGTGCCGTACGGCACGCGAAATCGGTAGCCATTGGCGGCGATCGTCGCCGATTCCATATCGAGCGCGATCGCCCGCGACTGCGTGAGCCGGCGCACGATCGCAACATGGTCGCCCAGCTCCCAGTTGCGGTTATCGACGCTCACCACGGTGCCGGTGCGCATCACGCGCTTGAGCTCGTAGCCGGTCGATCCGGTCACCTCGCCGACGGCCTGCTCGAGCGCGACCTGGATCTCGGCGAGCGCCGGAATCGGCACCCACAGCGGCAGTTCGTCGTCGAGCACGTGGTCCTCGCGCAAATAACCATGTGCCAGCACGTAGTCGCCAAGCGTCTGCGCGGGACCGAGCCCGGCACAATGGCCGAGCATCAACCAGGCATGCGGGCGCATGACCGCCACGTGGTCGGTGATGTTGCGCGCGTTGGACGGCCCGGTGCCGATGTTGATCATCGTGATGCCGGCAAGGTTGGGCTCAACCAAGTGATAGGCGGGCATCTGCGGCATCCGCGCGGGAGGCGTGCCGGCCGCAACCGGTTCGCCGAAGCGCGCATTCCGGGTGATCACATTGCCCGGTTCGACAAACGCGTCATAGCGCGCGTCACCGTCTTTCATGCGCGCGCGGCAGATGCTGGCGAACGCGTCGATGTAGAACTGATAGTTGGTAAAGATCACGAAGTTCTGGAAATGCTCCGGATCGGTTCCGGTGTAGTGATAGAGCCGGTGCAGGGAATAATCGACGCGCGCGGCGTGAAACAAAGCCAGTGGCGCCGGCGTGCCCGCAGCGGCGGCGTGCAGGCCATCCGCTATCGCATCGTCCATGGCGCCAAGATCGGGGGCATCGAAAACATCGCGCAACGGCCGCTCGAATGCGGCCGTCTCACGCGGGGCCGAGCCGGCTGCGCTGTTGATGTCGCGCCTGTAGGCGAAGTGAATCGGGATCGGCTCATCCGACTCGCCGACTTCGATCGGCACGCGGTGGTTCTTGATCAGAAGACCAATCTGCTCGGTGAGGTAGGCACGAAAGAGATCGGGGCGTGTGACCGTCGTCTGGTAGACGCCGGGCCCGGCGACAAAGCCGTAGGACAGGCGCGAGTCGACGCGTGCATGCGTCTGCGTGCTAATGCGCACGAACGGGTAGCAGGCGCGGATGCGGCCGCCGAGCGGGTCGCCGCGCCCATAGGCCTCGAACCGCTCGCGCAAAAAGGCAGTGTTGCGTGCATAGATCTGTTCAAGCCGCTCCACCGCACTGGGGGCGTCTGTGAATGCTTGGGTCGGAATCGGGGGTAGCGTGACAATTTTTTCTGAGATCGACATGATCTGCAAATCCGGGAGTGCCAGATAAGTCTACAGGCGGGCCCTGGTCTCTATATAGTGTGCCTTTGTTCCACGCAGGAAGCCGCGCCGCAGAAGGGGCGCAACACAGGGGGACTCATGTCGACCGATTTACTCATGCAGGTTGCCACGGCAATCGCCGGCGGCCAGATCAAGGTCATCGACCTCACGCAAACGCTGCGACCATCGACGCCGGTGTTCGTCTTGCCGCCGCCGTTTGCCAATTCCGACCCATTCTCGATCTCCGTGATTTCCCACTATGACGACCGCGGACCGGCCTGGTACTGGAACAACCTCTCCATGGGCGAGCATACCGGCACCCACTTCGATGCTCCCGTGCATTGGGTGACCGGGCAGCACAACCCGGACGGCTATACCGATACGATTCCCGTCCGCCGCATGATCGCGCCCGCAGTGGTCATCGACTGCAGCAAGGAGGCTGCGGCAGACGAGAAGTTTCTGCTCGAGCCGAGCCATTTCCAGGCCTGGGAGACGAAGCACGGTCGTATTCCCGACGGTTCATGGGTGCTGATGCGCACCGATTGGTCCAAGCGCCGGGATCCGGCGGCCTTCCTTAATATGAAGGAAGACGGCCCGCATGTGCCTGGCCCGAGCGCTGCCGCCATGCACTGGCTGGTGGACAATCGCAACGTCAACGGGTGGGGCGTGGAGGCAGTGGGCACAGACGCCGGCCAGGCATTCGCGTTCGAGCCGCAGTTTCCGGCGCACAACCTCATGCACGGCTCGAACAGATTCGGTCTCGCGAGCCTGTGCAATCTTGACCAGTTGCCGCCGACCGGCTCCGTGCTGATCACAACCCCGCTCAAGATCGAGAAGGGTTCGGGTAGCCCGTTACGCGTACTGGCCTTGGTGCCAGCCTAACAGCACCAAATAGGCAAGCGGCCGGTGGAATGACCGGCCGTCTGCACCTGGTCGTTGCCGTTCAGCAACATGTCATTAACCCTAACAATCAGTTGATCAGAAACGACCGGCAAGCGCGCGCCAATCATTAAGATTTTTTCAGCGGCGTTCCGCATGTGCGCGTTTTTCAACGCTTTTCAGACACATTTTGGCCAGCGGCCGCCGCCTGATTGAGCGCCATTTGGCAGCCCAACCCCCTATCCACCTACAACAAAAAGCGCGTGTGGCTTTTATGCACTAGTTGGGCCACAGCCGCATCTGTACATCTACGCCATCGAGTCAAACGCTAAAGGAGAGTTGGTCATGAAAACGCTCGTACTTGCAACCATCGCGTCGTTCGCTGTGCTGGGCGTTGCCCAGGCCGCCGACATGTACGTGAAGGCCCCCCCCGCTCCGGCGCCCGTCGTCGGCAAGGCCCCCATCGGCAAGGCGCCGATCGGCAAGGCCCCGCTGGGCAAGGGCCCGGTCGTTACCCGCGGCTAATCCGCGACGGCTGGAACTGCGGACCAGCTTCGGCAGGTCCGAGACAACACATGAGCGCGCGGGCAAAGATCCGCGCGCTCAGGGGGCTGGGTTCGGAGGCACATGCAGGCTCGCGATAGCGCGGGTCTGGTCAGGGTCACGATCATGAAACAGACACGCAATTTCAAGGCTGGCGCCAGCATCCTTGCGGGCATCGCCTTCTGCTCAATCGCCGCTCTCACCGATGCGACGCCGGCTCATGCGCAGGACAACAATGCGGCCGCGCTCCCGCAGGTCGACGTGGTTGCGCCCAAGCCGCAGACCGCCGCTCGGTCGCAGCACGTTTCCCATGCAGGCTACGCTGCCGGTGGCAGCGTCATGGCCTCCCGGCTGCCGCCAGGCACGCTGGTCAACACTGGCCCGTTCGTGAACGTGCCAGCCGAGGCCGCCCACCCGGTCGGAACGCCGGTCACGGCGTCGGATTGCCGGATGAGCGTGCGCCCGGGACATCCCTACTTCGTCGAGTTCCGCTCGCGGACCGCGGCGACTTACGGGCACGCCTTTTTGTTCTACGGCAAGCTCGCGGATAATGGTCACTTCGCGTGGGTGAAAGTGGCGGGTCTGCACCCGGCCGGCGACAGCAGCGCGACCTATCTGATGGGTCACGTCCTGCCGGTCGCGTCCGAGACCGGGGCAAGCTACGGCGACCTCGACGAGCAATACATGACGGCACGCTTCTGCGTGACCCTCACCGAGGCCGAATTCCAGCGCGTCTCCGGCTATATCAATCAGTTGCAGCACTCACTGCCGCTGTGGAATGCGCTGACCATGAACTGCACCGCCTTTGACGGCATGGTCGCCCGCTTCATGGGCTATCAGGCCCCGGCCAATCACCTGCAGGTGCCGGAGGACTACATCAATGAGATGCACCGGCTGAACAGCACGCCGGCGCAATATGCCGCCTACCTCGCCGAGATGCGCCGCGTGAACAGCATTCCGGTGCCTCGGGTCCCGCCGGAGACGCCTGTGACCCTCGCCGGCCGTGCTCCGACGGCCGCGGCTCCGGCACCGGTCGCGGCGGCTGCGCGGCCGCAGACGGTGGCGGCGGCGCCAATGACGCCCTCCACGGGTTGGTAATCGATCCGCCGACTTCAACATTCGCAAGTCAGCAGGGATATGGCCGGGTTCGCCCGGCCATATCGCTTTTTAGGGCTCTCCCCTTCCCGGCTCGGTCATCCGACAGTCACCTATCGCAAGCATGAACCGACCCACTCCTTGTGCTAAGGAACGGGTCGGGCTTACGACTCCTTTCAGGACGGGACGGGATGACAAAATCGCTATTGGAACGACGCACATTCATTGCACTGCTCGGCGCGAGCGGCGCCGCTTCGGCGCTACCGCGACCGGGCTTCGCCCAGCAGAAAGGCAAGCCGACGATCGGCGTGCTGTTCAGCGGAAAATCTGCTCAGGAAATAATGGACGCGTTCAATCAAGGGATGACCCAATCCGGGCTCGTGCCCGGTTCCGACGTGACGGTGAATTTCGTCTGGGCCGACGATCAGTACGATCGCCTGTCGGGGCTGGCGAAGGATTTGGCCGCGAAAAGGCCATCCGTGATCGCCGCCCTCGGGCTCGCCTCCGCGCTCGCCGCGAAGCCCTCTGCAGCACGGATTCCGCTGGTATTCGTGGTCGAGGCCGACCCGGTGAAGTTCGGGCTGGTGACCGACCTGTCGCAGCCTGGTGGAAACGCCACCGGCGTGAGCTTCTCGGCAAGCGCGCTGATCGCCATGCAGATCGATCTCATTGGCAGGCTGGTCAAGAACGCGCCGTCGACCGGGCTTCTCCTCAACCCGAACAATTCGCGCCTGATGCTCGATCTCGAGGCCGCCGCCAGCACGCGGGCCCAGAAGCTTGTCGTGGTCAAGGCTGGGTCGGAAAGCGACCTGGACGGCGCCTTCAAATCGCTCGCCGGACAAGGGGTCAAGGACCTGGTCGTGCCGGGGGATCCGTTCTTCTTCGATCAACGCGCGAAGCTCGTTGCGCTTGCCGCCCAGTACAAGGTGCCGACCATCTACCCGGCGCGCGAATTCGCCGCGGCCGGGGGCTTGATGAGCTACGGCGTGAGCTATGCCGATCTCATTCGGAAGGCCGGCGTCTATTCCGGCTGGATCGCCAAGGGCGCGAAACCGATTGAGTTTCCGGTGCAGCAGGACATGAAGGCCGAGTTCGTCATCAATCTCGACACGGCCAACGCACTGGGCTTCACGGTTCCAGTGTCCCTGCTCGCCCGCGCCGACGCTACGATCCAGGCGCGGTAGCGCACGTATCCCGGGCGCAGCGCAGCACGAAGTGGTGCGCTGCAGACCCGGGATCGCCCCAAACGAAATCATTGTGACGGTCCCGGCTCAGCGGTGCGCCGCAGCCGGGACACAGCGCCCGAGATATTTTAAGCTTAAAGCACTGGTAAACGCGCCCGCCGCCGACCTATACTTGGCGCGGATTTTGCCCACCAGGCGGCCGAAACGCGCGCCAATGTCGGCCGCCGTTCAGATCGGTAAAGCGGAGCAGGCCATGGCCGAACGATCGTTCAAAGAAGAAGTTCAGAAACTCAAACTCGGCAGCGGCGAGGAATTTCGCGGCGAAGGCATTCTGGCGATCACCAAAGCTTTGCTGGAATCCGGCGTGTCTTATGTGGCGGGCTATCAAGGCGCGCCGATCTCGCACCTCATGGACGTGCTCAGCGACGCCAATGACATCCTGGAAGAGCTCGGCGTGCATTTTGAATCGAGCGCCAGCGAGGCGACGGCGGCAGCAACGCTTGCGGCCTCGGTCAACTACCCGCTACGCGGCGCCGTGACATTCAAGGCTCCGGTCGGCACTAACGTCGCCGCCGACGCGCTCGCGAACCTGTCATCGGGCGGCGTGACCGGCGGCGCGCTGATCATCGTCGGCGAGGATTATGGCGAAGGCTCCTCGATCATGCAGGAGCGCAGCCACCCCTATGCGATGAAATCGCAGATCTGGCTGCTCGACCCGCGACCGAACCTGCCGTCGATCGTCAACGCGGTGAAAAAGGGTTTTGAGCTGTCCGAGGTCTCCAACACGCCGGTCATGCTGGAAGTGCGCATCCGCGCCTGCCACGTGCACGGCCGCTTCCCCACAACGGACAATGTCCGGCCGAGCTTCACCTTGCGGGACGCGCTGGAGAATCCGCGCCGCCAAGTCGATCGCATCGTTCTGCCGCCCGCGAGCTACCTGCACGAAAAGGAAAAGATCGAGAAGCGCTGGCCGGCCGCGGTGAAGTTCATCGCCGAGAACAAGCTCAACGAATTCTTTGACGGCGAACTCAGCGATATCGGCGTCATCATCCAGGGCGGCATCTACAACACCGCGCTTCGCGCGCTCGAGGTCATGGGCCTGGCCGACGCCTTCGGGACCAGCCGCGTGCCGCTCTACGTGCTCAATGTCACCTATCCGCTCATCGACGAGGAAGTTGTGCGCTTCGCCCAAGGCAAGCGCGCCGTGCTCGTCGTCGAAGAAGGCCAACCCGAGTTCCTCGAGCAGGCCATCAACACGATTCTGCGCCGTGCCGATGTGCAGACCGCGGTCGAAGGCAAGAGCATGCTGCCCATGGCCGGCGAATATACCGGCGGCGTGGTGCGCGACGGCCTGACCAAGTTCGTGCGCGCCTACCGGGCCGACGTGCTCGCCGAAATGCCGCATCCGGCGCCATCGAACGAAGCAACAGCGCGGCTGCAAAGCGCCATGAAGGCGATCGAGCCGCACGTGCAGCCGCGGCCGCCGTCGTTCTGCACCGGTTGTCCGGAGCGGCCGATCTTCACGGCCATGAAGCTGGTCGAGCGCGAGCTCGGTCCACGCCACGTGAGCTGCGACATCGGTTGCCACTTGTTCTCGATCCTGCCACCGTTCAACATCGGCGCAACCACGATGGGATACGGGCTGGGCGGCGCCGGCGCATCGGCGTTCAACATCAAGACCGACAAGCGCGCTATCGCCATCGTCGGCGACGGCGGCTTCTGGCACAACGGTCTGGTGTCGAGCATCGGCAACGCCGTATTCAACAAATCGAACAATGTGCACATCATCGTCGACAACGGATACACTGCGGCGACCGGCGGCCAGGACATCCTGTCCTCCATCGCCAACAACAGGATCCGTTCGACCAAGAACCCGATCGAACGCGCGGTGCGTGGCGTCGGCGTCAAGTGGGCGCGCACGCTGACGCGCACCTATGACGTCGCCAAGATGCGCGACACGTTGCGCGAGGCGCTGACTACCCCGCAGGAAGGGCCCAAGGTCATCGTCGCTTCGTCCGAATGCATGCTCAACAAGCAGCGCCGCGTGCGCCCGCTGCAGCAGAAAGCGATCAAGGACGGCCAACGCGTGGTGCGGGAGCGCTTCGGTGTCGATCCCGACACCTGCACCGGTGATCATTCCTGCATCCGGCTCTCGGGCTGTCCGTCATTGACCGTCGCGCCCAATCCGGATCCGCTGCGCAACGATCCGGTGACCCGCGTCATCGACTCCTGCGTCGGCTGCGGGCTGTGCGGCGAAGTCGCCCACGCTGCCGTGCTCTGCCCCTCGTTCTATCGCGCGTCGATCATCAACAACCCGAGCAAATGGGATCGCTTCAAGGCGCGCATGCGCGAGAAGGTCATCACGTTCCTGCAGCAGCGGATGGCGCAGCGGGAACTGGCGGCTGCCTGAGTTAGGAGCCACCCATGAACGCTCCGTTTGAAACCAAGACCCGGCCGATCACCATCGCCATCTTCGCCATGGGCGGCGAAGGCGGCGGCGTGCTTGCGGACTGGATCATCGATCTCGCCGAGCACAGCGGCTACCTCGCGCAGCTCACCTCTGTGCCCGGCGTGGCGCAACGCACCGGTGCAACCAACTATTATCTGGAGATCTTCCGCAAGCCGGCGAATGGTGGGCGCGAGCCGGTGATGGCGCTCATGCCGATGCCGGGCGACATCGACCTGGTGATCGCCTCGGAGCTGATGGAAGCGGGACGCGCCATTCAGCGCGGCCTCGTCACGCCCGATCGGACCACGCTGATCGCCTCGTCCAACCGGGTGTTCTCCATGACTGAGCGCACCGCGATGAGCGACGGGCGCGTCGACGAAGCGGCATTGCTCGAGGGCTGCCGCAACGCCGCCAAGGACTTCTATGCCTTCGACATGGCATCGCTCGCTGAAGCAACCGGCAGCGTCATCAGCTCGGTGCTGTTTGGCGCTCTCGCCGCGGCGCGGGTGCTGCCGTTCGAACGCGGTGCCTTCGAAGCGGCGATCAAACGCGGAGGGGTCGGCATCCAGACCAGTCTCGCCGCCTTCACGGCCGGCTTCGAAGGCGTCGCGTCAGGACCGACGGCGCCGGCGCGAGCCGCTGCGCCCGCCCCGGCCAGCGCCCCTTCGGCAGAGAATGCCGCGCTGACCGAGTTGCTGCGCGAGGCGGATCGGAACATCCCAGAACCGGCTCGCAAAATCGTGCGCGCCGGCATTGAGCGGGTCGCCGACTATCAGGACGTCGCTTACGCCCGGCTTTATCTGCAACGGCTCAAGCCTTTTGTTGCACTCGACACCGCGCGTGCCGACGGGGCCCGCTTGTTGCAGGAGACGGCGCGCCAACTTGCGCTTGGTATGGCGTACGAAGATACGGTCCGCGTTGCCGAGCTCAAGATCCGGCCATCGCGCTTCGAACGAGTGCGCGCTGAAATCCGCGCCAACAAAGACCAGATCATCGAAATCGCCGAGTTCATGCATCCGCGTACACAGGAGATTGCCGATACCCTCCCCGCGCCGATCGGTCGGTTCATCATGGCTACGCCGCCGGTGCGTTGGGTGCTGGATCGAATGACCGGCAAGGGCCGGCGGGTCAAGACCACATCGATCAGCGGCTTCGGTTTGTTGTATGTCGTCGCCTCGCTCAAGCCCTGGCGACCGCGCTCGCTGCGCTATGAACACGAGCAGAAGGCGCTGGAGGAATGGCTGCAAACAACCGCCGCGACCGCGGCCAAGAACTACGATCTCGCCGTCGAAGTGGCCGCGGCGCGTAACCTGGTCAAAGGCTACGGCGACACCCATGAGCGTGGGCGCGCGCGCTTCCAAACCTTGATCAATACCTTGCCGGAGTTGCTGGGCCGCGAGGACGGCCCCGCCAAGCTCGCAGCGCTGCGCAAGGCCGCCAACGCCGATGATACAGGGGCCGCCCTCGCGACCGCTGTTGCAGCCTTACGGAATTGACATGCTCACACTCTACTATGCTCCGGGCGCCTGCTCGCTCGCCGCCCACATCGTGTTGGAAGAAAGCGGCGAGACATACACGCCGCGCTTGGTCGATTTCAGCAAAACCGAACAGCGGTCCGAAGCCTATCTCAAGCTCAATCCGCTCGGCCGGGTTCCGGTGCTCGGTCTCGATAATGGTCAACCTCTACCCGAGAACACAGCGATCCTGCCATATCTGGGCAAGCGTTTCGGGCTCTGGCCAACCGATCCGCTCATGGAAGCTAAGGCATTGTCTCTAATCGGGTTTTTTGCCGCTTCCGTGCATCCCGCGCATGCCCATGTCAGCCGCCCGGAACGCTACGCGGCCGACCCCACGGTGTTTCCCGCGCTCAAGCAGCGCGGCCTTGAAACCTTCCACGGGTATCTCAAACAAATCGATGGCATGCTTACGGACCGCACCTGGTTTCTCGATACATATTCGGTGATCGATCCCTACGCGCTCGTGTTCTACACCTGGGGCATCCGGCGCGAGCTGCCGGTGCGCGAGCTCAAGAACTACACCGCCTTCAAGGACCGGATGCTGGAGCGGCCGGCGGTCCGGCGCATCGTCGAAGCGGAGAAGACGCCGACCTGATCGGACACATCGCCTCGCTCTATGGCCTCAGCGATCAGCACCGAACGGATCAGCAAGCATTTCGGGGCCAACCGCGCGCTCGACCAGATCGATTTCAACGTCGCGTTCGGCGAAGTGCACGCGCTCGTCGGGGAAAACGGCGCGGGCAAATCGACCCTGATCCGCATCCTGTCAGGCGTGCATCAGCCCGACGCCGGCCGTATCCTGGTGGATGGGAGGGAGCACCGCTTCGCCGGACCGCACGACGCAATCGCGGCCGGGATCGTCACCATTCCGCAAGAGCTGCGACTCGTCCCGGCGCTGTCGATTGCTGAAAACATTGCGCTCGGCGATCTCCCGGTTCGCCGTTTCGGGCCGATGACGCTGATCGACCGCCGGCGCCTGCGCGAGCAGGCACGTGCGGTCCTGGCGCAGCTCGATTTCGTACCCGACGTCGACTATCCGGTCTCACGCCTATCCTTCGCGGAGCGGCAGCTGGTCGCAATCGGCCGGGCACTGCATCGCGAGTGCCGCATCTTCATCCTGGACGAGCCGACTGCGGCGCTTGAACAACACGAAATCGAACGATTGTTTTCCGTGCTCAAGCGCATGCGCGCGCAAGGCACGGCGATCATCTACATCTCGCATGAGCTGGACGAGGTCGTGGAGATCGCTGACAGGTGCACGGTGCTGCGCGACGGGCGCGTGGTGGCGAGCGCGCGCCGAGGTTCATTTGCGGTTGCTGATCTCATCAGTGCCATGACTGGGCGCGTTCAGGATCCAGGCGACAGCGCGCCACGCGCGCTCGGCTCAACCCTGTTGCACATGCAGCGCGGGAACGACCAACCCGTGAGCGTGCGTGCGGGCGAGATGATCGGCCTCGCCGGGCTCCTCGGCAGCGGTACCGAGACGATCATGCGCGGTCTGTTTGGCGTTTTGCGCCCGGACGCCGCGATCAGCGTTGACGGCGAGCAGCGCATGTTTCGGGGGCCGGCGGATGCGATCGCATCCGGTATGGGCTTCAGCCCGGGAGAGCGGGCGCTCGGCCTCGTGTTGAACCAGTCCGTGCGCGACAACATCCTGCTCGCCAGTCTCGACCAGGTCAGCCGCAAATTTGTGGTGGATCGTGCTGCAGGCGACCGCATCGCCGCCGAGTTGATAGACCTCCTCGACATCCGGCCACGCCGGCCCGAGCTTCCGGTACGCGCGCTCTCCGGCGGCAACCAACAGAAGGTCATGTTGGCCAAATGGCTCGCACGCCGCGTGCGGCTGTTGCTGCTGGAAGAGCCGACCCAAGGCATCGACGTCGGCGCCAAGGCGCAGATCCACGCCCTGATCCGCGATTTCGTGACCCGGGGTGGCGGTGCGTTGATCGCGTCCAGCGACCTCGCCGAGTTGGCGCGGCTGTGCGACGCCGTGCTGGCCGTGCGGCAACGCGCGGTCACGGCGCGACTTGAGCGGGCGCAGGGCCTCGACGAGGCGACCTTACGGACGGCGATCGGCGCGTGAAACACACCTCCACACGGGCCGCGTGGCGAGGCCGACTGGCCGGGCAGATCCCGCTCATTTCGCTCATTGCCCTCTGCGTCCTCACCGCCCTGCTGACCCCGCGGTTTCTGTCGCCGCTCAACCTCACCAACATTCTGGTGCAGTCCTCGATCATGGCGGTGATCGCCATGGGCATGACGTTCGTGATCGTCGGCGGCGGCTTCGATCTGTCAGTCGGATCCACGGCCGCGCTTGCGGGCTGCGTTGCCAGCATGGTGATGCTGCAGGCCGGCATTGCGGCGGGCGTGCTCGCGGGGATCATCGCCGGCGGCGCGGTGGGTCTCGTCAACGGCCTGGTCATCGCATTTCTCGACGTCAACCCGTTCATCACCACCTTGGGCACCATGGTGCTGGTGCGCGGGGTGGTGTTCCTGATCACCGGCGGCGCGCCGGTCAGCGGCGAGTACGGCCTCCCCGGCGCGTTCGTGGCGTTCGGATCGGAGCGGTTCTTGGGGATTCACCTGCTGGTCTGGGTGCCGGCCCTGCTGCTCGCGATCCTCTCCTTCGTGATGTACGCAACGCCTTACGGCCGGCGCGTCTATGCCACCGGCGGCGGACGCGAAGCCGCCTATCTGTCCGGCATTCCGGTGCGCCGGGTGATTGCCTCGACCTACGTCTGGTGCGGCGCGCTCGCCGGCGTGGCCGGCGTGATGTTGGCCGCGCGGCTGCAATCAGGCCAACCCACGGCCGGCGAATTCTACGAGCTCACCGCCATCGCCGCGGTCGTGCTCGGCGGCGCGTCGCTGCATGGCGGCGAAGGCTCGCTCTACAAATCGGTCATCGGCGTCTTCATCATGATTGTGCTGGGCAATGCCCTCAACCTGCTCAACGTCGATTCCTATTGGCAGCGGGTTGCGGTCGGTATCGTCATCGTTGCAGCCGCGGCAGCCGAAAGGCTACGCTCGCGCAGCTAGGGAGGACCAGCTCATGTTCACTCGCCGCCTCGCCGCATTCGCCGCACTTCTACTCGCCGCCACCATGCCGGCCGCGGCCCAAACGCCGGCGCCGTCCGACAAGACCACCATCGGCGTCTCGCTCGCGCAGGACGACAACCCGTTCTACATCGCCATGCTCAAGGGCATTCGCGCCCGCGCCCAGGAGCTTGGCTGGGACGTGGTTTCCGTCTCCGCCAACGAGGACAAGCTCAAGCAGATCAATGGCGTACAGGACCTGGTGGCGCGCGGCGTCAAGGGCATCCTGATCTCTCCGATCGACTCCGTCGGCGTCAACGCGGCCTACGACGCCGCAGCCGCTGCCAAAATTCCGATCGTCTCGGTCGCGCGCGGCTCGGCGTCACCCAATCAGACAATCCATGTCGCCATGGATGAGAAGCAGATCGGCCGCGACATCGCCGAATGGACCGCCAAGCATCTTGGCGGCAAGGGACAGGTTGCGATGCTGCTCGGACCCAGCGGCGCGCCGACATTCAAAAACCTCGCCGATGGCTACACCGAGGTGATGACGAAGTATCCGGACATCAAGATCGTGTTCAAATCCGATGGCCCGCTCACCCGCGAGCGCGGCGTCAAGCAGGCCGAAGACGCGCTGGTTGCCAATCCCGATCTCGCCGCGATCTACACCGCCAATGACGATGTCGCGCTCGGTGCGACCCAGGCAGTGCTGGCAGCGAACCGCAAAGGCAAGACCATCGTCACTGGGATGAACGGCGTGCCGCCGGCGCTCCGCGCGGTGAAGGACGACAACCTTGCGATGACGGTCGAGCTCAATCCAGTGGAGTGGGGCCGGCTCGGCGTCGACGTGCTGGCGACCTACCTGAAGGGCGATAAGGTCGATCCACGCGTGTTCATCAAACATCAGCTGATCGACAGCGCCAACGTCGATTCCAAACTACCGAAGTCCTGACGGAGACGAAGCCATGACCGAGGCCGCACACGCCGGCACGCGAGCGCCGTTTGTGGCTGAGCTCGAGGCACAGAACCTGCACCCGCTGTGGGATCGTTATCAGCGCATCACCCCGATCGCTCCGCGCGCCAAGGACGAACCGTTCCATTGGCGCTGGCGTGAGATCGAGCCGTTCCTGCACCGCTCGGTCGGCGAGGTGTCGATCAACGACATCGAGCGGCGCGCGCTGATCATGGCGCACCCCGCCTTCGGCGACGACACCACGACGACCAGTACGCTGCTCGCCGCGTTTACCGTGCTCGAGCCGGGCGATCGCGCGCGCCCGCACCGGCACACCGGCGCGGCCATCCGGTTCGCCACCAGGTCGGAAGGCGCCGCCACCATCGTCAATGGGCGGCGTTGTGAGATGCACGACGGCGACCTGATCCTCACGCCCCCAATGTGCTGGCACGGGCACATCAACGAGAGTGATCACCGTATCATCTGGTTCGATGCCGCCAACATGCCGCTGATCCGCGCAGTCGACGCGCATTTCTTCGAGCCCGGCGATCCCCGCAACAACGCGTTCTGGCAGGTCGATGCCGGCGAAGAAGACCTGTGGACCGAGGCTGGCCTGGTGGCGCAGGGCGCAACCAACACCAGCACGAGCTCACCGAAATATCGCTATCCGGGCACGGCAACCCGGGCCATGTTGGCCCACGCGCCGGCGGGCGCGGATGGCGCGCGCATGGTACGCTACGTCAACCCGATGACCGGCGGCGCCGTGATGCCGACGCTTGATTGCTACGCTATGCGACTCACCAAGAACCAGCCGACGCGGCCCAAGCGGGCGACCTACAACATGATCTGTCTCGTTGTGGCGGGAACCGGCCGATCGACCATCGGTGAGAAGCGCTTTACCTGGTCGGAGCACGACGTGTTCACCATCCCGCACTGGACCTGGGCCGAGCATCAGGCGCTCGATGGCGACGCCGACCTGTTTGTGGTCTCCGACAAGTCCGCATTCGAGCGCCTCGATCTGGTGCGCGAGGAGCTGCAATAAGCACGACACGCCCGGCCGGCATCGGCGCACCTCTTCGTCGCGTAGAGGATCCCGCGCTGCTGCGCGGCCAAGGCCGCTATGTGGCGGATATCGACGTACCCGGCGCCCTGCACTGCGTGCTGGTGCGCTCGCCGCACGCGCACGCGCGCGTCCGCAAGATTGATACGGACGCGGTACTGCAGCGGCCGGGTGTTGTTGCTGTGCTCACCGGCGCCGATATGGCGAAAGCGCAGGTCGGGCCGATGCGTCCGCTCTGGGCGATCCGGTCCGCTGACGGATCACCCATGGCCGAACCGCCGCGCTATGCCTTGGCGCGTGATGTGGTCCGGCATGTGGGCGAGCCGGTCGCCGCCGTGTTTGCGGAGGACGCCGCGTCCGCCGTCGATGCGGCAGAGGCTGTGCAGGTGGAGTACGAGCCCCTCCCTGCGCTGATTGATGCGACAGCGGCGATCGCCGCCGGCGCGGTCCAACTACACGAAGCGGCACTAGGCAACATCTGCTTTCGCTGGGCGCGCGGCGATGAGAAGGCTGTCGCAGCCGTATTCGCCGGCGCGGCGCACGTGGTTGAGATCGAGCTTTGTAACAATCGCCTGATCGGCGCTGCCATCGAGCCGCGCGCCGTGATCGCCGTGCCGGCGCGCGGGCACGAGAAGCTCACGCTGTTGAGCTCGACTCAGGTGCCGCATCACATCCGCCGCATGGTGGCTGAGCAGCTCGGGCTCCCGGAAAGCGCCATGCGGGTGATCGCGCCCGATGTCGGCGGCGGCTTTGGCTACAAGGGTAAGCTCTATCCGGAAGAATCGCTCATGACGTTCGCCGCGCAGCACTTGCAGCGGCCGGTGCGCTGGACGGCGACACGGAGCGAAAGCTTCATCGCCGATAACCAGGGCCGCGATCATCGCACCCGCGCCGAGCTGGCGCTCGACCGCAAGGGCCGCTTCCTGGCGCTGCGCGTGCGCACGCTCGCCAACCTGGGCGCTTACGTCTCGACCTTCGGCGCCGCTATCCCGAGCGCGATCTACAGCGCACTGCTCGCGGGCGTCTATCAAACACCGGCGATTTCCGTCGAGAGTATCGGCGTCTTCACCAACACGATCCCGACCGATGCCTATCGCGGCGCCGGGCGGCCGGAAGCCTGTTACGTCCTGGAGCGCCTGGCGGATATCGCGGCCGACGAGCTCAAGATCGACCGCGCCGAGATCCGCCGCCGCAATCTCGTTCCGCCGACCTCGATGCCTTACAAGACACCGATCGGGCCGACCTATGACTCCGGGAATTTTCCCAAGCTGTTCGAGCGCGTCCTCGAGCTTGGCGCTTATCAGACATTCGAGCGGCGCCGCAGCTTGGCCAAAAAGCGCGGCGCCCTGCGCGGCTTCGGCATGGCGTGCTACGTCGAGTCCTCCGGTGTTGCCCCGACGCGCTTTGCCGGCGCGCTCGGCGCCCGGGCTGGATTTTATGAATCAGCCAGCATTCGGGTTGAACCTGACGGCGCGGTACGGGCAGCGCTCGGCACCCATAATCACGGCCAGGGTCACGCGACGTCATTTGCGCAGATCCTCGCCTCGCGGCTGGGCGTCGCGATCGAGCAAATAACAATCAGTGAGGGCGATACCGATCTCGTTCCCTACGGCACCGGCACGTTTGGCTCGCGCTCGATCGCCGTCGGCGGCTGTGCGCTCGACCGCGCGGCGGACAAGATCATCGAGAAGGGCAAGCTGATTGCCGGCCATTTGCTTGAGGCCGCGACCGGCGACATCGCATTTGCTGATGGTCACTTCGCTATCGCCGGAACTGATCGGGTGCTGCCGTTCGCCGAGGTCGCTCGCGCGGCCTACGTCCCGCACAATCTCCCACTCGATAAGATCGAGCCGGGCCTGCAGGACACCGCCGTCTACGACCCGCCAAGCTTCGCGTTCAGCAACGGCGCGCATGCCTGCGAGGTGGAGATCGATCCGGATACCGGCGTCATTGCCCTCGTTGGTTACTGGGCGGTGGACGACGTCGGCACGGTGATCAACCCGATGATCGTGCATGGCCAGGTGCAGGGTGGCATCGCGCAGGGCGCCGGCCAGGCGCTGTTGGAACGCTGCACCTACGACGCGAGCGGCCAGCTTCTGTCCGGCTCGTTCATGGACTATGCGCTGCCGCGCGCAACCGACCTACCGAATCTGATCGGCGAGTGCGATGAGACCGAGCCCTGCACTCACAACCCGCTCGGGGCCAAAGGCTGTGGCGAAGCCGGCGCGATTGCCGCCCCCGCCGCGATCGTCAGCGCCGCGCTCGACGCGCTGCATCCGCTCGGCGTATGCGATCTTGATATGCCGCTCACGCCCGAGCAGATCTGGCGCAGGATCAAAGACGCGAGGAACAAGTTCTGATCTACTTCCACAATTCCTTCGATGCGAGCCGCGCGCCCTGCGCCAGCGCCTCGAGCTTCGCCCATTGGATCGAGGGGTGCACCCGCACCGTGTTCCAGTTCTGCGAGAAGCCGCAGTCCGTGCCGGCAATCACGTTCTCGCGGCCAACCAGGCGAGCGAAGTTCTTGATGCGCCACGCAATCAATTCAGGGTGCTCGACCACATTGGTCGAGTGGGCGACCAGCCCGGGAATGAGGATCTTTCCGTCGGGAAGTTTGACGCTTTCCCAGACCTGCCACTCATGTTCATGCCGCGGGTTCGCGGCTTCGAGCACATAAGCCTGCGCACGCACGCGCAGGATAAGATCGACGATTTCGCGCAACGGCACGTCGGAGGTATGCGGGCCGTTCCAGCTCCCCCAACACACGTGGTAGCGGATCTTGTCCTCCGGAATATCCCGCAGCGCGTAGTTCAACATGTCGATGTAGGCGCCGAACTGTTTGTGAATTTCGACGGCCGTATGCGTGATCAGCAAGCGATCATACTCATGCGCCAGGAACGCATCATCGAGTTGGATCAGGAAGCCGGCATCGACGATCGCCCGATACTCGGTGCGCAACGCATCGGCGATGGCGGCCAAATACGCGTCGTCGCTCGCGTAGTATCGGTTGAGACGGACGCCGCGCGCGCTCTCGGGCGCAGCGACCGGCATGAAGGCCTCGACGACATTCACACCTTGCAACGCGGCCTGAAAGTTGGCGATGTCGCGCCTGATCTCCTGATCCTTGTAGCCGATAGGCCCCGAGCACTCCCAGGCCGCCGCGTCCGTTGCCGGCGGGATCGCCAGGGCAGCGGCTCCCGATTTCGGCAGCCGCCATTGGTACGTTTCGACATGCCGGTAGGCGGCATAGAACTCCTCGAAGCGTTTGGCATCGCGCCCGGCAGTGCGCGGATTGATTGGCGCCGGATCGCCTGGCCGATGGGTGCGAGGCTCGAGCCCGCTCAGGCGAGCGGCCACATAGCTGGTCCAGCCAAGCTTGCCGAACTCGCCGTCGCTCGGGATATCGACACCCACCTCGGCTTGTTTGCGCACTACGTCGGCCACGCTCGCGCGCAACGTCGCCGCGTACGTCGCCTCGTCCACCGGCTGTCCCATCTGCTTGGCGGCAAGGAGTTGCGCCAGCTCGTCCGGGCGCACCAGACTACCCACGTGGGTGACGAGAATTCGATCGGTGCTGTGCTTCACGTGTCCTCCCGTTGCTTTTGCTGCAGTGATTTTCGCCAGCGACTTGAGGCCATCGTTCCCGGCGGGTCAAATGCTGGTTTGAAATGAGGCAATTCGCCGGGAGCATAGCGGCTCAGCGCGAGTAGCGCGCAGGAGCCCAATAGCGTAGACAAACGGGCAACTGCCCAACGGTGACCAATGGACGCCAAAACTGCCGAGTCCCTGACCTATCCGTTTCCGACCCCGCCTGCGCCCGGCGAAGTCATCGAAGTCGCGCCCGGCGTTCTGTGGGTGCGCATGCCGCTGCCCTTCCGGCTCAATCACGTCAACATTTACCTGATCGACGATGGCGACGGCTGGGCCGTGCTCGATGCCGGGATCGGCAACGACACGACCCGCGCGATCTGGGAAACGCTGGTCACGGGCCCACTCGCCGGCCGTCGGCTGACGCGCGCGATCATCTCGCACTACCATCCTGATCACATCGGCCTTGCCGGCTGGCTCGCGCAGCGCTTCGAACTGCCGTTGTTGATGAGCCAGACCAGCTATCTTGGTTGTCTCAACATCTCTTTGAGCCCCGGCGCGCTCGATGCGTGGCCTTACCGCGACTTCTACTCGCGCAACGGCCTTGATGCGAAAACCACCGACATCGTCGCGACGCAGGGCCATGGCTACCTGAAAATGGTGACGCCGCTGCCGCCGACGTTCAATCGCGTGGTGGCCGGCGATACCCTACGCATCGGCGGACGCGCATTCGCCGTCCTGTCCGGCGACGGGCACGCGCCTGAGCAGATCATGCTGCACAGCGCGGCCGAAAAGCTCTTCTTCGCCGCCGACCAGGTGATCGCCAAGATCTCGCCAAACGTGAGCGTTTGGGCCGTCGATCCGTCGGGCGATCCGCTTGGGCTTTACCTGCGCTCGCTCAAGACGCTACGGCGCGATCTGCCGGCCGACGCGCTTGTCCTGTCGGGACATCAACTACCGTTCTACGGCTTGCATACGCGCATCGACGAACTGATTGCCCACCACGAGGTTCGCTGCGCAGCAATCGAGGACTCCTGTCGCGCCGCCCCGCGATCCGTCGCGGACCTGGTGCCGGTCATCTTTCATCATCCGCTTGATCCGCATCAGATGAGCTTCGCCTTCAGCGAAGTCTTTGCACATGTGAACTACATGATCGGCGAAGGGCGGCTCGTGTGGACCGACACGAGCAATGGAACCCACCGCATCGTCACGCCGTGAGCGGGCTCAGCTACTTCCCGCCTCGCCGCACCGCATAGCCATACTGCTCCGGCCAGGATGGGCCGCGGCGGGGACTACAGCAGCATCGAGCCGCCGTCGAGGTGGAGCACCGATCCGGTCGCAAACGGATTGGTCATCAGGAACAGGATCGCCTGGCCGACATCCTGCGGCTGGCCGATGCGCCGTGCCGGCAGGGTTGCTGCCGCCTTGGCGTACATGGCGCTCTTGTCGGCCGCCGGCATACGATCCCACAGCGGCGTGTCGATAATGCCGGGCGAGACTGTATTGACGCGCGTCGGTGCAAAATCGATGGCGAGCCCGCGAGTCAGTCCCTCGATCGCCGCGTTGATGGCGGAGACCAGCGCGGCACCGGGTGCCGGCTTGGATCCGAGCGCGCCGGAGACCAGGGTCAGCGATCCGCCGGAAGCGATCTTGGCGGCGCGCGCAATGCGGAAGTAGGTCCAGAACTTCCCGTTCATTGCAGCAAACGCGTCCGCCATGGCAATGCGCGAGATCTCGCCACGCCCACCTGCGCCGGTGGTGGCAACAACGTGGTTCCAGACCTTGCCGTCGGCGAAGAATGCCTCAACCGAAGCATCGTCCATGGCGTCGACGGGCTTGCCGACGGCACCGTGCCCTAGCGCTTGCACGGCAAGCTCGAGCTTGGCCTCGGACCGTCCAGCAATCGTGACATGCGCGCCCGCCTCGACGGCGGTCCTGGCGGTCGCAAGTCCGATGCCGGAACTTCCGCCCACCACCAGTACGTGTTGACCATGCAGGGAAGTCATTGGGGCCTCGACAGTTTGCGGGAAGTACCTAGCACGCTCTCGGGTTGAGTAGGCGCATGCGAGTATGGACAGATCGCAAAGCAAATGGCGTAGAATTTGCGTGACCGGGTCCGTTCCCCATGATCATCATGGGCTGTGTCAGCGCACTGTTAATGAGGTCCAGCGCGTCATGCGCAAGCTTCTGTTCTGGACGATCTCGGCGTTCATCTTCGCAAGCGCGCTCGCGACCGCGCAGCCCTATCCCTCCCGTCCCATCACCCTGATCGTGCCCTACGCCGCGGGCGGCAGCGTCGACGTGGTCGCGCGCGTCGTTGCCGACAAGCTGGGTGAAAAGCTCGGCCAGAACGTCGTCATCGAGAACGTCGCCGGCGCCGGCGGCATTACCGGGACCCAGCGTGCGGCACGTGCGGCACCCGACGGTTATACGCTGCTATTCTCGGTCGAGAGCACGATGGCGATCGCCAAGCTGGTGCAGCCGCATGTTGTTCAGTACGACAGTCAGAAGGATTTTACCCCGATCAGCCTGATCGGTACCTCGCCGCTCATCCTGGTCGGCAAGAATGACCTGCCTGCCAGCACCACCGCCGAGTTGATGGCGCTGCTGCGCGCCAATCCCGGAAAGTACAGCTATGCGAGCTCCGGCGTTGGAACGTCGCTGCAGGTCGCGGGCGAAATGATCAACGTCGAAGGCGACGTGCACATGGTGCATGTCCCATATCGCGTCGGCTCGCAGATCATCACAGACCTCATGGGCAACCAGATTGATCTCGCCGTGCTCCCACTCGTGATGGCGCTCCCGACCTACCGCAACGGCAGCATCAAGGTATTCGGGATTACCGAACCGGAGCGCTCAGCATTTGCGCCCGACGTTCCAAGCCTCGCCGAACAGCCGGAATTGAAGAACGTGAACATGACTGTCTGGTATCGGCCTGTTTGCGCCGGCGCAGGTCGATCCGGCGATCGTCGACCGGATCTATCAGGCGCTTTCCGCCGCATTGCGCGAGCCGCAGATGCAGGCCAAGTTGGCCGAGGTCAACTTGCGCATCGTCGGGAATTCGCCGCCTGAGTTCGCGAAGTTCCTGGACAATGAGATCAGCAAGTTCGGCGCGGTGGTGAAGGCCGCGAACATCAAGGCCGAGTGACACGACATCATGACTGAACAAATCGACATGGCAGTGCGGCTGCGCGCGATCGCGGCCGCGCAGGGCAAGGAGCCGTTTGACCTCCTGCTTACCGGCGGCCGCGTGCTCGACGTCGCCACGCTGGAGCTGCGCGAGGCGGACGTCGGCATCGTCGGTCCGATGATCGCCAGCGTGCATCCGCACGGTTTGTTCTCAGACGCGCGCGCGACCCATGACCTGCGCGATCACATTATCGCTCCGGGCTTGATCGACGCGCATGTGCACTTTGAATCCTCGCACATGCTGCCGCACCACTATGCCTCCGTCGTGGTGCCGCAGGGCACGACCACAATCTTTTGCGACCCGCACGAGCTCGCCAACGTGATGGGCATCGCCGGCGTGCGCTACGCGGTCGAGGCGACACGCGGACTGCCCCTGCGCTTCATCGTGCAGGCCTCGTCCTGCGTGCCCGCGGCGCCGGGGCTCGAAGTGTCCGGCGCGGATTTTCAGGCCGCGGAAATTCAAGAGCTCCTCTCCTGGCCGGAAGTCGCCGGCCTCGCCGAAGTGATGGACATGCGCGCCGTCATCGACGGGCATCCGCGCATGATCGCGATCCTCACCGAAGCGCTGGCCTCAGGGAAGCTCATCGAAGGCCATGCGCGCGGCCTCACCGGCCCGAGCCTGCAGGCCTATCTGGCGGCCGGCATCTCGGCGGATCACGAGATCACGTCGGGTGCCGATGCGCTGGAGAAATTGCGCGCCGGCCTCACGGTGGAGCTTCGCGGCTCGCATGATTACGTGCTGCCGGAGGCTGTCGCTGCCCTGAACACGTTGCCAGTGATCCCGACCAGTCTCACGGTTTGCACGGACGATGTGTTTCCCGATTATCTGGTCGAGCACGGCGGTGTCGCCGACGTCCTGCGACGGCTCATTCGCTACGGCCTCGATCCGGTTCAGGCAATCCGCTGTGCAACCATCAACAGCGCGATCCGCCTGCGTCGCGATGATCTCGGCCTGATCGCTGCCGGGCGCCGTGCCGATCTGATTTCGCTTACCGATCTGGCGAGTGTCTCGATCGACAACGTCTATGCGGGCGGCCGGCACGTCGCTGCAAACGGGAAACTGCTGGACGAGCTCGCCTCCCCGCTCTCGCCACCGCTCGCCAACACCATGCGGCTTGCGCCGCTCGCGGTTGATGACTTTCGCATCCACATCACGGGCCTGAGCAATGGCCGCGCACGCGTGCGGACTATCAAAGGCGCGCGGTTTACGTCCTGGGGCGAACGCGTGGTCGAGGTGCGGCACGGCTATGCGGTGTTGCCGGACGACATCAGCGTCATGACCATCGTGCATCGGCACGGCCGCACCGACGGGAAACCGCAGACTGCGATCATTGAGGACTGGGGCCGCTGGCGCGGCGCCTATGCGAGTTCTTACTCGCACGACTCGCACAATCTGATCGTCTTCGGGCATGGCCCGGAAGAGATGATGCTCGCGGCCAATCGGGTGATCGAAATGGCGGGCGGCACTGCGGTCGCAAAGGACGGCGCCGTGGTGGCCGAGATCGCCTATCCGGTCGCCGGAATGCTGTCGCTCGAGCCGCCGGCGGAGGTCGCGCGCGCCCACAAAGCCGTGGTGGACGCGGCTGGGAAGGTGTGCACTTGGCATCCGCCGTATCGCACCTTTAAGGCGCTCGGCGGCCAGAGCCTCGCCTGCAATCCCGGGCCGCACCTGACCGACCTCGGTCTGACCGACGGCACGACCAAGGAGCTCCGCGAGCTTATTGTGGCGGAGGCGTGATCCTCTCTCAATCCGCTGCCACGTAGGGCTTCACCATCTTCTTCGGGTCGACGATGCGGTCGAACTCCTCGGCGCTGACCACTCCGAGCTTGAGTGCAGCCTCCTTCAGGGTGAGGTCGTGGTCGAGCGCGTAGTGCGCGGTCTGCGATGCTTTGTCATAACCGATCACCGGACTGAGCGCGGTGACCAGCATCAGCGAACGCTGGACGAAGTTCTTGATCTGCGCGAGATTGGGCTGCGTCCCCTCCACGAGGTACTTGCGGAAGTTGACGCAGCCGTCGGTCATGATCCGAACGGATTTCGCGACATTGTAGATGATCAGCGGCTTATAGACGTTCATCTCCAGATACCCGCCGGCGCCGCCGAACGCGACCGCCGTGTCGTTCGCCATTACCTGCACGGCAATCATTGCCAGGGCTTCGGCCTGGGTCGGATTGACCTTGCCCGGCATGATCGAGGAGCCCGGCTCGTTTTCCGGCAGCTTGAGTTCAGCGAAGCCGGCGCGCGGTCCGCACGAGAGAAGCCGGATATCGTTGGCGATTTTGTAGAGCGAGACCGCAAGCGTCTTCAGCGTCGCGCTCAGGTAGACCAGATCGTCATGCGCGCCCTGGACCGTGAATTTGTTGGGTGCGGTCACAAACGGCAGTCCGGTGAGGTTCGCGATCTCCGCCGCCACCTGTCGATCAAAGCCTGGCTCGGCATTGATACCGGTGCCCACCGCCGTGCCGCCGAGTGCCAGGCGATAGACGCCACTGAGTGCCGCCTCGAGCCGGCCGATGTCGTCGTCAAGCATCCCGACGTAACCGGAAAACTCCTGGCCCAAGGTAAGCGGCGTTGCATCCTGCATGTGGGTGCGGCCGATCTTGACGATCTCGTCCCAGGCGCGCGCCTTGGCATCGAGCGCATCGCGCAGCGCTTTGACGGCGGGCAACAGCTTCTGTTTGGTCCCAAGCGCTGCCGCCACGTTCATCACGGTCGGGAATGAATCGTTCGACGACTGCGACATGTTCACGGCATCGTTGGGATGCACCGGCTTCTTGCTTCCCAACGGCTCACCGGCGATCTGCGACGCCCGGTTCGAGATCACCTCATTGACGTTCATGTTGAACTGCGTGCCGCTGCCGGTCATCCACACGTGCAACGGGAACTGATCGAGGTGCTGGCCGGCAAGAATTTCGTCGCACACCCGCACGATGAGATCCTTCTGCTCGGCCGGGAGCCGACCAGCCTTGAAGTTCACCAGCGCCGCAGCTTTTTTGACGATGGCGTATGCGGGGATCATCTCGCGCGGGATCAGATCCTCACCGATGCTGAAATGCTCCAGCGAGCGCTGGGTCTGCGCGCCCCACAGCTTATCGGCTTCGACGTTGACGGCTCCCAGGCTATCGTGTTCGACACGCGTCGTGGCCATCGGCTACCCCTGCGATGTGTCTGATCGGAAAGACGGTGCTCAGGCGGCACGGCCTTCGAGCGCCATCAGCCGCGATGGCACCATATCCCGCCGGTCAAGTCCAGCCGTCGCGATGCAACAAGACGATCGGGCCGCTATAGTTCCCGCTGGGACCATCGGAGCCTTGCGCCATGACTGACGTGAACGTTCAGGGCTCCGGCGCGGTGCGATCATCGCGTCCGGCCCTGAGCCTTGCCGAAGCACGCCTGATCGTCATTGGCGTCCTGATCGCGATGTTGATGGCGGCGCTCGACCAGACCATCGTGTCGACCGCTCTGTCGACGATCGGACGGGAGCTTGGCAACTCCACGCAGCTGACCTGGGTTGTAACTGCCTATCTGCTCGCCGCGACCGTGGTCACGCCAATCTACGGCAAGCTCAGCGACCTCTACGGCCGCCGCATCACCCTGTTGGTCGCCGTCTCTATCTTTGTCGCAGGCTCGGCGGCCTGCGCGCTAGCGCCAACCATGCTTGTGCTGATCATCGCCCGCACGTTCCAGGGACTCGGCGGTGGCGGGTTGATATCGCTGTCGCAGACCATCATCGGCGACATCATTCCGCCCAAGGAGCGCCCCCGGTATCAGGCCTATATCTCCGGCACTTTCGTGCTGGCAAGCGTGGCCGGGCCGCTGTTGGGCGGGTTCATCGCCGAGCACCTGCATTGGTCGGTCATTTTCTGGATCAACCCGCCGATCGGGCTTCTCGCGCTCGGCATGATCTACTCGTTGCTGCGCAAGCTGCCGGTAAACCACACGCGTCACCAAATCGACTATGCTGGCGTTGCAATTCTCATTGTCGGAACGACGGCGCTGATGCTGGCGCTGAACTGGGGCGGCGTTCACTATGCCTGGGACTCCAAACAAATCCTGGTACTGTTCGCCGTGTTCGCGATCTTCGCCGTCCTGTTCTTCGTGCAGCAGGGTCGCGCGCCCGAGCCGCTGGTTCCGTTCGTGGTGCTCGCCAACCGGGTGATGGTCACCGCGACCTTCGCTTGCGCTTTCTGCCTCGGATCATCGATCGGCTTGACGATCTTCACGCCGATCTATTTCGAGACCGTGCGTCACCTGACGCCCAGCATGTCCGGAGTCGCCCTCGTTCCGCTGATGGTCGGAACCGCGATCGGGGCGGCAATCGCAGGGCAGCTGATGAAGATGACACACTACAAGCTCGTCCCGATTGTCGGATTGTTGGTTGCGACGGCCGCAATGGCGATTCTGAGTTACGCGCCGGCGGAGCTCCCACAGACTGTCGTCGAAGTCCTCCTGGGCTTCACCAGCATCGGCTTCGGCACGATCCTCCCGGTGACGACGGTCTGCGTACAGAACGCAGCGCCGCCGGGTCAGCTCGGCACCGCCACTGCCGTGATGGTGTTCGTGCGTTCGCTCGCCGGCGCCGTGGCGGTTGCGATCTTCGGCGCCATTTTGTTTGCTCAGCTACATGGCTCCGGGCCGCCGCAACAAATTGAGCTCGATACGTTCATCGACAGCCATGCGGATTTCGCCGCGATCTATCGCTGGATCTTTGCCACGGCCGGACTCGGGTTCCTGATCGCGCTTTTCGGCATCCTGGCGATGCCGGAGCTGCCCCTCAAGGATCACGTGGCGAGCGAGGAAGCCGCCGTCGCATAGCGCCACAACCGGGGCGCACATACGTTCCTTTTGTGATTCTAGACGACAAACCTTACCAGACCCTTGCAAATCTGTTGCTGAATGAACACACCCCGATGAAATTGCCCACTTTTGCCGCGCTTTGCCCCGCCCGGATCACCTTTCCGCCCGTTTTGCCTGACGAATTCAGGCTCGTGGGTGGGGGAATTAAATGCTCATTAACCATATCGCGAAATTTGCGCGTGGGGTCGCGCGTGCCAGCGGGTCCAGCTATCGCGACGGGATCGCATCGGGGTGCGCCCGATGGAATGCGACACGACCGCTGGCGGTCGCCGTGGCGGCAGCTGCGCTCGTAAGCAGCGGGGAAGCAGCGCTGGCTCAGCAATTCGTGCTGTTCGGCATCGGCCAGCAGACGGTGGCGTCGCAGCCGCGCGTTGTTTACGTCCGCAAGCACCAAGTTGCTCATCATCATACGCAACGGACAGGCAGCAAACAGGTCTCCGCGCCGTCCGACTGTTCGACAATCGGCAAGCTCGATTCGGAGCCGCAAAAGACATCCGACATCCAGCCGTTGAATTCGAAAGAATCGACAGGCGCCGACAAAGCTTCATCGGTCGAGACAAAAAAACGCGCCGGGCACGCCAGCAAGCATCACGTTGCCGGACGCTCCAAAAGCAACAAAGTCGCCTCGGCAAAATCCGATTGTTCACACGTAGCCAGTCTCGATTCGCAACCGCAAAAGAACGCCAACGGCGAGCATGCCGATTTGACCGAACCGCCAGCCGCGACAGAAGCGTCACCAGGTGACAAGAAGCGGCACGCGGCCCACGAGCGCAAACACAAAGGTAAGCATCATCTCCGTCGTTTGGCGAGCCGCGGCAAAGGCGCGGTCAAGACAACCAGTTGTCCGGGGCTAGCCCGTTTTATCTCGGAGGCAAAAGGCCCCGAAACCGATCAGGTTGACACAAAAAGGCGCGTGGCGGACGCGCGCCAAGGCGTAGTAGCCAGTGACGCCAGCGATTCGATCAGCAGCAACAACGCGACGGAGCCCACGTGTTCCGGGGTCGTGGCCAGTTTCTATTCGGATCCGCAGAAGACAGCCAATGGCGAGCAGTTCGATCCGACTGAATTGACCGCTGCGCATCGCAGCCTGCCATTCGGAACGAAGCTGCGCGTCACCAACTTGGCTACGGGCCAGTCGGTGGCGGTGCGGATCAACGATCGCGGTCCTTACATTGAAGGCCGCGAAATCGATCTGTCCGAGCAGGCAGCGGCATCGCTGGGCATGCTCAAGCACGGCGTTGCCAAGGTCAAACTCGACGTCGTGGACGAATTGAGCTGCGGTCAAACAGATACGGGCGGGGGCTCGTGGGGTGGCCAGAGCGTTTTCCGGTTGGGTGGCTCGGAGAGCGCTCTGGCCTTTTTCCAAACTCAATGATCGACGTGTTATCCAATGATCAACCCTGGGGTTCGATCTTAGCGATTCGGACGTAGTCGCCCCAATCCTTGATCTGCGCCCGGAAATAGGCCTGCGCCTCGTCCGGCGTGCTCACCCAAGGATCGCTGGCAATGTTGGCCAGAAAGGTGCGCGTCTCGTCCGTCGCCACCACCTGGTTGAACCAGACATTGAGCTGGTCGACGATCGGCCGCGGCGTGGCGGACGGCACGAGACCGGCCCACCAGGTGCGCACGTCCATCGGATAGCCAAGCTCGGTCATTGTGGGAAGGTCAGGGGCCGCCCGCATGCGTTCACCCGCTCCGACGGCCAGGATTCGCATGCGCCCTGCCCGCGCCTGCGCCATCGCCTGGATGTTGTCGGGAAGCGCGTAATCGATATTGCCGCTGTATAGGTCGTTGAGGAAATCGGCGCCCGTGCGATACGGCACCTCGACGGATTGAAGTCCCGCCCGCTCCTTATAAAGCGCCCCCAGAACTTTCGCGGTGGGATTGGCCGTCGCGTAGCTTGCCTTGTCACCCTTGAGCTTCATCGCGGCGGATAGCTCCGGCGCGGTCTTCCACGGCGCATCGGCGCGCACGCCCAGCATCATGGTCGCTTTGTTGATGGTGGCGACGACCTGCAGTGCATTGGCCGCATCGACCGACGGGTTCTTGAAAATGTGCATGTTGGCGGCAATGCCGCTCGCGCCAGTGACGTAGATCGTGAGCCCATCGGGCTTGGCGCGCGCCACGTATTCGGTGGCGAGGTTGCCGATCGCGCCGACCTTGTTTTCGACGATGATCGACCGCCCCATCAGCGGGCGCAGCTTCTCGGCGAAGTAGCGCACGATGATGTCGGCGCCGCTCCCTGCCGCAAACCCGCAGATGAAATGCACGTCCTGCGACGGATAGGTCTGTGCCGGGGCGGGGGAGCCTAATGCGCCGCAGGTCGCAACTACCGCGCTGAACAGAAAGGCCGTACGCTTGCTGGCCATTGTCTCCGTCCCTCTCGCTCTTGTTTGCGTGATCTTCTACGCCGGCGAGCAGGATGGCAACGGCTCACAGGCCCCTAGTCAAGGGCCAACTCGGAAATCTTCAGTCTCCCCTACTCCGCCGCGATGGCGGGTGCGGCGTCCGGGTCGAGATGGCGCAGCTTGGGTGCGACTTCCTGCATGAACAAGGTCATGGAGCGTGCGCGCTTCTCGCGCGTCGCGTACTCGCGGCCGGCGTGGAACATGAACGTGCCGAAGCCGCCGACCTGATCGTAGAATTCGAGCACGCGCTGCGTCACGGTCTCGGGGCTGCCGATGAACAGGTTGTGAGTCTCGACCAGATAATCGAAGGTGATGTCCTGGAAGGTGCCGCCCGGCGGAATGCGCTCGACCTGGTGGTGCGGCGTGTTGACGATCTCCCACTTGATGACGTTGGTGTAGCACTCGCGCATATCGTCGAGCGCCTGTTTGTCGGTCTCGGCGACGTAGACGACGCGGCAGGTGCGCAGATCCTTGCGCCGCGGCTTGCGACCGGCGGCAATCTGCGACTTCACCAGCGTGTCGGCGAACAGCCGCAGCCGCGGGATCGGGATGAAATCCCCGGTCAGCACCATGAGCCCGAGCCGCCCGGCGAGCTCGACCGAGCCGACCGTATTGGCGGCGGCGATGCCGACTGGCGGATGTGGCTTCTGCACCGGCGGGCATTCCAGCAGCATCTGCTTGCCCTTCCAGAACGGCCCGTCGTAATCGACCGGCTCCTTGCTGTTCCAGAGCTTGAGCATCAGCTCGATGGACGGCTCCATCACGGCCCGCATGGAGGTCGGGTCGAGCCCGCGCCACTCCAGCTTCTTGGGATAAAACCCGGTGCCGATGCCAAGCATATAGCGGCCGCCGGTGAGCTGGTCGGTGGTGTTGGCCTCGAGCGCGACCTGCAGCGGGTGATAGTAGCCAAGCGGACGTACCGCCGAGCCGAGCCGGATCTGCTGGGTGCGGCCGGCCGCCTTGCAGATGATCAATTCGGCCGGGACTCTGATGCTCGGAAAACCAGATCTCGTTGAAACCAAGCCGGTCGGCGACTTCGGCCTCGTAGATGTCCTCGTCCCAGGCTTCGCCGATGGGACGTTCCGGACGCCGATTGTTGGAAAAGAGGCCGAACTCCATGGTGATCCGCCCTAGCGTTTTGTCTCTATCGGTATCCCAATTCGAACACGTTCGAATTCGGGCAATTGGGCGCAGAGTAAGGGAAGCGGCCCGTCCGCGGCAAGACGTGCAAGTTCTACCTGCCATGCCGCCAGGCGCCCCCCGGCCCGGCCGCTCAGTCACCCACCTCGCCGCCTATCAGGCGGGATGCACCGTCCTGTGCTGCGCCAGGTACTCCGCCCGCAGTTCCCGGATGCGTTCTCGAATCTTCGTTCCCGACGCATACATTTCCGAAATGTCTTCTTCATCGAGCATGTCCGGGATTGCTTTCCGGTAGCTGCTCAGCATTTTGCAGCGTTGCCACCAACTGCGTACCGACTCGCGATCGGCAAGAAAAAGATCGAGCAGATTAAGGTATTCCAGACGTGCCACGAACGGCATCAGATTGATATCGGCGAGCGACAACCTGTTGCCGACGAGCCACTCGCGTCCTTCGGTCAACACTTCGCTCATGTGTCGAAACAGCTTTTCAAACGCGGCAACGCCGTAAAAGACATATGGCGATTCCACGCCGTGCTCGTACGTTGACTTGAACCGCGCGGTCCGAGCAGGATCGCCGATATTGCGAAAACGGATTTGCCGCTGCTCTTCGCTCATGTTCCGCATCTTCTCTCGGAACATCGCCGAAAAACTGATTTCCCGTGTCGCTTCAAACAATCCCTCGTCCACATGTTTACTCCAAAGTCGCATTTGCGCGCGCTCGTAGGGCGACTCTGGGACGAGAGACGGGACGGGAAAGGTATCGTCGAGATATTCGCAGATCAGCGTCGACTCGACAATCACCTGACCGTCATTAACCAACGTCGGGACAACCCCCTTTGGGTTGTATCTCAGATACTCCGTATCGTATTGCTCATTTTTAAATAGATCGACGCGCTTCGTGTCCCAGGAGAGGTCCTTTTCGAACATCGTGATGAGTACCTTCTGGGTGCAGATCGAATTGCGTCCAGTGAATAGCAACATCCTTCACCTCCCGACTTTCTGTAGGGGAACTTGTCAATCGGCCTTGGATTTTGGGTGATCGAGCCCATCGAGCATGGCCAAGACGGGCCGCGCCATTCCCTCAAGAAGCTTTCGTTGCGGCCTTGCGCGCGCAACAACGCGAATGCCCAGCAGAACGGCCAACAAAACACGCGCAAGATCCTTGGCGTCGCGATCGGCGGGGACCGTCCCCTCCTTCTGTGCGGCCACCACGGATCGCCGGAAAAAGGCCTCGACCTCGCCAAGGCGGCGTGCGACCTCTGCGCCGATCTCCGGATCGTGCGGACCAATTTCGAGCGCCGAGTTGACGAGCAGGCATCCGCGCCGGTCCTTGTCGCTCAAAGAATGCTCGACGATTTCCGTGATGAAAGCCTTGATCGCGTCCTTTGGCGGCATGCTCGCCTCGAGACGGGCGATCCGGGCGCGGGAAGAGTGTTGCGCATAGCGCTCCAATACCTGGCGAAAAAGCGCGCGTTTGTCACCGAAGGCGTTGTAGAGGCTCGGGCTGGTCAAGCCTGTTTCGACCGCAAGGTCGCGCATCGACGTGGCTTGGTAGCCATGCTCCCAGAACCGGTTCATGGCCACGTTCAAAACCGCGTGTTCGTCAAATTCTCTTGGCCGCGCCATTCATTTTGCCCTGGCTGGTCGTTCGTTGACGTGTATAGTACGTTTTGTAACGAGCGTCACAGAATTAGCGCGGGGACTCTCATGGTGCATATGTCGAAGCTCCCACCGGCAACGCAAACGTCGATGGCGAACCTGGAGACACCTCGGTTTTCGGATCGGCCTTTCGTCGGCGGACCCGCTCTGAGCTCCCGGCGCATCGCCGTCGTCTCCTCAGCCGGCCTCGTGCGCCGCGGCGAGCGTCCCTTCGTGTCCGGCGATACCGACTTTCGCGTCATCCCCACGGACACGCCTGCGGGAGAGATCCTGATGAGCCATGTGTCGGTCAACTTCGACCGTACGGCTTTCCAACGGGATCAGAACGTTGTCCTGCCGATTGATCGGCTGCGAGCTATGGCTGAGAGCGGCGCAATCGGCTCGGTCGCGGCGAACCATTACTCCTTCATGGGGGCGACCGACCCGCGCGGCATGCAGGAGCACGCCCGGACCGTGGCTGGGCGCCTGAAAGAGGATCGGGTCGACGGCGTCCTGTTGACGCCGGTTTGACCCCTCTGCACGCGCGCCGTGAGCGCGCTCAGCCACTATCTCGAGACCGAAGGCGTGCCGACGGTCGCAATCAGTCTGATCCGGTTGCACTCGGAGCGGATCGAAAACCCGCGCTCCCTGTGGGTTCCCTTCGAACTGGGGCGTCCGCTCGGGCCGCCGCGGCTTGCGGAGTTTCAGCTGAAAGTCGTGACCGCAGCCCTGCAGCTTCTCGCCGCGGAACGCGGCCCCGTTATTCTCGCCGATTTTCCCGACGAAGATCCCACAAGCGTGGATCTGCCGAACTGGGCCCCTCCATTCGACCTCGCACCGCCTGAGGCAAATCTTGCCAGCGGAGCCGCGCTGAAAGGCGCGCTGCAGCGCGAAGCGGCAAAGGCCCTGCCCGCCTATGAGGGTTTCGTGCAGGCCAATCGACGAACCACTGTCGGCCTGAGCGGGCTGGGAGTTGAAGGCATTATCGACTATCTGGTGTCCTTCTTGTCGCAACCGAGTCGTCCTGACCTGCCGCAGGGGGTAACCGCCGTTCAACAGCTCCGCTGGGCCGTCGATGATCTCAAGGCGTTCTATCTCGAAGCCATGTCCGCAGGCCCGGACATTCCCTCCAGCCGCCAAATGCAGACTTGGTTTTGGGATTGCACCCTGGCTGCGCGCGTCATCATCGCATTGCGCCACCTGCTGCTCGCGCGTGACGACAAGCAAAGCCAGGCGGTCGGGCGGATGAACATGGTCCCCGGCGCTCAAGTCCAAAGGCTGGGTTTGCAGTGATGCCGTGTCGGCAATGGCCTATTCGACAACCATCTTCGTGAAGGGGCGTCGATGCTGATTTTATATCATCACAATATATCGGTTTGTGCTCAGAAGGTCCGCATCGCGCTGGCCGAAAAGGACCTCCCCTGGCAAGGGGTGCACGTCGACCTGATGAAGGGCGAGCACCTCAAACCGGAATTTCTGAAGGTCAATCCACGCGGGCTTGTCCCGGTTCTCATACATGATGACGATCCGATCTATGAATCCACCATTATCCTCGAGTACCTGGAGGATGCCTTCCCGCAAGCTCCTTTGCGCCCCACAGACCCGAAGGCCCGGGCACGAATGCGAATTTGGGAGAAGTGGCCGGACGATGGACTACATGTTGCCTGCGGCACACTGTCTTACGCCTCTATCTTCGCTGAGCAGGTCAAATCAAATCATGATCGCGCCGAACTTGAGGAACGTTTGTCAAAATTGCCCGACAAAATGCGAGCATCGAGGCAGCGCGCGCTGCTTGACCTCGGTTTTCAAGCCCCCTTTGTCAGGGATGCAGTTCTACTGCATGAAAAGGTCCTCGCTGAAATGGAGAAGGAGCTTAGCCACCGAGAATGGCTGGGGTCGACGGACTTTTCGCTAGGCGACGTCGCCATCATACCCTATGTGGTCCGGTTGGATCGTCTGGGGCTGTCCAAGATGTGGGATCAGCGCCCGCATATCCATGCTTGGTACGAGCGCGTACAACGCCGCCCCAGTTTCGCGACAGCTATCACCGCCTACAAATCCGATGCGTACGACGATGAGTTGGCAGCCCGCGGGGTTGGTGTTTGGCCCAAGGTCAAATCTGTTCTCTCGACCGCATAGTCACGTCTCCCGTCCCGCGAAATGGCATTTTCCGGAGCGCGCGTTAGAACTCAGCAACGGCTTCGAGGGTGCTTCTGGCCGATGCCTGTCCTTGGCCCGCGCCGGGGCGCGACTCTTGGGGACCGCGCGTCGGCGCGATCTCTTTTGCAAACTCCGGCCGCGATGACAGCGCCTCTTTCCACGCAAAGACATGCGGATGGAGGCGCTTGAAGGGATAGCCGGCGAGCGAAAGCCGATGCGCATAGATCAGCCACGCGATATCCAAAACCGTCAGCGCGTCTCCCATCAAATAGGGTTGTCTTGCCAGAACTTTGTCCATGGCATCGAACTCGGCGCGAAACTTTCTCGCAGACGCCCGTGCAGCCTCATCCGTGAAGCCTTCGGCGGCAGCCCTCTTCCAATATTCGATTTGGGCCTCCTTCTCGTGGTCGACGATCCCCCGCACGGTCCCCGAACCGCCCGCGGCGTAGCTCCTCAGCGCTTCGGCTGACTTGGGCGGCCCCGGTGGTGCAAAGACGAACCGAAAACTGAGCGTTCTCAAATCGAGGTGCAAGTCATCCTCGTGCTTGAGCAACTTCGCGACGCCGTCCTCATGACCCGGCGGGACAAGCCGTGGATTTGGAAACACTCCTTCCAGATAGGTAATGATATCGTTGCTCTCGATGTGCACTGCGCCGTCGTGGACCAGAACCGGGACCAATCCGCGCGGATTTATGCCGAGAAACCACGGATGGAAGTTTTCGTTCGCCGGCAAGTCGATGTGGTGGGACTCCCAAGGAATTCCCTTGAGATTCAAGTAGACGCGCAATTTCTGCGAACAAGACGACCCCATGAAATGCAGGACATGCACGCCCTTCCACTCGAGCACTTCACGTGTCTTGATGTCAGCGTCTACAAGTTGGACCATTTTCAATATCCTTGCGTGACCGGACCGGTTGCCATGCCGCAGACTATCATAGGCCCTTTTGTGTCTTAAGACTCCGCTTCCACGTCAACCGTGCCCACGTCGGATCCGCCTCGGCGGGCCATCCGTCTTGTGGCTAGCGCGGAAAAGGCACAAGGCCCCGCCGACATCGGGGAGCTACGATTCTACGATGCCAACCACACCTGGGTGCACTTCGGTTTCGCGATCAGGCCCGCCACGAAATCCTTCACCCGCGGGTGGTGCACGTTGATCGAGGTGTTGAAGACGATCGGCACCAGCAAGGCATTCTCGACCACAAAGCGTTGCAGCTTGGCGAACGCGGCCTTGCGCGCGGCCCGGTCGGTGATCGCCATGGTGGCATCGAGGAGTTCGCGGTAACCCTCGAGCTCAACGCCGCCGGCATTGAAATAGGCGTCCTTGCTGAACAGGTTGTCGTATTCCTGGCTGGGATCGGGCCGCGCCGCGATCTGCGCCATGCGGCCGGCTCCCTGCTTGGCGGAACCGAAGAACATGGTCGAGCTGGCGCTCGGCGATACCGGCGTGAGCGCGACGCGGATGCCGGCACGGCCGAGCTGGGTGACGATCACTTCCTGGCGCTGCATGGAGATCTGATCGGACCAACCCAGCATGGGAAGCTCGATGCCGTTGGGGTAGCCGGCCTCGGCGAGCAGCGCGCGCGCCTTGCCCGGATCGTATTTGTAATAGTTCGCGGTTTGCGGGTCGCACGCCCAGTGTTCGGCTGGAATGATGGCCGACGTCGGCACGTCGAGCCCCATGGCGATCGCCTGGTTGAAGGCGTCGCGGTCAATCGCGTAGTTCAGCGCCTGACGCACCCGGACATCGCTGAGCGGCGGGCGTCCGTAGTTGAGATAGATGCCGACCATGCCCATGGAATGGGTAAGTTGCGTCGAGAGCTTGCTGCGGTCCGCCAGCAGTTTCTGCTGCGGGCCGAGCGAGGTCGCGAGATCATTCTCCCCGGCGATCACCGAGCGCAGCGCGGTCGCCGGCTCGCCCATGATGGCGACATTGATGCCGTCGAGATAAGGCAAGCCCGGCCGCCAGTAGTTCTCGTTGCGCTTGGCGATGAAGCGGTCGTTGTTGCGCCAGCTTTCAAGTTTCCAAGGACCGGTGCCGACCGGGTTCTGATCAGCATTGGCGCCGTTTTGCTTGATGTGGGTAGGCGACACCATCATGCCAGGACGATCGGTGAGGATCGCCGGCAGCGCCGCGTTGGGGCGCTCGAGCCGCAGGATGACGCGATATTTGCCGGCAACCTCGACGGCGCGAATGGTCGCGATGTCAGCCTTCACGTTCGAGCGCGGGTCCGTGCGCGCGCGGTCGAGATTGAACTTCACCGCGTCGGCATCGAATGGCGTTCCATCGTGGAAGCTCGCGTTTTCGACGAGATCCATCGTGAAGGTGGTCGGATCTTCAAACGCATAAGCCTTGGCGAGCCCGGGCTTGGGGTCGAGCGTGACCGGATCGAAATCGAGCAGCGCATCGTGCACGATCTGCAGGAACGTGAACTCCGCGGCCGTGCGCCCAGTGACCGGGTCGAGACTGCCTGGATTGGGTGCTTGCGCCCAGCGCAACACGCCGCCCCGCCGCGGTTCCGCCTCCGCCTTGGCCCAGCTTGCCAGCAACGCTGCTCCGGAGAGCGCGGCGGCGCCGGCCAGCATGGCACGGCGGTCGATTTGATGGCGATCGGTCACTCGTAATCCTGCAACATGTGACTGCGGAAGAACTGCGGCACCTCCGCCAGATCCTTGTCGCCCCACCCGCCCGCAACCGCCGCCGCCAGCGATGCGAGCGCGCCGGACGTAGCCGGCATGGCAACGCCATTGCAAGCCCCTGTCGCGATCGCCGACATCATGTCTTTGCGCAACGTGCGGATATCGAGCGTGATGTCGCCGGGCTCGCCCTTGAGCACCGGAAGCTTGCCCTTGAACCACGGTGTCGCGATGACCGCGTCCGACATGACCTCGAGCATCTGATCGAGCGTCAGCCCTTCGGACAGACCGAGCGCGAGCGATTCCGCCAATGCCTGGAGTTGCACCGCCATTCCGAGATTGATGGCGAGCTTCATGGCACAGCCGGCGCCGTTCGGGCCCAGATGGATAACGCGGCGGGTGAGATGATCGAGCACGCTGCGGGCCCGCGCCACATCGGCGGCATCGCCGCCGATGAGCGCAAACAGCTTGCCCTCCCGCACGGTCGGAATCGAGCCAAGCACTGGCGAGTCGATCAGGCGCGCGCCCTTGGCCGCGACCTGCGGGGCAAGCGCGCGATGCGTCATCGGCTGCAAGGTGCTCATCTCGATGAACAGCTTGCCGGCAACGTCACCGCTGAGAAAACCATCCTTGCCAGTGAAGACGCGACGCACACCTTTGTCTTCAGTGATGATTGACAACACGATCACGGCACCGGCGGCGACCGCCCGCGGATTGTCCGCGGCGCGGACCCGATTGCCTTGTGCCGCAACGGCCTTCGCGTTCTTGTCCCAGGCGATGACCTCATGGCCACATTCGCCGAGCCGCTGCGCGATCGCAGAGCCCATCCGCCCGAGGCCGACCAGACCGACTTTCATCGCAGCCCCGCCTGTTTGACCAGCGGATAGACGTCGCGCTGGAAGCGCCGCATGTCATCGATGTAGCGCGGGAAATTCAGCAGCGTGCCGTTGAGGCCGATCTTCGACAGGGTCACCAGGCTGTCGGCGATCTGCTCCGGCGTACCGACGATCGGATAACCGCCCCAGCCGGCGATGAAGTGTTTCTTCATTTCGGCCAAGACCGGCGCCGGCAAGGTCTTGGCATTGGCGATCATGGTGTCCACCAGATTGGTCACCGCCTCCCAATCGCCGTTCTGATTGACGTAGTAATCGAAATAGTCCCGCGCTTCCTTTTCAGTGTCGCCCTGCACCACGTAGGCATAGCTCCACACCTGCAGCTCGCGCCCATATTCCTGGCGCGCAAGATTGCGGTAAGCATCGACCTTGGCCTTGCACTCGTCGAAATCGTGGGAGCCGAATACGACATAGACCATGTCGCAGTATTTGGCCGCGAAATGCTGGCCTTTGTCCGAGCCACCGGCATTCATCACCGGTGGGAACGGCTGTTGGATCGGCTTCGGCTCCAGGTAACCCTTCTTGATGTGGAAGAAGCGCCCCTCGAAATCGAACATGTCGTCGCGCGTCCACAGTTGCTTGATGACCTGCAGCCATTCGACCGCGCACTCATAGCGGTCGTCATGCTCCATCATCGGCGTGCCAAACATTTCGATTTCGGGCCGGTTCCAGCCGGTGACGATGTTGAGCGCGAAGCGCCCGTTGCTGATGTGATCGATCGCCGCCGCCTGCTTGGCGGCCATCACCGGATGAATGGTCGGCACGTGCGAGGTGGCGAAGATGCCCGAATAGTGGGTCGAGGCGCTCATGCCGGCCGCCCAGGCAAAACACTCGAACCCGGGCCCGTTGAAGTTGGTCTTGCCGCCAAATCCATGCCAACGGCCAATCGGCACGAGCGCCTCGAAGTCCATTTCCTCGGAGATCTTGGCCAATGTCACCGTGTTCGGCCAGTTGATCTCGAGCACACCGTCAATGCTGGAGATCGCGCAGCCACGATCGAGATTGGTGCCGAAGGTGCCGAGCTTGAGCTTGCGGTCATTGAAGACCGGATTGGTGCGAGCGCGCGCGGCTTCGGTCATGTGCGTCTCCTGCCCTGTTTGTTCGGCGCTGCAAACGCCGCTGTTTGCATCAATTTCGAACTCGTTCGAGAATCTGTCAAGACGAACACGCAGCGGCTTTGCCGGAACGCGTCGGCTTTCAAGCCACGCTGTCCGCGCGAGCGCATTCGGTGACGCGATCCCGGAAGTCCTCGAAATTATTGCGCAGCTGTTCGAGCGCAAAATTCAGGGCAAACAGGCGGCCGACATCCTCGGCGGGGAATTCCCGCGTCACGCCTTCCCGCCGCAGCTCCTCGATAGTCGCAATGAACTTGCCGAGCGCCTGCTCCACAGCATCAAGCGGTGGTGGGCTCTTGCGCTCCTGCAGCGCTATTGCACACGCCCGCAGAAAGCTTTGTCCGGCCTGCGAGACCTGCCCAAGCGGCTCGCGTAGCCGGATGACGATGGGCTCCGGCAAGGGTTCGGCGCCTGCGCGACCGATCATCACCAGGTCGTTGCGCAGGCGAAACACCGTGCGCACCAACGGGTCCGGATCGAACTCGTTGGTCAGATAGGTTCGCCGTTCCTGGCGCGCTTCGCCCGCCACGGTCTCGAGGCGAGCCATGCCGGCGCGAACGTCGTCCTGGAGTTGCGTGATGCGCGTCCGATCGCCGGCGTTACCGAGGATGGCAAGCCAATCCCCCAGCAAATCGGCCAAATGATCCAGCATGCGGGCGGCGGCACCGATCACCAGATTATGCGCCCTGGCCGGCACGATGACGAGCGACACGACCAGGCCGACCAGGCTGCCGAGCGTAATCTCGAGAATGCGGTAGAAGGCCGATCCAAGTGGCCCGAGTTGCTGCGCGCCAGGGGTGAGCAGCACGATCACCGCAGTGAGCGGGGCGACGCGGTAGTTCGGGCGCAACGCCGCCAGCAATGTGAGCGGCACCAATGCAACCACCAGAGCGATACCAAGCGTCAGCAAGTTCTGATGTGGCACAGCATAGGCAACGATGGCGCCCGCGACCGCGCCGCCGACCGTACCGATCAAGCGATCGATCGTCGCCTTCACGGATCCGCCGACGCTGGCCTGCATGATGATGATCGACGAGAACACGGCCCAGTAGCCCTGCGGTAACGCGAGCATCTCGGCGAGAGCGTAGGCCAAGATACCGGCCATCGTCATGCGGAAACACAGCCGCAGCGCCGCAGAGTTGGCGTTCGCCCAATTACGCAGGTCATCCCACAGCTTCACGTATCCGCCTTCCTTTCGTCGTCGCCGGGCTCGTCCGGCGATCTCGATCATAAGGCACAATCGTGCCCTCCTAAGCGAGATGGCCGGGACAAGCCCGGCCACGACGAGTCGAGAGGTTGTCGCTTCGGCACCCACGCCGCCATGCTTGGTAAATAGCGGTCGCAGGTGTATGCAGTATGCAAACGCGGACAAACACATATATCGCACCCATGGCGACGCCCAATATCCATACCGATTTCAGCGGCAAGATGAGCTATGGAGACTATCTCCATCTCGACACCTTGCTGACCGCTCAGCATCCGCTCTCCGAGGCGCATGATGAGCTTCTGTTCATCACCATCCATCAGGTCAAGGAACTGTGGATGAAACTGATGAACCATGAGCTCGATACCGCCATCGCCAAAATACAGGCCGACCAGCTGCGTCCCGCGTTCAAATGCCTGGCGCGTATCTCCCGCATTCAACAACAGCTGATCCAGGCCTGGGACGTGCTCTCCACCATGACGCCGGCGGACTATCTCTCATTCCGGCCAGTGCTCGGGCAATCATCCGGGTTCCAGTCGTGGCAATACCGGCTGTTGGAATTCAAGCTTGGCCTCAAGAACGAGAGCATGATGCGGCCACACGCGCATCGGCCGGAAACCATAGCGGCTTTGGAGCGCGCCCTCTCCTCACCCAGTGTTTACGACGAAGCATTGCGTTTGCTGGCACGGCGTGGATTGCCAATCCCTGACGATGTGCTTGCGGCCGACGTGCGCCAGCGCCACGTCGCCGATGCGCGCGTCGAGGCCGTGTGGGCGACGATCTACCGCAACTCCGAGCAGTATTTCGATCTCTACGAACTCGCCGAAGAATTGGTTGATCTCGAAGACGCGTTTCAGACCTGGCGCTTCCGGCACATGAAGACGGTTGAGCGCATCATCGGCATGCGGCCCGGCACCGGTGGAAGCGCGGGCGTGTCGTATCTGAAAAGCGTACTCGACCTCACGCTCTTTCCCGAATTGTGGTCGGTCAGGACTGCGCTTTAGGGCGAAGTGCATGTCGGAAACCAGACTTGCAACTCTCGTCCGGCAACCACGCTTGCGCGATCAAGCCTATGAGGCGCTGCGCGACATGCTGCGCAGCGGCACTTTTCCCTCAGATGGCGCCGTCGAAAGCGACTTGGCTGCGCAGCTCAGTGTGTCGCGAACGCCCGTGCGCGAGGCTTTGTTTCAGCTCTGCCGCGAAGGATTCTTGGAGGATACCGGGCGCGGCTACCGCGTGCCGGAGCTCAACGCCAACGACGTGGAAGAGATCATCGAGTTGCGCCTCATGATCGAGCCGGACGCGGCGGCCCTGGCTATCACCCGCGCCGATCCGGCCGCGATCCGGGCCATCAAACGCGAGGCGGAGAACGAAGGGAAGGCGCACCGAGCCGACGATGTGGGCGCATTCATTGCGGCCAATGCCGCCTTCCGCATGCGCCTGCTGGAGAGCTGCGGCAATCGCCGCGTCAGTCAAGTCCTCGGCGGGCTGGATGACCAGATCCAGCGGCTGCGCGCGCGCACCCTGACGGTCGCCGAAAACCGAGCCCTCACCATTGCCCAGCACGCCAAGGTCGTCGAGGCACTCGGCCACCGCGATGGCGAGGCCGCAGCCCGGGCGATGCGGGTCCTGCTCAAGGCCGCCCGCAAGTATTACGCGAGCCTGTGGTGACCAACCGATCCCCTGCCTGTCACGGTGGCCTTGACATTGAACCGTTGATATCAACATTATGCGCTCATTGCTGAAGCGCGACTATCCGGTTGAGATGTCAAACCGTCGCAAATTGCCGGTCGAGGTCACCCACGAGGTGCGCGACAACTGCTATTGCCTGCACCTGCAGCGCGCAGCACGCGCCACTGCGCGGCGCTACGACGATGCATTGCGCCCGCTCGGGCTCACCAGCGGCCAGTTTTCGTTGCTGATGTCGCTCAACCGCGTCGAACCGCCGACCATGGGCGACGTGGCATCACTCCTCGCCATGGACCGCACCACGCTCACCGCCAACCTCAAGCCGCTCGAGCGCCGCGGGCTGGTCGAGCTCGCGGTCGATCCCGAAGACCGGCGCAGCCGCCGGCTGAGTTTGACTGACGCGGGCCGCGCCCAGCTGATTGCCGCCCTCCCGGTCTGGCGCCGCACCCAGAAGGAGACCGAGTCAGTGGTGCCCGACTCACATGCCGAGCGCCTGCGCGCCGACCTCACCGCTCTGGGCGGCGGTCCGACCCCTGGAAAGACGGGGCGGTAGGATCTCTTGTAGCCCGGATGCAATCCGGGACGGCCGTGCCAACCATCGAACGCGTTGATTTTGATCCCGGATTTCGCTGCGCTCATCCGGGCTACAGTTGACCTTTACTCCCGTGCCCGCCCATGTTTTGTATGCAGTATGCAGAAAGCGCGCCTCGGAATCGATATCGGTGGCACCTTCACGGATTTCGTGCTGGAGCATGGCCCGCGCCAGCTCTGCCTCAAATTGCTGACCACCCCACAGGCGCCGGAGCGCGCCGTGCTGGACGGCGTCGCGCAATTGCTGCGCCTCGCCGATCTTGCCCCGGACGCAATTGGAATGGTCGTGCACGGCACTACGCTTGCGACCAACGCGATGATCGAGCGCCGCGGCGCCAAGGTCGCCTTCCTCACCACTGAGGGCTTCCGCGACACGCTCGAGATGGCCTACGAGCATCGCTACGACCAGTACGATTTGCTGGTCGATAAGCCAAAGCCGCTGGTGCCGCGCACGTTGCGTCTGCCCGTCCCAGAGCGCATCGGCGCCGACGGCCGCGTGCGCACGCCGCTCGACCAAGCCGCAGTCCGCGCCCTGGCTGCAACGATCGCGGGGAGCGGCGCCGAAGCGGTCGCGATCGGATTCCTGCATTCCTACGCGAACGATACCCATGAGGTGCAGGCGGCGCAGATCCTGCGCCAGGCCCTGCCCGATCTTCCGATCAGCATTTCGTCCGACGTCTCGCCGGAAATGCGCGAATACGAGCGCTTCTCGACCGTAGTCGCGAACGCCTACGTGCAGCCGCTGATGGCGCGCTATTTGTCGGGCTTGCGCGACGGCCTCGCGCAACTGGGCGTGACCGCGCCGCTCTTACTGATGCAGTCGAACGGCGGGCTGTGCGACGTCGAGACCGCGGTTCGCTATCCGGTGCGGCTCATGGAGAGCGGACCCGCGGGCGGCGCGATCTTTGCAGCGGCGCTGGCGCGCGAGCTGGACATCGCAAAAGCCTTGCTGCTCGACATTGGCGGCACGACCGCCAAACTGTGCTTCATTGACGACGGCCGGCCGCAGACTGCGCGCAGCCTCGAGGTCGCGCGCATCGATCGCTTCAAGGCCGGCAGCGGCCTGCCGCTGCGGTTTCCCGTGGTGGAACTGTGTGAGATCGGCGCCGGCGGCGGCTCCATCGCCAGCATCGATCGCCTCCGCCGGCTCAAAGTCGGGCCGCAGAGCGCCGGTTCCGAACCGGGCCCGGCTTGCTATGGGCGCGGCGGAGCCGCCCCCACGCTGACCGATGCGCAGCTTGTGCTGAACAGGCTCGACCCTAGACACTTTGCCGCCGGCTCGATTTCACTCGATACCACGGCGGCGGAAACCGCGATCAGCACCGATGTGGCACAGCCACTCGGTCGCACACCGCGCGAGGCTGCGCTCGGCATTGTCGAGGTCGTGAATGAGAACATGGCCAACGCCGCGCGCGAGCATGGGATCGATGTCGCCAAGGGTACCGCGGGGCGCACGCTGATCGTGATCGGCGGAGCGGCTGCGCTGCACGCGGCCGACCTCGCAGGCAAGCTCGACATCGATGACGTTATTGTTCCGAACGCGGCCGGCGTCGGCTCCGCAGTCGGCTTCCTGCGCGCGCCGCTCGCCTTCGAGAAATCGCGCTCGCAACACCAGCTGTTGTCGCGGTTCGCGCTCGAACCCGCGCTGAGCGTGATCGCTCGGCTGATCGAAGAAACCAGCGCTGCCCTCGCGCATGCGGGCGAGGCCACAGCTCCGCGCGTCTCGATCTGGGCGCAGATGCGCTATCGCGGCCAGGGCTCCGAGCTCAGCGTGCCCGTCGATCGCGAGGCGCTGGCGCATGACGGCGCGCGCCACCTGCGATCTGCATTCGAACAGGCGTATCAACATCAGTACGGCCGTACGATCGCCAACGATGTCGAGTTGCTCGGCTGGACCGTACGCGCCGAGCTACCCATGACCTGGTCGCTGCCAGCCGCGAACCCCTCGCCCACCGCGGCGTTGCCGGAAACCGAACATGACCTGATCGAGCAATCGTCTGCGGTACCAGTCATCGCGCGACGGCTCGCACGGCCGATGTTGCGCGAGCAACAAATCGTCCTCGGCCCCGCCCTCATCGTCGACGAGGGAACCACCATCGTGGTGCCAAGCAACTTCGTCGCCGAGGCTCTTGCGGGCGGCCACCTGCGCCTGCAGACAGCCGCACAGTGGCGCGCCACCAAACCTCTGGCAGAGGTCGCCGAATGAGCCTCGATCCACTCAAGCGCCAGATTCTCTGGAGCCGGCTGATTGCCGTCGTGGAAGAGCAATCGCGCACCTTGATGAAGGTTGCCTTCAGCCCGACGGTGCGCGAAGCCGGAGACCTCTCGGCGGGATTATTTGATGCGCATGGCCGCATGGTGGCGCAGGCGGTGACCGGAACGCCCGGCCACGTCAATGCGATGGCAGTCGCTGCGCGGCATTTCCTCGCCGTCTATCCCCCCGAGACCATGCGGGAGGGCGACCATTACATCACCAACGATCCATGGCTCGTTTCCGGCCATCTGCACGATGTCACCGTGCTCTCGCCGGTGGTCCGCCGCGGCCGGCCCATCGCCTTCTTCGCCTGCACCTGCCACCAGGTTGATATCGGCGGGCTGGGCATGGGGCCGGATGGTCGTTCGGTCTTTGAAGAAGGGCTCTACCTGCCGATCCTGCCGCTCGCGCGCGCCGGCGAGCTCAACCGCGATCTCATCCGGCTCATTCGCGCCAACGTGCGCACGCCGGACGAAGCCGAGGGCGACATCCTCGCCTACGTGACGGCGAATGAAACGAGCGCCCGGCGGCTTAATTCCATGCTGGACGAGTTCGGCCTTGACGATATCGAGATGCTGGCCGCGGACATTCTCACCATCTCCGAAACCGGCATGCGCGACGCGATCCGCGCCCTGCCGGACGGAACGTGGCGCAATGCGATGCGGGTCGACGGTTTTGACAGCCCGGTCGATCTGCGCGTCGCGCTCACCATTGCGGGCGACGAAATTCGCGTCGACTTCGACGGCACGTCACCGGCGAGCCCACGCGGCATCAACCTCGTGCTCAACTACACGCGCGCCTACGCGAGCTACGGCGTGCGCGCCGCGATCGCGCCTGATGTTCCCAACAACGAAGGTTCGCTGGCGCCGGTCCGCGTCGACGCGCCGGTCGGATCGATCCTCAACGTGGAAAGGCCAGCGCCGGTTTCGGCGCGCCATATCATTGGCCAGTTCCTACCCGAGTTGGTGCTCGGCTGTCTGGCCGAGGTGCTGCCCGATCTGGTGCCGGCGGAGGGTGCCGCGAGCAATTGGGGCCTGCAGCTGCGCGGACGTGCCGAGGGCCGGTCGTTCGATATCCTGTTCTTCAATGCCGGTGGCTCGGGTGCGCGGCCCGTGCGCGATGGACTTATCCGCCACAAGCTTTCCGAGCGGCATTCGCTCGATCCCGGTCGAGATCTGTGAGACAGCCGCGCCCATTGTGATCCAACGTAAGGAGCTGCTGCCCGGCACCGGTGGCGCCTGGTCGCTATCGCGGCGGACTCGGCCAGCGCATCGAGGTGACGACCTCGGACGGCAGCCCATTTCAATTGTTTGCCGTGTTCGACCGCGTCGACAATCCGGCGCGCGGCCGCGCCGGAGGCCAGCCGGGTGCGCCGGGCCGCGTGAGCACGCTCAATGGCGTCCCGCTCCGCTCCAAAGGCCAGCAGGCAATCGCTGCCGGCGATGGCGTGCGCATCGACACACCGGGCGGTGCGGGATTTGGTCCGCCGGCGGACCGAGATCCGGCGCTGATCGTAGAGGATATCGAACAGGGTTACGTGGAAGAGTGAGCGGCGCTCCCGCTCTTGAGCAACAAATCTTGTAGCTCCGGCACGACCCACAGCGGCGGCTCGCCGCGCTCGACCCGCTGCACGTTATCAAACGCGTTACGGAAGCGCGCGACGTGGTTGTCCCAGGTCGGTCCGGCGAAATGGGCCGTAAGCACGACGTTATCGAGGCGGAGCAGCGGATCGTCCGGTCGCGGCGGCTCCGGATCAAACACATCGAGCCCGGCACCGAACAGTTTGCCGGTGCTGAGCGCCTGATGTAGCGCCACCGCATCGACAACCGGTCCACGACTGGTGTTGATCAGGATTGCGCTCGGCTTCATGCGGGCAAGCTCGCCCTCCCCGATCATCCCGCGCGTGGACTCGTTGAGCGGCACGTGCAGCGATACGACATCGGCATTGGCGAGCAGCTCGTTGAGCAGGCGAAAGCGAACGCCCAGCGCGTCCTCGGCATCTTCGGAGAGGCGCGCAATATCGTAGTACTCGACCCGCATGCGGAACGCTTGTGCCAACCGCGCAACCTTCTTGCCGATCGTGCCGAGCCCGACGATGCCCAGCGTCTTGCCAAAGAGCTCATACATGCGCGGCGACGGCCCGTTGCCTCGCCAGCGGCCGGCGGAGACGCTGCCGTGCTGCCAAATGACCCGGCGCGCCACGGTGAGCATCAACATGAGCGCGTGCTCGGAGACCGAGATCGCATTGGCGCCGCCGTTATTGGCAACGGGCACGCCGACATGCCGCGCGGCCATAAGATCGACGTCGTCGTAACCGGCGCTCAGCAATTGCACCAGGCGCAGGCGCGGCGCCATCTGGTAGAAGGCCGCATCGAGCTTCACGCCCGGATAGCAGACGATATACGCGGCGTCACTCAGCGCCGCCGCAAACTGCGGGTTCTCTCGCGCAATGAGCGTGGTCTCGAATCCGGCCGGCGCCATCTCCTGCGCAATCTTTCCGACCTCGGCCGACGGCGGCACGACGACGATCCTTGGGCGCATATGTTTGAATCCTTTACAGCGCTTGCTCCGAGCTCGTAGTTGTACACGACCGCTCCGCGCGATGCCCAGGCTGTCCGCGCTATCTGACAGCGTCAACGTAGAAGATCAGCAAACACCGTGGAGAGCGCCGGATGCGCCTCAATGCCAATCCCAGGCACATCGCTCATCTTCACGTAGCCATTCTCGACTGACATCCGCGCTGGATACCCGCCAAACAAGCTGTCCGGATCTGCGGCCGTCTCGTGCATCCCAAGCCCGAGGCCAGCGACCACGTTGAGCGACAGCAAGTGCCCGGCATGCGGCGCGAACCGCCGCCGATCCCAGCCGGCCTGTGCGGCCATTTCGAGAATGCGCACCAGCTCGGTGATGCCGTAGCAGAGCGAAACATCGAACTGCAGCAGGTCTTGGTCGCGACGTAGTCCGCCATAGCGCAACAGGTTGCGCGCGTCGGCAAGGGAGAAGACGTTCTCGCCTGTCGCAATGGAAAACTCGGTGCCGGCGCAGATTTCCGCATAGAGCTGATAGTCGAGAGGATCGGTGGGCTCCTCAATCCAGGCCAAATCGTACTCGGCGAACTTGTCCAGGTAGGACCCCGCGTTATCGCCGTCGAGCGCACAGTTGCAGTCGACGGCGAGTTTGCGCTTGGGACCGAGCAGCGCCAGCGCACACTCGATGCGTCGCTGGTCCTCGGGAAGCGGCGCTCCTGCAACCTTGATCTTGAACAGCGTGTGACCAAGCTCGATCGCTCGGGCAATCTCCGCTTTCAGCGACGCGAGCTGATCATCACGGTAATGCCCGCCGCTGGCATAGACCGCGACGTTGGGGTCCGCATCGCCAGGGCCGAACCGCTCCGAGAGCAGACGCCACAAGGGCTTGTCCTCGAGCTTGGCTGCCAGGTCCCAGAGCGCGCTGTCGAGCAAGCCCAACCGCGCCGGCGCGATCGCCGTGGCCGCCGGGTTTCTCGTCACGCATCATGACGGCGAACGCCAGTGTCGGATCAAGCCGCCCGTTGGCATCACAATACTCGTCCGGCGACGCACCGAGTAGCCGCGGCATGAAGCGCTCGCGCGCAAGCCCACCGTGGCCGTAGCGGCCAATCGAGTCGAACCCGAGCCCCACCAGCAGGCGACCATTGCGCACCGCATCGGTGCGGACGACAACCGCGCTTGCCGTCATGGCGGCGAAGCTCAGGTTCGCATTGCGGTTCGGTGACGGCATGACGAGAGTGGTCTCGTCGATGCCCGTTATGCGCACGGCCATGCCCGCTGCCCTATGTCAATTCGGAACGACTTCGGCCAGACATTAGCGTCCGGCGCGCGCGTACTGGCTTTTCGTCACCAATTCTTTCTTGCGCAAACGTGTTGGCCGGCTTCCGCGGCGCGACGCTGGGCGCTGCCGTGATCCGAGCAGCAGGTCGCACATGATCTCGACCAGTTGCTCGATATCGCGCAGGTCATTGAGTCGCCGATTGATGACGAACCCGTCGTAGGCCATCATGAAGAAGTTGGTAAGCAGTTGATCGTCACCGGGCGACCGAACGGGCACGATGCCCTCGAGCATCTGCGCCAGCCGCTCTTCGACCCAGCGCAACAGGGGTCTCGGCTTGTTCTCGCCCGGATCCGCGGACGCCAATGCCTCCATGAGGCTATTCGCCAGCCCGACGTTCTCCACCGGGATGTCGCGCCAGATGCCAAGCAGGATGGCGCGCAGCCGTGCGCGCGGCTCGGCAATTCCTTCGACACGCGCGGCGAGCCGTTCAAACGCATCCTTCTGCCAGGGCTCGACCACCTCATAGAGCAGGTGCAATTTCGATGGGAAATACGAATAGAGGCTGCTCACGCCCGTGCCGGCCATTTGGGCGATATCCAGCAGGGTCGTCGCGTGATAGCCGCGCCGGGAGAACAACTCGTGGGCGCTTTCCGTGATGGCGTTGCGAACCGAAGCCTTCTTGACCTGGACCATCAAAGCGTCCGGTATCGGCTAAAGCGGAATGGTGATCGGCGCGTGCACGCCGTCGCAATTCAACAGGTCGACGCGTTTCATCTTGATGCGGAACGAGCCGTTTTCGCGAGCGAGCTGATAGGCGTGGCGACCCGAAAACATACGCTGCCGCTCGCCCTGATGCTCGACACAGATGAATGCCGCTTGCGCGGAGATGTCATCACCCTCGGCGTCCCCGACCTCGATGTTGCTGACGAGGTGCGTGGTGCGCGGCATCGGGGTCAGCACCAGGGCGCGCGCTTCGAGCAGCCGCTGCACCCGCATCGACAGGATCGCATGGTCCTCATACATGATCGAGGGTATGCCGAGCGGATCGGACTGCTGCGGCTGGCTCGGCATCCAGTAGATCCCTTGCGGGGCGTATAGTTCGAGCCACGCTTCGAATTCGCCGCGATCGAGCAGGCGCGCTTCCCGCAGGATGAACGCCTCGACCGCGCGCGCCATCTCGGCTGTCGACATCAGGCCGCCCCGGCTGTCATGCGTTCGACCCAGGCCTTGAATTGCATGCGCATCGGCATCTCGCTCGCCGCCCCGGAAACCTGACCCTTGTCGTCGCGGAGGTCGCTGTCGAGCCCGCGCGACAAGTCGATCCACGGCCCGGCTTGACTAACCAGGCCCTGCTGGCAGCGCTCAAGCATTTCCACATCGTCCGAGAAGATCATCGAGGCCGGCGAGCCGAGCGTGGTGAGGAAGCGCACGGCGCGATGAAAGATTTCGTCCGGCGCACCCTTGAGGCGGAAGCAGCGGATGTGCACGAGCGTGCGGTCAACCGCCAGTGGGATAACGACGCGCATCTGCTGATATTGCGCGTTGAGGATAAGATTAGGATAGATGATGTTGTTGAAGCCGCGCATGGCGAGCACAGCATTGGCACGCTCCGGCCCCAGCCGCTCGACCAACGCCGCTTTATAACGGACGGCAACCGGATCGGCGTCCTCATGCACCAGCACGCCGCTGTTATAGAAGCTCTTCATGGAGCTGTGGCCGCCGGTAAACCCGGTCAGTTGGATCCCTTCCCATTCTTTGATGCCAAAACCGTTGGCCAGCATCATCTCGCGGGTCTGATCCTGATCGATGATCGAGGCCTTCGGGGGTGCCTTGCGGGCCGGCGACACCGACGAATTATGCACAAAGGTCGGGTGGAAAATATCGGCGGCATTCTCCATGTGGAGTTTCCAGTTACCGCGATATTCCAAAGTAAATCCGGCCTCGGCTAATTCCACCTCGCCATCGGGTGCGCGGTCGACCAGGTTGTCGATCACCTCGGTCATCGGCCCAAGGTGTTCGGCGAGCGGCGGCGGGTTCTCAGCCAGGTTGGCGAACACAAACCCGCGATAGGTCGCAATCTGCCCGGCCGGCTGCATATGGTTCTGCGGATCGTCGAGATCGAAACTGGCCGGATAGCTCTTGCGATGCGGGACGGAGGCAAGCGAGCCGTCCGGACGGAACACCCAAGCGTGATACGGACAACTGAACAGCCGGCTCGAGCCGTGATCCACCATGCAGATGCGAGCGCCACGATGCGGACAACGGTTATAGAGCGAGCGAATCTGCCCCGCTTCATCCCGGGTGATCAGGACTTCGTTGCCCGCGAGATTGGTGCGGACAAAATCGCCCGGTTTTTTCAACTGGCTTTCGTGTGCCACGTAGATCCAGAGCCGGCCGAAGATGCGCTCCAGTTCGAGATCGAAGATAGCAGGATCGACGTAAGCGCGCCGGTGCACATGATCGGGACGCACCAGGTCGCGGATTTCGTCGTTGGACAGCACGGTGCCGTCTTGCATGCAGGGACTTCCCGTGGTTGGGCTCGGCAGACGCGAGTAACGGTGACTAATCGGGGCTGATCAGCTCTCTTTCGCCTGCCGCCAATCGTGCTCGGCGACGTCGAACACGACGCCGTTCACATCCTTGAACTTCTTCTCGGCATCAACGCCGGGATAGCTCGGCAGCTGCATGAAGAACTCGCCGCCCAACTGTTTGATCTTGTCCGCGGTCGAGCTCTCATCGTCGACGACGAAGCCGATGTGATGCAAGCCGGCCCAATCCGGTCCGTTCTTGCCGCCGATCGTGCCTTCGGGAAAATGCAGCAGCGTGAGATTGACGACGCCGTCCGAGAGCGAGATCGCATTGCCGATCGGACTTTCGACCTTCGCAACACGCTTGAGCTCGAACACGCCTTCGTAAAAGGCCGCTGCTTTTTCGAGTTCGGGAACCTGCATGGCGATGTGCCGGATCTTGGCCATGGGGATCTCCTTGAGAATGCTTCGCAACTATACGCCGATCATTGGGGCGCACAAGCGCTAAATCGAACGTGCTTCGGTTTTGACCGAATGTGCTTCGGGTTTGGACAATGGCGGGGGATTTGACAACGGCCCGGGCTTCGCCAGGCCAGCCGTCCACGAAGATCTGCGAATTTGTCGGGTTTACCGGCTCGATGGACAAGCGGCGGGAACCGCAGTCCCCGCCGTCGCCCCCCATAGCACACAGGGTGGCAAGGCACTGGGTCGCCTCACCGTCGGGTAGCTAACACCCGCTTTTACCGCGAAGCAAATTGGATTTCGGCAAAAGTTGCCGAGACGGGGAGGACTTGGTACGGCCGGTCCATGGCGGGTGATGATGAGGACGATAGTAGCCGGCGGGGTCCCCTGATCGCGATGGGGATGGTCGTGCTCCTGGTCGTGGTCGCGTGGTTCATCACCCGCGCGCTCCACAACTCCACCCGGCTTGAGGATTGCCTGATGTCCGGGCGCACCAACTGCGCGCCGGTTGAGACCCAGGGGCGATAGGCTTTTCCCGCGCCTCTATCAAATGCGGCAACCGAGAATGCCACATTGGGACAGTAGCATTGCCCTGAGTCCGGACAGTGACGTGATAGCATCACCTGAGGGGAAGACGCAGAAGCTTCACCGACCAGGAGGAGCAGATGGCCGTCACGACTGGTTCCGCCACGACGGCGGACGCAGCGCCGAACGATCTCGTGTTTCGCAAGGTGTTTCGGCGGCTGATCTGGTTTTTGTTCATACTCCTCGTCGTCTCGTTCATTGACCGCATCAACGTCGCGTTCGCCGCGCTGACCATGAACAAGGCGCTGGGGCTCAGCGCCACCGCATTCGCGATGTCGATCACGGTGTTCTACGTCGCCTATGCGCTGTTTGAGGTCCCGAGCAATCTGATCCTTGCCAAGGTCGGGGCGCGGCTCTGGATCGCGCGCATCATGATCACCTGGGGGTTTGCTTCGGCCGCGACCATGTTCGCGGTCGATGCCTGGAGCCTGTTCGGGCTGCGCGCCCTCGTCGGGGCCGCGGAAGCCGGATTTCTGCCCGGCATTCTCCTCTACCTGACCTACTGGTTCCCGCGCTCATGCCGCGCCCGCGCCAATGCGCTCTTCATCATGGGAATTCCGGCGACGATTGCCATCGCGTCCACGATCTCCGGCTTCATTCTACAGATGGACGGCCTCCTCGCACTTGCCGGATGGCAATGGCTATTCCTGCTCGAGGGCCTGCCGGCGGTGGCGTGCGGAATCATTTGCCTGTTTTACCTCGACGATTCGCCGGCGCGCGCGAAATGGTTGAGCGAGGACGAGAAGCAAGAGATTGCGACACGGCTCGAACAAGATCGCGCGCTTGAGGAAAACGTGCATGGCAAGCGCAGCGTTCTGAGCCAGCTTGGCAGCCGCAATGTTGTCCTTCTTTGCGCCGCCTATTTCGGGCTGATCTCATCGCTCAATGCGAACTCGACCTGGGTTCCGCAGATCGTGCAGGGTTTGGCTGGTGGGACGAGCTATGCCGTCATTGGTTTGTTGACGGCTCTGCCCGCCATCATCACGGTCGCGGTGATGCCCTCCTGGGGTGCAAGTTCCGATCGCCGAAACGAGCGCGTTTGGCATCTTCGCATCGCTTTGCTGCTCGCGGCGGCGGGTTGGCTGCTTGTTATTGGATCCGACGTTGCGATCGCGCGCTACCTGGGGCTGGTGTTGGTTTCAGCAGGATCATTCTGTGCCCTGCTCACCTTCTGGACGATACCGGTGGCGATCCTTTCGCCCGCCGCGCGACCGGCCGGTATTGCGTTCGTCAACACCATCGGCATCGGCGGCGGGTCGGCGATCAGTCCGCTCGTCATCGGCTATCTCAAGGACCTGACCGGGGGGTTCACCTCCGGCCTGCTTTACGTCATTGCGATGCTGATCATGAGCGTGATCTGCGTAACCATCGTGGCGGCACAGACGCGTCCGCTGGCACCAATCCCGAGCCCAAGCCACGCGTGATCACGCTCGTTTGCTGACCGACGTGAATCGGAGCGCCGGCACAGTGACCCGCCGTTGACTCTTGCCGTGCCGGCTTCATACTAAAAATCACAGGCGCGAACGTCAGCACGCGACCACAACGACACCCGTCCGAGGAGGCGACCAATGAGTGCCGCGCTTCGTTTCAACGCGATGCACTTCATGCCCTACGTGCATCTGCCCGAGCATCACAAAGAGTTCAAATCGACCTGGGTCAGTTTCCCCAACAAATACTATGACCCCGAACGCGGCCACGATCTTTACGAACGCTATCTGCACGAGTTGGTGCTCGCGGACCGGCTCGGTTACGACGCCATTGTGGTGAATGAACACCACAACACCGTCTACAGCATGATGGCGACCCCCAACCTGATCGCTGCCGCGCTGGTCCCGCAGACCAAGAATGCCCGCATTTGCGTCTGGGGAACGCCGCCGAACCTGATGCTGCCGAACCGCCTGGCCGAGGAATATGCAATCCTCGACGTCATGTCGAAAGGCCGGCTCGAGGTCGCCTTCCCGCTCGGCACCGGTATGGAATATTGGGCCAACCCGATCAGCCCGGCGACGGCGCGCGACCGGTTCAAGGAATCCCTCAAGGTCATCCTGCAAGCCTGGACCCAGGACGGACCGACCACCCACTACGGCCAGTTCTATACGTATCGATTTCTCAATCCGTGGCCGCGGCCGTTCCAGCGGCCGCATCCGCCCTGCTACATCGTCGGCACCGGTAGCCCGGAGACGATCGAGATCGCCGCCGAGTACGGGTTCGGTTACGCCTCCGTATTCGTACCCCAGCAGCGCGCCTACGAGCTCAACGAGAACCTGCGCCGGCGCGCGGCCCATTTCGGCCACACCATTCGACCCGATCAGTTACCGCTGCTCACCTTCGTCTATGTGGCCGAGACCCAGGAACAGGCCGAGCGCGAATATGTCAGTCACCTGGAGCACTTCTTCTCGGACTATCTGCGAACCACCCCGCAATATCTCGCGCCGCCCGGCTATCTCTCGGTCGATCAGCTCAAGACCCGCGCCGCCATGGCCGACAAGCTGCACGGCGGCTTCGACTTCAATGCCATCAGCGGCTCATTCTTTGTCGCGGTGGGAACGCCCGACAAGGTCGCGAACCAGATCGGCCAGTGGGCGGACTGGATGAAGACGAGCCACATCAACTGCGTCATGCATATTGCCGACATGCCGCATTGGAAAACCGTGAAGAACCTCACCCTGTTTGCCGAAGATGTCATGCCGCGCCTGCGCGCGCATGCCGACGCCGGGCAACGGGTCGCGGCCGAGTAGGAGCGGGAAATGAGCAAGTTCAAGCGTGAGACCTACACGATCGACGGTGTACCGACCATCGTCCACTCGGCCGGCAACGGCGAGCCGGTGGTGTTTTTTCATGGTGCCGGAACGGTCGACGGATTTGACTTTGCCGAGCCGTGGACTGAGCACTTCAAAGTCATCGTTCCCTATCATCCGGGCTTCGGCGAGTCCGGCGACGATGCCACGTTCACGGACCTGCACGACTACGTCATGCACTATCTGGAATTGTTTGATCAGCTCGGGCTCGATCGCTTCCACCTGGTGGGGCTTTCGCTCGGCGGGTATCTCGCCGCGAAATTCGCCTCCGAGCATGGCCACCGCATCAAGAAGCTCGCCTTGATCGCGCCCGCAGGACTGATCGACCCACAACACCCGATGTTGGACATCCTCGCCGTACCGGGCGAAGAGGTCCCCGGTTTATTGGTGTCAAATTTCGATGTGTTGAAAAAGCGTTTGCCGGAAAAGCCCGACCTCGATTTCATCGGCGAGCGCTATCGCGAAGCAACAACCGTCGCCAGGCTCCTGTGGGAGCATCCGGCCGATCCGAAATTCATGCGCTACTTGCACCGCATCAAAATGCCGACGCTGATCCTGTGGGGCGACGAGGACAAGATCATCCCGGTGCAGCAGACTGAGACCTGGCGCAAGTTCCTGCCGCAAGCCGATATCAAGGTGTACCGCGGCGCGGGCCACCTGGTGCATCTGGAGAAACCGGAAGCGGTGAACGCCATTGCGACGTTCTTGAGCTGATGGCCAATCAGCCGCGCGCGCTCATCATCGGCGGGTCGGTCGGCGGACTGTTCGCCGCCAACCTGCTGCGCGCAACCGGCTGGGACGTGACCGTATTCGAGCGCGCCAGCGAAGACTTGGCCGGGCGCGGCGCCGCCATCGGCGTAACCGAAGAGTTGTTCGGGGTTCTGCGCCGTATCGGGGTCCGCCTCGACACCTCGGCCGGCGTGGTGGTGCGCTCGATCATCGCCCTCGACCGCGCCGGCCGGATCACCCATGACGTTCCGCGCCGACCGGTCACGGACGCCTGGGCGCGCATCTATCGCCCGCTCAAAGAGGCGCTGCCCGCACAATACTTTCGCCCAGCCATGACATTGGCGCGGGTCGAGCAGGACGCCAACTCGGTGATTGCGATCTTCGCGGATGGTTCGCGTGCCCAAGGCGAGTTGTTGATCGGCGCGGACGGTATTCATTCCACCGTGCGCCGCCAGTTCGCGCCCGCGGTGCAGCCTAGCTACGCGGGATATGTGTGCTGGCGCGGTATCGTCGCGGAGAGCGAGCTCTCCGAGGGCGAGCGAGCGCTGATCTTGGATCACCTCAGCTTCTGCTTCGCGCAAGGCGAGATGATGGTCTGCGTTCCGATCCCGCGCGAAGACGAGGCCCGCACCGGCCCGCAACGTTGCTGCTACGTCTGGTACCGTCCGGTCGAATTCGAGACCGAGCTGCCGGCGCTCTGCACCGACGCGAGCGGCCGCTGCCATGGCGTCACCATTGCTCCGACCCTGATCCGGCGCGAGGTGATCGATGACCTCAGGGCCGCTGCTGCACGGCTGTTTCCGCCGACAATCGCCGGCCTCGTGGGGCGGGTTGACCGCCCGTTGGTTCAAGCGATGTTCGATCTGGAGTCGCCGCAGATGGCGTTCGGCCGTGTCGCCCTTCTGGGCGACGCCGCGTTCGTCGCCCGGCCGCACGTCATCGCCGGGGTCACCAAGGCTGCACTCGACGCACAGGGTTTGGTTGACGCGCTGGCCGGCTGCGGCGGCGACCTTGCCGCCGGGCTGGCGCGGTATGATCGCGAGCGCCGCGCGTTTGGCAGCAGTATCGTCGCGCATGCCCGCTACCTGGGGGCACATTTGCAATCAGAGGCTTCCGGCGCGCCACCGCCCGCCCCTCGCCCCGAGCTTATTCTGCGCGACTACGGCGCTCCGCATCTGCTGCGTGATCCTGTCCCCGCCAATCGCATGAGCGCGTGATCGCGCTGGACCTTCTCGACGTCCCGCTCGCTATTCCCTCACAAATAATTCTCGTCGCGTGCCGGTGCGCTGCTATGCCACCGCCGGTTATGCCGCTATCCTGACCGCACTGCCGGCCAACAACACCGGCCGGGACATAAAAACGGGCAAGCCGCCGAGCGGCGCCAACCACATCAGGGAGAGAAAGCAATGCGACGACGCGAATTGCTGAAGTACGGAGCCGCCACGGCGGTTGCCGGATCGTTCGGTCAGGGGATTGCGCGCGCCGCTGATCCGAGCGTCATCAAGTTCGGTGTTGTGGGTCCAAAGACAGGCCCGCTCGCACCTGGAGCGGCGGTGACGCACTTCCCGAACTTCAAGCTTTGGGCCTATGAGGTCAACCAACGCGGCGGGCTCAAGCTCAAGGATGGGATGCACAAGGTCGAACTGATCGAATACGACGACCGCACCCAGCCGCCGGAGACGATCAAAGCAGTCGAGCGCCTCGCCACTGTCGACAAGGTCGATTTCATCATGCCGGTCTACGCCACCGGCTTCAATCTCGCCGTGGCGCCGATCTACGCCAAATACAACTATCCGCTGGTCACGCAGGCTTGCGTCACCGATCAGATGGATCAACTCATCAAACGCTATCCCAACATATTCTTTGTCCAGGGATCGACCACGTCCTTTGCCCAGGCCGCGATCGATATTCTCAAGAAGCTCAAGGACGACAAGCAGATCGGCAACAAGGTCGCCGTCGTCAATGTCGCCGACGATTTCGGGATCGAGCTTGCCAACGCGGGCCGGCCGATCTTCAAGAAGGCCGGTTTCGACATCGTCTACGATAAATCCTATCCGCTCGGCACGCAGGACCTCGCGCCGGTCGTCAAGGCCGCGAAGGCCGCTAATCCGGACGCGTTCGTGGCTTGGTCCTATCCGCCCGACACATTTGGGCTGGCCGAGCAGGCCAAGATCGAAGGCCTCAACGTCAAGGCCTACTACAGCGCGGTGGCGACCGCCTTCCCGGGCTTTTATCAGAAATTCGGCCCCGCCGCGGAGAACGTGCTCGGCGCCGGCGGCATCAAGGACACGCCGGAGATCCGCGCCTACTACAAGGCGCATAAGGAAGTCACTGGGGTTGACGCCGACTACTGGGGCAGCCCGTTCTACTATTCGCTGCTGCAGATGATCACGCAGTCGATCGAGGGCGTCGGCTCCATGGATCTGAAAGCGATTACGGCTTACCTGAAGAGCCACACATTCAAGACGATCGTCGGCGAACTCGACATCCGCAACCAGAAGCTCGACAAGTTCTACACGGTCGGCCAATGGCAGAACGGGTTCTTCAACGCAGTCGCCGGTGTTGGCTTCACCGACTACAGCCCGGTCAAATTGAAGACCAGTTGGGGTTGATCGGCTTCATCGTCATGTCCGGGCTCATCGGATCCCTACGCCGCGTGGCGGCGTGGGGATGACCAACCGGGTGTATCGGGCTCGCGCATGGACATCATCATTATCGGCCTGCTGCTGGGAGCCACTTACGCCCTGATGGCGATGGGCTTGCAGCTGCAGTACGGCGTCGCCCGCATCATGAACCTCGCCAATGGCGAAATGCTGATCGCCGGCGCCTTCGGCACGTTCTGGTTCTACACCGCCTCCAATGCGAGCCCATTCTATGCGTTGATCGGCATCATCCCGTTGGCGTTCGCAGCCAACTGGGCAATCTACCGCATTCTCATCGTGCCCCTGGTGCGCCGCGCCAGAACCCAGGGTCAGCTTGAGGTTGATTGCATTCTCGCAACGTTCGGGTTGAGCTTCATCCTGGTCGGAATCCTGCTCGCGGTATTCGGGGGTGAATACCTGAGCTACTCCTATCTGGCGCGCCCAATCTTCATTCTCGGCGAACCCTACGGGCTCAATCGCGTTGCTGCGTTCATCGGCTCGATCGTGCTCTGCCTCGGACTTTATCTGTGGCTGCACCGTACCCGTGCCGGCCTCGCGCTGCGCGCGGTCTCCGTCAATCCGGCGGCCGCCGGCCTTGTGTCGATCAACGTTACCCGCGCCTCCGCGTTGGCCTTCGCGCTCGGGGGCGCCGTCACCGCCTCCGGTGGCGTGCTGCTCAGCATGTTCCTCACCTTCGATGCATCGCTCGGTGTGGTCTTCACTCTCAAGGCGCTGATCATCGTGATCCTCGGCGGCGTCAGCGACATTCGCGGCACCATCCTGGCGGCTTTCATCCTCGGCCTCGCCGAGACCACGGTGGCGAGCTTGGTTGATCCGGGGCTGACGCTGGCCGCCGCCTACCTGTTGTTCATGGCAATCCTGCTGGTGCGACCCGAAGGCCTGCTCGGGAGGCGCTCGTCATGACGAGCGAGGCCCAAGCCACAGCGCCAGTCCCCGTGAGCAAATCAGTTGGCCAACGGCTCGGCATCACCGGCCGGGAATGGCGCAATCTCGCCATCGCTGCAGTGCTGTTCGCGCTCGCTGCTGTCGTGCCGCTGGTCGGTTCCGGCTACGTGCAGTCGATCGCGATCTCGATTGCGATCTACACGGCACTGGCCACGTCCTGGATGCTGTTCTCCGGGCCGACCAACTACATCTCGCTCGCGACCGCGGCGTTCTTCGGCAGCGGCATGTACATCGTCGCCGGCGGGCTCGATCTCGCGCCCTATCCGGTCCTCGTTCTACTCGCGGGCGTGGCGGGTGCGCTGTTTGCCGCCGTCGTCGGCCTCGCCACCTTGCGCATTTCCGGCGTCTATTTCGTGATTTTTTCCTTGGGGCTTGGCGAGCTCGTCCGGCAGATCATCACCTGGCTGCAACACGTGCTCGGCACCATGAGCGGGCTCTATGTTTATGTCGATCGCAGCGAGGAGATGTTCTTCTGGCAACTCCTTGCCCTGACGGCCGTGGTCTATCTGGTCGGCTGGTGGATCGGGCGTTCGCGGCTCGGTTTTGCGCTGCGCATCATCGGCAATGACGAGCTGGTCGCCGTGCATTGCGGAATCAACACCGCGCGCGCCAAGGTGATCCTGTTCGTCATTTCCAGCACGTTCGCCGCCATTGCCGGCGCCCTGGTGGCGCCGCGCTGGAGCTATGTGGAGCCGACGATCGCGTTCAGCCCGTTCCTGTCGTTCCAGGTGGTGATCATGGCGCTGCTGGGCGGCGTGCATCGCCTGTGGGGACCGCTGCTCGGCGTCATTCCGTTCACGCTGCTCTGGGAGTTGATCTCGGCCAATTTCCCGGCGCAAACCACCTTACTACTGGGCGCCGCCTTCCTGCTCATCGTGTATTTCATTCCCAACGGCGTCGTTGGTCTCATCGAAGATGGGATGCGCCAGCGCGGCGAGTGGCTGAAATCCTTGCGCCTGCTCCTCGCGCGGAGGAGTCGCGATGTCTGAAAACCCTGCCCTCACCGCGCACGCCGTCAGCAAGCGCTTCGGTGGCTTGGTTGCCGTCAACGACATCTCCTTCGCGCTGGCCGAGAACGAGGTGCTTGGGCTGATCGGCCCGAACGGATCCGGCAAGACCACCGTGATGAACCTGATCTCAGGGGCACTGCGGCCGAGCGCGGGCGAGATCAGGCTCTATGGCGAGGACATCGCCGGCATCGGCGCGAGCCGCATTGCCCGCAAAGGCGTTGCGCGCACGTTCCAGCTCGTGCGCATGCTGCCTGGTCTCACGGTGCTGGAGAACGTCGCGGCTGGCGGAGTTTTTGGTCACGCGCGCCGCTGGGGCCAGGAACTCAACGACTACGCGCACGCCCTGTTGCAGCGGGTCGGGCTCCCCAATGCTGGCGATGTCGCTATGACGGCACTGACCTACATCGATCAGAAGCGCGTGGAACTCGCCCGCGCGCTGGCCGGTGACCCGAAAGTATTGCTGCTCGACGAATGGCTCGCCGGCCTCAATCCCACCGAGCTCAAGACCGGGATCGCGCTGATCGAGCAACTCCGCGCCGAGGGGCGCACCATCATCATCGTCGAGCACGTGATGCACGCGATCCGCAGCCTGTGCGACCGCTGCATCGTCATGAGCAGCGGCGCCAAGATCGCCGAGGGCACCCCGCGCGAGGTGCTGGCCGACGCCGAGGTGATCCGCGCCTATCTGGGGACCGCCGATGCTTGAGAGCCGCGGCATATCGGTGTTCTACGGGCGGCATCGCGCCCTCGAGAGCGTCTCGCTCACGGTGAGCAAAGGCGAGATCGTGGTCATGCTCGGCGCCAACGGCGCCGGCAAGAGCACGTTCCTGCGCGCCGTCGCTGGCCAGATCCGCAAGCGCGACGGCGGCAGCGTGCTGATGGATGGGCATGACATCACGCGCCAGCCCGCGCACGAGATCGTGGAGGCAGGCATTGCGCTGGTGCCTGAGGATCGCGGCATCTTCGCCGACCTCACCGTGCGGGAGAACCTCGTTCTCGGCGCGTATCCCCGGCGCGCGCGGCCTTCGGAGACGGAAAACATGGAGCGCGTGCTTTCCCTGTTTCCCAAGCTCAAGGAGCGGCGCAAGCAACTGGTGCGCACGATGAGCGGCGGCGAGCGCCAGATGGTCGCGATCGGCCGCGCCATGATGTCGGCCCCGACCATCCTGATGCTCGATGAACCCTCGCTCGGCCTGGCGCCAGTCCTGTGCACCGAGCTTTTCCGCACACTCGCCCGCATCAAGGAAACCGGCGTCGGGATTTTTCTAGTCGAGCAAAACGCCCGGCAAAGCCTCGCCATCGCCGACCGCGGCTATCTCCTGGACAACGGGCATATCGTCGGTGCCGACACTGCAGCCAATCTGGCCAACGATGAGAAGGTGCGGCTGGCTTATTTGGGGGCGTGATATAACTAGCCAACACTTGCCATTGCGGTCCCCTGCCCTAGCCCACCAAACCGCCGCTCACGCCGGCGGAAATCGGCGAGCGCTAAGGCTAGGTCGTCGCGACTGAAGTCCGGCCACAGCGTGTCGATGAAACACAGCTCGGCGTAGGCCGCTTCCCACAGCAGAAAGTCCGAGAGCCGCTTCTCGCCGCCGGTGCGGATCAAGAGATCAACGTCGCGGCAGCGCGCCTCGCCGGTCGGGCCAAGCAAGCGAGCGAACGTGTCGCGTGAGGGCAAATCAGATGCGCCCCAGGCGGCCGCCGCACCGGTGATGCTGTCGCGTGCCGAGTAATCAATCGCGATGCGCAGATCGAGCCGCGCGCCGTGTGCCGACGCTTGCTCGACCGCGCCGATCTCCGCGGCGAGACCGGACGGCAGCCGGTCGCGCCGGCCGATGACCGTGAGCCGCACGCCGGCCTCGATCAGCCGCTGGCATTCCGCGCGCACGTACTGGCGCAAGAGCCCCATCAGGGCGCGGACCTCGCCCTCCGGGCGTCGCCAGTTATCGGAAGAGAATGCGAACAGGCTGAGCGCGGCGACACCGAGATCGGGCGCAGCCTCGACCACACGCCGCACGGTGTGAATGCCCTCGTGATGGCCGGCTGTGCGCGGCAGCCCGCGCCGCGTCGCCCAGCGCCCGTTGCCGTCCATGATGATGGCGACATGCAGAGCTTGATTGACAAGAGTACTTTGCATCATAAAGTCCCTCCGCAAAAAAATTTAGGCCGGTTTTGCGCCGCGTAGCCCTAACGGCGGCGCGCTCACATCGGTCGCAACGGCGGCATCGCGCACGATTTGCTCAAGCACCTGCAGGTAGTCGAGATAGCGCCGCCGGCCCTGGGCGGTGATCCGACACAGGGTCTGCGGTCGATTGTGATCGTAGCCCTTCTGGATATCGATGAGCCCGGCCTCCTCCAGCACCTGCAGGTGCCGGCTGAGGTTGCCGTCGGTGAGCCCGCACATTTCCTTGAGGTCGCCGAATACGAGGCCCTTCGGATGCGTGACGAGCGAGGTCAACACGCTCAGGCGCGCCTTCTCGTGAATGACGCGGTCGAGCCCGTCATAAGCGAAGCGACCGCTCTGCGTTGTGCTGTCAGCTTTCGGCACCGCGAACTCCCGCATCCAAATAGAGGACAACCGCCAAGTAGAACTGGCCGACCGCGAATGGCAGCGCCATCGCCCAAGGCGAGAACGCATGTGCGCCACCAGCAAACGCCAGGCATCCGAGCCCAGCGGCGAGGTACCAGATCGCAGCAACAAACATTGGCCGGGGCAGCGTCCGGCATGACGCAAAGAAACCGAGGCTGAAGATGATCTGCCACAGGCCCGGGAGCATCCACAGCGCCTGCGGGGCGAAGCGATCAAGTACGAACGTGAGCAACGCACCGGCAGCGCCGGCCGGGATGAACTGCTCGCTCGCCGCGTAGACCATCTCGTCCGCGAGCCCACGATGGATCCGGCGCGAGCGCGCCACCATCTCGATGCCGACCAGAATGACGGAGAGCGTCGCCGTTGCAATCCAAAGGGAGAGATAGGCGATGATGTTGTTGGCCGGATCCGGGATCCAAACCGCCTGAACAACTCCAGCGATGATCGCGAGAGCACCCGTCGCCGCCATCGTCGCCGGGCCATAGCCGCGAAATTCGACGTCGCGCGCGATCTGGCTGCGGATCGCTGAGATATCCGCCAGGGCCTTGTCGAGGTCCGGCATGTTCCCCCGCCGATTACTTTGTATTGCAAAGTAAGCTGGTCACGGCGGCAAAGTCAAGGCGGATTGCACAAACCCGCGACCTGCGCGAGTGTAGGTCAACAAAACCATAACGGTCCGGAGGAAGCCATGGCGGGAGAGCGCGGGCATCGCGCGGCGCCGACGCGCCGTGTTTTGATCAAATCAATCGCGGCAGGCCTCGCCGCGCCGGCGATGCTACGCGCGAGCGCCGCGCTCGCCGCCTATCCGGACCGGCCGGTCCGCATCGTCGTGGCCAACTCACCGGGTGGCCCATCCGACATCATCGCCCGCATCATGGCGTCGGCGCTGCAGGAGAAGATGTCCGGCTCGTTCGTGGTCGAGAACAAGGGTGGCGCCGGCGGCAATATCGGCATGGGCTACGTGGCGCGCGCGGATGCCGACGGTTACACGCTGCTGCTGGCGACAAGCGTATTCGCGGTCAATCCCGGGCTCTACAACACCCTGCCCTACGATCCGTTCAAAGACTTCGTCGCGATCTGCGAGCTCGCCGCCTCGCCCAATCTGTTTTCGGCCAAGCCAGAACTCGGCGTCAACAACATGAAGGAATTCGTCGCGCTGGCGAAAGCGAACCCGGAGAAATTCAACGTCTCCGTGCCGCCGATCGGCACAACACCCCAGCTCGAAGCGGAAGTGCTGAAGTTTCGCGAGGGCCTCACCAAAATGGCCTCAATCGTATTCGGTGGCGGCGGCGAAGCGCTGCAGGCCCTGCTCAGCGGAACGGTGCAGCTGTCTTCAGGCACGATTGCGCCCGCCATGCCGTTCATCAAAGCAGGCACCATCCGCGGCCTCGCCATCTGCAGCGAAAACCGCTGGCCTGATCTGCCCGAAGTTCCGACCATGCTGGAGCAGGGTTACAAGGACTTTGTGTTCGACACTTACACGGCGCTGATGGCGCCCACCGGAACGCCGCCCGAAATCGTGAGCCGCCTCGAGCAGGAGGCACTTGCCATCCTGGCACGACCGGAGATGCGCGCGCTGCTCGCCAAATCCGGGTTCGAGATCCGCGCCAAGAGCGGCAAGGAGCACATGGCAAGGGTCGCCCGCGAGGTGCCGATGTTTGCCGATATCATCACGCAAGCCGGGATCAAGAAGTTGTAGGTCACGCATGCGCATTCGCAGCATCGAACCGATCGCCGTCAGCCTGCCCATGCTCAAGCCGCTGATCATGGCCGGCGAAACGGTCGCCCGCGCCGACAATGTCCTGGTGCGTGTCGAGGGTGACGACCGGCTCGCTGGCTGGGGTGAGGCCGCATCCGCACCGACCATGACCGGCGAGACCGTGGCTAGCATGGTGGCGGCCGTTCACTACCTCGCGCCGGTGCTGATTGGCCGCGACGTTGGCGACATCCCCGGCGCACGCGCCGCCATGGAGGCGCGCATGTACGCCAACCACGGCGCCAAGGCCGCAATCGAGATCGCGCTGCATGACCTCGTTGGCCGTGCCACCGGGCGCCCCGTGCACGCGCTCCTGGGCAACAAGCGGCGCAGCCGGCTGCCGTTGCTTGGTGTCATCGGCGGCGGCGATTTTGATGGCGACCTCGCGGACGCGGCAGCGAAAAAAGCCAAGGGCTTCGCCGCGTTCAAGATCAAGGTCGGCGTGGACGGGCCCGAGAAAGACGCGGCGCGCACGCGGGCGATCTGCGAGGTCCTCGGCCCGGATTGCCTTATCTCCGCCGACGCCAACCAGGGATTTACAACCGAGCAGGCACTCGCCTTCGTGCACGCCGTCGCCGATGCGGGATTGGATTTTCTCGAGCAGCCCGTCGCCGTGCACGATCTCGCCGGCATGGCCGCCGTGGCGGCGGCCTCAGCGATCGTGATCGGCGCCGACGAAGGCATTCATTCTGCCGATGACATCGCGCGCCATCGCGCGAAGGGTGCGGCGGGCGGCGTGAGCCTCAAGTCGATCAAACTTGGAGGCATTGCGGGGATGCTCGACGCCGCGCGGCTCGCCGACGATCTCAACATGCGGGTCAACGTGTCGTGCAAGACCGGCGAGTCAAGTATCGGCTGCGCGGCGGCGCTGCACGTCGCCGCCGTCATGCCGAACGTAGCGTGGGGGCTCACGCTGACCCATACCGGTCTCGCCGAAGACGTGACGCAAACGCCGCTTCCGGTCGCTCACGGCTTCGCCGACGTGCCGGATGGCCCGGGTCTCGGCATTGAGGTTGATGAGGAGAAAGTCAGACGGTTTCAGTTAGCCGTCTAATCGGTTGAGACTCTCGGCCGTCATTCCGGGGCGCCGCGAAGCGGCGAGTCCGAAATCCATACTCCTCGGCAGTGGTTATGGATTCCGGGCTCCGGCCTTCGGCCGGCCCCGGAATGACGGCCTTCTTTGCGGCACGGCTTAGCTCTCACACAAGCCCCTCGTATAAATCAGCCCAATCCGGGTTTGTTTCCTCAATCAATCGAATTTTCCAGTCGCGGCGCCATTTCTTTAATTCTTTTTCACGCTCGATTGCCGAGAGCGGATCCTCAAAGATTTCAAAATAGACCAACCTCGTCACGTCATATTTCTTCGTAAACCCCGGCGCAGCCTTTGTCCTGTGCTCGTAAACTCGTCGAATGAGATTACTTGTCACCCCGATGTACAGCGTGCGTGCTTCCAACTCGCCAGCAGATAAACGAAATAGCGCTTTTCCATGAGGGACTCACTTAATCCACCTCCAACGGCAACTTCACCGGCGCCCGGCGTTTCGCTGAAAGATCAAGCGCCTTGGTGAGCATGAGGTTGCGGTGCGCCTCGGCGACCGTCGCGGCCGGACTCGGCAGCCCGAGCGACACGCGCGAGAGCCAGGAGTTCGTTTCCTCCGCCATTGGTCCGCGCAATTCCCCGAGCGCCATGTCGCCCGGCGGATAGCTGCCCATGAAATCGACCAGTCGGCTCGCATCCGGGTTATAGCCTTCCTGCTGCGGCTTTCCGACCGCAAGCACGATGTCGCGATGGGTGTCATCGATGGTCAGCACGCCGGTCGTTCCAACAATGCCGACGTCGAGGCTGTAGACCGCGCCCGGCCAGGTAACCGGCAGCGCCCAGGAAATGTTGAGATGATAGACGGTGCCATCGGCAAACGTGATCATGCCGGCGGTCGCATCGATGCCGCCATAAAGCGGCCCCAGCACTTTGTCGACCGACCGCGCGTAGCACTCGACGGGCGTCTTGCCCTCCAGACACCACATACAGATATCGAGCGCGTGCGTGCCCGAGATCACCAGCGGCGAAATGGTCGACGGATCATCGGTGCGTTTGTAGTTGTCGATCGCCACCAGCCGATTCATGAACGCGCGCGATGTCACCAGGGTTATGTCGCCGAGCGCCCCGGTGCGACACTTCTCCTTGGCCGCGAGCCAACGCCGGCGAAACCGCTGCGTATAACCAACGACCGCGTCGATCCCGGCCGCCTCGATCGCCTTGAGCACGCGCGCCGACTGGGCAAGATCGGTCGCCAGCGGCTTCTCGATCAGCATCGGTACACCCGCCTCGACCCCGGCCATGATCGGATCGACATGCAGATGCTCGTCGGTGCAAATAATCGCCGCCGTCACCTCCGGCCGGCGCAGCAGCTCGCGGTGATCCTGGGTGATGAAATCCGCCGAAATGCGCGGCGCCACTTCACCCGCCCGGTTCGGGTTCTTCTCCGCAAGTCCGATCCACCCGACCGCCGGATGGCGCGCCGCCACCTCGCCGCGAAAGAGCCCGACGCGCCCCCCGCCGATGATGGCGAGCCCGATGTTCTTCGCGGATCGCTTCATGGCATCACGCCGGCCAGATCAAACATATACGCCCCGTAGGTGTTGCGCGCGTCCGCGTACATCGGTGCAACAGCAGCCACGAACTCCCGGTGCTCATCCGGGCCGGGTTCGATGATCTCGCACCCCTGCGCCAGGATGGCCCCTCGTGCCGTCTCATGTTCCTCGAGCGCGAGGCCGCGCTGGAATATCACCGCATCGGCGACTGCCGCGCGCATTTCTTCCTGTAGCTCGCGCGGCCAGGCGTCGAACTGGGCGCGGTTCACGAAGATCGGGCGTGAAATATAGAAATGACTGCTGAGGGTGTGGAAGTGATGAAACTTGTGCACCCCGTAGACGACCGTGTTGGCGAGGGGATTTTCCTGCGCGTCGAGTTCCCCCGACACGATCATCCGGATCGCTTCGGTAAGGTCCATGCGCATCGGCGCCGCGCCCAACAGCGCGAAGGTCCGTTTCTGGATCTCGCTCGGCAGCACGCGGATGCGCATGCCGGCGAGGTCCGCGGGCCGGCGTACGGTGCGCAGCCGGTTGGAGATGTGGCGGAAGCCGTTCTCGAACCAGCCGAGGATCCGATGCCCGGTCCGTTCCTCGATCGCCTTCACCAACAGCTCGCCCAACGCGCCGTCCATGGCGGCCCGGGCCTGGGTATTTGATTGGAACAGGAACGGCAGATCGACAAATCCGAGCGCCGGCACGCGATCCGTCAGATAGCTCGATGATTGGTAGCCGAGCGTGAGCACGCCACTTTCGACCAGCCACAGGATGTCTTCGGCCCGGTAGCCAAAATCCATGATGTTCCAGACATACTTGACGTCGACCTGATCGCCGAAGCGTTGCTGCAGGCGCTCGCCGATGCGCTTGAGCGCGCGGCTGAAGCCGGTATCAGGAGGCCCGTAGCCCCCCATGCGAATGGTAATGGGGTCCATCAGATCAATTTGTACGTGACGCCGCGGATGTTCTCAACCGTAACCGATCCTGTGACCTGCTTCACAGCAAACTCGGGTCCTGCTTAATATTCTGAGACTTGATTTCGGCAAATCCAGTCGCGGGCCAGCGTCGATGCGATCGCGACCAAGGCTGCTCTTGCTCGTCCTCATTTGCACCGCGCTTGCGGCCGCGGCGGCGCACGCCCAGGGGACCAGGCGCGACAGCAACGCGTCCCAGCCAAGCGAAGCGGCCTTCGAAGCCATCGTCTCCTGCCTGTCGCAAGGGCGCGAAGCCGTCATGGTGCCGCACTTTCACTGCGAAGCCTACGGCGTCGGAGCTGGCTTTGCGCAAAGCGAGAAGATGCCGCTGGGATTGCCCGATGCCAATTGGAATGAGGTCTGCCGAAACAAAGACGACCCGCGGCGCCTTCCGGGCGATATCATCAAACGCATCGCGGCGCGAAAGGATGCGATTGCACCATCGGGGATCCGCATCATCGGTGGCATCTTCTGCGGCGACATTGATCTGGTCGGTCTCGACCTGCCTTACTCGGTTGTGGTCGACTATGCCCTCGTAAACGGGGACTTGGACGGTCGCAATCTGCGCATTCGCGGGGACTTGAGTTTCGAACACACGATCATTCTCGGAAACCTGCTGCTCAACCGTGCGCATGTGGACGGCTCGGTCTACGGCGGCTGGAGTTTCATCGACCAACTCCTGGTCAACGATAGCCAGATCGACGGCACTTGGTGGCAAAGCGACAGCGTGATGTTGTCCGACACGCAATTTCACCGCACCAGCTTTTCGGGCGACCTGCGCCTCGACAATTCGGCCCTCACGCAACTCTCCGTCCTCTCCAGCAACATCGGTGGCACGCTCGGGCTCAACAACAGCGAAGCGCGCTGTGCCTACCACATCAATTCAAGCTCCATGAATTACTTCACCGCCAGCGGCGCCGGGTTCGGCCGCATGCGGACGATCCCGCAGGAAGGCAAGTCGGCCATTGATTACCCATGGTGGGACCGGGCTCCATCGCACTCCCCCAGGCCGGAGATGCGGCAACTGTTTGAAAGTCCTGCGGTCCGGTCGATGGTCGAGGCCACGCGGCGGACAGCCATCGCTCCGCGCTCGCACCCTGACGCCCTGCGCGGCTGCGAGGATACATCGGGCAGTGCCTATGCGGAGTTCTACCTGTTCGACAGCAACATCCGATCCGCCGCCTGCATTACTTTGTTTGCCTGGCTCGCCCCCAAGCAGCGGCGACCGGCCGAGACCGACCCGGTGTCGATCCTGGCGCTCAATGGCACCAGAGTGACCGGCAATCTGATTATTGATCTCGCGGGCGCGGACGGTGCCAATCCGCGGCCCGGCACTGATGACTACAAACAAACTGTCGGCAAGCACAAACTGGAAGCGATCGGGGCGAGCGCCGGAGCTCTCATCTACAACTTCAATGACGAGGCCGCCCCTTACTTCACCTATATCGATGGCCTGAATTTCGATCGTATTCACAATGCGTCGCCGGCTTGCACCGGCGATATGGTCCAGCTCGCCACTCAGGTCGAGCTCCCCAGCACCGAGAAGGTTCTGCATTGGCTCGAGAAGAACAAAGCGCCCTCATCCCAGCCGTTCGCCGCGTTTGCAGCGGCGTTCGAACGGGCCGGGGAAAGCGCCGTCAATCTGCGGGTTGGGCGCCAGACCTATGATCTCTGCGCAAAGACCGCGCGCTGGACTATCCCGCGCTGGTTTGCCGGTATGACCGGCCAGTGTCCGGGCCGGGAGGAATCAGGCGACCCGGCGCCGACTGCGGCGGCCCAACAAGACTTGGCTCAGCATCCGGGAGATCGACCCACAACCGGCCCGGCGCCGTCACAGGGGATATTCGAATCGATCACCAATGATGGTGTCGATCTCGTCATGCTCGCGTTCAACTGGGGATTCTACGGGCTCGCCGATTACGGCTTGCGCCCGGCCAAGGTGGTCTGGTCGATCCTCATTACGGTCGTCGTGTTTGCACTCTGGTTCTGGCTCTGTCTGCGCGTCGTCGGCTTTGAGCCCAAGCGCGAGGATGGCGCGCCGCCGACCGCTACGCCGGATATTTGGCCGCTCGGTTTCCTGTTCCTGTTTGACCGCCTGCTTCCGGTTTATCACATCCGCGATGAACACCACGCGATCAGCAAATTCTATCGCCCCGCGAAGCGCCGCGAGCTCAAGACGGCTTCCGCAAGCAGCGCGCCCAGACCGATGTCCGTTCTGGGCTGCAAGGTCTTGGTCGTGCCGGCCACCGAGGCGGAGGCGCGCCGCATCGAGAAATGGCTCGTCGTGCTGCGCGTGATCGGCGCGATCTTTACGATCTTCCTGCTCGCGGCCGTAGCGTCACTGACGAAGTGATCCATAAAAATGCTCCGGCCCGGATGAACCGTGCCGGAGCGATATCGCTAAAATGTCCGTGGGATTCCGCTGTGCGGTCCACTCAATTCGGACGGCAGCCGCCGCGCGGGCCGCGGTGCCAGCCACGGCCGCAGCCGCCCATGACCGACTGCACCGTGCTCGTCTGCGCCGATGCATTGGCAATGGCGGCGCCGTTAGCAGGCGCGGCTGACGCGCCCGATGACGCCAGCGTGCCAACGCCCGCCGCGACGATGAAGGCGGCAAGAATCACTCGCATTTCAATTCTCCTGTGCACGACCGAACCGTTCGGCCGCGCGCACCATAAGCAAGGCCCCGCGGCTTGCCAATGCACCCGCCAGCGATAGCGCTGAACGCATGGCCGGGATGGCTTGCCCGCCCCGCGCCAACGTGTTTGGGTAGAATCAAATCGATAACGCGATGCCGAGGCAGGGAGGACAGCATGGCGGGCGGGCCGATCATCGACGTCACCAACTTCATCGATGAGCGCCGCTTCTCCTGGTTCCAGGGGCGCGTGCTCGCGCTTTGCATCCTGCTGCAGATCTGCGACGGCATCGACCTGCAGGCAATCGGCTATACCGGCGCGCGCATTCGCGCCGAGCTGCATCCCACCCTCGGCGAGATGGGATGGGTGTTTTCCGCGGGCCTCATCGGCATGGCCTGCGGGGCGCTCATCTTCGGCCCAGTCGCCGACAAGATTGGGCGCCGCGCCGTGATGATCATCTCGGTCTTTCTGTTCGGTGCTTTCAGTTTCGCCATCGCCTTCGTCGACAATATCTGGGAGTTGATGGCACTGCGCTTCTGCGCCGGCCTCGGCTTCGGCGGCGCGCTCCCGAACAGCCTTGGGCTCGTCGCTGAGTATGTTCCCAAGCGCTCGCGCTACACCATCATGGGATTGGCGTCGCTGGGCTTCATCGGCGGCGGCGCGGTCTCAGGCTGGATCGCAATCGCGCTGATGCCAACCTATGGTTGGCGCTCGGTCTTCATCGCCGGCGGCGCCGCCGCCGTAGTCATGGGCGTGATCCTGATCGCGTGGCTGCCCGAGTCGCTGCGCTTCCTCGCCGGCCAGCCCGGGCGCAGCGCAGGCGTGCGTTCGATCTTGAGCAAGATCGATCCGATGTTTCAGGCGCCGCCCGACGCGCAATTCACCGTCGCCGACGAGCAGCGGCGCGGTCTACCGGTGCGTCACCTCTTCACTGAGGGCCGCGCGGTGCTCACGCTGCCGTTCTGGTTCGCGGCTTTCTTCGCATTGCTCAATCTCTATCTGCTGGTGAACTGGATCCCGATTCTGACCAAGGATCTGGGTGTTCCCGAAGAACAAGCCGTGTTCATTGCGAGCCTGTTCCAGGTCGGCGCCGGATTTGCCGGCGTCACCGTCGGCTTGCTGATGGATCGGATCAGCCCGTTCCGCATCCTCGGAGCCTTCGCGATCGGTGGCGCGCTCGCCGTCATCTCGCTCGGCCTGATCGGTCCGCATGCGTTGTTGTTGATGATTGCGACCTTCGTCAGCGGCTTCTTCATCGTCGGCTGCCAGGGCTGCCTCAACATGTCGACGGCCACGATGTATCCAACCTATGTGCGCATCACCGGCGCCGGCTGGATGCTGGGCATCGGCCGCATCGGCTCCATCCTTGGCCCGCTGATCGGCAGCGCGATTTTGTCGATGTCCTTGCCGGCCGGCTCGCTGTTCTACTTCGCGGCGATCCCGATGCTGTGCGTGCTCGGGGCCGCGGTGTTCCTCGCGTTCAATGCCAGCGGCTTCGTGCCCAAGCGCGAGCCGCGCTTCATGGCGCCGATGAGCGGAGAACCCTCAACCGCGCGGTAGCCCTAACCCTGCCCCGCGACCTTTGCCATCAGCTGCGCCGGATCGCCCGGCGCGCGATCACCGCACCACACGACGTACTGGTCGGGGCGCACCAAGGTGAGCTGCGCCTCGTAGGCGGTGCGGCCGTCGGCATAGCTGTCGCGGATCACCTTGAGCGGAACGCGGCGCTTGCCGGCTCCCTCCTCGAAGGCGCGCACCGCCGCATCCTGATCGCCGAACGCGAGCAGCGTGAAGCCGGTGCCCAGTTCCTCAAACACATTGCGGCCTGACGAGAGTTGCTGCGGCGGCAGATGATGGCCGGCGCGCGCCGTGAATGTGTGCTTGCCGTGCGCGCTGCATACGCCGCCGGGTGGCCCTGCGATCACGCCGGAGCCCTCGTAATTCGGCTCGTAGATCATCACGCGGTTGCCGCCATAGGCCTCGAGCTTGTCCCACGCGCCCTCGAAGGCGGCGCGGTCGCGCTCCGGTGAATAGTTGGCGAGGAAGCCGGCTTCCTCCTCGATGCGCGCGGCGATGAAATCATCCGCCGTCTGTCTGAAGATCGGGCGGCGCTCATCGCTGTAGGACGTGAGCAGCGCCTCCCCTCCCCAGCCCTGCAGCACGCCCGCAAGCTTCCAGCCAAGGTTGGTTGCGTCCTCGAGACCGTTGTTGAGACCGAACCCGCCGTAGGGTGGATGGCTGTGCGCCGCGTCGCCGGCGATGAACACGCGCCCGACCTGATAGCTGTCGGCGACGGCGACGCGCAGGTCCCAGAAACCGACGTGGTCGAACTCGCAAGCGAAGTTGAAGCCGGCGGCGCTCTGTATCAGCCCGTGGAAATCGAAATTGCTGGTCGTGGTATCGGCCGGCACCGGCGCGTGAAAGAAGAAGCCCTCGCCGACGTCGATGCGGCCGAAGAACTGCCAATAGCCCTTCAGGTCCGGGTGCAGCACCCGATAGGTCGAACGCTCGGGAAAGCGCTTGAGTCCCTCATGCAGCTCGCGCGAGCGGAACACCGCGAGCATCATCAGCTGATCAAAATCCTTGCCGCCGCGCGCGATGCCGACCTCTTCGCGCACCAGCGAATGCCCGCCGTCGCAGCCGACCGCGTAGTCGGCCGTGAGAACGTTGCTCTCGCCGTTCTCGCCGGCGATCGTGACCCGCACGCCCGCATCGTGTTGTGCGACGCTCTCGGCGGTCCAGCCGAAATAGGTCGTGACATTCTTGAGCGTCGCCATCTTGCGCCGCAGGACCTCTTCCATGCAGTACTGCGGCATGCGGTCGTTTTCCTGGAAGTAATAGGAGCGCACGACCTCGCGCCCGGCCGGCGCATGCCAGTATTCACCCATCAGCGATTTGTAGGCCGTGACCCCGCCGATCGGATAGCCGGCCGGCATCACCCGGGCGGCGCGCAGCTCGTCGACGATGCCCCAGAAGTAGAAATGCTCGAGCGTGCGCTGCATCAGGTTCTGACCCTTGGGGATATTCTGCAGCTTGCGCCGCCGCTCGATCAGCGCGCAGCTGATGCCGCGCAACCCGAGTTCCACGGCAAGAGCGACGCCCACCGGGCCGCCGCCGACGATGGTGACTTGGTACTGGTTGTCCATGGCTTGATTAATCTGTGTTGCTTCCCGACATGACTCTCACCGCGGTCGATGAGGGTTGCCCCCGCAGCCTTGTAAGGACGAACGCCGTGCGATCAACCGTTTCATGGCTGCTGTGCGCAACGCTCATCGCGCTGCCCATGCCCGCGCGGGCGCAGATCGGTCCGAGCACACAATGGGGCTGGAGCACCGCCGGTGGATCGGGCGGCACGCCAACCGGGCCGACCAATCCGGGCGCATACGGGTACGGCACCAGCAGCGCCGGGGGCTCGGGCGGGATCCCGACCGGTCCCCTCAATCCCAACGCCTATGGCTGGGGCACCAGCCTCGGGGCCGGTTCCGGCGCAATTCCCACCGGCCCGACCGTGCGCGGCCTTGGGCCGATCCCACCCGACCTGCAGATCATGGCTGATCCCTACGCCAGACGCGCCGTCCAGGCCTATGCGGGACCGGCCAGTGCCGCGCCGATGGTGCGCGCGCACCAGGTCAAGCGACACCCGGCGCGTGTCGTTCGCCGCCGACGCTAGCGTGTCCCGGACGCGGTGCAGCGCGTAGCGGTGCACCGCAGATCCGGGACCGCCACAGATACATCGCTTGAGACGGTCCCGGCTCTGCAGCGTGCTGCGCTGCGCCCGGGACACCGCTACTCCGACGGCTCCTCGAACGCCCACTGCAAATTGCCGCTGTGAGTCACGGCGCCGAGATGCGCCGAGCCGACCTGATTGGCGTATTTCTCCAGCGCACCCGCAAGCGGCGTTGCCCGCCGCCGCGGCACCCAGGCGGCGCGCCGGCGCGCGAACTCCTCTGGGTTGATCAGCAGATCCATCCGCCGCGCCGCGGCATCGACCCGGATGCGATCGCCGTCGCGCACGAGGCCGATCGGGCCGCCCGCCGCCGCTTCCGGACACACATAGCCGATGCACATGCCGCGCGTCGCACCCGAGAAGCGCCCGTCGGTGATGAGCGCGACCTTCTCGCCCATGCCCTGGCCGTAGATCAGCGCCGTCGGCCCGAGCATCTCGCGCATGCCGGGACCGCCCTTGGGCCCCTCGTTGCGGATGATGATCACATCGCCGGCCTGGTAGGCGCGGGCGCGGATCACCGCCATCGCCTCCTCCTCGCTCTCGAACACGCGCGCCGGTCCTTCGTGCAGCAGCGATTTCAGGCCTGCGACTTTGATCAGCGCGCCATCAGGCGCGAGATTGCCTTTGATCACGATCACCCCGCCGGTCGGCGCGATCGGCTGATCGGCCGCGCGGACCACCTGCCCGTCCGCGTCAGGCGCTGCGGCGCAAGCCTGCGCCAACGTCTGCCCGGTCACGGTGGGCGTATCGCCATGCAGATAGCCATGCGACAGCAGCGTCTTCACCAGCGCCGGCACGCCACCGATGCCATCCACGTCCTGCGCATAGTACTGCCCACCTGGCTGCAAATTGCCGATGAGCGGCGTGCGCTCGAACACGGCAGCAACATCATCCAGCGTGAAGCGCAGGCCCGCTTCGTGCGCGAGCGCCGGAATATGCAGCCCCGCGTTTGTTGAGCCGCCCGTCGCCGCCACAATGGCGCAGGCGTTCTCCAGGCTCTTGCGCGTGATCAGGTCGCGCGGCAGCGGGCCGCCGTTGCGCAGGATCTCCATCACCAGAGTGCCGGCGTGCTTGGCGACACCGGCGCGCCGCGGATCGACCGCCGGCAAGGTCGCGGACCCGGGCGGCGCAAACCCGAGCACTTCCGCCACCATCCCCATGGTGTTCGCCGTGAACTGCCCCGGACAGGCGCCGAGCGTCGGCATGCAGGCGCGCTCGAGCGAGTCGAGCTCTTGGCGCGACATCGCGCCCGTCATGACGGCGCCAGCGGCCTCATAGGAGGTCAGCACCGACACGGGCTTGCCGCGCCACGTCCCGACCAGCGCGCCGCCGCCAAACACAAACACCGACGGCACGTTGCAGCGGACCATCGCCATCATGATCCCGGGCAGGTTCTTGTCGCAGCCGCCAAAGCCGACGAGGCCATCGTAGGCGTGGCCACGCACCACGAGCTCGATCGAGTCGGCAATCACTTCGCGCGACACCAGGGAGCACTTCATGCCCTGGTGGTTCATGCTGATGCCGTCGGAGACCGAAATCGTGGTGAACGCACGCGGCGTGCCGCCGGCGGCCTCCACGCCCGCATAGGCGTGCGCCGCCTGCTCGGCGAGATTGCCGGTGCACGGCGTCGTCTCGCCCGCGGTCGTCACCACGCCGATGAACGGTCGCGCTATTGCCTCATCATCGAGGCCCATGCCGCGCATGAACACGCGATGCGGCGCGCGGTCGATGCCGTCCGTGGTGATGCGCGAGCGGAGTTTTCTCGTTGGTGCGTCGTTCACGTGCGCCCTACTCCGCCCGGTTCTGGGCGTTCCAGAAGCGCTCGAGGTTGTCGATCAGCGCCGGGCTGAAATGACATTGCGCCTGCTCGCGCGCGTAGACCGCGCAGTAGCGGCGGAACAGATCGAGCGGTTCCTCCGCGACACGGAACGCGCGCCGATTGCTGATCGCGCCGACGGCGCCGGAGCTGGTGAGCCCGGCAACGACGCGCTCGATCGCCTGGTCCATCTGATCGGCCGGCGTGATCTCATCGCAGATCAGGCGCCCCTCGAAACTGTCGCATACGAGCTTGCGCTCGTACTGAATCGCCTGGCGGGCGATGCGGTCACCGGTGAAGCGCGGCAGTCGCAGATTGGCCGCGCCCGGGACGATGCCCTCCTTGCGCGCCGGCAAGCGTCAGATAGGCGTCGTGCGCCGCCAGCACATAATCCATGGTGAGCAGGATCTGACAGTGGCCACCGATGGCGAAACTCTCCACCGCGGCGATCCAGGGCTTTTCGATGCCGCAGCCGGTGACGTCGTCAGGTAACACGTCAGGCTTCGCCACCCCGCGCAGGAACTTGTGCACGAAGCCGAGCTCGCGCTGCAGGAACCAGACATACGGAATCCGGCCGCGATAAAGGTGGGTGAGGTTGATGCCGCTGCCGAAAATGCGGCGGCCGGCGTATTTGGGATGCTCCACCGGGGCGCCGCGCAGCACCGCAATGTCACTCTCCGGATCGAGGATCGCGACATCGACGCCGATCTCCATGGCGTCGATCGTGGTCTGGTCCTCGGCATTGAGAAAACGCGGGTTGGACATGATCAGATGGATGGCGCGGCCGTGACGCTCGAGGCGCACGGCGCCGAGATCAAGCGTGCCCTCGGCCGCAAGCTTGGCGAGCGCGTCCTCCGACTCCGGCCGCGGCAGCAGCATCGCGTGGCACAGGTGTCGGCCGGACTGATCAGCAGCAAGAATGTGCGAGATCAAGACGCCCTGATCAATCTCCAGGCCATCCTTGTCGCGCTGTAGCGTGTCCTTTTCCGCCGCGATCTGCGCCCGCGTGGGGACCAGCCCGGGAAACGCGTCGGCAGCAGCAAACAGAAGCTCCTCCACGCGCACGAAGCGCTCCATGCGTCGGGTGACCGCACCGTAGACCGCGCGCGCATGCGTGCGCAGAAAGCGCTCGCGCGATTCACGCGTGCGGGTCCAAATCGCCTGTGCCGCCAGTTCCTGTGCCGCCGGGCGTGCGGACTTCTCCGGCATCATGTCGATCAGCCGCTCGGCACCTTGCCAGAACGTGCGATAGCGCACGCGATCGGAGATCAGGTCATTGGTCTCGGACGGCTCGTCAGCGAGCCATTCCTGCACCGCGTCGTCAGGCAATGCGTCGGTGAGCACCTCGATATTGGCGGGCGCGATGGCATTTTGCATGATCAGGTTCCGCCCATTTACTTTTTCGCACGCAGGTCGATGACGCGCTTCGCCTTGCCCTGTGAGCGCTCGATGGTGCCGGGCTCGACGACACGGACCCGCGTCGTCACGCCGACATAGGCTTTGATCAGATGCTCGGCGTGGCGCTCGAGCTCCGTCAATTCCGTGGCCGGCAGCTGGCCACCGGCGTTCGCACGCGTTTCAACCACCACATCGAGTTCGTCGAGCCGGTCGGGCCGGCGAAGCTCGAGCACATAATGCGGGGCGAGACGCTTCTCCTGCGCCAGCACCGCTTCGATCTGTGACGGAAACACGTTGACGCCACGGATGATCAGCATGTCATCGCTGCGGCCGCGGATCCGTTCCATCCGCCGCATGCGGCGCGCGGTGCCGGGAAGGAGCCGCGTGAGATCGCGGGTGCGATAGCGGATCACCGGCATTGCTTGCTTGGTGAGTGTCGTGATCACAAGCTCCCCGACCTCCCCATCGCGTAGCAGCTGCCCGGTCTGCGGATCGATGATCTCCGGATAGAAGTGGTCCTCCCACAGGGTGAGGCCGTCTTTGGTCTCCGCGCATTCCTGCGCCACGCCGGGTCCCATCACTTCGGAGAGCCCGTAGATGTCGAGCGCCGAGAGACCGAGCCGCCCTTCGATCTCGACCCGCATCGCATCGGTCCACGGCTCGGCGCCGAAGATACCGATGCGCAGGCTGCATTGGCGCACATCGAGTCCCTGCCGCTCGAACTCATCAGCGATCGCCAGCATGTAGGACGGCGTCACCATGATAATGTCAGGCTTGAAATCGTTGATGAGCTGTACCTGTCGTTCGGTAAAGCCGCCGCTCACGGGGATGACCGCGGCGCCGAGGTATTCGCCGCCATAGTGCGCACCGAGTCCGCCGGTGAACAACCCGTATCCATAGGCGACATGGATCTTGTCGCGCGCGCGTCCGCCGGCGGCGCGGATCGAACGCGCCATGAGCCGTGACCAGGTGTCGATGTCGCCGCGCGTATAGCCAACCACGGTTGGCTTGCCGGTCGTTCCACTCGAGGCGTGAATGCGCACGACCTCATCCATCGGCACCGCGAACATGCCGAATGGATAGTTCTGGCGCAGATCATCTTTGCTGGTGAACGGAAAGCGCGGGAGGTCGGAAAAATCCTTGAAATCGTCGGGATGAACGCCGGCCGCATCAAATTTCTGCCGGTAGTGCGGCACGCGTTCGTAGCTGTAATGCAGGGCCTCCTTGAGGCGCGCGAGCTGCAGCACGCGCAGTTCATCGATGCTGGCCTGTTCGATCGGCTCGATCTGATCGAGAGCGCTCATGCAGAGTCCGGTTAGCAATGACCGTGTCCCGGGCGCAGCGCAGCACGCAGCGATGCGCTGCAGACCCGGGACCGTAACAAACATTGACGTTTTGAACGGTCCCGGATCAGCGGCGCACCGCTCCGCGCTGCGCCGCGTCCGGGACACGATCCCAGTCGTCAAATGCTAACACGCGCCTCAATCCACGGATACGCCGCTCGCCCGGATCGGATCCGCCCACTTCTCGATCTCACTCGCCACGAAGCGGTCGAGATACTCCGGGCTCCTCCGGTCGGGCGAAACGAGATCGGTCCCCATGGCCCGCGCGCGATCGATCAGAGGCCGGCGTGTTCATGGCCGCGATCGTCGCTTCGTTGAGTCTGCGGATGATCGTTGGCGGCGTGCCTGTGGGAACGAACAGCCCGACCCAGTTCGTGGCTTCGACGCCACGCAGCCCCTGCTCATCGGCGGTCGGTACACCGGGCAGCACCGGCGATCGGTTGCGGGCCAGCACGGCGATGGCCTTGACGGCGTGCGCTTGAATCTGCGGCATCGCGGTCGTCACGGAATCGCAGAGATAATCGAGGCGGCCGCCGGTGAGATCCTGCATGGCGAAGGCCGAACCCCGATAGGGAATGTGCTGAACCCTGACTTTGAGGGCGGCGTTGAGGAGGACGCAGCCCAGATGCGTGGCCGAACCGCTACCGCCGGAGCCGAATGCCATGTCGCCCGCATTCGCCTGCAGATAGGAGACGAACTCCGGCAATGTGTCGGCCGGCAGATCCGGGCGCGTGATCAGCACCAACGGCTGCTCGGCAATCAGCGCGACCGATGCAAAGTCGGTGCGCGCGTTGTACTGCGGATGTCTGAACAGCGTCTGATTGTAGACCTGCGTGCCCACCGTCCCGAGCAGGATTTCGTAGCCGTCGGCCGGAGCTTGGGCGACGCGCGCCGCGCCAGTCATGCCGCCGGCGCCGGTGACGTTCTCGACCACCACCTGCTGGCCGAGCGTGCTGCTCATGTGATCCGCGATCAGCCGGCCGATCACGTCGGTCGGTCCGCCGGCCCCGAACGGCGCGACCATGGTGATCGGCTGCGTCGGCCAATCCTGCGCGGCCGCGCTGGCGGCCCAGGCCGTCAGCCCGAGTAAGGCAGCAAGGAGGCGCATCCACAATCTCATTCGGCAGCCAGCGTACGTGCGCCGCTCGCGCGCTGCGGCTTGACCACGACCTTGATGGCATCGTCGACGCGGTCCTTGGCGTAGCGGATCGCGGTCGGCAGATCCTCGAGCGGGAACGTGTGCGTGTGGATCTTGGTCGCATCGAAGCGCTTCTGCGCCATGAACGCCTCGGCCCGGTGCGTCGCGCTGCGCCCCTCCCCGCGGATGCCGAACAGATAGATGTTGTTGCGCACGATGTGCGCGACGTCGACCGGCACCTGCTCGTGCGGGAACGCAGCGAGGCAGATCTTGCCGCCGCGGTTGAGCATGTGCGCAGCATCGTTCACTGCGCCGGCCGCGCCGGAGCATTCCAGCACATAATCGGCGCCGAGCCCCCCGGTGATCCGGCGCACTGCTTCAACCGCGTTCTCCTTGGTGACGTTGATGACGTGATCGGCGCCGAGCTCGCGGCCGATCTTGAGACGGTTGTCGCGCGTGCCGGTGAGGATCACCGGCTGGGCACCGAGCGATTTCGCGACCGCAACGCCGAGCAATCCGATTGGGCCTGGCCCCATCACCACGACGCTCTCGCCGGCCACGAGCCCGCCCAGCTCGGTCAGTCCGTACATCGCCGTCCCGGCGGTGACGACCAGGGTCGCCTCCGCATCGGACATCTCGTCGGAGATCGCGATCAGCGTGTTGATGTTGTTGACCTGATACTCGCAGAAACCGCCGTCGGTGGTGAAGCCATTGGCCCGATGGCCCTTGTCCTGCTCGCCGTAATTGAGGCCGTAGTTGAGGCAGGCCGTGTACATGCCCTCGCGGCAGCGCTTACACTGCCCGCATCCGGCATGGATCTCGACGGTGACGCGCTGGCCGATGGCAAACTCATCGACACCGGGACCCAATGCCACCACGGTCCCCATATATTCATGGCCGGGCGTGAAGTTCTTGTTGAACGGCAGGCCGCCTTCGATCGAGGCCGGCGGGCCGGAATAGATGATCTCGAGATCGGTGGCGCAGATCGCGACCGCATCGATGCGCACCAGAACTTCCGCCTTGCGTGGCACCGGCATCGGCTTGTCGCGCAAGGCGAGCTCGCCGGGGCCGCCAAGCACCCACGCCTTCATGGTGTCGGGGATCGGGAAGGCGCCGCTGGTCTTCACACCGGCTGGTCGATACATGCTCAGGCTCCCTCACCAAATCATGCGACTTCCGCGCGAGTGCCGGCAGGATATACTTGGATTTCGCCTGAATACCAGCCGCCCCGTTGCAGGTCTGGTAAGGCACGAAGGGAAGCCCCATGGCAGAAGCAGTCGCCGAACTCGGTCCATCGAATGCGACAACGCCGCAACGCGTGCTCGACGCGGGTTATGCCGACCGGCCGGTGCTCAGATACGGCTCGCGTCTGCGGCTGGGGATGGTGGTCCCGTCGGTGAACAGCAACGCCGAGTTGCACATCGGCGCCATGTTGCCGGATGATGTCACCCTGCACACGACGCGGCTCAAGATGGAGGAGAAGGACGCGAATGCCATGCTCGGCTTCGTCGATCGGATCGAGGAAGCCGCTTCGCTACTCCAGGATGCGGGCTGCCAGCACATCCTGGTCAATTGCACAGCGGTCACGACCGCCGACCCGACCATCGGCACCCGCATTGCCGAGCGCATCCGCAAGGCCACCGGCCTACCCTCGACCACCACGGGCGACGGCGTGATCGCCGCACTGCGCGCGCTACGCGCCCGCACTGTGGTGATGCTCACGCCCTACAAACGGGCGGTGAACGAGCGCGAGGCCAAGTACCTGGAGCACTTCGGCTTCAAGGTGCTCGACTGGGAAGGTTTCGAACTCACCGGCGCCCAGGAATTCGATGACGTGACGCCGGAGCAATGGCACGACCTCGTGCGCGCGCATCGCAATGACGAGGCGGACGTTTATTTCCTCAGCTGCGCGCAGACCCGCGTTGTCGAGGTCATCGGCGCGATCGAACGCGACCTCGGCCGACCCGTACTCACCAGCAATCAGGCCGCTACCTGGTACGCGCTCCGCCAGCGCGGGATCAACGATAAAGTGCGCGGGTTTGGGACGCTGATGCAGCTGTAGCTGCAATCTAGTTGATTGTTTCGGCATCACGCTGACGCAATAGATTTGGAATTCAAATCTCGTCGGGGGAGCATGCGCATGGTCCCGACTTGGCTTCATGGCCTGTCATGGGGGTACCTGGCGCTCGGGGCACTCTGCGCACTGGCAATTGCCGCCGATGAGCTTAAGCGCCCTCAGCACATGTGGATCATGAATATCGTTTGGCCGGTGACCGCACTCTTCGGCACAATTTGGATTGTCTGGCAATATTTCACCTATGGACGACCGCCCGCACGCGCCGAGCCGCATACCCATTCGGAAATGCAAAAGAAGCCATTGCCGTTCCCGATCGCCGTTGCCAACGCGACGTTGCATTGCGGCGCCGGCTGTACGATCGGAGACATCTGCGCTGAATGGCTGGTCTATGCTTTTCCGGTCATTGCAATCGCCTTCGGCTGGGGCACTCTCTTTGGAGAGCGGATATTCGCTGTCTGGATCGTGGATTACCTTTTCGCCTATGCATTCGGGATCGTGTTCCAATATTTCACAATTGCTCCGATGCGCGGGCTTTCCTGGAGGGAGGGCATTGCCGCTGCCGTCAAGGCCGACACTTTCTCGCTGAGCGCGTGGCAAATCGGAATGTATGGGTTCATGGCGGTTGCTTACTTCGTCATCTTCCGCAGCGTGCTAGGAGTGAGGCTGGAGACGAGCATGGCGGAGTTCTGGTTCATGATGCAGATCGCCATGATCTTCGGCTTTTGCACGTCCTATCCGGTGAACTGGTGGCTTCTCCGGCGAGGGTTCAAGGAACCGATGTAAAGGTCTCGAGCGCGCATGATGGAATCCGCAAAATAGATTTGACAAATCTATAGCAAAATAAATCATGCGAGCGTTTTGAAGGACGGACGCATGTCCGCGTCGGGCTGTTTGAAAAGTGAATCTCAATTTGTAGACCGGATGAGCAAAGCGAGATCGGGGGTCGGACTTCAAGTTCACCGCAGGCGTTTGTGGACCGGCCGTCCGCGCTGTCATCTATGTCATCTATGCGAGAAAGGTCATCTATGCGTGTGGCCATCCTTCGAGACGCACGCGGGCAAAGCCCGCGTGCTCCTCAGGATGAGGGCTGCGGGTTGATCAAAGTCGCGCAGCAACAAACTCAGACCTCATCCTGAGGAGCCTTGGCCTGCAAGGCCAAGGCGTCTCGAAGGATGGCCGACAGTGACGTCATCTATGTCATCTATGCGCAAAACGTCATCTATGACTGCCGCGCACGGTGCCTCGAGCGACGGCCCGTCATCTATGGCAAGCGACGTCATGTATGGCCAGCCGCGTCATCTATGTCATGTATGCGAGAAAGGTCATCTATGCGTTGGCCATCCTTCGAGACGCACGCGGGCAAAGCCCGCGTGCTCCTCAGGATGAGGGCTGCGGGTTGATCGAAGTCGCGCAGCAACAAACTCAGACCTCATCCTGAGGAGCCTTGGCCTGCAAGGCCAAGGCGTCTCGAAGGATGGCCGCACAGCGACGTCATCTATGTCATCTATGCGCGAAACGTCATCTATGAGGCGGCGGTCGCCCGCACGGCCTCGAGCGCGTCGGGGGTGTCGACGTCGAGCAGCGCCGCGGTGTCGGTCGGGACTTCCGCCACCGCTTCCTGGTAACCGGCGATGAGGTGGCGCGCGCCGATGTCGCCCTCGACACTCGCGAGGTCCGGGAAGAACCGGCGCGACCACACGACAGGATTGCCGCGCTTGCCGGCAATGGTCGGCACCACCACCAAGGCGCCGCGCTCCGGATCAAAGGCGGCGATCAGCCGGTTGATCAGTTTTGCATCGACCTGCGGCATGTCACCTAAGCAAACAATGGCGCCGTCCGGTTCCCCGGGGAGAGCCGCGATGCCGGTGCGCAGCGAGGTCGACAGCCCATCGGCGAAGTCGGGATTGTGCACAAAGGTGACCGGCAGCCCGCTCAGCGCCGCCTCGACCCGCTCGCGCTGATGCCCGGTGACCACGATGACCGGCCGCGCGCGCGAGGCCAGAACCTCCTCGACCACGATGCGCACCATCGGCCGGCCGCCGATGTCGGCGAGAAGCTTGTTGGGCCCGCCCATGCGGGTCGAGCGCCCTGCCGCGAGCACCAGCGCCGCGACCTGGCGGCCGGCCGCGCTCTCGCTCGCGCGCGGCTGCGGCCGGGTGACGATCTCCATCAGCAGGCCGCCGACGCCCATGCCCATGATGTCGTGGCGGGTCACCGGCAGCCCGCAGAGTAGCCGCGCCAGGACCCAGTCGAATCCGTTCTCCTTGGGCGAGCGCGCGCAGCCCGGCGCACCCAGCACCGGGCGGCTGCCGGCCGAACCGATCAGCATGAGGTTGCCGGGATCGACCGGCATACCGAAATGCTCGACCGTGCCGCCCGCAGCCTCGATCGCCGCCGGAATGACATCGCGCCGATCCGCGATGGCGGAGGCGCCGAATACGAGAACGAGCTCCGCACCTTCGGCGAGGGCCGCTTCGATCGCCTGCGCAAGCGGCGCCGCCTCGTGCGGAACGCGCCGCTCGCTGATGATCCTTGCACCGGCTGGCGCCAGGCGCTCGGCGGTCACGCGCAGCGTCTTGTCGATCACCTTGTCGGCGAGCCCAGGCAGCAAGGTCGAGATGATGCCGACGCGTTTGATCCGATAGGGTGCAAGGCGCACCAGCGGGTGAGCGGCGCGCGCCACCGCGACCGCGCGGTCGCAGGCCTCTCCGCTCACCGCAAACGGAATGATCTTGACGGTCGCGATCATCTTTCCGGGGACGACGGGGGCGAAAGCCTCGAGTGTCGCCAGCGTGATATCGGGATCGACCTCGTTGAGGCGGTCGATGCCCTCGCGATCAACGACGAGCACGCCGCCGGTCTCGGCAAACAGATTGGCGCGGCCGGTGAAGGCCGGATCGACCCGCACCCCCTCCCCGGCCACGGCCGCCGCGATCTCGCCGGCGGCTTCGTCCTCGGACACATCGCCGGGCTCGAGCCGCGCGACGGTAATCGCCGCAATGCCGGCCTTGGTGAGCGCGTCGATTTCCTTAGGCCCGATGTGGGTTCCTTTCTTGAGCACCAATCCGTCCTTGCGGATCGAGTGCACCACGATCCCGCCCTCGGCGTCCTTGGGAGCAAACGCGCCGAACTTCATGCGCGCTGCTCCGCCGGCAGGCGCAGGCGTCCCGTGATCTGGGCGAGAATGGAGACGGCAATTTCGGGCGGCGAGACGGCGCCGATGGCGAGCCCGATCGGCGCGTGAATGCGCGCCAGCGCCGCCTCGCTCACGCCCTGTGCTTTGAGTCGCTCAAGACGGCGGCCATGGGTTTTCCGCGAGCCGAGCGCGCCGATGTAGAAACAGTCGCGCGCCAGCGCATGCATGAGCGCCGGGTCGTCGATCTTCGGATCGTGCGTGAGCGCGACGAATGCCGTGTAGTGATCGATGTTGAGCGGCGGCAGCGCGACGTCGGGCCATTCCGGGATCAGCTTCACGTCGGGAAAGCGCTCGGGCGTGGCAAAGGCGGTACGCGGATCAACAATCACCACGTCGTAGCCGAGCAGCGACGCCATCGGCGCCAAAGCCTGGCTGATGTGCACGGCGCCGGTGATGACGAGGCGCGGCGGCGGCACGTAGGCGGTGATGAAGACCTTGCCGTCCGGGACCTCCTCCATCCCGCTCTTGCCGGTCCGCCGATGCGCGTCGAGGAGCTCGCGCAGCGGATCGCCGGCGATGTCGGCTGCTTTGATGAGGCGCTGCTCGCCGCTCGCCTCGTTAGTCACGAGGAAGACCGCGCGGCGTGCGGCCCGTTCGGCGTTGAGAGTTTTCAGGAGATCGAGGCGCATGCGCGATCAGTCGATCTTTTCAACATAGACCCGGATGGTGCCGCCGCAGGACAGCCCGACCTTCCAAGCGGTCTCATCGGCAACGCCGAACTCCAAGGTCTTCGCCTTGCCGGACTCGATCACGTCGATCGCTTCCGCCACGACCGCGCCTTCGACGCAACCACCGGAGACCGAGCCGAGGAAGTTGCCCTGGTCGTCGATCACCAGGTTCGACCCGACTGGCCGCGGCGCCGAGCCCCAGGTCTCTACCACGGTGGCCAGCGCCACGTTGCGCCCGTCGCGCCGCCAATCCTCGGCGGCTTTGAGGATATCGTCATCACGAGCCAGCATGGGAACCTCCGGGTCTAGGGGTCGTATAGATATGGTTCGCCGAACCCGTGCGGGCAATGACGGCACGGCCGGGCGGCTTGCTACCTCTCCCCGCTTGCGGGGAGAGGTCGACTTTCGAGCGCAGCGAAGAAAGTCGGGTGAGGGGGCGCTTCCACAAGCTCAGAACGTGCGGAGAGGCCCCCTCACCCGGCGCTTCGCGCCGACCTCTCCCCGCAAGCGGGGAGAGGTGGAAACTCATGCCACCTTGCGTAGCCAGGCTTGGCCCTCCTGGCTGCGGGTCCCGTGCGCCGAGAGTGAGCGCACGAGGTCGGTGAGCGAATTGAGATTGTGCACCGGGCGGAACTCATCCACGTGCGGCAGCATCGCCTGCACGCCCTTGGCCTTGGCCTCGAAGCCCTCGTAACGCAGCAGCGGGTTGAGCCAGATCAGGCGGCGGCAGGAGCGGTGCAACCGGTCGATCTCAAAGGCGAGCTTGTCGTCGGGATCGCGCTCGAGGCCATCGGTGATCAACAATACGATCGCACCCTGAGTGAGGACACGCCGGGCCCATAATTTGTTGAAGCCGTGCAGCGACGTCGCGATCCGCGTGCCGCCGGACCAGTCCATGACCTGCGCCGAGCAAGCGGCGAGCGCTTCGTCGGGATCCTTCGCTTTGAGCGAGCGCGTCACGTTGGTCAATCGCGTGCCGAACAGGAACGAGTGGACGCGCTTGCGCGCATCCGTCACCGCGTGCAGGAAATGCAGGAACACGCGCGTGTAATCCGTCATCGAGCCGGAGATATCCAACAACGCGACCAGCGGCGGGATCTTGGTCTTCGGCCCGAGATACTTCAGATCGATGAACGCGCCGCCGCCTTTCATGCTCGCCCGCAAAGTGCGGCGCATATCAACAATATGCCCGCGCCGATCGGGCACCAGGCGCCGCGACTTGACCTCGTCGAGCGGCAACACCAACCGCTTGATCGCAGATTTGGCCGTGGCGATCTCCGCCGCCGACATCTGGGCGAAGTCTTTCTTCTGCAACAGTTCCTGATCGGAGACGGTGAGGCGCATGTCGATGTCGAGCTCGCGGACCTCCTGTTTGAGCTGCTCGTTGAGGCCGGAGAACATGGCTTCCTGCACCCGCTGCGAGCCGGCCTTCGGCTTCTCGGGCTCGGTGCCGGGAACCTGCGGCAAGGTCATGCCGAGCAGTTGCTCAAGATAACCGCGCCGCTTGAAGAAGATGCGAAAAGCCTGATCGAACAAAATCGTGTGCTCGTGCCGGTTCACGAAAACAGAATGGAGGGTCCAGTAGAAATCCTCACGCGTGCCGACACCGGCGGTACGCACGGCAGCGAGCGCATCGAGCACGGCGCCTGGCCCTACTGGAATGCCGGCGGCGCGCAGCGCGCGGGCGAAGTAGACGATGTTCTCGGCCAGCCGGCCGTCCGCCTCGTTCACGCCCTACTCCGCGGCGCGCATCTCCGCGCGCACCTGATTGATCAGCTCGCTCGCCTTGCTGCCTTCGACGCGGGCGATGTCGTCCTGGTACTTCAACAACACGCCGAGCGTGTCGGAGACCGTCGCCGGATCGAGCGCCACCGCATCAAGCTCGCTGAGCGCGCTCGCCCAGTCCAAGGTTTCGGCGACGCCGGGCTGCTTGAACAGGTCTTCCTTGCGCAGGCCCTGCACGAACGACACGATCTCCTGCGAGAGCCGCTTGCCGATGCCCGGCACCTTGGCGCGCACGATCTTCAACTCGCGCTCGGCATTCGGATAGCCGACCCAGTGATAGAGACAGCGGCGTTTGAGCGCGTCATGAATTTCGCGCGTGCGGTTCGAGGTGATTACGACGATGGGCGGATGCTCCGCCTTCACGGTGCCGAGCTCGGGGATCGTCACCTGAAAGTCGGCGAGCACTTCGAGCAGGAATGCTTCAAACGCTTCATCGGTGCGATCGAGCTCGTCGATCAACAACACCGGCGCGCCGGCGGTGTCGGGCTCGAGCGCCTGCAGCAGCGGGCGCTTGATCAGGAACTGCTCGGAGAACACGTCATGGGTGAGCCGATCGCGATCGACCGCGCCTTCGGCCTCGGCGAGGCGGATGGCGATCATCTGCGCGGCGTAGTTCCACTCGTAGACGGCAGCGGCGACGTCGAGACCCTCATAGCACTGCAGCCGGATCAGCCGGCGCCCGAGGGTCGACGACAGCACCTTGGCGATCTCGGTCTTGCCGACACCAGCCTCACCTTCGAGAAACAGCGGGCGGCCCATGCGCAGCGCCAGAAACAGCACCGTCGCCAGCGACCGGTCGGCGAGGTAATCGGCATCGGCCAGGAGATCGAGGGTCTTATCGATCGAGGACGGCAGCGCGCGCGGTGTCGTATTCACAAAAGGAACCTTCCGGGCCGGCAATGCGTGGAACCAGCTTCAGATATAGGCCGGAACAGCGGGAGTGCCAAACCCGGGGCGGGCCCCCCGCATGGCTCGCCAGCGCGCTGCGCGGAGCGGCCCGCGCAGGCGCGAATTTCGGCTTTAGCCGGGTGAACCGGCTATTCCGCGGCCGGGGTCTTTTCGTCGGCGGCTGCAACCGCCCGGCGCGCGCAAACCCCGACGAGGTGGGCGCGGTATTCGGCACTGCCGTGGATATCGGCCGCCATCCCGTCGGCCGGGATGGTGAGGCCTTCGAGCGACTTCGGCGAGAAGCGCTTCTTGAGCGCCTCTTCGAACGAGGGCACGCGGAACACGCCGGATGAGCCGGCACCGGTCACCGCGACCCGGATCTCTGACGGCCGCTTGGCCACGAACACGCCGACCAGGGCAAACCGCGAGGCCTGGTTGCGGAACTTGTAGTAGCCGGCCTTCTTCGGCACCGGGAACGTGATCTTGGTGATGATCTCGTTGGGCTCGAGCGCGGTCTCGAACAGGCCCTTGAAGAACTCGTCAGCCGCAATCTTGCGCTTGTTGGTGACGATAGTTGCCGCCAACGCGAGGCACGCGGCCGGATAGTCCGCATTGGGATCGTTGTTGGCGACCGAGCCGCCGATCGTGCCGCGGTGACGCACCGCCGGGTCGCCGATCAGGCCAGCGAGATACGCGAGCGCCGGAATCGCCTGCTGCACGATCGGCGATTTGTGCACGTCATTGTGCCGCGTCAGGGCACCGATGGTGATCGAACGGCCGGCCCCGGTAATCTCCGACATGCCTTCGACCCGGTCGAGATCGATGAGGTTGGTCGGCGAGGCAAGCCGCTGCTTCATGGTCGGCAGCAGCGTCTGGCCTCCGGCCAGAATCTTCGGGTCCTCGAGCTTCTCCAACAAATTGGCGGCGTGCCGCAGGCCAGTGGCACGATGATAGGTGAAAGCGTACATGGGAAGCCTCCGTTACTCCGCCGCCAGGCGGGTCTTGTTGAGTTGTTGAATTGTGCTCCACACCGCAGCCGGCGTGGCGGGCATGTCGATCTTCTCGGTGCCGAGCGCGTTGGTGATGGCGTTCATCACGGCCGCCGGCGCGGCAATTGCGCCGGCCTCACCGCAACCTTTCATGCCGAGCGGGTTTGACGGGCACTTGGTCACCGTCATGTCGACTTTGAGCGACGGCAGGTTGTCAGCGCGCGGCATCGCGTAATCCATGTAGGAGCCGCTCACCAGCTGGCCGCTGTCGTTGTAGACCGTGTGCTCGAGCAACGCTTGGCCGACGCCCTGGGCAACGCCGCCATGCACCTGCCCCTCCACGATCATCGGATTGATCACGGTGCCGAAGTCATCGACCGCGGTCCAGCCGACCACGCTGGTGACGCCGGTTTCCGGATCGATCTCGACCTCGCAGATGTGGCAGCCGGCCGGGAAGGTGAAGTTGGTCGGATCGTAGAACGCCGTCTCCTTCAGGCCAGGCTCGATCTCGCCGGTCGGGAACTTGTGGGCCACGTAGGCGGCCAACGCGAGCTCGCCCCAGGCGACTGACTTATCGGTGCCGGCAACGGTGAACTTGCCGTCCTTGAAGACGATGTCGCCTTCGGCGGCCTCGAGCAGATGCGCGGCGATCTTCTTCGCCTTGGCCTCGACCTTATCAAGCGCCTTGACGATCGCCGACATGCCGACCGCGCCGGAGCGCGAACCGTAGGTGCCCATGCCGAACTGTACCTTGTCGGTGTCACCGTGCACGACGGAGACCTGATCGATGCCGATCCCGAGGCGCTCCGCGACCAGTTGCGCGAACGTGGTCTCGTGCCCCTGCCCGTGCGCGTGGCAGCCGGTCAACAACTCGACCGAGCCGGTCGGGTTGACGCGCACCTCGGCAGATTCCCACAAGCCGACGCCGGCACCGAGCTGACCGACGAGCGCGGAGGGCGCGACGCCGCAGGCTTCGATATAGGTTGCAAAGCCGATGCCGCGCAGCCTGCCGTTCTTCTCTGAGTCGCGCTTGCGCTTGCCAAAGCCCTTGTAGTCGTGGATTTGCAGCGCCTTCTGCAGCGACGCGTTGTAGTCGCCGGCGTCGTAGAGCGAAGCGACCGCGGTCTGATACGGGAAGGTTTTCACGAAGTTCTTCTTGCGCAGATCGGTCGGGTCGACGTTGAGCTCGCGCGCCGCCGCCTCAACCAACCGCTCGACCACGAAGGTCGCCTCCGGCCGGCCGGCTCCGCGATAGGCGTCAACAGGAACGGTGTTGGTGTAGACCGCATCGACCTCGGCGTAGATATGCGGGATCGCGTATTGGCCCGACAGCAGGGTCGCGTAGAGGAAGGTCGGCACCGCGGAGGAGAAGGTCGACATGTAGGCGCCGAGATTGGCGACCGTCTTGACCTTCAGTCCGGTGATCTTGTGATCAGCGTCGAGCGCGAGCTCGGCGGTGGTGACGTGGTCGCGGCCATGCGCATCGGAGATGAAACTCTCCGAGCGCTCTGCGGTCCACTTGACCGGACGATTGAACTGGCGCGCCGCCCACAGACAGACGACTTCCTCCGGATAGATGAAGATCTTGGAGCCGAAACCGCCGCCGACGTCGGGCGCGATCACGCGCAGCTTATTCTCTGGAGCAATCCCGACGAATGCGGAGATGACGAGCCGCGCCACGTGCGGGTTCTGGGTCGCGTTCCAGAGCGTGAGATGCTGCGCGCCCGCATCATACTCGGCCAGCGCGGCGCGCGGCTCCATGGCGTTCGGCACCAGGCGGTTGTTGATGAATTCGAGCTTGGTGACGTGCTTGGCGCCCTTGAAGGCGGCAGCGGTTCCGTCGTGATCGCCGATGTGCCAGTTGTAGATCGTGTTGTTGGGGGCGGCGTCGTGGATCAGCGGCGCGCCCTTGCCGGCCGCCTTGGTGGGATCGACCACCGCCGGCAGCACCTCGTAATCGATGTTGATCTTCTCGGCGGCGTCCTTGGCCTGCGCCAACGTATCGGCGACCACCACGGCGACCGCATCACCCACATGGCACGCCTTGCCGACGGCGAGCGCCGGATGCGGCGCCATCTTCATGGGCGAGCCGTCCTTCGACAGCACCGTCCAGCCGCAGATCAGGTTGCCGAGCTTGCTCTCGGCGAACTCCGCACCGGTGACGACCCCGACCACGCCGGGCATGCCGGCGGCCGCCTTGGTGTCGATGCGCTTGATCCTGGCGTGGGCGTGCGGCGAGCGGACAAAATAGATGTGCGCCTGCCCTGGCCGGCTGACGTCGTCGGTGTACTGGCCCTTGCCGGTAATGAAACGGAAATCTTCCTTGCGGCGCACCGCGGCGCCGATCCCGGTTGCACTCATCGCGCTTCCTCCCGGAGCTGCAGAAGCCTCCCTGTGCCGCTCTATTCGGCGGCTTGTTTCGATACCTCGCCAGACATCGCGCGCGCGCCCGCGCCGATGGCCTTGACGATGTTGTGGTAGCCCGTGCACCGGCAGATGTTGCCTTCGAGCTCCTCGCGGATCGTGTGCTCCTCGAGGTTGTTGCCCTTGCGGTGCACGATATCGACGGCGGTCATGATCATGCCCGGCGTGCAGAAGCCGCACTGCAGAGCGTGATTCTCGCGGAAGGCTTCCTGCATCGGATGCAGCTGCGCGCCGTTGGCGAGGCCTTCGATGGTGAGAACGTCAGCACCATCAGCCGTCATTGCCAGCATGGTGCAGGACTTCACCGCCTTGCCGTTGACGTGAACCACGCAGGCGCCGCACTGGGAGGTGTCACACCCGACATGCGTGCCGGTGAGGCGCAGGTTCTCGCGCAGAAACTGCACCAGCAGGGTGCGCGGATCGACGTCGGCCTTGGCGTCCTTGCCGTTCACCTTCATGGAAACTGTGGGCATCACGCACCTCCCCTTCTCGCGCCAAATGGCCGCCTTTTGAATGCTCGCCGAAAGAGCCCGCTCGTCGTCAGGTGAAATCCGGGCGTTTCGGCTGTTTTTCTAGTTTGGAACCCGTCGAGTGTCCAGCCGTCCGGTGTCGCGGTCAAGCCACTCAGGCCGCTGGATTGACGGATTTGGCAAATTTAACGAAGAAATCGTCGGCCATTTTCTTGGCCGCGCCGGCGATGAGCCGCTGGCCGAGCTGTGCCAGTTTACCGCCGATCTGCGCCTCGACGTTGTAGCTCAAGAGCGTACCACCGTCCTTGTCGCTCAGTGCTACCGCAGCACCGCCTTTTGCAAAGCCCGCGACGCCGCCCTCGCCTTCACCAGAGATCTTGTAGCCGTTGGGCGGATCGAGGTCGGAGAGCGTGACCTTGCCCTTCCAACGCGCCTTCACCGGCCCAACTTTCATGGTCGAGATCGCCTGAAACTCCGTGTCGGAGACTTTATCGAGCTGCTCGCAGCCGGGGATGCAGGCCTTGAGCACCTCCGGATCGTTGAGCTTTTTATAGACTTCCTCGCGCGGTGCATTGAGCTGGACCTCGCCGGACATCGTCATCGCCATTGTCTGCACTCCGTAAACTGAAGCCGTTGATCTTATCAGCTCGGCTTGGCTCTAGCATCAGGGGGAACCCGACATGCTATCGTCAGCCGGTCTATACGAGCTGATGAATCGTTGAGGGGAAATACCGATGCCGGTGATAGACGCGAACGGGTGCCCAATCAATGTGGTGGTCGAAGGGCCGGAACGCGCGCCGTTCCTGATGCTGTGCAACTCGCTGGGAACCGATCACCGCATGTGGGACCTGCAGGTGAAGCCCTTCACCAAGCACTTCCGCCTGGTGCGCTACGACCGGCGCGGCCATGGACGTTCCGGGGTGACACCGGGCCCATACAGTATGGCGCAGCTCGGGCGCGACGCCCTCGCCGTCATGGATGCACTCGGGATCAAGCGGACCAATTGGTGCGGGCTCTCCATGGGCAGCATGGTCGGCCAATGGCTCGGCGCCAACGCGCCGGACCGGATCGAGCGGCTGATCCTGTCCAGCAGCTCCTGCTACTACGCGAACAAGGAATCCTGGAACGATCGCATCCGTAACGCTCGTCAGGTGGGCATGGGCTCGATGGGACCGTTCATCATGGAGCGCTGGTTTACGAAGCCATTCCGCGACCGCGAGCCGACGGTCATCGCGCAGATGACGTCGACGCTCGCGGCGACGCCGCTCGAGGGCTACATCGCCTGCTGCGAGGCGGTGCGCGACATGGATCACCGCGAGCTGCTGCACAAGATCAAAGCGCCGACATTGCTGATCGCCGGTCGGCACGACATGGCGACCACCGTCGCGAACGCGGAGTTCATTCGCGATCGCGTGCCCGGCGCGAAGCTGATCGTGCTCGACGCCGCCCACATCTCCAACATCGAGCAGGCGGACAAATACACGGCGGCGGCACTGGAGTTCTTCAACACTTAACCGCCACGGCGAGCGCGAAAGTCCTGCGGCGTAACACCGGTCTGCTTGCGGAAAAAGCGCGTGAAGTGCGACGGGTCGGAGAACGAGAGATCGTAAGCGATTTCGTGGATCGGCGCGTTGGTAAACACGAGCTGGCGCTTGGCTTCAGTCAGGACGCGCTGGCGAATCAGGTGACCGGCGGTGACGCCGGTCGCGCGTTTGACGTGATCGTTGAGCCGGTCAGGCGTCATGGCGAGCTTGTCCGCGTAGAAGCTCAGCAAGCGCTCCTTGCGGAATTGCTCTTCCACCAGTGCGCGCAGGCATTCCACGGCCGGATCAGCAGGTGTGAGCGTCACGCTTCCGGAGCGCGCCTGGCTTGCGGCGAGCCGCACCACCTCGATCGCGATCAACGCCAGGTAGCCGCGCATGGCGTAGCGATAGCCCTCGCGCGCCAGGAATCGCTCCTCGTGCAACTCGCTGCACAGTTTGTCCAGGCGCGCGAGCTCCGGCTCACCGAGCGGCACCACCGGATGCGCCGCAAGCGCGCGCAGACGCGCGATCGCCTCGCCGGAGTGGTCGCCCAGCGCATGCGTCACGTCCTCGGTGAAGCTTACGACCCAGCCTTCGGTAGCGTTTGGCTCGAACCGATAGCCATGCGCGACAGTGGCCGGTGTGAGCAGCGCGCACGGCGCCTGGAACGGCAGGAGTGCGGCCTCGTAGGTCATGTCGCCGCCGCCGCGGGCGATCACCAGGATCTGGAACAGATTGCCGTGGCGGTGCGCGCGGATAGTCCAATCATGGATCGACGAGCGCGATGAGATCGTCTCGATGTGGATGAAGTCAAAGGCGTCGGTGTCCGGCGGATCGCCGTAGAGATGAAACAGCGGGAGCGCCTGTGCGGAAGGCATAGGCGCACAATACCGCAGCGCGCGGGAAAAAGCTGCGCGAACTCAACCTTTGTGAACAGGTGGATGAGCCGGAGCGTCGGTTATCCGACAGGGAGGCTTATTCCTCGTCGTCGTCAGGCTCGACGGGCTCCGGCCGTTCCTCGGGTGGAGCGAGACCCTCAAGGCCCTTGAGCAGCTCCTCTTCGGTCATGCGGTCGGTGATGACCTCGGTGTCGTCCGCATCGGCGCGCTCGCCAGTCCCGCCGATCAGCGGCACCTCCGGCTCGGGCTCGTCGACCTCCACATACTTCTGCAGCGAGTGCAGGAGTTCTTCGCGCAGGTCGCCGGGCGAGACCGTCTCGTCGGCGATTTCGCGCAACGCCACGACCGGGTTCTTGTCGTTGTCGCGATCGATGGTGATCGGCGCGCCGGACGAGACCATCCGCGCCCGGTGGGCTGCGAGCAGGACCAAATCGAATCGATTCTCGACCTTATCGATGCAATCTTCGACGGTGACACGGGCCATCGGCTCGTCACTCCATAGGGGAACAATGTTGTGATTGGAGGCCTAGCTACGCCCTGGGTTGTAAAAACGCAAGAGCCGAATTCCTATGGCACATTATTAACTTGGCGTAGCTGCAAAGCTTTGATACGGAGGCCGGCGGGCCGTAGTGCCGATTTGTAGACACTGCGGCGGCCGGTCGCAGCAATTTGAGCCGCGCTGCTAACTCCCCGGCCGTCCCCGCCTCGTTTGCCAGTAGGCTTGGAAGGCTGAATTGGTGGGCCAACACCGATCTGGCCAATGCGAATGAGAACAAAAAGGAGACCCATGACCGTACCAGGGGAAAAAATCGCTCTATTCATTGACGGCGCCAACCTGTACGCAACCGCCAAGTCACTTGGCTTCGACATCGATTACAAGCGGTTGTTGCGCGAGTTCCAGTCGCGTGGGTATCTGTTACGCGCCTTCTATTACACGGCCGTGATCGAGGATCAGGAATACTCGTCGATCCGCCCGCTGATCGATTGGCTTGATTACAACGGCTACACGGTCGTCACCAAGGCGACCAAGGAGTTTGTTGATCAGACCGGCCGGCGCAAGGTCAAAGGCAACATGGACATCGAGCTTGCCGTCGATGCCATGGAACTCGCCGGCACGATCGATCACATGGTGCTGTTCTCCGGCGACGGTGACTTCCGCTCGCTCGTAGAAGCCATGCAGCGCAAAGGCGTGCGCGTGACCGTCGTGTCCACCGTCTCGACCCAGCCGCCGATGGTCGCGGATGAATTGCGTCGGCAAGCCGACGTATTCCTCGACATCGTCGAGCTGCAGGGCAAGATCGGGCGCGACCCCGGCGAGCGTACTGAGCGACCGCCGCGCGAACCGAGGGAGCCGCGCGAACGCCACGCGCCGCAGCAGCACACGCCGCAGTTCCTGCAGCGCGGACCGACGCCGAGCCGCGCCCCCGTGGGAACCGTCGACGACGAGTTCGACGAGGATTGATCCTCCGAACTCATGTCTGCCGTCGAGCCCTCGCGTGATTGCCCGCGCTGTCCGCGGCTTGTCGCCTTCCGCGAGGCTTGGCGCGCCAAGCAACCGAGCTGGTTCAACGCGCCGGTCGCCTCATTCGGGCCGGCCGACGCACGGCTGCTCATCGTCGGGCTCGCCCCCGGGCTGCAAGGGGCGAACCGCACCGGACGCCCGTTCACTGGCGACTACGCCGGCGTGCTGCTCTATAAGACGCTAACCGAGTTCGGCTTTGCGCAAGGCACGTACCAGGAACGGCCGGATGATGGTCTGATCCTGACCGACGCGCGCATCAGCAACGCGGTGCGCTGCGTTCCGCCAGAGAACAAACCGACGCCGCTGGAGATCACGACCTGTCGAGATTTCCTGATCGAGACCATTGCGGAGATGCCGCGGCTCAAGATCGTCGTCGCGCTCGGCCGGATCGCGCACGACAGTGCGGTGCGGGCGCTCGGCGCGCGGCTCGCCACCGTTCCATTCGGGCACGCGGCATCACATCAGATCGGTAAGTTGCGATTGCTCGATAGCTACCACTGCTCGCGCTACAACACGAACACCGGCGTGCTGACGGAAGAGATGTTTCGTGCGGTTTTCCGAACGGCACGTGGGTTTCTGGACCAGGCCGAGGAGACTGCGCCGGCTTAGGCCGATCCGCCGCGCAGCCAGTCAATCACCTCGGCGGCATTCTGGTCGGGCGGGAACACGGGATAGAACACCTTCGTGACGACGCCATCGTCGATGACCAGCGCCATGCGCTTGAGCAGCGTCATACCACCCGCTTCGAAGGTCGGCAGGTTAATGGCACGGGTGAGCGCAAGGTCATGCTCGGAGAGAATCGAGAACGGCAGGTGCAGCCGTTCCGCGGCCTCGCGCTGATAGTCCGTGTCCTGGGTGGAGAGCCCAAACAAGTGGGCCACCCCCAACACCTTCAGCTCGGCAAAATGGTCGCGAAAGCCGCAGCTTTGGGGCGTGCAACCGCGGGCGCCCGGAATGGCATCCCAGCCCTCCAGGTTGGGCTCACCCGGCCGGCCGGTGCGTGGATACACATAGACGACGACGCGGCCCTTGAGCTTCGACAGATCGATCCGGGTACCGTCCGTCGCGGCAAGCGGCACGGACGGAAGCTTGTAACCTGCGAGGTGGCGCGCCGCGCCATCATCCTGCGGCACCGGGAGATCGTCGGGCAGGACATTCCAATCCCTGAGGGCCGTCATCGCTTAGCTTCCTCGATACGAGATGAACTCGAGCAGCGAACCGTCGGGGTCGCGGAAATAAACGCTGGTGCCCTGCCCCTTTGCGCCCGATCGGGCAACCGGCCCTTCCTCGATGGGCACGGCGCAGCGCTTGAGGTGCTCGACCGCGCCACCGATCGGGCCATCCCATTCAAAGCACAGGTCGCTGTTGCCAGGCATGACCGGAAGCTTCGCCACCGGCCCGCCGGTGACGCCGGGGCCGTGCAGATTGAGCTGGGTGTCGCCGAACCGATAGGCCGTGCGCGGCCCCTGTCTGACCACCTCGGCGCCGAGCACGTCGCGGTAGAACGCATTCGAGCGCTCCCACTCGGCGACGTGGATCACGCAGTGGTCGAGCTTGATATTGGTCATGGCTTCACCCCTTGAGGCGCAGCAGCCGTCCGCGCTCCCGGTCCCAGCTGCGCTTGCGTTCGGTTTCCCGCTTGTCGTGCAACTTCTTACCGCGCGCAATTGCAAGCTCGACCTTCGCGCGTCCCTTGTCGTTGAAGTAGAGCTTGAGCGGAACGATGGTCATGCCTTCGCGCTCCACGGCACCGGACAGTTTACCGATCTGGCGTTTGTGCAGCAGGAGCTTGCGCGGACGCTTGGGCGCGTGATTGAAGCGGCCGGCCTGCAGATATTCAGGGATGTTGGCGTTCACCAGCCAGATCTCGCCGGCGCGGGCATCTGCATACGACTCGGCGATCGTCGCTTTGCCGGCGCGCAGCGACTTCACCTCGCTCCCGGTCAGCGCAATCCCGGCCTCGACGGTTTCACCGATCTCATAATTGAAGCGAGCCTTGCGGTTATCGGCGACGACTTTGAAAGACGTCTTTTTTTCTGTCATCGCGCTCTATCCTCTCACGCAAGAACCTTCAGTAACGATCTACGAAATATAGGCAATCGGTCATAGCACCCGCAGGCGCCTCGACAAGTTCGTGTTGATCTTTCGCAATGCGGGCTAAGCCGTTCGCCAGTTTACAGAAATTCTAAGTATTAGGAGTTGTTCGCGCCCGCGCCAGCGCGCACATAGGGAACTTGATGCGGGACCTGTGCGAGATGATTCCGATTGCCCCGACGGGATTGCGAACAAGTGTGCTGGCCCTGGGCGCGGCGTTGGCGCTCACGACCGGTCTGGTCGCGACGCCATGCGCATTTGCCCAGGATACCGCTGAGCTTGCCATCAGCGTCAAGGACCACAAGTTCGATCCCGCCGAGTTGCAAGCACCGGCCGGCAAGCCGATCGTGCTGCGGGTCAAGAACCTCGATCCAACCCCGATGGAATTCGAGAGCAATAGCCTGCGGGTTGAGAAAGTGCTGACCGGCAACGGCGAGGCCGTGATCAACATCCGGCCGCAAGCGGCGGGCCGGTATGATTTTTTTGACGATTTCCATGCGAGCACGACCAAAGGCGTCCTGGTGGTGAAGTGAGGCAGCGGTGGCTGGTGTCTTACCCGCATTGATCATCGTCTTCCGCGAGGTGTTCGAAGCCGGCCTCGTCATCGGTATCGTGCTGGCCGTCACGCAAGGCGTGCCGCGACGCGGCCTGTGGATCAGCGGTGGTGTCGCGGCCGGCGTGCTCGGCTCCTGCCTGATGGCTGCCTTTGCCGGCGTGATTTCACAAGCGTTCGCCGGATCCGGCCAGGAACTCGTCAATGCGACGGTGCTCCTGATCGCCGTGGTGATGCTCACCTGGCACAATGTCTGGATGGCGCGGCATGGACGCGAGCTGGCCGCGGAGTTCCGCGCCGCAGGCGAAGCGGTCGCGGCCGGATCGAAGTCACTGGTCGCGCTCGCCGTCGTCGTCTGCGTCGCGGTGCTGCGTGAGGGCTTCGAGGTCGTGATGTTCCTCTACGGTGTGCTCGCCACCGAGGGGGCGACGGGCTTCGAGGTGTTCATCGGCGGCGTCGCGGGGATGTTCCTTGGCGCCCTGGTTTGTGCGGCGACCTATTTCGGGATGCTGACGATCCCGCAACGCTATCTGTTCGGGGTGACCAGCTTCATGATCGCGTTCCTGGCCGCCGGCATGGCGGCCCAGGCGATCGGCTTCCTCGAGCAGGCCAACGTGGTGCTCGCGCTCGATCGCGTGGTGTGGGACAGCTCTTGGCTGCTGTCAGACACCAGCATCCTGGGACGCGTGTTGCGCACGCTGATCGGCTACAATGATCGGCCGACCGTGATGCAACTCACGGTCTACTGCGCGACGCTTGCCGTGATGTTCAGCCTGATGAAGCTCCTGGCACCGCCGCCCCGCGGGCGGCACCCGGTGACCGCTTAGTTCAACAACCCGGCGTGGACCATCGCCTCGCGGACCGCGAGCTGGGCCTTGTCGGTTGCCGGCACCATCGGCAGGCGCAGCAGGTTCTCACACCGGCCGATCAGGGACATGCCGTATTTGATCGGCGCCGGGCTCGTCTCCACGAACAGATTGATGTGCAGCGGGGCAAGCTTGTCCTGCAGCGTGAGCGCGGCTGCATAGTCGCCGCGCAGGCAGGCGCTCTGGAATTGGGCGCACAGCCGCGGCGCCACGTTGGACGTGACCGAGATACAGCCGTGGCCACCGTGGGCCATGAAGCCGAGCGCTGTGATGTCCTCGCCGGAGAGCTGATTGAAGTCCGGGCCGAGCGCTGCCCGTTGCTGCGATACGCGCGCCATGTTGGCGGTCGCATCCTTCACGCCGGCAATGTTCTTGAGCTCGTACAGACGCTTCATGGTGTCGACCGAGATGTCGATCACCGAGCGCGAGGGGATGTTGTACATGATGATCGGGATACCGATCGCGTCATTGATCGCCTTGAAGTGCTGGTAAAGCCCTTCCTGGGTCGGCTTGTTGTAGTACGGCGTCACGACCAGAACCCCGTCGGCGCCGGCCTTCTCGGCGTGCTGGGCAAGCCCGATCGCTTCCTTGGTCGAATTCGATCCCGCGCCGGCAATCACCGGCACGCGTCCGCGCGCCTGCTCCACGCACCATTCGACCACCTGCATATGCTCGTCGTGGGACAGGGTCGGGCTCTCGCCCGTGGTCCCGACCGGCACCAGCCCGTTGGTCCCCTCGGCGATCTGCCAATCGACCAGGTCGCGGAACGCTTTTTCGTCGAGGGAGCCGTTTTTGAACGGGGTAATCAGGGCGGTAAAAGATCCCCGAAACTGTGTCCTGGCAGTCATGCTACGGTCCTCGGCGCGCCGTCCGGCGGCGTTGCCCATTGATATCCCTTACGGCAGTGCTACGAAAGCCCCACTGCTGCCGGAAGCGGCGCTTTTCCGCCAAATTTGAGTGCAAGTACCGTCTCTGACCAGCGCGAGCCGCATAAGGCCGTGCGCTTTACCGGGGCTTGGGACTTCGGATTTGAAACCTCGACATCGATCGGCACTCGTTGCTGCCTTAGCGTCTGCGAGCCTGCTCGCATTCGTTAACGTCGCTGCCGCCGAAAACACGGCCACGAGCCATCACTCCAAGACGAGCGGCAAGAAGGCGACGGCCTCGCATTCCGACACCAAGAAGTCCGCGTCCAAGCACGGCGTCAAGTCGGGCAAGTCGGAGGCCAAGAACGTGCCCGTGCCGCGGGCAAGGCCCGGCAAGGACGACAATGCCGACAGCGCGGCGGCAGCCCGTCGCATCTCTCCGTCCAGAATTCCACTCGCGCAAGCGCCGCCGCTTCAGGTCTCGGACTCCGACGTCGCCCAGGTCAAGCGCGCTCTGGAAACCCTGCGCAACAACAATGTCGATGACGCGACCCGGATCGAGGCATCGATTGCCGATCCGGTCGCCCGCAAGCTCGTGGAATGGGTGATCCTGCGCTACGCCGACAACGGGGCCGAATCGTCACGCTACGCTGCGTTCATCACAGCCAATCCGACCTGGCCGAGCCTGAGCCTGTTCCGTCGCCGCGCCGAGGCGATGCTCTGGGTCGAGGATCCCAATCCGGCGCAGGTGCGCAACTACTTCAACGGATCGCCGCCGGTCTCGGCACGCGGTCGCTTGGTGCTGGCACGCGCGCTGGCGGCGCAAGGTGACCGGCCCGGCGCCGAAGCGCAGGTGCGCCAGGCGTGGCGCGAAGAGCCGTTCTCGGGCGACGTGGAGAGCCAGGTCATCGACGACTACGGGCAGACACTGTCCCGCGCCGACCACAAGGCACGCATGGAGAAGTGCCTCGATCTCGGCGAGAGCGAATGCGCATTGCGCGCGGCACGCCGGCTGGGAGAGACCCAGGTCACGATTGCGCGGCTGCGCATCGCACTCAACAAGAATTCCGGAAAGCCGACCAAACTGCTGGAGGAGGTGCCGGCTGAAGCGCACCACGATCCCGATTATGTTCTGGCCAAACTGCAGGTACTTCGCCGCGCGGACAAAATAACCGAGGCCGGCCAGCTGATGCTCAGCGCACCGCACGAGCCGGGAGAAATCTATAATCCGGAAGAATGGTGGGTCGAGCGCCGCGTGCTCGCGCGCAAGCTCCTGGATGTGGGGGAGCACAAAGCCGCCTACTTGACGGTGGCCGAGGGCGTCGAGCCCACCAAAGAGAACTCGCGCGTCGAACGGCAGTTCATGGCTGGTTGGATTGCGCTGCGTTACCTCAACGAACCGGCTGTTGCGGCGAAGCATTTCGCGCGCATCCCGGAAGTGAGCATCCATCCGACGTCGCTCGCGCGCGCTCATTACTGGCTCGGACGCGCGGCCGAGGCAGCTCGTCGCCCCGACGAGGCGCGCGCGCAATATCAAGCCGCGGCACGCGGGTCGGCCGCCTATTACGGGCAGCTCGCTCGCGCCCGGCTTGGCCTGCGCGAGCTTGCGCTGGCGCGTCCGCCGATCTCAGCCGAGCAGCGGGCGAGCGCCGAGCGACTCGAGCTGGTGCAAGCGCTGCATATCCTCTACGCGCTCGATGAGCGCGCGCTGGTCATTCCATTGATGGCCGACCTGGGCGACAAGCTCGACGACCCGGGTGTGCTAGCCGCACTCGGCGAGCTCGCCGAGGAATACCAGGACCCGCGCGGCATGCTGCACCTCGGCAAGGCCGCGCTGGGGCGCGGCCTGCCCCTCGATTACTACGCGTTCCCGACCGTCGGTGTGCCGGCCTACACGCCAATTGGGCCCCAGCTCGATCACGCGATCTTGTTTGCGATCATTCGTCAGGAGAGCCAGTTCAATCCCGCCGACTGGTCAGCCGCCCAGGCGATGGGCTTGATGCAGGTGACCCCGGTTGCCGCCAAGGATACTTGCAAGCGCTTCAGCTGTAGCTACGACGTCAACCGGCTCAAGAACGACACCCCCTACAATCTGCAGGTGGGCGCCGCCGAATTGGCGGGCGTGATCCAGGATTATCGCGGCAACCTGATGCTCGCCTTCGCGGGTTACAACGCCGGCCGCGGCCGTGTGAAAGAATGGATCGAGCGTTATGGCGACCCGCGCGATCCACGCGTTGATCCGATCGATTGGGTCGAGCGCATTCCGTTCATGGAAACCCGCAACTACGTCCAGCGCGTGATGGAGAACTATCAGGTCTACCGCACGCTGCTCGGCGAAAATGCCGAGCTCACCATCGAGGCCGACCTGCGGCGCGGGGGCCGGGCCGAGAATTGACGTCAGCCTACTGCTGAAAATGGCCAGCTCTCGGGATTTGTTTGTCACCGCGCAGGATGGCCTGAGCCTTCACGTGCTGGAATTCGGTTCGCGCACGAGCGTGCGCACACCGATCATGTGCCTGCCCGGCTTCAGCCGCACGGCTGAAGATTTCCGCACCTTGGCCGAGGCCCTCGCCGTCCAGGATCGTCGTGTGCTTGCGCTCGATTCGCGCGGGCGCGGGCGCTCACAGTTCGACAGCAACCCGAAGAACTATTCGCTTGCCGTCGAGCTGGCTGATCTCATCTCTGTGCTGACCGCGCTCGAGGCGATGCCGGCGATCCTCATCGGCAGCTCGCGCGGCGGCCTCCTGGCCATGCTGCTCGCCGCACAGCGGCCGACAATGCTGGCGGGTGTGATCCTCAATGATATCGGGCCGGTGATCGAACCCACCGGGCTGCTGCGTATCAAGGGCTACCTCGGAAAGCTGCCGAGCCCACGCAGTTTCGCCGAAGGCGCCGCGATCCTGCGCAAGCTCTCGGAAGATCAGTTCCCCACGCTGACCGACGCGGATTGGCTGACCGCGGCTCAGCGCACTTGGCGCGAGGACGGCAACCGTTTCGCCCTCACCTACGATCCGCGGCTCGCGGAAGCGTTTGCCGCCTTCAGCCCCGACGCGGCGCCACCGCCGATCTGGGCGCAGTTCGATGCGCTTGCCCACGTGCCGGTGATGGCGGTGCGTGGCGCCAACTCGGACATTCTGAGCGCCCAGACCGTGGCCGCCATGCGTGAGCGCCGCGGAACAATGGAAAGCCTCGAAGTGCCGGACCAGGGGCACACGCCGCTGCTCGCCGAGCCTGAGGTGATCGCGCGCATCGCGGCATTCGTCGCAAGCTGCGAGCACCAGCCGGCGGCCGGCCATTGATGTCCTACCCCCTCAGACCCCTCCCGCGCTAAACTTGCCAGCCCCCCGTGCCTCGGGCATATGGGCACGCGTGGAGAGGTGGCCGAGTGGCTGAAGGCGGCGGTTTGCTAAACCCGCGCTGAAGTTATCCCACCGTCTAGAATTCCACATGTAAATATAAGGCTTTAGGCCGCTAAGTCGTGCCGGCTAAGTTGCTGCTGTGCCGGTTTTTGTGCCATCCTTCACCGCCCTGCCCTGTTCGGCCGTCAGGTACTGCAGGTACACTTCCGTCGTCTTGATGCTTGTATGGCCAAGCCGGTGTTGCAGGTCATAAATCGACCGACCCGACTGTAACCAGTCGACGGCGTGCCGATGCCGCAGGTCGTGGAACCGAAATGGCCGGAAGTCTAGAACCCTACTGGCCAGCTCGACGCATAGCCCACGGAACCGGCTGGAGAGATTCCGATAGGGCTCCCCCTGGCCATGCCAGAACAGCCATGGCGCTCCCAGCGATACTGGAAGCTTGCCGATAGCGTCATAGGCGCCAAACGGAGTGAGGTCGATCACCCGTATCTTGTTTCCCTTACCGATGATCCGAAGTTCGCGCCGCCCGTGGTCGACTTGAGATCGTTTCGCAGGGACCAGCTCGTCCAGTCGGCAGCCGGTCTTCCAGGCCACCTCGATAAGGTTAGAAAGCAAGCCAGGCGCACGGGTCATAATCTGGGCAATGTGATCGGGCTCGGGCAGGACGATCGGGTCGCGGCGCTCCTTGATCCGCTTCATACGCGGCAGAACCGGGTTAAGCTCGGCCCAACCCTGGTCGATCGCAAAATTGAACACGCTGGAGAGTGCCACGAGGTCGCGCTTGACCGTGGCGTTCGTGGCGCCGTCGACCGTGCCCCGCTTGCGAATTATCTCGGCAACCAGCGCGCCGTTGATTTCGTCGAGATGCTTCCCGGCAAGGAACGTCGTCAGCATATGCAACGAGCAGGCATACCGCCTAGCCGTGCGTGCGCCTACCGATCGGGGATATGTCTAGCCCACTCCGCAAGGACTTCGTCGAACAGCCTGCGCGTGGTGGCCCCATAATGGGCTTGGGCTATCAGCCGTTCGCGGTCGGCTTTGAGACGTTCCCGCGCAAGCTTCGGATCGCTTGTGCGTAGAGACCATCGGACGTCTTGCCCCTTAACTTGGATGCGCCCCCATAGGACGTCGCCACGCCAGAAGGTACCGGGCGGACTTCCGCGCTTGGGCATGATGCGATCTCCCGCTCTCGAATCCAGCCGCGCAATGCTGCAACGTCGAACGTCCACCGTCGACCAATCTTTGCGGCCCTGGGTGATTACACCCTGCAGCGCCATGGCTTGCAGCGTGCGCCGGGGAACGCCAACGATCAAGGCTGCGCCAGCAACGGATATGCGCTCGGGTGTGCGGATGGGTGAATTGGGCTGCACCCCAAGCGTATGCAACGACTGGGGCGGGGCCGTCTAGAAAATTGCATGGAACCAGCCACGAATCCCCCACATGATCGACATTGCGTGCCCACGCCCCGCTCCCGCCCGCCATCCTCCGCACCACCCCTCGCGCGCCGGGCGCACCACGGGGCTCCTGTGGGCGCATACGGGTGTGGTTATGGGTGCGAATGAAGCGGTCCGCGTGTTGATGGCCGGGAGGATAATTCAGCCTCGCCTCTATCAGCGGGGTCAAACCTTCTCACCAGGCGCGCTCCGCACCAAATCTCGATATCGGCTCTGCCTAGGAACGGTTTGGCTTGTTTGATCGCCTCGTCATCGTATTTGGCTTCAACAACTCTCGGGGGGCCACCGATATGACCGTCCAGCGTCAGGGTATAGATGCGATAGTGGGGCATGTTTTGATCTCCCACAAAACGTGTGGAAAAAACCCTACAACCGTGAAACCGTTCCTGTGCCGGATACCCCACAAACAAAAGCAAGCCCGCTGGACCCGTTTGTGAGCGATTGCGGGGTACTCTAGGCTAAGTGTCGGCAGGGTCGAGATGGCTCCTTCTCCTTGCCACAGGCGGCTGGGTCGGGAGCGCGTGGAACACTCGCTGCCTGTCTACTCGCGAACCTCGGATCCAAGCACTCTCCCGGTCGCCCGATTGACGAAGTGCAGCTGCGTGCACGCTAAGCAAGTGACAGACTCATATCTGTCCTCTTCGGCGGGTATTTCCTCTGCCGACCAGCCCTGGACCAATCGGCCCGTGTTCGGGCAACGAAAGAGAAATCCTCCCATCGGCTAACGATAGCTGGTCGCCGGCGATGTTTCTTGCGGTAACGCAAATGTCGGGGATACGCTGCGCCTCGGCAAGGACTTCTTCCCGTCGGCGGGGGTTGGTGGCCCTTGTTCCCGCCGCCTGTCCGCTCTCGGACGAACGCATCGTGAATGCATACAATCCTTTAACCTGCGAGCATTTGGAACGTTTCCAAAACAAAAGCCCAGAACGTTGGTCGGCGGGCGTGGGCTGGATCCGGACACATCGAAAATGACCCGGGCTCGTTCAATGAGCGTAAGGTCGGCAGATGAAAACTCCACCTCCTAGAACTTCACCGGCGCGCATAGTGCGGGCAATTACCGTGCAAACAAAGCTGTGGTGGCACCGACGGGCAGCTCGCCTGCGCTATCGCGCGCTATTCAAGCGACAGCCGGCAGTCAGGTAGGCCATCCGGCATAGCGAGAACCGCTGGCCGTTTGTGGCGATTGCGGGAGTGGTCTAGGCTAGCGTGGCCACGGGAGCTCTTCGGTCTTGCCACCAGACGGCGGGGCGGGTCCACCAAGCTCCGTGCCCGCCGCGTGTTCCCTTGAGTGAGGAAAAGATGCGTAGGCGATTGGTCCAAGACGCGTTGATTGCCGTTAGCGTCGCGTTGGTCGCAGTCTGCGGCTACGAATTGCTTCAGATATTGGGGGCAGCGCTTGTAGGTGGCCCTTGAAACAAAAGCCCCGAACCGCTGGGCGGCCGGGGTGATGAGATCACGGGCCGTTGAGATAAGGCGGTTTCAAAGCGTGCTCACGATGCATCTGGTAACTCGTGTTGCCAACGGCTCACGGCCCCGGCGATAGCAGCGCCGAGAATTGGGGCAAGCCAAAATAGCCAGAGCTGCGCAATGTAATGACCGCCCGCAAAGAGCGCGGGACCTGTGCTTCTTGCTGGGTTCACCGACGCATTGGTAACCGGGATGAGAAAGAGGTGAATGAGCGTTAGACAAAGTCCAATCGGGATGCCGGCAAAACCGACGGCCGCTCCCTTCGAGGTCGTGCCGATAATCACGTACAGGAAAAAGAAGGTTGCGATCACTTCGATCAAAAAACACGATCCAAGACTATACTTGCCGGGGCTCAGATCGCCATAGCCATTGGACGCAAAACCTTCCGGCACCCACCCAGGCTTGCCAGATGCGATCGCGTAGAGGACCGCCGCTGCTACGATTGCGCCAAGCACCTGGGCGATCAGGTATGGAATCACGTCACTCGCCTTAAAGCGCCCTGCTGACCACAATCCAATCGTCACTGCGCAGTTAAAATGGCCACCGGATACGTGCCCGACCGCATACGCCATTGTCAGCACAGTTAGCCCGAAAGCAAAACTAACACCGAGAAAACCGATGCCCAGCGTCGGGAAACCTGCGGCAAGCACTGCACTGCCACATCCGGCGAATGTTAACCAAAAAGTCCCAAAGAACTCGGCTCCAAGACGGCGCTGCATAGGCATGATTGCTCCTTCAACGGAGGAATTGAGCGGTTACGAATTCCGTTGACCGTCTCGGTAAGGCTTGAATCGTTTACAAGTGGTGAAGCTGGTGCCGGCGAAGCCGGGGCTGCGGCCGTCCACCCCAAGGAGGTCCCGACCGCATCGGACCGTCGTGGGGTGCAACGGGAGCGATCGGGACCGTGCTCTTGGGATGGGGGTTCCAAGAGCGCTGTATCAAAGCGGAACGTTGCGGCGCATGGATGTGACAACCGTCACTAGAAGTCGTTATTGCCGGCCGTTTGTGGGTGATCGCGTCCTATTGGCCCGGAGGCGCGGGAGGTGTGATCCCCAACTCTTTGAGCGCCATCTCGCGTATGAGTACGGAGCTGGTCACGCCGGACTGTGCGACCTCAATGATCTTTTTGGCGACCAGCTCGGTTATGGGGTCTTCACGATCGGCAAGCTGGAGTATGCGCAATGCATCTTCATAGGCGGCCGACATGATCGCTATCGCTTCGGGTTCGAAAGCAATAGTTTTGAAAATGCGATAGATAGCCACCGGATGCTCCCTCCGAAGACAGGCGGGAGCGCTCACATCTCTCAGCCACCGGCGCCTGTAGGCAATGCCTCGGCCAGTGATCAGTAAGCCTAGCATGGCCAGAGATGCCACGCTGTGTCGTTTGACGTAGTTATCGGCCGTTTGTGGGCGATTGCGGGGTGGGTTAGGCTGCGGGTCGGCAGGGCCACGGGAGTTGCCTTGCCACCAGGCGGTGGGGGCCGTCGGCACAATGCGTTCCCGCCGCCTGTCATCGTTCAATTTTGCTCAGACACATCCTGGTAAGGGCGCCAGATTCCCTGCACCGATCGTGCGGGATGTGTCATGGCCATTTCGGAAAGCGATAAACACAAACAATACGCGCGTTTCGCAGCGCATTGTTTGGACATGGTGACGATAGCAAGAGATCAAAAGTCGCTTTCCATTCACCGCGAAATGGCGCTTGAATGGATGCGGTTGGCGGACGCCATGCTCTCCCCCATGCAAAAAATTCGAGCCGTGATCCATAAGTGACGCCCGACAAAAAACCCCGAACCGCTGGGCGGCCGGGGCTGCGATGATGAGCAATTTTGAACAGATTTCATTCAGACACTCGGGCAGCATTTCAGGACGTATCGGAGAGTGGCCTCTCCGAAGGTACGGTGGCTCCGTCCGCTCCCCGTGGATGGGGCCGCCGCCGTATTGGGCGGGAAAATGCCGGGCGATCATCACCCTGATGCACTTAGAGAGTTGGCCACTGAATGCGTTGCGCTAGCAGAGCGCACAGCCGATCCAAACATCCGAGTCGAACTTCTACTAATTGCTCAGAAATGGATTGGAATAGCTAACGGCCGCCTTGCGATAACCGAACTATCGGACGAAACAAGCCTTGTGCCAAAGTAGCGCACGCCAGGGGGCCTGAGGATGTCAGTCAAAGGAGCCGTTTGTGGGCGATTGCGGGGTGGTCTAGGCTGGACTCGGCAACGGCGTATCGTTCCAGAGCGTGGGACCGTCGGCAAATGCGTCCCCGCCGCCTGTCTCATTGTTGGGCGGGTGTCCATTGCATAATGCAGAGCACTGTCGCAGGCGCGCCGTCGAGATGCGCAGGATTGCTGACGGCCTTGGGATCCTCGAGGTTGCGAAGGCTTCGATCTATCGTAATGCGGATGAATTCGATCGCCTGGCCGTGAAAACCGAAGAGCGACTAAAGGCAAACAAAAGCCCCGAACCACTCGGCGGTCGGGGCTAGTCAAATCGCATACAATGACAACACCCATCCTGCCGCGGATGGGCGGGGCGGGCAAGGTGGTCATCGTCCCCTGTTTTCACGCAAGTCGCCTTCGTTCACAACCAAGTCAGCAGACCCATCTTGGCGACGAATGCTGTATTTGAATTCACCATTACTTTCGGGCAGTAAGCCGGTCACGACGTACCAGGTCGGAAAAGTATCTCGGGATGGTCGATAGTTGACCCGTTGTCCAATTTTGAATTTGTGAAAAGCCATCCCCCGCAGTGACACGCTGAGCCACAAATGCAAAGCCCCACCCGCGCCACCCGCTGGGCGTCCTATTGCCAATCACAACTTTGGCAGCAAACCGTGAGTAGCGCTGGGTTGTATTCTGGTGCAAATTGAAAGCTGGGTCTCGATCACCGTCCCCCACCGGGAAACTGTGGCCCCCACCACGTTGGCGATTGAGACCCGCCTTCCCCCAGCCCCGCGGAATTTGCAAATCTTAATGCGGCTGATTTCAGGCTGCGCAAACTTGGCCCCGCGCTGGGCCGCACGGGCGGGCTTCCTATTGGGTCTGGAAGGCATAATCTCTGCCGATGGACATCGAAGATGAAGAGCCGCGGTTGCGAGCGACGATTAAGCGTCTTCGCAAGGCTATCCCCCTAGTCGGCAACAACCATCACGCGGAGGCGACTTTTCATACTCTGGTAAAATCCATGGAAAGGCGATTGGCAGCGCTTGAGCACCGCCGCCTGCACCCGTTTGCCCAGGATGACTCGCCAGGCGGCTAAACATCAGCGACCAATTTGTGGCCGACTGCGGGGCGGTCTAGGCTGGGTGCTGGCAAGGTCATCCTGGCAGATTCCTTGCCACGGGCGGCGGGGCTTTTTGTGTGCAACAGTTCCGCCGCCTGTTCCTCACATCGTTGATCCAAGCGGGCCGGAGTAAAACCCATGTCTGGCGATCTCCAGCTGAGTGAGGAGGAGATTTCCACTGCCCGTGAGGCGGCATGGAGGGTCGTCGACGTGATCGGCACACGCCTAGGGTCATTGACGGTGCTGAAATTGACGTTTGGCAATGGCGAGACAGAGGTCATATCATTGGGTGACGCTGCAATCGAGCGCGTGGTTGCGGTCCTAAAAGCCGTTGCAACGAAGTTCGATGCTATCGAAGCATTGCCCATAATCGTCGATGCCGAAACAGGACGGATTACTGCTTCGAGCAACTCCGAATGAAACAAAAGCCCCAAACCGCTGGGCGGTCGGGGCGCGGGATTTTATCTGTTCTCTCGGCACCCAATCCAAAAGGCCAGATGCGACCCGATGAGCGCCACGAAGATCAGTGCGCCGACCGCAACGGACATGGCATTACCCCCACCTTTTCCCGAAGCTATGTGTACTACGGCTTGCCAATCGCTGGTCACCGGAAGCGGTACGGCAGCGAGCAAGAAAAGCCCCGCCGGAGCGAACTCGGACGGGGCGGGATGGCCATCCCTCTGGTAGAAGCGTGCAGAATTTCACGCCACCGGCGTGAAGTAAATATATCGAAAGTAAATCTCTGATTGTGGCGCCTTCCACAAATGCAAAGCCCGGCGCGGTGGCCACTTAGGGTCGAGGAATTATCCCCCCCTCTTCCGAGGCCGTGGGCGGACAATCCTCGGCGAGTGTTCAATTTCTGGTGGTGGCTTGTTCTCAACGGTGATCGCGCTCAGCTCATTTTCCCGCGCCATGCGCTCGTGCATCTCGCCGGTGCCACGGATGCGATATTCGAACACGCCGTCTAGCCCGGGCAACTTTGCGGTCACCACGTAGGGTCCCCGAGGCGCATAAATCCCCCGCGGCGGATTGAACTCGACGGCCTGCCCGAGATGGAATTTGTGTGTAGGCACCTTAGGCCTCACCTCTTCCCCTTCGCCCCACCCGTCGCCAGCGCCCGATCAACCAAACTCCGAATAGCTTCAGCCCTGGACGGGATTGGCTGTTGCTTGCCACGCCATTCGTCGAGCGCCACCATCCATGATGGTTCGACGAACATTTGAAACCGCAGCGACTTTTCTTTTGTTGTCATGTCTATTGACGCCATGTGTGTAGGTGGCGTAGGTTTATCATTGCTTGCCTCAGATGGCAAGCGGCCGCGCAGCGGCCGGGCACATAGCGCACCCGGCCTTTTTCATTCCGCCCGCGTCCCACTCGACATCGACGAAATACCGGAGTGCAACTCGACCCACATCATTGCGTAGGCGACGGTTGCAAACACGAAAACAGCAATCGCTGCCGCGATCAGTATTCTCACAGCAGTCTTTCAACTCATCCCAACTCCAAAGAAAAAAGCCCGGCAGGTCACTGTGCCGGGCTTCTAAGTCAGTTCTCAACCGCTCGTCCAAGTCCCGGAGTCGACTCGACGGGACACCGGCTACAATGCCGCGAAAAATGGCGGCTTTATGAGCCCCATCAGGACACCGCTTCCCGCTTAGCCTGTAGCCTAGCGGTCACCCGACCGAACCGACCGGCTTGCTCTTCCGTGGTCGGTCCGAACTCCACGCCGGCGCCAGAACTTGAACAGAGCGCGGATCACGTTGATTTCTCCAACACCACACGCGCCGCCGCCTTGAGAGCACGGGCAACCGCCGCATCCAGCAAGCCCCTCAACCGGGCACGGAGCCGAGGATCATCTGGGCAAATATTATCGGGTATTGAGCCAAGCTCGGAGAGCATAAGTTCCAGTGGCGCATCGTAATCGACCCTAACGCGAACAGGTAGCCCGTCGCTATCCTCAATTTCAATCTCCATAATTCAAATCCTAGTCTTTTGTTTGGTCATTGAATTTCACCATCTCATAAACTTGTTGAACCGCGCTAGAAGTCTGCCCAGCCGACCGTTTGAACCAAAATTCAATGCGGCACTCGCCCGATCGTATAGACCGCCGCCTTCGCTTTCGTTGTTCTGGCGCAAGTCACCACGCGCCGATCCTAACCACGAATCAGACGCGAAGCGGATACTGTTGGATTTCTTGTTCGGATGGCCGAAATCCCCAGCGCTCATCCATGGATCTCGCGACATGTCACCAACCCTCTTTCTGGTTTGAAGAGCGCAGACTTCCTGGGACGGCGCCGAACCAATTATCCTTCGCGAACACCTGCTCTTGTTCCTTGGGCGTCACTTGTTGCTGATGCTCAGAATGCGGAGTCCGCAGGTCGTGAAACCGTTGCTCGTGTGAGGCGTCTGTTAGCGACAATGCGGCGCGAGCTGCGGTGGCATAAACCAAGGCGTCAAGACATTCGGCCTTGGCTCCGGGAAGACGTTCAAACCGAATAACCGGCTTGCCGGCAGCGCTGCGTGTAACCTTGCGTTCGCTGGCAAGCTGCTCATAAAACACCGGCTCCAAAGTCTCACTGAACCGTATTGCAGTGCCGCGCTGAACCTGCGCAAAGATACGGCTCTTGAGATTATCAACACCCACAATCCATAACCGCGCGCCATTGCGAAGCTTGGATTTACTAGGCTGAATTGCCGGACGAGCGAAACCGCCGACGCCCTTCGTGCACATGATGCGACGGCTCGATCGTTTCTTGGTGAAGTTGGACACCAAATCAAGGTGGCCGCCGTCGCCACCATCGATGCACAAGCGTCAAGCTTCATCGACCCGCCCGATGGATGCCTGTATGTTCGCCGCAATAGTTGATCTAGCTGTCGCCAGAAAAAGTCATCATCAATGCCGTCGTTGCTCCACACAACCTCGTGGGCGATCACGTAGCACTCGTTCTTAGACCATCCGCAAATAACTACCTCTGCGCGATCATCAGCCATATCTATTCCTGCTGTGAGCCACAGCACTTCGGCAGGCACTTCATCCAGCGGAAAACGCTTCGGCTCGGTTCTTGAGTGCGTTCTCGTCGATTTCGTCGCCGGCCTCTTGGTACGGCAAACCGAGCACTGTGTTGACAAAGACCCGGTGTAATGCCGGATCGTCTTTAGCCAGCAGAAATTCGGCCGCCAGCTTGCCCCATGCTGCGTTGGGCAGC
>CAVXDE010000012.1:0-15795 GCA_963760435.1 uncultured Alphaproteobacteria bacterium
CTTCGCCTGCGCAATCGACGTGCCGGGCCGGCCGGTGACCGAGGAGACGGAGGATCCGCTCTATGCCAACATCGAGACCGCGCTCGCGCCGCATCATCGGCTGCTACTGCGAGACGGTGCAGAAGGTGGTCGAGACGCCGGGCGGCCGTGCCATGATCCTGATGCCGCCCGGTTCGGCGAAATCGACCTATTGCTCGGTGGTGCTGCCGACGTTCCTGATGGGGCGGCAGCGGGATTGCCGCATCATTCTCGCCGCCTACGGCACCGATCTGGCCCGCAAGCACGGGCGGCGGGCGCGCGCGATCGTGCGCTCCAAGACCTATCAGGACATTTTCCGCACGACGCCGAGCCGGGAGGCGAGCGCGGCTGATGGTTGGGCGCTCAGCAACGGGTCCGAATACATGGCGACCGGCATCAACGCCGGCGTCACTGGCAACCGGGCCAGCGGGCTCATCATCGACGATCCCGTCAAAGGCCGCGAGGACGCCGATTCCGAGCTGATCCGCCGGAAGACGCGCGAGGCCTACGAGGACGACCTGAAGACCCGCTTGCTGCCGGGCGGTTGGATCATCCTGATCCAGACGCGCTGGCATGAGGATGATCTCGCCGGGTCCATTCTGCCCGAGCGCTGGGCCGGCGAATCCGGCGCGCTGCAATGCCGCGACGGCAAGGTGTGGGATGTGGTGTGCCTGCCCGCGAAGTGCGATCGTCCCGATGATCCGCTCGGCCGGCCCATCGGCGCATATCTGTGGCCGGAGTGGTTCACTTCTGCGCACTGGGAGGAATTCGAGCGCAACCCGCGCACCTGGTCGGCGCTCTATCAGCAAAAGCCCGCGCCCGACACCGGCATTTTCTTCGAAGCGGCGTGGCTCAAGACCTACTCGGTCATGCCGGCGCGCGAGACGCTCAGCGTCTATGGCGCCTCCGACTACGCGGTGACCGAAGGGCGCGGCGATTACACCGCGCACATCGTGATCGGCATTGATCCGGCTGGCCACCTTTATGTACTGGATCTCTGGCGCGGCCAGACCGCCAGCGACGTCTGGGTCGAGGTGTTGTGCGATCTGATCAAGCGCTGGAAACCGATCGCCTGGGGCGAAGAGGCCGGTCAGATCCGCGCCGGCATCGGTCCGTTCCTGGAGCAGCGCCTGCGCGAGCGCCGCGCCTACGTGGCGCGCAAATCTTTTCCGGCGCGTGGCAACAAGGAGACGCGGGCGCAATCGATCCGCGGCCGCATCGCGCTCGACGGGCTTTACCTCCCGGTTTCGGCGCAAGTCACGACCAGCGCTCTGCTTGACGCGGAGCCGGTGGTGCGCGGCGACTTCAGCAACGCCCCGCCGTCGCTGCTTGCGCTACGCCACGAGGGAGCCGCGCAGCCCGCACCTGCTGGTGCGACCACTCCCGCGTTGAATGCGGTGCACGCCGACTCCGACGAGCCTCCCGCGGTGCGGCAAGAATGGGTCGCCTCTTTCCGCTATGAGTTGTTGCACTTTCCGCACGGGCGCAACGATGACCAGGTCGATGCGCTGAGCCTGATCGGGCAATTGCTGGACATCATGATCAAGGGCAAGCCGAAAGCGGAGCCGCCGCGCTTCCGCGGCGCCAACGAAATCACCATGGACGAGATCTGGGAGCATGGCCGGAGCAAGCCGCCCGGCGATTGGCGGATCTGAAGGGGGCGGAACCGCAGGTTCACGCCGCCGTTATGAGTTGTAGAGCAAATCAGAGGCGACACCCATGAAGAGCATGCTTCTCATCGCCGCGGCGGGCCTGTTCCTGGCCGCAGCGCCCCATGCGTATGCGTTGGACATCACCAGCGACCCCGACGCGACCATGACCCAGCAGCAGAAACTCGGTCCCAACGTCCACTCGCGCCGCGTCGGAAACCGGATCTACACCACGCGCGGCGCCTACGCGTACTACCCGCGCCATCGCTACTATCGGCACTACCGGCACTGGCGCTGAGACCGGCACCTGGCGGCCGGTAAAGGGACCTAGTAATATGCCGCACAGCAACCAGAGGCGGAAAACATGAAGAGTCTGCTGTTCATCGCCGCGTCGGGCGCGTTCCTGGCCGCATCGTCGTGCGCGTACGCATTCGACATCACCAGCGATCCCGACGCGACGATGAACCAGCAACAGAAACTCGGTCCCAACGTCTACTCGCAGCGTGTTTGGAACAAGACCTACAACATAAAGACCAGCCCCTACGCATACTATCCGCGGTATCGCTACTATCGGCACTATCGACGGTGGCGGTGATTGAGGGAGCATCGCCTTGTTCACCTCTCCCCGCTTGCGGGGAGAGAGCCTGCCCCGGACTTGATCCGGGGTCGGCGCGAAGCGCCGGGTGAGGGGGCTCTCCTCACGTTCTGAGCTTGTGGAAGCGCCCCCTCACCCGACTTTTCTCGCTACGCTCGAAAGTCGACCTCTCCCCGCAAGCGGGGAGAGGTAAGGCCGCCCAGCTGCCGCCAACTCGACGGCCCCGGCTTTCCCTCACGCCGCCTGCCACAGCCCAAAGGCCATGGCATTGCCGGTGCCCGCGGTGGAGCGATAGCACGGCACGTAATCGACCAGCTCGAACTTCAAGTCGGTGCCGTCGAGCGCGCCTGCTGCTGCGATCCAGTTCTTGATTTCCGACGTGCCGGATTGATAGTGCGTCTCCGGCTCGGCCAGGAGCGTTGCGAAATCGCGGTGCTCGATCGCCTTAAGCAATCGCCTGTCCAGTTCTTCGTCGATTACAAAATGGCTGAAGCCGCCGGAGGCAGCGATGCCGACGCGGGCATTTGTAGGCCAGGAGCGGATCGCCCGCCCGACGGCGCGGCCGAACTCCAGCACCCGGCGCACTGGCGGCTGGTTGGGTGGGAAGAACGTGTTGATCAGGATCGGCAAGGTTTGAAGTTTCGGCATGTCGACCAGGTCGTTCATCAATCGGTGATAGTAGAACCCGAATGCATGGCCGATGCCGCTCTCGGCTTTCTCGCGATCGAGGAAACGCTGGGAAACTGCGACGTCGAAACCTTCCCCGACCGCGGCCTTCACCACGTGGGTGGCGAGCTCCGGCGCGCCACGCAGGCTCATCTCGCGCTCCGGCACCCGCGCCCAATTGGCGACCCGCACACCCTCCGACATGGCCGCGAGGCGCTCCTGCGAGGTCGGCTTGAACGGCACGTCCTTGCCGGTGAACACCATGAAGGCCGGCATGTTGTCGTTGAGCAGCACCTCGTGTTGGTCGTCGCCGAACACCACCAGCACGTCGAGGTTGGCGGACTTGATCTTCTGGCTCAACTGCGCGAGCCGCTCCTGATTGCGCGCGTCGCGCTGGCGCCGCACGTCCATCTTGATCTGCTCGCTCAGGTTCTCGGCCTTGCGCAGCTGCTCGAGCTCCTGGAAGCTGTAGACCTTGCCGCGGAACGGATGCGCCGGGTTCTTGCGGTCATCCTGTGCGCGCAGGTCCCAGTCCTCGGGTTTGGTCGCGAGCAGCGGGCTGTGCGAGCAGCCGATGCCAAAAACGATTTCAGCCATGTTTAGTCCTCGCTCTATGTTTGATCCGAAACGGTGTTCCACAGGGTGGGCATTGCGCTCCGCCGAAGTTGCTGTTTGACTCGGTGTTGCGGGCGCAATGTCCACGCCGTCGGCGCTGACAGGAGTGGCATCGCGCCCATGTATGCGAAGGCGTATGGCACCGCCGAGCAAGGGCGATGCCCGCCGGACGCGGCACGTCACGACACTTCGCCGTGCGGCAACGGCTGTTTCAGCAAATCGCGAATCTGATCCATCATGGCGCGCTGATCATAGCTGCGCATCAGATTGATCCGATTCCGGTTGGGGTCGCCGCCGTGCCAATATTCGTAGATGTCCTGGCGCATGCCGAAGGATGACGCGGCAAGATCATGGGCGAGGCGGAACAGCCGCGACTTGTACTCGACGTCGACGTCCTTGCCGCGCATGTAGCGGTCCAGGTATTTGCGCAGCTTCGGGTTGGCGAGGTCGCGCTCGCTCGGCTGCATGATGATGCCGGAGCCGCAGATCTCGCGCATCAGCTCGACCATGCGGCCGGAGGTCTGCGCGAACCAGATGTGCAGGCCGCGGCCTGGCCCGAGGCTCCATTGGCCGGTGGGCGAGGGGCCGGCCTCATGCTCGACGCCCTCCATGGCGTGGCGCCAGACCTCGCAATAGGTCACCATCTCGCCGAGCTTGGCGGCGACCTCGCGATATTCGATCACGCCGATCGCCTGCGCCACCATGGTGGCGACCGCGGTCATCAGCCGCATGCGGAAATAGACGCGGCAGAGGTTGGCCCAGCCGAGGAAGTTGAAATTCACGCTGCCGCCGGCGGCGCCCAACATCTTCACCATGGGGGTTGGATCGTAGAGCATGAACAGCCGGTCCCACGGCACCAGCACGCGGTCGAAGAACAGCATACAGTCCTGCTCGTCGAGCATCTGCAGCGGATGCCCCCAGCTGCCGAACCAGCGTGAGACCGGCTCGCGCGCCAATATGGTCAGGCCCGGCGAGTTGGTCGGGATCGCAAAGGCGAGCACGCAGTTGGGATCATTGCGGTTGGCGAACGTTGCCGAGAGCGAGACGTAGCATTCCTGGCTGTGCACGGCGGCGGTCGAGAGCTGCTTGCCGCCGGTGACGATCACGCCGTCGGCGGTTTCCTCCACCACGTGCAAGGAAACCTGCGTGTCTTCCTGCACGCCGCGCCGCACGTTCTGCGGCTGCTCGCTGCGGTCGACCTGCGGGTCGCCCAGGGCGTGGGTGAGGAAGAGATCGTTGCGCATGCAGTATTTGTAGTAGTTCTCCAGGTTCTCGCCGAAGTCGCACTTCGGATGCTTCACCTTGCTGAATTCATCCTTCAAGTGCAGCGCTGAGATGATGTAGGGCGCGAGGATATCGGGGCTGCGGCCAAGCTGGCCCCAGGTCAGCTCGTTCCACAGCTCGCTGTTGCGGCGCTTGCGCTTGAGGTCGGCGGCGGACTGCGGCAGCAGCCAGGAGACGCTGGTGCGCACGCCCGATTCCGGCTCCAGGAAGGTCATCTCGTCGCGATAGCGCTGGCTGTTCTGCAGGTCATAGACCCGCGCCAGGGCGCCGATCATCAGCTTGAATGCGGGGTGAACCGTGACGTCGCGCACCTGCTCGCCGTCGATCCACACCTCGCGGCCATCGCGGAGGCTTTCGATGTAACGCCGGCCGGTCATCGCCCCCATGGCTTGGGCGGGTTCTATCTTGAGCGCTGTGGCTGAACTCAATGTTTGCCTCCCCGGTTGATATCCGCAAAGGCAACAGGGCGGCTGCCGCGCCACTTTGACTTAGGTCAAAGCGGAGCTGCTCTGATTTCAGGGAATGGCTTGGAGGGGCTGCTGCTGAGGATCCGGCTTTGATCTGAATCAAAGCGGCTTTGGGTTCGCAGCCGTCTGTTGCGAATCGCAAACAGTTCCAAGAAGCCGAAAACATCGCTCGGTATGACGCGAAGGAGGGATGCCGTGAAGGTCGAGCAGATACATCATGTCGCCTATCGGTGTCGTAATGCGAAGGAGACAGTTGAGTTCTACCGCGACGTCCTCAACATGGATTTCATCATGGCGATGGCGGAAGATCGGGCGCCGTCGACCAAGGCGCCGGACCCCTACATGCATGTGTTTCTCGACGCCGGCAACGGCAACATCCTTGCTTTCTTCGAACTGCCCAATTCGCCCCCGATGGGCCGTGACCCGAATACGCCGGAGTGGGTTCAGCACATCTCGTTCCGGGTCAAGGACGAGGCGACGCTGAGCGAAGCCAAATCGCGCGCCGAGGCGGCCGGACTGGATGTCCTTGGACCGACCGACCATGGTGTGTTCAAGTCGATCTATTTCTTCGACCCGAGCGGCAATCGCTTGGAATTGACGGCCGTAACCGCGACGCCGGAGCAAATGCGGCGACTGAAGCACGTGGCGCCGGCGATGCTGGACGAGTGGGAGCGAACCAAGCGGCCGCCACGGCAGGCCGCATGGGTGCACGAGACCGAATTTGCCGAGATCGTGCCGGGCTGAAGCACGCGGGTATCACGATGTCGCTGCCGACGATCACTCGCAAATGTCCGTATCGCGTGCACGTCGACGCGGGGAAGACCTATTTCTGGTGTGCGTGCGGATTGAGCAAACAGCAGCCATTTTGCGACGGAACCCACGCCGGCTCCGGTTTCGGTCCGGTCGCCTATATGCCGGCCAGGAGCGGCGAGGTTGGACTCTGTGGCTGCAAACTTTCGACCAAAGCGCCGCATTGCGACGGCGCACACAAACGCTTGCGGGAGGTTAGCCATGACATCATGCACGGTGTTCCTGAGTAGGTTGATTGGACTGTTCGCCTTGATCTTGTCGCTGTCGCTGCTGGCCGACAAGGAAGCCAGCGTTTCGGCGATCGTTGCGCTGGTGCATGAGCGCCCACTGTTGCTGATCATCGGCATGATGGGGTTGCTGGCCGGCCTCGCGATCGTGCTCACGCACAATGTCTGGTCCGGCGGCGTGGTCCCGATCTTGATCACGCTGATCGGCTGGTGGATCCTGATCCGTGGCGTACTGCTAATTCTGCTTCCGGCCGGTGAGGCGGTGCGGCTGTTCGATATCCTGCGCTATGAGGAACTGTTCTACCTCTACACCGGCGTTACCCTGATCATCGGGGTTTTTCTGACCTACCGCGGTTTCACCACGTCGGTGCCGTTCTACGCGCAGCAGAAAGCGACATAGAGAGCGGGCATGGCCGCGCGGGCCCTTACCTCTCCCCGCTTGCGGGGAGAGAGCCTGCCCGGACTTGATCCGGGGTCGGCGCAACGCGCCGGGTGAGGGGGCCTCTCCGCGAAGTCCTGAGCGCGTGGCGAGGCCCCCTCACCCGACTTTCTTCGCTGCGCTTCGAAAGTCGACCTCTCCCCGCAAGCGGGGAGAGGTGGAAACCCGCACGGCCGCGGAGAGCCATGCACGTCGCGCCAGCCAGCCATTCCGGTGGCGGCGCATTTTTGATCCAGATCAAAAAAATCGGCCACGGCGCCGCGATGGTTCGCAGGTCCTGCCACTGCGACTCACCCCGAGCACCCCATGACCGCTCTTTCCTTTGAACGCGCCACCGCCGCCGCCGAGCCCGTTCATGCCGCAGCCCACCCGACCGGGTGGCGCCGGTACCTCTATTCGACCAACCACAAGGACATCGGCACGATGTACCTGGTGTTCGCGATCCTCGCCGGGGTCGTCGGCGGGCTGCTGTCGCTCGGCATGCGGCTCGAGCTGCAGCATCCGGGCATCCAGTACTTTTCCGACGGACAAGCGTTCAACGTGTTCGTCACCGCGCACGGCTTGATCATGGTGTTCTTCATGGTCATGCCGGCGCTGATCGGCGGATTCGGCAACTGGTTCGTGCCGCTCATGATCGGCGCGCCCGACATGGCGTTTCCGCGCATGAACAACCTGTCGTTCTGGCTGCTTCCGGCCGCGATCAGCCTGCTGGTGGCCTCGATGTTCTTCGAGGGCGCGCCGGGTGCGAACGGCGTCGGCGCCGGGTGGACCGTGTACGCGCCGCTTTCGACCTATGGTCATCCGGGCCCGGCGGTCGATTTCGCGATCCTCTCACTGCATCTCGCCGGTGCGTCGTCGATCCTCGGCTCGATCAACTTCATCACCACCATCTTCAACATGCGCGCGCCCGGCATGACCATGCACAAGATGCCGCTGTTCGTGTGGTCGATCCTGGTCACCGTGTTCCTGCTGCTGTTGTCGCTACCGGTGCTGGCCGGCGCCATCACCATGCTGCTCACCGACCGCAACTTCGGCACCACGTTCTTCACGCCGGCGGGCGGCGGCGATCCGGTGCTGTTCCAGCACTTGTTCTGGTTCTTCGGCCACCCGGAAGTCTATGTGCTGATCCTGCCGGCGTTCGGCATCGTCAGCCAGATCGTGGCGACGTTCTCCCGCAAGCCGGTGTTCGGCTATCTGGGTATGGCCTACGCCATGGTGGCGATCGGCGGCATCGGCTTCATCGTCTGGGCGCACCACATGTACACGGTCGGCCTGTCGAGCGCGACCCAGGCCTATTTCGTGTTCGCCACCATGGTCATCGCGGTGCCGACGGGGATCAAGATCTTCTCCTGGATCGCCACCATGTGGGGCGGCACTGTCGAGTTCCGCACCCCGATGGTCTGGGCGATCGGCTTCATCTTCCTGTTCACCCTCGGCGGCGTCACCGGGGTGGTGCTGGCCAACGCCGGCATCGATCGCGTGCTGCAAGACACCTACTACGTGGTGGCGCACTTCCACTACACCATGTCGCTCGGTGCTACGTTCGGGATCTTTGCCGGCTGGTATTACTGGTTCCCGAAAATCTCCGGCTACATGTACGAGGAGTGGCTCGGCAAGCTGCACTTCTGGGTGTCGTTCGTCGGTGCCAACATGATCTTCTTCCCGCAGCATTTCCTCGGCCTCGCCGGTATGCCACGGCGCTACGTGGACTATCCGGATGCGTTCGCGGGCTGGAACAACGTCTCCTCGATCGGCTCCTTTGTGTTTGCCGTCGGTCTCGTGATCTTTTTTGTCGGCATGGCGCGGGCCTTCATGTTGAAGAAGCCGGCCGGCAATAATCCATGGGGTCCGGGCGCCACGACCCTTGAATGGACGCTGTCATCGCCGCCGCCGTTCCATCAATTCGAACAGCTGCCGTTGATCAAGTGAGCTGAGAAGGCTCACGCAGGCGGGAGCATCGCCCGGCGCGATGCCCCCGCCAACTCTATCGGATCAATCAAATACTTCGTAGAAGCCGCACTTGCGCTGCAGCGGCGCGTCGTCGATCTGGAACAGGAACGCCGGCGACTTGGTTTGGCGATTGGCGAGTAGGACCTTGGCGTGGGTCGGGACGGCGAGCGTATCGCTGTCGCTGAAGCTCAGCGTGACCCCATCAATTTCGGCCTCGCCGTCGCCTTCGATCACATGCAGCACGGCCGATGCGGAGTGACGCGGCATCGTGACGGTCTCGCCCGGCCGCAGCATGATCGCCGAAAAACCCAGGACGGGCATGCAATCGCGGCCGGTCTCGGGATTGACATAGGCAAGACGCACCAACGCGCCGTGCGGCGTGATGGCGGACAATGCGGTCAGGGCCTCGCGCACCTCGGTCCAGGGAAAGCGCAGCAGCGGATAGCGGGGCCGCGGCGCCTCGAAGGTGCGATATGGCACGAGCCCGCCGCGGCGATAGCGAGTCTGCGACGAGTCGGGCTCGTTGCGCACGGCCTGCGGCTCGCCTTCGATCGCATAAGTGGCCTCGAGCGCGCGCACGATCGGCAGGTCGAGTGCGTCCAGCCAGACCACGGGTCCGGTCCCTTCATGACCATGCTCGTGCCACAGCCCCGCCGGTGTGAGAATGAGATCGCCCTTCTCCATCGGGCATTTCTCGCCCTCCACAACGGTGAATCCGCCGGTGCCCTCGATCACCATGCGCACGGCGCTCGGCGTGTGCCGATGGTTGGGGGCGGTCTCGCCCGGCAGGATGAGCTGCAGGCCGATGAAGATCGCCGGTGTCGCCTGGATGTTCTCAAGGCCTAGGCCTGGATTGGCGAGCGCCAGCACACGTCGCTCGGCTTTTTCGATCGGCGCGAGATCGCCGGCCTTGAGCAGATCTGGCCTCGCGTCGCGATAGCGCCAGATCACCGGTTGGGTGCGGCGGTTGGGTTTGTTGTGCGGCAGCGCGGCGCGCATCTGCGGCCACAGCGGCACGAGAATTCTTGGCAGTCACGCCTTGCCGATAGGCGGCAGGCAGTTCGTCGCTGGTGGCAACCGCGCTCATGATCGGTCCTCCCGGTAAATCATGTTCTTTGACGCGCGGCGCCGTGGAGGAGCGTTGATCTGGATCAAACAATGCGGACGGGCTGCCCTGCGCAGAGCGCGGTCGTGCTAACCAGCCCTGCGGTTTTGTTGTTTGTTTCGCGCCGCGATCACTGCGTCGGCGGCCGCAAGGCCCGTGACCAGGGCCCCGTGGGCGGTGGAGAAATCGTGGCGCGAGCACGCCTCGCCGGCAAAGAACAGGCGCTCATCAACCGGCGTGGCGAGCACCGCGCGCCCGTCGGCCTTGCCGGGCAGGGCGAATGAGTAGGAGCCGCGCGCGAAGGGGTCGCTGCGCCAGCCATGCAGCGCGATCGGCGCGATGCGGGGCGCAAACGCGGTGCCGAGCAGGCCGATCAGTTCAGTGCGCGCAAATTCGAAGAAAGCCGCCTGTCCGCCCAGCTCCAAATCGGCCGCGTTGCGGCCGCCGAAATAGCACTCGATCAGCGGTCGTCCGAATGGGCGCAGGTGATAGGTCGCGGTGGCGGTTCGGTCGGTGCGACCAAACAGACGGCTGTCGGGCGGAAACTCCTCGGGCTGCGCGAGACTGAGGAACAGCTTGTCGGCAAGTCCGAGTGGGAGTCCGGCGGCGGCTTCGATCTTGTCGGGCAGCGCGGGGCGGAAGCGCAGCGCCTCCTGCGCCAGCAGCGCGCTCGGCACCGTCACGATCGCACGATCGGCTGTGATCGTGCCGCGGGCGGTCTCGATCGCGAGCCGCGTGCCGCTGTGATCGATGCAGGCAACCGTACAACCAAGCACGGTTGCCACGCCGGCTGCGTGCGCCGCCACCGTCGTGCCCAGGCCCTCGACCACGCGCCAGTTGACGCCATCGTCCTCATAGCGGGCGAAGTCGATGATCGACACCTGGTCAGGCTCCGCGCCGGTGACATAGGTCGCGACAGCGCCCATCAGATTGTTCCAGCGATTGCCGGGTTCAAGCAGTGCGGAGGCGGGGCGATCGGGCTCGCGTTCGCCGGTCTCCTCGAGCCGCTCATAGAAGGCGTGCTGGGCGGCCACGAACGCGCGCTGCTCATCGTGTGGGAAGCCGTTATTGAGAGAGAGCCGCATCCACGGCGGCGGCGTGCGATCGATGCTGCGCCCCTGCCGCTCGGCAATCCTGGTCCACGGGTTGCGGTCGGCGGAATGCAGCCAGCCGCAGCCAAGGTCGAGCGCAAAGCCTCCGCGCTCGGTCGAAGTCCAGGCCCGGCCGCCGAGCCGCGAGCGCGCCTCGATGATGAGGCAGGGCACGCCCGCGTCGTGCAGCCGGCGCGCCGCCCCAATGCCGGCCGCGCCGCCGCCGATGATGGCCACCTCGGTGTCGTTGAGCATGGAATACCGCCGAAGAATGCATCCTATACGAGCACTGGCTGGTTGCTCGTGCTATGTTAAGTATCTATTAACACTTCCGCGCTTGACGATGTCCCGCAGGAGAATCGAAAACAACGCGGAATTTTCAATCTCGGAACGAAGCGAGGGGTGATGGGAGAGTTGTTCCGATACGAGGCGTTGGATACCACGCCGCTCGCCAAAGAGCCGTTCGAATACGTCATCGTCCCGAACTTCATCGGGCCGGCCGCGCTGGCGCGGCTCAACGGCGATTACCCGAAGGTCACGCAGCGCGGCAGTTTCCCGGTCAACGTCGTGCCCTACGGGCCGGCGTTCCAGGAGCTGTTGGACGAGCTCGAGGGCGATCGTTTTCGCGCGGCCTTCGAGCGCAAGTTCGGCCTTGATCTGACCGGGCGTCCGACGGTGACGACGGTGCGGGGCATGTGCGGGTCCGGCGATGGCCAGATCCACACGGATTCCAAGACCAAGATCATCACCGTGCTGCTCTATCCCAACGATCAATGGTCGCCGGAGGGTGGCCGCCTGCGCATCCTTCGCTCCGGCACCGACCTCAACGACTACGTCGCCGAGGTATCGCCGATCGGCGGAACCCTGCTGGCATTCCGCCGCTCCGACAATTCCTGGCACGGGCACGAGGCGTTCGTGGGCCAGCGCAAGGTCATCCAGTTCAACTGGCTCACCACGGCGGAGCATCAGCGCGTTGCGATGCTGCGGCATCACGCCTCAGCGGCGTTCAAGCGTGTGACCGAGGCGCTGTGGCCGACCCGGCATTGAGTGGCAACGTGCGCCGCGCCCAACTGGATACCCTCTCCGTCGTCATCGCCGGGCTTGTCCCGGCGATCCCGATAGTGGAAGCACGGTCAGTGCCTCCTAAGCGAGATGGCCGGGACGAGCCCGGCCATGACGAACTGAGAGGTTCTTGACGCCAAGCGAAGTTCCTGCGTCTGGATTGACGTCGTCCGATCTCACAACTGCGCGACTTCCAGCGGATCCTGCTGATCAAGCTGTCGGCGGTCGGCGACGTGCTGCACACGATCCCGGTGCTTAACAAATTGCGCAAGCGCTATCCGGCGGCGCGCATCGACTGGCTTGCATCGCCTGAGATCGCCGAGCTGTTGCGGCATCATCCGGGGATCAGCAACGTCATCGAATTTGCCCGCGGCGAATGGTCGGAGCCTTGGCGGCTGCGGCCGTTTGCCAATACAGGCGCGGCTCGCCGCAAATCTGCGCGCGACGCGTTATGACCTCGTGATCGACATGCATGGCCAGTTCCGCACGGCCGTGTTCACGCTGGCGACTGGCGCGCCAGTGCGCATCGGTTTCGACCGGCCGCGCGCGCAAGTGTGGGCCGCCTCGGACCGCGAGCTACCGCAAGCGGCGCGCCGGCATGCCTGGCAAGGGGCGCGCGAGCTGAGCTGGCTCGCCTACACGCATCATATTCGCCTGCCGACACTCGAGGTCCATGCGGTTGATCGCTACCTGAGCATCGGCCCGATGCTCGGGCTTGATGAGAGCGCCGCGGATTTCTCGTTTCCGATTCCGCCGGCGGCACGCACGCGGGTCGCGTCATTGCTATCGCAGCATGGAGTTGTTGATAGAGCGCGCGGTCCCATCGTCATCGCGCCGGGCACGGTGTGGGAAACCAAGGCGTGGCGCCAAGCAGGGCTTTGCCGAGGTGGCACGCTCATTTCATGAACCAGGGCTTCGCCGTGATGCTGGCGGGATCGCCGCGCGAGCATGCGCTCTGCGCGCAAATTGCCGGTGACGCGCCCGGCGTCATCAATCTTGCCGGTAAGACGAGCCTCACTGAGCTCGTCGCACTTGTTGATCGCGCGAGCTTGTGCGTGACCAACGATTCCGGGCCGATGCATCTCGCCGTCGCGCGCGGCCGCCCGGTGGTGAGCATCTTTGGGCCGACCGACCCGATCTGGATCGGTCCCTACGGGCGCCTCGATGCGGTGCTGCAGAGCAAGATCCCCTGCGCGCCCTGTTACTTGCGCACGCTCGCGCGCTGTCCGCATCAGCACGCCTGCATGCGGGATATCACCGGCGCCGCGGTGATCGCGCGTGCTCAGGGTTTGTTGGATGCGACCGGGCTGGCGCGGGCCGCGAGCCAGGCTTTCATGTAGCGATAGTAGCTGCCCTCGGCGTTGGCGACGGCGAGCAGGAAGCCTTCCGGTCCGTCCAGGAATCCGCCGCGCAACACATAGGCACGCAGGAATGATGCAAGCCCATGGCCGATGCCGGTGAAGAACGTGACACGCCGTCCCGCCGCGACCAACGATGCGGCGCTCGCGGTGGAATAACGGTCGATGCGCGAGATCGCATCTTCGAGGCGGAGCACCGGATGATGAACGAGATGCGGCGCGAGCCGCTTCACCACGCCGTCGCAGATCACCCGCTCATGCACAATGACATCGTTGAAGCGCGCCTTGCCGCGACGAAACAGCCGCAGAACATAATCCGGAAACCAGCCCGAATGGCGCAGCGGCCGGCCGCAGAAACTGGACAGGCGCGGAAACTCCCAGGCGTCCGCATCGCCACGAGCGATCGCCTGCTGGATCGCTTGCGCGAGCTCGGGCGTCACGCGCTCGTCGGCATCGAGCGACAGCACGAAGTCGCCCTGCGCGAGCGAGAGCGCGAAGTTTTTCTGCGGACCGAACCCGGCCCAATCATGATGCGTGACGTGCGCGCCTTTTTGTTGGGCGATTGCCACGGTGTCATCGCTGCTGCCGCAATCGACCACGATGCGCTCGTCGCAGAACGCGAGGGTGTCGAGGCATGCGCCGATATTGGCGGCCTCGTTGCGGGTGATCACGATGGCGCTCAGACGGGGAAGGGACATGGGCAGATCTGGCTGAATTCCCGAACCCTCCCACGTCATCGCCGGGCTTGTCCCGGCGATCTCGATAGCAAGGGCACGGCCGTGCCTACCTAAGCGAGATGGCCGGGACAAGCCCGGCCATGACGAGCCGAGAGGTTTTTGTTCAAGTGACCAAAAGGTGCTTTAGCATGCACAACGGCGCACTGCACAGGAGTTCATGGGTGGGCAGAGTTGTGGCCTGGATCGAGAAACAGCCCGCGGCGGCGTTTGCGCTGTTCTGCGCCGTTCACATCGTCATCTGGACGGTGCTCCCGAGCGTGCTCTATCCCAACCTGCCGCTCGATCTGAATGAAGCGCTGACCTACGGTCCTGAATGGCAGCTCGGCTACGACAAGCTGCCGCCGCTGCCGTGGTGGCTGGTCGAGATCATGCACCAGCTGATCGGCACGGATTGGAGCTACTATCTGCTCGCGCAGCTTGTCATCATCGCGACGTTCGCGATCATCTGGCTCACGGCGTTGCCGCTGGTCGGCACGTCCGGCGCGCTGGTGAGCGTGCTCATTGCTGACGGGCTGCACTACTACAATTTCACCGCACCGAAGTTCAATCACGATGTGATCCAGCTGCCGTTCTGGGCACTCGCCACCTTTGCGCTCTATCGCGCGTTGCGAACGGGACGCCTGTGGTTCTGGGTCCTGACCGGCTTGGCGCTCGGCATGGCGTTCTGGGCGAAATATTTCGTGCCGCTGCTCGCCATTCCGATGGCGCTGTTCGTGCTGGCCGAGCCCACGGCGCGCCGCGTGCTGGCAACACCCGGCCCCTATGTGGCGATTGCGGTCGGTTTGTTGGTGGTGTCGCCGCATCTCGTCTGGCTGATCACGCACGACTTTCTGCCACTCCAATATGTCGATGTCCGCTTCTCAGAGGCCAAGGGCGCGTGGGATCATCTCAAATGGCCCGGCGTTTTTCTGGCCGGTCAGTTCTTCTGGTTGATCCCGTCGTTCTTCATCGCACTGCCACTGGTCCAGCCGCGCGCAACGTCGCACAGCACGCCAGCCGATAAGTTCGATTGGTGGTACTTCACCACGATTGTCTTTCTACCAGCGATTTTGTTGCTCGCGTCCTCACTGATTTCGGGCCGGCGCTTGATCACCATGTGGGGCTATCCGTTCTGGTTGTTTCTCGGCCTGTGGATGGTGATGACCGCGCGGGTTTTGATCGATCGCGCGCGGCTCGAGCGCGTCATTGTGATCTGGAGTATCGTGACGGTCTGCTACGCGCTCGCCTTCATGGTCGATTATCTGGTGATGCCGTTCATCGGTACGCACTACCGCACGTCACTCTTTCCGGGCGACCGCCTCGCGCAGGAAATCACGCAGCGCTACCAGGCGGTAACCGGCCGCCGGCTGGCCTATGTGATCGGCGACATGTGGCTTGCCGGAAATATCCACAATTACGGCGCAACGCACCCGCGCGCGATCATTGACGGCAAGCTCGCGCGCGTGCCGTGGGTTGATCCCGCCGACCTGCGGGCGCGCGGCGCCGTGGTGGTCTGGACCGCGGATGACCGCGATAATCTGCCGCCGCCTTACCGGACCGCCCTCGAACAGGGCGCGCAGATCCAGCCGCCGTTCGACCTGCCGATGCGCTGGGGCCACGGCATCGTGAAAGTCGGCTGGGCGATCGTTCCGGCGACGCGGTGACACTTCATCATGTTGTTCGCCAACGCACGCATGTATTCCGTCACCCCGGCGGCGGTCCAGGCGTGGCGGGAATTGCTTA
>CAVXDE010000013.1:0-16688 GCA_963760435.1 uncultured Alphaproteobacteria bacterium
GATTTCGGTGGCCTTGCTCCAGTCGACACCGGAGGTTCGTCTTGACCGCGCATCAGCGCATTAGCGATACCGACACCGATGATCGATCCGATCAGCGTATGCGAACTCGACGCGGGAATGCCGAGATACCACGTGCCGAGGTTCCAGATGATCGCGGCGATCAGCAGCGCGAACACCATGGCGAAACCGGCCGCGCTGCCGACCTGCAAGATCAGCTCGACGGGAAGCAGCGACACGATGCCGAACGCGACCGCGCCGGATGAGAGCACCACGCCCAGGAAATTGAAGAAGCCCGACCAGACCACGGCGACCGGCGCCGGCATGGAATGGGTATAGATCACGGTTGCGACCGCGTTGGCGGTGTCGTGAAAACCGTTGACGAATTCGAAACCCAAGCGCAATCAGCAACGCCACGAACAACAGCAGATAGGGCAGGATCGTCGTCGTCTTGGTGCCGCTGTCCGCGACATCGACGATAGAGGCTGTAGGCGACGTAGAGCACGGCGGCTGCCAAGAGCCCGCCGAATATGATGATGCTTTTGATGTTGCCGAAGCCGTCGAGCTTCGGTCGCGCGTCAGTCGATACGCCAACGCCGGCGTGAGCGGCGAGATCGGTCATAGTTACCTCCACAGGCCCACCCGACCGTCAGATGAAAGGCTTTTTGTTGCACGCATATGACTAAGCGACCCAATTCGCGCACCGATTTGGCGGGTAACCGTGCTCCCGCGTTTTCGGGCGAGAACGCAACGGAAAATCTGTTGATTTCATCGAAGCGTCATCCGGCCTTCATCTTCGCTTGCAGAGGTCGCGTCGGGAATAACCTTCATCGTCAGGTCTGAGCATGACGCGGGGAGAAGACGCGCCGATCCGGGTGCGGCCGCAACCGGCCGGATAACGGGCGGGGCATTAGTTGAAAGGCATGCGACGGAGGACAGAACTAAGGCTGGTCCGGATCAGTGGCGTGATCGGCCGACCAAGGCGCGCGCCACAGCCGGGCTTCTGCGGGACCGCAATATCAGGACCGCACTGTTGAGCATCGCTGACGGGTTCGACCGGCTCGGGCTGCGTGCTCACGACGCACGCCGCACGGAGCCGCCGCTCGCCACGCCGCGGGCCGATAGCCGCAAGCGGCACGCAGACGGCGGCGATGCAACCCCGGCGACCTTCGATCTCAACGATGAACTCGGACCTAAGAGCGCAAACCGGCCGCCACGCGCCCAAGCCCGGAGGGGCAACGACTGATATGCGGGACCGGGTGCAGCCCAAGCCGGATGACACGGACCGCACGGATATGAGCCTGACCGACACGTTCCGCGTTATGAAAGCCCTCGCCTCCAAACCGCAATCGCCTAGGAGCGCCAACCCGGATCGGATCGAACGCGTGGCCCGCGCCCTCTGCCAAGCCGATGGCCGCGACCCCGACCGTTCGATCGAGACCGGGCAATGGGAAACGGTCGTCTCAGGCGGGCATCAGACGCAGCGACCGGTGACGCTTCGGGGCTGGAAAGTTTACGAGAAAGACGCCAAGCAATTTGTGGCCGCATTGGACGCCGCACTGGACCGCTCATGAGGTGCCGGCGCTCGTGAGATTTGCGCGCGCTAAGCTGCTAAGCTTGGCCGCGCGCGAATTTGCGATGGGTGACCATGGATCCGGAAAAGCTGATTTTTTGGCTCATGCGGTGGGGCTGGCGTGGTCCGGCCGCACTGGCGCTCGTCGTGCTCGGGGTTTGGCTCTATTCCCTTTGGAAATATTGATTGAGCATTGGTCCGGCCCGTCACCGCCACATGCGTCTGAGCCGGACGCCGATATCGATGCGGGTGGCCGGCCCTCGCTGTGCCGCCCCGGGGGTAGAGTTTGCCGCCGGCCAGCTGCGGCTCTCGAACAGACCGAGGGTTGCTGCGGGGATGAACCGTGTACGCGTCGCATAGAGGTGACGGTCGCCGCGGTTGGCCTGCTGATGCACGTAGAAGCGCTGTGGCACGATCAGATGAAGGCTGTCCTTGGCGCGGGTCATTGCCACATAGAGCAGCCGCCGTTCCTCTTCGATCTCGGCCGTGGTGCCGGTCGCAAGGTCGGACGGAATGCAGCCGTCGACCGCGTTGAGAACGAACACCGAGGTCCATTCCTGGCCTTTGGCCGAATGGATGGTTGATAGGATCAGATAGTCCTCATCGAGGTGTGGAGCGCCCGCCTCATCGCTGGTGGCGCCCGGTGGGTCGAGGGTCAGCTCGGTCAGGAAACGCTCACGCGACGGATACGTCGAGGCTATCTGGACGAGTTGCGCCAGATCGGCCCGCCGCACAACGGCATCCTCGTGTCTGCGCTCGAGATGCGGGTCATACCAGGCACAGACCCGTTCGAGCTCGGCGGGCCAGCCCGGGCTCGCGTGCTGGAGTTCCTCGATCGCGTCGACCAGCGACGACCAGTCCTCGGCGGCGCGCGAAGGGGGTGTCGCGACGCGCAGCGGTGTCGGCCCCGGGCCACCCGCCGAGAGTTCATCGAGGATCCGCGCCGCCGAAACAGGTCCGATGCCCGGGAGCAAGAGCAGGATCCGAAATCCGGCCACGCGATCGCGCGGATTTTCCACGAACCGAAGCAGCGCCAGTACGTCTTTGACGTGAGCCGCTTCCAGAAACTTCAAGCCGCCGAATTTGACGAACGGAATGTTGCGCCGCGTCAGCTCGATCTCGAGCGGTCCGCTGTGATGCGAGGCGCGGAACAGAACGGCTTGCGCTTTCAGGGCGCTGCCGCATTCGCGGTTTGCAAGCACTTGCTCGACCACGTAGCGCGCCTGCTCGCCCTCGTCGCGGACCGTGACCAGCGCCGGGCGCTCGCCGGCCCGGCGCTCCGACCAGAGGTTCTTGGTGAAGCGCTCTGCCGCGAAGTCGATCACCGCATTGGCAGCGGCCAGGATCGGCTGCGTCGATCGATAGTTCTGGTCAAGCGTGATGATCTCTGCCTGGGGGCTGAACTGATCCGGAAAATCAAGGATGTTTCGGACAGTGGCAGCGCGGAAGGAATAGATTGATTGTGCATCGTCGCCGACGACCGTGAGACCGCAACCGTCCGGCTTGAGCGCAAGCAGGACCGAGGCCTGCAACCGATTGGTGTCTTGATATTCATCCACCAGCACATGATCGAAACGGCTGGCCACGTCCGCCGCGATCTCCGGCTCACGCATCATCTGGGCCCAGTAGAGCAGCAGGTCATCATAATCGAGCACGTTCTGAGACCTGCTTGGCCTCCACATAGGCGCCAAAGAGATGCTTGAGCTCGGATTCGAATGCGACGCACCACGGAAATGCCGAGCCGAGCACGTCGCCGAGCGTCGCCTCGGCGTTGACCACGCGGGAGTAGATCGCGAGGCATGTGTGCTTGGCCGGAAACCGCGAACCGGTCTTGGACAATCCGAGCTCATGGCGGATGAGGTTGATCAGGTCGGCGGAGTCCTCACGATCGTGGATCGTAAAGGCTCGGTCCAGTCCGATCTGGTCTGCGTATGTGCGCAGGAGCCGCGCCCCGATCGCGTGGAACGTGCCCGACCAAGTCAAGCCATCCGCGAGCGCGCCGGCCTGCGTCCCTGCGGTCCCGGCGGCGACCCGTTCGACCCGGCGCGTCATTTCGGCGGCGGCGCGGCGCGAGAAGGTGAGCAGCAGGATCCGACGCGGATCCGCACCACACATAACGATATGTGCAACTCGATGCGCCAATGTATTGGTCTTGCCTGATCCCGCGCCCGCAATGATCAGCAGCGGCGGCGACCGTTTCGCAATCGCGGTGCCGCCGTGTTCCACGGCCTTGCGTTGCTGCGCATTGAGCTGAGCGAAGGAGGACGCCGACATCGGGCACGCACCGAATCATGGTTAACGGAAGCGGCCCAGTGAGCACGTTTCCGGTTTTGTTCGCAATGATAGGAGAGACTATCTGATCGGTCGGACGCAGATCCCATCTCGGCGCGGCTGTTGTGCGATGTCGGATGGGGCAATGCCGGTCATGTCAGGCGTGCAGAGCAGGTTTCCGAAAATCAACAACTCGAGCGCGAATAGTCATTGTCACGTCTTAAGCGCTCGATATAGCCTAATACCGGTGGTGGTGGGACGTTGCTGCAGATTGAAATGAGTGAGGACGTGATGCTGCAAAAACTCTCGGAGCGCCACTTCAACAGCGTCTTGTTATACGGAGCAATTGCCATATCGGCGCTGGTCGGAACCGCGCTGTTTTCAGCCCTGTCCGCTGTCCCCTAGGAAAGTCAGCGAGGGGTTCACGTGCGGATGGCAATGACCGCGCTGGTCTGCCTGCTGAGCGGACAGCAGGTGGCGGCGCAAGACTTGGCGGATTTGGCTGGCCGGCCCGACATTCTGATGCAACGAGCTTACGTCGATTATATCTGCGTAAGGGGCTGCCAGCAGCGCCAGCAGACGAGAACGAACTTCGTATCCTCTGACGATTTCATCTCATTCGAAGAGATGCGAAGAGCTCGTAACGAGGTTAGCAGTATCGAGCACATGTTGACACAGCTCGATCCGAAGCTCGATCTCGACACACTGTGGAAGAGAGCGGCAAGCAGTCGAGAGTCCCGCGTTGGAACGGACAGTTTCGCGGCGCTGTTGATGTTGGGACTCAAGTCCAACAATGAGCGGTGCAGATACTATCTCGACGATCTGGAGGGAGTCGTTGGTCTGGTACCGCATCTCATGCGAGCTGATAAAGATTTCTAAAACAGCAATGCCGAGGCGGTGGCGATGCGGATCGCTTCGGCCCCGGCATCGCTTGCCTAATCTGCACGGACCGAAGCAGGTGATATGCCGGCGCGTCCTGCTTTGGCGATGGCGCTGCGCGTGAGCATCGCACTCCCGAACCAACCCCAATAAATGCGGTGGTGCCGTATCGATCCGTCGACAATGTCCATCACTTCGAGAATATCGACCTGGTCGCCGTCCGGTGTGGCGCGCGGATATTCCCAGATCAACAAACGCTCCCCGTCGGTAAGCCATGTGCCGGTTCGATACCAGCGGACAAGTTCGTTGGGCCTGCGGCGGGCACCTTCGGCGAAGAACAAGCGCAATTCGTCATGGCCGCGCAGGATTCCGCTGGCGCGTCCATCAAGGATCGCCGTCACCAGCGGGCTCTCGAGCACGGCGTCCGTCGCGTAGAGGGCGAGGAGACCCTCGGTGTCGAGGGTCTTGGCGCGGATATGCCATTCGCGATGGATGCGCGCGCAGTCGGACAGAAACGTGCTCGTGGGTTGGGTTCGTTGCCGGTCCATTCAGGTCTCCGTCAGTTGATCGACAGGACCCTAAGGTGGCGGCGGATGCGATTGTTTCGGCCACGAACGAACTGAGAGCGGTCCCCGCCATCAAGCAGGCCATGCCCTTCAGCGAGGACCGCCACCGCCCCTGAGATGGGCCGGCCCTGGGCAACAAATCACACTAGGCTTGTGGCGCTTTGAGATGGATCAAGAGGTGTGCATCTCCTCTGCCGCGGCCCTACTGATGGCGCACGCGGTCGAGGGCTTCTTGCAAAATCTTGGCGCTTTTCTCCAGTCCGCTATGTTCTTCATCGGACAGTTCCGGTTCGAACACGCGGACAACGCCGCGGCGTGCGACCACGCTCGGCAATGACAGCGTGACGCCGAACTTGCTTTGGAAACTTCCAATCGGAACCACGGCGCGCTCGTCTGCGAGCACCATCTCGGCGATGCGCGTCGACACGATCCCGATCCCGTATTGGCTCGCGTCGTTGCCTTCGATGATGGTGATGTTCGCGTAGCGGACGTCCTTCTCGACGCGCTGGCGGAGATCGCTCAGGTTCCCGCCGCATTGCTTGACCAATTGGGCGAGGGAGACGCCGCCAATCCGCGCCGAGGACCACAGGAACACTTGTGCGGTGCCGTGATCGCCGATCACTTGCGCCTCGACATGGGCCGCGTCGACGCCGAAGTGCCTGCCGAGATGAATGCGAAAGCGCTGACTATCGAGATAGGTGCCAGTGCTCAGCACGGCAGCATGTGGGCACATATCGCGGGCCACATCGGCTAAAGGATCGGGTGGGTCGGTTACGACCAGCAACACTGCTTGCGGCGCGGCAGCCACGATCCTGGGCACGATGTCGCGATAAATCTTGGCATTGGCATCGAGGAGCCGTAGTCGACCCTGCGGATCGCTGCGGTCCGTGGCTCCGCCAGTCTTCTCATTGACTCCGGACGTGATCAGGACGATCCCGGCGCCCTGGAGCGCGTCATAGTCGCCGTCGACGATGTCGACGTTACGTCCGAGCGGAACGCCATAGCGAATGTCGGTCGCGACCGCCTCGGCCATCTTGCGCGTGCGGTTGACCAGCACGATTTCGCGCGCGCTGCCGCGAATGACCGTTGCCATGGCGCAAGCACAGCCGACCTTTCCGGTTCCGACAATGCCGATCTTCATGGTGGCCTCCGCCAGTCGACCCCCGCCATCAACGAATGAGGCCGTGCGAACGTTCGCCGCCGCATCAAGCTTTGTTGCGGATTGCCAGCATGTCGCGGATTTTCAGTACGGTGTTCCAATTGCGGCCCGTTGTCGGGGATCCGCACGCTTTGTCGATCAACGATGGGGTCAATTTGGAGCCGGCGACACCGGGGGTGCCGTAGTCGATCCAGAGGGCGCCGCCGGCAATGTGGATGCGCTCGCCAACGCGGGCGCGTTCATTGAGCACGTCGGCCGCGCCCGATGCTAGCGGGTCACGCGACGCGTAGAGATGCACCATCTTGTCCAGTACGGCGGCATCGTTCGCGAACGGATTGGCGGCCACATAGGTTGCCCAACTGAACGCGGTGCGCACCACGACGTCGACCGTAAAACCAAAACGGGCAGCCAACTCCGGCTCCAGAGCACGACACACCCGCGGCGCATCACCGCTTGCTTCGACGATAAGATTGCCGCTCTGGATATAGGTCTCCGGACGCGTCCACCCGAGTTTCAAGCAAATCGCGCGCAGGTCCGCCATGGGGACCTTTCTGGTCGAACCGACATTGATGCCGCGCAGCAGCACCACGAAGGTCTGCAGCGATGTCTTTTTGCTGAGGCTCATGGCGTCACTCCGGTATTGACCCCACTATCACATTCGCCGGTCACTGACCCAGGCGTTCACAAATGCCTGAAGAGGAGAGGCTTTGACACACGTCAATAATGTTGATATCAACTTATTGTCTCGGAGCGGAGTGCATTCGGACATGAAGCAGTCCTACGGTTGGGTCATCGTCGGGGTTGGCGCGCTGATGACCTGCGTCGCCATCGGGGCGATGTTTTCGCTTGCGGTTTACCTGCAGCCGATGTCCGTCGACACGGGTTGGTCGCGCGCCGGCATTTCCAGCGCGATGACGCTGGATTTCCTCGCCATGGGTGTCGCGGGGTTCGGCTGGGGTGCGGTGAGCGACCGGTATGGCACACGTCTCGTTGTGCTGACCGGCGCGCTGCTGCTGGGCCTTGGCCTCGTGCTGGCCAGCCGTGCGACGTCGCTCCTGGAGTTTCGGTTGGTCTACGGCATCGTCATCGGCGTTGCGGCGGGCGCATTCTTTGCGCCGATGATCGCGGCGGCGACGCGCTGGTTTGAGACCAATCGCAGCCTCGCGGTGTCGCTCGTTTCCGCCGGCATGGGCGTCGCCCCAATGACGATCTCGCCGTTCGCGCGCTGGCTGATCTCGACTTATGATTGGCGCACCGCGATGCTGACCATTGGCATCGCCGCCTGGATTCTGCTGATCCCCGCCGCCCTTTTGGTGCGGCAGCCTCCGAAGGCCGCCGGGGCGGCAGGTGTCGGGCCCAGTCCGCAGGTCGCGCCTGATGGACTTGGCCTATCCGCTGCGCAAGCGCTGCGCTCGCCGCAGTTCATCATCCTCGCACTGACGTTCTTCTTGTGCTGCGCGGCCCATTCCGGGCCGATCTTCCACATGGTGAGCTACGCCATTGGTTGCGGCATTCCGGCGATGGCAGCGGTCAGTATCTACAGCCTGGAGGGCTTGTCTGGCCTCGGTGGACGCCTGCTGCTCGGCATCCTCGCCGACCGGATTGGCGTGAAGCAGGTGCTTGTGGGTGGGCTCCTGGTCCAGGCTTTGGCGATCGGCAGCTACCTGTTCGTCAGCCGGCTGCCGGAATTCTACACGCTCTCGCTCGTGTTTGGCCTGGCTTACGGAGGCGTCATGCCGCTTTATGCGGTGCTGGCGCGCGAATATTTCGGCCCGCGCATCATGGGCACGCTGTTTGGCGCAGCCACCATGGTATCGGCCCTCGGCATGGCGTTGGGGCCGATCGTCGGCGGATTGATCTTCGACAACTTCAACAGCTACGCTTGGCTCTATATCGGCTCGTTCAGCGTTGGACTCGGCGCTGTCGCCATTGCGCTGGCGTTCCCGCCGCTGCCGGTGCGGGCCCGAAGCATCCCGCAGCCGGCTTCAGCATGAGGCAATTTACGCAGCCGCCGCAGCGCTATCCGCGGCGACCGGATTGCGCATTCCGATCGCCAGGCGGTTCCACAAGTTGATCATGCCGATCAGAATCGTGAGATCGACGATCTCCTTCTCGTTGAAGTGCGGACGCAACGCCGCGTAAACGTCATCCGGTGCGTGCGTCTCAGCGACGTGAGTCAGTGCTTCCGTCCAGGCGAGCGCGGCGCGTTCGCGCGGCGTGTAAATGGAAGCTTCGTGCCAGGCGTTGAGCACATAAAGCCGCTGCTCGGTCTCGCCCGCCCGCCGCGCATCCTTGCTGTGCATGTTGAGGCAATAGGCGCAGCCGTTGATCTGCGAGGCTCGCATCTTGACGAGCTCGATCAGCGACTTCTCGAGCCCGCACTGGTGCAGGTAGGCCTCGACGCTGCGCAGCGCCTTGTAGCCGTCGGGCGCGATCTTCGGGGCGGATAGTCTCTGCTCGTCCATCGTTGGTTCCTTTCCTGTCCGGTCGTTGCCAAGCTAAACTGCGATGGCCTATTCGCCAGGGCCATGGATGGATAATCTGAATGGGCCATGGCACCCTCCGAAGACCCCAGGCTGATTCTCGCCCGCGGCGGGGGTCCGCTGCATCGCCAAATCTACGACTATTTTCGAACCGCCATCAGCGCCGGGCAGCTGCGCCCGGGCGATCGCTTGCCGTCCGCTCGCACACTGGCGCAGCAGCTGATGGTCGCGCGGGGGACCGTCGATGCCGCATACGCGATCTTGGCCGGGGAGGGCTATGTCATTGGCCGCCGGCCGTCGGGAACCATCGTGTCTCCCGGGCTTCCTCGTGTGGAGCACGCCGCAGCAACAAGCAAGCCACCCCCGCGGCTGGCACCATCCAACGTCCTGACCGGTGCAGCCAAACCGTTCCAGCTTGGGTTGCCGGCGGTCGATGCGTTTCCGCGCAAGCTCTGGTCGCGGCTGATCGCGTGGCAGGGGCGCGGCCTTTCCGTCGCGGATATGGGCTATCCGGAGCACGCGGGCTTTGCGCCACTGCGTGAAGCCATCGCCGCTTACCTGGCGGTCGCGCGCGGCATTTTATGCGAAGCGCGGCAGATCGTGATCACGTCAGGCTACCAAGGTGCACTCGACGCGATCGGTCGTGTCCTGCTCCGTCGCGGAGACAAGGTCTGGTTTGAAGATCCCGGATACCACTTGGCACGCGCAGCGCTGGAGCGCGCGGGCGTACCCCTGGTGCCGGTCCGGGTCGACGCAGATGGATTGCGCGTCGGTGACGGTATCGCCAGTGCGCACGATGCGCGGCTCGCTATTGTCACACCATCGCATCAGGCGCCGCTTGGTGTGGCGCTCTCGCTGCCTAGGCGGCTTGCCCTTCTGGCCTGGGCGAGCGAAGCGGGCGCGTATGTGGTGGAGGACGATTACGACGGCGAGTTCCGCTATCGCGGCCGTCCACTCCCGGCGTTGAAGAGCCTCGACCGCGCGGACCGCGTTCTTTATGCGGGCAGTTTCAGCAAAGTTCTGTTCCCGGGGCTGCGGCTTGGCTATCTGGTCTTGCCCGAGGAACTTGTTGAGGCGTTCAACAATATAATCCTGAGCCGGAGTGCCGGCGCATCCACATTCGAACAGCGCGTGGTCGCAACCTTCATGCGCGAAGGCTACTTTGCGCGCCACCTCAAACGCATGCGCAGCCTTTACGCGGCGCGCCGCCAAGCGCTGGCCGAGGCTTTGTCTGCGGTGTTTGGCGAACGCCTCGCGGTCGATTTGGAGCCGGGCGGCATGCATCTGCTTGCGCGGGTGGGCGGCGGTGTCCGCGATACCGATTTGGCGCGCAAGGCTCAGGCCGCCGGCTTTGCCATCGATGCTCTTTCCAGTCGCGTGATCAGATATCGGCGCGAGGGCGGTCTGCTGCTGGGCTTCACCAATATTCCTGAAGCCGACGCGGTCACCATGTGCCGCCGCCTCGAACGCGTGATCGGCGCCGATTTGGCTTAGTTTCAACATTTCAAATTGCCGCTTGACATGTAACCGAGAGGTTCCTTATATAATACGGAACCAAATGGTTCCATAATATGCGCATGGATGACGACGCTGTGTTTCGGGCCCTGGCCGATGCGAGCCGCCGGCAATTGCTGGATCGGCTGCACCGGAGGAATGGCCAGACGCTGGGTGAGCTGTGCGAGGGATTGGAGATGACGCGTCAGGCGGTGGCCAAGCATCTGGCGATCCTGGAGGAGGCGAACCTCGTCTCGTTCAAACGCCAGGGCCGGGAGAAGCTGCACTTCATCAATCCAGTGCCGATCAACGCGATTGCCGAGCGCTGGATCAGCAAGTTCGAGCGCGGGCGCTTGCGCGCGCTCGCAACCCTTAAGAAAGCGCTGGAGGGAGAAGACCGTGACTAAGTCAGCCGAGAGCCGCTTCGTCTACGTGACTTACATCCGCACCACGCCCGAGCGCGTGTGGTCGGCACTCACCAACCCGGAATTCGCGCAGCAATACTGGCGTGCGGTCCGGCCGGACGCTGAGTGGAAGATGCGCGGGGCGCGGCCGGAGGCTGACTGGAAGGTGGGCGGGGCCTGGAAACTCATTTTGCCCGACGGACGGGTTGCTGACACCGGCGAGATCGTCGAGTTCGAGCCGCCGGCGCGCCTGGCGATCCGCTGGCGCAACGAGTTCAGGCCGGAGCTGAAGGACGAAGGCTGGTCGCTGTGCGTGATGGAAATCGAACCGATGGACAGCGCGATCAAACTGACGGTCACGCACTCGATCGAGCGCGAAGCCTCGAAGTTGATCGAGGCGGTGTCCGGTGGTTGGCCGCAGGTTCTGTCCAACCTCAAGTCGCTGCTCGAGACTGGTTCGGTCGTGGTGCCGCCGGCGGAGTCTTGAAACGCGCCGGTTCCGCGTATCATCTTGTACCAAAACCTCAGGAGAGTCAGTCGGAATTGGTCAGGCCTTTACGGCTCGGTCTTCTCCGACACCTCCGTCGTGCCCTCAGGCAAAGGCGCGGGATCGGGTTTGATCCCCGAGAGCAGCACTGAGACAAATGCATCTGCCAGCGCGGGGTCCCCGGTTCCAGTTCCGGGAGCATAGGCCATGCGCGGCACGATCAGTGTACGGCCGGCCGCGATGCGCTCCTCCGCGCTGACCTTGTTGAGCTGGGCCACGACCCAGGCCGGGACCCCGTAGCGGCGACCAACCGTGTCGGCGGTATCGTCCGCACTGGCCGAGACCTGCATGCCGCTGTCCCAAACCTCGATTGGCGCGCCGGCGGGCACCCGATACTCGATGCCAATGCGCGAACCGGGGGGCGGCGAGTGATAGCGAGCTGCTTCGATGAATTTCGGAATGATCGCCTGGTGCAGGGCCGGAGCCTTGTCGATCGTGACGTGCGTCATCTCGATGCGCTCGGCGAGGTTTACGGTGGCATAGGTTCCGTGGAACGCGCGCGTTGGCTGCGCGGCGCCACCGCCCAACATGTTGTTGGACTGATAGAGATTGATGAAGCGCTCGACATTGGGCGGGATCTTGCCGACCACGCGGGTCGGATCAACGGCGACCGCGAGCGCGACCGGGACGTGAGCATCGTGCAGCCGCCACGACATGGCGACGAGGCCGTCGCCGCCGCGCGAGTGGCCGGCCAGCATGATGCGGGCGTGCGGGTGGGCGCGATAGTAGGCGATCGCATCGTCGGCGAGCGACTTCCAGTTCTCCCAGGGATAGACGCCTGCGTTGAGCCCCCGCTGATTGAGCTCGGCCGCGAGATAATCCATCCCCGTCGAGAAGAAGATCCCGAGATCGCCGCGGAAGATGTAGACGCGGGCGTCGACATCCGGGCCGGGATCGGATCCGGCAGGCGCGGCAAGCACGGAGCCGCTGGCGCTGCCCAAAATCATCAGCAGCGCCGCGGCGGCTAGTCTCTTCCACATGGCAGTGACCCCCAAAACGGTCTTATTGAATTGAGCGGCACGGTAGCCACTCGCGCGCCGGATGCGTGTCCGGCGCGTCATGGAGCGATGACATCGCTCAGCAGTCGTTGCACAATTGTTAAGGAGCACGGGCCAGTTGGCCCGACCGGAATCCCCCACCGCCAGTCCATCCCCACTTGACCGAGCCCCCGCTCGGCACCGTAGTACCCAATCGAAAAAATACGGCCTAAGTGGGGTATGAGGGAGCGGATAGAAGGGCAACTCGCTCCCGAGGTGGTGCTGGTAGCGATGCCTACTTGGCGGCTGAATGGTAGGATATTCTCTCTCTTTCACAATAGGTTATCGGATGTCTCTCAACTCGATTGTGCGCAAGCTCCGACATCAGGGCGGCCCCTCGGAGCGCGGCAGCGCATCCCCGGATCGCCCGTAGTGGCGCGCCGGATTGGGTCCTGCCAGGCGCGACGATCGACATGTGGTTTGCCAAGAATTCTTATTTGGCACTTCACCGGACAGTCTCAGCGTCGTGCGCGACGCACCAGGATATGCCGAAGATGGAACGGGCAGGTGTTGAGTGAAATAACGAAGCGGCCGATATGAGGTTTTAGACGTGGAAATGAAACGATCCGTTCTGGCCATCATCGCCTGTACGGCCATAAGTCCCGCATTGGCCGCGGCGCTCGATGCCAATACCCCCTGCGCGGTCGCGCTGCAGGCATTCAACTCGCCCAAACGGGCCGGCGAGGTTTTGGCTGGCGTGCCGTCGCCGCAAGAGCAGGAAGTCGGCGACTACATCCTGGGCGTCATGGATCGACTCGATCGGACCTATACGGATGCCGGCAAACCGGGAGTTTGGTCGAGCTTCTCCGAAGCCGGTAAGCGCGCAATTGCGGCAAGCGCGGTCGCCAATTGCCGCCTCCATCCGGAACGGACCATCAACCAGGCGGCCGAAGCCGTGTATGGCAGCGTGCGCGACATCCACATCCAGTTGGGGATTGTGAAATAGCCGCGCGATTTCCTTACTTCCCCGCCAGCGCCGGCATGATTTCACTGCTGAACAGCTGCAGCGAGCGCAGCGCATCCGCAAGCGGCATGGTTCCGAACATCATATAGGTCAGCAGATAGTTGATCCCGAGCTCGGCGATCTGTTTCTCGATCTCCGCGCGTACGGTCTGCGGACTGCCGGCAATGATCGTCCCTTCCTTCAGGGCATCCTCGAAGGTTCCGGCGATCGGCACATTCTGGCGCGCGGCGAGATCGTCGCCGATGTTCAGGCGCCAGAGGTAGAGCAGGTTGGAATGATAATGGGCGAAGGCCGAAGCGGCGATCCGGTGCGCCGCCTCGTCCGTGTCGGCGACGACAATCTGCCGGCTGATGCCGACCGCGACCCCGCCCGGAAAGTCGGCGCGCGGTGACGCAGGGCTGCCGCGTTTCGCATAGGCTTGCTTGAAAGCCGTGATGTTCGCCTTGGCACGTGTGGTTGCGCCGTTGGTGACGAAATGCAGTCCTTGCTCGCCGGCCCAGGCCGAACCCGTCGCATTCGACGAGCCGTACCAGAACGGGGGGTAAGGCGCCTGCAATGGGCGCAGCGGAATTGGGACATTTTTGTATGTGTAATACTTGCTCGTGTAGGTGAGCGATTCCGCCTGCAGCCCGGTGGTCAGGCAGTTGAACGCATCGATGAAGATGTCGCGCGACTCCGCGTGGTCGATCTTGTGGTGCATCAGCTCGAACGGCGAGACGCCGCGTCCGACCCCGACCTCGAGCCGCCCGCCGCTCAGATGATCCAGGATGCAGATTTCCTCGATCAGCCGCAGCGGCGAATAAAGCGGCAACAAATAGACCAGCGGACCGAGATGCATGCGGCGCGTCGCACGCGCGACGGCACCCAGCCACACGCCCGGCACCGGCACCGTGTTGAGCGGTGAGGCGTGGTGCTCGGCGACATGGTAGCAAAAGAAGCCAGCCTCGTCGGCGGCGGCGATGAAGCGCAACCGCTCGTCGAACTGCGTTGCGAGCGGGCGGTCGTTGCGGTCGACGTGATCGAACAGTCCGAATTTCATAGTTGTGTCTAGGTCCTCGGTGGCGGCCCATTGGAGCAGAGCCGGCCGGGTGCGATTTGATCCAGCGCAACGTTAACTAGCCTCAGCTCGAGACGATGTCATTGGCCGTCGCCGCATTGCTGCTTTTCATCAGCGCAAAGCGCTGCGGCAAGGTCGCGGCTTGAGAAACGCGCCCCGTGACGATCGTTGTTGCAGGCGCCGCGTGGGCATGTCGATGAGCGGCTGGTCTGAACCGTCTGTGGACAAGCCGGCAGGCGCTTCGTCGCAGGCCGGTCGTCATTAACTTTGCTTTCACGCGCACGAAGCACACTCGACCGGTCGAATTTCAGCTCGAACTGCGGCGCGAGAATCATGTAAGTGCTCGTGTGCTTTTGCATCCGACGTTCACATCGCGGGTACCGCCAGGTACTCGGAACCTCGGTAGCAAAGCATTAACCTGAACATGGACGACAGAGGGGTGGGGCAAGTCGATGGTTGATGCGTCGGGTAAGTTTGTGTTGGTCGTTCTGCGCGGTGACCAGGTGCGCGTGCATCACAAGAAAACGAAACATGAGTACAGGTTTACTCTTGCCGGCGATCCGCCAGAAGTCGGGGCTTGTACGTTCCACCCCAATCCGGCGGGGTTGGTCGATCCGAGAGACTTCGCGGACGACGCCAAGGCCGCCGCCGAATGGTTCGTGGCCAACAAGCGTGACGGGTCTCGCCGTCCGGCCCCCGAAACTCGGGCTGGCCATGGCTGGGTGAATGTCTAAGCGGAAGAACTGGGTGACGATCTGCGCCGGGCTCACCGGTTACTCCCCTTGGCGATAGAGGCTGATGCGCCCGATGCTGACGTCGCTCTCGCGGCCGTGACGCAAGACGAAGCGCAAAGCAAGCTCATTGAAATCGCGCCGGCCGCCGAGGTGGAGGCGATCGATCACCTTGGTGATCTCCAGCGGTTTGTTCAGCCCGTTCCCGCCGTGTTGGCGATCTAGCGCGCAGGCTTCGTTCAACCCAAACAGCGTGACGATCCCGGCGAGATTTTCTGGACGCTCATGCAGGGTCTCGTCCGGTTTCAGGTCAACATAGACCTTGAATGAGGTGGCGTCGCTCGAGCCTGTGATGTTCTCCAGGTTCAGGAAGATTCGGTCAGGCTCGCTTGCGCCTCGGGCGGCAAGCTCGTTCGCCTGAAAGCTTCTCAGGACTTTATGGCTCGCAGCGGGGTCTAGGCGCACGCGTGCGGTGATCTCGGGGCCGGTGAGATGCACCGCGTCGGCGTCGGCTCCCAACAATTCGACCTGCGGCTCCTTCGCGGTCGCGGGTTCTGCGGTGAGCGGCATTGTCAGGCGCAAGTGCTCCCTGCGGCGCGCGATGCGGTCAGGCCCCGGAAACGGGTCCCGTATATCCTCGTAGATGTAATCCAGGCTCGGCGTCGTCGTATCAAGCATCTCGCTCGGATGAAACGTGGTGCGCGTCTTGTTGTCCGGCTCGGGCATCACGAACGGCCGGGCACCGTCCGGGCCCTGCATCCAGGCCGAGTCATGCGTCGGGTTCAAGTGCCCAGGCCGTCGTTTGAGCCATACCTCCCACAGCCGGTCGATGTTCGCGTGGTGCAGCCAGAAGATCGGGTCGAGCGCCGCCGTGCAGGGATTCGACATCAATCCCTGGGCCAGCCGGTTGTTGAAGACGTTGTTGAGGGCGCCACCGATATCGCCGTGGACGTTGTCATGCGGACTGTGCTCGAGAAAGCCCTCGTCGCCGTCATTTGCAAAGGCGTGCTGGAGCACGGTCCGCCTCCCGCCGAACCCCGGTGAGCCGCCTTTTGCGGTTCCGACGAAACGGGATTGGGTCAGCGCCGTCTCCAGTTCGACCGCGTCAGGGTCAAGCTCGATCGGTTTTCCGGTGTGTCCGGTGCGGCCGTAGCGGGCGGCCACGAACAGCGGATTGGTTCCTCGATCGGGCCAGGCCGTCGAGCCGAATGCCGGCGGAAGTTTCAGCCTGTTCGGGTTCTGCTCGTCGTTGTAGTTCCAATACGGCAGCGCCCAGTCCGTGGGCCCGCCCAGTTTGGCGATGGCATCGGCAACGATTTTTTCGAACGCGCGCAGATAGCCGCGGTGCCAGGGCAGGAAATACCAAGTGTGATGCTGGCACTGATCCCTGTCCTGGCGCTGGAATTCCGTCGTGGTCGGCAACGTTTCGCCCGGACGCGAGATAGCCGTTGTGCCGCCACAGCTGCTCGGACACGCCGTGAATGGCCGCAAGATACCGCCAACTGGTCATGTCCACGAACGACCGG
>CAVXDE010000014.1:0-25684 GCA_963760435.1 uncultured Alphaproteobacteria bacterium
CGCAATTACCTCTTTTTGGCCTGCTTTATGAAAAAATGCCCCGATGAATTTGTGGCTATTCGGTCACAGCGGGGGACTCCCCAATTTAAATTTACCGCGAGGACCGCCGGTGCGGATCACCGCAGAACTGGTTCACAGCCCTCCGAAGATGGGGAGAAAATCCTTTAGCCTGTTCAAGGCGATACCTGAAAAGCCGCACATTCTGCCGGCCGCAACACACTAAACCTTGGTACAAGCCACCCCCTATCTTAGGCCAGCCAGGCGCTCCCTACGTCTACTGGAAGCCATTCATTTTATTCGATTATTTTGCGCCCACAGGGTGGCTCAATGGGGACCGGCGCAACGCCGGGGTAAGAGTTTATGTCTGATTTTGCGCGCGGCGTCGTCGGCGTGTTTGTGATTGGTTTGGTTGTCGGCGCCGGCGCGCTGATGTTCCTCCCCAAATCTTCGCCATCCGCAACCCAGACTGCTGGTATTTCGGCGCCGGCCTGCGCACCAAATTCGCCGCGAAAAAGCGACCCGGCCTGCCAAAAATCCACAGCCCAGCATCGCGATAGCGGCAAGACCGATCGCCGCGGCGGAGCGGGTCCTGAGCAGCGCCAACAGCGTGGCGACGAACGGGCGCACCGCTGCAGGGCTCGTCACCGTCGACGCCCAAGCAATCGCCGCCCTTCGACGGGGCGAGTTGCTGCAGCCAGAGACTGTCACCGAACCCGCGCGGGAAACTCCCGCTCTTGCGCCGAACCTGCTCCGCCAGCGCCAGTGGTCGCTGCCCCGCAGGTTGTTGCCGCACCGGCAGCCGCCGGTAGAGCGGGCCGTCGCGCGGTATATACGACGGCGCGGCGCGCGGCCCCAGCTCAGCGGACGGCTAGGCGGGCTTACGCTTCGACGCGCAACCGGGGCGTTGCGATGGGCTTCCCCTTCTTCCCGATGTTCCGATAAGACCTAGGGCCTATCGGAGCCGGTTCGAATTGATCGAAGCCCGGTTTTGGACTCGGGCATATCGCACAACACTTCGCTGCAAACTTAGTATAAAGACCCCTCCGCGGCGGGCTCCCGCTCGCCGGTTGAGAGCGGTGTAAGTGCGTGGCGCAATCCTCCCCGACACCATTGATGCAAGAGGCCCTGCTGCTGCACCGTCAAGGCGCACTGGCCGACGCCGCGTTGCGCTATTCGCAGGTGATGCGGCGCGAGCCGCGCAACGTTGATGCCGTATTCCTGCTGGCCCTCATCATGACCCAGCAGGGCCAGGTCGCCGAAGCGCAAAAGTTGCTGCGCAAAGCTGTGAAACTCGCACCCGCACACGCGCTCGCTCACAATCTGCTTGGCGCCACGCTGAAGGAGAGCGGACAGCACGACGAAGCACTGCGCAGCTTCAAACGCGCGCTCACTTACAAGCCGGACCTGTTTGAAGCCTACACGCAAGCGGCCCGGCTGCTGATCGAACGCGGTGAGCCTGGGGAGGCTTTGGCCATCCATGACCGCGCGCTGGCCGCCAATCCAGGGCGCCCCGAGCCATGGATCAACCGTGGCCTCGCGCTCCATGCCATTGGGCATCTCGATGATGCAGTGGCTAGCTTCGACCACGCGTTGGGGATGAAGGCCGACTTCTTCGAGGCCCTGTTCAATCGCGGCAATGCGCTGGCAGCGCTCGGTCGACATCCGGAGGCGATCGCGAGCTTCGATGCAGCCATTGCGGCGAAACCCGACCTTGCCGTTCCCTTCGTCAATCGCGGCAACTCATTGCTCAAGCTTGCGCGGCGCGAAGAAGCGCTGGCGAGCTACGAAAAAGCGGCGCTCCTGCAGAATGACCTGCCGGCGGCCCATTTCGGTCGCGCCTTGACGTTGGAGGAAATGGGCCGATTCCAGGACGCGGCTGTTGTCTTCGACCACTTGCTCACACTCCCAATGGTGCGGGGGAACGCGACCTTCACGGCCCGGCTGCGCGCACGCCGGGCGGCAATCCTGATCGAGCTTGGACGCACCGAGGAAGCGCGCGCCGACGCAGATGCGGCGCTAGGCTTGGCCCCTGATGACGACGAAGTGCTCTACCACGTCTCGAACCTCGACCTGTTGGTCGGCAATTGGCGCGACGGCTGGGCGCGGTTCGAGCGTCGGCTTGCGCTCGGCGTCGGCGTACCCGAGGGATTCAAGCCGCCGCCATTTCCACGCTGGACGGGCGACCCCCTGGGGAATGATCTCCTCGTTCTGCGCGGCGAGCAGGCCATCGGTGACCGCATCCAGTTCGCGAATTTCGCGGCGCACCTCGCCAAGCTCGGCAACCGCGTCGTGATCTGGACCAACGCGTCGTCCGCTTCGCTGCTGCGGACCGTGCCTGGAATCGAACGCGTCATCACTGATCTCGCGGAGATCGACGTCAGTGGAGGTGCGCGCTGGCTCGAGTTGATGAGCCTGCCGCACGTCCTCGGGACGACGCCCGAGACGGTACCTAATTGCGTGCCCTATATCTCCGCTGATCACACGCGGGTCGCTCAATGGCGCGAACGCCTGGGAACCACGGGCTTCAAGGTCGGAATCACGTGGCAGGGCAGCACGGAGTTTCGCCTCGATCGCACGCGCTCGCTTCCGCTGGCCGTACTAGCGCCATTCGCGGAAATCGCGGGCGTGCGGCTGATCTCGCTGCAGAAGGGCCTGGGCGAAGAACAGATCGGCGAGGTCGCGTTTCGCGATCGCATCGAAACGCTGGGCGAGCATTTCGATGACGACGGCGGCGCATTTGCCGACACGGCCGCCGTCATGATGAGCCTCGACCTTGTGGTCTGCCCGAACACGGCGATCTCCCATCTTGCTGGTGCGCTCGGGCGCGACGTGTTCCTGGCCTTGCCGCGCGCGGGCGATTGGCGTTGGTTGCTCGGACGCGATGACACGCCATGGTATCCAACCATGCGTCTGTTCCGTCAGACGACGTCGGGCGACTGGTCGGACGTGATCACCCGCATGGCACAGGCGATCCGCGAGCGCGCCGCGCCGAAATGAACTCCATCAACTGCTGCAATGACTGAACATACCCATTCCGCAGAGCCGACCTTTGAAGCACGCCTGATCGCGATCCGATATGCGGCGCGCGACGTCAACACCTACGAGTTCGCGCGACCCGATGGCGCGCCGCTGCAGGATGTCGAACCGGGCGCGCATATCGACATCGCGTTGCCGAATGGCCTCACCCGACAATACTCGCTGATCTCTCCCGGACCGATGCCAGACCGCTACATCGTGGCGGTCAAACGCGACCCTCAAAGCCGCGGCGGCTCGCGCTTCATGCATAGCGAGCTGCGCGTCGGGCAGACGGTGACGATCACCGGGCCGCGCAACAACTTCAGGCTCGATGAGCGCGCCGGCCATACCATCCTGATCGCAGGCGGCATCGGCATCACGCCGATCTGGTGCATGATCGAGCGTCTCAAACAACTTGGGCATGCGAACGGCTCCTGGACATTGCACTATTCCTGCCGCACCCGCGACGACGCGGCGTTCTTGAAGGAGCTCGAGCCCCTTCCGCAGGTGCGACTGAATTTCGATGCGGAGAGCGGGCGCGTGCTCGACGTCGCTGCGATCGTGGCCGCGGCGCCGTCGGACGCGCACCTTTACTGCTGCGGGCCGGCCCCGATGCTCGCTGCCTTCGAAGCTGCGACCGCCAACTGGCCCGCAGAACAGAAGCACGTTGAGTATTTCACGGCCAAGCAGGCGCCCGCCCTCGAGGGCGGGTTCGTGGTGGAGCTCAAGCGCTCGGGCCGGGAGTTCCTCATCCCGCCGGGCAAGAGCATCCTTGAGGTGTTGCGTGACGGTGGCATGGATGTCTCCTATTCGTGCGAGCAGGGTATTTGCGGCGCCTGTGAGACGCGTGTCATCTCCGGTGTACCGGAGCATCGAGACTCCGTGCTCACGCCGGCGGAGCAGGCCGCCAACAACACGGTGATGATCTGCTGCGCCGGCAGCAAGACGGAACGACTGGTGCTGGATTTGTAAATCGACAAAGGGGGAGACGATGCTGTCAGATGCGGACCGGAAGAAAGCGGCACAACTTCTGTTGACGGCGGAGCGCGATCGCAAGCCGATCACCCAACTGTCCTCGGTATGGCCCGCAATCACGTTCGAGGATGCCTATGCGATCCAAAATGAAGTCCAGAGCCAAAAGATGGCTGAGGGCCGCAAGCTGATCGGCCACAAGGTTGGGCTCACCTCGAAGGCGATGCAGCAGTCCTCGCAGATCAACGAGCCTGATTACGGGCATCTGCTGGATGACATGATGATCGCGGACGGCGCCAAGGTGCCGCACGCCAATTACTGCGCGCCGCGCGTCGAGGTCGAGCTTGCGTTCATCCTGGGCAAGCCGCTCAAGGGCCCCGGCATCGGCCTGACCGACGTGCTGCGCGCCACCGAATACGTGGTCCCGGCGCTCGAGATCGTGGATGCCCGCGTGCAGAACCCGCGCAAGATCTTCGACACGATTTCCGACAACGGCGCCGCGGCCGGCATCGTCACCGGCGGGCGACCGATCCGGCCGATGGACGTCGACCTGCGCTGGGTCGGCGGCATCATGTATCGCAACGGCGAGATCGAGGAGACCGGCCTTGCCGCCGGCGTGCTCGGGCATCCGGCGCTGGGCGTGGCCTGGCTCGCCAACAAGCTCGGGCAACACGGCGTGACGCTGGAAGTCGGCCACCTGGTCCTCTCCGGCTCGTTCACGCGCGTGGTGTGGGCGCAGAAGGGCGACACCTTGCACGGCGATTTCGGTCCCCTCGGCGGCGTTGCCATTCAATTTGTTTGAGGGGGAGATCACCGATGCCGGGGCACAGTTTCCAGTACCGCTATCGCGGGCCGCGCAACACGCCGGAGGAACGCGGCGGCAGGCCGCCGGTCTACAGCCGCACGGTCGAGAACGAGCACGCGATGATCATCGAGCGCGATGTCGCGGTGCCGCTGCGCGACGGCGCGAAGGTTTATCTGAACGTCTATCGCCCGGCCGACGAGCGGCCCGTCCCGCCGATCATCGCCTGGAGCCCCTACGGCAAGCATGTGCCGTTTGACCCGCGCCGCTTTATCAATGCCGGCGTGAAGGAGGGCGACACGTCCCAATACACGGCGTTCGAGGCGCCGGACCCGGTGTTCTGGGTGCCAAGCGGCTACGCCGTGATCAATGTCGATATCCGCGGCACCTGGTATTCGCAGGGCACCGCGCACTTCCTCGCGCCCGAAGAGGCGCAGGATTTCTATGATCTCGTCGAATGGGCCGGCACGCAGCCGTGGAGCAACGGCAAGGTCGGATTATCCGGCGTTTCTTACTTGGCACAGTTGCAATGGCGCGTCGCCGAGCTCAACCCGCCGCATCTCGCCGCCATCAATCCATGGGAAGGCTGGACTGACAGCTATCGCGAGGTCGCAACCCACGGCGGGATTCCCGATACCCATTTCTGGCCGACGCTGTGGAACCGCTGGGGCGCCAGCACCGGACAAATCGAGGACCTCGAGACAGAAACCAAAGAGCATCCGCTCTTTGATGATTTCTGGCGCTCGAAGGCGGCCGATTTCTCCAAGATCACCGCACCGGCCCTCGTCGTGGCGAGCTGGACCGACCAGGGTCTGCACACGCGCGGCACCTTCGAAGGCTTCAAACATATCGCCTCGGCGCAGAAGTGGCTCATCGCCCACGGCCAGAAGAAGTGGGCGCACTACTACGTGCCGGAGAACGTCCGCCGGCTGCGCGCCTTCTTCGACCATTTCCTCAAAGGCATCGACAACGAGGTGCGCGACTGGCCAAAAGTGCTGGTCGAAGTGCGCGAGAAGAATGGCGTCGGCACATTCCGCGCCGAGAAGGAGTGGCCGCTGGCGCGCACTCAATACACCCCGCTCTATCTTGACGCAGCGCACGGAAGCTTGGAACGCGCTCCGATCAAGGACGCAGCGTCGGTCTCCTACGAGTTCGGTCTGCCAGGGCACCGATCCGGCGGATCGCGCTCAGTTCGACATCACGTTCGAGCGCGACACCGAGCTGACCGGTTACATGAAACTGCGCCTGTTCATGTCAACGGACGCCAGCGATGATCTCGATGTGTTTGTTGGGCTGCACAAGCTCGACAAAAACGGCACGTTCGTGCCGATGGCCTACTATGCCCAGTTCGACGACGGACCGGTGGCGCTCGGCTGGCTGCGCGCCTCGCATCGCGAGCTTGATCCGCAACGCTCCACCGACTGGCAGCCCGTACACACACATACGCGCGAGCAGAAACTCAAGCCGGGTGAGATCGTGCCGCTCGATATCGAGATCTGGCCCTCAAGCACCCATTTTGCAGCCGGCGAAAAGCTGCGCCTGATCGTGCAGGGCACCGACATCAACCGCTACACCAAGGAACAGGCGCCCGTCTATTTCCGCCATGAGGCGAGCGTCAACAAAGGCCGGCACACGATCCACACGGGCGGCCCCTACGAGTCCTATTTGTTGGTGCCGGTAATTCCATAACGTTTGCATGGAGTGGCTACAGACTGCGAGTACAGCTGGAAACCAGAGCTTTGAACTTCGGGTGATCTCAGTACGGAAAGCCCCTTAATCAATGGGAAATCAGGCCTATGCCCCTTGCCCGAGGGTCACAATTGGCCTTTGCTCGGTTTTCCAGGGAGGGCCAAACGCGGCCACCGTAAAGAGGGCACAACGATGCTGAAGACGTTTTCTCTTTCGGCCATTGCCGGTGCTGTGCTGTTTGCAACCTCGGCATTCGGGCAAACCGGGCCGCAGACGTCGGCGGGACCGCCGGCTCGTGTGCAGCCGAAACCGCCGACCGTTCAAAAACTACCTGCACTGAGCACAAAGTTGCCCAACACGGTGCATGAAGGCGGCCATAAATACCTCGGCCGCGACCCCAATCCCGAGATCCGCTATCAGATCATGAAAGACGAGACCATGCACAAAGGAAACAACTACTAAAGCACGATGCGTTGAGGTTGAATCAAAGCACCAGCCAAATACATCGTCATTGCGAGCGAAGCGAAGCAATCCAGGGGCCACAACACTGGGCTCTGGATTGAATCCCTTTGGGCCTCATCCTCGGAAAGTACGCGTATCCTTCGATACCGCGTCGTCCCGAGGACCAAGGCAGCAAAGCAACATCACGCCTGCGGCAGATACTTTGAGATCGCCGTTTCCTTCTGGGTGATGAATTCGAGCAGCGCCGGCTTGCCCTCCTTGGTCTGGGCGATGCCGCGCTTGATCGCCGGGACGATATCGGCCGGTTCGGTGACACGTTCGCCATAGCCGCCGAACGCCCGCGCCATCGCGGCATAGTCGCCGGAAATATCAGTCGAGCGATATTTCTTGGTCGAGATCGGCATGATCGGAAGCTCGATCGCCATCGAGAAGTTGTTCAATAGGATCGACAGAATCGGAATGCGCTCGCGCACGGCTGTCTCGAAATCCATGCCGGTGAACCCGATTGCCGCGTCACCCCACACGTTGATGCAGAGCTTGTCGGGCGCCGCGAGCTTCGCCCCCATGGCGAGGCCGAGACCGTAGCCCAGCTGGGTGGTCTTGCCCCAGCCGATATAGGTGAGCGGCTCGGTCGATTGCCAGAATGGAGACAGCTGATCGCGCGGTGAACCGGCGTCATGGGTGATGATCGTGTTCTTGACGTCCACGGTATGAAACAGATCCCACAGCACCCGGTAAGGCGAGAGCGGTGTTTCCTTTGACGTGAGCTTGGGCAGCCATTCGCTGAGCCACGCTTTGCGCATCTCGGCGATCTCGCCGGCCACGGCCTTGCCGTCACGCTTCGATTTGACATGCGATTTCACCGCTTCGATCAGCGCATCGAGGGTGAGCCCGGCGTCGCCGACCAGGCCGGCATCGGCGTAGATATCCTTATTGATGTGATTGGGATCGAGCGTTGCGTGAATCATGATCTTGCCCTTCGGCATCGGCACGCCGAAGGACGTCTCCGTGAAACTGCAACCGATCCCCAGGATCACATCGGCATTGTCCAGAAAATACCGGACCGTCTTCGGCACAGCGACGCCGCCGGAGCCGAGCGAGAGCGGGTGGTCTTCCGGAAATGCGCTTTTGCCTTCGAGGCTGGTCACCACCGGTGCGGCGAGGTGCTCGGCGAGTTTGCGCAGCGCCGGCCAGGCGCGTGCCCAATGCACCCCCTGCCCCGCGTAGATCACCGGCCGTTTCGCCTTGGCCAGCAACTTTGCAGCATCCTTCACGGCATCCGGATCAGGGCCGCAGCGCGTGGCGATGACCGGTTTGTAGTTCAGCGGCTCGGGGATTTCTTCGTTCCAGAGATCCTGCGGGACCTCGACCAGCGCCGGTCCGCCGCGGCCGTTGCGCATATGCGAGAACGCGCGGCGCATGATGTTGACCACCTCGGCCGGGGTGGTGATCGATTCCGCCGACTTGGTGATACCGCGCATTTCGCGCGTCGCGTAGTAGTTGGCGCCGACCTGCGCGGTCCGGCGTGGATACCCACCCGGCACCACCAGAATCGGGATCGAACTCGCTGTAGGCCTGGGCGATGCCGCCATAGGCATTCTCGGTCCCCGGCCCGTGCTGCATGCAGAACGCGCCGAGTTTGGCGCCGGAGGTGATGCGCGAGATCGCATCGGCCATGTGCAATCCGATACGTTCCTGACGCACGATGATGGGCCGGATGTCGATCGCCGCCGCATGCTCGATCAAATGATTGACCGGATAAGCCGCGAGGATGTCGACGCCCTCGCGCTTCATGATCTCCGCAATCGCGGCTCCGACTTTCATGGGGATGTCCTTCTCAGATGGTGCGTATCAACCGCAAATTTGCGGATAAACATTCCCGGATTGCGCTTCGCTCCATCCGGGCTACAGGAAACAACATCGCTAAGTCGCAGGGCCGCGCTCCATCGAGTACGGCTGCCAGCGCTTGAGTTCGGTCTTCTCCAGAACCGTGGGATTGACGCAGGCGCGCGGCCAGTAACCGCGCGCAACCAGCGCAATCTCCTGGCCGACGCGGCGGCGCCGCGCCGGGTCGAAGCGCGCGGATGCCGACGCCACGTGCGCGGTCAGGATTACGTTATCCATCTTGAGCAGCGGGTTGTCAGGCTTCGGCGGCTCGGTCTCGAGCACATCAAGCCCAGCGCCGGCAATCCAGCCTTCCTGTAAGGCTTTGATCAGCGCTGCCTCATCGACGGTCGCGCCGCGCCCGGTGTTGATGAAGAGCGCGGTCGGCTTCATCATCCGGAAATGCTTCTCCGTCAGCATGCGTTTGGCATCGACTGTGGCCGGCGCGTGCATGGAGACGATGTCGGAGGTGCGCAGCAACTCCTCGAGCGTGACCGGCTCGACCCCATAAGGCGACATCACCAGCTCTTCGACATAGGGGTCGAACGCCAGCATGCGGAACCCGAACGGGCGTGCCCGCATGGCGGTCGCGCGCGCGACATGGCCGAAGGCGATGAACCCGAGCGTCTGGCCCATCAGCCGCGCCTGGTTGAGCGCCGGCCGGCCCTCAGCCCAACGCCCCTCGCGCACCATCCGGTCCTGCACGACGAGACGCCGGAACGACGCCAACAACAACATCATGGCGTGATCGGCCACCTCCTCGATGAAGGTGTCAGGCACATTGGTGACCGGAATGCCCCTGGCAGTCGCCGCCGCCACGTCCACATAGTCGGAGCCGACAGTGCCCAACGCGATCAGCTTACAGCGCTCCAGGCCATCGATCATCCGCTTGGTAAAGGTGCGGCCCTTCGCGTAGACCGCATCGGCATCATGCGCGGCGTCGATGAACGAATTCTCCGAGGACGCATCAATCTCTTCGATCTTGAGGCCGAGCAACTCGAGCGCTTCCTGCTCGTACTCATAACCGCCGCCCGCGACCGCGAAGCTCGTGCCCTTGGGCGTGACGATCTTGAATTCGGCCACCGCGTTTCCCCTTATTGATTTGGCTGTTGTTTATCGCCGTCCAGCGCATCGGACGCAAGCAAGCTCATTGCGGCTCCAGGTGTGCGGCCGCCGCAAGCTTGTCGAATACTGCCCGGTCATTGGCAATACGGGCTCGCACCCAATTGGCATCGCCGATCACCGGCAGGGCCGCCATGGTGTCGAGAAACTTCGCGGCTTCCTCGGTTTTCGAGATCGCGCCCATCCAGGCCTCGACCTTGCCGACAATCGCAGGCGGCGTACCACCAGGGAGGTAGGCGGCCCACCATGGGCTGAAGTGATAATCGGGGACGCCCGCCTCCTCCATGGTGGGCAGATCCGGCAGCGCCGTGATGCGCCGGTTGGTCGAGGCGGCGAGCGCGCGGATGCGGCCGGCTTTGACCTGACCGACCGCAAATGTGCCGTCGAGGATCATGTAATCGAGCGTGCCATCGGCAAGATCGGGGACCGCGTCGGCGGTGGTCTTGTAGCTCACCGATTCCGATTCAACGCCGGTCTTCGCCTTGAACAACTCGGTGGAGAGCAGTCCGGTCGGGTTGGTATAGCCGGACTTGTTGCGCGGTTTCGATTTCAGCAACGTGACCAACTCGGCGATGGAATGCGCTGGCGACTTCGGGCTGACCGCAAGCACGAACGGCGTCTCCAGGAACGCCGCCGCAGGCACCAGGTCCTTGTCGGGGTCGAATGGAAAATCCTTCAGCAGATGGCGTCCGCCGGCCATGATGGTGTTGCCGGAGAACAGGACCGTGTAACCGTCCGGTTTGGCCTTGGTGACAACGGTCGCCGCGATCACGCCGACTGCGCCCGGCCTGTTCTCGACCACGGTCGATTGGCCGCTGATCTCGGCGAGCTTGGCGGCATAGAAGCGGGTGAGAATATCGGCACCGCTGCCGGCGGCAAATCCGATCACGACGTGAATAGGTCGATTGGGGTACTCGTCCGCTCTCGCCGTGGTCTCAAACGCGCCCAGCGCGAGCGCCAGCATTCCAACCGCAACCCACCGCATCACGACGTCCCTCCAAGGTTCTGTTTTAGCGCGCGCTTGCGTTGCGCATTTCGCCGATGCGCCAACCGCGTCCCCCGTACTATCATGTCGGGACAAACGATCGGCAACAAGCAAGATCGAACGTGGAGGAGCAAGGCCATGGAAGGCAGCGTGAGCAGCAAGGGCGCATCATTTGAAGATATGCGTCGGGCAGCGCGTGAGATCCTGCCGCTGGTGGAAGCGGAAGCCGACGAAGGCGAGCGCCTCTATCACCTGACCGACCGGCTTGTCGCTGAGTTCCGCCGCACCGGGCTCTACAGGCTGCTCACACCCAAGGAGCTCGGTGGCCTCGAGCTGCCTTTTGTCGAGGCGATGCAGCTCGTCGAGCAAGTCACCTACGTCGATGGCTCGGCCGGGTGGTGCATGATGGTCGAAGGTGTCATGGGAGCATCGCTGGGCTCATCGCTCCCCGACCGCGGGGCGCGCACCGTCTTTCCCAACGGCGCCGACGTAACCATGGCCGGCAATGGGGTGCCGCGCGGGTTCGCGCGCCCGGTCGACGGCGGCTATCAGATCCGCGGCCACTGGGCCTATGGCAGCGGCATCTATCACGCCGAGTGGATCCATTCCGGTTGCTTCGTCATGGACGGCGAGAACATGAAGTTCAATGCGGACGGCGCACCCGAGATCGTGCTGTGTCACCATCCCAGGAGCTCGATCGAGCTGAAAGGCAACTGGGACGTGCTCGGACTGCGCGGCACCGGAAGCTATGACTACACGCTCACGGAGCCGGAAATCTTCGTCCCCTCGCATATGACCTACATGTTCGACGGGACCGAGCCCCAGCGCGGCGGGAAACAATACAGCGCCGGCTTGATTGGCCTCACCAGCTGGGGTCACACCAGCTGGGCGCTGGGCGTGGGCCGGCGGGCGCTCGATGAACTGGCGAAGCTTGCGCGGGGCCGGGCCGACGTGTTTGGCAAACTGTGCGACAGCGCGAGCTTCCGCCAATCCTTCGCTGATGCCGAGGCCAAGTACCGTTCGGCGCGCGCATTCGTTTACGCCGCATGGGATGCCCTCTCGGAGCGGTTCGCTCAAGGCGACCGCCCGAACCTCGAGGAGATCGCGCAGATCAGGCTCGCCATGCGCCACCTGCATAACGTCATTTCGGAAATCTCAACCTTCGCCCACAAGGCGGCGCGCGGCGCCTCACTGCGGCCGAGCCCTTTGCAGCGCTGTTACCGCGACATCCATGCCGGCACGCAACACCTGCTGCTTGCCGACGAGATCATGCAGGAATGCGGCAAGGTCCTGCTTGGCGCCACCGGCCCCAATGCGCGCTGGACCATGTTCGGGGTGAAGGGCTGATACGCTAAACCGGCTCCAGCGCGAGGTACGGTTGCGCCGGCAGCTCTATGGCGATGCGATCACCTGGACACACCATGCCCCCGGCGATGACGATCGCCATGATGCCGGCCTTGCGCACAAGCTGTCCATTCGCGTCGCGTCCCAGCACTGCCTGCATCAAGCCCGGCGCAAAGCGGTCGAGTTGCGTGCAAGGATTGCGCAAACCCGTGACTTGAACCACGGCCTCGCCGACGCGAAGGCGCGTCCCCGTGGGCAGAGCGAGTAGATCAAGGCCCTGCGTGGTGATGTTTTCCCCGAGCTGGCCGGGGGCGACCGCGTACCCCTTCGCGCTGAGCTCTTGGAACAGCTCGTTATGGATGAGATGAACCTGCCGCAGGTTCGGCTGGTGCGGATCGCGCGCCACGCGCGAGCGATGCTTTACCGTCTCCCCCGCGTGAGCATCGCCGTCAACGCCGCGCCCGGCGACGAGCAGGATGCCAAGCTCATTCGCCTTGCTGAAGCTGTGGGTCGGACTTCGGCTGACCGCGACGACGCTCGCACTCATGGTGATCCCGGCAAAGTCTGCGCGCGAACACGATGATGTGTGCACGGTGGTCCTACCAACAGGCAAGCTTCGAGCATTGCGACGTGCGACGCCGCCACGATGCATGCTAAACAAACGCCCGCATGCGACTAAAGGACGAACGTCAATGGGAATGGTGATCGACGGACGCTGGACCGAGAACCCACCGGAAGAAACCGGAACCAGTGGCGAGTTCCGGCGCATTGCGAGCGTCTTTCGCGACCGCATCACAGCGGATGGCTCATCCGGCTACCCGGCTGCCGCCGGCCGTTACCACCTTTATGTCGGGTACCACTGTCCCTGGGCGCACCGCACCATCATGTTCCGGGTGCTCAAGAAACTCGAGCATGCCATCAGCATTTCCTATTGCCTCCCCTACCTGGGCGAGAATGGCTGGATCTTCGAGCTGCGCCCCGAATGCCCGGACTGCACGCTCGATCAGATCAACAACTTTCATTACCTGTATCAGGCCTACATCAAGGCCGACCCGCACTATACCGGCAAGGTGACGATCCCGGTGCTCTGGGACAAGGAGACCAACAAGATCGTCAACAACGAGTTGTCCGAAATCATCCGCATGTTCAACAGCGAGTTTGTCGGCATTGCCGGTGATGATACGGATTATTATCCTGAGCCGTTGCGCAAAGAGATCGATGCGCTCAACGATTTCATCTACACCAACGTCAACAACGGGGTCTATCGCTGCGGCTTTGCACGCTCGCAGGAGGCCTACGACGCGGCCTATGATGCGCTGTTCGCAGCGCTCGACCAGCTGGAGTCCCGGCTCGCGAACCGCCGCTACCTGTTAGGTGATCAGCAAACCGAAGCGGATTGGCGGTTATTTCCCACCTTGGTGCGGTTCGACGTAGCCTATTTCTCCATCTTCAAATGCAATCGCCAGCGCATGAGTGATTTCCCCAATCTATGGCGCTTCACGCGTGACCTCTATTCCACGCCCGGAATTGCCGCCACGGTCAAACCACGGCTCTATGTGCAGAACTATTATTCGCTCACGCGCGTGAACCCGACCGGAATCATACCGCGTGGAACACCGGTCGATTTCGGCGCGGCAACCTATTGATGGTCCACCCGCCTGAACGCCTGAGCATTTTTGCCGCCTGCCGCCTGCCGGGGGAGGTCAAGGCCGACCTGCGGCAGATGTGCGACATCGTGTTTGCCGATGACATCGCACCCGACCAGCCGGTGCGCGCGCTCCTGCCTGGGCGCAAGGAACCGATCGTGATGATTTCGGTGCAGGAGCCGCTCGACGCAGCAACGATTGCAAGCCTTCCCGCCGGCGTGCGGGCGATTGCGACCTACTCGGCTGGGCACGAACACCTCGACCTCGCGGCGGCCGGGGCGCGCGGCATAGCCGTGTTCAGCCTACCGGACGCGTTGAGCGAAGCCGTGGCCGAGGTCGGGATGTTTCTGCTGCTGGGGGCGGCCCGGCGCGCAACCGAGAGCATCGACCTGATCCGCAGCCGCGCCTGGCCGGGCTGGAGCGCGACCCAGCTCAACGGCGTCGAGATTTTTCGCAAGCACCTCGGCATATTGGGCATGGGCCGCATCGGGCGCGTGCTGGCGCAGCGCGCCCGCGGCTTCGACATGACGATCCACTACAGCAATCGTCGCCGCCTTACGCCCGAACTCGAAGCCGGCGCTCAGTTCCATTCCGATCCCAAAGAGATGTTCGGGCAGATCGACGCGCTGGTCCTGCTCGCCCCTTCTTCGCCGGAAACCCGCGGGTTTCTCAACGCCGAGCGCATCAGCTGGCTCAAGCGCGGCGCCATCGTGATCAACATCGCGCGCGGCAACCTGATCGTTGACGATGACCTGATTGCCGCGCTGCGCGGCGGACATCTGTTCGCCGCCGGTCTCGACGTGTTCAACGGCGAGCCCAGCCTGGATCCGCGCTATTTCGACCTGCCGAACGTATTCATGCTGCCGCACATCGGCAGCTCGACCATCGAGACCCGGCGCCGCATGGCAGCAGCGCTGATTGAACAGCTGCGCACCTGGATTGGGGGTGGTACGCCGAGCAGCCGATTGGTGTAACCTGAGGCAGAACGAACGACAAAACGGCCGGAGGATCGACCCATGAAATTCCACTGGTTCCACCTGATGCCCTATCCGTACCTGCCGGACGACTTCAAGCAGAAGTACCGGTCGGTGTGGGTCGATCCCCCGGCCGCCGAACTCTATGACCCGGTAAAAGGCCATCAGGTCTACAACGATTATCTCGACCAGCTCGAGTACGCGGAGCGCTGCGGCTACGACGGGATCTGCGTCAACGAGCATCACCAGAACGGCTATGGCCTGATGCCATCGCCCAACCTGATGGCGGCGGCGCTGACGCGGCGTACATCGAAGGCGAAGCTCGTGGTGCTCGGCAACTCGGTCGCGCTCTACGATCCGCCGATCCGCGTGGCTGAAGAGATGGCAATGCTCGACGTCATGTCGGGCGGACGGCTGGTGGCCGGCTTCCCGGTCGGCACGCCGATGGACACGACCTACTGCTACGGCGCCAATCCGGCGACCCTGCGCGACAAGTACCGCGAGGGCGTCGAGCTGATCGTGCGCGCCTGGAAGGAGCGACGACCCTTCACGTTCAACGGCAAGTTCACGCAGCTGCGCTACGTCAATCCGTGGCCGGTGCCGATCCAGACGCCGCGCCCGCCGGTGTGGATCCCGGGCGGCGGCTCGATCGAGACCTGGGAGTGGTGCATCAACAACGACTTCCTGTACGCCTATCTCACCTACTTCGGCTACATGGCCGGCATCTCGGTGATCGACGGCTATTGGGAAACGGTCGAGCGCCTGGGCGCGGAGTTCAATCCGTACCGTTGCGCCTTCCTGCAATTTGTTGGCGTGGCCGAGAACGACGCCGAGGCAGAAAAACTTTACGCCCAGCCGGCGCAGTATTTCTACAACCGCTGCTTCCACCTCGACCCTGGTTTTGTCGGTCCGCCCGGCTACACCAGCATCGAGACCATGCGCAAAGGCATCCAATCGGCGGTGCGGACGGCGGCGCGCAAGGTGCAAGGCCAGGACCTCGCCTGGAAGGAGATCATCGACAGCGGCTGCGTGGTCGCGGGCTCGCCGCAGACGGTGATCGACCGGCTCAACGATATGGCCGACCGCATGAAGGTCGGACATGTCATGTTGCTCATGCACTTCGGCAACATGAAGCACGAGACCGTGCTCTACAACACGACACGCTTTGCCAAGGAAGTGGCGCCGAAGCTGCGCCACCGCTTCAATGAATACGAGGACAAGTGGTGGCCGAAGGATACCTTGAAGGAGATCCAGACGCCGGCGCCGTTGGCGGCGGAATAGGCGCCTCGATCACCCGCGCCCGATGAATGAGCGCATGTTGTTGGGCAGAATGGTCGCCTCATAGAGATTGACCTCGGCCGGCAGCCCGCACATCAGCACGGCAACGCGGGCAACGTCCTCGGCGGCCATGACATAGTCGGCAGGCGTTTCGCCGGGCCCGGGGGCGGTACGCCCGCGCCGCGCGGTGAAGCTGCTCAGCGTCGCGCCCGGATGGATGATCGAAGCCACGACGCCGTATTTGCGGCCATCCATGGTGAGCTGATGCGTCATACCTTGCAGCGCGTGCTTGGTTGCCGTGTAGGCCATCGAGTCCGGCCGTGGCGTCTTCTGCGACACGCTGCCGATGTTGATGATGCGCCCACCCTGCGGCGATTGCGCCTTCATCACCTTCACGGCTTCCCGGCTCATCAGAAACGGGCCGGTGAGGTTCACCGCCAGCACCTCGTTCCAGTACTGCAAACTTATTTCATCGACTGGGGTTGCTGACGCCACGCCCGCGTTGTTGACAACAATATCAACCCGGCCGAACGCGCGTTTCGCTTCGGCGAAGAGGTTGGCGACGTCGGTTTCCTTGGTCACATCTGCGGCGACCTCGAGGGCAACGCCACCCTTGCTGTTGATGGCAGCGGTAATTTCGGCGAGCACCTCCTTGCGGCGGGCCGCCAATACCACCTTGGCGCCTTCCGCCGCAAAGGTCTCCGCAATCGCCTTGCCGAGCCCGCTGCTGGCGCCGGTGACGATCGCAACCTTGTCCTGCAATTGTTTGCTCATTGGCGTTCCTCCACCCTGTGCATTTCGCCAGTCGGTATAGGGCGGCTACCGCACGCGAGCTAGAGGAAAGTCGAAGCGAGCGCCGGCTGCTCGGTCAAGGCATGCGCCATGAACTCGAGTGCACCCTGCACGGCCGCTCGATTGGCGGGGCCGCCAAGGCAGACGCGCGCGGCTTCCGGGCGCCGTGTCGGTGGCAAAGGCATCGCTCGCCACCACGCCGACGCCGGTCGCCCGCATGTGACCCACGAAGGCCGAGCGCGTCCAAGGCGGCGGTAGCGACACCCAGAGGTGAAAGCCGACCGGATCGGCGCGGTAGGTGCCTTCAGGCAGGATGGCGCGCGCGAGTCTGCTGGCGCTCGATCGATTCCTGACGCACCGCCGCGAGCAGCGCTTCGCCGGTGCCGTCGAGGATCCACCGGGTCGAGAGCGCAATCGTCAGCGGCGAGGCCATGACGGTCGCGGTGCGCACCACCGATCCGAACAACCAGCCGGCGCGCACGTCCGGCACGATCACGTAAGCTATCCGCAGCCCGGCGCCGAGGCATTTCGCCAGAGCCGGCGATATGCCACGTCAGTTCAGGCGCCAGCAACCCGAATGGCTGGGGGCCATCGATCAGCAGAAATCCATAGGGGTCATCCTCAACGATCGGGACGCCGAAGCGGCGGGCAATCGCCACCAACGCGATGCGGCGCGTCTGCGAGATCGTGTGCGTGGTCGGGTTGAGCAAAGTCGGATTGAGATAGATGGCCTTCGGATTGAAACGCTCGCAAGCCTGCGTGAAGGCATCGGGATCGACCCCCTCATCATCCATCGGCAGCCCGATCAACTGCAGACCAAGCTGCGCAGCGATCGAGCGTGCGCCCGGGTAGGTGAGTGCTTCAGACAAAATCACATCGCTCGGTTTGGCGAGCAAACTAAAGATCCCAAGCAGGGCTGAATGCGCGCCTGGCGCAATGAACAACCGATCCTCGGGCGGGAGAAGCGCTCGCCCGCCAAGCCATTTCAACGCCGCCTCCTTGTCGGCCGCGACGCCGCCAAACCCCTGATAGCGCATCAGATAAACAAGATCGTGCCCGACTGCTTCAAGCCCGTCCTGCATGCGATCCAGCAACTCGGGATCGTCGGGCTCGGGCGGCAGGTTCATCGACAGGTCGACGATCTCCGGATGCAGCGCCATGGGCCCATGGCGCCGGCGCGCAGAGGCGCGCACGAACGTCCCTTGCCCAACCCGCGACTCGACGAGCCCGCGCTTCTGCGCTTCCACGTAGCCGCGCGCCACCGTGGTGAAGTCGAGGTCAAGCCGGCGCGCCAGCTTGCGCTGCGGCGGCAAGCGATCAGCCGGAGCAAGGCGGCCGATGCGGATGTCCTCCGCGATCGCGTCGGCGATGGCAAGGTAGTGCGGCTTGTCGCGCGCGGAGAGGTCCGGCATCCAGTCATTCATAGCTCCTACGGTCCTTCCCGAGCCTCGAACAAATTGACTGTATCTTGTTGCATGACCGGCAACCAGACAAAACCAGCGCCCACACGGCGCAAAACTTGCTCCGCTCCTTATGCGGGTGACCAAACAAGATTGGTGCCCTTGCCTGGAACACAGCATTGTCCGTGAAATCAGCGGATCGGAGCGGCTAACGCATCGCACTCGATTTGATCAGTGCGCCGCCTTTTTGCTCGTGCCCAATTTGTCAGCACGGCCGTAAGCGTTGCTGATTGAATGTAAAATTGTATGTAAATTGATTGTTTTTGATGAATGGATGTGCATCCAGGCACTGGCACGCCGTTTGCACCGCATTGCGATGCGCCCGATGGGCGCCTGCGCTTCTTGTTGCTGAGGAGGAGAACATGCCAGCCGTCGCAATGCCCGCCCACCAGAAGGGCGACTTCCTGGTCGACTACGAAGAGAAGGTGTTCGAGGACGTCAAAGCGCTACCCGGCGAGAAGGCGCTGGTGACGTTCCACACCGTGGCGTTCGAGGGCTCGATCGGGCTCGTCAATCTGCTGCAGGCGCTGCGCCTGCTGCGCAAAGGCTTCAAGACCACGGTGCTGCTTTATGGTCCGGGCGTGACGCTCGGCGTGCAGCGCGGCTTCCCCAAGCTCGGCGACGAAGCGTTTCCGGGCCATCAGAACTTCAACAATCAGCTCACCAAATTCATGGCCGAAGGCGGCGAAGTCTACGCCTGCCGGTTCGCGCTGCAGGCGCTCTACGGCCACGGCGAGCCCTCGCTCATTCCCGGCATCCGGCCGATCAATCCGCTCGACGTGCTGGATCTGATCCTGCTGCACCGGCGCGACAACGCGTTCCAGCTGCACACCTGGACGCTCTGAGGCTCGGCACGCAGGAGAGCGCCATGGCGAGCGATCCTCCCACTCGCGTCGCGGCGGTGCAGATCGCACCCGACCTCGACACTGCGGGTGGGACGGTGTCGAAGGTGCTGGCCGCAATCGACGAGGCGGCGGAGAAGGGCGCACGTCTCGTCGTATTTCCTGAGACGTTCATCCCCTGGTACCCGTATTTCTCGTTCGTCCTTCCGCCGGTGCTGACCGGCGCCGAGCACATCCGGCTCTATGAGAACGCGGTGGTCGTGCCCGGGCCGGTGACGGAGGCCGTCGCCGCGGCGGCAAGGCGCAACAACATCGTGGTCGTGCTCGGCGTCAACGAGCGCGACCACGGCTCGCTCTACAACACGCAGCTTGTGTTCGATGCCGACGGCCGGCTGGTGTTGAAGCGGCGCAAGATCACGCCGACCTTCCACGAGCGCATGATCTGGGGCCAGGGCGATGGCTCGGGCCTCACGGTGGTCGACACCGCTGTCGGCCGCCTCGGCGCGCTCGCCTGCTGGGAACACTACAATCCGCTCGCCCGCTACGCCCTGATGGCGCAGCATGAACAAATTCATGTGGCGCAGTTTCCCGGCTCGATGGTCGGCCCGATCTTCGCCGATCAGATCGAGGTGACGATCCGCCACCACGCGCTCGAGAGCGGCTGCTTCGTGGTCAACGCCACCGGCTGGCTCACCGAGGAGCAGATCGCCAAAATCTCTCCCGACGAGAAGCTGCGCAAGGCGCTGCGCGGCGGCTGCATGACGGCGATCATCTCGCCCGAGGGCGCGCACGTGGTCCCGCCGCTGACCAGCGGCGAAGGTTTGCTGATCGCCGATCTCGATCTCGGCCTCATCATCAAGCGCAAGCGGATGATGGATTCGGTCGGCCACTACGCCCGGCCGGAGTTGCTCTCGCTCGTGCTCGATAATCGCCCGGCGCGCCCCTTGCATCAGCACGCCGCGCCCGCGCCGTTTCCCGTATCGCTGCCCGAACCGGGGAGTGCCTCGTATGAAACCGATGCTACCGACGCCGCTGCCGACCGAGCGGCTGATCAACGAGTTGCAGTCCTACGGGGTTCGGCTCGTTGATCCCAAGGTCGGGCACGAGAGCCGCCGCGGCGGCGCCGGCCCGTCCGACCACAAGGCGATCACCATCGACGGCGTCACCGTCATGGTGCCGGTGCACACCGCGCCGGCGTTCGAGAGCCCGTATGTGGTGGAAAAGCCCGACGCGCTCGGGAAGAGCCGCATTACCCGAGACGGCCTCAATCTCGGCGCGGTGAGCTTTCCGGCGCGCCCGCGATTTTATGATCGCGTGACCGCCGACGGGATTCCGTACTGGAAGATCGCCGTGCTGCACGGGCGCGACGTGCTCGCCACCACCGTGCTGCAGACCTGCATCCGCTATCAGAGCCGGACCAAGACCTGCCAGTTCTGCGCCATCGGCCAGTCGCTCGCCGCCGGCCGCACCATCGAGCACAAGACACCCGAGCAACTGGCCGAGGTGGCGAAGGCCGCGGTCGAGCTCGACGGCGTGACCCACATGGTGATGACCACCGGCACGCCGGCGTCGCCCGACCGCGGCGCGTCGATCCTTGCCGACAGCGCCGCCGCCGTGAAAGCCGCGGTCGATCTTCCCATTCAGGGCCAATGCGAGCCGCCGGATCGCGACGCCTGGTTCGCGCGGATGCACGACGCCGGTGTCGACGCGCTCGGCATGCATCTCGAAGTGATCACGCCAGAGCTGCGCACCGCAGCTGATGCCCGGCAAGGCGCAGGTGCCGCTCGAACGCTACTTCGAGGCATTCGCGGCTGCCGTGCCGGTGTTCGGACGCGGGCAAGTCTCGACCTACATCCTGGCCGGGCTCGGCGACAGCAAAGAGACAATTCTCGCCACCGGCGAGCGCCTGATCGCGCTCGGCGTCTATCCGTTCGTGGTGCCGTTCGTGCCGATCTCCGGCACGCCGCTGGAAAGTCATCCCGCACCGACGCCGGCCTTCATGCACGAGATCCTGGGACCGCTCGCGCGCCTCGTCCGCGCCGGCGGACTGAGCGCAAGCGAGATCAAAGCCGGTTGCGGCAAATGCGGCGCCTGCTCGGCGCTGTCCACTTATGAACGCGAGGTACGGGCATGATCTTTGATCCGTTTCCGGTGTTTCTGCCGGCGCAATATCAGGTGAAGTTCGCAACCGAAGCGTGGGAACGCCAGGCCGCCGCCGCTCTGCGCCGCGCTGTGTTCTGCGAGGAGCAGCGCGTCTTTGCTCATGACGATCGCGACGGGATCGATGACATCGCCATTCCGATCGTCGCGATCTCTTCGCTCGCGGTCGCTCTCGACGAGGTGGTCGGTACCGTGCGCATCCACCAGGCCGAGCCCGGCGTGTGGTGGGGCTCGCGGCTTGCGGTGGCAACGCCCTATCGCCGCATCGGCGCGATCGGCTCCTCGCTGGTGCGCCTCGCGGTCTCTTCGGCGCACGCGCGCGGCTGCACCAAGTTCCTGGCGCATGTGCAGAGCCAGAACGCGCCGCTGTTCCAGCGCCTGCATTGGATGACGATCGCGGAGGTCGAGTTCCACGGCCGGCCGCATCATTTCATGCAGGCCGACCTCGATCACTATCCGCCATTCGCCGACGCCGAGACCGGCTTTCTCTCACTGCCGAAGAAGGCCGCGTGATGTTGGGTTCGGTCGCAATCGGTTCGCTTGCGGCCACCTTGCGGGCAAGCCGCGGGCTTGCCGCCAAGCACGACATCGCCGCGGTGGCGGCACAGCTCGGATTGTCCAGCACCAATGCAATTCCGGTCGGTGATGATTGCGCCGCCATTCCCGACGGCGACGGATTCCTGCTGCTGGCGATCGAAGGATTCATCAACGAGTTCGTCGCGGCCGACCCGTGGTTTGCCGGCTGGTGCGGCGTGATGGTCAACGTCTCCGATGTCGCCGCGATGGGCGGGCGGCCACTCGCGGTGGTCGACGCGGTCTGGTCGGCGGGCGAAGACAATGCGACCCCCCTTGTCAGCGGACTGCGCGAAGCCGCACAGGCATTTGCGGTCCCGATCGTCGGCGGCCATACCAATACGCGCTGCGATCGCAGCCAATTGTCTGTTGCGATCCTCGGCCGCGCGCAGCGCTTGCTCACCAGCTTCGATGCCAAGCCCGGCGATCAGTTGATCGCGGCGATCGATCTGCGCGGACGCTACCGCGAGCCGTTCGCCAATTGGGAGGCCTTCACCAACGCGCCCGCGGCCCGACTACGCGGCGACATCGCGCTGCTTCCAGCAATCGCCGAAGCCGGGCTTGCCTGTGCCGGCAAGGACATCAGCCAGGGCGGCATCATCGGCACCGCGACCATGCTGGCGGAATGCTCCGGCGTCGGCGCCGTCATCGACGTGCTGCGCATTCCGCGGCCGGACGGGCGTCTCGCTCGAGCGCTGGCTGCAGACCTTTCCGAGCTTCGGTTATTTGCTCGCGGTGCCGCCGCGCAATGTGCCCACGGTGCTCGCGCTTTTTGCGGCGCGCGGCATTGCGGCGGCGCAGATCGGGACCATCACCGAGGGCGACCGGGTCGAGATCACCGACGGGTGCCTCAGCGAGGTGGTGTGGGATTTCTCTCAAGGTCCGCTGATCGGCTGCCGAACCATGGAGGCGATCACATGAGCGCATCTCCGCTGCGCATCGCAATCCTCACCCACTCCACCAATCCGCGCGGCGGCGTGGTGCATGCCCTCGCGCTTGGCGACGCGCTCACGGCGCTGGGTCACGAAGTCGTGGTGCATGCGCCCGACGCCAACCAGCACGGCTTTTTCCGCCCGACGCGCTGTGGCACCGCGTGCGTCCCGGCGACGCCGGTTGGTCGCGACGTGACCGAAATGGTTGAGACCCGCGTCACCGATTATCTGCACTACTTCGCGCAGACCGGCACCGATGGGTTCGACGTCTGGCATGCGCAGGATGGAATCTCCGCCAATGCGCTGGCGACCCTGAAAGCGCAGCACCGGATCGGCGGCTTCACCCGCACCGTGCATCATGTGGACACGTTCGCGGACCCGCGCCTGAGCGCGCTCCAACAACGCGGCATCAGTGAAGCCGACCAGTTGCTGGTCGTCAGCCGCGTCTGGCAGGAGCGTTTGCAGGCCGAGTACGACCGCAGGGCTGAGCTCGTCGGCAACGGCGTCGACCGCGTGGGCTTCTCGCCGGATCGCGACGACAGCGACATCGTGCTGCGCGAGCAACTCAAGCTGGCACAGGGACCGGTATTCCTGGCCGTCGGCGGCGTCGAGGCGCGCAAGAACACGCTCGCCATTCTCGATGCGTTCGCGCAAATCCAGAAACAACGGCCGATGGCGCAGCTGATCATCGCCGGCGGCGCGTCCGTGCTCGACCACGCGTCCTATCAACAACAATTCGCCGCGGCACTCGCGCGCAGCCGGTTGCCGCTCGAGTCCGTGATCCAAACCGGCCCCCTGCCCCAAGCCGACATGCCGGCACTTTATCGCCTTGCGTGCGCGCTGGTGTTTGCCTCGCTCAACGAAGGCTTTGGGCTCACCGTGCTGGAAGCGATGGCCTGCGGCACGCCGGTCGTGGTCTCACGCATCGCCCCATTCACCGAATACCTCGGGCCGGACGATGTCTGCTGGTGTGATCCGCACGATCCGGTCTCGATCGCCGGCGCCATGCGGGCCGCGGCCGACCCGCGCCAGCGGCCGGATCTGATCGCCAACGGGTTTGCGGTTGCGGCACGTCATGACTGGACGAGCACTGCCAAGGCTCATCTGCCGGTTTACGCGCATATGCGGGAGCTCTGTCATGCCTGAGATGCGCTTTCGCATCACTTGGCCCGACGGCAGCATCGAGAGCTGCTACTCGCCCTCGCTGGTGATCAAGGACTACTTCGCGGTCGGGCAGACCTATCCGCTGGCGGATTTTCTGGCGCGCAGCCGCGCGGCTCTGACCATCGCCAGCGAGCGCGTACGCGCCAAGTACGGCTATCCCTGCAGCCGCGCGCTGGGGCAGCTCGCGCGCATCGAGACCGCTTCGCAGCAATTCCTGTATCTCGCCGGCGCCCACGTCGGCATCGTCGGGTTCGAGGACTAGCACATGGCATCCGCCCCCATCGTGGCGCATCATTCGGTGATCATTGTCGGCGGTGGACAGGCCGGCCTGTCGCTGAGCTGGTACCTCAAGGATCTCGGGATCGATCATCTGGTGTTGGAGAAGCACCGCGCCGGCCATGCATGGCGGTCGGAACGTTGGGATACGTTTTGCCTCGTCACGCCCAACTGGCAATGCCAGCTCCCGAGCTATCCGTACGCCGGACCCGATCCGCACGGCTTCATGCTGCGCCAGGAGATCATCAACTATTTCGACGGGTTCGTCGCCTCGTTCGACCCGCCCCTGTGCGAGGGCGTGACTGTGACGGGCTTGCGCAGCCACGGCCAGCACGGGTTCGTGCTGGATACCAGCGCCGGGCGCTACGCGGCCGATCAGGTCGTGATCGCGACCGGGGGCTATCAGATTCCCGTCATCCCGCGCTGTGCCGAGCGACTGCCGGCGGACATCGTTCAAGTGAATGCGGCCACTTATCGCAATCCGCAATCGCTGCCGGAGGGCGCCGTCCTGGTGGTGGGGAGCGGACAATCCGGCGCGCAGATCGCCGAGGACCTGCACCTCGCCGGCCGCCAGGTGCACCTCTGCGTCGGCGACGCGCCGCGCGTTGCGCGCCGCCATCGCGGCAAGGACGTGGTCGAGTGGCTGCACCTGATGGGCTACTACGATCTGCCGGTGCACGAGCATCCGCTGCGCGAGGGCGTGCGCGACAAGACCAACCACTACGTGACCGGACGCGACGGCGGACGCGACATCGATCTGCGCCAGCGTGCCCGCGAGGGCATGCAGCTCTACGGCCGGTTGCTTGATGTCGCCGGCGGCACGCTTGTTGTTGATGCCGATCTCGCGCCTGCCTCGACCAGGCGGACCAGGTCTCGGAAAGCATCAAGGCGAGCATCGACACGTTCATGGCCAAGCGGGCGATCGACGCGCCGACGGCCGAACCGTATCAGCCGGTGTGGGTGCCCGCGGAGGAGCGGCCGACGTTCGGACTTCGCGCGGCGGGCATCACCAGCGTGGTCTGGTGCATCGGCTTCCGCGCCGATTACAGCTGGATCGACCTGCCGGTGTTCAACGGACGCGGCCAACCCGCACACGTGCGCGGCGTCACCGCCGTGCCGGGACTTTACTTCCTCGGACTGCCGTGGCTCTACACCTGGGGCTCGGGGCGTTTCTCCGGCGTCGCCCGCGACGCCAAGCATGTTGCCGACCAGGTCGAGGCACGCCTGGACGACGCCCCCAGTGAACGACGCGTTACCGTGAATGAGGCGGCGATCGGGACGTGAGCCAGCCTGACGACAAATCTTCATCACA
>CAVXDE010000015.1:0-9919 GCA_963760435.1 uncultured Alphaproteobacteria bacterium
TGCGCGCGGGCGCGGATCTGGAACGTATCGAACGTGTATTCGGCCACTTGCCACCAGAGATAATCGTCGCCGCGGAATGCGACCATGCTGTCGTAGGCTTTCTTGAAGTCCGCGTTCTTGGCGGAAGTGTCGGCGTAGATTTCGTTGGCGGCCTTGTAGCAGGCTTCCAGCACTGGCTGAGTGAAAGGTCGCATGACCGCGCCATTCGTCACCACACGCTTGAGCGCGGCCGGGTTGCTGGCGTCGTACTTCGCCAGCATCCATTCGTTGGCTACCACCGATGCGGATTTGATCAACGACTTGTAGGCCGGCGGAAGCTCATTCCATCTGTCGAGATTGATGAAGTTGTGAATGGTGGCGCTGCCCTCCCACCAGCCAGGATAGTAGTAGTACTTCGCGACTTTGTAGAAGCCGAGCTTTTCGTCGTCGTAGGGACCGACCCATTCGGCCGCATCGATGGTTCCCTTCTCCAGCGCCGGATAGATATCGCCGCCGGCGATCTGCTGGGGAACCGCGCCAAGCTTCTGCAGCACGGTGCCGGCAAAGCCGCCGATCCGCATCTTGAGGCCGTTGAGGTCGGCGACCTCCTTGATCTCCTTGCTGAACCAGCCGCCCATCTGGGCGCCGGTATTGCCGGCCGGAATGCCGTAGATGTTGAACTTCTTGTAGAAGTCGTTCATCAGCTCGTTGCCGCCGCCGAACATCAACCAGGCGTTCTGCATGCGGGCATTGAGCCCGAACGGGACAGCGGTTGCGAACGCAAAGGTCGGATCCTTGCCGAAGTAGTAGTAGGACGAGGTGTGGGCCATCTCCACCGTGCCGCTCTGCACCGCGTCGGCGGCGGCAAGGCCCGGCACGATCTCGCCGGCGGCAAAGACCTGGATCTGGAACTTGTTGTCGGTCGCCTCGGCCACCGCCTTGGCGAAGATTTCCCCCGCGCCGTAGATCGTGTCGAGCGACTTGGGAAAGCTCGAGGTCAGGCGCCACTTGAGCTGCGGCATCGACTGAGCGATCGCCGGCTTGGCCAGGGCCACCGCGCCGGCTCCCAGGCCGGCTGCTTTGAGCAATTCACGCCGTTTCATCATTCCTCCCAGAGGATTGATTTTGAAGGGATTAACGCCCCGCTGCGCTCCGCGATATCACGAAAGGACGCCGCGCGGGAGCCCAAAAAGCTCGTTCTTTCGGCTAATCGGGCGACCCCCGCTCTGCGTGTGGGCCAGCGCCTATTTGCTGACGTCGACGTAGAGTTCCATCTTCGGATGGATGCCGCAGAATACCAGAAACGATCCGGTCGCCGGGAAGGCGATCTCCACGGTCTCGCCAGGTTCCTGCGCGCCCGAGTCGAAATCGAGCTTGGGATCAAAAACGCGGACGTTGTGTGTGCGCGTGTCGTTGTTGAGGATCCACAGGTGCGAGCCCTGTTTGATGCTCACATGCGTCGGACTGAATTGCTTCTCGTGCTGGGAAATTGTTGTAACCGGCACCGCGGCAGTCTCCGGTCGCACCGTTTCGGTGACGATCTGCGTCGGCGGTTGCGGATCCTGTTCCGACGACAGCGTGCCAAGGAACGCGAGCAGCGCTGCACGCTCCTCCGCCGTCAAGGTGAGCGGACGAACAAGGTCGGGGGCCACGGTCTTGCGCTCGGTGATACCGTGCTCGTAATGAGCAAGAACATCGTCCAGCGTCGCCAGCGAGCCGTCGTGCATGTAGGGCGCGGAGCGTTTGAGCTCGCGCAGCCCCGGTGTTTTGAACGCGTGATCGGCAGCGGCGAGATGCAGCACCGCGCCACGACCGCGGTCCGCATCCGGCAGCCCGATGTCATAGAAATTGCCATCGGTGAACGCGTAGCCGGTGTGGCAGTTCGCGCACCCGGCCTTGCCGGTGAACAATTTGAACCCGTCGACCTCCTGCGCAGTCAACGCGTTCTCGTCGCCCTCGACCCAGCGGTCAAAGCGGGTCGGCGGCGACACCAGCGTCCGCTCATAAGTTGCGATCGCCTTACCGAGATTGTCTGCACTGACCTTTGGATTTTCCGGAAACGCCTTGGCGAATGCGGCTTGGTACTTGCGGATCGGCGGCGAGCCGAGCGATCAGCGGATCCTTGGGCTGCGCCATCTCGTCCGGCGACTCGAGCGGTCCAAACACTTGCTGCTCGAGATTCTGCGCGCGACCATCCCAGAACAACAAATGCGTCCAGGCGAGATTCCACAAGCTCGGCGTATGTCGGCCAAGCCGCTGCCCGGAGACGCCCTTGCCGCGCTCACGACCATCAGAAAATCCCTGCGCCTGAATATGGCAGGTCGCGCACGCGGTGCTGCCGTCGATTGACAGACCCTTGTCGTGGAACAGTGTGTCTCCCAACTCGCGCTTGGCTTCGGAGAACGGATCGTCGGCCGGAAACGGAATCGCCGCCGGGCGCCGGTATGCGGCCTTGAGCGCGGCCACGTCTGATTGCCGTGGCGGTTGTGCGCCGATGGCCGCTAGGCCGCCGACTGCCGTGCCGGCAATGAAGGCGGCGCAGGCCCAGCGCACCAGCGATCGAACCGTCATCGTTCTTCACATCAGCTTGGCGGCGGCGCGCTGGATGTTGGCAACCTCATCCGCCACCGCGGCAGCGCTCTTCACCGGCGTACGCGGCGGCATCGCTGTCGGCCACGCTTTCTTCAGCTGCGCCAAGCCGGCGCGTACGGATTTGAGCGCTGCAGGATCCTTGCGAGCCAAGTCCTGACCGACGCTGTCGATCATCCGCTCGGCCTGCCACACGAAGCCGCGCGAGTCCTGATACTCGACCGGCTTGGCGATTTGACCTTTTACGATCGCCTCTTCGTATTCGCTGATCGCTGCCTTGAGCGCCATGATGGCGGTCGCCACCACGAAGCTCGGCCAGTCGGCCTCTTTCGCCTTGACGCCTGCGTCGCCTGCATCGAGCGCAACAGTCACGCTCTTCAATGCGGTGGCGTAGGTGGTGCTGTTCTTCTCCTTCACGACATCGGCGAGCTTGAGCAACGCCGTGTCGAAGGCTGGTGTCTGGTAGTCGGCGACTTTGTCCTTGATGCCGCCGTAGAGTTCCTCGGTCGGATGCAGGAAGTGCGGCAGCGCCGCATCCCATTTCCCGGCCCGCACCAACTCATCGCCGACCAGTAGATGACCGCGGATCAACGCCAACGTCAGGGCGAACTGAAAATCCGGCGGCAGGTCGGCCGGAACTCCAGCCTCACCTGCTTCGCCACCGGCGGGCATGTCGTGCTGGACCAAAATCCATTGCGCAGCGCGTGGCGGTGTTCCGCAAATCGAATCGGAGCTCAGTGCAAAAGATCCCGGTGCTGCGATTGCTGTTGATGCGGATCCAGGCGGCAACGCAGCCGCGCCACCGGTCACGACCAGACCAACCCCGAGCCAGATCTTTGTCTGCGACTTCATGCAGGTTCCCTGCGCATCTGCATCAGCGGTACAATTTCGAGCACCGTGCCACAATAGGCAGGGGTGCGAGATATCGTCCAATCAAGGGCTTGTTTATAGCTATTCCAACGTAGTCGGTGATGTGAGCCACGCATGCAGATCGTGATTGGGAACGTGCTGTCGGCGACGGAGCTCGTTGATCTCCGCGCCGTGCTGGCGAAGACGCGCTTCGTCGATGGGCGCGAGACGGCCGGCTTTGCGGCGCGCGAGGTCAAACACAATCTGCAGACTTCGCCGGCCGACCCGGCGGTCGAAACGGCGCGGCAGATGGTGAGAGAGCGATTACTGGCGAATGAGGTTTTCGCGCTTGCGGTGCGGCCAAAGGCGCTGTCGCTCATGTTCTCGCGCTATGAGCCAGGCATGCGTTACGGCCTGCATGTCGATGACGCCATCATGGGCGGCATGCGCAGCGACGTTGCATTCACCTTGTTCCTCTCCGAACCGGAGAGCTACGACGGCGGTGAGTTGATGATCGACAGCGCCGCCGGCGAGGACGCGATCAAACTCGCGCCGGGCGCGCTCGTCGCCTATCCGGCGACCAGCCTGCACCGCGTTGTCGAGGTGACGCGTGGCGCACGGCTCGCGGCAGTCGGCTGGGCGCGCAGTTTTGTCCGCGACGCCGCGCAACGCGAATTGTTGTTTGATCTCGACACCGCACGCCGCACGCTGTTCGCACAGCAGGGGCCCTCGCGCGAATTCGACCTGATGTCGAAATCGCTCGCGAACTTGTTGCGCATGTGGGCCGAGGACTGAATCAGGTCAGGCTTCGATCACGATCTTCGGCGCGGGTTTGCTTGCACCAATAAGTCCGTCGCGCACGCGCGCGGCGATCGTCCGATAGATCATCGCGTGCGGGCCGTCCGGATCGGTCGCCACGACGGGCAGACCGGCGTCGGATTTCTCGCGGATCTGCATGTGGAGCGGCACTTCGCCGAGGAACGGAACGCCCTGCCGCTCGGCCTCATGGCGCGCGCCGCCGTGGCCGAAAATATCAGCGCGCGAGCCGCATTCCGGGCACATGAAGTAGCTCATGTTCTCGACGATCCCGAGCACCGGCACGTTGACGCGCCGGAACATCGCAATGCCGCGCCGCGCATCGACCAGCGCCAGGTCCTGCGGGGTCGAGACGATCACGGCGCCCTTGAGCGGCACCTGCTGCGCCATGGTGAGCTGCGCATCGCCGGTCCCGGGCGGCATGTCCACGACCATCACGTCGAGCGGGCCCCACTCGACCTCGCGCAGCATCTGCGTCAGCGCCGACATGACCATGGGGCCGCGCCAAATCATCGGCGTTTCTTCTTCGATCAGGAAGCCGATCGACATCACCTTGAGGCCGTAGCCGTCCATCGGCCGCAGGCGCGTGCCGCCGATGGTCTGCGGCTTGCCACGGATCGCGAGCAGCTTTGGGATCGAGGGACCGTAGATATCGGCGTCGAGCACGCCGACCTTGAGGCCGAGGTCGCGCAGCCCAAGCGCCAGGTTGACCGCCGTGGTGGATTTGCCGACGCCCCCCTTGCCGGAGGCGACCGCAATGATGGCCTCCACGCCCGGCACCCCGGGCTGCTGGCCTCCTTGTGGCGGAGCCGCCTGCCGCGGCGGCGGCGCGGCGCCAGCGGGTGGCGGTCGCGGCACCGCACGACCGGCAGGCGGTGGCGCGGCCCGCGCGCCGGTCGTGCGCTCGCCGGTGAGCGCTACCATTGCGGAAACGACACCGGGCACCGCGCGGACCGCCATCTCGGCGGTCTTGCGCACGGGCTCCCAGGCAGGCACCACGGCCGCATCAACGGTGATCGAGAAGAACACCTTGCCGTCGGTCACGATCACATCCGAGAGCTTGCCGGTCGCCGGCAACGCGACGCCCTCGGGACTCTTCACCGCCGCGAGGGCCGCGAGAATTGTGTTCTTGTCGACTGACATACGCATGCTCCGCGTTGATCTCGATGATCTAATACGCCGTCAGCGGGTTGACGAGGGCCGCACCGCGTTCAACCTTACGGCCGCGCCAAGGAGGAGATGATGGCCAAAGTAGCGTTTCTGGGACTTGGGGTGATGGGCTATCCGATGGCCGGGCACCTGAAGGCCAAGGGCGGGCACGACGTGACGGTTTACAACCGCACCGCCGCCAAGGCGGAGAAGTGGGTCGGCCAATATGGCGGCCGCAACGCCAGGACCCCCAAGGAGGCGGCCGCGGACCAGGATTTCGTGATGGTCTGCGTCGGCAACGACAACGACCTGCGCGAAGTGATGCTCGGGGCGAACGGGGCGATGCATGGCGTCAAGGCCGGCGCGGTACTGGTCGACCACACGACCGCCTCGGCTGAGATCGCGCGCGAGTTCCACGCCGAAGCCAAGACGCGCGGCTTCGACTTCGTCGATGCGCCGGTTTCAGGCGGACAGGCCGGGGCCGAGAATGGCGTGCTCACCGTGATGTGCGGCGGCGATCCGGAACCGTTTGGGCGCGCCGAGAAAGTGATCGCCGCCTACGCGCGCGCCTGCAATTTGCTCGGCACGCCGGGCTCCGGACAGCTTGCCAAGATGGTCAATCAGATCTGCATCGCCGGTATCGTGCAGGGCTTGGCTGAGGGCTTGAGCTTCGCCAAGCACGCCGGCCTCGACATCGACAAGCTGATCGCCACCATTTCCAAGGGCGCCGCGCAGTCCTGGCAAATGGAGAACCGCTACAAGACCATGGTGGCCGGCAAGTTCGATTTTGGCTTCGCGGTCGATTGGATGCGCAAGGACCTGGCGATCTGCCTCGCCGAGGCGAACCGCAATGGCGCGCTGCTGCCGATGAGCGCGCTGGTCGACCAGTTCTACGCAGAGGTCCAGCAGATGGGCGGCAAGCGCTGGGACACGTCAAGCCTCATCGCGCGGCTGGAGCGGTGAACAGATCTCACGCCGCCGCGCTCGGCCGCGCCGTGATGTCCGCGTACCAACGCTTCACGTACTTCATCTCATCGGGCACGGCGAGCTTGGCGGGCTTCATCAGGTCGACCGCGACCAGCCCGGTGATATCGGCGACCGAAAACGCATCGGAGGCAACGTAGGCCCGCGATGCGAGTTCAGCGTCCAACAACTTCAGAAACTCCATGACACGCGGCTTGTTGGCTTCGCCCCAGGCCGTGATCTGCGGATTCTCCATCGGTTTCATCGCCGGATGCAGATGTCGAAAGACCTGAGCGACGCCCAACAGGAGGCGCTGCTCCATCCGCCGGTTCCACATCTCGACAATTGCGGCTTCGCGGCCATTGCGCCCGAACAGCGCCGGCTCCGGTTGCAGCGCTTCGAAGTAACGGCAGATGGCGATGGATTCGGTGAGAATGGTTCCGTCGTCGAGCTCGAGCGCCGGCACCTGCTGCAGCGGATTGATCGCCGTGTAGGCCGCACCCCTGTGCTCGAGGGTGCCGAGATCGACCTGCTGCTTTTCGATCTCGATCCCCTTTTCGGCGAGAAAGATGCGCACACGCCGCGGGTTTGGCGCGCGGCCGCCGTCGTACAGCTTCATGGGTCCCCCTTGTTGTCGGCCAAAATCGGCCGCGATTTAAGGGCGATATTAAGGAATTGTCGCCAGCTTGGGCAGCCGGCGTGCGTAACGGGCGGCAATGGCGGCTTCGCTGCGAAATATGCTCTACTGAGACCCATGCGTCGGGCACTACTCTGGTTCCTGCTCATCGCGTTGAGCCTTGGTGTCGTGGTCCTGCTCTCGGGCGGCGGCCAGGGCACGATGGGCAATTTCTCGACCAACGACTTCGCCTCGATGCTGGTGAACATCGGCTGGCTCGTGCTCATCGGTGGCGCCGTCATCGCGATCTTCCGCGATCACCTGATGAAGGCGATCGAAGCCGCCGTGCTCTGGATCGTGATCGCGCTGCTCCTCCTCCTCGGCTACACGTATCGCTTTCAACTGCGCGACATCACCGACCATGTGATGGCAGAGCTTGCGCCCGGACACCCCGCCGAGAGCGGACACACGGTGGCGCTGGCGCGCAGCCAGTCGGCGGATTTTCAGGTCAACACCCAGGTGAACGGGCGCAGCGTGCCGATGATCCTCGACACCGGCGCCAGCGCCGTCGTGCTTAGCAACGAGGACGCTAGAGCGATCGGGTTGCCGGTCGAGATGATCAAATACACGGTTGGCATCGCCACCGCGAACGGGCATACCAAAGCGGCAGAGGTGACCCTCGATCAGATCGCAGTCGGCAGCATCGTCGAGCGTGCGGTGCCGGCGCTGATCGCGCAACCTGGCCAGCTCAAGACCAGCCTGCTCGGGATGAGCTTTCTCAACCGCCTGCAGAGCTGGGAAGTGCGCGGCGACCGCCTCGTACTGCGCGGGTACCCGTAACCTGCGGCTCGTTTCAAGCACGAACAGATAGGACGGCGATGAAGGCTCAGGTTATTTGTTTGTCTGTGTTGGCGGTGGCATTGGCTGGGCAAACTACGCCGCTGCAAGCCGGGCCATGCACCGAGGACATTGCGGTTCTCGACGAGCTCCTGCGCCCGCCGCCACCGTCGAAATCAAAACGGCCGCGGTCCGGCCAAGCCAGCGCCCCCCTGCCGGAAGCGCGCTACGATCCACTATTGGCGCAAGCGAAAAAGCTCGACGCTGAGAACAACGACGACTGTCACCGATTGATCGACGAAATCCTGCTGATCATCGGCATGTAGGGCGATCAGTGGTACAGGATCGCGATCAGGAACCGCACCGACACGGCCATCAGAAAGATCGCAAAGGCGATCTCGAGCCAGCGTTTCGGCAGCGCATGCGCAAGCCTGGCGCCATAGCCGGCCGTGAAGCTTGAAATCGGCGCCATCAGCACAAACCCGATCAGCGACACGAAGCCGATGGAGAGTGGCGGCATCAAGCCTTGCTTGGGCAAACCGGCCAGCATGAAACCGATCGTCCCGGCAATGGTGATCGGCACGCCAAGACCGGCGGACGTCGCGACCGCGCGATGCATCGACTTGCCGTGCAGCGTCAGGATCATGTTGGAGACCGAGCCGCCGCTCACACCCATCAAGGCCGAGGCGAGACCGACGCAGAAGCCGTAGGCGAGCAGGCCAGGTCCTTTCGGCAGATCTGCAGCGATACGCCAGTCGTCGCGTCCGATGACGAGGCGCACGGCGATCATGGTCGCGATCACCACGAATGTGAGTTGGAACACCCAGCCGGGCGAGACTGCTGCGATCAGCGCGCCGGTCCCGACACCCACGACCGCCGGTAGCCACCAGGCGCGCACGACATCCTCGAGTACCGCGCCGCGCTCGCGGTGGGTCCGGTAGGAGCGAAAGGTGGTCGGCACAATGATGGCAAGCGAGGTGCCGACGCAGAGCTGCATGCGTACTTCCGGCGGGACATCCAGCATGGTGAAGACTTCGAACAGCACCGGAACGATAATGCCGCCGCCGCCGATGCCGAACAGGCCGGCCAGGATTCCCGTGACAATGCCGCCGACGATGATGAAGCCCGCGAGGAACACGAGCTCGCTCCCCGGAACTCCAAAGATCATGCAGCGGCACTCTCAAGGCGCGTCTCGGTGATGAGATCAAGTGCACGAACAAACACGTCCACCCCCGCCCCTGGTCTCACGGCTTCGGTCGCAAGCATGCGACGGAACGCACGCGCGCCCGGCACGGCGTGGAAGAGGCCGAGCACATGTCGCACGATCGAATAGAGCCGCGTGCCGACGGCAAGCTCCCGTTCGATATAAGGGACGAGCGCGTAAGCGGCAGCCTTCGCCGAGCCGGCCGGCGCGGGCGCGCCGAACACGAGCGGATCGACGGCCAGCAGGCGCCACGGCTCACGATAAGCGGCACGGCCCATCATCAATCCGTCGACCTTGTCGAGATAGGAAGCGCCCTGCCCCACATCCGTGATCCCGCCATTGAGCGCGATCGGCAGCGCCGGATAGGCGCGCTTGAGGCGGAACACGCGCTCATAATCGAGCGGCGGAATTTCACGGTTTTCCTTGGGCGAGAGCCCTTCGAGCCAGGCCTTGCGAGCGTGCACGATCGAGCGCATCGACGCCGGCGGCAGTGACCGCGCGGGTGATGTCGTCGAGCGCAACCTCGGTGTCCTGCTCGTCGATGCCGAGCCGGCACTTGACCGTGACCGGGATGCGCACCGCCGCCTTCATGGCGGCGACGCAGTTCCCGACCAGGGCCGGCTCCGCCATCAGGCAGGCACCGAAGCGCCCATCCTGAACCCGATCCGACGGACACCCGACGTTGAGGTTGATCTCATCGTAGCCGAAATCTTCGGCCATCCGCGCGCATTGCGCGAGCGCCGCGGGATCCGAGCCGCCGATTTGCAGCGCCACCGGGTGTTCGGCGATATCGAAGCGCAGCAGCCGCACGCGATCGCCATGCATCAGCGCACCGGTCGTGATCATCTCGGTATAGATCAGGGCACGGCGCGTCAGCAGACGATGGAAGAACCGGCAGTGCCGGTCCGTCCAGTCCA
>CAVXDE010000016.1:0-38934 GCA_963760435.1 uncultured Alphaproteobacteria bacterium
AAATGTCCGAAACCGATCAGAAGTTCAAGCAGTCTCAACCTGTATCAACAAATTCGGCGCGGATTCTTGTTGTCGATGACGACGAAGAGCTTCTCGAGGTTACGTCGGCGACATTGAGTGGATTCGGCCACCACGTCGTATGCGCCGAAGCGGGCGCGACGCGCTCGGCGTGCTCGAGACCGACAAGCCGATCGATCTTTTGTTCAGCGACGTCGTGACGCCGAACGGAATCACTGGTATCGAGCTCGCCCGAGAAGCGAAGCGATTGCGGCCCGGCATCAAGGTGCTGCTGATCTCCGGCAACTCCGCAGAGGCGCTGGCGCGTTACGGCGCCCTGGACGAATTTCCGATCGTGGGCAAACCCTTGACCCGAGCGGATTTGGCGCGGCGGCTCGCATCGGTGCTGGGCACGGCCTGAGCGTGGGTCGCCTACTTGAGCCCGAGCGTATCAAATTCCGCCGCGACATCGGGGGCCAACGCTTGGGCAGCCGCGGTGTCGGCCTTGCCGCCGTCGGCATCGCCGGCGCGCCCCTTGGCAATTCCGCGGCCATAGAGCGCGAACGGCTCCTGCGGATCACGCCGCAGCGTCAGATCATAATCGGCAATGGCTTTGTGCGGCTCGCCCATCTTCAAATACACCAGCGCACGCCGGTCCAACAAAATCGGATCGTCGGGTTTGAGCTTGAGACCGGCATCGCAGTCGTCGCGCGCGCCGTCGAGATCCGTGCCGACGATCAGCCGCGCCCAGCACCTGTTGCTGAATGCAAACGCCGATTGCGGATCAAGCTTGATCGCTTGCGTGAAATCCTCGATCGCCCGCGGGTAGTCCTTCTTGTCCAGATAGGCGAGCCCGCGTCCGTTGAAATCGTTGGCGTTGCCCGGGTCAAGCCGCAGCGCCTCGTTGAAGTCGGCAATCGCATGATCGAGGTCGCCGTGCGCCCGCCAGGCGCGCGCGCGATTGCCATACGCATAGGCATAGGTCGGATCGACGTGGATCGCCTCGCTATAGTCGGCGATCGCGTGGTCGTAGTCATGCCGCGCCTGGTTCACGAGCCCGCGGCTGTAGAGCGCGCGCACGTGGCGATGGTTGAGCCGGATCGCCTGCGTGAAATCCGCCATCGCGCGCTCGTAATCCGGCTGGTTGTAGTGCACCAGGCCGCGCCCCACATAGGCATCGGCATCTTTCGGATCGAGGCGGATGGCTTCGTCGAAGTCGGCGATTGCGTCCTTGAAATCACCCTTCGTCGCATAGGCGTCGCCGCGATTGACGAACATGCGCACGCGCTTGGGCTCGAGCTTGATCGCGGCGGTGTAGTCGGCGATTGCGTGCTCGACATCGCCTTTGGCGAGGTAGGTCTCGGCCCGGTTGGCAATCGCCGCGCGGTGCGCCGGGTCGATCATCAGCGCGGCGGTGTAGTCGGCAATCGCCTGGTCGAGATCGCCCTTAACGCCGTTGGCATTGCCGCGATTGGAGAGAGCGCTCACGTATTGCGGATTGAGCCGGATCGCGGACGTGTAGTCGGCGATCGCCTGGTCGATGTCGCCGATGCCGTAATAAGCGTTGCCGCGATTATAGAAGGCGATTGCTTGGTATTTGCGCGTTTCGCGGCCCGCCTTGAGCACCGCGGTGCAGCCGCTGATCGCCTTCTCGGCCGGGTAGGCGTTGCCGTCATTGGCGCAGCGCGCCCAGTCGAGCGCCTGCTGCGCGGCGGCCGGCGTCGCTGCCAGGAACGCGATACAGCACAACCACTGCCGCAACCGGCGAGCCGACATTCCAGCCACCTCAGCGGCCCGCGCGTCTTTTCCAAAAAGGAAAGGCGCAAGCACGCAATGTTAATTGCAGTTCGAGGCGCTAAGACTACAAGCAAATTCGCCAGATTGGCTAGTTCTTCGGAAAGGCCGTCCCATGACCAAGCCCCTGCCACGCAACGATATCGAATCCCAGTGGATGCCGTTCACGGCCAACCGGCAGTTCAAGGCCGCGCCGCGCATGATCGTCTCGGCGCAGGGGATGTACTACACGTCCCAGGATGGCCGCCGGATCCTCGACGGAACCGCGGGCCTGTGGTGCTGCAACGCCGGCCATGCGCACCCCAAGATCGTCGAGGCCGTGCGCGAGCAGGTCGGCCGCCTCGACTACGCCCCGGGGTTCCAGATGGGCCACCCGCTCGCCTTCGAGGCCGCGGCGCGGGTTGCCGGCATGCTGCCGGGCGATCTCGACCGCGTGTTCTTCACCAACTCGGGCTCGGAATCCGTCGACACGGCGCTCAAGATCGCGCTCGCCTATCATCGCGTGCGCGGCGAGGCGGCGCGCACGCGGCTGATCGGGCGCGAGCGCGGCTATCACGGCGTCGGCTTCGGCGGCATCTCGGTCGGCGGCATCTCCAACAATCGCAAGCTGTTCGGCGCGCTCCTCCCCGGCGTCGACCATCTGCCGCACACCCATGATCTCGAGCACAACGCGTTCACGCGCGGCCAGCCCGAATGGGGCGCGCATCTCGCCGATGCCCTGGAGCGGATCGTGCAGCTGCACGATCCCTCGACCATCGCCGCCGTCATCGTCGAGCCGATGGCCGGCTCGACCGGCGTGCTGGTGCCGCCGCTCGGCTACCTCGAGCGCCTGCGCGCGATCTGCGATCGCTACGGCATCCTGCTGATCTTCGATGAAGTGATCACCGGGTTCGGCCGGCTCGGCTCGAGCTTCGCGGCGGAGCATTTCGGCGTGCTGCCCGACATGGTGACGCTCGCCAAGGGCTTGACCAATGCGACGATCCCGATGGGCGCCGTCGGCGTGCGCGAGGGCATCTATCACGCCTTCATGAGCGGACCCGCGGAAGCAATCGAGCTGCCGCACGGCTACACCTATTCGGGCCATCCGGTCGCGGCCGCGGCGGCGCTTGCCGCGATGGATGTGTACGAACAGGAAGAGCTGTTCGGACGCGCGGCCGAGCTCGCGCCCTATTTCGAGGACGCCGCGCATGCGCTGCGCGAGCGCCAGCACGTGATCGACGTCCGCAATATCGGCCTCGTCGCCGGGATCGAGCTGACCCCGCGCCCGGGCGAGCCAACCCGCCGCGCCTATGAGACGTTCGTGAAGTGCTACGAGCGCGGCGTGTTGATCCGCACCACCGGCGACACCATCGCGCTCTCGCCGCCGCTGATCATCAACAAGAGCGAGATCGATACGCTATTCGGCACCATCGGCGAGGTGATTGATACGGTGCATTGAACAAACAATGCTTGACCGTGCGGCGTCTTACCTCTCCCCGCTTGCGGGCAGAGGTCGACTTTCGAGCGCAGCGAAGAAAGTCGGGTGAGGGGGCCTCTCCACAACGTCAGAGTTTGTGGCTAGGCCCCCTCACCCGGCGCTTTGCGCCGACCCCGGATCAAGTCCGGGGCAGGCTCTCTCCCCGCAAGCGGGGAGAGGTAAGAGTTGCGAGGTCGCTGACTATGGACTGGCGTTGTTCAACAACTTCTCCGGCGGCGGGCCGCCCCATTGCGAGACCAGCGCTTCCTCGGCCGGAACCAGGTTGGAGCCGTTCTTCACGTTGAGGCGGTCGCTGTCCGCCCAGTGCTCGTGCGTGCGGCCCCACGGATCGGACCAGTAATCATAGACCTGGCTGCCCAGCACGTGGCGGCCGATGCCCCACATGTGCTCGTAGCCGCATTGGGTCAAGTAATCGTGGCCGATGCAAACGTCGTCGATGTCCTGCACCTCGAACGACAGGTGGTTGAGCCCGGTCTTCTCGTGCCTCAGCACGAAGAAAACGTGGTGATCAACGAAAGTGTCGCCGCAGTCGAGGCGGTTGAACGAGCCGATCAGATGCTCCTTCTCGCCCGCGTAGACATCGTCGGAACAGATAAAACCCAGGTAGTCGCGGAACCATGCCAAGGTTTCCTCGAACTTCGGCGTGTTGAGCACGCCGTGGGCGATGCGCTTGACGCTCGATGGGCCTTTTTTGATCCGCATCAGTTCGCCGGCGCGCGCGAGTGGCTCGGGTCCGCTGTTGACCCGCTGCCGCTTCACCGGAATGGGTGCAAGCTTCTCCATCCCGTAGATCACTTCGATCTGGTAGCCATTCGGCTCGGTCAGCCGCACGCGCTGGCCGCCGCCCGGCTCATCGAGATGCTCGACCCCGGACGCGCCCGGTGCCTTGGCCAGACGCTTGAGATCGTCCTCGCTCGCGGCGTGATAGGCAAAGCCCACGAACTTCGAATCGCCCTTCTCGGTGACGTGGATATGGTGTGGCGGGTCGGTGCCGCGCATGTAGAGCGCGGTCGGCGTGCGCGCGGTGCGCACCAATCCGAACCGCGTCAGAAATTCTTCCGCTTTGTCGAGGTCGGGCGAGCGCAGGCGCCCGTACGCCATGTCCGCCACCTTGATGTAGGCCATCTGGTCTTCCTCCCTGATCAGTGCACCTAGATTCGAACAATTTGCCGCCGCGCGCAACCGTCTCCGGCACAGGGAGCCGATGTTGCATGGCCGAACATATACGGCTACCAGTCGCGCGCGGCCGGACCTGAGAGGGAGCAGAGCATGCGCTTGCCCAACCGCTATCGCCGATTGGACGGCCTCCTGCTCGGCCTAGTGACCGCGCTCGTCCTTGCGGCCGCGCCGCAGGCCAAAGCCGAGCCAGGCCCGTTCGCGGCGCTCGCCGGATCGTGGTCCGGCGGCGGGCAAGTGAACATGTCCGATGGGTCCGTGGATCGCCTGCGCTGCAAGGCAACCTATTCGGTCGGCGGTGGCGGGGCCACCGCGACCCTGAACCTGCGCTGTGCAAGCGACAGCTACAACTTCGATCTCACTGGCAACGTGCGCAGCCAGGGCGGCACCGTGTCGGGAACCTGGACGGAGGCGACCCGTGGCATCGGCGGCACTGTCAGTGGCACCGCTGCCCCCAACGGCATCAGCCTGCAGGTGATCGGCCCGACCTTCGCGGCCGGGTTGGCCCTGTCGGTGAACGGCAACAAACAGGCCATTTCGATCTCCGCCCCGGCCTCGGAGATCCGGTCCGCCAGCATCTCCCTCACCAAGAGCTGATCACCCGCGCCTGCGAAACAGCGGCAACGTGCGCAGATAGGTGAAGGTCGGGCGCAGGATCAGGAAGTCCGCGACCAGCGCGGCCAGCATGGCAAGCGCGCTCAGCCACCCGAACAGCCGCAGCGACGGCAAGTCGGAGAACACCGTCACCGCGAGCCCGCAGGCGAGCACGATCGACGTCACCACCAGCGGCGGGCCCATCTGCACGGTCGCCCGCTCCACGCCGGCCTTGGGATCCTCATCCGGCGTCTCCTCGAAGCGGAGCCGGTTGAGGAAGTGGATGGTCGCGCTCAGGCCGAGCCCAAAGCTCACGATCAGCGCAATTGCGCTCGCGAACTGCAGCCCCTCGCCCATGATCCAAAGCACGGTGCCGGCGAGGAACACCGGGAAGATCGCTGGCGGCATCACGGCCAGCATGACCATCACCGAACCGAAAGCGATGCCGATGAACGCCGCCACGAATACAATTTCGATCGTCAGCCCGCGATTGAGCTTGTCGATCATCGCTGCGCTGTTGCGCGCAGCAAGCGCGGAGAGCCCGGTGACCGCGACCTCATAGCCGGGAAACTCCGTGCGCACGCGATCGAGCTTGTGATCGAGGTCCTGCACGAGCGGCAGGAGGTTGCTCGCGTCCGCATCGGGTACGCGCCCGCTCACCACCACCGCGTCCTGCTCCTGCGAGATGAAGCGCCGTGTCAGATATTTGGGGAGAATATCGACATATTGTTTGAGGGTGACCACGTCGGCCATGCCATTGCGTTCGGCAAGCCAGCGGCGCAGCGTCTCCAGCGACCAGACATTGCCGACACCAGGCTCGCGCTCGAGCACCGAATGCACGTTGGCGATGATGGCGAGCGACTTCGGCGTGTAGAGCGACTGCCCGGCCGGGAACTTGATCATCACGTCGATTGGGTTGGAGCCGGTGAGCTTGCTGTCGATGCGCGAGCTCGCCGCCACCGCCTGCTCACGATCGGGAACCTGATCGGCGAGCCGGTAGCGCGGCTGCAGGTTCACGTAGATCGCTCCGAGGATGACGATGATCACGATGCCGGCGAGCGTATAACGGCCCGGATGGCCGACCATCTTGGCGGCGATCCAGCCGCAGAACCGCTGCAGCGCGTTGAGCGGTCCGCTGGTGGTGCGGTCATGGAGGGCGAGGTCCTGCTTGCCGCGGATCAGCAGGATTCCCAGGAGCGGAATGAGCGTGAGCACGGCAACAAGCGCGATCAGGCTCGCAATCAGGCCGGCCTGACCGAAGGTGCGGATGAGGTCGGACTCGGAGATCTGCAAAGCCAGGAACGACAGCGCCGCCGCCCCATGGGTGAGCACACACGCGGGACCGACGATATGCAGCGCGTTGCGAAAGGCCTGGCGCGTGTCGTCGCCGGCGATGAGCCGCGCGCGCGCCGCGAACGTGAGCTGCATCGAATCGGAGAACGTGATCACCATGATCAGCGGCGTCATCACGTTGAGAAACATGTTCAGCCGAAACCCGAGCCAGCCCAGCGTGCCGAGCGCCAGCAGGATCGCAATCAGCGGCGGCGCCGCGGCAATGATCATGAACGACGGGCGGCCGAAGAAGATCACCGCAATCAGGCATCCGAGCGCAAAGCCGAATGCGTTGTAGATCAACCGATCGCGCTCGACCGCGTTGCGAATCTCGAGTTGCATTGTCGGAACGCCGGAGAGCTTCACGTACAGCCCGGTGCTGCCGAGGTCGGTCTTGATCGTGTCCTGGATCTGGCGGACCACGTCGGCGAGCGCGTTGGAGCGTACCGTCGCGGGCTCGAGCGCGAGTACCACCAAGGCCAGCGTACCATCGTCCGATAGAAGCTTGCCGCGAATGATGTCGTTCGACATCACGCGCTGGATCAACTCGTCGTAAGCCGCGCCTTCCGGCAGGTCGGCGGGAAACAGCGGCGGCGGAACGCCGCCTGCCTGCGACGGCGGCAGGCGCGCCGAGAACATCGACACCAGCCCCCGCGTGCCATCGATCAGCTGCAGGTCGGTGACGAAGTCGCGGAATTTCGCGAGGTTGTCGCGCGCGAGCAGCGTCTTGCCCTCGAGCACCACCAGCACATCGAATTCGTTGGAGGGAAAGCGCTGTGTCAGCTCCTCATATTGTTTGAACTCAGGCGTGTCGGATTGAAACAAGCGGCTGAGCGAATCATCGACCTGGATGCGCGTGAGCCCGACCGCCGCGGCGATGGTCAGCACCACGAACAGCACGCCGACAATCACCGGATGCGCGAGCGAGATGAGACCCAGCCGCTCGATGCCGAGCGCGATCGGCCGGCGCGCCGCCGCATGACCCAACGCCGAGCCGTCGCCATGCGGCTTGGCACCAGATTGGTCGAAACCGGCGAATTGATTCATTACGGCCCTTTCGAACGGCGCTGCCGTTTTACATCCGGTGCCCGGTATAGAGAGGGTGTCGCGCGAACGAAAGCGGACGGTTGAGGGCGGTGCGGCTCGGCTACCCTCCCGCTTGTGGGGAGGGTCGCTCGCCGTAGGCGAGCGGGGTGGGGGTAGCAGTGTGAGATCGCGGCGCGTGCGACAGCAACACTTCGACCCCCACCCCGGCGCTGCGCGCCGACCCTCCCCACAAGGGGGAGGGTAAAAAACCCCACCTACCTCGCACCCGTCTCCACCACTGCGGCACGCGGATTTTTTGCTACCATCCGCCCGATCGTATTGAAATTCGCTTTTTGCTGATCGCTGAGCAACGCGTACACATTGCCGAGTGCGCGGCCTACAATCATTGCGGCATAAAGCATCGTGTTCAAGCGATCACCCGCCGCATCGAGCCGCTGCAGCGGCGTCGTGAGCGCCTGGCGCGGGCAGGACGACGCGACCGCTTGCGCCATCTGCAGCGAGATTTGACGCAGCATTTCCAGCGCCGCGCGTTGCTGGTCATTGGGCTCGATCACCTGCTCGATCTGATCGCGCGGCCATGCGACTGGCACCGCGTCGGCCGTGCACGCGACTTTGTTAGCTGGCGTATCGAGCCGGGCACGCTGCTGCTCGTTCAGGGCGTTGTAGGCCTTCTCCACCGGCGTGCGCAGCGTCAGCATCGCCTGGCGCAACGCCCACAGCCGGTCAGAGATCGCTTTCATGCGCTCGGGCGGCGCAGTGGTGGCAAACGCCTGGGCGCAGGCCGCATCGATGCGCGCCAGGGCCCGGACCATCGCATCGTGCAGGTCATCGAAGGCTGGACGTTGCTCCGGCGTCAGCGCGAGCCGGTCCTCGATTTGTTTGAACCCGGCGTCCGCCGCATCGGCATTCGTCGCCGCACAGTCCTGCGCCCTCGCTCCGCCCGTCGCGCTCGGCAGCACGATCACGCCGGCGAGCACATCCCGGAAACCGTGGCTCCAGAACGCATTGTCAGGACCGCCGGGCGCAAAGGTGAACCCCGCAAGATCCTGATAAGCACCCGGCCAATAAACCGACGCCGGCGCCGGGGCGGCAGCCGCCGCGGTGCCGGCCCCCGAAGTGCCCGCTGCGGCTGCAGCTGCAACTCCTGCCCCTGCCCCCGCCACGGCGGCGCCCGGCACTGGGCTCCGCCGCGCGTACCGCCAGCGGGTCGCGCCCCAATGGCGCGCGTAATGCGCCGAATGAAATCGATGAGGGTGATACGCGTAGCGGTGATGATGCCCGCGGTGGGCGTGGCCCCCCAGCATCCGCAACGGCGAGGTCAGGATGCCCAACAGGCTCCGCGCCGGCGCCGGTTCCGGACCCAGCGCCCCCAGGGCGGCGCAGATGGCGAGGCATACGAGCAATCGGCGACGCATGGCCACTCCGGCAGCTTGCGTCTGAACCAACTTTGGTCTGCCGGGTTGGGTTCCTGACCTTTGGTCTGTGAATTTGCCATCAAGGCCGAAAGCCGCTACCGGTCTGCCACCGAAATAGGCACGGAGGCTCGGGTGAAACTCGTTATTCGCTTGGCAATTCTAGGGGTTACAGCTGGTTGGATGAGTTTTGCTACGACCCCGTCCTTCGCCCAGGGCGGAACCCCCGCGGAAAACGCCGCCTGCCGGCCTGATGTGGTACGGCTCTGCCGTAATGCCGCGCCCGATAGCGGCCGAGTTCTCGCCTGCCTGCAGGCCAATCGCGGGCGCCTGAGCAGAAACTGCATCCGCGTCCTGGCCGCCCACGGACAGTAACTTCCGACTTCCGACTTCCGACTTGGACGATCAATTACGCCGGTCGGCAATGAAATGCGCCGCCGAGATCAGGGTGGCCGCCGCTGCCCCGAATGGCGCCAAGACCTTCTCGGCGTCGGCGACCAGCGCCTGCAACCGCGCCCTGGCACCGGCAACGCCGAGGATCTGAACCATGGTGGCCTTGCCGGCCGCCGCATCCTTGCCGGTCGCTTTGCCCACCACGGCTTGGTCGCCTTCGACGTCGAGCAGGTCATCGGCGATCTGGAACGCCTGGCCGATGCCGATCCCGTAGCGGTTCAGTGCCGCAGCCTGATCGGGGCCGGCGCGGCCAAGGATCGGACCGGCGCAGCAGGCAAACCGCAACAGCGCGCCGGTCTTCATGGATTGCAGGGTCGCCACATCATGTTCGCTCATGGCCTGCCCGGCCGTCGGCGCAAAGCGCCCCTCCGCCGCGAGATCGAGCATCTGCCCGCCGGCCATGCCGCCAATCCCGGAGGCACGCGCCAGCAAGTTGACGAGCCGAACCCGGACCTCAGCATCAGGGTGCGTCTCTGGGCGCGACAGGATATCGAACGCAAAGGTGAGCAATCCGTCGCCCGCCAGAATAGCCGTCGCATCGTCGAACGCCTTGTGCGCGGTCGGCCGGCCGCGCCGCAGGTCGTCATTGTCCATGGCCGGAAGGTCGTCATGCACCAGCGAGTAGCAATGCACGCATTCGAGCGCCGCGCCGGCCATCAGCGCGTTATCGCGCGGCACGCCGAACAAAGCGGCCGATTCGACCACCAGGAACGGCCGCAGGCGCTTGCCACCGCCGAGGCTGCCGTACCGCATGGCATCGAGCAGACGGTGCGGCCGGCTGATTTCATCGGCCTCTGTGGAGGTCGCGAGCAGGCGGTCGAGCAGCGCTTCCGTCTCGAGTGCAACAGCATCGAGACGGGCTGAAAACGACACCCCGGAACTGGAATCAAGCATCTGTGAGGCCGCTATATTCTGTCGTCATACGCATATCGGATACGATAAGACCATGACCGCGTTAGCGCTAAAAGCAAGGGACTGGGCGTGATCGTAGGTCTGATTGCATCACTGTCTGTTGCGGCGTGGGCCTACCTCGCCCTCGCGCGCGGCGCCTTTTGGCGCACGCGCGAGCGCGACGTCAAGACACCTGCGCCTGCAACCTGGCCGCCGGTCACCGCCATCGTCCCGGCGCGCGATGAGGCGGAGACGATCGCGCGCAGCATCGGCTCGCTGATCGACCAGGATTATCCGGGCGAGTTCGCGGTCATCCTGGTGGATGACGAAAGCCGCGACGGCACCTCGTCTCTCGCGCGCGCGGCGGCCACGGCGCGCGGCAAGGCGGAGCGGCTGACGATCCTGGCCGGCAAGCCCTTGCCATCAGGCTGGACCGGCAAACTGTGGGCGCAGAATCAAGGCGTCACCCAAGCTGGACAAGGCAATCCAGCACCGCGCTACCTCCTGCTCACGGACGCCGATATCGTGCACGCGCCCGACTCTCTGCGCACGCTGGTGAGCGAGGCGGAAGCGGGCAGCCTCGCTCTCACCTCGCGCATGGCCATGCTTCGCTGTGAGAGCCTGGCGGAGCGCTTGCTGGTCCCCGCGTTCATTTTCTTTTTCCAGATGCTCTATCCGTTCGCCTGGGCGAATGACCGCGGGCGTACGACCGCCGCGGCGGCGGGCGGCTGCATGCTGGTGCGCCGCGATGCGCTGGAGCAAGCTGGCGGGGTCTCCGCGATTCGCGACGCGTTGATCGATGATTGCGCGCTGGCGCGGCTGATCAAGCGCATCGGTCCGATCCGCATCGCGCTGACCCAGCGTGTGACCAGCATCCGCCCCTACCCGGCCATTGCCGACGTCGGCCGCATGATCTCGCGCTCGGCCTACGCGCAGCTCAACTACTCGGCGGCCTTGCTCGCCGGCACGATCGCCGGGCTTACACTCATTTATCTGGCGCCGGTGCTGCTCGCGCTGTTCAGCGATGGCTTGACCCGTATCGCCGGCATCGCGTGCTGGATTGCAATGGCTTTCCTGTTCCAACCGACCTTGCGCTTCTATCAGGTCTCTCCAGTTTACGGCCTGCTGCTGCCGCTGATCGCCGCGATCTACATGTGGTTCACCTGCGCGTCCGCCGTGGCGCACGCGCGCGGACGCGGCGGCATGTGGAAGGGCCGTGCCCAAGCCCCGGCGGTCCGATCATGAGCAATGCTGGCGAGCTGCGGTCGGGCAAGTCGCACCGGGATGAGAATTTTCCAGTCGCGTCGTGGCTCATCCATCCGCGCCACCGCGCGCCGATTCTCGCCTTCTATCACTTCGTGCGCACCGCCGATGACATTGCAGATCACGCCGAGCTCAAACCGGACGAGAAACTCGCCCTGCTCGATCAACTCGAGGCCGATCTCGACGGCGCAGGCGATCGCAATCCGGAAGGCGTGACGCTGCGTAAGGAGCTCGCGCAACGCGGACTGTCGCCGCGTCATGCCAAGGATTTGCTGACTGCGTTTCGGCTCGACGTCACCAAGCTGCGCTATCGCGACTGGGATGATCTGATCGGTTACTGCACCTATTCGGCAATGCCGGTTGGCCGCTTTGTCTGCGATGTGCATGGCGAGAGCGAAAAGGTGTGGCCCGCCAATGATGCGCTCTGTGCGGCGCTGCAGATCATCAACCATTTGCAGGATTGTCAGGCCGACTATCGCAATCTAAACCGCGTTTATGTGCCACAGGACTCGCTTGCCGCCGCCGGGGTCGATGTTGAAGCGCTGGGCGAGCCCCGCGCCTCGCCGCCCCTGCTCGCCTGCCTGCATCGGCTCGCCCAAAAGACCGAGATGCTGCTTGGCGAAGCCGACGTGTTTCCCAATTTAGTGCAGGATCGCCGCCTTGGCCTTGAGATCGCGGTCATCGCGCGCCTCGCGCATCACCTCACCGGTGTGCTGATGCAGCGCGATCCGCTGAGCGAGCGCGTGCATGTGTCAAAGCTCGGCGCACTCGGCCTGACCGCTCAAGCCGTGCTGCAGCATGGCGTGCGCAGCCTGGGTGTCCGGGCGCCGGCCCGCCTCCCCGAGGTGTCAGGCCGATGAGCATGGAGACACCAAACCCAAACGAAGCCGCGCCCGCCGAAACGCGCGCGTCCGGCAGTTCGTTCTACACGGCGATGCGTATCCTGCCGCAGGCGCAGCGCGACGCCATGTTCGAGATCTACTCGTTCTGTCGCGCCGTCGACGACGTCGCCGACAGCACCGGGCCGCGCGAGCAGCGCGTGCGCGAGCTTGCCGGCTGGCGCAACGACATCGCGGCGATCTACGCCGGTCATCCGCCGCCGGCACTAAATGGATTGGCGCAGGCGGTGCAAAGATTCGGCCTCAAGCGCGAGGACTTCCTGGCGGTCATCGACGGCATGGAGATGGACGTCGTCGCCGATATCCGCGCGCCCGACTTCCCGACGCTCGAGCTTTACTGCGATCGCGTCGCCTGCGCGGTTGGCCGCCTGTCGGTGAAAGTGTTTGGTCTGCCCGACGGCGCCGGTATCGCGCTCGCCGACCAGCTCGGACGCGCGCTGCAGCTCACCAATATTTTGCGCGACCTCGATGAGGACGCCGTGTTGGGCAGGCTTTATCTTCCGGCCGACGCGCTGCGTGACGCGGGCATCACCACCACCGAACCGGCCGCCGCCGTTGCCGATCCGCGCATCGAGTGGGCCTGTCATTCCCTGGTCGCCCGCGCCCGCGCGCATTTCACCAAGGCCGAACAGATCATGGCGCATTGTCCGCGCCGCAGCGTGCGCGCGCCGCGGCTGATGCGCGCGGTCTATCAAACAATCCTCGAGCGGCTGGTGGCGCGCGGGTTTGGCGCGCCGCGCGCCCCGATCCGCATCGGCAAGCCGCTGCTTGTCTGGATGCTGCTGCGCTACGCGATTATTTGATGCCAAACCGGGTCCACATCATCGGCGCCGGGCTCGCCGGCCTCGCTGCCGCCGTGCGGTTGAGCAAATCCGGCGCACGGGTCGTGCTGCACGAGGCCGCCAACCAGGCCGGCGGACGCTGCCGCAGCTACGACGACCCTGCTCTCGGCATGGCGATCGACAACGGCAATCACCTGGTGCTGTCCGGCAATCGGGCGACGATGGAGTTCGTCACCGGCATCGGCGCGCGTGATCAGTTGCAAGGTCCCGGCGCGGCGTCTTTCCCGATGGTCGATCTCGCCACCAATCGGCGCTGGACCATCCGTATCAATGACGGCCGCCTGCCGTGGTGGATCTTCGATCCGTCGGCGCGCGTCCCCGGGACGACCGCGATACAATATCTTCCACTGGCGCGCCTGCTCTGGCCTCGCGCGGACCGCGCCATCGGCGAGGTGATCGCCTGCAAGGGTCCGGTCTACGAGCAGTTGCTCGACCCGTTGCTGCGCGCCGCGCTCAACACCGAACCGCCGCTGTCGTCCGCCGCGCTTGCCGGCGCGGTGCTGCGCGAGACCGTGGCGACCGGCGGGCAAGCGTGCCATCCGCTCATCGCCGCCCATGGACTCGGGCGCGCCTTCATCGATCCGGCGCTGACGTTCATCGCGCAGCACGGCGGTTCGATCCGCTTCGGCCGTCGGTTGCGTGCGTTGGCGTTTGATGGCGCGCGCGCGAGCAAACTCGACTTCGGCGAAGACATGGTTGATCTCGCACCGAGTGATGCAGTGATCGTCGCGGTGCCGCCGCCGGTCGCGGCCGATCTACTCCCCGGCCTCACGGTGCCGACCGAGTTCTGCGCCATCGTCAACGCGCACTACCGCTTCGTCCGCGATAAACCCGTGCCGCCCATGATGGGCGCGCTCAACGGCCTGACCGAATGGCTGTTCGCGTTTCCGGACCGGCTCTCGGTCACGATCAGCGCCGCCAACCGCTTGCTCGAGTTGGAACGTGAAACGCTCGCCAACAAGATCTGGCACGAGGTCGCGCAGATGATCGGCAGCGACGCGCCAATGCCCGCCTGGCAGATCGTGCGCGAGCGCCGCGCAACCTTTGCGGCCGTGCCGGCACAGAATGCGCGCCGCCCGGTAACCCTGACGCAATGGAACAACCTGATGCTCGCGGGCGATTGGACCGCCACCGGCCTGCCGGCCACTATCGAAGGCGCCATCCGGTCCGGCAACCGCGCCGCCGAATTGTTGATGCGCGCGAATAATGGTCACTGACATGGATTCAACAACTCTCGACAAATCGATCGAAGCCGCCACCGACGCGCTGCTCGCGTGCCAGCAGCCGGACGGGCACTGGGTGTTCGAGCTCGAAGCCGATGCTACGATCCCGGCCGAATACGTGCTGCTCAAGCATTATCTCGGCATCCTGCCTGACCCGGTGCTGGAACAGAAAATCGCCGTCTATCTGCGCCGCACCCAGGGCCGGCATGGCGGTTGGCCGCTGTTTCACGACGGCGATCTCGATATCAGCTGCAGCGTGAAGGCCTATTTCGCGCTGAAGATGATCGGCGATCCGCCGGACGCGCCGCATATGGCCCGCGCCCGCGCGGCGATCCGGCAGCATGGCGGCGCCGATCGCAGCAACGTGTTCACCCGCGCCCTGCTGGCGCTCTACGGGATCGTATCGTGGCACGCGGTGCCGGCGATGCCGGTGGAGATCACGCTGCTGCCGCGATGGTTTCCGTTTCATATCGACAAGGTGTCCTACTGGGCCCGCACCGTCCTCACGCCGCTGCTGGTGCTGCGCGCCCTGATGCCGCGCGCGCGCAACCCGCGCGGGGTCACGATCGAGGAACTGTTTCTGGAGCCGCCACAGAGCCTGCGCGGCTTGCCCAAGGCGCCACACCAGAAATGGTTCTGGTTCGTCTTCTTCCGCATCGTCGATCACATCGTGCGCGCGATCGAGCCGCTGTTTCCCAAAGCGACGCGCAAACGCGCCATCGATGCGGCGGTCGCGTTCGTGACCACGCGGCTCAATGGTGAGGACGGGCTCGGCGCGATCTTCCCGGCTATGGCCAACACGGTGATGATGTTTGATGTGCTGGGCTACCCGGCGGACCATCCGGACGTGGTGATCGCGCGCCGGTCGATCGAGAAGTTGCTGGTCATCAAGCCGGATGAGGCCTACTGCCAGCCGTGCGTCTCGCCGGTGTGGGACACCGCGCTCGTCGCCCACGCGTTGCTCGAGTGCGGCACCGATGCGACCAACAAACAAGCCGAGCGCGGGCTCCAATGGCTCGCTCCACTGCAGGTCCTCGATGTCGCCGGCGACTGGGCGGTGCAGCGTCCGAACGTACGCCCGGGCGGCTGGGCGTTCCAATACGCCAATGCCTACTATCCGGACCTCGACGATACCGCGGTCGTGGTCATGGCGATGGACCGGGTGCGCAAGCAGACCGGCACGAAGGAATACGACACCGCGATCGATCGCGCGCGCGAATGGATCAGCGGCCTGCAGAGCCGCAACGGCGGCTGGGCCGCGTTCGACGCCGATAATACTTATGACTATCTCAACAACATCCCGTTCTCGGACCACGGCGCACTGCTTGATCCGCCGACGGAGGATCTGACCGGGCGCTGCTTGTCGATGCTGGCGCAGCTCGGCGAGCAACGCGAAAACAATCCACCGCTCGAACACGGGCTCGATTTCCTCCGCCGCACCCAGCATCCCGAGGGCAGTTGGTACGGACGTTGGGGCATGAACTTCATCTACGGCACCTGGTCGGTGCTGTGCGCGCTCAACGTCCTTGGCCTCGACCAACAATCACCGGAAGTCCGCCGCGCCGTCGACTGGCTCGCCAAGATCCAGAACCCGGATGGCGGCTGGGGCGAGGACGGCGCGAGCTACAAGCTTGATTATCATGGTTACGAAACGGCTCCGAGCACCGCCTCGCAAACCGCCTGGGCGCTGCTTGCCTTGATGGCCGCCGGTGCGGTCGATCATCCGGCGGTGGCGCGTGGCATTGGGTATCTGACGCAAACGCAGGGCCACGACGGCTTCTGGAACGAGCCGCGCTTCACCGCCACCGGTTTCCCGCGCGTGTTCTACCTGCGCTACCACGGCTATTCGAAATTCTTCCCGCTGTGGGCACTCGCGCGCTACCGCAACCTCACCGGCCGCAACCTGCGCCGCGTCGAGTTCGGGATGTGAGTTAACGGTTCATTCACCATAGTTCACGCACTGTGGTTGAGGGTCAGTCCTAGCTGGTAGAAACGTCATGACCGACGCGGAGCTGCTGCACTACTATATCGAGCGCAAGCGCATCATCTTTGGCGGGGAGCGCCCCGCCGGGCATTATCGCCTGCGCGAGCTCGGGTTCATCGAAGAGCACCCTGCCAGTCTCCGGAACTTGTTGATCACGGTAACCGACGCCGGCCGCGCCGCGCTCGATGCGCGGCCTGCGGCCTGAGATCATTGCGCGGGTGCTTTCGGCTGCCACGCGCGGGCAAGTCGCACCGCCTCGCCGAGCTGGGATCGCGTCATCTTCTTGGCGACAAAATCACGCTCGCCGCGCGCCGCCGCCTGTGACCCCGCCGCTGCGAGGTTCAGCCACATGTGGGCTTGCACCAAATCCTGTGGCACACCGCGACCGCTCGCATACATGAGTCCAAGATTGAATTGGGCCGCCACGTGGCCTTGATCGGCCGCCCTCTGATACCAGTACGCCGCCTTGGCCAAATCCTGCCGCGCTCCCACCCCGGCGTCATAAACGAGCCCAAGCTTATATTCGGCATTGGAGTCGCCCTGCTCCGCGTTCTTTTGTAGCTCGGGAACTGGCTCCATCCCGTTCTGTTCGGCATCGGAAACCGGTGTAAACAGCTGGAAAAACTGAGGCGATCGGGCTTCGGCGCCCAAGGCCGCTGATTGAAGCAACGAAGCCGGCGCAAGCAGCAGTCCAAGCGCGACCTGCCAGGCCATCATTTCGCGAGATGCACGCATCAATTACCTCCCCGCGCTATTTGGTTCCTTCCCTCAGAAAATTGCTGATGAACGGCGCGCCTCGTGTTTTCTCGCTGGATTGCTTCGCTTCGGTCGCAATGACGGTCTGGACTCGTCATTGCGAGGGGCGAAGCGGACAAAGCAATCCAGCGCTTTTAGCGCAGCTGTTCCCACCGGATATCGCGTCCCTCAACCCTCGGCTCGATGGGTCGGTTCCCCCAATCCCAAACTTGCGCAACCGGTGTGGCCCGCGGGCAACAATTCCCTACGCCAATGCCGGCACCGCCATGAGACGCTTGTCGGCAGGCCGGTTTCTGAACCAATGCTTTGTCGGCATCCGAGAGGTCACTCGAAAGAATTGGACGGATCGACCGGTATTCGAAACCTTGGCTGGAGCCCAAAAGCAGCCGAGGTTGCAAATGCTTGTCCTCGAAAACGGAGCGCACCTGATCGATGCGGCGACGACCCATATCGTTCAGGGCATCCCCCTCGAACTGGTCGTCAAAGGCGCCGGACGGCCCCTGCTCTTCCTGCACGGAATGGATGGCATCGAAGCAGCCTCGGCCCTGATCGATTCGCTTGCGGCGCATTTCACCGTCTACGCGCCATCCCATCCGGGCTTCGGCGCGAGTCATCTTCCAGATCATATCGGCACCACCGACGATCTTGCCTATTTCTACCTCGATCTGTTGGACCTCCTACAACTCGACGACGTGAGCCTGGTCGCGATCTCGTTCGGTGGCTGGATCGCCGCCGAGATCCTGGTGAAGAACCAGTCGCGCATCAGGAATGTGGTGCTGGGAGCTCCACTTGGCCTGCGCACAGGTCATCGACGCCGCCAGTTGGTGCCGGATCTGTTCATGATGACGCCTCAGGCAGCGGAGGCGATGCAATACGCGGATCCTGCGCTGGCACAGAACCCGGCCGCGCTGCCGGACCGTGAGCTGCATCGCCTGCTGCGCAACCGTGAAGCCATGGCTCTATTCGGTTGGGCTCCCTACCTCAACGACCCGAAGCTTGGCGGCCGTCTTCACCGGATAACGCGGCCCACTCTGCTCGTGTGGGGCGCCAACGATGCTTTGCTGCCTGCAAGCTATCGCGGTGGATACGAAGCGGCGCTGCCACATGCGCAGGTCGCGACGATCAGCCAATGCGGTCATCGGCTCTATGCCGAGCGACCGCAACAAACCGCCAACCTTGCTCTTGCTTTTGCCGTCCGTGCTCTCGAGGAATAGCAATGAAAGTCTGGCAATTCAGCGAGCAGTCCTATTACCCGGCATGGGCGTCGCCAGGCGCGATGGGGATCACGCTGCCGGCGCGGCACTGCGATCCGTTGCAGGCGGGTGCCCTGCTGAACCGCTATCTGGACGACTACATCCTGGCGGACGAGCTCGGTTTGAACATCATGGTCAACGAGCATCATTCGACTGCGTCCTGCATGTCGACGTCGTGCATGACGACGCTTGCCATTCTGGCGCGCCAGACGCGCAATGCGCGCCTCCTCGCGCTCGGCATTCCACTCGCCAATCGCAGCGATCCCGTGCGGATCGCGGAGGAGATCGCGATGGTCGATGCCCTGTCGGGGGGACGCCTTGAAGTCGGCCTCGTCAAGGGTGCGGGCTACGAAGTCTTTCCCTCAAATAAAAACCCAGTCCGGTTCATGAATGCATTTTGGGAAGCGCATGACCTCATCATCGAGGCGTTGACCAACAAGGAGGAGAATTTCGCCTGGGATGGCGATCATTTTCAGTACCGCAACGTCAATGTCTGGCCGAGCGTCCTGCAGCAGCCGCATCCGCCGATCTGGATGACGGCGTCGAGCGCGACCAGCGCGGCCGTGCATGCACGCTACGATTATCATTGCGCGACATTCCTCTCGGGGGCGGTCGCGCGCTCGGTTTTCGATGGTTATCGCAGGAGTTACCACGAGGCCCACGGACGCGAGGCCGCCGAGAGCAAGCTCGCTTATCTGGCTGTCGTCACGGTGGCCGGCACGCGCGAACGCGCGTTCCGCCGTGCGGCAACGATGAAGGGCTATTTCGACACGATGATGCGTGTCGACAGCCAGTTTCGCAATCCGGTCGGCTTCGCTTCGGTTGACGATAATCTGCGGGCGATCAGGGGCGGGCCGAATGCCGTACGCCAGCGTATGCGCGATGGACGCCCGCTGCCGGCCAATCCAACCATCGAGCAATACATGGACGCCGGCCTGATGTTCGTCGGGACACCTGACGACGTCTTTGACCAGCTTCGACGCTTCTATGTCGAAGTCGGCGGTTTCGGCAATCTGCTGATGATGGGACAGGCCGGAAGCCTCGATCGCGCGGACACAGCGGACAATCTCACGTTGTTCGCACGCGAGGTCATGCCGCGGCTCAAGGAGATGACGCTGGACAATGCTGGTGAGGGGATCACCACACGATTTGCGCCGATCGCCGGTTGACCGACGCCGCGTGAACGACCTGCAAATCCTCACGCGGTCTGTTGCCGGAAACTCTCGATGAACCGCGTCAGTGCCGAGGAGGCGTTGTCCTTGCGCCACGCCAACACCAGGCGAAACGATATATCGAGATCAACGATGTCCTTGATGAGCACGTTGTGCGGCGTGTGCAACAACACCTCGGAACCGACCAAACCGAGCGCCATGCCGGCAGAGACGAGGCTAAGCTGAATCGACAGCGTTGATGCCTCTTGGAAAATGACCGGCGAAAACCCGCTCTCGACGCATCGCTGCAGCAGCGCGTCGTAATATTTCTGCGTCACGTCCCGGCTTGGCCAGACAAGCTTCTCGCCGCTGAGGTCGGCGATGCGCACGCGCTTGGCGCGGGCCAGTCGGTGCGACCCGTAAACGGCGAGTTTGATCTGGCTCGAACTGATCGTCAGTGCGTCCAGCGCCAGCAAGTCGTCTGGGCTGCAATACAGGTCGTAGACGATCGCAGCGTCCAAGGTGCGGTCGTGCAGGGCCCTTATCTGCTCGACCGAGCTGAGCGGGGCGAAGTCCAGGCCGATATCGGGCCACGACTGGCGAAAGGCGTGAATTGTGCGAGAGATGCTGTCATGCCAAGACGCGACGTCGTTGTATCCGAGACGGATCCGGCCGGAGCGGCCTTCGGCCATGTCGCGGACGCGCCGGTTGGCGCGATCCACATGCGCGAGAATGGATGTCGCTTCTTCCGCATAGGCTTTGCCGGCGGGCGACAACTTCACGCCGCGCGGCAGGCGGTCGAACAACTCGACGCCAATCTCCGTCTCAAGCTGCTTGATCTGTCGCGAGAGCGCCGGCTGGGCGATACCGAGCAGCTTCGAGGCTTTGCCGAAATTTTCCTGACGCGCGACGACAAGAAAATACCGCAGATGCCTGAGTTCCATCGGTCAACGCCTACCCGGCATCGTTCTCGCAAAAAAAGAATTGGACGCCGGCAAATGCGGCGCGAGATTTACGCGACTATAAGTCGGGGCGTGAGTCCGGGCAACACAACACCAAATCAGTAAGTTGATGAGGAATTGCCCACGTTCGCCGAGCAGGGCGTCCGGTCGACCTCGCCGGGTAATGGGGGGCGCGGCAGTAACCGCGAACACGCACCAAACAGCGCGTCATCGTGAGGTGACGATCCCCTCGGCAATCTTTTCAGCCGTCATGATCGTCGGCACGTTCAAGTTGGCGCGTGGCACCATCGGGAAAATCGATGCGTCGACCACACGCAGCCCGGCCACGCCGTGAACCCGACCCTGCGAATCCGTCACCGCCATCGGGTCGTTGGCAGCGCCCATGCGGCATGAACAGCAGGGATGCCAGACGCCGATCACGCTGTTGCGCACGAATGTCTCCAGCTGCTCGTCATCGGCGATGATGTCGTGCACATCCACCCCGCCGGCGATCATACGGCGAACAAGGAGGCTGCGCAGGCGGGCGGGCCCATCCAGCAGGCGCCGCGCGACCTGGGCGCGGACGCGATTCATCAAGTTGACGGAATTGAAGGCGCGCACGCGCTGCGAATAGCTGGCGGGGAAAATCTCCCGCGATACGGCGCGAAGCTCCGGCATTGTATGCCATGTCACCAGGCGGCGGAATCCGTCCATGAGGCGGGCGGTGTCGCGATAATCGGCGAGCAAGCGGAAATCGACTCGTGGCTGATCGCGCCAATCCGTGCTCGCCAGCGTGACGCTGCCCTTGTCCGAGAACGACTTGCCAATGAACACACTCAGCGCCGCGATCTGATCACCGACGGCGTGCCATGCGGTCTTGGTGATCACCCCGAGGAACATGTCGCTGTCGACGTCGCCGATGCCGGAGGTGTAACGCAGGCCGATCTGCATGTGCCGGCGGCTGCCTTTGCCCCAGCGTGCAGCCGGCCGCACGAAACTCCCGAGCGAGACCGCGGGATGATCCATCATCCGCTGCCCAACGCCCGGACGGTCAGCCACAACGGTGATTCCCTGCGCGCGCAAATCCGCAGCCGGGCCAATGCCAGCCCGCAACAGGTGCGCCGGGGAATGGATCGCGCCGCACGACACGATCACCTCGCCGGCATCAATAACCGCCGGCGCGCCCGCGACCATGACTTCCACGCCGATGCAGGCGTGTCCGTCCATGACGAGACGCATCATCGAGGTATCGGTCATTACGGTCAGGTTGGGCCGACGCCTGACATCTGGCGACAGATAGGCCGTCGCCGTCGACACGCGGCGGTCGTCCATGTTGGACATCGCGATCGGAAAATAGCCGTCACGAAACGGGCCGTTCTGATCTGGAAGATATTCGAATCCCGAGGCAGCAAATACGGCGGCCGCGGCGCGCGTATAACCGTTCCAGTCTTGCTCGGGCAGGCGGCGGATCGCGATCGGTCCATCCTTGCCATGCAGAGGGCCACCGTAATCGAGGTCGCGCTCGAGCTTGCGGAAGAACGGCAATACGCTGTCCCAACCCCACCCTTCGGCCCCGAGAGCCTGCCATTCGTCATAGTCTCCCGGCGCGCCACGGTTGGCGAGTTGTCCGTTGATCGAAGAGCCGCCGCCGAGCACGCGACCCTGCATGTACGGGCGGCTCACTGGCGGCGCGGTGTCGGGGGCACGATTATGCGAACCCGGCTCTGTCGTGACCGAGAGCAGGAATTGAAAGCGCGGATCGATCGCGGCCTGGCCGGGATAGCTGTCAGCGAGCACATCGGGCATCGCCTCGGCTGTAAGATCCGGGCCAGCCTCAATCAGGAGTACGCGTCTGCTGGGTTTGGCCGACAAACGATTGGCCAGCACGCAGCCGGCTGATCCACCGCCGACAATGACATGGTCAAACCTTGCCGGCGTGCAGACCATCCCGTGTACCTCACGCGTTGTAGCGCTGCCGAATTTGACAGGCGCGCAACAAGTTGTGCGCCGATCATCAGCAAGAACTCGGCTGCTGCGTCAAGGCGCGGGTGAAGCGATTGGAACCCCAGGGAAGTAGGCGCGCGGCGATCACCTTCGCCGGTTAGTCGCCGCACGCCCTGTCCGGCTCATGTTTTCGCGTGCGGCGTGCCCAGGTACGGAAACGTCGTCAGCACGTCGGTGTGGGGCTTCAGACCGGTAGGCGGGCACTCGTTTTTTGTCAGGAAAGCAATCCGGTAGTCGATCACGTCGTCGGTGAAAACCCGGCCGTTGGGATATTTGGCAGGCTTCGACGGATCAAAACTCAGCACGTCAGGGAGCGTGCCTTCCCGTTCGATTTCGGCAATTGCTTCCTCGCGCGTGTAATTGCCGGTGTGCCCCATGAGGTGGATGAACTGCTCGAGCCAACGGCTGCGGTCGTTGACCGGCTCGCTCGCGTTGTATTCCTCCTTTGTGTCATCGGTGTTGAAGAAGCTGCTCACGCTCGGATGCCCGGCGCGATCGACGTGAAGCAGCTTGCCGTCGCGCCGCACGCTGCATCGTCCCCAGATGTGCATTGCGGACTTGGGATTGAGCTCGCTGGTCGGCAGCTCGATCGCCGTCGAAAACACGTTCGCCTGCGTATTGGAATCCACCCCGGTCCATGGAGACTTGCCGCCGAGATGCGGCTCGGTGAAGTTCCGCTTGCCGCGGATATCGAACAGGTTTTTGATTCCGTCGAAATCGAAAAAGAATGCGTCGCTGCGGCTGCCGGCGAAAAAAGTATACGGGCCTGACCTGATGATGTTCGGCGTGGGGCCAAACGAGACATCGGCATCGGCGATGATCTTGGTCCCAACTGCTTCGGGCGAGCGCGACTCCGCGCCCTTCGCCATGAACACGCTGACGGTCTGTTTTCCGTTCTGCGGCTGAGAAAACACATAGCTGAACGCGATGTCCGTCAGGTAATCGCCGTCGGTATCGATGTTGACGCGATAGATGGCGTCGGGATGAAGCGCGTCCGCATTGGGATTGGCGTTGAGAATGATCACCGTCCTGTTTTTGTCGGACGGCGATTGGAAAGCGTAGAGGTCACAGAGGTCTAACCGTTGATCGCCGAGCGGCGGGCCGAGACTGAGTCCAGTAAAATGATTTGACATTGGCCTCTTCCTTTCAAAATCGGGATGTGCGTTTGGTGCCCCGGATTGCCAGTATACGTCAATCCGCTCACGCGAAACGTACTGGATCCTCGCTTGCGTCTGCGAGTTTGCCCGAACACAAGGGCGTGAGACTTCTCGAAATTGTCAAGTAGGTATCCGCCAAAAAAGATTGGCAGGCGACGCGTGCCGGGCGCCTTGCGCCAACGATGCCGAGCGCTCACATCTCCGCTCCGCAATTCTAAGATGTTGGTTCGGGGTGCCGAACTGACCAGTTGCGAATTGTGGAGATGGAAGATGGACCCCGCTGGATTGATGCAACCGGCCATTTGGGCCGCAGCAGTGATCGCCTTTGTCATCCTGCTACGCGTCTCGAATATATTTCGCTACATTCCGAACAATCAGGTGGGCATTGTCGAAAAGCTATGGACCACAAAGGGTTCTGTCGAAGGCGGGTTCATCGCGCTGAACGGTGAAGCCGGTTACGAGCCGGAAGTCTTGCGCGGCGGCCTGCACGTTCTCTTTCCGTTTATGTATCGCATCCACAAATCGGACCTGGTCACGGTCGGACAAGGCAAAATCGCCTACGTGTTCGCCCGCGACGGTGCAACGCTTGGCGCGTCGCAGGTGCTTGGCGCCAACGACACCGAGGACAAGTCGGATTTCGAAGACGCGCGGAAATTTCTGCTCGGCGGTGGGCAGAAGGGCCCACAGCGGAAAATCCTGCGCGAGGGCACTTACGCGATCAACACCACCCAGTTTGCCATCATCACCGACGATCGGGTCTACGGTCATGCGTTGAGCGCCCAGGAGCGCAGCGTGCTCGAGGGCATGCAGTTGACGATCGCGGATCGGGCGGGATTCTCGCCGGTCGTCCTGGCGGCCGATCACGACCTGGTCGGGATCGTCACCGTGCACGACGGCCCGTCGCTGCTCCCCGGCGAAATCATTGCACCCGAAGTCGGCACCGATCTGCGCGACCACGAAACCTTCCACAACAACTTTCAGGAGCCGGAAAACTTCCTGAAGGGCGGCGGCTATCGTGGGCGGCAGCTGCAAGTCATCGTCGAAGGTACATGGTACATCAACAGGCTGTTTGCGACCATCGAAGCCGTTCCGAAGACCGTGATTCCGGTCGGAAATGTCGGCGTCGTCATATTCTACACCGGACCGAAAACCGACGACGTCTCCGGCGAGCAGTACCGTCACGGCGAACTTGTCGTCAACGGCAGCCGTGGTGTTTGGAAAGACCCGCTGCTGCCCGGCAAATATGCCTTCAACACGTACGCGGGCAAGATCGAGATCATCCCGACGGTCAATTTCATCCTGAAATGGGTGCGCGGTGAAGTCGGTGCGATGAAGCTCGACGAGAACCTGTCCGAGATTTCGCTGATCACCAAGGACGCGTTCGAGCCGACGCTGCCGCTCTCGGTGGTCATGCATATCGACTACAAGAAAGCGCCGATGATCATTCAGCGGTTCGGAGACGTGAAGAAGCTGGTCGAGCAGACGCTCGATCCGATGGTCAGCGCATTCTTCAAGAACATCGCGCAAAAGATGACGCTGATCGAGTTGCTGCAGAACCGGGCCGCGATCCAGCAGGAATCGGCGACCGAGATGAAGGCCAAGTTCGAGAGCTATTCGCTCGACCTGCAGGAGGTGTTGATCGGCACGCCGAGAGCCGCAACAGGCGACCATACGATCGAGGACATCCTCATTCAGTTGCGCTCGCGCCAGGTCGCGCGCGAGCAGATCGAGACCTACAAGGAGCAGGAGAAGGCGGCCGTCCAAGAGCGTGCGCTCAACGAAGCCAAGGCGACGGCCGCCGCGCAGTCGGCACTGACCCAGTCGCTGATCCAGGTCAAGGTGAACGAGAACGAGGGCGCGGCCGCACTGGCGCGGGCGCAAAAGGACGCGGAGACACTCAAGGTGACGGCGGCCGCGGTCGGCGAGCAGTCGCGCCTCGAGGGACAGGGCGAAGCCGATCGCGTGCTCGCGGTCGGCACCGCCAACGCGCAGGCGACGAAGCTCGCGGTCGACGCCTATGGGGGTCCCGAATTCCGGCTGGCCGAGCAGAACTTTGCGAAATTTGCCGAGGCGTTGACCAAGATCAATCAGCCGCTCGTGCCGCAATTCCTGATGTCCGGCGGACCAGGACAGGAGGGCACGAACGCCGGCCTGATCCCGACCGCGATGCTGAGCTCCATGTTCGGCCGGATGATGCCCGACGCGCTGGAGAAGCTGAAAGAGGAGGCGCCGAAGGCAACGCGCAAAGCCGACGGTCATTGAACGAAGCGATTTTTGTTCCTATTTTGTTCTTGCAGACTCATAACCAACATGCTATTCACATGGTTATGAAACTTATCGCCTCCACTCCCCATCGCGCCCCGAGAGGATGACCATGCCCGTCATCGCCCAAGCCGCCGCCATCACCAACACTGCTCCGATCCCGCTGGTGACACGCGGAAGCGAGACCAAATTCGCAGCCATCAATTGGATCTGGCCAGGGCGAATTGCCCGCGCCAAGCTCACCCTGTTCGCCGGGACGCCGGGTAGCGGCAAATCGGCCCTGGCGGCGAGCATCACCGCCACCGTGACCACCGGCGGGGCTTATCCGTGCCGCGAAGGGCGCGCGCCCCAGGGGGCGGTGCTGCTGGTTTGTCCGGACGCCGATCCCGACGTGCTCGTCCCGCGGCTCAAAGCGGCAGGCGCCGATCTCGGACGGGTGCAGCTGCTACGTCATGTGGAGGGCGCAAAAGGACCTCGGCGGTTTGATCTTGCGACCGACCTGCCCCTGCTCGCGCAGGCGGCACGGTCGATCAAGGACCTGAGCCTGATCGTCATCGACGCGCTGTACGTCCCGGCCGGACGCAGCGCGACGCGCGCAATGCAGGCGCTCCTTGACCCGCTCGCTGCGTTTGCCGAGTCTCATCGGGTCGGCGTGGCGGCGATCCTGGGTTTGGGCTTCAGCGGAGGGTCGCGACGGACCGCCGCCTTCGAGGCGGAGGCGCTCGGCGCGGCGCGGGCCGCGTTTACCGTCGAGATCGATCCGGCCGACGCGAAGCGACGAGTCCTGGTGCAGGTGAAAAACGATCTTGCCCCTGATCAAGGGCTGCTCGCCTTCCGCATCGCGTCGCGGCAATTCGACCACAGCCAGAGTGCGGCGCGGGTCGAATTCGAGCCGCAGCATCATCCACTCAGTGCACGCGAGTTCGCAGCACGGCAAGCTCGCAGCCTCAACTCCGCCACAGCTGATGCCATGGAGTTTCTGACCACTCTCTTCGGCAGCGCCAAGCAGCTGAAGATCGCGCAGATCGAGCATGAGGCGCGCGCCGCCGGCCTGCTACGCCCGAACCAGCAGCTGACGCAATCGCGCCCACTGCGCGACGCCCGCATGGCGATGGGCCTTGGGATCATCCGCGAGGGCGCCGACAGCAGCGCCTGGGTCTGGGCAAAGGCTGGGACGATGGAGCCGACGTTGCAGGATGGACCTCAGGTCCAACCCAATCCTCCGAGACAGTCCGAAGGGCAGAGTCCACTGCTGTCGAGAGCAGCCGCTCAGCCGGTGACCCAGCCAGGGCAAATGCAACAGGTCGCTTAGATGCGGGATGATCGCTGCCAGCTTGACGAATGTGGCGTCCTTCCTCCAAAATGGAGGAAAAGTGGAGGACCGATGGCCACTCTCAACGTCAAGAATTTGCCGGACGCGCTTTATCGCAAGCTGAAGGCCCGCGCCAAACGCGAGCGGCGTTCGGTCGCCCAGGAGGTGACCGTACTGCTGACGGAAGCACTTGAACCTGCCGCCCCTCGCTCGATTCTTCGAGCTGCGCGGTCTCGGCAAGGAGCTATGGCGCGGCGTTGATGCCGTAGATCATGTTGCGAGCGAGCGGACGACTTGGCGCTGATCGATGATCTCGGCGCAGGACCAGTCGGCATCGATACGGCAATCATCATTTATCTGATCGAAGAAAACCAGCTATTCTCGGCGGTCATTGCGCCGCTGTTCGAGGCGGCAGACGCTGGCGAGCTTGAGCTCGTAGTCTCGGCACTTACGCTGCTCGAAGTGCTCGCGGTTCCCTACCGCGCCGGAAACATCGCATTAGCCGAACGCTATGAGATTGTGCTGACCCGCAGCCGGGGCGTGCGGATGATTGATCTCACCCGCGGGCATATGCGCCTGGCGGCACAGCTCCGGGCCGCGAGCAGTGTTGCGACCCCTGATGCACTCCAGCTCGCGACTTGCCTTGCAAGCGGATGTTCAGCCTTCGTCACCAATGACAGGCGGCTGCCCTCAATACCGGGGCTGAGGATCATCCAACTGCGCGATTACAGCGTCTAAACCGCCGCCCGGCTCACCTCCCGGGCGACCGTTGCAACCGACGCAACCGCACACCAAGGTGCCGGCCTGCGAACGGCTAACACGATCCCGCTTATCTTCACGGTGAAGTGGGTGATGCAGTGGAATCGCGATGGACTCGGCGCAAGGATGCGGAGAATGCCCGGGCATTCCCGAATTGAGATCAACCCACGAATAATCCTGGGAAAGCCCGTTGTTCGCGGCACCCGCATCACGGTGGAAGTGATTTGCGAAAACTGGGCGAGGAGGAAACCGTCCAGGATCTTCTGGACGCTTATCCGGATCTGCGCGCGGATGCCGTTCACGGCGGGGATTGGGTGCGATGCGGATAAGCTCAGGATATGCTAGCATGTTTAAATGACCAAGCTCCTCGAGGATGCAATCAAGATCGTGCGGGAACTGCCTGAAGACGATCAGGACGAAGCCGCCGAAATGCTCATGGCCATCGCCGCAAGGACAGGTGCCCCAGTGGCACTTGATGACCAAACTCGACGAGCGATCCGTGCGGGACGTGAGCAGGCGCGGCGAGGCGAATTCGTGAGCGACGCGGATATGGCAGCCTTCTTCGCACGCCACGGCGTCAAGCCCAAACGTGCATGAGGGTTCGCTATACGCCTCAGGCTCAGAACGATCTCGACACAATTTACAATTATCTGGACGAAAGAGCTCCGGCGGCGGCACGCGCCGTAAAAGACCTCATCGAGCGTCGGATCAGCAGCCTAGCCGATTTTCCTTTAATGGCACCAGCGACCGATGAACCGGGCATTCGCGAACTGACGATCGTCCGGTATCCATACAAAGTCTATTACGAAATCGCGGGAGACGCGGTTTGGATCGTGCACATCAGAGATGCACGACGTCGACCGTGGACCGAAGACTAATAAAGCGGGGCCGTTTAACTGCGACCCCGCGCCCCGCTCACCGCCCCGCGGCTTGCTTCTTCGGCTCGGAGGTGTGCATGCGCACCATCTGCTCTTTGACCTGGCGCTCGAACATGTATTGCGCCGGCCGTTGGTTGTGCAGCGGGATCTCCGGCACCATCGGCCCGTCGGTACGCATGCCGCGAACCGCAGTGATCGCCGCTTTGAGCGGGTGCGCGATGGCGTCGTTGACGGCGGTCGCCTCGAAGCCGCTGTGCACCATGCAGTCGGCGCATTTCTCGTAGTTGCCGGTGCCGTAGGCGTCCCAATCGGTCTCATCCATCAGCTCGCGGAAGGTCTTCGCATAGCCTTCGCCGAGCAGGTAGCAGGGACGCTGCCAACCAAACACGGTGCGGGTCGGATTGCCCCACGGCGTGCAGTGATAGGACTGGTTGCCGGCGAGGAAATCGAGGAACAGGCTCGACTGGCTGAACGACCAATTGCGGCCGTTGTTGCCGCGCCGGAAGATATCGCGGAACAGCTCCTTGGTCTTGGTGCGGTTGAGGAAGTGTTGCTGGTCTGGTGCGCGCTCATACGCGTAGCCGGGCGACACCGTGATGCCGTCGACCCCCATAGGCTTGAGGGTATCGAAGAACGCCGCCACGCGCTCCGGCTCGGAATTGTTGAACAGCGTGCAATTGATGTTGACGCGGAAGCCCATGGCCTTGGCGGCCTTGATGGCCTCGACCGCGCGCTCGTAGACGCCGTCCTGGCAGACCGACTTGTCGTGCATCTCCTGATCACCGTCGAGATGCACGGACCAGACGAAGAACGGGCTCGGCTTGTACTTCTTGAGATTCTTCATCATCAGCAGCGCGTTCGTGCACAGATAGACGAACTTGCGCCGGGCGATGATGCCCTCGACGATCTGCGGCAGCTCCTTGTGCAGCAGCGGCTCGCCGCCGGCGATCGAGACCACCGGCGCGCCGCATTCGTCGACCGCCTGGAGCGCGTCGGCGACCGGGATGCGTTTATTCAGGATCTCATCCGGATAGTCGATCTTGCCGCAGCCCGCGCAGGCAAGGTTGCAGCGGAACAGCGGCTCGAGCATGAGCACGAGCGGGTAGCGCTTGCGACCGGTCAGCCGCTGACGCACCACGTAGGACCCCACCATCAAGGTCTGCAAAAAAGGAATCGCCACGATCACATCCTGTTTTGTTGATGCTTAGTCGAGCCTGTCCCGATCGACAACCAGAATAGCTCGAAAGATTTCCGTTTCGTTACAGTCCCTTCGGGAACACCCCATGTCCTCCCGATTTACGCCTCGGCAGCCGTTTTCACCTCCGGTTTCACCGACCGCGCCCCGGTGCGGCGGTCGGCGAGCTCCGGCGGCAGCCGGAATTCCACCGTCTCGGTGCGTCCATCCAGAGATTCAACCTCCACCGGACCGAACCGTTTCAGGGCGGCGATCACGTCCTCCACCAGCACTTCCGGCGCCGAGGCGCCGGCGGTGAGACCGACGATCTTCGCCCCGTCGAACCATTCCACCTGCAGCTCGCTGCCGTCCGCCACCAGATAGCTGGGCTTTTTGGCTTCTTCGCCAATTTCGCGCAAGCGGTTGGAATTGGAGCTGTTCTTCGCCCCGACGACCAGAATCACATCGGCGCGCTTGCACAGCTCGCGCACCGCGATCTGCCGGTTCTGAGTGGCATAGCAGATGTCGCGGGTTTCCGGCCCGACGATATTGGTGAACCGCCGATGCAGGGCCTGGATGATACCTTTGGTGTCATCGACGCTCAGGGTCGTCTGGGTCACGTAGGCGACCGGATGATCGACCGCGATGTCGAGCGCCTCGACGTCTTTTTCCGACTGCACCAGGAGTACCGGGCCGGAAATCTGCCCCATGGTACCTTCCACTTCCGGATGCCCGGCATGGCCGATCAGGATGATCGTGCGCCCCTGCCCTGCATATCGCCGGCCGTGGTTATGCACCTTGGTGACCAGCGGACAGGTCGCATCGATAACGCGCAGGCCGCGCGCGACCGCTTCGCGTTCGACGTCCTTGGAAACACCATGCGCGCTGAAGATCGCGTGCGCGCCAGACGGAACGTCCTCGAGCTCCTCGACGAAGCGAACCCCCTTCGCCTTCAGGGTTTCGACGACGTATTTGTTGTGCACGATTTCATGGCGCACGTAGATCGGCGGTCCGTAGCGTTCGAGCGCCCGCTCGACGATCTCGATTGCGCGCACCACGCCGGCGCAAAAACCGCGCGGCTGCGCCAATATGACCTTCATTCCTTGCCCCTCTTCAAATGGGTCATGCCCGCCTGATCGTTGTTTCGATCATGTCGCGGCCCATCACCCCCAACACTTTTGCGACGATCGTCTTCGCGTCAAGTCCGGCCTGCGCATACATGGCGGCCGGCGATGCCTGATCAATGAACACATCGGGTAGAACCATGGAGCGCAGGCGCAGGCCACGATCGAGCGCGCCGTGCTCGGCAAGGCTGTGCATCACCTGCGAGCCAAAGCCGCCGATCGAGCCCTCCTCGATGGTGATCAGCACTTCGTGCTCGCGCGCGAGCCGCAGGATCAGATCGAGATCGAGCGGCTTGGCGAAGCGCGCATCGGCGACCGTGCAGGAGAAGCCATGCACCGCGAGCTCGTCCGCCGCGCGACAACACTCCGCAAGCCGCGTCCCAAACGAGAGCAGCGCGACGGAGGTTCCCTCGCGCACGACGCGCCCCTTGCCGATCTCGAGCGGAACGCCGGTCTCAGGCAACGGCACGCCGGTACCTTCACCGCGCGGGTAGCGTAGCGCCGACGGGCGGTCATCGATCGCGGCTGCGGTCGCCACCATATGCACCAGCTCGGCCTCGTCGGCCGCGGCCATGATGACGAACCCTGGCAGACAGCCCAGGAAGGCTGTGTCAAACGAACCCGCATGGGTCGGACCGTCGGCGCCCACGAGCCCGGCGCGGTCCATGGCAAAGCGCACCGGCAGCCGCTGGATCGCGACGTCGTGCACCACCTGGTCGTAGCCGCGCTGCAGGAAGGTCGAGTAGATCGCGGCAAACGGTTTGTAGCCTTCGGCGGCGAGCCCGGCCGCGAAGGTCACAGCATGCTGCTCGGCAATGCCGACGTCGAAGGCGCGATCCGGAAACGCTTTGGCAAAGATGTCGACGCCGGTACCCGACGGCATCGCCGCCGTGATGGCAACGATGCGATCGTCCTTCTGCGCTTCTTTCACCAACGACTGGCCGAATACCTTGGTGTAGCTCGGCGCGCTCGCGCGCGCGGTCTGCTGCTTGCCGGTGACGACGTCGAACTTGACCACGCCGTGATATTTGTCCTCGGCCGCTTCCGCCGGCGGATAGCCTTTGCCTTTCTGCGTCACCACGTGGATGAGGATCGGCCCATCGTCAGCGTCGCGTGCATTCTTGAGCACCGGTAGCAGGTGATCGAGGTTGTGACCATCGATCGGCCCGACATAGAGGAATCCGAGCTCCTCAAACAATGTGCCGCCGGTGAGGAAATTGCGCGCCATCGCCTCGGCCTTGAGCGCGCCCGCTTCCATCGCCTTGGGCAGATGCCGGGCGATATGTTTGCCGACGCCGCGCAGCGACTGGTAGGTGTTGCCCGAGATGACGCGCGCCAGGTAGGCCGACATGGCGCCGACCGGCGGCGAAATCGACATGTCGTTGTCATTGAGGATGACGATGAGCCGGCTGTTCATCGCGCCGGCATTGTTCATCGCCTCGTAAGCCATGCCGGCCGACAGCGAGCCATCGCCGATCACGGCGATGACATTGTTGTTCCCGCCCTGCAGGTCGCGCGCGACCGCCATGCCCAAGCCGGCCGAGATCGAGGTGGAGGCATGGGCGGCGCCGAAGGGATCGTAGACGCTCTCGGCGCGCTTGGTGAAACCCGACAATCCGCCGGCCTGCCGCAAGGTCCGGATGCGATCCCGCCGGCCCGTCAGGATCTTGTGTGGATAGGCCTGATGCCCTACGTCCCAGATTAATCTGTCATGGGGAGTATCGAACACGTAGTGCAGGGCTACGGTCAGCTCCACGACGCCAAGCCCCGCACCCAGATGCCCCCCGGTCGTAGCGACCGCGTTGATGGTCTCGGAGCGTAATTCGTCGGCAACCTGGCGCAGGTCGCTTTCGTTAAGCCGCCGCAGATCCGCCGGATCGACGATTGCATCGAGAAGCGACGGGGCGTTGCGAAGGTCAGACATTTGGACTCGCTATCGAGGTTTGAAGCGTCTAGGGGTTTAGCGACCCCGTCGCTCCGGGGTAAGAGCGGCGTTTGCGTCCAATTTCGGCATTGCGCCGAAACACATGGACAATCAAAGAGTTAGGACTACATCGCGGGCTCGACCCCGAATTGGGCGCGGCCGCTATGTTTTCGGTAACTCCGAAACCGGAGCACAGGTTCAACCGGACATGAAGATTTTTACCACCACTGTCGTACAAGCCATTAAGCAATGTATAGGCCACCCGTGGGCCGTGGTCATCATCGCAATTCTCTTGACAGCGGGGTCGACCACCTATGCGGTGCGCCACTTTGCGCTGAACACGAGCATTAACAAGCTGATTTCGCCCGAATTGCCCTTCCGCAAGCGGGAGATCGCGTTCGACGCCCTATTCCCGACTTATGACCTCGTGATCGCGGTCGTGCAGGCGCCCACCCCGGAACTGACCAGCGCCGCGACGGAGGCTTTGGTCGGCCGGCTGAAGGGGCGGCACGATGTCTTCAAATCGATCGACGTAGCGGGCGGCGGCGAGTTCTTTGCCCGCAACGCGCTGCTGTTCCTGCCCACCGACCAGCTCAGGCCCATGATGGAACAGGTCGGCCAAGCGGACACGTTGATCCAGGTGCTGGCCAGCGACCCGAGCCTGCGTGGGATTGCGCAGACGCTGTCGTTCGGCATCATGGGTACCGAGGACGGACAGGTCACGCTCGATGCCATGACGCGGCCGCTCACCATGGCGGCGGACACAATCGAGCATGTTCTCGCCGGGCAAACGACGAGCTTCTCCTGGCGTGAGCTCGTCTCGGGCAAACCACCCAGCATCAACGAATTGCGACAGCTCGTCCTGATCCATCCGGTGCTCGATTTCGCGGCGCTCGAACCAGGCAAGCAGGCGAGCGACGTCATCCGGCAGACCGCGGCCGATCTCAAGCTTGCCGATACCTATCAGGCGACCGTGCGGCTCACCGGCCCCGTGCCCATGGCGGATGAGGAATTCGCGACCATCAAGGAGAACCAGTGGCTCAACGGTAGCATCACCATTCTGGTGGTGTTGTTCATTCTCTGGCGCGCGCTCGGCTCGGGCCGGACCATCCTGGCAGTTGCACTGAACGTGGTTGTCGGGCTCGCCATCACCGCCGCGGTCGGGCTGATGATGGTCGGCGCGCTGAACCTGATCTCGGTCTATTTTGCCGTGCTGTTTGTTGGATTGGGCGTCGACTTCGGCATCCAGTTCAGCGTGCGCTATCGTTCCGAACGCCACGCGATTCCCGATCTGCGGGCGGCGCTGCTCGAGACCGGCCGCTACGTGGCGGCGCCGCTCACCCTTGCGGCCTGCGCTATCGCGGTCGGCTTTTTTTCGTTCCTGCCGACCGACTACAGAGGCCTCTCGGAGCTTGGCCTGATCGCCGGTGTCGGCATGCTGATCGCTTTTGCCACCAGCGTGACCTTGCTGCCGGCCCTGATCCAGCTGTTCAAGCCGCCGGGCGAGCCCGAGCCGCTCGGCTACCCGTGGCTCGCACCCGTCGACAATTTCATGGCGCGCCATCGCATTGCGATCCTGACGATCGTGCTGTTGGTGGTGCTCGGAGGAACGCCGCTGCTCTATTGGCTGCGCTTCGATTTCAATCCGATCAATCTGCGCAGCACCAAGGTGGAATTGGTCGCGACTTACCTCGATCTCAACAAAGATCGGCAGAGCAGCACCAACAACATCGAGATCCTCGCGCCGTCGCTCAGCGCCGCCGATGCGCTCACCGCCAAGCTGCGGGCCCTGCCGGAAGTGGCGAGCGTGGTGATGCTCGACACCTTCGTCCCTAAGGATCAGGACGAGAAGCTGCCGCTGATCCAAAAAGCCGCGCAGGAGCTCGACCCCTCGCTCAATCCGAGCGAGATCATGGGGCCGCCGAGCGATGAGGAAGTGATTGCCGCGCTGAACTCGGCCGCGCAGGGCCTGGTCAAAGCGGCGGACGCCCAACAGCAAGCCGGGCCGGGCCCCGCCATTGCACGTCGACTCGCGGGCGATCTTGACACGCTCGCGCGCGCCGATCACAGCGTGCGCGCCCGCGCGGAAATGGTCTTTGTTCCGCCGCTCAAGACCGCGCTCGATGAGCTGCGCGCCATGTTGAGCGCCAAGAAGGTGACGCTCGAGACGCTCCCGCCCGACCTGCGGCGCCAATGGCTGGTGCCGGACGGGCGCGCGCGCCTCTCGGTCAGCCCGAGCGGTGATGCCAGCGACAATGAGGTGCTGCGGAAGTTTGCCCGCGTCGTGCAAACGGTTGCGCCGGACGCGATCGGCGGGCCGGTCTCGATCCTCGAGGCAAGCCGCACCATCATTCGCGCCTTCGGCGAGGCGGGCGCTTGCGCCTTGGTGTCGATTTTCATCCTCCTGTGGCTCACCTTGCGCCGGATCAGCGACGTGATGCTCACGCTTATTCCGCTGATCCTCGCCGGCGTCGTGACGCTGGAGATTTGCGTCCTGATCGACCTGCCGCTCAACTACGCGAACATCATCGCGTTGCCGCTGCTGCTCGGCGTCGGCGTGGCGTTCAAGATCTACTACATCATGGCCTGGCGGGAGGGACAGACCAACCTGCTGCAGTCGGTGCTCACGCGCGCGGTGATGTTCTCCGCCGGGACCACCGCGACCGCATTCGGCAGCCTGTTCTTCTCGAGCCACCCGGGCACGTCGAGCATGGGCGAGTTGCTGGCGCTGTCGCTGATCTGCACGCTCGCGGCAGCCGCGCTGTTCCAGCCGATCCTGATGGGCAAGCCGCGCACTGCTGCGGGTGAGGAGGAAGCGGCAGCCGTCGATCAACCGCCGCAGCAGAAAGCGGTGAAGGCGGGCTGAGCGTACCTGCCCGGTTAATGCGCCGGCGCGGCGCCGGCGGAATGCGGCGCGGGATGTGGCGCGCCGGCCGGATGGCCCGGCATGGGGTGCGCGGCTTTCACCGCCGGGTCGAGCTGCGCATAATTGGAGTCCGGCAGCCGGTACCAAGTCTGGTCTTTGCCGAACAATGAGATGCCCAGATAGCCGCGCACCACCAGCGTGTGTCCATCCGGACTCAAATGCATCACGGCATTGTAGGTCGAGCCGCTGCGCGGATCCATGATGGTGCCGCTCTCGTACTCGAGGCCATGCCGATGCATGCCTTTGACGATCACGAGCCCGAGGAAGCGCTTATTTGGCTCCTCGCCCGGCTGCTGCGGAAACGTCTTGGCGATGGCGCCCTCAAAGACGCCGCCGCGCTCGTAGAACAGGAACCAGGCTCCGGTTCGTCCGGTGTCGGGATCGACCTGTTTCCACAGGCCGGTGACGGCCTCTTCTGCTGTCGCGGCAGAAGCCATGCCGAATGTAAGGCACGCGATCGTCAGAAGACTTGGAATCATTCGTTTCATATGCGGTCACTAATCCGTGGGGCAGCCGATGGATTTGTTTCTCGCTAGTTAATACGGCGAATTGCAGGTCGCCAGACCCGCGTCAGACGGTCACAGAAATCGTCGCAAGATCAAGCAGATAGTCACACCCGCGACGCTCTTCCGATATTATCTTTATGTCACGGCTGCACAGCCGCATGGCGGCAGCGCTTTGTGCTGGAAAATTGCTGCCATTGTGTCATGGGTATTTTCCCGCATTCGATTTGTCCCAGGCCACTCGCGCAATGCCCCGGTCACCGCAGCAGCTGATTGACGAAAAGCTGATGGCGCGCTGTATCGCGCTTTCGCGCCTTGCGAGCGAGGCGGGTGAGATTCCGTTCGCAGCGCTGATCAGCCGGGGCGAGGAAATCGTGGCCGAGGCGACCAACCGCGTGGTTCGCGATGCCGACGTCACCCGACACGCCGAGCTCTTGGCAATTTCCGACGCCCAGAAAGCGCTCGGGCGGCGCATTCTCGACGACTGCGCCATCTACACCAATGTCGAGCCGTGCCCGATGTGCTCGTTTCCGATTCGCGAGGCGCAGTTCGACCGAGTCGTGTTCGCGATTCGCTCGCCGGTCATGGGCGGCATGTCGCGCTGGAACATTCTGCGCGACACCGAGCTCTCCAACGCGATGCCCGAGGCCTTCGGTGACGTGCCCGAAGTGGCGGCCGGGGTGCTGATCCACGATGCCGAGAAAGTCTGGCGCGAATGGAATCCGCTGGGATGGGGCGTGATCCGCTATCGCGGCTTGATGGATCGACCCGAATCCGCCAGCCCGCAGGGCGCGGAAACGGAGAGCCTTCCGGCCATCCCGCGCAAGCGCCGGCTGTTCGCCGAGCTCATGGCGCTGCACCGGCGCTATACGCGCGCGTGAAAATGTCGGCGTAGCCAGTTCGCGATCACGCCGCCGAACACCAGCAGCGCCAGGATCGGAATCCAAACGACCAGCGCGCTGATCAGTAACACTACAACGGCGAGGACGAGCAGAACGGCCAGTGCGGCGAAGAGACCGAGCCCGAACGGGCCGACCCGCGCCGTATAGACGCGCTCGCCGTAGCGCAGGCCGAAGAAGCCGCCCGGCGGCGCGGTGCGCGAATCCCAGGCGGCGCCATGATGGTCCGGCGGAATGATCTCCGGCTCCACGGCGGGCTGCTCATAAGGTTGGATCGGTCGTCGGGCCATGGCTTTGTCCTATGGCGCATCATGTAGGCAGCGCATTGCGCCGGCACAAAGGCGAGCGGCGCCAGATTATTGACCAGCGACATCTTCGCGCAGGATCTCGAGCTCGAGCCAGCGCTCCTCGGCCGCGGCAAGGTCCTTCTCGGCGCCCGCAAGCTCAGCCGAAGTCTGCTCGAAGGCAGCGCGCTCGCGCGCGTAGAGATTGGGATCGGACAGCCGCGCATGCAGCGCGCTGATCTTGGTCTGCAGCGCGCTGATCTCGCCCGGCAGTTTTTCCAGCGCGTGTTTCTCGTTGAAACTCAGCCGCCGCTTTGTTGGCCGCGTAGCGCGGACCGGCGTGTCCTCGGCAACGGTAGCCGCCGGCGTCGACTTTGCCGGTTCGGCACGCTCGCGCACGAGGTCAGCGCCGCGCTGCGTCAGCATGTCGGAGTAGCCGCCGGCATATTCAGCCCAGCGTCCATTGCCTTCAGGCACGATCACACCATTGACCACCCGATCGAGAAAGTCGCGATCATGGCTGATCAACAACACGGTGCCCGCATAGTCCGCGAGCATCTCCTGCAGCATATCGAGCGTCTCGAGATCAAGATCGTTGGTCGGCTCGTCGAGCACCAGCATGTTGGCGGGCTTTGCCAGCGCCCGCGCCAGCATCAGGCGGCCGCGCTCGCCCCCGGAGAGCACTCCGACCGGCGTGCGCGCCTGCGACGGCGGAAACAGAAAATCCTTCAAATAGCCAACCACATGGCGCGAGCGGCCGCCGACCATAATGCTGTCACCCGCGCCGCCGGTGAGCGTGTCGGTCACGCTCTTGGTCGGATCGAGGCTCTCGCGCTGCTGGTCGAGCGTCGCCATCACCACGTTGGCGCCGATCCGCACCGTTCCACTGTCGGGCTCAAGCCCGCCGGTGATCAGATTGAGCAATGTCGTCTTGCCGCTGCCGTTCGGACCAACAAATCCGATACGGTCGCCACGCCGGATGCGGATGGAGAAATCGGTGACGATCGCGCGCTCGCCATAGGCTTTGCTGATGCGCTGTGCCTCGACTACCAGCGACCCCGACTTGTCGGCCTGCGGGCCGGTGAGCGCAACCTTGCCGGCGGCGGCACGATATTCCCGTCGCGACTGGCGCAGCGCGTGCAGCTGCGCGAGCCGGCGCATGTTGCGCTTGCGCCGGGCGGTGACGCCATAGCGCAACCAGTGCTCCTCGGCGACGATCTTGCGATCGAGCTTGTGCTGCACA
>CAVXDE010000017.1:0-441656 GCA_963760435.1 uncultured Alphaproteobacteria bacterium
GATTCGCGTTCGGCGCGATCAGCAGCCTTAGGTGATCAAGAGCGCGCTTGGCGCGGAGCTCTTGGATGATGCCGACCGCGGTATTAGCGATTAGGATGAGACCGAACAGAGCGTCTTGTCGGCCGCCGACGAGCAGTATGGTAACAAACAGCCCACCGAGCAGAGCGTTGAATTGAGTGAAGATATTGGCTTTCAATATGGCAGGAACTGAACGACTGGACTGCTCTTAACCGAAGTTGGTTTCGCCGTGGCTACGTCGTTCCGAAGCCGCAATCTGCGTAGTCCGTTGATCGAAACCTCTGGCCGCTGATACTTGTTGTACGAACAACGGTTCGGGCGTCGATTAGAAATATCTTCTTGGTGAATTGGTTTTACGTCTCGCAACGGAGCGGCGACGCCGAAGACTGTTCAAGGTTTCCAAGATCTATGATGGTGGTCGAGAATCAGAAGAAGTGCAAGCGCCCTCGAGTGACTATGTGTTGAGCCGTTCCGTACCAAGGTATATGTGTGAAATCCTGGTCACGAAGACTATCAGGATGGCGTCAGACGATATCAATACTTTTATTTGCCAATGGATCGGCTTGCAGCGACGATACGCGCGGTGATCGCGTAAGCACGAAATGGCGGTCGCCCCCAACCAAATCCGTGGGGGCGGGTACAGCGATCGAGGCAGCAGGCGGGCCAGAGCGGCGACTAAAACGCTGACGGCCATATCAAGAACCGGGCACGAGCCGTCAAACAAACAAGAAGACGAGGGCGCTCAAACTCTGGGTCCGAGAACCCAAAGAGATTGCGAGGCTAAGTGGGACGATTGCGTACCATCAGTGCGAGAAACTGTCGCCTTAAAGGCCTTAGTGAGCCACCAAGTCGATGGAGAGCAATGAAGTTGGTGACGGGTGCGTCTAAAAGGGCGGGACCGTTGACGCCAACAAATCCTCAAGGAGGCCGCCGAAGATCGAATACGAAAATTAGAGTGATCAGCGCAACCGTGAAGGACAACCCGTAGGCGCCCACCGGACGAGTCGCCGCAATAGCACTCTAAGCCCTGCCGAAGATATCGCTCAGCCGACGGACGTGCGGCCGTCGTCGCAAGCTCATGATGAGCGCGCGAACCTGGTTAGGATGCGTCGCAGTCCAGCTGATAAGAACGCCGACAACGACCAGCGCACGCAAAAAGATCAAGAGCAGGTTCGAAGCGAAGGCGCTGTAGGGCGTTTCAAAAAATGAAAAGAACAATTTTTGTATCGTGGCAAAAGTGGTTGACTGAAATCTACGTAAAAAGATGATGGCGGAGGATCATTGGCGTATTCGGAGATGAACACTCCGTCGTGAATTGTCATATCGGCGCCATTTCGTGCGATTTATTCGACGACCGCCGAAGAACAAACTTCGCCTGACCGGGGGGCGACGAGGACTGCTGCACGGCCGTGCTGGATGGAGCACTAGCATATCTTTTCGGACGCTGAGAAATTTACTAAAAGAGTACAGAGCGCGGCTGCACTGCACAGCGGAGGACGAGGTCGATCACCTTCAATTCAACCTGCTGGAAGCGCGGCGCGAGCCTATCGAAGATGGCGTGTAACAGGCGAACATGGTTTTTAGCATATTCAGTTAAGCGCAGCCAGAGGCCGGGATTGATGACGCGATTCCGTGATTGTCAGCATTGATTTCGATCAAACTTTATTCCCGTTTTGGCGCTACGAGCGGCAAACTGAGCCACGCTCTTAAGTTGATCGTGCCGCGCGGAGCGATTCGACGAGCCTAATGAGGACAATGTCCATAGGATCTCGGTGAATGTCGGCAGCATTGAGCGAGAGATTGTTTCGTCGGGCGCTCGTTTTGATCGCTGTCGCCGGCCTCTTGCTTGGCCTGCTCGCGTGGCTCCTGGGTCGAAGCGATGTCGCAAACTGGTGCTGGGCGGGCGGCACAATTCCGGTGGTTATCGGCCTGCTTGTCTCCATGATCCGCGACTTCCTGGCGGGTCGATTGGGAGTGGACGCGGTCGCCTTTGTTTCGATGTCCGGCGCGCTTGCGCTCGGCCAGAACCTCGCCGGGATCGTCATCGCGGTCATGTATGCCGGCGGCAACGTTCTGGAGGATTTTGCGGTCGCTCGAGCCGAGCGTGATCTGAGGTCGCTGATCGATCGTGCTCCGAAAATCGCTCATCGGAAGGGTCGCCTCAGCTATTGAGGATGTGCCGATCGAGCAGGTTGCCGTCGGTGACGACATTTTGGTGCTTGCCGGCGAGGTCATCCCTGTCGACGGCGTCATTGCGAGCCCGATGGCCGTGCTCGACGAGGCTGCGGTAACGGGAGAGCCGATCCCGGTTAACCGTCAGACGGGCGAGCTAGCGCGGAGCGGCTCGCTGAACGCGGGAGAGACGTTCGAACTTCGCGCCTCCACGACGGCGAGTGAGAGCACCTATGCCGGGATCGTCCGGATGGTCAGCGCCGCGCAGACCGCAAAGGCGCCGTTCGTGCGCATGGCCGACCGCTACGCGCTGCTGTTGTTGCCGCTCACTCTGATAACCGCTGGCGGAGCGTGGTACCTTTCTGGCGATCCCATCCGCGCGCTCGCCGTGTTGGTCGCCTCGACGCCGTGCCCTCTCATTTTGGCTGCGCCGGTCGCCTTCATTGCCGGAGTAGCGCACGCAGCGAAGCGGGGCATTCTCGTCAAAGGCAGCGGACCGCTCGAGGCGCTGGCGCGAACGCATACGGTGATGTTCGACAAGACCGGTACGTTGACCGTCGGCGGCGCGCGGCTCGTTGCTATCGAAGCCGCGCCGGGTCAGAGCACGGACGAAATTCTGCGAATAGCGGCCTCGCTTGAGCAGGCCTCGCACCACGTCGTTGCTGCGACCGTCGTCGAGGCAGCGGTCGCGAGGGGGCTCAAGCTCTCAATACCCTCGGAGGTGCGCGAGACGATGGGCTCCGGCATGGAGGGTATCGTCGATGGGCGGAACGTGCGGGTCGGATCACACCAATTGGTCTACGGCGCCGCCAAGCTGGAAAAATGGGCAGTGCGAGCTTTGCGACGCGCGTCATGGCGCTCTGCGCTGAGCGTATTTGTCGCCGTCGACGGGCGAACGATCGGCGCCATCCTGCTGGCCGACGAACTCCGCCGCGATACGCCCGCGCGCCGTGCAAGCGCTGCGAGCGGCCGGCGTGTCGCGCATTGTCATGGTGACCGGCGATCGCGCCGACGCCGCCGAAACGATCGGGGCGGCGCTCGATCTCGACGCCGTTCTTGCCGACCGCGAGCCGGCCGACAAAGTCGATGCGGTGGCAACCGAGCAGCGCCAATATCCCACGGTGATGGTCGGCGACGGCATCAATGATGCGCCGGCGCTGGCCGCTGCGAATGTCGGCGTGGCGATGGGCGCACGAGGCGCGAGCGCTTCGTCGGAAGCCGCCGACGTGGTGATCCTGGTAGACCGGCTCGATCGCGTCTCGGATGCGGTTACCATTGCAAAACGCACCCACCGCATCGCCCTGCAGAGCATCATCGCCGGAATGGGCATGTCCGCGGTGGCAATGGGTTTTGCGGCGGTCGGTTTCTTACCTCCAATCGCCGGAGCGTTGACACAAGAAATCATCGATGTTGCCGTCATCCTCAATGCATTGCGCGCCTTGATCTCCGGGACAGAAATCAGGCCGTCAAAAGATGCCGGCAACGGCCGGCACCGCCTTGCGTCTGGATCACGAGCGGATCGAAGCCGCGCTTGACCACCTGCGAGAGATCGCCGACGCGCTCGATCATTCCGACGCAGACCACGCGGCGAAACTCATCTTGGAGGCCGATAAAATCGTCGAGCAGCAGATCGTTGAACACGAGCGCAATGACGAAAGTGCCGTTTATCCGCAGGTCGCCAAATTCCTGGCCGACAGCCACGGATTGGGGGCCATGAGCCGAGCGCATCGGGAAATCATCCACTTGGCCCGGCTCCTTCGTCGGCTCGCCGATGGGCTCTCACCCGGAGACATTGATCGATATTTGATCAGGGATGGACAGCGTATCATCGAATTGATCGAGGCGCTCGTGCGCATCCACAATGCCCAGGAAGAGGACATCTACGACCACGCGGTCGGGGCGTAGGCGCGAGTAGACTTCTTCCAAAAAACAGCAGCGCGGCTAACCTGGGGGCGACGGTGCTAATGGCCGTTTTAGAACAAGGAACCCAGATTTATAGACCGTCACAAGCTCCCATCCGTCCTTTCCATGATTGTTTAGGGTCTGCTGTATGATGTGCTCCTCTCGGTCGAGCCCGGCGGAGAACAGGCGATATTCCCATTTCATGTCGACTCTCTCCGCTTTATGGACGATCGCGCTGCGATCTGCATGCCAGTTCGCATAACCGGTTTCGACTGTGATTGACCTGTATCAATGCGGCGGCGCGCCCCATCGCTTTCGAATGTTGTCGCATCTATTGCTTTCGAGGAACTTGGCAACTCCACGAACGTCACGGTGACGGTTTGGGACCCCTTAATACCACCGTGGCCCTGATAGAAGGCGATCTTGCAGCAAGCGGCGATCCCTACCTTTGTGAACGAACACCCCAACGGCTGGACCGAACTTCTCTCCTAGCTTTATCAAAAGCTGACGGCTCAATCATTGGAAATCGAAACGGCTGAGAGTGGCCGGGTAATCCAAGATGGTTCTCCGACAGGTTACGACGCGCGGCGCCATTACTCCGTGCCTGGCCATCGCCGTTATGGAACGTCGACAATTCTCAAGGGATGCAAGTGACCATAGGAGGCCCTGCCCGCATTAGCTACATCAGCTACACAAAGCCCGTCGTCACCTGCCGGGATCGATGAAGCTAATGCAGCGAATGCGGCTGCCGAACCAGTCTGTGATACTCAACAGCCGTTGCCCTGGAGGCGCGACTGTGAGCGCCGCTGAGGCTTTGAAAGTGGCCCAGGCCGCTGGCATCAGCGTCGCGGGCGAGACAGCGCCACGCATGGTTCGGAGAAACCAGTGAAACCGCGCAGGTCGCAGAATAGCGCGGCTATTTCCCGGCGATGCCTTTCGAGTTGCTTCTCACTGCCTGAAGCGACGACCAGATCAGCGACCTGCGGAGGAAGGAAGCGCCGCAGCCGTCCCGTGCGCTCGAATTCGCCTACTTGGTCGGCGACGCGCTGTTGAGTTGTTGGTTTAGCTTGACGACCTCCTGTGATTGCGCTTCCAGTTGGACGGTCCTCTCCCGCAGCGCGTTCAGCAGGCGTGTATTCTCGATGGCGATTAGAGCCTCAGGGCGGTCGCCAAGGTGCCCTCCGCTGACGCAGCGACCACGTCCGCACCGTGTGCTGAATGTTGCGGTGCCCGGCGGCCTTACAACAAGGTCAGCTGGGCGATGACAAGGCCCGTAGTCAACTGATTGACCAGAAGCAAGAACAGCAGGGATATGCCAACGCGTGCCAACGGGCTGTGCCCGACAAATTGCTGGACTCGCCGGATAAAAACGACGCCGTATAGCCGCGCAAGGCGGTTAGATAGCCCGGGCCGCCCGGCAATATGCCTCGCCACCGCGTGTACCTGTTACCGAAGAAAGCCCAAACGAAGCGCCAGAGGAGATTAGCACTACTTTGGCAGATTTAGTCTATGCAGCAATCCTGTGCCGAGACTTTTTCGGCAGTGCGGGCATCGCTGAAGCGGTCGCATGATGCGGTTGACGATGGCGTGACGCACGGCCGGCAAGCTTGGGTGAGGTGGCGGCCCGTTGACTCTTTTTTCCCCGCTTCACTTGGGTGAGGCGACGATGTTGAAGGAAGGCGTAAGCGATCATTGTCATGAGCGCGTGTCGGTGAAGACCGTGCCAGGATCGACCCTCGAAGTGATCGAGCCCGAGTTCTTCTTTCATCTGCTGGTGGGCCTGTTCACAAATCCATCGCGCCTTGATGGTGGCAGCCAGAGTGCGCAGGTTCGTCTCGGCGGGCAGGTTGGCGAGATAGTATTTCTTCTCTCCTGACGCGCGGTGTTCTCCAATGAGCCAGGCCTCGTCCCCCGGCAGATGTTGCTGACCCTTATCCCTGATCCTGTTCCGCACGGCGGCCGAGACACTCCTCACCAACGCGGCCGATCTGACGCATCTCGGCGCCATGGTTCTTCACACCTGGGGCCAGACCCTGCAGCATCATCCGCACGTCCATTGCGTCGTTCCCGGCGGCGGCCCCTCACTTGATGGGGCCCGCTGGGTCGCTTGTCCTAGCTGCGGCGCGCCGATGTGGACGGTACGGATTGAACCTGACAAGCCTGATCACCAAAAACGCACGTTCGAGTGTGCGCGATGTGGGCGCGAAGAAATCGTCGCAGTAAGTACCGATAGCCCAAGCCGGCGGAAAACGGTTTCACGCGCAGAGGCGACACAGCGGCTCCGGCCGGATGTGCCAAAAAAGAGCCCGCGTCCGACCGCGAGACGTAGGCGAACGCGGGCCGGCTCTATGCGCAAAGTCCGGAGCCAATTGGAAGGCCGTGGGTGCGACGCCTGTGTAGGATCGCGAAACTGAAAACGAAGGCACGATACGGCAGGAGAATACGTCGTTGCGGCGGCAGCTCTATCGAGCGCGAGCGGAGTTAGAAGCGCTACGGATGCGCGAAGGCGTATGGATGCGCAGCCGCGAGCTGCCGGGCACGCTGTTCGTAGCCAAGCCGGATTGCAGTGTGATCGTTTCCGAGAGATTGGTTCGGAGCGCCGCCCCCAGTTCGGGACCATGGCCCGAACTCCGAGCTGCAACAGGTAATTGCGACTAGACCCCCAAGCGAATGGGATTGCCCAGGGCGAGCTTGCGCCCGTCAAGTGAACGCTAATAGTCGCGTTCGTAAAGAAAACGTCAGGATACTGGCGCCGCCATGCTGCGCGCCGTTCCCGATTTTCACCGATGATGATCCCGAGCCGAACACAAGCGCGACGGTCGCCAGCCTCGCACCCCCCACGCAGCTCGAACATTCGGTCGCGCAATCCGTCATCCAGGACGGCGACGGGGGGTGGTGGAGGTGCCGGCGGATCAAACTCGGCTGGGACCTCCGCAGCACAATACTGGGGCGCGACAACGACCCACGCTCCATCGCGGCGCTGACGGTAGCAGCCGTCCTGATAGTAGTGGTAGCCGCCCGGCCGCGCTTCGCCCTGGGAGGCGATAGCTGCTCCAGTCGCCCCGCCGATGATTGCCCCTACCGCAGCCCCGAGCAGTGCGTCACTAGCACGGTCTTCTGCGGACGCGTTCTGAACAGGAGCCGCAATGGCCAAAGCGAGTACGGCGGCAGCCCCAAATCCTCGATACATGTTCGATTTTACCCCTCTGAGAAGAATTGCAGACTTGCAAGTAGGTGCGGCAGAACAGAGGCGGACGGAGAGGCGAGCTAAATTTAGGATCTCGATAGCTCGATAATATCCACTCAAGCTTTGACTTGACGCAATCTCAATGCGGCGCTGGGAGGTTTTACGAACCCATTCAGCAGGCGAGTAATCGAACGCGCGATGGAGTGAGCTTTGGTTTCGCCGGTCGACAAACCGCTGGGGCATCACGCAGCCGCGCTGGGGCATCACGCAGCCGAGGGCGACGATTCCGGCTGTTCGGCGAGGCTCCGCGCGACCTCTCGGTCCCGGTAAGAAACAATTTGCCAGTTTCAACCCGTGCCGGTCCGCGACGCCGACGCCGGAGAGGCGCCATTGGTCTTTTGATCCTGCTGATCATCGCGGGCGCAGGAGGCTTCTACTGGTGGAATCGCCTGCAGTCACAGCTGCCGCCAGGAATTGTCTGGGGCCACGGACGCATTGAGACTGACGAGATTGATATCTCCACCAAGTTCGCAGGCCGGATTGCAAGGATTTCCGCCGATCGGGGAGATGTGGTCAAAGCTGGCCAGGTGGTCGCCACCATGGACACGCGTGAGCTTGAAGTTTCGCTCAAGAAAGCAGAAGCCCAAGTCCAATTGTCGCAGCGGGCCATCGATGAGATCAGAGCAAAGATCGTGCAACTGCAAAGCCACGAACTTCTTGCGCAGCAGGAATACGATCGCGCCGCAGCCCTTTACCAGAAGGGGTTTCAAACCCAGCAGGTGCTGGACCAGCGCCGGCAACAACTGGACGGCGCCAAGGCGGCTTTGCAGGCAGCCAAATTCCGGGAAATCATAGCCGAGCACGCGCTCGATGCAGCGACCCACGAGGTGGAGCTCTACTCAGTTAACATCGCTGACAATACGCTGGTCGCCCCGCGCGATGGGCGGATTCAGTATCGTATTGCCAATGTCGGTGAAGTGCTACCAGCCGGCGGCAAGGTCTTCACCATGCTGGACATCGGTCACGGCTACATGGACGTCTACTTGCGGACCCAAGAAGCAGGCCGCGTTAGGTTCGCTGCCGACGCTCGCATCGTGCTTGACGCCTATCCGAAGATGGCGATGCCCGGCCAAAGTTTCTTTCATCGCAACTCGGGCGCAGTTCACTCCCAAAACGGTCGAAACCAAAATTGAACGCGACAAGCTGATGTTCAGGATCCGGGTGCGCATCGATCGGGACCAGGTGCGCCAGCACACAGATGCCGTTCAAAGCGGCCTGCCGGGGGTCGCCTACGTCCGAACCGACCCTACGGTGCCCTGGCCCGAACGATTGCAGGGACCGCCTACATGATCAATGAAAGTGTGCGGGATGCGCGCTCGACATGCGAGGCAACTGGGTCGAATAGCTTATCTCAACACCACCACCGTGCGTCCATACGGCTAAAACAGCATTGTCGCGTCGCTCCTGGGCTGCATCGACCGCGGTGTCCCGGTGAGCGTTTTGCCGCGATCCGCAGTATCCGCCCGCTCGAGCGCGTTCGAACGGCTTCAGACGGTTCTCAGTTGGCGTTCTGGGTCGGCCCGTGGAACAGTTTAGCGATTTGCAATGATGTCACCGCACCGCGCGGCAACGTGGTCCACTAAATTTATGCGCGACTGTTGACGTAGGTCAAGTTCGCATGAGTCGTATAGCTGTAGGTGAAACCGAGCAACGTGGGATCAATACCCTGAATGTTGTTCGGTCCAATCATGCTGTCTTTGTTTCCCATCGCATGCGTCCTCGCAGTGATGTACGTGACAAGCATGGTCCAAAGATGTGGCATTAATTGCTTACAGGCCAGAAACAGTGTCGTGCATGATAGCGCGCGGCTTCGACGTGACCGTCTCGCGCGAAAACGATCCATGGAATGTTCGCGCTCAAACACAGCTCGGGCTTCGAATTTCCACTTGGCGCTCTTGTTCAGGTTTCTAGGACCTCCCGCGATCCGTGGAAGCACTCCGAGGTATGATGATCAGACGCGCCGTCGATCCCCTCGCCTTCATTCAGTGGCACCCGGGAGTATCGTTGTCTCGGAGGGCCAAGCAATGACGCACCCAAGAGCAGAATACACCGAATTCTCGGCTTGGGACCTTCCAACACGTTGGTTCCATTGGATCAACGTCTTGGCGGTTGTTGGACTTATCGCGACGGGCCTTGTTATTTTGAACGACGATGCGCTTGGGCTTTCAACCAACGGCAAAATGTTACTGAAAGGAATCCATGTTTCTTTCGGCTATGTGATGGCGGTAAATCTCCTTTGGCGTTTCGTGTGGGCCTTCTTTGGCAATCGGTACGCGCGATGGCGCGCGATTTTGCCAGGGGGCCCCGGTTATCTTGCAAGCGTACGGGCCTATACGTCGTCGTTTTTGTCGGGAGAACCACAGCAATACGTGGGGCACAACCCACTGGCGCGAATTGGAGTGTCGCTGCTATTTCTGCTTCTCCTCATTCAGTTAGCGACCGGGCTCGTGATCGCAGGAACCGACCTGTTCTGGCCGCCATTCGGGCCCTGGTTTGCCCAGTGGATCGCCGCCCCGGGTGTCGATCCGGCGATGATCCAGCCGGGCGCCTCCGATCTGATTGATAAGTCCGCCTACCAGGCGATGCGGGCCTTCCGGCGACCGTTTGTCAGGATCCATGAACTCGCGTTTTACGCGCTAGCGCTCGTGATCGTTCTGCACCTCATTGCCGTCGTATTCACCGAGGTGCATGAGGGTGGTAGCATCACCTCGGCCATGTTCACCGGCCGCAAGATACTCAAGCGCAGGCCACCGGATATCGCATGAGAGCAAACTCCCGGGCTCGGGAGATTAAAGGAGGGCTCGTCATGATACGGATCGCGCTGGTTTCCTTATGCGCGTGCAGTCTTTTTGGCGCCTCTGCTTTCGCACAAGATGACCTCTTGGCAAGAGCACGGGAGCAATTCGAGCCGATCCCGATAGCTCCACCAGAACTTCCTGGCAACGTCGCAACTCCAGCAAAGGTCGAGCTCGGTAAGATGCTGTACTTCGACCCACGGCTGTCCGCAGTCATACGATCAGCTGCAGCTCCTGCCACAACCTCGGGCTTGGCGGCGCCGACGCTGAACCGACCTCAATCGGCCATCGCTGGCAGCATGGCGGCCGAAATGCTCCCACCGTTCTCAACTCGGTCTTCAATAAGGCTCAGTTCTGGGACGGGCGGGCCAAAGATCTCGAGCAGCAGGCCGGAGGCCCGATGGTCAACCCGGTCGAGATGGCGTCGCCCGAAGCCCACGTCACCGAGCAGCTGAAGGGAATCCCCGGCTATGCCGACTTGTTTGCCAAAGCTTTTCCGGGAGAATCCGACCCCGTCACACTGGCGAATGCGCAAAAGGCTATTGCAGTATTCGAGGCGACCCTGATCACGCCCAACGCGCCCTTCGACCGATTTCTGAAAGGTGAGCAGAGCGCGCTCTCGCCTACCCAGACGGCGGGGTTGGCAGCCTTCATGGATAAGGGCTGCTCGACTTGCCATAACGGCATTGGTATCGGGGGCGGTATGTACGCTCCCTTCGGTGTGATCGAGAAACCGGGCGCGGACTTCCTCCCGCCTGCAGACAAAGGCCGGTTCATAGTTACCAAGACCCCGAGCGATGAATACGTTTTCAAGGTTCCCACACTGAGGAACATCGCTTTGACCGCCCCGTATTTCCACACCGGGGCGTCATGGGATCTGCGGCAAGCCGTGGCCGTGATGGGTGCTAGTCAGCTGGGCATTCAGCTGACGGATGATGAGGTCGACAAGATCACCGCGTTTCTGGACAGCCTGACTGGCGAACAGCCCCAGGTGACATACCCAATTCTTCCGCCAAGCGTAGCCACCACCCCGCCGCCACAGCCCTGATCGAAAACCCGGTCCCCAGGGATCGTGGGTTTTTTGCACCTTGATATCGGTGTGAAATTCGCCAACGGGGTGAGGTCGTCGCCAAGCCGGCCAATCGACTGCCCACAACCGCCGCCTCCGATCAGCGGGTATAGCTCAGCTCCAACGCGATCCCACGCAAGTCCTGGGCGCTGGCGTGATTAATTCTGTATCCCAGACTCAGCTCGTGCGCGAAACTTTGGCTCAGCCAACTTCACGAATAGCTTTGCGGAAACAGAGAAGGGCAACCAAAAATAGCAGAGCACTGATTGCACCCAACGCTAGAAACTGCGGCCACACCACTTCGAGGCCGGCGCCGCGTCACATCGAGTACGGGACGGCCAAGACACGGGAATATCGATGCTCTATCAGCTCATGAGAGAGCACCTTGCCTTGGAGCTATTCCAGAAAGTCTTAGCCCATTCCCGAGCCGTTCGCGCGCAAGCGAGTCATCTGAATTCCGCATCAACGGCTGTGCAACATAACAGGAAGGCGGATCTGCGCATCGGGAACGTCGCGATGCGCAGCAGATAAGCGCGACGCCGGGAAAGAAAAGCTGAGGCAATCTGCCCAATCATGGGCGATGCGACAGGGAGGTTGTCAAACGCCGTGATTGCGCAGAACGATCTGGCAACGTTTGCTCAACCGGGCGCGGTTGCTTTGCAAGCAGGCGAGGATCACAGTCGGATCGCGCGACATGCCTCGGCAAAACCGGTTGACGTCGCGGCGGCACGCAGCTTCTTCCTGTTTACTGGCCGTCTGTGCCCAGGCACTAGTCGGTGATAGACCTGCGCCGAGGAGCGCGAACCCAAGAAGCATATGTCCAGGAGCCAAGCGCATAGGATCCTCCACCATCATCCACTTTCGTCGATAGTCCACAGCTCCCTTGGCAACCGCGAAGCTGAGTACGCCCGGTTCGATATCTCGCGGTCCTGATGTAAATCAAATCTTACGAACAAAAGATTGGCGATACTCGCGTTCGCAGACACCACTGCGGTTACTCATGAAGGCCGTTATCATGTCCTATGCGACACTGATGGCTTATATTGATTTCAATGATACTCCAAAGGATCGAGTTTCGCTTGCGGTAGGACTGCGCGATAAGTTCAATACAACCTTGATTGGATTGTGCGCGCTCGCAATCAAGCCGGTGTTTCTGGATGAGAGCTTCAGTACTTATAGAGTTACCGACGCCGATCTCGGAATCATAATGGATAAAATTGCGAGCAAAGGAGATTGGTTTCGAGGCCTTGCGCAGACGGAGCACAGAACCGTCGAATGGCGGCCTGTATTGGATTTTCCTATGGAGGTGCTCCCGCGCGAAGCGCGTAGCGCGGATCTAGTCATAATCGGACGGACGAAAAGCCTCGGAGATGCTTACAGTTCTCTTGATCCTGGAGTAGCGCTTTTGCGCATCGGCCGACCGACACTCATCGTTCCCGATGGAGTAACTTCGCTTCGAGCAGATCGCGTCGTGGTCGGCTGGAAGGATACACGGGAAGCGAGGCGGGCAGTGCGCGACGCGCTTCCATTTCTGCGCAGTTCCAGACGCGTCACAATTGCCGAGATATCTCACCCTGGAGGCGAAGATACGGCCGCGGAGCATATCACTGATGTGATCAATTATCTGGCCCGCCATGGAGTTCAGTGGACACTCTCGAGTGATCTTGGAACGAGAAGTATCTGGGGCGCAGCAGCTGATCAACCTCGCGCAAGAGGAAGGTGCAGATTTGCTCGTGGTCGGAGCCTACGGACACAGCCGCCTCGGCGAATGGTTTTTCGGCGGCGTCACCCGTGATCTCCTTGCGACGAGTTCAATTTGCTGTCTGATGTCACACTAGCCCGCACCAGTAAGACGCCGACCGGCACCTCATCAACAGGTCCGCTGCTCGGGCCATCGGCAACCCGCTATTGTTCCAGCCATTCCGACCTCCTTCCGCCAGCACACCGGATTAGAGCTGAAGAACAAATAGATGCCTTTTTCAAACCCCTTTTATCGAGACCGCGTAGCCTATACCACAAGACCAGGTTACCGAAGAATTGATGCAGCGCAATTTGCTTCCCAATCGTCCGTGCGTCAATTCGTAGAGGTGGCTAGAGATACACTGTGGGTCCCAGTCGCATCGAATTCCTGCCGGGTCATTCTGTGGGCGGATCGCTTTCGCGAGAATTTGGGTCCAGTTCTGCTTCGCAGTTGCCGTTGCGGCATCGCAACCCAGGCTCGACCCATCTGAGGTAGAAGTTGTCGATCGACGACGCGTTTGAGGCGCGCGTGCCATGCGGAGAATGTTCGGCACCATCACAGCCGTCGCGATTGTGGCTGTTGCAGTGGGGATGGCTGCGCGGCCATACGTAGATTCCTTAGTGCTGCCCGCACTCAACCTGCAGCGAACATTTGTGCCGCATAGTCTCGCGGACATAGAAAACGCGACAGTCGCGTTATTCGAGCGGGCAGCTCCATCCGTCGTGGAAATCACGACCCTGACCAGTGCTCCGGAATCTTCGCCAGCCAGGATCATGACCGGATCTGGGTTCTTCTGGGATGCTTCCGGCAACATCGTCACCAACTCCCACGTGGTAGAAGACGCTTCGACGATTTGGGTTTGGCTTGCGTCGGGCCAACAGATCCAGGCTCAGGTCGTCGGCTTGGCAGCTGATTATGATTTGGCAGTCATTCGTGGCAGGGTGCAGGTGAAGGTTCCATCACCGATTCCGCTCGGCACGTCTAACAAGCTAAAGATTGGGCAATGGGTGTACGCGATCGGCAGCCCGTATGGGCTCGATCAATCGCTGACCACCGGCGTTATCAGCGGGCTCAAGCGCGAGTTGCCGACAAGCGAAAACCGTGAGATCCATGGTATCATACAAACCAGTGCCGCCATCTATCCCGGAAGCTCCGGTGGCCCGTTGCTCAATTCGGCCGGACAGCTCATTGGCGTCAACACGATTTCCTATCCGGGTGCCGCAAAGTCTGCGCCCGCGCTTGGCTTTGCAATCCCGGTCGACGTCGTGAAGTTGGTTATACCTGATCTCATCAACGGCAAGGTCCGCGCCTCCTCTGTCAAAACAAGGTAAATCGAAACAGTGCAAATTGCAGAATATGACACGACCAAGCGATTGAGGACAAAATTCGAGGAGCCGACTAGAATTGCCCGGGAGAAAACGTCCGCTTCCGGCTCAAAATGCGAAAGTCTCAGAAGAGCACAATTGGTCGGGCTCGACCACAAGATCGGGGACGATATGTACACTCCACGGTGTCATCGAAAAACTGGGCGCTGAGTTCCTGGCGGCCGCAGGGGTGGCCAGCAGCGCCGCCAACACTCGTTCAGGTGCGGGTCTCCTAGATGACGGTGATCAAGATAGACAAGGTGGCGAAGACGAGCTGAATCAGCGCCTCTTTAAGTCGCCGAGCAGCAGGTAAACAGTGCCGCCTGTAAGCAGCAGCGAGCATCGGTTCGCGCAAGACCTCGAGTACGATTCGAAGCGGGGTACGGCGATCGGGCTGGGGAAGCTCATTGTAGCCTTCAGCCCGCAACCTCACTTGGAGCTCCGCGTCGCTCAGGCCCCGAACAGCGCTTAATGGAGAACTCTCGTCGAGCATCCTCGAGACGCCACTTAATTAAAGCGGGAATAACCGTTTTCTCTGATCAGCCTACCATCCAACGCACGCCGACTGCTCCCGGCGCCAGAATGCCAGTGGCCCAAACTATTGCCGAGGCTAAATTTGCGATCTGAAATTTAAAACGTGAAAGCTCGCACAAACCGGCTGCAAGCGGTATCACGGCACGCAGCGGCCCGAAGAAGCGGCCCACGAACACAGCCACGATTCCCCAACGCTGGAAGAAAACGATAGCCCGGCTCAGCAACGCCGGATTCCGTGACAGGGGCCACCAGTACGCGATTTGGTCTTTGAAATGCCCACGAATGCGCCAAACGACGCCGCGACCCATACAGACCAAAATTCTATGCCGGCTGCACCGATCAACCCACCGACGCCGAACAGGCTGGGACAACCAGAGACACAAAGGCGAAGGACTCACAGAATGACAACGCGAATACAATGGGAGCAGCCCACGCGTTGTGATCTTGTACGAAAGCGATGGTCGCGGCAGCGAAATCCTGCATTCCGCCGCGCTACCATCGCCATCCATTGCGTCTCGGCCCAAGCACGTCCAATCGCAGCTTCTGATTGTCATTGAGCTTTGCGTAAAACGCTTCGTAGGCGGGGCGAACGGTCTTGAGTACGTCCGCGAGGCCCTCAACCCAACTCTGCATGACGCTTAGCTGAGACTTGTCCCCCACGCCGCCCTTGCAGGTATCCGAAATCATTGTGAGCGCTTTGACCGAGGCCATGGAAAGGTCGGCCAACTTAGCCTGCTGTGCTTCGTTCAGACCAAGCATCTGAGTAAGTGCTCTGGTTCGCCATTGAGACAGTCCGGCTGCCCGCACATCGCAGAAGCGACCCGTCCCGTGCGGCCCCAACGACCCAAGGCCTGTGAGCCGGTCCAGGGACAAGTGCAATGGCAGGAGTTGGAGCGTTCGTCGTTGTGGCTTGGCCGATGGCTGGCTCCTGCGCCGCGGAGTTCTGGGCCGTGAGGGCAAAAATCAATATTAACAATGACGCCAGCATAATCATCCGATACATGCGGACTTCCCTCTATTGCGTGGCACTGCTCTCACCTAAGCAGCCGGCAATGCATTGCCTCATTTCAACCATGAAATCGCGCCCGACAACCTTATCGCGACAATCTGCGATGCAAGCCTTGGCGGTGTCTTGAAGTGATCTGCTCGGGATACAGCGATCCTGGCAGGGCTTATCGGATTTTGCACACGCTGCCAGGCATATGGCGATGCCACCCGCGTGCTGGCCGATAGCACCTTGCGTTGAAATTGCAGAGAACAGGGCAACGACCGAGATTGCGCATCGAATCTGTCGCATGGTTGACCCCTACAAAACCTTTTGGAGGAAATGATAGACGGGCGCGCGATCGTTGCAGCCCATGGCGATCGCGATATGCCGGTTTGGGGCGATCGGTATCGGGTACCCGTCGAGGGTCAGAGCTCCGCCTGGGTCGAACAACGAGTTCACACTCAAATCCGGGCGCTCGCGAATTATCTCAAATCGCTTCAGGAAAAGTAGCGCTTTTGGATCCGCACGACTGGCGAATTAACGTTTCGGGCCAAATCGGTGGCGTGTCCTTCGCTGGCCCCCTCGTAGCAGCTTTGAGCAAGATCAAGGCGCCTGTAGTGGGCCGGGCACATGGTTCCGCGGTGATTATTGGGGGGCGCAATGCGATTTTCTGCCGTGAAATTCGGGGCTCGGAACGCTGATCAAATTACGGAGACACTACCGGGTTTAATTCTTGGTTTGAGGCGAAAGCCTTGGACCTTGCTCCTGCTGGTGTTTCTTTCTGCAGCGCTGAGTTCAGTATCGACCGCCAATCTCGCCGCAGAGCCAAATCGCTGCGAATCGTCCAGCGAATCCTATTCAAAAATCGTCGAGCGCGCTGCGCCCGCAATCGTCAGTGTTCAACGCACGCTTAGACCAAAGGCCGCTCGCGGAGAGGACCTAGACCCTCACGAAGAGGGAAGGAAGTATTCCGGTTCGGGCGTGATCGTGGATGCGTCTGGGTTGGTGGTGACGTCTAACCACGGTGTGGAAGGCCGTGGCCCAATTCGAGTCGCTCTCAATGACGGTCGAGATTTTGATGCTGAGATCGTGCTCATAGACCATCGTACCGACCTTGCGGTTTTGCGTCTGCAGGGGATCCAAGATCTACAGGTTGTTCAGCTCGCAAACTCAGATGAGGTTCGGCCCGGAGATTTCGCCCTCGCCATCGGCAATCCGTTGGAAGTCGGGCAGACCATCACCCACGGTATCGTATCTGCCGTGGGCCGCACCCAAATCCAGCTGAACAGCTACGAGTACTACATCCAAACCGATGCACCGTTGAATCCCGGCAGTTCGGGCGGAGCCCTTCTCGACACCACAGGGCGGTTGATAGGCATTACCATAGCGATCGCAACCGAGAGCAGAGGATGGCAAGGGATCGGATTCGCCGTGCCCTCCAACATGGTCTCCTTCGTGCTAACGTCCGCGCGAAACGGCGACAAAGTTGTCCGGCGCCCCTGGCTGGGTGCCAAGTTAAAGCCCATTCCGGCCGCCAGCGCTGCGCGTTTGGGCCTAAGACTTCCCGTCGGCGCTGTTGTTGACCGTGTGATGAGCGATAGCCCCGCTGCAAATGCAGGGTTACGGGCCGATGACGTTATCGTCTCCGTAGATGGTGAGCCGGTCAGGGACCCGAATTCCTTTGACTACAAGTTCACCCTCAAAGGTATTAGCGGTTCAACGCGCCTTGGGCTCATCCGAAATGGCACTGACGCGTCGCTGGAAGTTCAGCTGAAAGCAGCGCCGGACTCGACGAGGCGCGAAATCGCAGCGATCAGCGGGCCATCGCCCTTAAAGGGAGCGACACTCGCAACACTCACGCCCGCCATTGCCGAAGAGCTGGGGGTGGACGCCTATGCGGAAGGCGTAGCTGTGGTTGACGTCGCAACGGATACATCCGCCGAAAAGTATGATTTTCAACGCGGGGATATTTTGCGCACCGCCAATGATAAACCGATCAGGCGGGTTGCAGATGTGGAGCAAATACTTCGCAATGTCCGGACAGCAATTGTGGAAATTGATCGGGATGGCGACATTATCTCAAAGCACATGATCCGAACAAAGCCGAATTGGTAATGCTGCGTTTCGCAGCTCGCACAGGACGATATGCCGGGGTGGCCCCAGTTAATCCATCATCCGGCAACAATTGGGGGCTCAGCGCGAGCAGATTGCGCGTGACCTCGCCGAAGAACCCACTCGCCGAGCCGCTATGCCCGTATGCCCACCGCCCTTCCAACCGAGCGGACGGTGGGCTTGGTTCCGGCAAAGTTGCTAAGGAGTGAACTGTCCAACGAAAGAAGGAAGTACTCGATTGAGCCGGACCAAGCAGCGGAACAGCGCCCGTGTGCGCACGATAGGCATTGCCTCTGCAATTTGGGCAGCTTCCATTTTCATTAGCCGCGTGATCGGGCTCGTACGCGAGCAGGTCATTGGACGAACCTTGGGCGCCAGCCGCGAGGCTGATCTCTACTTCGCCAGTTTCACTTTGCCAGATTTCCTTAACTATTTGCTTGCAGCAGGCGCATTATCGATTGTGTTTATACCGATTTTTCTTGATCACATCGAACACGACGACGAAATGGGCGGTTGGCAGGCTTTCAGTGTCATCGCCAATTTCATGTTGTTGATAGGCGCCTTGGGAATTGGATTACTGATGGTATTCACGCGCCCCTTGGCGAAGCTCGTAGCTCCCGGGTTTACCAACCCGGCTGAGGTCGAAACTCTGGTGCGGCTCACGCGGATCATTTTGCCTGGACAGTTCTTCTTTGTCATCGGAGGACTGTTATCTGCAGTATTGCAGGCAAAGGACCGGCATCTTTTGCCAGCGCTGGCGCCTCTCGTTTACTCGGCTTGCATCATCGTGGGTGGCCTTGCTGGATCGCGTTACGCCGGATTAGGAGCCGATGGATTTGCCTGGGGCGTGCTAGCAGGCGCTGTATTGGGGCCATTTCTTTTGCCGCTCTATGGCTGCATCAGAGCCCAGATGCGCTGGTCTCCGATCCTTTCATTTCAGAACCCGGATTTGAAGCGCTATATTTGGTTGTCACTCCCGATCATGATTGGTTTTTCGGTCGTGGTGGTAGATGAGTGGATCGTGAAAAATCAGGCGTCGTATCTGGGCGACGGCATTTTGTCCTATCTCCAGTACGGACGAACGCTGATGAAAGTGCCGATCGGAGTGTTTGGGATGGCGGCTGGGGTTGCGGCTTATCCAACGATCAGCCGCATGATTGCGTGCGGCAGCGTGGTCGAGGCCTACGGTCTCCTATGCCAAGCAGTGCGCCTGATCCTCATCGGGATTTTCGCCGCGCAGATATGCATGACGGTGGCTGGTTTCGAGGCAGTCTACCTAATCTGGGGCATGTTCGCGACTCGGTTCACCGTTGTGGACGCACAAGCGACAGCTGAGATCCTCTCTTATCTGTGCCTTGGACTTGTGGGTTGGGCGGCTCAGACAGTGATCAGCCGCGGTTTTTATGCCTTGGGAAGCACGTGGCTGCCGACCTTCGTCGGTACCGCCGTGGCTGTTGTCTTGATCCCGCTCTATGTCGTGCTACGCCAGCAATGGGGTGCGAATGGCCTCGCACTTGCGAGCGCGCTAGCGATCCTCGCATACGTGCTACTCCTCGGCTGGTTACAGCACCAGCGCTTCAAGCGCGAAGCTGCCTCTAGAAACGCGACCCTAGAAGACGTCCCAGGCATGTTGGGCGCGGCCCTGCGCTTAGCGCTCGCAGCGGCGATCGCAACCGGTGCCGGACTGGGATTGCGCATTCCGTTGATGCAGGCCCTCCCTGGGACCCAGCTCGGAATGCTCGTGCTACGCGTGACGATTTTGTGCGTGACCGGGGTCGGCCTTTACCTGGCCTCGGCGCACCTCTTGGGAAATCCGAGAGCTTGCCGAAATGTGGACGAGACTACGGGCTACGCTGAAATCGCATAGACTGGGCGCCGCGACCGACGGGGCGCCCATTTAGCTCTTTAGCATCCCGCGGGCTAAGAGGGCTTCCCACGCCTCTTCTACGCCGTCTGCAAAACAAACCGTGTCCAGATCGGATCGTTCAATCATATCTTTGTCGGCCAGCGACTGAAAATTGACGACTTGTGTCCAGTAGCTTCGGTCGAAACATATGATTGGAATTCGGCGGCGCTCTACGGGTGCGCACCAGGTTTAGGATTTCAAACAATTCGTCGAGAGTTCCAAATCCGCCTGGAAAAACGATAAGTGCGCGTGCCCGCTTAGCCAAGTGCAACTTGCGCATCGCAAAATAATGGAACTGAAACGTCAGATCCGCAGTGCTGTAGGGATTGGGCGTCTGTTCGTGCGGCAGTTGAATATTGAAACCGATCGACGGCGCACCAACGTCGGCTGCCCCCCGATTGGCTGCTTCCATAATGCCAGGCCCCCCACCTGTCGCGATCACGTTATATCGCAATCCGGATTTAGGGCTGAGAGCTCCGCCCCGTTTGGAATCTCTACGGGCGAATTGGCGAGCTTGCTCATACCAGCAGCGGCCGGCCGCAAAGGCAGGGTCCTCGGAAACTCGAGCGCTGCCGATCACGACGATGGTGGACACGATCCCCCATCCGCAAATGTTCTTCAGGTTTTTCGTATTCCAGGAAGAATCGGATTCCCCGCGTGGAATTTCCTGAAAGAAAATCTAGATCCAGAGACGCAAGCCGATACGCGTCCGTTTGAGGACGTAAGTCCATGCTCGTCATATGATGTCCCATCGTGCCCTCGCACGGCTCCGAATGCCCCAGAGTAAAATGAGCATGACGTTGTTAAGCAAAGGTGACTAAAAGATGGTCGAGAACTCGCAGCAATTCCTTATGCGAGATGCAGCAGTACGCGGTCCTTCATGTAGGACGCGTGTCAAAGCAGAGGTACATTATGGTTACCGCACTGTGTATTGGTTCCACCACCATGAACACAAAGATAGGCCACAAGTGGGCCATAAATTGTGGGTGAACATGGCGCATCCAAGCTTGGGGGCAAAATACAATGGCGGTGACTGTCAAGATGAACAAAGAGCGGCCAACGGTTCGATTGGGTCGTGACCCCGGAATGTTCGGCTGCGTGGATATTCATTTCGACGACGTTTCCGAGGCAATGGCCGCCCTCGATATTCTCAAGCGCGCCGTGCAGAAGGCCACCGGCATCGAACTATTCCCGCACAAGTCACCGTAACTGACGTCTTCGGTGGCAGCCCGTCCTCGAGCGTATTTTCGAGCTCCATCGGGACTTCGCCGACCGCGCTCCCGACCCGCTCGGTGTTCGCACCACGATTTCCCGGCACCACGCCCGGCAACCCTGATGCAGTGCACGCGCTCGACAGCTGGCTCGACCTCGTCGTCTACTTCGGCGAACTGCTCGATGCGCTCGCGCTTACCGCACCGTGCAACAGACCTCGGGCAGTCCTGTTCGCTACCGCTCCAATTTCCGCGGTACTTAGTTGGCATCTCGGCGGCGGGTGCTTGTGTCGATAAAGGCGCGAGGATCGCCGCAATCAGCAACGATGGGCAAAGATCGCGGCTAGTTCTAAACCAGCGCACGCGGATAACACCTTTCGGCGAGCATACGAGCATACGATGATAACGCTCCTTTGGACAGTAGCCATTAAACGGTCCGCTCGTTTGATCGGACTGATCTCCAACCAAGGGCGTGCTTCCCAATTGCTTCCCACGCCATCTGGGGAAGCAGGGCGACGCGAGAAGTTTCCATCAAATCAAGCTTTACGTTAGGCAATCAGGGTTGTTATCGGTCTCACGATGAGACCATAAATCTGAAGCTGATCGCTCAGCACCTCGTGCCGGCGCTGCGCCAATCGCTGCGCGCCCCGGGGCTGTGTCTGATCGGCCTCGACGGCGGGCGGCCGCCGGCCGACGAGGAGCGCGAACCCTGGATTCGGATCAAATACGGCCAGGCGAGTGCTGATGACTGGGTCGGGGTCGTGCCGGCGATGGCGCGGTTTTCGCGGGGCCGCGGCGAGCCCCCGGGAACGCTCAACCTGGTTGTGAAGATCAACCCGCGCGTCGGGCTCGCGCGCAATCTCATTCCTTGGATCGCGGCCCGCAACCACATCGTGTTGGAACGGCCATTTCTGCAGTATCGCAGCGCGGCCGAGCTCGACCAGACGGCAGCACGAGAATTTCAGGTCTACCGGTTGGCCCAGCAACAACCGGAGCTGGGCGACGTCGTGCCGCGCTGCTACGGCTGGGCGCACGATCCGGAGACCGGCGAGTACGCGCTGTTTCTCGAATGCGTCAGCGATATCGCCGGTCTTGATGCAACAGGTGCGAGCGCCGACTGGGAGCCTGAGGCGATTGACGCTGCGCTGCGCGCCGCTGCGCGCTGGCACGCCGCGTTCTGGGGCGCCGATGAGAAGCGGCTGGGCTGGGCCGGTCCGCGACCGACGACGGCCAGCATGGTGGCGGATACGTCGCTTTGGCGCGGTCTGCTCAATGATGCCCGCGCCCGCTTTCCCCACATCGTGACGCAGGAAGTCTGGCGCCGCCGCTACGCCCTGATCGACACGATCGGCGACTGGCACAAAGCCAAGGACAAGCTGCCGGCGACGTTGGCGCACAACGATTTCAACCAGCGCAACGTCGGCTTTCGTCCCAACGGTCATGCCCCGGAGCCGGCGCCCGAACCGGCGCGCAATGGCGCAGCAAAAAGGAACGGCAGGTCGCATCGCTTTCTGCCGCATCTGTTCGGCAGCAAGAAATCCTATGCCGCTCAGGATACCGCTGTTGTGGCCGATGCACCGGTGCCGTCGGCGGGCTCAAACAGGCCGGCTGAAGTTATCGTGCTCGACTGGGAAATCGCGCAACGCAACATCGCGGCGCGCGATCTCGGTCGAGTTGTTGACGTTTGTGCTGCCGCCGACGGTCGAAAGCGCGCAGGTCGACCGCCACGTGGAAACGCACCGCGACGCGCTGATCAAAGCGGGGGTCGCCACCGGGGTCGAACGCGAGGCGTTCCTCGAAGGATTTCGCTGCGAACTGCGGGTGCAGGCCATCAACCGGGTTGGCCTGCAATTGTTGTTCGGCGCCCAGTTCCAGCTTCGCCTATCTGGCGCGCATCAATGCGACGATCGAGCGCCTGCTCGATTTGTATGATTGATGCATTACCGAACTTTCGGAGTCAGGCCAAAGAAAAGCCTATCAGCTCATCATGGCCGGGCTTGTCCCGGCCATCTCGATTAGGATGGCAAAGCGGTGCCTTATGATCGAGATCGCCGGGACAAGCCCGGCGATGACGACGGAGAGGGAGCCGAACTCCGCATCAATCCGCCAGCGGGTTGGGGCGCAGCTGGAAATGGATCGCCAGCGGTTTGCTGCCCTTGCCGCCTTCCTTGAGCCAGGGCGTGCGGTCGCCGCTCGTCGTCCATAATCCACGGCCCTTCCAGCCAGCGTTGGGATCGTCGATGCGGCCGTCAAATCCCTTGGCGTAGAAGCTTAGCGGATAGGGCAGGCGCAGCACGATCATCTTGCCGTCCTTGAGGGCGATGATGCCGTCATTGAGATTGCCTGTCGACATCGGCACGTCTTCGCCCAGTCCCAGCGTGTTGTGCTGATCGACCCAGGTGTAGTAGCTCGCCTCGGCGCTGTTCTCGCCGATCCCCTGGAAGCCGGGTCCGGGATACTGATAGAAGCTCCAACCCTCGGGGCAATGATCGCCGGTGGCGGTCGGTCCGTTGAGCGGGCCCTTGCACTTGCGCCGGTCAAAGCTCCCCAAGTGGCCGCTGCCGAGTGAGACCCAGACGACGCCTTTGGAGTTGATGTCGCCGCCGCGGATCCCGTAATAGGGCGCCGGCACGTTGTAGATCTCGGCGAGCGCCGTCTCCGGCGGGTTGGATCCGGGATCGAGCCGCACCACCGCGGCTTGGCCGCCGAATACGCCGACGGTGCCCCAGACGGAGTTGTCGACCGGGCTTGGCATCACCGCGTAGAAACCGGAGCCGCCGGTGATGCGTTTATCTTTGTTCGGGTCGACCGGCTGGTTGGGCTCGACGTAATCGTCGCGCTTGCCGTTGCCGTTGGTGTCGAGCACCATCGCGGTCCAGCCTTGCGCTTTCGCCGCGTCACCGGTCTCATCAAACAGTTTGGTGTTGATCCAGCCCACGACCGGGCCGCCGCCGCTGGTCCATAACGTGTTGTTCTTGTCGTAGCCGAACTGCAGGTGATGCGTTCCGAAGCAGGTGTCGACGAAGGTGTATTTCATCGTCTTGGGGTCGAGCATCGCCACCTGGCGCATGCTGCGCTCCAGCGGGAACAGCTTGGCCGACGGATTATCGGAGCCCTTGCCGCAGAAGTCCGGGTTCTTGGGTGCCCGCACCGTCGCCGAGAGCCACAGCCGGCCCTTCTCGTCGAACATGGAATTATGATTGTTGACCCTGGTGTCCCAGAGCTTCTCGTCGCCCCAATAGGCCGACGGCATCATCGGCTTTTCCATGGCGGCGTGGCCAGGCCCGAGCGACTCCGGCATTTCGGGGTCGCGCACCGGGGCAGTGTAGCTCGAGACTTTGTTGGTCTTCGGGTCGAGGATCGGCAGCACGTCGGTTGAATATTCCGGCGAGCCGAACAACGGACCATAGGCATTCACGGTCGGATTGCGCCGATCCGACGAAATCAGGTCATGCAGATATTTCTTCGGGTCTCCCCATTCCCAGGTGGTGACCACGACGTTGCGCTCGAGGCCCTGCGGCCGCGGCGGCTTGCTCACCGGCAGTTCGCCCTTGGCGACCCGGTCGGTCCAGTCGCCGAAATATTTGAACGGCGCGCCGCCCAGTTGCCCGGCCAGCGGATTGATCATCAGTTCCGCCGCCTGGCCTGATTGGACGCGCCGCATCCAGCCGTCCGCGCCGGTGCCGAACGCCGCCGGGATCGTCCGCGTCCCGAGCTGTCCGATCTGATGGCAGCCGATGCAAGCCTGGTTCTTGATCGCGCGCAGCCACTCGGTCTGCGTGACCTTTTCCGGGATGTCGCTCTTGCCGCCGAACTGGCTCTGATCCGGAATCTGCAGCATCGAGTACCAGTAGATCGCCGGATAATATTGGGCAGCGGCTGCGTCGTTGGGCGCCTTCACGGCGGTCAGGTTGAGCTGCTGGCCGGGCTCAGCGTCGACCTTTGCAGAATCAACAAGTCCGTAGCCGCGCACCCAGACCTTGTATTTGGCCTTGGGCAGATCGGGCACGAGGTAGCGCCCGGCATCGTCGGTGACGACAATCTTGGCAAGCTTCGTGGTCGGCAGATCGGTGGTCTCCGCGATGACCCACACGCCGGCTTCGGGCCCGTCGGGTCCGATGACAACGCCACCGATGTCGTCGGAATCGACAGCGACCTGCGATGCGTTCTGGGCTGGGTTTGGCTGCTGCGCCTGGGCCGCGCCTGCGCTCAGCGACAGCGCGAGCGCCGCAGCCGCGACGGCGTTGACGGCGACACCCGATTGCAAGGCGGATCTGATCCTCATGGCGTTCTCCCTGAGCGTTTTGTCTCTTCGCACCCGCCGTTCCGCGCGGGGCGCACTGTTCGACCTCAGTTTGGAATGCCGCCGGGCTCCCGTCCAGAATGATTCGTCGGGGTCGGGTCAGCCATTCGCACATGGCGACGTGGTAACCCATGCTTCCCGCGCGGAGGTGGCGCGTGGTTGCGGCCCGGTCTTAAATGGGAAGAAGGTGCTAGCTCAGGAGCATGCCATGCAGCCGCATTATATGGTTGGCATCAAGACGGCCAACAAATCGACCAGCGTCTCGGTCGAAGCCGAGGACGCGCTGATTGCCGCCCTGAAGGTGAAACATGAGAATCCAACAGCAACGATTACGTATGTGCGCAAATCCAATGCGCGCGGCGACCGCCGTCATCCGCACCGGGACGTGGCGCGGAAAGCGGATTGAGGCTCGCAGCGCGATGATGAGCAACCTCGGCCGCCGCCGGGCCGTCATGTTGCTTGGCTGTTTGATGCTGGCACTCACAGTGAGTATCGCATCCGCGGCAGATCCGTCCGGGACCTGGTCAGTCGCCGCACATCTGCCGCAGCCGCGTGGCGAGACCGCGATGGCGGCGCTAAATGGCAAGCTCTACGTGCTGGGCGGCTACACGCCGGGTAACGAAGCTTCGCCGCTCGCCGAGGAATATGATCCAACTAGCAAAGCTTGGCGGGTGCTCCCTCCAATCCCACGCACCGTCAGCCATCCGGGCGTCGCCGCGCTCGACGGCAAGCTCTATGTGGTCGGCGGCTTCACGGCGAATGTGCACGCGGGGGCGATCGATAGCGCGTTTGTCTACGATCCCGCGACGAATGCTTGGCGCGCGCTGTCGCCCATGACAAAGCCGCGCGGCTCCGTTGCCGTGGCCGCGCTCGACGGCAAGCTGCACGCGCTCGGCGGGCGCGGGCTCGACAAGGTGACGGTCGCGACACACGAGGTCTACGATCCGGAGACCGGAAAATGGAGTTTTGTGGCGCCGCTGCCGTCGCACGCGATCATCTCGCGGTCGTGGCAGCCGATGGTAAGCTTCACGCCATCGGCGGGCGCACCAACAACAACACGACAGACAATACCGCTCTACACGATGTGTATGATCCAGCAACCGATCGTTGGAGCAAGTCGGCTGCGATGCCGACCGCCCGAAGCGCGATCGCGGCGACCTTGCTTGATGGTTTGATCATCGTGGTCGGAGGCGAGTGCGATCACGGCCACACGTTCAACCAGGCCGAAGCCTACGATCCACCAAACGACCAGTGGCGCACGCTTGTCTCTCCCGAGGGCAGGCACGGCTTCGGGGCAGCGACTGTGGGCGACACCGCCTATTTCGCCGGCGGTAACAAAGGGTGCGGCGGTGGTGACGTGACGGACGAGTTGCTGGGCTTGCGGTTACGGTGACCCCGCGGGTTGCGGAAGTTTCAGCGCTGGATCGAATAGAGATAGGACCTTACCGCCTTGGCATCCTGCTCGCTGAGCTGGAAATCAGGCATGTCCGGATGGATCGATACCAGACGATCCGTCATCCGGTCGGTCAATTCGGCAATATTGTAGCGCGTGCCGATGGTGCGAAACGCCGGCGCGCCAGCGTGCGGACTGTCACCGGTTGGGCCGACTGCGTGACAGGAACCGCACATGCGCGTGAGCAGCGCCTTGCCACGATCTTGCGGTTGGTCCGCTAGTGCCGGTCCGGCGAGCATTGCCAGAACGAAGACGGACCAAACCTCCACCCGCATCAACAGCAAATTTGCAGACATCGACCACCCCACGCGACAGAATCCAAAATCAATCATGCCAGTGGCACGGTGGTTGGTTTTGATTCTTGTCAAACAACCGGAGCCGAGTATTTCCCGGCTTATTCGATCACTTCATCGGCGCGGCTGAGCAGTGTCGGAGGAACATCGATACCGATGGCCTTCGCGGTCTTGAGATTGAGGGCGAACTTGAAGCGGGTCGGTTGCTCGAATGGCAGTTGCGCCGGGGCGGCGCCTTTGAAAATCCGGTCGGCGAGAGCCGCGACCCGGCCGAAGCTTTCATCCAGGTCGGGCGCATAGGACATCAGCCCGCCCTCGCGCACCAGAAAATCGAACTCGTAGGTCGCCGGCAGGCGGTGGGCCGCAGCAAACTCGAACACGCGCTTACGGTTCAGCATGGTGAGCGAATCCGTCACCATCAGAATCGCGTCGGGCGATTCCTTCTCCATTGCGGTGAAGGCCTGGGCGAAGTCATCGGGTTCGCGCACGCCCAATGGCACGACCGAAATCCCCATCTCCTTGGCCCCGGCCTCCGAGGCGCGGTAGCGCAAGGTCATGCCGAGATCGCTGGCGTTCCAGAGCATGGCGATGCGACGCAGCCCGGGGGCGAATTCCTTGAGCAGCTCCATGCGCTTGGGTGTGAGCTCCTCGGAGACGTCGGAAATTCCGGTGAGGTTGCCGCCGGGACGCGCGAGGCTCTCCACGAGCCCGGTACCAACCGGATCCCCAGCGAAGATTGCGACGACCGGGAGAGGCGAGTGTTCTTTGGCCGCTGATGCGGCCGGAAAACCGGTTGTGATGATGACATCGACCTTGCTGGCCGACAATTCCTTGATGAGGGCAGGAAGGCGCTCCAGGTGTCCGTCGGCGCCCCGTCGCTCGAATACAAGGTTTGCGCCCTGGGTGTATCCGAGTTGTGCAAACCCATGCAGCAACGAAGTGCCGACCGGGCTCGCATCGGTGATCACGGGCCCGGGGCCAAGCGTGCCAACGCGCAATGCCCGCGCTGGGGCCTGGGCGTAGGCGCGGGAGTTCGTTGCGAGCGCAGCGCCGCCAAGCATGGTGATGAATTCACGGCGTCTCATGTGAGCCTCGCTGGGCCTGTCGAGGATTGGGCAACCTGCCCCTAGCTACCCTAGCATGCTGCCCCTGGCTGCTATGTGAAAAACGTCACGCCAGGGCCCCGGGATTGAATAACTTTGCGTTTACCGGCGGGTCCCGCGCCCATGTGCGCGGCCTGCTCTGCGTGCTACATCGCGGCCCCGTCTGACCGGTGACGCGGTAGGGCGGCGATTGAGCAGGAAGTCCAAATGAACGACATCAGCGCGCGCTCCGGCCTCGTCAATATCACCGATCTCGTGGACAACCAGAAGCTCGGAAAGTTCTTCTGGAACATCATGGCCTTGTGCCTGCTTGTCTCGCTGGGCGACGGTTACGACTACACCGCCATGGCGTTTGCGGCGCCGGCCGTCATCAAGGACATGCACATCGAGCGCGGCGCCATGGGCTGGGTGTTCGGCGCCGGCATCGTCGGCATCATGCTCGGCAGCATCATATTCGGCTATGTGGGGGATCGCCTCGGCCGTAAACGCGCGATCGTTATCGGCTGCCTCTATTTCGGCGTGCTCACCTTCCTCACCATGTTTGTGCGTTCGCTCGATGGCCTCCTATGGATGCGCTTCATTGCCGGGATCGGCATCGGCGGCGCGGTACCGAACGCCATTGCGCTGATCAACGAATACTCACCGCGCCGCTACCGAGCCACCATGGTGACCGTGATGTTCGTCGGCTTCCTGCTCGGCACGGGTGGCGGTGGTTATGTGGCAGCCGGCCTGGTCCCCTCGTTCGGCTGGCAATCGGTATTCTTCATCGGCGGCGTTGTTCCGTTCCTCACTGGAATTGCCTGTATCTTCGCGTTCCCGGAATCGATCCGTTTTCTCGCGTCGCAGAACCGGGACCACGCGCAGATCGTGGCGCTCGCGCCGCGGCTGCAGCCGGGCCTCATCGTCGACGCCAACACCAAATTCGTCCTGACCGAGGAGCCGCGGCCGCAGCGTTTCAACTTCCGACTTCTGTTCAGCGACGATCGGCGGATTGCGACCCCGCTGCTGTGGATCCTCTACATTGCCAACTCGCTGGCGTTGTTTTTCCTGTCGAGCTGGATGCCGGTGTTGCTGGAAGGCGCGGGGCTGCCACCCGGTCACGCCGCGCTCGCGGGATCGTTGTTTTCGATCGGCGGCATTCTCGGCAGTCTCGCCATCATGCGCTTCACCGACCGCTATGGCGCAATCGTGGTAGCCTTGTTGCCTCTGATCGGCATTCCGGTGGTGGGCGCGCTGGGGATGCCCGGCATGGCTGAGGTGTTGTTGCTCGGCGCCGTGTTCGTTGCCGGCGCCTGCACGGCGGGAGCGCAGTCCGGCATCCATAGCGTGGCGGGGATGTTCTATCCGGTGTCCTATCGGGCGAACGGCGTCGGCTGGGCGCTGTCGGTGGCCAAGGTCGGCTCCATCGCCGGTCCAGTGATCGGCGGGGTGCTACTCTCCGCGCACCTCCCGCTGTCCCAGTTGTTTCTGATCGCCGCCGCGCCGCTGGTGGTTGCCTTCGTGAGCTGCGCATTCCTTGGCTGGGTCTATCTCGTTCGCTTCGCCAAGCAGGAAGACGCGGCACTCAATGCTTCGGCTGGGAGCGCGCACTAAAGCATGATGCGTTGAGGTTAAATCAAAGCACCGGCCAAATACATCGTCATTGCGAGCGAAGCGAAGCAATCCAGGGGCCACACACTCGGCTCTGGATTGCTTCGGCGCTGCGCGCCTCGCAATGACGAGTTCTGGAATCTGCTCGAACTTGATTTCATCACGCTCTAGTTCGTGTGCGCAAGCCGGATGAGCCGCTTGCCCAGGTTTTCGCCGCGATAAAGCTCGGCAATCGCACCGGGGCAGTTCTCGATCCCGTCGACAATGTCCTCGCGATAGCGCAGGCGGCCGTCGCGCACCCAGCCGGCGAGGCGCGCGATCGCTTCCTCGTAGCGATGCTGATAATCGAACACCAGCAAACCGGCCATGCGGGCGCGCTTCACCAACAAGTGCCGCTCGACGCGCGGGCCGGTCGGCGGCGGGTCCCAGCTCGCGACCGATGCGGTGCCGCAGATCACGACCCGCGCGCCGATCGCCAGCTGCGCCAGCACCGCATCGCTGATCGCGCCGGCCGTATTGTCGAAATAGACATTGACGCCGTTCGGACACGCGCGCGTCAATGCCTCGGCGATCCCGCCGGCCTTGTAGTCGATCGCTTCATCATAACCGAACGCGCTCCGGGCGAGCGCGCATTTCACCGGACCGCCGGCGATGCCCACCGTACGGCATCCCATCAGTTTCGCGATCTGCCCGACCGCGGAGCCGACCGCGCCCGCCGCCGTCGAGACCACGACCGTGTCGCCTGGGCGCGGCTGCCCGACGTCAAGCAAACCGAAGTAAGCGGTGACGCCGTTGAGACCAAGCACGCCGAGCGAGAGCGACAGCGGCAGATCCTTCTCGTGCACCTTGCGGGTGATGGTGCTGCCGTCGGACATTGCGAACTCCTGCCACCCAAGCAGCCCCATGACGGCATCGCCTTCGCGGTAGTCGGGGTGGCGCGACGCGACCACGGTGCCCGCGGCGAACGCCCGCATCACCTCGCCGATGCCGACCGGCTTGGAGTAGTTCGCCACGGCCGCCACCCAGCCGCGCATGGCGGGTTCGACGGAGAGATACTCATTGCGCACCAGGAATTGCCGGTCAGCGATCTCCGGCAGGTCCGCCGTGGACGAGCTCGAAGTGCTCCGCTTGCGGAATGCCGTTCGGCCGCGATTTGAGGCGGACCTGACGATTGACGCGCGAGGTCACGATTTCTCCTCCCCACGGATATTTGCAATGTTTTCCAAATCCCGGCAGTTATGCCGTGTTAATCCGGGCGGGCAAATGGCACCAGGCCTTTCGCGACGGGAATTGATCTCGACCTTGGGCTGCGCGGCAGTCGCGTGGCCGCTTTCTGCGCGCGCGCAACAAACAAGCCGGCCGCCACAGATCGGCGTTCTTTATCCGGGGATTGCTGCTGCGTTAACCGGGCGTCTGCCCTCACTGCGGGAAGGACTTCGCGCGGTTGGCTATCGCGATGCCGACACCGTGGAATTCGTAAGCCGCATGTCCGAGGGCGACCCGACACGGCTTCCGGCGCTGGCTGCGGACCTGGTCGAACGCAAGGTTGACGTGCTCGTTCCGATCAGCCCGTCGGCAGTGCGCGCCGCAAGAGCCGCAACAACGACCATCCCGATCGTCGCCAATGATCTGGAAAGCGATCCGGTGAAGAGCGGCTTCGTGGCGAGCTTCGCTCACCCTGGCGGCAACATCACGGGGCTGTTTTCCGACTTTCCGGACTTCGGCACCAAGTGGGTTGAATTGCTGAAGGAGGCTATTCCGTCCCTGTCGAGGGCGGTTGTTCTCTGGGATCCGGCCACCGGTCCGATGCAGCTGGGCGCCGTCGAGGAGGCAGGCCGCCTGCTGAACATCAAGCTGGAGGTGATGGAGATCCGCGCCGTTGCTGAGCTTGAGAATGTCTTCAAGGCTGCGAGTGAACGCCGGCCGGACGCCATCGTCATTTTGTCGTCGCCGATCTTTGGGACCAACCCCAAGCTGATCGCCGACCTTGCGCTGACCTATCACATTCCGATCGCAACGCTGTTTCCTGAAATTGCCCGCGCCGGCGGCTTGATGGCGTACGGGCCGGATCTGCTTAGTACGTTTCGTCAAACGGGCACCATGGTGGGCAAGGTTTTGCAGGGTGCGCAACCCGCCGATCTCCCGGTCGAGCGTCCCACGAAATTCGATATGGTGGTCAATCTGAAAACGGCCAAAGCGCTCGGGCTGAGTATTCCGACCTCGGTGCTGCTGCGCGCCGACGAAGTGATCGAATAAATATCAAAACTCTTCCAGCAATCGCCCCAGCCCTTCGATCTTGTCCATGATCTTGTTCTGGCGCAGCGCGTGCCAGTAGGTCGCGGTGTTGATGGCAATGACCGGTTTGCCGAGCCAGAGCTCGGCGGCGGCGGCGAGCCGGACCATGCTCAGGTTGGTGCCGACCTGCACGATGGCATCGACGTCGCGGCCGTCGCCGTTGAGCCAGATCAGCTTCTCACGCAGCTCATCGGGTCGGACCTCGGCGATGGCGGTCCAGGTCTTGCACTCGAGGCAGAGGTCGCGCACCACCTCGAACCCGGACTCGGTGAAGTAGCGCGTCACCTCCCCATTGGCGACCGGGTAGTAGGGTGACAGAAACGCGATCCGCTTCACCCCGCCATAAGCCTTCAGTGCCGCTGTGCACGAGTGCGAGCCGATGCTCACGCCGACGCCGGAGGCGTGCGCGACCTTGGCCCTGAATGCATCGGCGCCCGCGGCGCCGCCGTAGAACGTCACGGCCGACATGCCCATGACCAGATAATCGGGCGAGCAGGTCATCACGCTGCGTACCGCATCGAGCGTGTTGTCGCCGATCAGCTGCGTGCCGGCCATGAACGTGTCGTTGCTCACCGCCTGGGCATTGGGGGTAAAAATGCGGCTGTAGTGGTTGGTGATGCCGGGTGGCCGCATCATCTCGAAGTCGGGTTGAACGATTGTGTTGGTGGATGGGCCGAGCACGCCAAACTTGCATCGCCACCCCAGAACATCGCGCATCGCTCGCCCTTCCTATGTGATTGTGGAGCGCATTTTGCTATGGCTCGTCGCTAACGCAAATCATTTCAGCCATGTCCAACCAGAACGATCGCATCATCATTATCGGCGCCGGGCCGGTCGGTCTCACCGCCGCGCTGGCGCTTGCGCGCCGGGGCATTCCCAACGTGCTGCTTGCGGCCGAGCCGGAGCTGGTCATGGAGCTGCGCGGCTCGACCTTCCATCCGCCGACCCTCGATCTGCTCGACGAATTCGAGGTCGTGCCGCGCATGATCGAGGTCGGGCTCAAGGCGCCGACCTGGCAGTTCCGCGACCGCGAGAGTGGGCCGGTGGCGACCTTCGACCTATCGCTGCTGGCGGCGGACACCAATCATCCCTACCGGGTCCAGTGCGAGCAGTGGAAGCTGATGCGGTTTCTCGAGGCCGAGCTACGCAAGCTTGGCAGCGATCTGCGCTTCGGCCACGAGGTGACCGACGTGCGGCAGGATGACGAGGCAGCGACCGTAACGGCGCAAACCGCATCCGGTCCGGTGCAACTCGCTGGCCGCTACGCGATCGCCGCTGACGGCGCGCGCAGCGCGGTGCGGCGTTCGCTGGGTGTCGAGTTCGACGGCTTCACCTATCCGGAGCTGTTCCTGATCGCGTCGACCGATTTCCGTTTCGAGAATACTCTCACAGATATTGCTTACGTGAATTACATCGCCGATCCGCTGGAGTGGCTGGTGCTGCTGCGCGTGCCCGACCTTTGGCGCGTGCTTGTGCCGGCGCCGGAGAATGCCGATCGCAACAAGCTTCTGTCGGACGAATATCTGCAGGACGTGTTGCAGCGGGTGGTGGCGCGCGCGCAGCCCTACCACATCGCGCATCGCTCACTCTATCCGGTGCATCAGCGGGTCGCACAGCGCTTTCGTCACGGCCGCGTGGTGCTGGCAGGCGACGCCGCGCACATCAATAATCCGCTCGGCGGCATGGGGATGAACGGCGGCATCCAGGACGCATTCAACCTGGCGGACAAGTTCAAAGAAATCTTTGCCGGCGCCGACGACCGCCTGCTGGACCGCTATGATCGCCAGCGCCGCACGGTGGCCGTCGAAGCCGTGCAGCAGCAAACTCACCGCAATCAGCAAATCATCAGCGAGCGCGATCCGCAGGTGCGCAAGTCCTCGCTCGATCAGCTGCGCCGCACGGCCGAGGATAAACAAGCCGCACGCGAGTACATGCTGCGCTCCTCCATGATCGCCAGCATGCGCCGTGCGGCGGAGATTGCGTAGCCTACTCCACGGCTTGGTATTGCGTCTCGCGCGCCCAGTAGTCCGGAAAACCGACGACCTTCTGCAGATCGTTGAATGAAATGCTTGGCGGCAGCGGCGCACGCGCACCCGGCTGCAGCGCCGCGAGCACGCCCTGCATGGCGGCAATCGATGCGGACAGCAGCATCACCGGATAGACCGCCAGCTTGTAGCCGATCTGTTGCAGCTGCTCCGCCGGCAGGATCGGCGTTTTGCCGCCGGGCACCATGTTGGCCATGCAGGGCTTGGTCATGGCGGCGCAGAACGCTTTCATCTCGGCTTCGCTCTCGGGCGCTTCCAGGAAGATGATATCCGCCCCTTCGGCTTCGAAGTCGCGGCAGCGCGCGAGCGCCTCGTCGAACCCGTGCACCGCACGCGCATCGGTGCGCGCGAGGATCAGAATGTCGGCGTCGTTACGCGCATCGACGGCGGCGCGGATCTTCATGCGCGCCTCGGCCCGCGAGACCACCTGCTTGCCGCGCGTGTGCCCGCATTTCTTCGGACTGACCTGGTCTTCGATCATCACCGCGGCGGCGCCTGCGCGCGCATATTCGATCACCGTACGCTGCACGTTGAGCGCGTTGCCGTAGCCGGTATCACCATCGCCGATCACCGGAATGCGCCCTGCGGCGGCGCAGCAGCCACGCAGGCTGTCGAGCATCTCGGTGAAGGAGATGAGTCCCGTGTCCGGCAGGCCGAGCCGCGCGGCCGAGACCGCAAACCCGCTCATGAAGGTGACGTTGAAAGCCCGCCGCCGCGACGAGCTTGGCCGAGAGTGCATCATAACAGCCGGGCATGATGTGGATCTTCGGTTGCGCGAGCAAATCGCGCAGTCGCTGGGCCGCGGTCACGGGCGTTCCTCCGAAGCAAACAAAGTTGCCACGACGCTGGCGGTGTTGAGCGCCTACGTCAAGCACTCAGAGTTGCGGGTTTTCACCTCGCCCCGCTTGCGGGGAGAGGTGAAACCGCGCCGCCCAGACTTACCTCAAGGCGACGCCAGTCCGGCCGCTTTGATCGCGGCTGCAAACGCCGCGTAGTCGTGCTTGAACACGGCGTCGGTTTCGTTCTTGGTGAGCCCCCCAGGCACGATGCCGAGGCTGGTGAGGCGCTCGGCCACGGCCGGCGATTTGGCAAACGCGCTGAGCTCGTCGCGGAGCGCCGCTAGGATCGGCTCGGGAGTGCCGGCCGGCGCGAAAAAGCCGTTCCAGGATGAGAACTCGAAGCCCGGCACCGTCTCGGCCACGGTCGGCAGGTCCGGCGCGGCCGCGAGCCGCTGCGGCGTACCGACGGCCAGGAGCCTGATGCGGTCGCTGTTGATATGCGGGAGCAGCTCCGAGGAGTTGCCGAAATAAACGTCAATCTGTCCGGACATGAGATCCGACACCGCCTGCGGTCCGCTCTTCGCCGGGACCATGACGAGATCGATGCCGGCCTTGGCGAACAGCAGCGCCGGTGCGAGCTGGCTGATGTTCTGCGTGCCCGCGGTGGTGAAATTGAGCTTGCCCGGGTTGGCCTTGGCGTAGGCGATGAGCTCCGGCAGCGTCGTCACCGGCAGGTCGCGGCGCACGGCAATCGTCTGGGTGCCAGTGCCGATGTTGGTGATTGGCACCAGTTGCTTCATGGGATCGTAGGTGAGCTTCTGCAACTGCGGCGTCAGCAACACCATGGAAGCCGCAGCGAATAACAGTGTGTAGCCGTCGGGGTTCGCGGTTGCGACCTGTCCGGTCCCGACTGCGCCACCGGCGCTCGGCCGGTTCTCCACCACGAACGGTTGGCCGAATTTTTCGGTCAGATGCTCCGTTCCGAGGCGGGCCATCATGTCGGTATTGCCGCCGGCCCCGAACGGCACGATGACGGTGACCGAGCGCGCCGGCCAGGTTTCGGCCGCCGCCGATCCGCCGAGCGCGATCGAGATTGCAATACCGGCAAGCCAAGAGGGGCCGAACCATGCTCGCATGCGTTTTCCCAACCGGCGGCGATGTTATGGGGCGGCTCACAATTTGGCGAGCCCAGCTTTCAGGCAGGACTCTGCGCAAACGTTGGCCTATTTGTACAACCGAGCAGCATCCAACGAGCAGCAACGTTTACCCATGAACGTGCACCACCCGCAGCCTTTCATCTCGCAGCGTCCGCCTGCGCCCGCCGGTGATCTGCCCTGGTATCGGTTCCTCAAGGCGGTCCGCACCAACGCGCTCGAGATCTTTCCGCAAGCGGCCTATCAGGATGACGTCGTGGTGCAGTCGGCCCTCGGCCGCAAGCGCTTCGTGTTGAACAGCCCGAATGCGATCCATCACTTGTTGGTGGACAACATCGCCAATTATCGGCGCACGTCGGCGACGATCCGCATCCTGCGCCCCATTATCGGCGATGGCTTGTTTCTGAGCGAGGGCGAGGATTGGCGTCACCAGCGCCGCACCATCGCGCCGGCGCTGGCGCCGCGGGTCATGCCGATGCTGGCGCGCCATGTGGTCGGCGCGGCCCGCGAGACGATCGCGCGTCTCACCAATCGTACGACCGAGCCGGTCGACATTCTCGCGACCACCCAGTTCCTGGCGCTGGAGATCGCGGCGCGGTCCATGTTCTCGCTCGAGATGCAGCAATATGGCGCCGCGCTGCGGCGTCAGATCGCGAGCTATGCGCAAAATCTCGCGCGGCCGTATCTGCTCGACCTGATGCTGCCGGTTACGATCCCAACTTTGCGGGATCTGGCGCGGGCGCGGTTTCGCGCCGGCTGGTTGCGGCTGATTGACGAGATCATGGCGACGCGATTGAGCGCGCCCGAGAACGACCCGCCACGCGATTTGTTTGATCTGTTGCGCGCGGCGCGCGACCCGCAGACCGGTGCTGCCTTTTCGGATACGCAGCTGCGCGACCAGATGACCACCATGATCGTCGCCGGACATGAGACGACGGCGCTCGCCTTGTTCTGGGCGATCTATCTCCTGGCGTCTGCGCCGATCGAACAGGAGCGTGTCGGCGAGGAAGTGCGTGGTGTCGATTTCAAACCGGACAATGCGACCGAGGTGCTCAACAAGCTGCCATACACCCGCGCCGTGGTGAACGAGGCGCTGCGGCTTTACCCGCCCGCGTTTGCGATCACGCGTGCTGCCGCCGGCGCTGACCGCATCGGCACGGTCGACATTCCGGCCGGCTCACTGGTGATGGTGGCGCCGTTCGTGCTGCATCGGCATATGAAGCTCTGGCGCAATCCGGATGCCTTCGATCCTGCGCGCTTTCTCGGCGACGCTCCGCCGGCGCACCGGTTTGCCTATCTGCCGTTTGGGGTCGGTCCGCGCATTTGCGTCGGCGCACAGTTTGCGCTCACGGAAGCCGCGCTTGTCTTGGCGATGCTTATCAAGCAATTCCGCATCACCCGCGCCAGCACTGAGCCAGTGCTGCCGGTCGCGGTCATCACCACCGGGCCGGATCACCCGGCCCTATTCCGGTTGCAACCCAGGGCCTGATCCCGGGCATCGACATCACGGGTGCGAGAGGGCACCTTTCGGCTTGTGGAAACTGAAAATACTGATATAGTTTCTAAAGGATCATATCCAGACAAATGAGAAAAACCATGAACGAACAACAGGTTCTGATCGCCGGCGGCGGCCCGACCGGGCTGTCTTTGGCCCTCACGTTGCGCCGATTCGGGATTACGCCGCGGATCATCGATCGCTCGCCGACGCCCGCTGGGGTGTCCAAGGCCCTGGCGGTGTGGAGCGGCAGCCTCGAGGCGCTCGCCGGGATGGGGGTGATCGACGATTTCGTCGCCGCGGGCCAGCGCCTCAAGGCGCTGTGCGTTGGCGATGCCAGCAAGGAGCTCGCGCGGCTGGCGGTGGGCGAAGGGATCGACAGCCCCTATCCGTTCCCGCTGCTGCTGCCGCAGTCGAAGACCGAGCAGATTCTCGCGACACGCCTTGCCGCAATGGGCACGCAAGTGGAGCGCGGGGTAGAGCTGGTCGGATTTGTTCAGGACAACGATCACGTCACTGCCACCCTCAAGCACGGCGATGGCCGCAGCGAGGAGGTGCGTGCCTCCTACCTGGTCGGGTGCGACGGCGCGCGCAGCTTGGTGCGCCAGACGCTCGGCGTTGATTTTGAAGGCTATACCGAGCCGCAGACCTTTCTGCTCGGCGATGTGCTGATAGACGGCGGCAATCTCGATCACACCTGCATTTATCTGTGGTGGCACGGCGGCGGCACGATCGCGCTGTTTCCGTTCGGTGGAAACGTGTGGCGCATCTTCGCGGTGCGCGAGAATGACGAGGGCGCTGAGCCGCCGAAACTCGACGAGCTGCAAGCAGCACGCCGATCGGCACGGACCGCCCGGTATGCGGCTGCGCGATCCGACCTGGCTCTCGGCGTTCCGCATCAACGAGCGGTTGGCGGCGCGTTATCGAGTCGGCCGCTGTTTCCTCGTCGGCGACGCGGCGCATATCCACACGCCCGCGGGCGGGCAGGGCATGAACACGGGCATGCAGGACGCCGTGAACCTCGGCTGGAAACTCGCCTATGCGCTCAACGGAGTTGGTGACCGCGAGTTGTTGCTCGCGAGCTACGAGGCGGAACGCCGTCCGGTCGCGCACGACGTCATCAAGTCAGCGGCGCAGAAGCAGCATGCCGCTTTCAGCCAGGGCTATTTGATCCACGCGCTCAAAGACATCGCCGTCAGCATCTTCGGCAATATCCCGGCGGTGCAGCGAAAGCTGCAGGTCGAACTCTCCGAGACCGATATCGTCTATCGCGAGGGGCCGCTAGTTGAGCTCGGCGATCCGCCGCGGCGGGCTGGACGCGCCGATGTCGGCGGGCGCGCGCGCGACGTGGTGCTGGGTAACGGTGCTGGCGCAGGGTCATTGTGGCCGCGTCTGGTCGAGCCCCGCCACAGCTTGCTGGTCTTCGCGAATGGCACACAGCCGCCGGGACTTGATGGCGTCCTGCAAGCCGCCGGCGATCGCCTGCAGGTGATCCGCGTCGATGCCGGCAATCGCGAGGCGGCGCAGCGCTACCATGTGGGCGGTTCGGGCTGGGTCCTGATCCGGCCGGACCAGGTGGTCGCGGCGCGCGGCGAGAGTTCGGACACGGTGCCCTTGAGTCGCTATGTTGATCGCGTGTTGCGAGCCAAGCCGATGTGAGCGATTTGGACGAATTTTCCCCCACCCCCGTTGTCGATCTCGCGGACGACGTGGCGGGGCGCATCCTGCGCACCGCCTTCGCGTTGTTGATCCGCGATCACTACAGCGGGCTGACCATGGACGCGCTGGCTTATGCGCTGGGCATGAGCAAGAAAACGATCTACGCGCATTTCGCCTCGAAAGACGCGATCATGATGGCGTTGATCGAAGCAATCGATGCCACCATTCGTCGCCGTATCGGCGAGGTCATCGCCGGGCCGGGCACATTTCCGCAAAAGCTCGGCGCGGCGCTGGCGATCGTCGGCTCGTATTTCGCCTTTCTCAGCCCCGGTTTGTTGCAGGACCTGCACCGTTTCGCCCCGCATCTCTATGCCGAGATCGACAAGCTGAAAGAGCGCAACATCCCGACCCTGTTTGCCGTCATCCTGCGTTTCGGCGTCGAGCAGGGCATGGTGCGCAGCGACATTGATCTCGGCTTCATCACCGAGTTCTGGGTGCAGACCATCAAAGGTATTCACGAGCCGGCGTCGCTCGCCCGCACCGGGCTCACGCCCAAGGGCGCCTTCGACAAGGCACTCGATCTGTTCTTCCGCGGCATCCTCACGCCGCAGGGCTGCGCGGCGATCAGCGTGGAGTGAGGCACACGACGGGCTTTACCCTCCCCCTTGTGGGGGAGGGTCGGCGCGCAGCGCCGGGGTGGGGGTCGGAGTGTGACGGCACGCGCGTGCAATCTCACATCTACCCCCACCCCGCCAGCATTCGCTGCGCGAACGCTGGCGACCCTCCCCACAAGGGGGAGGGTGAGAGCCCCCTTGCACAGGCAGCCGGCATTCGCTTTTCTGCGCCACCCACCATCACTCGTCCAATGAGGAAACGTCCGTGACCGTGTCTCTTGCCGACATCCGCCACGAGCTCGCGATTGCCAACCGCATGGTCGCGCATGAAGGCGTGCTCGACGCGTTCGGCCATATCAGCGTGCGCCACCCCGAAAACCCAAATCGGTACTTCCTGTCGCGCTCGCGCTCGCCGGAACTGGTCGAGCCGGGCGATCTCTACGAATTCGACCTCGATTCCGAGCCGGTCACGCCGCCGCCGCTGCCGATGTATTCGGAGCGCGTCATCCACGGCGAGATCTTCAAGGCGCGGCCCGACGTCAACGCCGTGTGTCACCATCACTCGGCGGACATCCTGCCTTATTGCATTACCGGGGAGCCGCTGGCCGTCGTCTACCACCTGGGCGCGGTGATCGGCGCACATGTGCCGTTCTGGGACAGCCAGGACGAGTTCGGCGACACCAACCTCCTGGTGCGCAAGCCGGAGGAAGGCGCCTCGCTGGCGCGCACCCTGGGCGACCACAACATGGTGCTGATGCGCCGGCACGGTGCGACCGTCGTCGGCGGCAACCTGCGCGAGCTCGTATTCCGCACCATCTACAGCTGCCGCAACGCCGAGTATCAGAGCGCCGCCAAGCTCATCGGCAAGGTTGGAACGCTCACCCCGGGTGAGATCGAAATGGCCGGCCAGCTGCACGCGCAGCCCAACACGATCGCGCGTGCCTGGGAATACTGGGTCACGCGGCTCGAGAAGGCAGGCGGCATGCCCCCGCGCGAGCGCGCCGCGCCCGCGCGCAAAGCCGCCCCGGCCCGCAAGCCGGCAGCCAAGACGCAACCGATCAAGAGCAAACAAACAAAGAGCAAACCGACCAAAGGGAAACGCCGATGAAAAAATCAATTACGCTCGCCGCGCTCGCTATTCTGAGCTTGGCGCAGACGGCGCGCGCCGAGGACAGCCTGAAGATCGCCATCGGCCAGATCAACAACTGGGAGAACCAGGCGCCGACGCTCGGCCAGGACGCCGGCATCTTCAAGAAATACAACTTGAACCTGGAGAACTTCGGCACCGCCGGCGCGGGCGAAACCATCCAGGCGGTGATCTCCGGCAGCGCCGATGTCGGGGCCGGTGTCGGGCTTGCCGGCGCCATGCGCGCCTTTTCCAAGGGGGCGCCGGTGCGCGTCATCCTGCCGGCGTTCACCGGGACCAGCGATCTCTACTGGTACGTGAAGGCGGATTCGCCGATCAAGTCGCTCAAGGACGCGACCGACAAGAACACGGTCGCCTACTCGACCAGCGGCTCGTCCTCCAACAACATCGTGGTGGCGTTCGTGGAGGAGCTCGGGCTCAAGGCCAAGCCCACCTCGACCGGCGGCCTGCCCGGAACCCTGACATCCGTGATGACCGGACAGATCGACATCGGCTGGGCAGCGCCGCCGTTCGGCCTCAAGGAGCTCAACGAGGGCAAGATCCGCATCATTGCCCGCGGCTCCGACGTGCCCTCGTTGCGGGGCCAGACGGTGCGCGTGCTGATCGCCAATGCCGGCGCGCTGGAGAGCAAGAAGGACGCGATCGTGCGCTTCGTCAAAGGCTATCGCGAGGCGGTGGACTGGATGTATGCCGATCCTGCGGCGATCACGGCTTATGCCAAAAAGATCGAGAGCTCGCCCGACATCGTCCGCCAGTCGATCGCGGACTTTCAGCCCAAGACAACGCTGCAGAGCGACGAGCTCGAGGACCTTAACGGCGCAATGCGTGACGCCGTGAAGCTCAAGTTCCTGGACGCGCCGCTCACCGCGGACCAGCTCAAGGTCTTCGTGCAAATCCCACCGAAAGGGTAGGGTGGGCAGTTCCAGCCGCGCCGGGTTTCCGCTAGCTTGGTAAAAAAACCAACAGAGGGAACCCCAATGTCGACACTCAGCCATGCGGGAATACCCAGGCGTGCGCTCCTGGCGGGCACCGCCGCAGTCGGCGCCGCGCTCGCGATGCCGGACGTCGTCCGAGCCCAGGGTGAGTCGCTGAAGGTCGGGGTGCTGCTGCCGCGCTCCGGCGTGCAGGCCCAGATCGGGCAGGACTGCCAGCGCGCCGTGGAGCTGGCGCCGCCAATCCTGAAGAGCCTCGGCTTGCCGGAGCTCACAATCATGAACGCCGACACGGAAACGAATGTCGACACCGCGCGCTCGCGCGCCGAGCGGCTGATCAGCGAAGGGGCGCAAATGCTGGTCGGCGCATTTGACTCGGGCCAGACCAGCGCGATCGCTCAGGTTGCCGAGCAGAAGGGCATCCCATTCGTCGTCAATATTGCGGCGGCGCCGCCCATCACGGAGCAGGGCTACAAGTTCGTCTTTCGCAACTTCCCGACTGCACCGATGATCCTGGCCGATGCCTTCAACAATCAGAAGGAAGTGTTCCAGGCGGCCGGCACCAGTCCCAAGAGCGTCGTACTGCTGCACGTGAATGACACGTTCGGCGTCGCCATGTTGCAAGGCATCAAGGCGATGATGCCCAAATTCGACATGCCCTACACGATCGCGGACGAAATTGCCTACGATCCCGCAGCCCGCGACTTGTCGGTCGAAGTCGCCAAAGCCAAGGCGACCGGTGCCGAGGCGCTGTTGGTGGTCGGTCGGCTCAACGATGCGATCCTGCTGACGCGCGAAATGATCAAGCAGCGCTGGAGCCCGATGGCGATCATGAGCATGGGACCGGGCTGGAATGAGAATGACTATTTCAAAACGCTGGGTAAGCTGGCCGACGGTCCGATGAGCTTCATCCCCTGGTACGATCCAACCAAAAAGCTGAGCCAGAAATTCCGCGCTGACCTGGCCAAGGCCTACCCGGACCTCAACATGAACGAGAAGCACGTCTACACGTTCGAGGCTTTGCTGGTCGCCGCCGACGCCTTCAAGCGCGCCGGCTCGACCAAGCCCACGGCGCTGGCTGACGCAATCCGTACGACCAACATCACAAACAATGTCAGCATTGGCCCCGGCATCATGTTCAATGAGAAAGGCCAGAACGATAAGCTCAAATGCGCGGCCATCCAGAACCGCGCCGGCAAGTTCGTCACCATCGCACCCAAGGCGGCGTCTGATGCCAAGCCTGAGCTGCCGATGATCCCGTACAGCCAACGCGTCTGATTACGCGCGTGCCGCTCTCGGTCTATCTCAACGTCGCGGTCGGCGGGGTACTGACGGGCCTGGTCTACGGCCTGATGGCGCTCGGGCTCTCCGTGATCTTCGGGGTCGTGCGCGTGGTCAACTTCGCGCACGGCGAGATGATGACAATCGCGATGTATATCGCGGTTTTTCTGTTCGCCGCCTTCAAGCTCGATCCGCTGGTGATGCTGGTGCCGATCGCGGCCGTGCTGTTTGCGCTCGGTTACGTGCTGCAGGCGGGTCTCATCAACCCGTTCATCAACCGCCCCGAGCACAGCCAGTTCATCCTGATGGTGGCGGTCGCGCTGATCATCGTCAACGTGTTGCTGATCACCTTCGGCCCGGACGCCCACAGCGTGCAGACGAGCTACGCCTTCGACAGCTACGAGGTCGGGCCGGTGATCATCGATGCGCCCAAGCTCTACGCCGCGGCCGGTGCGGTGATCGTGGCGGCCATTCTGTTCGCGTTCTTTCGCGGCACGCGTATCGGCCAGGCGATCCGCGCCTGCGCCGACAACTACACGGGCGCACTGGTGGTCGGGCTCAACGTGAAGCGGCTCTACGCGCTCACCTTCGGCATCGGCGCCGCTTGTGTCGGTGCCGCCGGCTGCATGCTCGTCGTCATCAACGACGTATCGCCGGCCGTCGGGCCGTCCTACACGCTGCTCGCCTTCGTGATCGTCATCACCGGGGGGCTCGGCTCGCTGCCCGGCGCGCTGCTCGGGGGCGTGCTGATCGGATTGACCGAGGCCATGGCCGGGGTCTTCTTCACGCCATCGGCTAAGAGCATGTTCGCCTTCGCGATCCTGGTCGTCGTACTGCTGTTGCGCCCGCAAGGCCTGCTTGGAAAACGCGCATGACCCGCCAGGTCGATGCGTTGCAAGCCAAATCGGCGCCGCTTGCGCGTTCAAGATTTCTGTCCACGCTGGACCTGGCCAATATCCCGCGCCGCGGCCTCATCCTCCTCGCGGTGCTCCTCGCGCTTCTCATCGCGGCACCCGCGTTCGCCAGCGATTATCTGCTCAGTATCCTCATTCTCATTTTGTATTTCGCCTATACGGGCCAGGCCTGGAACGTGATGATGGGTTTTGCCGGCCAGTTGTCGCTCGGGCACGCGCTTTATGTCGGCATCGGCGCCTACACGACGGCGGCGCTGTTCATTCACTTCGGCACGCCGCCCTGGATCGGCCTTCTCGCGGCGGTGCCGATCGCCATGGCGGCCGGCGCGGTGATCGGCTTCCTGGCGTTCCGGTTTCGCGTCGCCGGCGCCTATTTTGCGATCCTCACCATCGCCTTCGCCGAGTTCGCGCGCATCGGCTTCGATCACTGGGATTGGGTCGGCGCGTCGAGCGGCCTGTTCCTGCCGGTCGCGACCTACACGCAGAATGACCTCTGGCACCTGCGCGGCCGGCCGATCATGTTCTATTACCTGATCCTGGCCATGACCGTGCTGGCATTCGTGCTCTGCCGCTGGCTGCTCGGAAGCCGGCTTGGTTATTTCTGGCAGGCAGTGCGTGAGGATGAGGAGGCGGCGCGCGCGGTCGGCATCGCCGCGTTCCGCGCCAAGATGGCGGCCGTCGTGATCTCGGCTGGCCTCACCTCCGTGGCCGGAATGTTCTACGCGTTCTACTACAACAATTTGTTTGCCGAGCAGGTGTTCAGCATCGGCCGCTCGATCGAGATCATCCTCGGGCCGGTCATCGGCGGGGTCGGCACGTTGTTCGGGCCGGTGCTCGGGGCGTTTCTGCTCACCGGCCTCGCCGAGAGCCTGACGGAGCTCCTGGGTCTGATCGGCGTCGATCTGCCCGGCGCCAAGCAGGTGTTCTACGGTTTCTGTTTGCTGCTGGTGATCACGCTGATGCCCGAGGGAGTGTGGCCCTGGGTCGCGCGCAAGCTCGGCTTGGAGAAGCGGCGATGAACGCGCTGCTGTCGGTCGCCGGCGTGAGCAAGCGCTTTCGCGGCCTGCTCGCGGTCGGCAACGTGAGCCTCGACGTGATGGAGCGCGATATCTTCGCCATCATCGGCCCCAACGGCGCCGGCAAGACGACGCTGTTCAACACGATCTGCGGCGTGTTTCGTCCCGACGGCGGAACGATCGCCTTCGCCGGCGAACGGATCGACGGACACCCGCCCGACGAGGTGTGCCGGCGCGGCATCGGGCGCACGTTCCAGCTGGTGCGGCCGTTCCCAGGCCTGAGCGTGCTCGACAACGTCATCATCGGCGCACTGCTGCGCGACGCTTGCGTCGAGGACGCGCGCGCCCGCGCCGAGGAAGTGCTGCGCCGCCTCGATCTGTTCAATCAGCGTTACCAGCGCGCCGCGAGCCTCACCTTGCCCGACCGCAAGCGGCTGGAGGTGGCGCGCGCGCTCGCCACGCAGCCGCGGCTCCTGTTGCTCGACGAGGTCATGGCCGGGCTGCGGCCGACCGAGGTGGACCGCATGGTCGCGATCATGACCGAGCTCAACCGCGCGAGCGGGCTCACCATCGTGCTGATCGAGCACGTGATGCGCGCCGTGATGGCATTGGCGACGCGCGTGCTGGTGCTGCATCACGGCGCCGTCATCGCGCAGGGCGCGCCGGCCGAGGTCGTGCGCGATCCGCAAGTGATCAAATCCTATCTCGGCGCCGAGGAACTGTGATGCTTACCGTCGAGAACCTCGACGTCTTCTACGGCGACGCGCAGGCGCTCGATGCCGTGAAACTGTCCGTGCCCGAGGGGGCGATCGTCGCCATTGTCGGCGCCAACGGAGCAGGCAAGACGACGCTGATCCGCGCCATTGCCGGCATGCTGCGGCCGGCGCACGGCCACATTCGTTTTCGCGACACCGACATCACCGGCTGGCCGAGCTACCGCATCTGCAATCTCGGCATTGGCCAGGTCGCCGAAGGCCGGCAGCTGTTTCCGACGCTGACTGTCGCCGAGAACCTGCAGATGGGCGCCATGGTGCCGCGCGCCCATGCGCATCGTGCGCGCAATTACGAGCGCGCGCTCACGCTGTTTCCGATCCTCAAGGAACGCGCGCGCCAGGCGGCCGGCACGCTGTCCGGCGGTGAGCAGCAGATGCTGGCGATCGCCCGCTGCCTGATGGGCGCGCCGGAGCTCGTGATGTTCGACGAGCCCTCGCTCGGGCTCGCGCCCGCGATCGTGCACGAGGTGCTCAAAACCATCCGCGAGCTCAACCGCGAGGGGCTCACCTGCGTGCTGGTCGAACAGAACGTCGCGGTGTCTCTGAAGATCGCCACCCACGCCTACGTGCTGGAAAACGGCCGCACCACGCTCTCGGGCGCCGGCGACGCGCTGCTCGCCGACGACCGCGTGCGCAAGGCCTATCTGGGGCTGTGAGGTTTTTACCCTCCCCCTTGTGGGGAGGGTCGGCCACCGGGGCGCACAGCGCGAAGGTGGACGGGGTGGGGGTAGCAGTCGAGATCGAGGCACGGGCAACTGCAAAACACCGACCCCCACCCCGCTCGCTTCGCTCGCGACCCTCCCCACAAGGGGGAGGGTAAAGACCCATGTCTCTCTTGCGCGAAAAAGCCTATATGACCCGCGCCGGGGGCAGGATTCCGCCGCGCTCCCGCCGAGACCGATCAAGGAGTTATGCGATGAAGCTCTATTTTGCACCGGGCGCGTGCTCGCTCTCCCCGCACATTGTGCTGCGTGAGGCCGGGCAGCCGGTCGATCTCGTTCAGGTCGACCTGCGCGAGAAGAAGATCAAGGAGAACGGTGACTTTTTCAAAATCAATCCCAAGGGCCAGGTGCCGACGCTGGAGACCGACGACGGCTTTGTCCTCACCGAGGGACCGGCGATCGTCCAGTACGTCGCCGACAAGTTTCCGAACGCGAAGCTCGCGCCGCCCAACGGCAGCAAGGAGCGTTACCAAGCTCAGGAATGGCTCAACTTCATCACCTCCGAGCTGCACAAGAACTTCGGTGCGATTTTCCGTCCGACCACGCCCGACGCCTACAAGGAGATCGCCCGCCAGACCATCGACCAGCGCTTCAAGTGGGTCGACCAGAAGCTCGCCGGCAAGAACTATCTGATGGGCGATAATTTCAGCGTGCCCGATGCCTATCTGTTCGTGATGACCTTGTGGGCGCAGCGCATGAACGTTCCGATCGACGCCTATGCGAACCTGAAGGCCTTCCGCGACCGCATGGCCGCCCGCCCCAAGGTGCAGGAAGCCCTGAAGGCAGAGGGCTTGAGTTAGTAGTTCGGACTTCGGAGCGGGGTGATTTGTTTGAATCATCCCGCTCCCTTCTATTTGAAGTGCATCCAGGGCGTCATCCCCGCGAATGCGGGGATCCAGCAGTCCTCAGCAGATATTGGCCACGCCCACCTCTCAAACAATTGAAATCAGCCGTGTTGCCTTGGCGGCTCGCGACCGGATAGCCTTGCTGCCAGTGGTCCGAACCGGCGAGCGCGGGATCACGTGAGCGTGTCGCTGCTCAAGATGCGGACAGAGTGACCCGAAAGCCAAATAGCTCGAGGAGGCTTTCTTGCGCGTTCTCACAGCAACAAGTCTCATCGTCGTGGCGGGGCTGGTGCTTGTCGCCAGCGTCCAGCCGAGCAATGCGATGGTGATCTATCCGTGGTGTGCGAATTACGGCGGCAGCGGCAAGGGCGGATACGGAGCCAGCAGCTGTGGCTTCGTTTCATTTAAGCAATGCATGGCGACGATGTGGGGCAACGGAGGAAGCTGCAACCCAAATCCGTGGTATTCGCCGTATCCTCCGCCGCCGACCTATGCCCCGCCGCTGCAGCGATAGTTGAAATACTAAGACCTGTCAGCCGTGCGGGTGGCCCATTCGCGCCAGGCAAGCTTTCATTTGCGCGGTTCGATGGGCGTCGTTGCTTGCCGTTCGGGGTTCGATGGCATTGACGGTTTTGAGGCATCGCGACCAGGCTTGTTGCCGGGTCATCGCCGCCGTGGCGTTGTCGGCATTTGCAAAAACCGCAAGCATCGCTGCGATACCGCCCATGATGGCGATCTGTTTCATCATTCCCTCCCGTTAAGGCACGCTCGAGCCGATCGGTCCTTAGTGTTGGCCGACGCTGTTGTGGCGAGCCAGACCGTCCCACTATACCCCGCCAAGGTTGCGTGCGATCCTTTTCCGGGTGCTCACGCGGAGAAATCCGGTTGCCGGGGGTCCGGCCCGGGCAGCGAGTCCAGAGCGCTGCTCGTTCCACAGTTGGTCCTTCAGCACCTGCGCGTTCGGCAGGCGTCCGCCGGCGTATCAGTTGCGATCGATTTGGTTGCCACCGTCACGTACAATCATGGCAGCCAATCCCAGGACGAAACTGTGTATCCGTTCCGCACGGCATTCACCTCACCGGGAAGGGTGGGATCAACAAGACAGGTTGGGCCCGCCGCCAGTTTTACCGGTGCGCTTGACGATAGATCCCACCTCCTATCAAACCGACTGTGGCCGGTTTGCATCACCGCAAGCGAATTGAGTCGACTGCCGAACCCGCCGCCTCCTGCATTGTTGCCATGCCGGGAGGCGGTGTCATGTGGTCACTCAATGGCGATGATCTGCTGTTCGGGGCGGCGGTACTTTTTGTGATCGCGGTGGTGCTTGCGATCATTTGAACCGGCTTGACAGGACAATAAGCAAAACCATTGCTCGGAGCAGGACGTTTTTGCGCATGTCCTTGCCGGAAAACCGGTGTCCACCCCGCATCAAGTGCGGGGCAGGCTTTTTCCGGGACATGCGCTGACGCGTGCCTGCGTTGGGCTGTTTGACAAGTGAATCAGATCGTGCGGCCATCCTTCGAGACGCTCACGCGCTGTCGCGCGTGAGCTCCTCAGGATGAGGGTCTGAGATTGTTGAAGCGCCGCAGCCCTCCGCAGCCCTCATCCTGAGGAGCACGCGCTTGCGCGTGCGTCTCGAAGGATGGCCGCACACGTCATGTATGGAGATAAACGTCATCTATGCGGGCCACGTCATCTATGACGGATCGATCACCCGGGCGTATGGATTTGGGGTGCGTCTGCGCGAGGGTCCCGCGGACCCGGAATGGCGCGCCGCGCGAGCTTGCGGCTCGGCAGGTCATCTATGACAAAAAACGTCATCTATGCGCGAAATACGTCATCTATGCGCAGCACCGTCATCTATGCGCAAGAACGTCATCTGTGCGCCGCTGGCTATTTCGCCGGCGGGCCGATGGTGACGGTGAGCTTGCCGACGCCCTCGACCTCGCATTCGAGCTTGTCGCCCGCAACCGTCGCGGCGACGCCGGCCGGGGTGCCGGTCATGATGATGTCGCCGGCGGCGAGCTCGACCTGCTCGGAGAGCTTCTCGATCACCTCCGGTACGTTCCAGATCATCTGCGCGAGGTCGCCGTCCTGGCGGACCTTGCCGTTGCACTTGAGCATGATCTTGCCCTTGCTCGGGTGGCCGATCTTGGTGGCCGGCTGCAGTGGGCCGCACGGCGCCGAGGCGTCGAACGCCTTGCCGATCTCCCACGGCCGCTTCATGTCACGCGAGGCTATCTGCAGGTCACGCCGGGTGAGGTCGATGCCGACGCCGTAGCCCCAGATGCAATCGAGCGCGTTGGCGAGCTTGATGTTGCGGCCGCCGCTCTTGAGCGCCACCACCAGCTCGACCTCGTGATGCATGTCTTTGGTGATCGGTGGGTAGGGCACGGTCGCGCCGTCCGGCACCACCGCGTCGGCCGGCTTGGCGAAGAAGAACGGGGGATCGCGCACGTCGTGGCCCATCTCCTTGATGTGCTCCTCGTAATTGCGGCCGACGCACCAGATGCGGCGCACCGGGAACAACTCGCTCGATCCGGCGATCGCGATCGTCGGCTGCGCGGGCACCGGAATGACGTACTTCGCAGCACTCATGTGGCTTGCTCCTCGTAGATCGTTGAGAGAATGAATTACAGGGCTGACGCCGCGGCGATCGGCAATTCCTGGTGCTTGAACTGCAGCCGATGGAACGACGCGTAGCGGCCGCCCTTGCGCAGCAATTCGTCAGGCCGGCCGGCCTCGACCACCGTGCCGTTCTCGACGAACAGGATGCGGTCCGCATGGATGACGGTCGCGAGCCGGTGCGCGATGGCGATCGTGGTGCGGCCGGCGCACAGAATGGCGAGCGCCTGCTGCACGTGCCGTTCGGATTCCGGATCGAGCGCCGCGGTCGCCTCGTCGAGCAGGATGATCGGCGCATCGCGAACGAGCGCACGCGCGATTGCGACGCGCTGGCGCTGCCCGCCCGAGAGCTGCAGGCCCTGCTCGCCGACCTGCGTGTCGTAACCCTTCGGAAACGCGCCGATGAAGTCATGCGCATGCGCGGCCTTGGCGGCGGCGATGATCTCATCATCGCTCGCGCCCGGCTTGCCCAGCGCGATGTTGTCGCGGATCGTGCCGCGGAACAGATAAACGTGCTGGCCCACATAGGCGAGCTGGTGGCGCAGCGACTGGCGCCCGCACGCCGCGATGTTCTGACCATCGATCAGAACTTCGCCGCTGCTCACCTCATAGAACCGCAGGATCAGGTTGAGCACCGTCGACTTGCCGCCGCCGGACGGTCCGACCAGCGCGGTGAACCGCGCCGGCTCGGCCACGAATGACATGCCGCGCAGCACCGGCTCGTCGGGCCGGTAGTTGAATTGCACGTCCTTGAACTCGACGCGCGCCTCCTTGACCTGCAGCGGCGGCTTGCCGTCCTCGATCGGCTCGGTCGCCGGGGTGTCGAGGATCTCAAACAACACGCGCACGCCGGTGAGGTTGGTGTGCAGATCGAGGTTGAGCCGCGCCAGCCGCTTCGCCGGCTCGTAGGCGAGCAGGAACGCCGCCAGGAAGGAGAAGAACTGCCCCGGCGACTGGCCGTCAACAACAACCAGATAGCCGCAGTAGATCATGGCGACCGAGAGCACGATGCCGCCCAGGCTTTCCATCAGCGGGCTCGCCCGGTTGGCGACGCGGGCGAGCTTGAAGGCTTCGCGTTCGACCACCGACACGCTCGCGTCGAGGCGCTGGCGCATCAGCGGCTCGAGCGTGAACGCTTTGACGGTCGCCATGCCCTGCACGGTTTCCTGCACGGTCTCCATGCTGCGCGCCGTGTAGTCGAACTGGTTGCGCCAGACGTTGCGCAACCGCCGGATCAGCTTGCGCAGCACCAGCAGCGCCGGCGGCAGAATGATGAAGCTCACCAGCGACAGCGCCGGGTTCTGCACCACCATGACGGCGACGAGACCGATCAATGACGCGAGGTCGCGGCCGATCGCCGTGATCAACAAATTGATGACGGCGGCGGCCGAATTGGCGCCGGTCGTCAGCCGCGCCAGAAATTCGGAGGAATGGCGGTCGGCGAAATAGCCCAGTCCCTCATTGAGCAGCTTGTCGAATACACGGCGCTGGTTCTCGACAATGATGCGCGTGCCGATGCGCGACATCACCACCGCTTGTCCGTAGGTCGCCAGACCCTTGACGGTGTAGAGCGCCATGGTGATCAGGCTGATCGCCAGGATCGCCGCGAAATTGCGATTGATGTAGGCCTGATTGATCATGTCGCCGATCAGATAGGCGCTCAGCGCCATGCAGCCGGCGCCGACGATCATCATGACCGCAGCAAATACATAGTGTCGAATGTGCTGGCGGGCCTGCTCCAGCAGCAGACGCCGGATCAGATTGACGGCGCTGTGCGGGTCGGCAGGCTTGGTGTGTGGCTTTTTCCATTGGCCCTGTGGTGCCTGTGCGGCGCACGTTTTTCAAGCGGAATTAAAAGGCATAAATTCATGCACTTTTTGGTTAATTGACTCACTTTCCTCGAGAACGCCGGGCTTATCCGGCGATCTGCGTCGTTACGAGGAGCGCAGCGACTGGAGCAATCCAGTGCGGCGCTTCAGCGCTGGATTGCTTCGCTTCGCTCGCAATGACGGATGGCGGGGAGCCGAGAGGGCCAAGGCTCAGTTCCGCCTCGCCATCAGCTTGCGCTCCCAGGCAAGCGCGTGTTGCACGATCGTTCCGAGGTCGTCGAGCTGTGGCTGCCAGCCGAGCGTCTGGCGTGCCTTGTCGGAGCGTGCGACGATTTGTGCCGGGTCGCCGGCGCGACGCGGCGCGATATCGACTTTGAAATCGACGCCGGAGACGCGTTTCACGGTATCGATTACCTCGAGCACCGAGAAGCCGCGTCCGTATCCGCAGTTCATTGTCACCGGTTGTCCACCGCCGCGCAGATAGGTGAGTGCGTCGGAATGCGCGCGCACCAGATCGGTGACGTGGATATAGTCGCGGATGCAGGTTCCGTCCGGGGTCGGATAGTCGGTGCCGAATACGGACATGCCGTTGCGCCGGCCAAGCGCGGTCTCGACCGCGGTTTTGATCAGGTGCGTCGCGCCCTTGGTGGATTGTCCGGTGCGCGCTTGCGGGTCGGCTCCGGCGACATTGAAATAGCGCAGGATCACGTGCTTGAGGCCGTGCGCGGCGCTGGCGTCGCGCAGCATGATCTCGGTCATCAGTTTGGATGATCCGTAGGGCGACATCGGCATCAGCCGGTCGTTTTCGCTGACTGGTGAATGATCCGGTTCGCCGTAGACGGCGGCGGTCGACGAGAACACGAAATGTTTGACGCCGCCCTGCACCGCGCACTCGATCAGCGCGCGCGAGTTGACCGTGTTGTTGCGATAGTACCGCAACGGTTCGGCAACCGACTCCGGCACCACGATCGACGCGGCGAAATGAATGATCGCTTCGATGTTGTGCTGCTTGATCAGCGATGAAACGAGCGCCTGGTCGCCGGTTTCCCCCACTACCAGCTGAGCTTGCTTGGCGACGGCCCAGTCGAAGCCAGTGGAGAGGTTGTCGAGCACAACCACCGGCTCGCCGGCGTCGACCAGCGCATACACCATGTGGCTGCCGATGTAGCCCGCGCCACCGGTCACCAGAATTGTCATGCGCAGTTCCTCTCTAAGCTACGGGTGCGGCGGCGAACGTTTTCTGCGCGATGGCCATCACCTGCGCGGCCGGAATCTCTTGCATACAGCGATGGTGGCCGAGCCGGCAGACCGGCTTATGGCAAGGCCGGCAGTCAAGCTCGATGTCGGCTTGCACCACGCCGGCGAGCGGGTTGAGCGGCGCCCAATGCCAGGGGCTGGTCGGTCCGAAAATGCCGATGGTCGGTGTCCCCAACGCGGCCGCCACGTGCAGCAGGCCAGAGTCGTTCGATATGGCGAGCTCGGCGCAGGCGAGCGCCAGGATGGCGTTGCGCAGGTCGGGCCCGGTGAGGTCGCGGACGGCCGGATTGCCTGCGCAAATCTCCTGCGCCAGGGCGGTCTCGTTGGGGCTCCCGACCACCACCACGGTTGCGCCCGCGCGGGCGAACTGCGCGGCGATGTCGGCAAAGCTTGCGGCCGGCCAGCGCTTGGAGGGACCGACCGCCCCGGGGGCCAGCGCGATCAGCCGTGTTGCGCCGGGAACACCGGTCCGGGCGCGCCAGGCGGAGCGCTCTGCCGCCGGCACGATCAGCTCGGGCAACGGCCATTTGGCCGGCAGCTCGGCGCCCTTGGGCAACGCGAGCGCGGCGCATTGGTCGATCATGCGTGGCAGGTCGCGCTCGCCGAAGCGCACGTCGTTGAGAACGCCTACCCGGCCTTCGCCGAAGAAGCCGGTGCGCACCGGAATGCCGGCAAAGAACGGGGCGAGCGTCGATTTCCAGGTCCGCGGCATAACCAGCGCCTGCGCGTAGCCTTGTTGCCGCAGCTTTTCGCCAAGGGCGCGGTTTTGTCTGAGCGCGAGGCGGCTGCGCGGCAGGTCCCAGACGATTCCCTGCCGCACGCCGGGCATGTAATCGAGCAGCGGTGCGTTGTTGCTTGTCGAGAGGACGTCAACCGGCCGGTCTGGCGCCTGCGACTTCAGGAGCTTCACCACCGAATGACAACGCACGAAATCCCCGATCCACATGTAGGGGACGATCAGAATCGGGCGGCGGTCAGCGGTGGCGTTGCCATGCTCACGCGATGGTAGGCGAGACGTCATGCAGGGCGGTTATTTTGGAGAAGGGCCGGCGGGTCAAGCCCCGCAACCGCGGACCGAGTTGCGTCGCCACCCGAACTAGCGCAATGGTGGCCCGCAAAGTCCAAGAGATTACCTGGATGTTGTTGGTTACCGGCGGAGCGGGATTCATCGGGTCGAATGTGGTTGCGAGCCTCAATGAGGCGGGCCGCACCGACTTGGCCGTTTGCGACACCCTGGGCAAGGACGGCAAGTGGCGCAATCTGCAGAAACACCGCTTTGCCGATTTTGTGCCGCCGCATGATCTCATCCGCTGGCTCGACGGGCGCAAGCTCGACTGCATCATTCATCTCGGCGCGATTTCCGAGACCACCGCGCGCGACGGCGATGCTGTGATCGAGACCAACTTTCGCTTCTCGCTGCAACTGCTCGACTGGTGCACCGCTCAACACATTCCGTTCATCTACGCGTCGTCTGCGGCCACTTATGGCGATGGTGCGCAGGGCTTTTCCGACGATGACAGCCCGGCCGCGCTGCAACGGCTGCGGCCGATGAATCTCTACGGTTGGAGCAAGCACGTGTTTGATCTCGCCGTCGTCGATCGCGTTGCCAAGAAGATGGCGCTGCCGCCGCAATGGGCCGGGCTGAAATTCTTCAACGTGTTCGGCCCCAACGAGTATCACAAGGGCGAGATGATGAGCCTGATCGCCAAGCGCTTCGATGAGGCGAAGGCGGGCAGTCCGGTGCGGTTGTTCAAGTCCCATCGGCCGGGGATCGCCGACGGCGATCAGCAGCGCGATTTCATCTACGTCGATGACGTGGTGGCGGTGGTGCTGTGGCTCACCCAGACGCCAAGGGTGTCGGGCCTGTTCAATGTCGGGACCGGCCGGCCGAGCTCCTTTCGCGAAATGATTACCGCCATGTTCGCCGCCATGCGGCGCGCGCCGAACATTGAATACATCGCCATGCCGGAGGCAATTCGCGATAGTTACCAATACTTTACGCAGGCGTCGGTAGAAAAATTGCAGCGCGCTGGCTATAATGCCGGCTTCACGCCGATCAACGCGGCGGTCAAGCGTTACGTCACCGGGTTCCTCGACCAACCCGATCGGTTTCGGTAGCAAGGGGCATGATCACGTTCGAGGACGCGCTGCGGCTCATACCTGAGCAGACGATCTTGTGCGTCGGGGATCTGATGCTCGACAACTTCGTCTATGGCGAAGTCTCGCGCGTCTCACCCGAGGCGCCGGTGCCCGTGATTGCGGTCACGCGCGAAGACAAGGTGATCGGCGGCGCCGGCAACGTGGCGCGCAATGTCGCGAGCCTCGGCGCGCGCTGCATCTTCGTCGGCGTGCGCGGTGCCGACGAGGCGGGCGAGCTGGTGCGCGCCGGGTTCGATGAATTCCATTCCGGCATCGAGCCGCACCTGATTATTGATGCTTCGCGGCCGACGACGCGCAAGCTGCGCTTCGTCTCCGAGCATTATTCGACACATCTGCTGCGCGCCGACTGGGAAGTCGCGAACCCGATCAACAACAACATCGAGGATCAGGTCATCGCCGCAGCGCGCGCCGCATTGCCGCGGGTCGGCGCGGTCGTGCTCTCCGACTATGCCAAGGGCGTGCTCACGCCGCGGGTTGTTCGCGCGGTGATCGAGGCAGCGCGTGCGGCGGGCAAGCCGGTGATCGTCGACCCGAAGGCAAGGGACTATACGATCTATCACGGTGCGGCGGTCATTACGCCGAACCGCAAGGAGCTGGCGGATACGACGCGGGCGCCGGTCGCGACGCTCGCTGAGGTCGCGGCGGCCGCGGCTGAGCTGGCGCGCACGCTCGGCATCGCGTCGGTGCTGGTGACCCTGAGCGAAGATGGTTTGTTGTTGCACCACACGGGCGCGGACCCGGTGCATATTCCAGCCGACCCGGTGAAAATTCGCGACGTGTCCGGCGCCGGCGACACGGTCGCTGCGACCTTCTCGGTCATGCTCGCGCTTGGCGCCGAAATCGAACAGGCCGCGCGCAGCGCCAAAGCGGCGGCATCAGTCGTCGTCGGCAAGCGCGGCACCGCGTCGGTCTCGCCCGCCGAGTTGCGCGCGCGATTGTTGCCGGCCGCGATGCTGGCCGCCGAGGAGAAGATCGTGTTCGACTGGGCGGTGCTCGATGACCGGCTCGGCGACTGGCGCAAGCACGACTTGCGCATCGGCTTCACCAACGGCTGCTTCGATATTCTGCATCCCGGACACGTGCAGGTGTTGACGCGCGCGCGCGGCGCCTGCGACCGACTGATTGTTGGCCTCAACAGCGACGCCTCGGTGAAGCGGCTCAAGGGCCCGGAGCGGCCTATTCAAGACGTGCATGCACGCGCCAGCGTGCTGGCGGCGCTCGAGGCGGTCGATCTCGTGGTCGTGTTCGAGCAGGACACGCCGCTCGAGCTGCTGCGCCGGGTGCGTCCCAAGGTGCTGGTCAAAGGCGGCGACTATCGCCGCGAGGAAGTCGTGGGGCACGAACTGGTCGAGGCCGATGGCGGCGAGGTCGTGCTGATCGATCTGGTGCCCGGGCATTCGACCACCGCGATCGTGCGCAAGTCCGGCCGCCCCGCCGTCGAGCGCGAGGTGGCCAAGACGCCGACGGCGGTCACTTGACGATTTATTGTTGCTATGGCTGATCTGATCTCGGTCATCGTCTCGACCTACAATCGGGCGGACGCGCTCGATGCAGTCCTGCGCTCGCTGTCGACGCAGGCCGATCGCGACTTTGAGATCATCGTCGCCGACGATGGCTCGCGCCCGGACACCGGCGATGTTGTTGCTCGCTGGCGCGCACGTGCCGGTGTTCCAGTCAAACACGTCTGGCACGAAGACCAGGGCTTCCGGTTGGCCGAGATCAGGAATCGCGCGATTGTGGCGAGCCAAGGCGTGTACTGCATCTTTCTCGACGGCGATTGCCTGGCGCTGCCCGGTTTCATCGCGGCGCATCGCGCGCAGGCGCAACCCGGCTGGTTCGTCACCGGCAGCCGCCTGCTCCTGTCGCAGGCGCTGACCGCGCGGGTTCTTGCTGATGGACAGGCGCCGGAGCAGTGGGGTCTCGGTACTTGGATCGGTCAGCGTCTGCGTGGCGGCGTCAACCGCATCGGACCGCTGCTGCTGCCGTGGTCGGGCGTGCCGGCGAAGCGCAACGAGCGCCGCTGGCGCGGGGCGCGCGGCAGCAACATGGGGTTCTGGCGCGCAGACCTCGACGCGGTCGATGGCTTCGACGCGGCCTTCGTCGGCTGGGGCCGCGAAGACTCGGATATGTTCGCGCGCATGATTCGGCATGGCATCCGTCGCCGCAACGCGCGGCTCGAAGCGACTGTGCTGCACCTCTGGCATCCGGAGCAGGACCGCTCGCGGCTCGAGGCGAACCAGCATCAGCTCGATCAATTGCTGAACGAGACGCGCGTGCGCGCGCGGCAGGGTCTTTCAGCACTGCAGCCAGCGAGCGCACGCGCCGCGCACGCGTCGGTTCTGCCATGAAGATCCTCATTGTCACATTGCGCCGCCTGGGCGACGTGCTGCTGACGACGCCTCTCGTGCGCAGCGTGCGTCGCGGTTTCCCGGACGCGGGGGTGGACATGCTGGTCTTCGCTGGCAGCGAACGCATTCTCAAAGGCAATCCGGATATCGACCGCATCATTACCGCACCGGAACGTCCAACGTTTCTCGAGACCGCCCGGCTCGTGCGCGCGCTGTGGCGCCAGTACGACCTCGCGATCTGCACCCAGACCGGCGATCGTCCGACCTTCATGACCCTCGCCGCGGGGCGCCGGCGCGTGGGACTGGTGCCGGGCAAGGGCGGCAGTTGGAAACGCTGGGTGCATGACCGTGCCGTCATTGCTGAGCCCGATACACATCGCGTGAGCGAACTGCTGCGCCTCGCCGATGCGCTGGAGGTGCCGCGTCAGCCCGACCTTGTCTGTCCGCAGGCGGGCTCAGCGGCGGGGGTCGCGCCGGCGGCGCCTTACGCGGTGCTGCACCCCAATCCGTTCTATCGCTACAAACGCTGGAATGATGCGGGCTGGCGCGACCTCGCACGCGGACTTGTAGCGCGCGGGCTTGCCGTGGTGGTGACGCAGGGGCGCGGCGCCGAGGAGGGCGCCTACGTCGATCATCTCTTCGGCGGCGACACCTCGGTCATCCGCGAGCAGGGACGGCTCGATTGGGCCGGCCTCACCGCACTGCTGCAGGGCGCCGTGGTCTATGTCGGGCCCGACACCTCGGTCACGCATCTCGCCGCCGGGAGCGGGTGTCCCACGGTGGCACTGTATGGTGCAGTGAGTCCGCACCTGATCGGCCCGTGGCCGGTCGGCGGAGTGGATCGGCCGTGGGCGCCGGCCGGACGGGTGCAGCGGCGCGGCAATGTCTGGGTGGTGCAGAACCCGCTGCCGTGCCTGCCATGCGAGCAGCTCGGCTGCGACCATCATTTCGACAGCCGCGCGCAATGCCTGGATGAGCTTACCGCCGCGCAGGTATTGGAGGCCGTCGATCAAGCGCTGCAGCAGCGGCAGGCCGTGGTCGCCTAGCCTTCGGGGGTAAAGCCCGCTATGGAACGCGTGGGCATAACAGCATGATCCGTTTATTCGATTTAACGCCGCGGATGTGGCTCATCCTGGCGCACGACCTGCTCGCCACGGCAGTCGCGGTGCTGGCGGCGTTCTATCTGCGCTTCGGCGAAAAGGGCCTTGCGCTCCGCTGGGAGCTGTTGAAGTTCGTCCTGCCCGCTTTCGTGGTCTATTCCGGTCTGGTCTTCCTGGTCACCGGGATGTCCAAGACCAAGTGGCGCTTCACCTCCGTGCCGGATCTGATGACGATCCTACGCGCCGCGAGCATACAGGCCGTTACGTTGCTGGTGCTCGATTATGTGCTGCTGGCGCCCAACGTCTACGGCACGTTCTTCTTCGGCAAGATCACGATCGTGCTCTATTGGTTCCTGCAGATGTTCTTCCTGGCGGGAACGCGCATCGCCTACCGTTACTTCCGCTACACGCGCACGCTCTCGCGCACCAAGGCCGGCGGCGCACTGCCGACGTTGCTGCTTGGCAATGCGGCTGGCGCCGAAGTGTTGCTGCGGGCAATCGAGAGCGGTGCGGAAAAACAGGTTCGACCGGTCGGAATCCTCTCGCCGTCGCGGGCTGATCGCGGACAGGCGATCCGCGGCATCTCGGTGCTCGGCGAGCTCGACGACCTCGAACGCATCGTCGCCGATCTCGCCGGACGCGGCACCAAGATCATGTGCATCGTGCTGACGCCCACGGTGCTTGCGCCCGAAACGCATCCGGAAGGGATCCTGATGCGCGCACGGCGCTTGGGGCTTACCACCAAGGCGCTGCCCGCGCTCGACGATCGCGAGGCGCTGCAGCTGCGGCCGGTCAACGTCGAGGATTTGTTGCTGCGTCCGAGCGTGAAGATTGATTATCGCCGGCTAGAGAACTTCGTGAAGGGCAAGGCGGCGGTCGTCACCGGCGGCGGCGGATCGATCGGCTCCGAGATCTGCGATCGTCTGGTCGCCTTCGGCATCGCGCGCTTGTTGGTGATCGAGAACGCCGAGCCGGCGCTGCATGCAGTGCTAGAAGCGCTCAATGGGAAAGGCGCCGCGGCCAAGATCGACGGACGTCTCGCCGACATCCGCGACCGCGACCGCATGTTCCGCCTCATTGCCGAGTTCAAGCCTGACCTCGTGTTCCACGCCGCTGCGCTCAAGCACGTGCCGCTGCTCGAGCGCGACTGGAGCGAGGGCGTGCGCACCAACGTGTTTGGTTCGGTCAACGTCGCCGATGCGGCAGCCGCGGCCGGCGCCGCCGCCATGGTCATGATCTCGACCGACAAGGCGATCGAGCCGGTCTCCGTTCTGGGCGCGACCAAGCGCGTGGCCGAGATGTACTGCCAGGCGCTCGATGCCGATTTCATCGCCCGCGCGGCGAGCCGGCCGGAGATGCGGCTGATCGCGGTTCGGTTCGGCAATGTGCTGGCGTCCAACGGCTCGGTGGTCCCGAAGTTCAAGGCGCAGATCGAGGCCGGCGGTCCGGTCACCGTCACGCATCCCGACATGGTGCGCTATTTCATGACCATCCGCGAAGCCTGCGACCTGGTCATCACCTCGGCGAGTCATGCGCTTGGCCCGCAGAGCTCGGACGTCGCTGTCTACGTGCTTAACATGGGCCAGCCGGTGAAGATCGTGGAACTCGCCGAACGCATCATCAAACTGTCCGGGCTGGAACCCGGCACCGACATCGAGATCAAATTCACCGGCGTGCGGCCGGGGGAGCGCATGAACGAAATTCTGTTTGCGCGCGACGAACCGATCACACAGATCGGCATCGATGGCATCGTGGCGGCGCGTCCGCTGCGCCCGTCGCTGGAGTCGCTGCGCTCTTTGCTGCGGGAATTGGAAGATGGTGTGGCGCGCGACGAGCGCGGTACCATGGACCGCATCCTGCACAGCGTGGTGCCGCACACACCTGTGTCGTTGCCCGCGAAGGCGGGCGATCCGTTGCTCACAAAATAGTTCGAGCTACGCCCCCGGCACGGATCCGGGCGGCAGGAAATCGACTTCACAGATCTTGGAGCGGCGCACCACCTCCTCGGGATCGCCGAGGTTGTGCAGCTGATCAAACAATTCGCGCAGGCGCCGCGCCGGGCTCACGGAGAACAGCGCGCGTGCCGGTTTGTCCTGACGATTGTAGTAGCCGTGCGGCAGGCCGCGCGGCATGCGCACGAGGTCGCCGCGGCTCGCTTTGGTCCAGGCGCCGTCGAGATAGAGGTCGAACGTGCCCTCGAGCATGTAGATGAACTCGTCCTGGGTCGGATGGATATGCGGCGGAACGAACGTGCCGGGCGGGTCGAGGGTCTCGAAGATGAAGCAATCTTCGCTCTCGGCCTTGAGCCAATAGGTGTGGCCCAGGATGCTCCACTCGACGTTCTTGCCCTGCCCGGCGTCACCGGATCCGGCCGGCGTTATTCCCTTGGGTAATTTCACTCCGGCACTTCCAACCATGTGTCGTCCTCCCGCTGAAAACAAATAACTTGCTACGCCGCCGCGGCCTGTGCCGGGTCGGCGAATAGTGGCAAGATCGTCGCCGGCTCATCGAAGCCGTTGGCGATCCGATTAGCGAGGGTTGGGCTGCCGACCGCCTTGCCCAACAACATGATGGCGTGCTCCGGCGGCGGCAGCAGCATCATGTTGGACCACTGCACCGAAGCTTCCACGCGTTTCTGCGCGGCATCCGCAGTGGCCGTCATCCAGCCCTCATCAAATGGCGCATCGCCCCGGGCCACGATCGCGTCGAGGTAGATCTTGGCGGCGTGAATCGCATTGTTGGCGCCCTGGCCGACGATCGGATCCGAGAGCGCGATCGTGTCGGCAAGTCCCAGCACCGGACGGCCTGACGGCAGGCGGCCGGCGCCGTGACGCACGGCGGGAGCAAAGCGGCCGACCAGCGATGCGTTGGCATCGGTGGCGGTGATGTTGGCGACGCGGTCTGCTTCCCACGGAATGAGGCGGCCGATCAGCTCCTTGACGCGCGCGACCTGCGTATCGACGTCGGCCCGCGCATCGAAACAATCCAGTGGTCCTCCGGGAATGCCCTCAAAGAACAGGATGTCGCACGGTCCCGACAACGTCAGCGCCGGGATCATGAACAACTCGCCGGCACCGGGAATGAGCGTTGCGGTGACGCAGAGCGGGCCGTCGTGGCGCTTCATTCCATTGACGTAGACCAGCGCCAGCGCGCGCATCGGCTTGTCGAACGGCGAGCGCGCCGGGTCGCGCGCGAACAGATTGGCGAGCTCGGCCTTGCCGGCCGCGACCACCACGAGGTCGCTGTCCGCGGCAAAGCGTTCCAGCTCGGCGATGCCGACATCGCCAATCTCCAGGCTGCCGCCCTTCTGCTCGAACACCTGCATGAAGGTCGGGAACTTCAGCCGCTGATCCACCGAGTGTGCCGGAGCCGCGAGTAGCCCCTCAAAGCCCATCGCCCTCGCGCCTGAGCCATCGGGGGCTGCGACCTGGAGGCGCATGCCGGCAATGGCCGGCGCGCTGTTGGCCCAGAGGTCGAGACCAAGCGCGCGCTCCTCGGCGCGGGCGGTCGCGAAAACGCACTGGCTCGACAGGACCTTGCCGGTGCGGATCGCCTCGGCGCTGCGGTTCTGCGCAAGCCGCACGCGGTAGCCCTGCTGGCGCAGCCCGATGGCGAGCAACAAGCCAGCCTGGCCGCCACCGACGACGGTGATGTGACGCATGCGCACCCCCTGATCCACTTCGGCCACGGTGGAGGGGAGGAGCCTATCACTCCTATGCGGGCGTGCCAGCCTTAAGGTTCGGCTTGGCGCGCTGCATCCAGGCGAGCAGCCAGGCAACGGCGGCAGCGCCCGCGACCAGGCTAATGGTCTGAGCGAGGGGCGTGCGCATGGTCGCACTCAGCAGCGCGAGGATGACAAGCACAACGTTCACCATGAACACGCGGGCGATGACACTGATGACCGGCCAGCCGGCCTTGGTGGCGTGCTGATAGAAATGGCTGCGGTGTGCTTCGAAGACATTCTCGCCACGGCGTGCGCGACGGACCAGCGTGATCGTTGCATCAGCCAGATAGTAGAGCGGTAACAACAAGGCCGCGATAACGAACCCACGCCCGGCGAGCAAGACGAGTAGCCAGAACAACAACAAACCGATCGGCAGGCTACCAACATCGCCAAGGAACAGCCGCGCCACCGGCCGGTTGTATGGTGCAAACCCGAGGATCGCGCCGAGAAGCGCAAGCGCGATGACAAACGCTGGCGGCGGCAGCGCTCCGATGACACCGAACAGCGCGAGTCCGGCGCTGATCGGGACCACCTCTGCGACCGTCATCCAGTCGATCCCGTCCATGAAGTTGGTCAAGTTCACGGCCCACACGCCGAGCACGACCAGAACGGCGCGTTCCATCAACATCGGGAAGGGGGTGAGGTGGAGACCCGCGGGGAGCAGACTGACCACAATGCCGACCGCGATGAATTGCACGATCAGGCGCGGCAATGCTCGCATCGTCACGATGTCGTCGACGGCGCCGATCCATGCGAGCAGCACCGCGGCCGCGAACACGGTGCCTGTACGCGCATCGACGCTGGCGAACAGCGCAGCCCCGACCAGTGCCGCAATCAGGGTGGCCGCGATCACCCCGATGCCGCCGCCCTGAGGGGTCGGCACGACGTGCGAGGAGCGTGCGTTCGGCCGCGCCAATGCGTAGCGAACCAGCAACGGGCGCAACAGCCAGATCAGGCCGGCGCTCAAGCCGGCCGCCAGCGCGAGGATTACGAGGGCGTCGCCGGCCGTCATGCGCGCGGCCCGCCTGCGAGGGACGCGTAGAGATCCACAATCGCGCGGCCGATCGCCTCGGAGGAGAAGCGCTCGACCGCGAGCGCGCGCGCCGCGGCGCCAAACTGCCGGCGCAGATCGGGGGATTGGGCGAGTTTCGCCATCGCCTCCCCAAGGGCGGCGGGATCGTCCACCGGCACCAGCAATCCGGTATCGGGGCGGACCACCTCGCGGCAACCCGGCACGTCGGTTGCGACCATGGCGCGGCCGCTGGCGGCGGCTTCGAGGAGGGTACGGGGCAAGCCTTCGCGGCGGGAGGGAAGCACCGCCATATGCGCGCGCGCCCACACAGGCGCGATATCTTTCACGTGTCCCAGCATGGCGATGCCGGGCTCCCGCGCCCAGGCCGCGGCCTCATCGGGCGAGACCGATGCCGGGTTGGCCGGGTCGGGCGTGCCCGCGACCAGCAACTGGATCGCAACACCCCGCTTGCGCAATAGGCGATGCGCCGCGATCAAGGTGCGGATCCCCTTGTGGTCGAGCAGGCGGCCGACGAACGCCGCGGTGATCGGTCCCTCCGGCTCGGGGGACGGGTGGAAGCGCTCGATATCAACACCGGAGCCTGGAATGAGCTTGATGCGGGCCGGCGCGACGCCGATTTCCTCGACCAGCGCGCCGTCATCGGGGTTTTGCACCAGCGCGATGTTGCCGGGGTGATTGATCAGAAGGCGCAGGACCAGGCTGATGGCCTGCCGGATGGCGCGCGCCTTGAGCGAGTTCGATATGAACGCATAGCCAAGCCCGGTGATGGCGTTGACGGAGGCGCCCTTGAGCCCAATCGCCGCAATGGCGTCGATCACGATCGGTTCGACCGCGACACGGTGCACCAGCGCCGGTTTGACCTCGCGATGAATGCGACGCAGGTCGCGAATCGTCTGCCATACCGTGAGCGGTGAGAGCCGGCCGCGCGAAAAGCGCACCGGATGCAGCACGAACTCCTCGGCGGCGATCGCGGCCGCGCCGCCGGTCACGTTAGTTGCGAGATGCACCTCATAGCCGGCCGCGCGCGCGGCGCGCGCCATCGGCAGGCGGTGCAGCAGGAATGCCCAGTCTTCGGTGACGACGTAGAGCAGGCGCGGCTTCATGGGTGATGCGGGCGCCACGCGCGCGAGCGTTACTATTTTTTCTTCTTTCCGATTTCGAACCCGATGTACACGCCGATGGCTGCCAGGACGAGGCCCAGCACGCCGATGGCAATCTGAACGGATTCACCGCGCACGTGGATGGACGTGTAGGGCACGCCTTCGGTGGCGGCGACGATCATCAGCAGGATGCCGATAAGCAGGCAGGGAAGCCAAATCATCTGGTGCGTGCTCGTGAGTCGATATGACATCCTGGTACTCGGTTCCTGTCCCCAGCGGAGACGGCGTGAGACTAATCAGGATTAAGGTCGCATTGAAGCAAAACCTCGCGGATGGCCACAGCCGCAACCGGCCCCGCGGTACAGTTGTCGGTAGTAGGCAGTCTTTCGGCCTTGGTATTCAAGCCTTTGAAACGCTTCAGAAAACTTAACGACCCTTCCGGTTGGCGCGCGTCCGTGCGATGCAGGCGCCAGCATGTGTGGGATTGCCGGCCTGTGGCGATTTGATGGGGGTTCCGAACGGGAGCTGGCGGCGACCGCGCGCGCCATGACGGCCGCGATCGCACATCGCGGGCCGGACGGCGATGGCCACTGGGTGGACGCCGCCGCCGGCGTCGCCCTCGGACACCGACGGCTCGCGATTATTGACCTCTCGCCTACCGGTTACCAGCCGATGCTTTCGGCCGACGGCCGCTTCGTCATTACCTACAACGGCGAGCTCTACAACCGCGCCGAAATGGCCGCCGAGCTCGGCGTCAACTGGCGCGGAACCTCCGACACCGAAGTCCTGGTCGAGGCGATCGCCCACTTCGGCATCGACGGCGCGCTCGAGCGCGCCAACGGTTTGTTTGCCTTCGCGGCCTATGACACGCGCAACCAAGTCCTGCATCTCGCGCGCGACCGCCTGGGCATCAAGCCGCTGTACTACACGCGGCAAGCCGGCTTGTTTGCGTTTGCGTCTGAGCTGCGCAGTCTGCATGCAATCGCCGGACTCACGCTTGCGATCGACCTCGGGGCGGCGGCCTCGTACCTTCGCTATGGCTGCGTGCCGGCGCCGCGCTGCATCTATCGCGACGTCGCAAAACTGCTTCCCGGCTGCCGCCTCGAAGTCACGCGCGCGGGTCAGACGTCGCGCACCTATTGGGATCATGCGGCAATCGCGCAAGCCAACCAGCGGACGCTGGATCGCCGGACGGACGACGACATCGACGAGGAGTTGCACGAGCTCCTGTTCGACGCGGTCAAGCGCCAGATGGTCTCGGACGTGCCGCTCGGCGCGTTCCTGTCGGGCGGGATTGATTCGTCGACCGTGGTGGCGTTGATGCAGCGCGCTTCGCCGCGCCCGGTGCGGACCTTCTCGATCGGCTTCAACGAGACCGGGTTCAATGAAGCGGCCGATGCCCGCAAGGTCGCCGCGCACCTGGGAACCGACCACACCGAGCTGATCCTGACTGCGGCCGATGCTCTGGCGCTGATCCCGAAACTGCCGGCCATCTACGACGAGCCGTTCGCCGACAGCTCACAATTGCCGACCTACCTGGTCTCGAGCTTGGCGCGACAGCACGTCACGGTGGCGCTGTCGGGTGATGGCGGCGATGAGACCTTCGCCGGATATGTGCGATATCTCGGGGTCGAACAGCTGTGGCGCGTGGCACGCCACGTCCCGCCGGCGCTGCGTCGTGCAGCCGCGGGCGCAATCGAGCTCCTTTCAGCCGATGCCTGGGATGAGATTGCGAAGCCGTTGCCGCAACGCTGGAAGCCCACCCATGTGGGCGACAAGATCCTCAAGGGCGCCGCGGCGCTGGCGCAAGACGGCCCGCTTGGGATGTACCGACGCCTCACCTCGATGACGCCCCAGCCTGAGCAGTTCCTGATCGGCACGCGCGAGGCGCCCGACGCGCTTGCGCGGCTCGGGAGCCAGACTGCCGGGCTCGACACGATCTCGCAGCTGCGTCTCCTCGACATGTTGACTTATTTGCCTGACGATATCCTCACCAAGGTGGATCGCGCCTCGATGGCCGTCGGACTTGAAGTGCGCGTTCCGCTGATCGATCATCGGGTGGTCGAATTTGCCTGGCGCTTGTCGCCGGACCAACTGATCGCAAACGGCAAGGGCAAGCGTCCGCTGCGCGCCGTGCTTGACCGCTACGTGCCACGCGCGCTGTTGGAGCGCCCGAAGATGGGCTTTGGCATTCCGCTTGACAGTTGGCTACGCGGACCACTGCGGCCATGGGCCGAGGATTTGTTGGCTCCTTCCACGCTCGCCGACGGGTTGTTCGATCCGGTGCGGGTGCGCCGATGCTTTGAAGACTGCATGTCCGGGCGGAGCCGCGAAACCAACGCGCTTTGGGCAGTGCTGCAATTCCAGGCATGGCGGCAGGTTTATGCGGACGCCTTGCGGGCCGCCGGGTCGCAGTCCATAAAGATCGGCTTGATTTGACGGAACAACAGCAATGAAAAAGCGTGTCGCCTTGATTTCCGGGGTTACCGGCCAGGATGGGGCCTACCTTGCGGAGTTATTGTTGAAGAAAGGCTATATGGTGCACGGGATCAAGCGGAGGTCGTCGTCCCTAAACACCGATCGCGTGGACCACCTCTATCAGGACGTGCACGAGCACGATCTGCGCTTCCAGCTGCATTATGGGGATTTGACCAATTCAACCAATCTGATTCGCATCGTTCAGGAGACACAGCCCGACGAGATCTACAACTTGGCGGCCCAGAGCCACGTGCATGTCTCGTTCGAGACGCCTGAATACACCGCCAATGCCGATGCGGTCGGTACATTGCGACTGCTCGAGGCCATCCGCATCCTTGGCATGATCGATCGCACCCGCTTCTACCAGGCGTCCACGTCCGAGCTCTACGGTAACACGCCGCACGTGCCGCAAAACGAGGCCACGCCGTTCCAACCGCGCTCGCCCTACGCTGCCGCAAAGCTCTACGCCTATTGGATCACCGTGAACTATCGCGAGAGCTACGGTTTTCACGCGTCCAATGGAATCCTGTTCAATCATGAAGGTCCGACGCGCGGCGAGACCTTCGTCACCCGCAAAATTACGCGCGCGGTTGCCGCAATCCATCTCGGGCTTCAGGACAAGCTCTATCTGGGCAATCTCGAGGCGCGGCGCGACTGGGGCCATGCGCGCGATTACGTGGTCGGCATGTGGTCGATCCTACAGCAACCGCAGCCTGGGGATTATGTGCTTGCGACCGGGGAAGCACATTCGGTACGGGAGTTTGTGGACAAGGCGTTTGCGAACGTCGGGACGCGCATCGAATGGCGCGGGGCAGGCGTTGACGAGAAAGGTTTCGATGCGGCGTCGGGACGCCTGCTCGTCGAGATCGATCCGCGTTACTTCCGTCCGGCGGAAGTGGACGTTTTGATCGGGGACGCCACCAAGGCACGGACGAAGCTCGGCTGGAGACATACTATTTCGTTTGACGAGCTTGTCGGCGAAATGGTCGAAGCGGACCTGGAGTCTCTCAAACGAGAGCATGGGCCGGATCTTGCCACAGCCGAGCTCGTCGGCACCCGCAAGCCGCGCCGGACGCGCGCTGCGCATTGATTGAGAACCGCATGCGTGGCACGGGATCCGGGATGACGGAGCAAATCAGCAGAGGCGGGATACGCGTCGACATCTCGCCCGGAGAGCTGATCGACAAGCTTACGATACTCGAGCTCAAGCTCGAGCGCATCAGTGACCCAGCCAAGCTGGCGAACATCCGTCTCGAGTATGATGTGCTCATGGACGTGTATGGGCGCGAGATCGTGGAAAGCGACGCACTCCGAGCGTTGACTGAGCGCCTCAAGAATATCAATGCGGCGCTGTGGGAGATCGAGGACCATATCCGCGAGCATGAGCGCGCGAAGAATTTCGACGCCGATTTCGTGATCCTGGCCCGTTCGGTTTACCGCACCAACGATGAGCGCTCGGCCGTAAAGCGTGCCATCAACGAGCTGCTCGCCAGCAAGATCATTGAAGAAAAGAGCTACGCGGCTTATTGAGCCAGCGCCATGATGATTTCATCCAATCACAACCGGCAGCGAAATGGCGAATACAACGAAATTTGATCTCCGGGGCAAACGTGTTTACGTCGCCGGTCATCGCGGGATGGTCGGGTCGGCCATTGTGCGACGGCTGGCGTGCGAGGACTGTGCAGTCTTATCGATCGATCGCGCAGAGCTCGACCTCGTCGAGGTGGATCGAGTCGCAGCGTGGCTCAAGGAGATGAAACCGGACGCGGTGTTTTTCGCCGCTGGCAAGGTGGGTGGCATTGTGGCTAACTCCTCCTTCCCGGTCGATTTCCTGCAGGACAATCTGCTCATGGCGCTCAGCGTCATCCGTGGCTCGTTTGCCGCGGGTGTGAAGAAGCTGATGTTCTTCGGCTCGTCCTGCATCTATCCGCGTCTTTCACCGCAGCCGATGACCGAGGACCTGCTGCTGACGGGCCCGCTCGAGCCCACGAATGAATGGTATGCGGTTGCCAAAATCGCCGGTCTTAAGCTCGCAGAAGCCTATCGGCGCCAGCATGACTGCGATTACATCTCGGTGATGCCGACCAACCTTTATGGAAAGGGTGACAACTATCATCCCGAGCATGGCCATGTTCCGGCGGCGCTGATCCGCCGCTTTCATGAGGCGAAGGAAGCCCGCGCGCCAGTGGTGCAAGTGTGGGGCACGGGGCGGCCGCGCCGTGAATTCCTCAGTGTTGATGATCTTGCCGATGCCGCCGTGTTTCTGATGCAGAACTATTCCGACAGTGGCTTCATCAACATTGGCACCGGGGAGGACATCACGATCGCCGAGTTTGCGCATCTCGTGGCCGCTGTCGTGGGATATGAGGGCCGGATCGAATTCGACACATCGCGTCCCGATGGGATGCCGCAAAAACTCCTCGACGTCTCAAAGATCAGCGCGCTCGGTTGGCGTCCGCGCATTCATCTCAAGGAGGGGCTCGCGGACGCCTATGCGGATTTCCTGCACGGCTCTGTGCGCAAGTAATGGGCGGCAATTCATGCTCGGGGGCTCCTCGGCAACGATGCCCGCGACGTCGTCCTTGCCGCCCCATATGAGCGCGGGGCTGTTACCTAAACTGACGATCGTCACGCCGTCGTGGAACGGGGAGCGGTTCATTCGCGAGGCGATCCATAGCATCGCGCAGCAACGCTATCCGAATCTCGAACATATCGTGTTCGATGCAGGCTCAACGGACAATACGCTTGCGCTGCTCGCGCAATTTCCCGACGTGGTGGTGCATAGCGAGCCCGATCGCGGCATCTACGACGCGCTCAACAAGGGGGTTGCGCAAGCCAGCGGCGAGATCATCGGGTTCCTGAACACCGACGATCTCTATCCGGACGGCGTCCTGGTCGAGATCGGATCGATATTTGCCCGAGAGCCCGATATCGATGTCGTGGTGGGTCATTCCTGTTTGTTCGAAACTGACGATAAAGGTCGCCGGCGTCCCTTGTTCGTGCGCACCCACGTCAACCAGAATGGTCTCTGGCTGCCAGAGCTTGCATTCGGCGTGCCCGGGTTCAACGGATGCTTCTTCCGCCGCCGAGTCTTCGACAAATTTGGCTACCTCAACATCAAATACCGCATCACCGGCGATCGCGAATTCCTCATGCGCCTCGCCATGGCCGGGGCTAAGGCCACCCGGCTCGACAAGCCTGCTATTCTTTACCGAGCGCATGCGGGCTCGTTGTCGATGAATCCGGGAAAATCGAACTTGTTGCGGATGGGGCGGGAATATGTCGACATGGCTTTGGAGCTTGCCAAGGCGAATGCCAGTAATCAGGCACTGTCGCGTTTTTTTCTCGCCTGGCACGCGTTCGAGAGCGCCAAGCTTGTCGTTCGCAGGGGACAGGCCGGGCAGTTGCATGCTGCGCTCGCTTTATTTGTTCAGCTGAATGTACGAAACCCGCTCTGGCCCTGGCGCCTGTTCGAAGCCGCGCGGATCTGGCGCATGGTCCGCCATCTGGATGCGCCAGCCTAAAACGTGATGACTTTTCTTCGAATCGTCATCACGCTTCAGCTTGTTGTTTGAGCATGATCTTTTCCGGAAACCGGTATCCACTTTTCGGGATCATGCTTTGAGGGAATCCGTGATGAGCGCTGCGCTCTCCGTCGTCATCCCCGCCTACAATCGCAGCGGCGTCATCGGCGCAGCCATTCGTAGCGTGTTGCAGCAGCAGTTGCCGGCCGCCGACTGGAGCTACGAAATTATCGTCATTGACGACGGCTCGTCCGATGACCTCGACCGGGCGCTGCAGCCGTTCGGTGAACATGTGCGGCTGCTGCGCCACAAGACGAATGCCGGTGCGGCGGCAGCGCGTAACACCGGCGTTCAAGCGGCGGGGGGCGAGCTTATCGCGTTTCTCGATTCAGACGACATCTGGCTTCCTGGAAAGCTGTTCCGGCAGGTCTCCGCCATGCAGCAATTTGGCTGGGACGCGAGCTGCACTGCCTTCGTGTTGGTTGAAGCCGATGGCCGCGAGGTGGTCGCCCCGGACATTCCCACCAAGGCGCTGTCACTTGCGGAGCTGGTCTGGGGTTGCGTCGTAAGCCCTGGCTCGACATTGCTGTGCCGCCGGACACTCTTCGCCAAAGTCGGATTGTTTGATACGGCGCTCAAGCGCCTGGAGGACTGGGACTGGCTGCTGCGGCTCGTGCGCGTTGCGTCATTCGGGTTTCTGGCGGAGCCGCTTGCGCGCATCAGTCCGTCGGGCAGTCCTGGGACGAGCACGATATTCCCGGCCGCGGCCAAGCTGTGGGAGAAGCACGCTGCGAGCCTCGAGCCCGCGCTGAAACGCAAGTTCGCCGCGGGCCTCGATGTGGAACGGGCGGCAGCGCATTACCGCGACGGGGAGCGCGTCGCCGCGACTCTGCTGCTGGGGCGTTCGTTCTTACGGGCTCCATTTGGCAACACCCGCGTGGCGAGCATCGTCAAGACGCAATATGCGCGGACGCGGCTCCGTCGGTAACGAATTGTCAATCAATTGTCGCGCTCACCTGGTACGGCGCGGTTTCCTGTAACTTGTTGAATCAAATCGTGTTCGGTCGTATGCGGGGCCCCAGTCGCCAGACGCCGCGCGGCGTGCTAGGGATGGCTCGCCGGACGTAAGGGGTGGGGTAATGGCACAATCAGAAACCGAACGAGGCCGACATTTGCGTGTGGGCGTGGTCGGTATCGGCGTGATGGGGTCGAATCACGCGCGCGTACTCGCCGAGTTTCCTGGCGTTACGCTGGCGGGCGTCGCAGACCCGGACCAGGCGCAATCGGATTTTGTTGGTCGCACGCTGGGCTGCCCGACCGTGCCCGATGTCTACAAGCTGCTCGATCTCGGCGTGGATGCGGTCACCATCGCAGCACCGACGCACCTGCATCGCGAAGTCGCACTCGCCTGCATCAAGCGCGGCGTGCATGTGATGGTGGAGAAGCCGATCGCCTCCTCGATCGAGGAGGGACGTGACATTATCGCCGCCGCGCGGACGGCCGGCACCGTCCTGATGGTCGGCCATGTCGAGCGCTTCAATCCCGCTGTGCAAGCCATCAAGGACGCGCTGCACGGCGAGGATATTTTGTCGATCTCCATCACGCGCGTCGGCCCGTTTCCACCGCGCATGTCGAATGTCGGCGTAGTGATCGACCTCGCGGTCCACGACATCGACCTGATCAGCTGGTTCACCGGTTCCAAGATCGTGGAAGTGCAGCCGCAATTGTCGAGCGTGAAGGCTGAGCGTGAGGATATTGCCCTGCTGCAGTTCCGCACCGCCTCCGGCGTGCTGGCGCAGATCAACACCAACTGGCTGACGCCGTTCAAGGCGCGCACGGTGCACGTCGCGACCAAACGCAAGTATGTGATCGGCGACTTGTTGACACGCCAGGTCACCGAGTGCTTCGGCTTTCAACCCGACGGCAGCTACTCGATGCGGCATCTCTCGGTTGGACATGCTGAGCCGTTGCGCGCCGAGTTGTCCGCTTTCGTGCAGGCGATTCGCACTGGCTGCACTCCGGCGGTCACCGGCGAGGAAGGGGTCGCGAGTCTTGAGGTCGCGATCCGCTGCCTCAATCATCGCGAAGCCGAGATCGTGTCGCACAAAGCGCCGCGCCGGGTGGCTGCGCGATGAACCAGCATACGCCGCCGCCACCAATTCCGTTCATTGATCTGACCGCCCAGCGCCGCCGGCTCGGGCCACGGATCGACGCGGCGATCGCGCGCGTGGTCGATCAGTGCCAATTCATCATGGGGCCGGAGGTCGCGCGGCTCGAGACGGAGCTCGCGGCATTCTGCGGCGCGCGCCATGCGCTCTCCTGTGCCAGCGGCACCGATGCCTTGTTCCTCGTCCTCCTCGCCAAGGGCATCGGTCCCGGCGATGCGGTGATCTGTCCGTCATTCACCTTCTGCGCAACCGCCGAGGTCGTGGCACTCGTCGGTGCGACGCCGGTCTTTGCCGATGTCGAGGCTGCGACCTTCAACCTCGATCCGGCGAGCCTGCGCCAGGCGGTCGCGACCGCCAAACAGCGCGGGCTCAAGCCCAAAGCGATCATTCCTGTGGATCTGTTTGGGTTACCGGCGGATCATGATGCGATCGCGGCGATTGCCCGCGCCGAGCAGCTGTTCGTGCTTGACGATGCCTGCCAGGCTTTTGGTGCGGCTTACAAGGAGCGCCGGCTGGGCGCCCTGTCCGACGCCACCGCGGTGAGCTTTTTTCCGGCAAAGCCGCTCGGCTGCTACGGCGATGGCGGAGCGATCTTTACCGATAACGACGGGCTCGCCGAGATTATCCGAAGCCTGCGCGTGCACGGTCAGGGCAGCGACAAATACGACAACGTGCGGATCGGCATCACCGGGCGTCTCGACAGCGTACAGGCCGCGGTTCTGCTGGAGAAGCTGACGATCTTCACGGACGAGATCGATGCCCGCCAGGAGGTCGCGCAACGCTACGCGCAAGGGCTCGCCGACGTTGCCAACGTACCTCAGGTGCCGGACGGTTACCTCTCGGTTTGGGCTCAGTACACCATACGGGTCGCGCCAAACCGTCGTGATGCTCTGGCCACAAGCCTCAAACAGAGCGGGATCCCGACCGCCATCTATTATCCGATCCCGCTGCACCGGCAGGTCGCGTATCGGCACTACCCGGTGGCGGACGGCGGGCTGCCAGTCAGCGAGCAGCTGGCTGCCGAGGTGATCAGCCTGCCGATGCACCCCTATCTGGACGCGGCGACCCAAGACCGCATCATCGACGCGGTGCGGCACGCGCTTCGCGGATGACACGCGCTGCAGGCGTGTGGCACGCCGCGGTTTGCCGTAACGTGCGATTCGCCTGAGATCGTAGGCCGGTCGTCCGAGACCATGCTGTCACGCATCCTCACAGTCGGTGGACTGACGCTCGTTTCGCGCGTCACCGGATTCGCGCGCGACATCATGCTCGCGGCCATTCTGGGCGCCGGGCCACTGGCAGACGCCTTCTTCGTCGCTCAACGATTGCCGAATCATTTTCGGGCGATTTTTGCCGAGGGTGCGTTCAACGCGGCTTTCGTCCCGGCGTATTCCCGCGTGCACGGGCAGGGCGGTCCGCAGGTGGCCGGCCGGTTCGCCGACCGCATCTTCACGTTGCTGTTTGCCGTGGAGATCATCCTGTTGGCCCTCGCGCTGATCTTCACGCCCGCCGTGATCTCAGTGCTGGCGCCGGGTCTTGACCCCGAGCGCTTTGCGCTCTCGACGGAACTGACGCGGGTTACTTTTCCCTATCTGGTCCTCATCTCACTGGTCACGCTCTACGGCGGGATCCTCAACTCTCTGGGCCGTTTCGCGTCGCCTGCGGCAGCCCCGATCTTGCTCAACCTGGTCATGATGGTGACGCTCGGTTTGGTCGCGTGGTTTTCCAACGCCGGCTACGCCGCCGCTTGGGGTGTTTTGATTTCCGGCATCCTGCAGGCGCTGCTGGTCGGCGGCGATGCCTGGCGACTGGGGGTGCTTCCGCGTTTCGCCGCGTTTCGGCTCGATGACGATCTGCGACGCTTTTTCCGCGCGCTCGGTCCGGCCGTGCTTGGCTCCGCCGGGACGCAGATTGCGCTTCTTGCGGACACGATGATCGCGAGTCTCCTCCCCGCCGGCGCGCTCTCCGCGCTCTATTATGCCGATCGGCTCAATCAGCTGCCGATCGGCGTGATCGGTATCGCGGTCGGCACGGTGCTGTTGCCGGAAATGGCGGGACGCTTGGCGCGCGGCGACGAGAGCGGCGCACGCGCCGCGCAGGATCGCGCGATCGAGCTCACGCTCCTCTTGTCGTTGCCGTGTTTCGTCGCGTTCTTGCTGGTGCCCGACCTCATCATGCTCGCGCTGTTCGGACATGGCGCCTTCACGGCCGCGGACGCGCACGCTGCCGGCGCGACGCTCGCCGCCTATACGGTCGGGCTTGTGCCGTTCGTGCTGGCGCGGACGTTCTCGGCGACGTTCCTGTCCCGCGGCGATACCGCAACTCCGGTGAAGGCGCTTGCCGTCAGCGTGGTCGTCAACGTCGGCTTCAAGATCCTGCTGATGAAACCATTGGCGCAGGTCGGGTTGGCGTTCGCGACCTCCATCGGGGTGTGGATCAACGTCGCGCTGTTGCTGTGGTTTGCGCTGCGCGCCGGTCTGATTGCCTTCGATGAACGCCTGAAGACTTCAACCTGGAAGCTATTGCTAGCCGCAGCCGTATTGGCGGTCGCGCTGTGGATCGGTCAGTTGATACTGGGGCCGCTGATCGGGCAATTGCCGCGCTTTCGTTCGGAGACGATGCTGGCGGCGCTCGCCGTCATCGGCGCGATCACCTACGTCGGCGCCATCTTGTTGCTGTTCGACCGCAAGTGGTTTGCGGCTTTCCGAGGCTCTGCAGCCCCGGCTCAGCAACCTATCGCCCAAGCATAGGGTGGCCTACGCAATCAATCCGACGAGCCGCGCCCTTTCCGCGGCCGCTCCTCGGCGCTAAGCGAAACGGTGCGGCGCTCGCCACTGCGAAAGATCGCAAGTGTCACCGAGCGTCCGATCTTGTCCGCAGTCAGATTGCGGACGAGATCATCGGCGGCGGTGACGGTCGCTCCGTCGATTGCCAGGATGATGTCGCCCGCCTGCAGCCCGCCGCGGTCGGCCGGACTGCCGGCCTCGATGCTCGAAACCGTGATCGCGCTTGTTTGCTCAATGCCGGCGGCGGCCCGCAACCGGCGCGGCAAAGGTGTTTGCGCGGCGGCGATACCGATGAACGAACGGCGCACGCGCCCATGCCGCACCAGCTCGCCCAGCACGAAATTGGCCGTGTTGGAGGCGACCGCAAAGCAGATTCCCTGGGTGCCGAGAATGATCGCCGTGTTGATGCCAACCACCTCGCCGCGCGAAGAGACGAGCGGGCCACCGGAATTGCCTGGATTGAGCGCCGCGTCGGTCTGGATGATGTCATCGATCAGCCGGCCGCTGCGTGCGCGCAAGGTCCGCCCCAGCGCCGACACCACGCCGGTGGTAACGGTCGATTCGAAGCCAAGCGGGTTGCCGATGGCGATCACCAGCTGGCCGCGGCGCAACGACTTGGAATTGCCGAGGCGAGCTGCCGGCAAGACAACGTCCTCCTCGACCCGCACCAGCGCCAGGTCCGTATCGGGATCGTCCCCGACAACACGCGCATTGAGGTTGCGGCCGTCCGCCGCGGTGACCGCGAGCCGGTTGCCGCCGCCGACCACGTGACTGTTGGTGAGGATCAGACCGTCCGGCGAGACGATCACGCCGGACCCAGACCCCCCGTGCCGGCCGGTGCGCAGGTGCAGCCCCACCACCGCCGGACCGATGCGGTCGACCACATCGATCACGGCCCGGGAATAGGCGTCGAGCAAGGCGCCGTCCGATTGGGCAGTGGTGTCGGATGATTGATCGGAGAGGGGGTCGTCGAACATGATTTTACCGGTAAAGTAAGTGACCAGAGGTAGTCCGGGAGCTAGATGTGTGCGCCTGACAGCTGCGCGGCCATCCGCCATCTGGTCAGGTTGCGAGAGATGCGCAGATATGGGAGCCGGACTGTTTCGGCCCAGACCGGCTCTGCGCTCGACAATTTGTCCGCCGAGGCGTCGGCAAAACGTCGAACGAATGCCGATGTGACGCCAAGCGGCCACATACATAGATGACAGTGGTCACGAAAACGCGACTCGAGGGTGCCTTTCGCACCGCAGCATCTATATTGCTGCGGACCGGGATGGGTTTGTGGGGAAGTCGAATGGTAATGTCTGCCCGTTTCGCCGGGGTGGCGATCGCGGTCTTCGCTTTGGCCGCTGCGGGGTGCAGCGAGGGCCAGCCGCAGCAAGCGAAGGCTCCGCCGCCGCCGACCGTGACCGTCGCTAAGCCGGTCCGCAAGCTGGTCGTTGATCAGGACGAGTATGTCGGCCGCTTCGTTCCCGTGGACACCGTCGAGGTGCGCGCCCGGGTCGGCGGCTACCTGGACAAGATCAACTTTACCGACGGCCAGATGGTGAAGCAGGGCGACACCCTGTTCGTCATCGACCGGCGTCCCTACGAGCACGTGCTCGATCAGGCCAAGGCGAACCTCGCGCAAGCTCGCGCCAATCTGGCGTTTGCCCAGGCGGATCTCGATCGCGGCGCCCAGCTGGTGAAGGATCATACCGTGACCCAGCAGGTCTACGACCAGCGCGCTCAGGCCAAGAGTGTGGCCGAGGCGGGCGTCAAGGCGCAGGAGGCCGCGGTCGCAACGGCAGAGCTCGATTATCAATTCACCGATCTGAAAGCGCCGATCAGCGGCCGTATCGGCGACCGGCGCGTATCGGTCGGCAACTTGGTTATTGGCGGTATCACCGGCACCCCGAGCTTGCTGGCCACGATCGTGTCGGTCGACCCGATTCGCTTTGAGTTCACCTTCGATGAAGCGGCCTATTTGCGCTACGAGCGGCTGGCGCACGAAGGCAAGGACGTGACCAGCCGCGAGGGCAGCGTGATCGTCGGGGTCAAACTGCTCGACGAGAATGACTTCGTGCACCAGGGGCGGCTCGATTTCGTCGACAACGTCATCGACAAATCGTCGGGCACGATCCGCGGCCGTGCGGTCTTCTCCAATCCGGATGGCGTCCTGACCCCGGGCATGTTCGGACGCATCCGTGTCCCTGGATCGCCGCCCTATCAGGCGATGCTGGTCCCGGAAGTCGCTATCGGCACCGAGCAGGCGCGCAAGTTCCTGCTGGTGGTCGCAGCGGACGGAACCGTGCAGCAGAAGTTTCCGACCTTTGGCCAAGCGGTGGGCCAGATGCGCGTGGTCAAGGATGGGCTTGCGGCTGATGACCGGGTGATCGTCAATGGCCTGATGCGCGCCCGGCCGGGGCAGAAAGTAACACCCCAGGATGAGGATGCTCCGCAGGTCGGTCCCGGCCGGCCGCAGGCCGACGCGGGCACCACCAAGGCTGACTGACGGCGTAACAAGCGGCGTAACAAGATGAAGATTTCGCATTTCTTCATCGACCGGCCGATCTTCGCTTCGGTCGTGTCGATCGTGATCGTCATTCTCGGCGCGGTTGCCTATGTGCGGCTGCCGGTCGCGCAATATCCGGAGATCGCGCCGCCGGTCATCACCGTCACCGGGCAATATCCGGGCGCCAGCGCCGAGACCATCGCCGATACCGTCGTCGCGCCGATCGAGCAGCAGATCAACGGCGTCGAGCAGATGCTCTACATCTCCTCGAACTCGACCGCCGACGGCCGCTTCACCATCTCGGTCACGTTCGACATCGGCGTGAACCTCGATATCGCGCAGGTTCAGGTGCAGAACCGGCTCGCCATCGCGACCCCGCGCCTGCCGCAGCAGGTGCAGCAGATCGGCGTCGTGGTGGCCAAGAGCTCGCCCGATATCCTGATGGTGGTGAACCTGTTCTCGCCCGACAATTCGCGCGACCAGCTGTTCATCACCAACTACGCCAACATCCAGATCAAGGACGTACTGTCGCGTCTCGACGGCGTCGGCTCGATCACCGTGTTCGGCGCGCGCGACTACGCCATGCAGGTGTGGCTCGATCCGGACAAGCTGCAGTCGCTCAACCTGACGGCAGCCGATGTCACCCAGGCCCTGCAGGGGCAAAACGTCCAGGTCGCCTCCGGCATGCTCAACCAGCCGCCGGTTGCCAACCAGCTTGCGTTCCAGATCGCGGTGCGCACGTTGGGGCGCCTGACCGATCCGGACCAGTTCGCCAATATCATCGTCAAACAGGTCGGTGATGCGGTGGTGCGCGTGCGCGACGTGGCCAGGGTCGAGCTGACTGCTCAGGATTTCTCCAGCAATTCCTATCTCGACCAGAAGCCGGCTGTCGCGGTCGCGGTGTTTCAGCGTCCCGGCTCCAATGCGTTGGCGACCGGTGACGCGGTGCGCGCCACGACCGCGCAGCTGGCGAAGGAATTCCCACCTGGCCTCGCCTACGGCATCTACTACGACCCGACACAGTTCATCTCCGAGTCGGTCAACGCGGTGATCGACACCATCTGGAAGGCGATCGTGCTGGTCGTCCTGGTGGTGCTGCTGTTCCTGCAGACCTGGCGCGCGGCGGTCATTCCCATCATCGCCATCCCGGTGTCGCTCATCGGCACGTTCTTCGTGATGGCCACAGTCGGATTCTCGCTCAACAACCTGTCGCTGTTCGGGATCGTACTGGCGATCGGAATCGTCGTCGACGATGCGATCGTGGTGGTCGAGAACGTCGAGCGCAACATGGCTGCAGGTCTCTCGCCGCGTGACGCCGCGATCCGCAGCATGGACGAGGTGGGCGCCGCACTGATCGCCATTTGTCTCGTGCTGTGTGCGGTGTTCATCCCATCCGCATTCATCACCGGCATTTCCGGTCAGTTCTACCGTCAGTTCGCTCTGACGATCGCCGGCGCGACCGTGATCTCGCTCGTCGTATCGCTGACGCTGTCGCCCGCCCTGTGCGCGCTGTTGCTCAAGCCGCATGATAAAACGCATCGCGACCGTTGGTGGGAGCGGCCCATTCATGGCGCGTTTCGTCTGTTCAATCGCGGCTTCACGGCAGCGACCAACGGCTACGGCTGGCTCGCCGGACGCGCGGTGCGCGTCGCCGGGGTCATGCTTGGCGTTTATGTGCTCATCATCGCCGGCGGTGGTTATATCTTCTCGCAGGCGCCGTCGGGCTTCATCCCGCAGCAGGATCGCGCCTACCTGATTGGCGTCATACAGTTGCCCGCCGGGGGCCTCGTTGGCGCGCACCGATGCCGTGACGCGGCGCGTGTCCGACATCGCCTTGAAAACGCCGGGTGTGGGACACGCCATCGAAATCGTCGGCTTCTCCGGTGCGACGTTCACCAACTCACCCAATGCCGCCGCCATGTTTCTGGTGCTTGAGCCATTTTCCAAGCGCGCCGGCGATCCGCGCCTGTCGGCCGAGGCCATCCAGCGCACCCTGTTCGGCAAGTTCATGTCCATCCAGGAAGGCCTTGTTCTGGTCGTGCAGCCGCCGGCCGTGCAGGGCATAGGCAATGCTGGCGGCTTTCGCATGATGATCGAAGACCGGACCGGCGCCGGACCCGCCGCCCTGCAGGGCGCTGCCTACGCCATGATGGGCAAGGCGGCGCAGACACCCGGGCTGGTACAGGTCTTCTCGCTGTTCGAAAACCAGACGCCGCAGGTCTACCTGGAGATCGATCGGGTCAAGGCCGAGCTGCTCGGCATCAACCTGCCGGACGTGTTCAACACGCTGCAGACTTACATCGGCTCGTCCTACGTCAACGACTTCAATTTGTTTGGTCGTACGTTCCGGGTGCAGGCGCAGGCCGCGAGCCCGTATCGCCTTGATCCGCAGGACGTGCTGAATCTGCGGGTGCGCACAGCTTCTGGTACGACGGCGCCGCTCGGCTCGTTCACCACAGTGCGGGATATAGCGGGCCCGTACCGCATGCCGCGCTACAACATCTATCCGGCGGCTGAGCTCGACGGGCAGGCCGCGCCTGGCTACTCGCAAGGCCAGGCAATCGCCATCATGGAGCAGCTCGCCAAGCAGGTTTTGCCGGAAGGCTTCAAGTTCGAGTGGACCACGCTTGCGTTCCAGCAGATCCGCGCCGGCAATACCGCGGCGTTTGCGTTTGGGCTGGGCGTGGTGTTCGTGTTCCTGGTGCTGGCCGCGCAGTTCGAGAGCCTGACCTTGCCGCTCGCCGTCGTGCTGATCGTGCCCATGTGTCTGGTCTCGGCCATCATTGGCGTGCTGCTGCGCGGCCAGGACAACAACATCCTCACCCAGGTCGGCTTCATCGTACTCATCGCGCTCGCCGCCAAGAATGCAATCCTGATCGTCGAGTTCGCGCGCCAGCTCGAAGACGAAGGCCGCAATCGCGCCGCGGCGGCCGTCGAGGCGGCGCACTTGCGCTTTCGCCCGATCCTCATGACCTCGCTCGCCTTCATCTTCGGCGTGGTGCCGCTGGTCTGGTCAGAAGGGGCCGGCTCCGAGCTGCGCCAGACCCTGGGCACCACCGTATTCGCGGGTATGATCGGTGTGACCATCTTCGGCCTGATCTTCACGCCGGTATTCTACGTGCTCAGCCGGCGCTTGGCGCGGGACGGGCGCAAGCCGGCCGCGACGCAATCGCCGCAGCCGGCGGAGTAGTGCTAAACTAAAAGCATGACGAGCATCACGGCCGACACACCCGCGCGCATCATCCGCTGGCACTATCTCTGGTACGCCGCGCTGGCGCTCGTGGTGATGGTGTTTGCCATCCTCAGCGGGAACCGCTGGTTCCTCAACTTCGTGCATGTCCTGTGCGGCGTGATGTGGACCGGCATCGACCTGTTCATGGGGTTCATTGTCGGTCCGATCTTGCGCCGGGTGCCGCTTGCGGCGCGCCGCGAGGTGATCGTCCGCCTCGTGCCGAAGACGCTGTTCCTGATGCCGACCTTGTCGATCATCACCGGCACCACCGGCTGGTTCCTGGCGAAGCAGCTTGGGTTCCTCGATCTCGGCTGGCCCGAATACGGCTGGGTCGTTGCGGCGCTCGTGCTGGTGACACTCATGGCCGTGCAGGGCACCGGGTATCTATTACCCACCAACCTGTGGGTTTGTTTCCAGCTGCAGAAACCCAATCCCGATCATGAGAAGGTCGGCCGCATCATGCGCAACTATTTCTGGGCGGTCGCCAGCCAGGGGGCCATGCAAGTGGTGACCCTGATCATCATGGCCCGGTTCGTGGCCGGCATCTGATTGTGAATGGTCGGGCATCCGGCTCGGGTCTGGGGAATAACCATTCCGTGGGGGTGTTTGCGTCCAGGCGGTATTGTATCTTGAGTGCATCAAACCCGGGAGGCCGAACCAAATGATACGTACCCTGATATCAGCGTCTGTGCTTGCGGTTGGACTCGTTGCGGCGTTCGCGCAATCGGACCCGATCGCGCAGCGCAAGGAATTGATGACGCTGAACGGCAAAGGGTTCTATGGTGACATCAATCGCATGGTGCGCGGGCAGGCGCCCTATGACCAAGCCAAGGTTAATGCGGCATTCGACCAAATCATTTCGTCTGCCAAGACATTGCCGACGCTCTATCCGGATAACGCAAAACCTGGCGCAAAGACGAGCGCGCCGCCTGAGGACAAATACAGCGCGTCCCCCAAAGTCTGGGAGAACAAGGCCGACTTCGAAGCCAAGAACGCAAACCTGGTCCAGGTCGTCACATCGGTCCGCGGCAATGTGAAAGATCTCGACTCGCTTAAAGTCGCTGCTGACCAGGTCGGGAAGGCGTGTGACGCCTGCCACGACACATATCGGCTTCGCGCTAACTGACGCTCTTTCCCGAGCCGTTTTGCCCGCCGGACCTGTCCGGCGGGCTTTTCATTGCGCCGCGCCGACGTTGAGTTTCTGGAATAAAATGCCGCCACCCGGAGTCCTGGTATGAGATTCGTACGCCGGGTTCTGGCAAGTACTGTAACAGCGGCCATACTTCAGCGCGCTCTCGATTCCGAAGGAGGACACCGTTGTTGCGCAAAGTGTTGATGGCGCTCGCAGCCCTGCTGATCGTCGGGTTTGCGGTCTTCTGGATCGTAACCATCCCGGCTGTGATCCCGGCGAGTGCGCTTGCCTCGCGCACTCCTGATCTCGCCAACGGCAAGGTGATGTTCTATGCGGGCGGCTGCGCGTCCTGCCACGCCACGCCCGGCCAGCAGGATCCGACCCATCTCGGCGGTGGGCTGCCGCTCGTGTCGCCATTCGGCACGTTCTATCCACCCAACATCTCGCCCGACCGCAAGGACGGGATCGGCGCCTGGAGCGAGGCGGACTTCGTCACCGCATTGCTGAAAGGCACATCGCCGGACGGCCAGCACTACTATCCGGCTTTCCCTTATCCGTCCTACCAGCACATCAAGCTCGATGACGCGCGCGACCTGTTCGCCTATTTGCACACGCTGCCCGCCGTTTCCGGCCAGGCGCCGCCGCATCAGTTGCCGCTGCCATTCCGTTGGCGCCGGCTGATTGGCGGCTGGGATTTCCTGTTTCTGGACGGCAAGCCGTTCACGCCTGATCCGAGCAAATCGGCGCAGTGGAACCGCGGCGCCTATCTGGTCAATGGCCCGGGGCACTGCGCCGAATGCCACAGCCCCCGCAACATTCTGGGCGCAATCGAGACTGACAAGCGTTTCGCCGGTGGGCCGGACCTGTCGGGTAAAGGGTGGGTCCCCAACATCACCCAGAAGGGCCTCGGTGACTGGAGCGAGGAGGACATCGCCTACCTGCTCGAGACCGGCCACACCCCGGACGGCGATTCGGTCGGCGGCAGCATGACGGAGGTGATCCGCAACACGTCGCAACTTCCGGGGCCGGACCGCGAGGCGATCGCGGTCTATCTCAAGTCATTGCCGCCGGTGGAAGGCCCGCCTCGTCCGAAAGTGAACTGACGTTCCGCGGCTGCCCACAAAACGCGCAGTATCAGACACAAGTCGTAGGCCGAAGCCGCTTATTTTCCCTAGACCCGCATCCCACGCATGCTAACCATGCGGTGGGAGGGAACCCAATGAGCGACGAGGTCATCCTCGCGACCGAGAACCTGACGAAGGAATTTGCCGGGTTTGTCGCGGTGAACGGGGTCGACCTCAAAGTCGGGCGCGGCACGATCCACGCGCTCATCGGACCCAATGGGGCCGGCAAGACAACCTGCTTCAATCTGCTGACAAAATTCCTGCGGCCGAGCCGCGGCCGTATCGTCTACAAGGGACGCGACATCACCGCGATGGCGCCGGCTGATGTGGCGCGGCTTGGCCTCGTGCGTTCGTTCCAGATCTCGGCGGTGTTTCCTCACCTCACGGTGCTTGAGAATGTGCGCATCGCGCTGCAGCGCAAGCGCGGCGGCTCCTACGATTTCTGGCGCTCCAAGCGCGTGCTCGACCGTTTCAATGAGACCGCAGAGCGATTGCTCGCCGACGTCGACCTCACCACCTTCGCACAGGCGCGCGCGGCCGAACTGCCCTATGGGCGCAAACGCGCGCTCGAGATTGCCACCACGTTGGCGCTCGAGCCCGACATGCTGTTGCTCGACGAACCGATGGCCGGCATGGGACACGAGGACATCAATCGCATCAGTGCGCTGATCAAATCGGTCGCCGCGAGCCGCACCGTGCTCATGGTCGAGCACAACCTCAGCGTGGTCGCAAACCTCTCGCATCGCATCACCGTGCTCACGCGTGGACGCGTGCTGGCCGAGGGCGACTACGCGACCGTCTCGTCCGATCCGCGTGTGCGCGAGGCCTATATGGGAACGGGCCATGCTTGATCGCCCGGCCGCGCCACTGTTGAAGATCGACGGCCTGCAGGCCTGGTACGGCGAGTTGCACGTCCTGCACGGCGTGAGCTTCGAGGTCTTCCCCGGCGAGGTCGTCACGTTGCTCGGCCGCAACGGTGCCGGCAAGACGACCACCTTGAAGTCGATCATGGGGATCATCGGCGCGCGCACCGGATCGGTGCGCTACGAGACGAAGGAACTGATCGGGCTCACCAGCGATCGCATCGCGCGGCTCGGCATTGCGCTGTGCCCGGAGGAGCGCGGCATCTTTGCGAGTCTCAGCGTCAAGGAGAATTTGTTGCTGCCGCCGAAGGTGCTGCCGGACGGCCTTGAGGTCGAGCGCATTTTCGAGTTGTTCCCCAACCTGAAGGAACGGCTGTCGTCGAGCCAGGGAACAAAACTCTCCGGCGGCGAGCAGCAGATGCTCGCCATCGGCCGTATCCTGCGCACCGGCGCCCGCTTGCTGCTGCTGGATGAGCCGACCGAAGGATTAGCTCCGGTGATCATCCAGCAAATCGGCAACACGATCCGCTTGCTCAAGCAGCAGGGGTTTACGATCCTGCTGGTCGAGCAGAACTTCCGCTTCGCCTCGACCATCGCCGACCGCTATTACGTGATGGAGCACGGGCGTATCATCGACGCCTTCGCCAACACGCAGCTTGAGGCCAATCTCGACAAACTGCACGACTATCTGGGAGTGTAGCGGAGATCGGACAAACAGTTCAGGCGTGCCCCGGAGAGAGAGCGACGGCACACGCCCAAACCCGAGAGGAACCAGGGAGGACGAGAATGAACTTGAACAAACTCATCGGCGCAACGGCGCTCGCCGTCGCGCTCGGATGCGGCGCGGCGCACGCCCAATATACCGACGGCGTGATCAAGATCGGCGTGCTCAACGACATGTCGGGGCTCTACTCCGATCTATCCGGACAGGGCGCGGTGGTCGCCGCGAAAATGGCGGTCGAGGACTTTGGTGCCGCCGCCAAGGGGATGAAGGTCGAGGTCGTCGGCGCGGATCATCAGAACAAGCCGGATGTCGGCTCGAATATCGCGCGCACCTGGTTCGATCGCGACAACGTCGATGTCATCGTCGATGTACCGACCTCGTCGGTCGCGCTCGCCGTCAATGAGATCGCGCGCGAGAAGAATAAGGTATTCCTGGTCTCCGGCGCGGCTGCGTCCGACCTGACCGGGCCAAAATGTTCGCCCAACACGGTGCATTGGACCTACGACACCTGGGCGCTCGCCAACGGCACCGGCAAGGCCATGGTCAAGACCGGTGGCGACACCTGGTTCTTCATCACGGCGGACTACGCCTTCGGCAAGGCGCTGGAGCGTGACACGACCGAGATCGTGCAGGCGAACGGCGGCAAGGTGCTGGGCAGCGTGCGCCATCCCTTCCCGGGCACGGATTTCTCTTCTTTCCTGCTGCAGGCGCAGGCCTCCAAGGCCAAGGTCATCGGGCTTGCCAACGCGGGCGGCGATACCATCAACGCCATCAAGCAGGCGGCCGAGTTCGGCATCACCCAGGGTGGACAGAGCCTGGCCGGACTCCTGGTGTTCATCAGCGACGTGCATGCGCTCGGTCTGCAGACCGCGCAAGGGCTGGTGCTGACCGAAGCGTTCTACTGGGATCAGAACGACGCCTCGCGCGCCTTCGCCAAGCGCTTCGCGCCGCAGTTCAAGAACAACATGCCGACCATGGTGCAGGCCGGCGTCTACGCGGCGGTGCTGCATTATCTGAAAGCGGTCGAGGCGCTCAAGAGTGATGCGGACGGCAAGGCCGTCGTCGCCAAGATGAAAGAGATGCCGACCGATGATCCGCTGTTCGGGAAAGGCACGATCCGCGCCGACGGCCGCAAGCTACACGACATGTACTTGTTCGAGGTGAAGAAGCCGAGCGAGTCGAAGGGTGCGTGGGACTATTACAAGCTGCGCGCCACCATCCCCGCCGCCGAAGCTTTCCGTCCGATGAAGGACGGCGGCTGCCCGCTGGTGAGCGGGTGAACGTGCGATAGATCGGACGCCTCGCGGTGCGAACAACTGCGAGCGCAGGTTCTCCCTCCCCCCTTGTGGGGGAGGGATGGGGAGGGGGGTGGTGCAATTTGGCGACCACGGCGCGAATTCGTTCGACCCCCACCCCCGACCCCTCCCCGCACGCACCCCACGCCTCCGGCGCGGGGGCCCCGCGCGGGGAGGGGAGCGCGCTCTCGCGATCGGATAGGCGCGACCCATGTTCCAAATCTTCGGCGTTCCCTCGCAGGCGCTGTTCGCCCAGCTCATGCTCGGGCTGGTGAACGGATCGTTCTACGCATTGCTCAGTCTCGGCCTTGCCGTGATCTTCGGCATGCTCAACGTCATCAACTTCGCGCATGGCGCCCAGTACATGCTGGGCGCGTTCACGGCGTTTTTCCTGCTGCAATATCTCGGGCTCGACTATTGGTGGGCGCTGCTGATCGCGCCGATCGTCGTCGGCATCAGCGGCATGATCATCGAGCGGCTGTTCCTGCAATGGATCGCCAATCTCGATCACCTGTACGGACTCCTGCTCACCTTCGGCCTCGCTCTCATCGTCGAGGGCGTGTTTCGCAATTTCTTCGGCTCATCGGGCCTGCCTTACACGGTCCCGCCTGCGTTGCAGGGCGGGCGTAATCTCGGATTCATGTTCCTGCCCAATTACCGCGCCTGGGTGGTGGTGTTCTCGCTCGTGGTGTGCCTCATCACCTGGTTCCTGATCGAGCGCACCAAGCTCGGCGCCTATCTGCGCGCCGCGACCGAGAACCCGACGCTGGTGCGCGCCTTCGGCATCAACGTGCCGCGCCTGATCACGCTCACCTACGGGGTCGGCGTCGGGCTTGCGGCGCTCGCCGGCGTGATGGCGGCGCCGATCACCAATGTCAGCCCGCAAATGGGCGCAAACCTCATCATCGTGGTGTTTGCCGTGGTGGTGATCGGCGGCATGGGCTCGATCATGGGGGCGATCGTCACCGGTTTCGGGCTCGGCCTGATCGAGGGCCTGACCAAGGTCTACTATCCGGAAGCCGCCAACACCGCGATCTTCGTCATCATGGCGATCGTGTTATTGGTGCGGCCGGCCGGACTGTTCGGCAGGCGAGCTTGACATGGAATCCGCCTCAACCAAGCCGGAGGTCGCTGCGCCGCCCCTCGCTGGATACAGCGAAGCCATTGCTTTCGTCGCCATGACGCTCGCCTTCATCATCGCGCCGGCCTTCGCCTATCCGGTATTTCTGATGAAGGTTCTGTGCTTTGCGCTGTTTGCCTGCGCCTTCAACTTGCTGATCGGCTATGTGGGCTTGCTGTCGTTCGGGCACGCGTTGTTCTTCGGCTGGGCGAGCTACGTGAGCGCCCATGCGGCCAAGGTCTGGGGGCTCACGCCCGAGCTTGCGATCTTGGCCGGCACCGCGACGGCAGCCGTGCTCGGCATTGCGGTCGGCCTGTTGGCCATCCGCCGCCAGGGCATCTACTTCGCCATGATCACCCTGGCGCTGGCGCAGATGATGTTCTTCTTCGCCGTGCAGGCGCCCTTCACCCACGGTGAGGATGGCATCCAGGCGGTGCCGCGGGGGCGCCTGTTCGGCCTGATCGATCTTTCCAACCAGACCAACATGTACGCCACGGTTCTGGTGATCTTTCTCGCCTGTTTCCTGTTGATCTATCGCATCATCAATTCGCCATTCGGCGAAGTGCTCAAAGCGATCCGCGAGAACGAGGCGCGCACGATCTCGCTCGGTTATCACGTCAACCGCTACAAGCTCATCGCCTTCGTGTTATCGGCGACCTTTGCCGGCGTCGCCGGCGCCACCAAGGCGCTGGTGTTCCAGCTTGCCTCGCTCACCGACGTGGATTGGCCGATGTCGGGCGAAGTGGTGTTGATGACGCTGGTCGGCGGGCTCGGCACGGTGTTCGGACCGGTGGTCGGCGCGAGCTTCATGGTGACGTTGGAGAACTATCTCACCACCATCGGCCAGTGGGTGTTCGTGGTGCAGGGCGTGATCTTCGTCGTCTGCGTCATGGTGTTTCGTCGCGGCATCATCGGGGAGCTTGCGCGGCTCGCGCGCATTCGGTTGTAAAGCCTCCCACAATTGCATGCCTCGCATGCCTTTTCCGGCCGGGCGTGCCGTGCCAAGACGTTTTGTCAATCCCCGCACCCCTGTCCATGAACGTCCCTTACGCGATCGCGATCAAGCTTGCCTCGGTGCTGCTGCTCTCGCTGATGAGCGCGCTCATCCGCGCGGCCGGGGCCAAGTTTCCCGTCGGCGAGATCGTGTTCTTCCGCAGCGCCTTTGCGATCCTGCCAGTGGTCATCATCTACGCGGCGCGCGGGCATCTGCTGGCGGCGATCAGCACCGCCCGTCCCTTCGGCCATCTCGGCCGCGGCGTGATGGGCATCATGTCGATGTTTCTCAACTTCGCCGCGCTCGCCCGCCTGCCGCTGATGGACGCGACCGCGATTTCCTTCGCGGCGCCGCTGATCACCGTGGTGCTCGCCGCACTGCTGCTCAGCGAGCATGTGCGCGCCTATCGCTGGACTGCGGTGAGCCTCGGCTTCGTTGGCGTGCTGGTCATGCTGTGGCCCTATCTCGACATCGGCGGTCTGTTCTACGCGGGCGAGGCCCGCACCGTCGGTGCGATCTGCGCCATGATCGCCTGCTTCACCAACGCCGGCACGGTGATCCAGACCCGGCGGCTGACCGACAGCGAGACCACCTCGGCCATCGTGTTCTACTTCTCGCTGATCTGCGCCTTGGCCGGCCTCGTCACCTTGCCGTTCGGGTGGGTGATGCCGAGCTGGATCGAACTCACCGGCCTGGTGATGATCGGCGTGCTCGGCGGGCTCTCGCACCTGATGCTCACCGAGAGCTACCGCTATGCGCCGGCCTCGGTGGTGGCGCCGTTCGACTACACCGCGATGATCTGGGCGTTTCTGTTCGGCTTTGCGCTGTTCGGCGAACTGCCCAGTGCGTTCGTATTCGTGGGCGCCGCGATCGTCGTCGCCTCGGGGCTCTTCATCATCTGGCGCGAGCGCCGGCTCGGTCTGGAACGCATCCGGACGCCGGCCAGTCTGCCGGCAGGCGAGTAACGCATGTCCCGGAAAAAGCCTGCCCTGCACTTGATGCGGGGTGGCTACCGGTTTTCTAAAAAGGACATGCGCAAAAGATATCTCCCCTAAAACGCCTTGAACGTGATGATCGTGCGCGTGTCCTGGATGCCCGGAATGATCTGCACCTTCTCATTGACGAAATGGCCGATATCGGTCCCAGGGTCGACGTAGAACTTCACCAGCAGGTCGAAATCGCCGGCGGTCGAGTAAATCTCGGAGGCGATCTCGGCGTCAGCCAGCGCATTCGCGACCGAGTAGGACTTGCCGAGCTGGCATTTGATCTGAACGAAGAATGGGACCATCGGGTGCCTCCGTGCGAGCCCAATTCAGCAAAAGCCTCGCACGGTGGCAAGACTCTGATGGTTTAAACGTGCAGCCGCGGCAGCAGCCGCATGGCATTGAGGCTTTCGATCGCTTTGAGGTCCTCCGGCGAAAGCTCGGCCTGCGACAGGCTCACATTCTGATCGAGCGGGAAGTAGGGGTAGTCGGTCCCGTAAGTGATCTGCGACACCGGCACGAGCTTGAGTAGCGCCGCCATGGTCGGGGCAAAGGTCGCGTTCGCGGTGTCGTAATTAAGCCGCGCCAACTCGCCGAAAATGCCCGCTGGCGCGAACTCCGCGGCTTTCGGGCTCTTGCCGTAAAATGCATCGATGCGGCCGGCCATCAGCGGAATGGTGCCGCCCGCGTGCGAGAACAGCCAGGTAATGTCGCGCTGGCGCGCGAAGCTTCCGCTCAGCAACAGGCTGGTGATGGTGCGGGTCGTGTCGTGTGGCACCTCGATCACCGCCGGGAACGTGCCGACGCTGAGATTGCCGCAGCAGGCCGCGACCAGCGGATGCACATAGACCACCGCCTTGCGCCGGTTGAGCTCCTCAAGCACCGGCTTGAAGAACGGGTGGCCAAGCCACTTGTCGCCGTAATTGCTCTGCAGCCCGATGCCATCGGCCTTGAGCGTGTCGAGCGCGTATTCGATCTCCTTGAGCGTGGTGTCCATATCCAGCATGGAAAGCGTTGCAAACAGTCCGAACCGGCCCGGATAGTCGCGCATCATCTGGGCCGCATAATCGTTGCAGATCTGCACCATCTTGGCGGCGGCGTCGGGTCCCTGATCGAACCAGACGCCTGGGGTGGACGCCACCGATAGAATTGCTGTGCGAATGCCGGCGCGGTCCATGTCGGCGACTGCTCCGTCGCGGGTCCAGGCAACCTGCTGCGGGTAGTGCGGGAGCTTCCTAGCATCCTCCCAATCGAGCCAGGCCTTCTGGTATTGCGGCGGATAGAAGTGATGGTGCGTGTCGATGAGGCTTGGACCTTGCGCTTGAGCGAAGCTCGGACACGCTACAGCGGCGCCGAGAGCTGCGGCGCCACCCAGGAAATGGCGGCGGGTCAGATGGCAGGCGCAGCCGGCATGGTGCGTCGAGGTCGCGAACATGGCGTTTCTCTCCCCATTCTTCTTGGCCGCATCATACACGCCCCGGCGCGGTTGATGGCAAGCATGCGCCCGCCTTGTAGCCCCAAGCGGCCGGCGCTACATATCTGCCGCAATCTCAACGGGGTGCCCGGCCTCAACCGGGCTGAGAGGCGCTGCCGCCAACCTGCGCCAACCCATCGAACCTGATCCGGATCATGCCGGCGGAGGGAGCCTGAGATGCCAGAGCCCAAGCGCGCTGCGAAGCCCAAGACCAAGACACGCGCGCCTGACATCGTCGCCGGCACAGCCGAGGCTCCGCGCAGCGTGACCCTGTCCGCGGACGAACTCGTGGCGCAGGCTGCCGCGATTCTCGATCGCGTGCGCACGCGCACGCCGCGCGTTCACTGCATCACCAATGCGGTGGCGCAGAATTTCTCGGCCAACATGCTGCTCGCGCTCGGCGCCGTGCCGTCCATGACCATCGCGCCCGACGAGGTCGGCGAGTTCGCGGCGCGCGCCGACGCGCTGCTGGTCAACCTCGGCACGTTCGACGCCGAGCGCCGCACCGCCGCCGAGATCGCGGTGCGCAGCGTCACGGGCGACGGGGTCCCGTGGCTGCTCGATCCGGTGTTCATCGAGCGCTCCAAGCCGCGCACTGCCTTTGCCAAGGAGTTGCTGGCACAGCATCCGCGCGCGGTGCGGCTCAATCACGCGGAGTTCGCCGCACTGGCCGGCACGGCCTTAAGTGAGCCCGCCTTGCGCGCCTGTGCGCTGGAAAACAGCACGGTGCTCGGCCTCACCGGCGAGACCGACCTCGTCACCGACGGCACGCGGATCGCCCGCATCGCCAACGGGCACCCACTCATGGCCAAGATCACGGCCATGGGCTGCGCCGGCTCGGCGATCGCGGCGGCCTGCCTCGCGGTCGAGCCGGACGCCTGGCGCGCCACGACCGCAAGCCTCGTCCTGCTCGGCGTCGCCGGCGAAATCGCCGGCGCACGCGCCACCGGCCCCGGCACCTTTGCCGCCTATATGCTTGATGCCATATATGCGCTCGACGGCACGGTGCTGACCGAACAGGCGAGGGTTGCGTGTTAGATCAACTCGATCTGCGACTTTACGCGATTCTCGATCCAGAGAATGCCGGCGGCCACGCTTTGCCTGAGCTCGCGCGCAAGCTCGCGGCCGGCGGGGTGACGCTGGTGCAGCTGCGCGACAAGAAGAGTGATCCGCGCGCCCAGGTCGCGCTCGCCCGCGCCGTCAAGGCCGCGCTCGGCGAGGTGCCGCTCATCATCAACGATCATGTCGATGTCGCGATCGAGTCGGGCGCCGCCGGGGTCCATCTCGGTCAGGACGATACGGATGTGGCCACCGCCCGCGACCGCCTGGGGCCGGTGCCGTTCATCGGCCTGACCATCAAGACACCGGCGCAGGCCTGGGCGGCGCCGCTGCGCCTCATCGATTACGTCGGCATCGGCGGCGTGTTTGCGACCGGGTCGAAGAACAATCCGGATCCGCCGATCGGGCTTGAGGGCCTCAACGAGATCGCGCGCATTTTCCGCCATCGCATGGGCAATTTTCCCATGTGCGCCATTGCCGGCATCACCGCCGAGAATGCCGGCGACGTCATCGAGGCTGGCGCCGACGGCGTCTCCGTCATCTCGGCGCTGTCGCTCGCGCCGGATCCGACGGCGGCCGCCTGCGCGTTGCGCGCCGTTGTCGATGCCGCTCTGGTACGCTGCGCGCCGCGCGTGCCGGCCGTGGGCGCGGCTCATCATCACTGATGCAAGCCGCAACCGCGATCGCGCTGACCATCGCCGGCTCGGACTCCAGCGGCGGCGCCGGCGTCCAGGCTGACCTCAAGACATTCGCGGCGCTCGGCGTCTATGGGGCGAGCGTGATCACCGCGCTCACAGCGCAGAACACGATGGGTGTCTCCGGCATTCATGAGGTACCGCCCGAGTTCGTGGCTCAGCAGATCGATGCGGTGTTCTCGGATCTCACGATCAGCGCCGTGAAGGTCGGCATGCTGGCGCGCGCCGATGTGATCGCGACGGTGGCGCGGGGGCTTGATCGCCACCGGGCACGCAACGTCGTGCTTGATCCGGTGATGGTCGCGACCTCGGGTGACCGTCTGCTACGCGCCGACGCCATCGAGGCGCTGCGCCGGGAGCTGTTTCCGCGCGCGCTGCTGATCACGCCCAATCTGCCGGAGGCGGCGGCGCTGCTCGAGGCCGCGTCGGCCCGGACGGAAAGCGAAATGCAAGCGCAGGGCGAGCAGTTGCTCGCGGCTGGCGCCAAGGCCGTGCTGATCAAGGGCGGGCACGGCGAGGGTTCGGAAGCGGTCGATTTGCTGATTGATCAGACTGGAGTGACGCGGTTCGCGGCGCCGCGGATTTCAACAACAAATACCCATGGCACCGGCTGCACGCTATCCTCGGCAATCGCCGCCGGCCTCGCCAAAGGCCTGCCTTTGCCTGGTGCGGTCCGCGCCGCGAAGGCCTACGTGACCGCGGCGATTGCCGCGGCCACTGGACTTGAAGTTGGTCGTGGGCATGGACCGCTGCACCACTTCCACGCCTGGTGGTGAATGAGATTGTACAAACGCTCTGCGTCATTGCGAGGAGCCAACGGGTCCGGCCCGAAGTGGCCGGCCCGATGACAGGCTCCGCGACGAAGCAATCCAGTGCGGCACCTCAGCGCTGGATTGCTTCGCTTCGCTCGCAATGACGAGCTGTGAGGTGGAGTAGATTACGCCGCATCCTTGAGCGCCTGGATGTCGACCTTCGTCATCTTCATCATCGCGCTCATCACCCGCCCGGCGCGGGCGGAGTCACCGGTCATGATGTCCGGCAGCCCGGCATAGTTGATCTGCCACGTCAGGCCGAACCGGTCGGTGAGCCAGCCGCAGACATTGTAGGAACCGCCCTGTCCCAGCGCGGTCCAGAGCCGGTCGATGTCCGCCTGCTCGGTGCACCCGACGAGCAACGAGAACGCGCCGTTGAGTTTGTAGTGCGGCCCCGCGTTCATCGCATTGTACCGCCGCCCCTCGAGCTCGAAATCAACCACCATGGCGGTGCCTTTGGGCATGGGGCCGTGGTCCCCATAGTGGGACACGTGCGCGATGCGCGAGTTGTCGAACAGCGAGACGTAGAAGTTCGCTGCTTCCTCGGCTTGCTGGTCGAACCAAAGAAACGGCGTGATGCTGCGAATGGCCATCGATCGGTTTCCCCTCAAACAATCCTGACTAACGTTGATATCAATCTAATTGCGGCGCGCTCAAGGCGGCGCCGTCACGGGAGTGACTTGGCGAGCGCGGCAAGCTGATCGGCGCAGATGCCCCAGCCCTGGTGGAAGCCCATCTGCTCGTGCGTCTTCTTGTCGTCCTCGTTCCAGTGCCGGGCGCGCGCCGTGTAGCGGGTCTGGCCGTTGTCATCATCGAACGTGATGATCGCCGTCATGAAGGGCTTGCCGGAGGGTTCCCAATCGCCCAGGTAGGCGTCGGTGAAGACCAGCTTGCGATCCGGGATGATCTCCAGGTAGGTGCCGGGGCAGGGGATGTCCTGGCCCTCGGGTGAGCGCATGACGATGCGGCTGGCCCCGCCGACGCGGAAATCGAGCTCGGCGATCGGGACCGTATAGGGTTTGGGCGCGAACCACTGCTTGAGCAGCTCCGGCTCGCGAAAGCAGCGGAACAGCTTCGCGCGCGGCGCGTCGATCAGCCGGGTCAGTGTCAGTTCATGATTGGCAAGCATGGCACCCTCCTGTGCGTTGGTGCCCCAAGGACGGGCTTGCGGCCGTTGATCCGACAGGGCCACAAAAATTTTGCCGCGCTGTCGGAGAGCACGGTATTGGGGCGTCCTTTGGATGGAAGGGGAGGGAAGCTGTCATGATGTATGCGGTGCTCTGTTACAACGACGAGAAAACGGTCTGGTCCTGGAGCAAGCAGGAAGAGGAGGCCGTCATGACCCGCCTCGAAGAGGTTCGGGTGCGGTTGACCAAGACCGGCAAGATGGGCCCCGCCTTGCGCCTGTTGCCGACCACGGCGGCGACGACCTTGCACAAGACCCAAGACCCGCCACTGGTGATCGACGGCCCGTTCGCCGAGACCAAGGAGCAGCTGCTCGGCTTCTACGTGATCGACGTTGCCGATCTTGATGCCGCGCTCGACGTCGCGCGCGAGCTCGCCGCGGTCAATCCGGGCGGCGCCTACGAGGTGCGCCCCATCGCGCTCTACTGTCCGGACGAGCGAGCCCTGCGATGAACGACCTCGAATGGATCGAAGCGGCGCTCACCGCCGCGCGTCCGCAGGCGATGGGCGCGCTGCTGCGCTATTTCCGCGATCTCGACAGGGCCGAGGAGGCCTTGCAGGAAGCGGCGCTGCGCGCGCTGCAAAGCTGGCCGCGCAACGGTCCGCCACGCGATCCCGCCGCGTGGTTGATCCTCGTCGGGCGCAACGCCGCTCTCGATCGTGTGCGCAAGGCCAGCAAACATGAACCGCTGCCCGCCGATGAGCTGATCTCCGATCTCGACGATGCCGAGGCGCCGCTCGCCGAGCGGCTCGACGGCTCGCACTATCGCGACGATGTGCTGCGGCTGATGTTTATCTGTTGCCATCCCGACCTGCCGGCGACCCAGCAGATCGCGCTGGCGCTGCGCATCGTCTCGGGGCTGTCAGTGGCGCAGATCGCGCGCGCGTTCCTGGTCGGCGACGCCGCTATGGAGCAGCGCATCACCCGCGCCAAGGCGCGCGTCGCCAAGGCCGGCGTTGCGTTTGAGACGCCGGGTGTCGCGCAGCGCAGCGAGCGCCTCGCCGCCGTGGCGGCGATGATTTATCTGATCTTCAACGAGGGCTATTCTGCGGGCCAGGATGAGTTGCGCGCGCCGCTGTGCGATGAGGCGATCCGGCTCGCCCGGATCCTGCTGAATCTGTTCCGCACCGAGCCGGAGATCATGGGCCTGACCGCGCTGATGTTGTTGCAGCAATCGCGGCTGCCGGCGCGCTTCGACGCAAACGGGGAGGTGATCCTGCTCGAGGATCAGGATCGCGGCAAATGGGATGCGCGGCTGATCACCGAGGGATTGGCGCTGATCGACAAGGCGGTGCGCCACAACAGCCCCGGGCCCTATCAAATTCAGGCCGCGCTCGCCGCAACCCATGCCCGCGCGCGCCACGCCCAGGAGACCGATTGGGCGCAGATCGATCACCTCTACGCGGCGCTGGAGCGCACGCAGCCGTCACCGGTCGTAACCCTCAACCGCGCCGTCGCCGTTGCGAAGCTCAACGGCCCCGCGGCGGCACTCGCCATACTCGATCCGCTCGAGGCCAAGCTATCCGGCTATTTCCACTATTTCGGCGCGCGCGGCATGTTCCTCATGCAGCTCGGCCGCCGCGCCGAGGCGCGCACCGCCTTCGACCGCGCGATCTCACTCGCCAACACGCCGGCCGAGGCCGCGCATATCCGGCGGCATCTGGATCGGCTGGCGAGGGAGATTGTTTGAGTTGATTTAGATGCGTGGCATCGCGGTCGCTACCTCTCCCCGCTTGCGGGCCGCTTGCGGGGAGAGGTAAAGGTGGCACTGCTCGAGAATTACCCCCCAAACGGGACGATGCGTTGTTGTTGCTCGCCGAGCCCGGTGATGCCCAAGCGCACGACGTCGCCCGCCTTCAGGAACTTCGGCGCCGGCTTCATGCCGAGCGCGACGCCGGGTGGTGTGCCGGTGGCGATGATGTCGCCCGGCTCCATGATGAAGAACTGCGAGCAGTACCAGACCAGGTGCTCGACGCCGAAGATCATGGTCTTGGTCGAGCCCTTCTGGCGGGTCTCGCCGTTGACGGTGAGCCACATGTCGAGCGCCTGCGGATCAGGGATCTCATCCTTGGTGACGAGCCAGGGGCCGATCGGTCCGAACGTCTCGCAGCCCTTGCCTTTGTTCCACTGGCCGCTCGAGCGCGAGATCTGGAAGTCGCGCTCCGACACGTCGTTGGTGAGGAAATAGCCGGCGACGGCATCCATCGCCTTGCTCTTGTCGAGATAGCGTGCGCGGCTGCCGATCACGATGCCGAGCTCGATCTCATAATCGAGCTTGGTCGAGTCCTTGGGTGTGATGGTGTCGTCGTTGGGCCCGCAGATCGAGGTCGGTGCCTTGCTGAAGATGATCGGCTCCTTGGGCAACGGCTGGCCGGCTTCCGCGGCATGGTCCGCATAGTTGAGCCCGATCGCGATGAAATGCCGCACATTGCCGACGCAGGGTCCGAGGCGCGGCGTGCCGGACACAAGCGGCAGCTGCTCGAGCTTCTGGCTGCGGATCCTTGCCAAGCCGTCGGGGGTGAGGGCGTCGCCGGCGATGTCGGGCACGACATTCGACAAATCACGGATGCCTCCGGATGCGTCGACAATTCCGGGTTTCTCACGGCCGGGCGGGCCGAAGCGAACAAGTTTCATGGACAATCCCTGGGCTTGATTTTGCAACGCGCGATCATGCGTCGCGGGCGCCGTAACGGCAAGCGCCTGTCACGCGAAAGCGGCCGGAAAGGCACCGCCATCGATCAGGAGGTTATGGCCGGTAATGAATCCGGCATGCGCCGAGCAGAGAAACGCGCAGGCTGCGCCAAACTCTTCCGGCCGTCCGATGCGCTTCGCCGGAATAGCCTCGACGCGTTGCGCGCGCACGGCCTCCGGCGTCGTGTTTTGGCGCCGCGCATTGGTCTCGAACAGCGACTTCAGGCGGTCGGTGTCGAAGGCGCCCGGCAACAGGAAATTGATGGTGACGTTGTGCGGGGCAACTGACCGCGCCACCGTGGTCAGAAACGCGGTAAGCCCGGCGCGCGCCGCGCAGGAGACCTCGAGGCTCGTCTGCGGCATCAGCACGCCGCCCGAGGTGATGTTGACGATGCGCCCGAACTTGTTGGCAACCATATGCCCGAGCGCTTTTTGAATGAGCTCGATCGGTGCCACCATGCTGCCGGTCACGCCCTCGAGCATTTGCTGACGATTGACCTCACCGTAAGGGCGCGGCGGCGGCCCCAAGTTGTTGGTGACCAGAATGTCGGGCTGCGGGCAGGCTGCAAACAAGGCGGCCTGGCCCTCGGGACTGGCGACATCGGCGGCGACCGCGATCACCTTGGCACCGGTGGCCTTGCGGATATCCGCTGCGGTCGCCTCGGCACCGTCGCGGCTGCGGCCGTTGACGACGACCTCGCATCCCGCTTCCGCGAGCTTTTCTGCGCAGGCACGGCCGAGGCCTTTGCTCGAGGCGCAGACGAGGGCCTTGCGGCCGGCTATTCCGAGATCCATGGCGGGTGCTTCAGATTGGCGGCGTTTCGCTGGCGGGCTCTTCGTTTACGGCCACGCTGCTCACAGCATTCCCGCGCCAGACAAAATCCGAGCCGAGCCAACCCGTGACCCACAGCGCCGGCAAGGCGAGATCGCGCACGAGCGCGTGCAGCGGATAGGCCCAGGTCAGCGGCCAGCCGGCGACGCGCGCGAGCTTGGCCTCGGCGCCGTACCATACAGTTCCCACGGTCAGCACGGCCGCGATCCACGATGCGTCGAGCGCGAGTGCCAGCACGGCAGCCATCGCGAACGGAATCAAGGCGCCGCTGAGAATCTCCGGCGCGTAGAACATCGGGAACGAGGCGCGGCGCAGCTGCGCCCAGCGCGCCTGGCGATGCCACACTTCGAGCGCGCCCCGACGGCCAAGCGGTTGCGGGAACGGCGCATCGACCAGGCGCACGCGCAGGCCTGAATCACGCACCACTTTGGTTGAGGCTGCATCCTCCGCCGGCTCGAGGCCGAGCAGCCGGATGCCGCCAGCCTCCTCCAACACGGAGCGCCGCCAGAACATCGTCTTGCCCTGGGCGAAGCCGAGGCCGAGCGTATCGGCGCCATATTGCCACCGCGCCTCGTAGGTGTTGAGGAACGCGCATTCGACGCCGGCCCAAAATCCATGCGGTTCCGATCCTGACGGCGGCGAGCACACCAGCCCGGTGTCGTGGTGGCGCCAGGCGTTCCACAGCCGCGTCAGATAATCCGGCGGCATCAGCACATTGCTGTCGGCGAGCACGATCCAGTCGTGCGCCGCGGCGTTCCAGCCCTTGAAGCAGTTGTTGAGCTTGGGGTTGGCGCTGATGCGCTCGTCCCCGATCAACAACTTGGCACGCACCTGCGGATGCTCGGCAATCAACTGCTGCACCGTTGGCACGATCGGGTCGCGCGCATGCGCCACGCAGAAGATCAGCTCATAATCTGGATAATCGAGCGCAAACCCGGAGCGCAGTGTCGACTCGGCGAAATTATCAAGCCCGCACACCGGCCGAACCAAACTGATTGCTGGTGCGTTCTCTGGCGCCGGCTCGTGCGCGGTGCGCGCCCGGCAGCGGACAACAGCGATCGCAACGCTGATCAGATGAGAACCAACGGTAAAGCACAGAAGAATCGCGGCGGCGCAAATCACCGTTGTCATGGTCGCGACGCTAGTGTGGTGCAGTGACACATTTGTGACCGGCCCCCTCGATCCCGCCGGATGTTGGATCGCCGCTTACAGAGCAAGCAATTTTGTCATATAAGTGTTATCCGAGTCGGGCATAGCACCATAATCATGGCACAACAAGACCGGCTATCGTGACGGCAGAACCTCAACGCTACCGCGCCCTTTTTCTATCCGATGTGCACCTCGGCGCGCGCGGTTGCCAAGCCGACAAGCTGCTCGATTTCCTGCGCTGGCATGAAGCCGACACCATCTATCTGGTCGGCGACATTGTTGACGGCTGGGCGCTGCGATCAGGTTGGTATTGGCCGCAAGAGCACAACGATGTGGTGCAGAAGTTGCTGCGCAAGGCGCGCAAGGGCGCGCGCCTGATCTACGCGCCCGGCAACCACGACGAGTTCATGCGCGACTACTATGGCACCCATTTCGGCGGTATCGAAGTGGTGGAGAATGCCGTGCACGCGGCGGCCGACGGCCGGCGTTATCTGGTGATCCACGGCGACCTGTTCGACCTGGTGGTCACCCAGGCGCGCTGGCTCGCGCTCCTTGGCGACAAGGCCTACGACTTTGCCATCATGTTGAACCGGGTGTTCAACGCGGTGCGGCGTCGCCTCGGGTTCGGTTACTGGTCGCTCTCGCAATGGGCGAAGCTGAAGGTCAAGAACGCCGTCAGCTATATTGGCGAATACGAGAAAACACTGGTTTCGGAGGCGCACCGGCACGGCGTCGACGGGGTCATCTGCGGCCACATCCACCACGCGGCTATTCACGAGGACTTCGGCATCCGCTATATCAATTGTGGAGATTGGGTCGAAAGCTGCACGGCCATCGCCGAGCACGTCGACGGCCGTTTTGAGATCATAACTTGGACGCATACCCGGGCTGCGCTCGAACCGGTCGAAGCGGATGAGCCAGCGCTCGGGGCACGCGCCGCCTGAGCAACAAGCCGTTCTGAGCAACAAATCGAGCCGCCCTTCATCTTTCCAACGTGCTGTGAGGAAATCCATGCTGCAACCAACGCCCGCGTCCGATCTTGATCGCAATGTCGTCGAGACGGCTTACGCGCGCTGGGCGCCGGTGTACGACAAGGTCTGTGGTCCGATCTTCTTGAGCGGCCGCCGCAGCGCGACGTCGGCCGCCATGCAGGTTGGCGGCCGCATCCTGGAAGTCGGCGTCGGCACCGGGCTTTCGTTCGGCGACTATGATTCCTCGACCGAGATCGTCGGCATCGACATGTGCGAGCCGATGGTGGCCAAGGCGCGCGAGCGCATGGCCAGCGGGTTTTATCCGCATGTCAAAGATGTGATGGTGATGGACGCGCATGAGCTCGCGTTCGAGGATGCTTCATTTGATTGCGTGGTTGCCCAGTTCGTCATCACGCTGGTCGCCAATCCGGAGCGCGTCCTGTCCGAATGCGCGCGCGTGCTGCGGCCGGGCGGCGAGATCATTCTGGTCAACCATCTCTATTCGGAGCGCGGCATGCTGGCCGTGATCGAGCGGCTGGCGGCGCGGCCGACCCGCGCGCTCGGCCTGCGGCCGGAATTCCCGTTCGGCCGGCTGATGGCCTGGGCGCAGGATCACGGCGGTGTCGAGCTGGTCGAGCGCCGGCGCGTGAAGCCGCTCGGCGCTTACACGCTGGTGCGCTTCCGTCGCATCGCCGCGCAGGCGGAAGCGGCGTAACAAACATTGCTCTCAGAGCGGTCAGCGGCGCGATTTTCACCTCTCCCCGCTTGCGGGGAGAGAGCCTGCCCCGGACTTGATCCGGGGTCGGCGCGAAGCGCCGGGTGAGGGGGCCTCTCCGCGCATTCTGAGCTTGTGGAGACGCCCCCTCACCCGACTTTCTTCGCTGCGCTCGAAAGTCGACCTCTCCCCGCAAGCGGGGAGAGGTAGAAGCCGCTTCATTCTCGTTCATCTCCGGGTGGCCTTATCCGGGCTAACGCGCTACCCTGCCGGCATGGCTGCGCCCGATGTCACGCGACAATTGCCGACGGCGGCCGATGTTGACGCGGCGGCCGCGCGGCTCTCCGGCGTTGCGCTGCATACGCCGCTGATCTCTTCGCCAGTCCTCGATGCGCTCACCGGCGGGCGTATCTTTCTCAAAGCCGAGACCCTGCAGCGCACCGGCTCGTTCAAGTTCCGCGGCGCCTACAACAAACTCTCGACGCTTCCCGCCGAGCAACGGCGCGGCGGCGTGGTGGCGTTCTCCTCCGGCAATCATGCGCAAGGCGTGGCCGCGGCAGCGAAGCTGCTCGGCATGCCCGCGGTCATCGTGATGCCGTCGGACGCGCCGCGCGCCAAACGCGAGCGCACCGCGGCGCTGGGCGCCGAGGTCGTGCTCTATGACCGGCTGCGCGAGGATCGTTCAGCAATTGCGCGTGGCATCGCTCAGGAGCGCGATGCCGTGCTGGTGCCTCCCTATGACGACCCGCTGATCATCGCCGGGCAGGGAACCACCGGGCGCGAGATTGCCGAAGATCTGGCGGCTTTGGGAATCGAGCCCGATCTCGTCATCGTCAACGCGTCGGGGGGCGGGCTTGCGGCCGGCATCGCACTTTCTGTTAAAGCACGCGTGCCCGGCGCGCGCATATTGACCGCTGAGCCCGCCGGATTTGATGATCACCTGCGCTCGTTTCGGACCGGGCGGCGCGAGCACAACGCGCAAATCACCGGCTCGATCTGCGACGCGCTCATGGCGCAGGCGCCGGGCGAGCTCACGTTCGAGATCAACAAGAATCTGATCGGCGACGGCGTCACTGCCACAGACGAAGAGGCCGGCCGCGCGGTGGCTTTCGCGTTCCGCGAATTGAAGCTCGTGGTCGAGCCGGGCGGCGCGGTTGCGCTCGCCGCATTGCTTGCCGGCAAGATCGACGTGCGCAATAAGGTCGCGGCGGTCGTTCTCTCCGGCGGCAACGTGGATGCGGAGCTGTTCTCTCGCTTAGTCGCGTAGACTCCCGACAAGCTGCCTCCTGATCCCTGATGATCCTGAAACGCGACTCCTTTGCCCCGCGCCTGTCCGCCTACTATGCGACGCTCGGCGTGGCGACTGGGTTCGGCATGCCATTCTTCCCGCTGTGGCTCGAGTACAAGGGACTCGATGCGGCGGCGATCGGCATCGTGCTCGCGGCTCCGATGGTGGTGCGCATCGTCTGCGTGCCGCTGGCGACCCGCCTCGCCGACCGGGCGAACGCGCTACGCACCGCGATGATGATCGGCGCGGTCGGAGCGCTGATCGGCCATGCGCTGATTGGGCTCTCCAGCGGCTTTGTGGCCATCCTCGCCGCCGTTGCGCTTGCCTCGGTATTCTTCACGCCGGGCTATCCGCTCACCGACGCTTATGCGTTGCGTGGCCTTGCCGACCGCCGCCTCGCCTACGGTCCGATCAGGCTATGGGCATCGGCCGCCTACATCGCCGCCAACATCGGCGGGGGTTTCCTGCTCAGCCGCATCCCGCGCGCCGATATCATCTGGCTGCTGGTGTCGGCCTTCGCGGGGGGCGTCGCCGCCGCCGCGCTATTGCTGCCGCTGGCGCCACATCCGCATCACAAGGCCGGGCCGCATCCGTCTGCGAAGATTTTATGGACCTCGCCGGTGTTTGTTGCGGCCCTCGTCGCCTGCAGCCTCGTGCAGGCGAGCCACGCCGTCTTCTATGGGTTTTCCACCATTGACTGGACCGGTAAAGGCCTCGCCGACACGACCGTCGGCGCCCTCTGGGCGATCGGGATCGTCGCGGAGATCCTGCTGTTTGCGGCATCCGGTTTCCTCAGCAAGTTCATCGGGCCGCTCACCTTTGTGATGATTGGCGCGTGCGGCGCCGTACTGCGCTGGGGCTTCATGGCAACCGATCCGCCGTTGTTGTTGTTGCCGGTGCTGCAATGCCTGCACGCGCTGTCGTTCACCTCGACGCATCTCGGCGCCATGCAGTTTCTCGCTCGCGTCGTACCGGTTGGGCTCGGCGCCACGGCCCAGGGCGATTTCAATGCCGCGCAGGCGGTGGTGTTCAGCCTGGCGATGGGATTTTCAGGAAGCCTGTTCCACGCGTACGGCGACCTCGCTTATGGCGTGATGGCGGTCATGGCGCTCGCGGGTGTCGCTGCGGCAATCGTGGCTTACAGTCTGGGGCGCAGGCGTCCCGGGTTGTGAGTTGGTTCATCCCCACAACGCGGGCTCGGGCGGATACATTCGGCTGCCCTCGAAGCGCAGCCCCTCGGGCCGGTCCCTGGCCAGGAGCAGCGGTCCGTCGAGATCGACGACGCGGGCGCGTTGCGCCAGCAGCATCGCCGGGGCGACCGCGAGCGATGTCGCGACCATCGAGCCGACCATGATCTCGAAGCCAAGTCGGGTCGCCTCCTCGGCGAGCGCCAAGGCTTCGGTCAGGCCGCCGGCCTTGTCGAGCTTGATATTGACCGCCTCGTATTTGCCTTTGAGCCGCGCCAAGGTCGCCCGGTCATGCACGCTTTCGTCGGCGCAGATCGGGATCGGATGGGCAACCGCCGCAAGCGCCGCATCGTCGCCGGCGGGCAGTGGCTGCTCGATCAAGGTCACGCCCACGTCGGCGCAGGCCGCGAGGTTGGCGGCAAGGTTCTCCGGCGTCCATCCTTCGTTGGCGTCGACGATCAGCTCGGCCGCTGGCGCGGCGTTGCGGACGGCGCGGATGCGCGCGGGATCATCGTCCCCGCCGAGCTTGATCTTGAGCAGCGGGCGCGCCGCGGCGGCCCGGGCCGCCTCCGCCATGGCGTCCGGCGTGCCGAGCGAGATCGTATAAGCGGTGTTGACAGGCCCGGGCGCCGCCAAGCCCGCCAAAACGTAGGCTGGGCGCCCGCTCTGCTTAGCCTCCAGGTCCCAAAAGGCGCAATCGAGCCCGTTGCGGGCTGCGCCGCCGGGCAGCAGGCGCTGCAGACCCGACCGGTCGAGCCCCTCCAGCAGCGGCTGACGCAGTGCTTCGATCGCCGCCACCACGCCGGCAGCGGTTTCACCATACCGCGGATAGGGCGTACACTCGCCACGGCCGCGATGCGCCCCGTCCTGGAGCTCGACCACGACCACGTCGGCCTGCGTCTTCGAGCCGCGGCTGATGGTAAATGACCCGGCAATGGGCCAGGCCTCAATCGCTGCGTTCAGCGCGGTAGAACGCGTTCTGGTCACAATTGGGGGCTCATGTGAAAAACTCGACATGCTAGCACTTACCGTCACTATTGCGGTGCGGGGTTGGAACGAGGTGGCCGGGCGCTGAAGGTTGCGCACGGTTGGGTGTGAACATTACCCCATTCAAGTGATCATGGCTCTGATCGACGAACCGCTGTTGCGAAGCGCGACCCTGGGCGATCGGCTGCAGCTTGCTGCCGGCGGGTCCTGGACTGCGCCCAATGCGGCCGATCTCGAACCCCTGATCGACGACGCAGTCGCGCGCGGGAGACAGCTCGGCCGCGTCGAGCTGAACATGGCCGGTGTGGAAAACCTCGACACGTTCGGGGCCTGGTTGCTCGAGCGATTGCTGCGCGATTGTGCCGAAGCCGGGCGGGGCATCAGCGTCACCGGCCTGCCGGATCGCTTTCGCGGCATCATCAACGAGGCGCACCAGTCGAACCGGGCGTCAGCGGAGCAACCGCACGAAGGTGTCGTCGGGTCCGCCGTCGCCGGAACCAAACGCGCGCTCGCCACGATCAGCCAGGACGTCGTGCTCAACGTTGCCATGTTTGGCGCGCTGGTGGTTGCGGCGGTGCGCGTGCTGGTCAGGCCAGGCTCGTTGCGGCTCACCTCGGTGGTGCATCACCTCGATCGCGTCTGCTGGCGCGCGGTGCCGATCGTTTTGCTGATCACGGTGTTGATCGGCGCCATCATCGCCCAGCAGGGCATCTTTCACTTCCGCCGCTTCGGCGCCGAGGTCTACGTCGTCGACATGCTCGGCATCCTGGTGATGCGCGAGATCGGCGTGCTGATCGTCGCGATCATGATCGCCGGCCGCTCCGGATCCGCCTACACGGCCGAGCTCGGCGCCATGAAGATGCGCGAGGAGATCGATGCGCTGCACACGATGGGGCTTGATCCGATCGATGTGCTGGTGCTGCCGCGCGTGCTTGCTTTGGTGATCGCGATGCCGATCCTCACCTTCCTGGGCTCGATGGCGGCGCTCTACGGCGGTGGCATGGTGTGCTGGCTCTATGCCGGCATGAGTCCGGACATCTTCCTCGGGCGGTTGCGCGAGATCATCTCCATCGATCACTTCGAGGTCGGCATGAGCAAGGCGCCGTTCATGGCGCTGGTGATCGGCATCGTGGCCAGCGTCGAAGGGCTGCAGGTGAAGGGCAGCGCCGAGTCGCTCGGCCTGCAAACGACGGCCTCGGTGGTCAAATCGATCTTCCTGGTGATCGTGCTCGACGGGATCTTCGCCATGTTCTTTGCCGCGATCGGGAAGTAGCGGATGCTGGCGCCCGTCAAAAACGACGCCGTGATCAGCGTGCGCGACGTCGTGGTTGTGCTCAACAATCAAACCGTCCTCAATCAGCTCTCGCTCGACGTGATGCGCGGCGAGGTGCTCGGTTTCGTCGGCGGGTCTGGCACCGGCAAGACCGTGCTGATGCGCACGATTCTCGGGCTGGTGCCGAAGCGCGCCGGCTCGATCGAGGTACTTGGTGTTGATCTCGACAAGGCGAGCGAGCGGGATCGGCGCTCGATCGAGCGCCGCTGGGGCGTGCTGTTCCAGCAGGGCGCGCTGTTCTCTTCGCTCACCGTGCTGCAGAACGTACAGTTTCCGATGCGCGAATATCTGCGGCTCTCCCAGCGGCTGATGGACGAGATCGCCATGACCAAGCTGGAGATGGTCGGGCTTCCCGCCAACGTGCGCGACAAGTTTCCCTCCGAACTTTCCGGCGGCATGATCAAGCGCGTCGCATTGGCGCGGGCACTGGCGCTCGACCCGGAAATCGTGTTTCTTGACGAGCCGACCTCAGGGCTTGATCCGATCGGCGCCGGCGATTTCGACGAGCTGATCCGCACCTTGCAGCAGACGCTCGGTCTCACCGTCTACATGGTGACGCATGATCTCGACAGCTTGCACGAGATCTGTGATCGCATCGCCGTTTTGTCCGAAGGCAAGGTGATCGTGAGCGGCACGATCGCCACCATGCTCCAGTCCGAGCACCCATGGGTGAAGGAGTATTTCCGCGGCAAGCGCGGTCGCGCGGCGATCAGCGCGCAAGCTTGAGGGAAGCGCTTCATGGAGACCAAAGCCAACTACGTTCTGATCGGGTTCTTCACGCTGGCAGTGCTGGCCGCGACGTTCGGCTTCGTGCACTGGTTCCGCAACACGCGGGTCACCGCGGTGCGTTCGACCTACGACGTCGTGTTTCAGGGCTCGGTCGGCGGTTTGCGCAAAGGCTCGACCGTCGCGTTCAACGGCATGCGCGTCGGCGAGGTCGCCGACCTGCAGCTCGACAAGACCCATCCCAAGCAGGTGCTGGCGACGCTCTCGGTCGACAACAATGTGCCGATCCGCCGCGACACCAATGTGCGCCTCGAGTTCGCCGGGCTGACCGGCGTTGCTTCGATCGAGCTGCGCGGCGGAGATCCCAACTCGGATCCTGTGCCCGAGGTCGACGGCGTTCCCACCATGGTGGCGGACGCCAGCGCGACGCAGGATCTCTCCAGCGCGGCGCGCGAGCTTATCCGCAAGCTCGACGCGCTGGTGAACGAGGATTCCTCGTTGCACAAGTCGCTCGACAACATCGAGGTGTTCACCGCCTCGCTCAAGAACAACGCCGACCGCTTCGACAGGATCGTGGCCGGCCTCGAAGGCATGACCGGCACGCCGGAGAAGCCGGGCGAGTTGGTCGAGGCGGTGAAATCAATCCACCTTGCCGCCGACAATCTCGACAAACGCATCGACGAGATGGCCCCCGGCCTCACGCATTTCACCGGCGTCGGCCTGAAGAATCTCGAGGCGCTGATCGCCGATGCCCGTCGCGCCGTCTCCACCGCCGAGGTGGCGCTGCGCAATATCGATCAGAACCCGTCACGCCTCCTGTTTGGCGGCGCGCCCGCTTACCAGTCCTCGCCGGTCTATCGCCAGCCGCAGCCGCAACGCGCCACGGCGCGGTGAGGGGGGCGGCGATGGAACTGAAAGCAAACAAATACGCCGCTCGGGTTTTGGTCGGCGTCGGGTTGTTGATGCTGAGCATGGGCTCCCACCTTGGCACGGCCCGTGCGCAATCTGCCGATCTCGTACTGTGCGACCGGGTCGCCGCCGACCCGACCGATCCCGACAAGCCGGCAGATGTCAAAGGCGTGGCCGATATCGCGCAGGCCGACGTCGCGACCGCAATCAAATTTTGCAAAGCCGCGTCGGCCGCATCGCGGCGCGCGCTGTACCAGCTCGGACGCGCCTACGCGGCCAACCAACAACTGCCGGATGCGATCGCGGCTTATCGTAAAGCGGTCGACAAGGGCAGCTCGGCGGCAATGGTCGAACTCGGCGTGCTGCTTGCCACCGGAGAAGGGGTTGCCAAGGACACGGATCGGGCGCGCAAACTGTTCGACCGTGCCGCCCAAGCGGGTAATCCGCGCGGCGTCACCAACCTTGCGGCGCTCGGTGCGGGCGCCGGCGCGTCGGATGATCCGGTCCGGGCGCGCGCTTTGCTCACGAAAGGCGCGGACGCCAACTCGGCCGAAGCGCAATATCAGCTCGGGTTGATGATGGCAGACGGGCTCGGCGGGCCGAAGGATGAGGCGGCCGCGCGCGCACTGTTTGCAAAGGCGGCGGCACAGGGCCACGCCGGCGCGCTGGAGCAGATGGGCATCTTTGCGCAAAACGGGCGCGGCGGACCAAAGGATGAAACCGCTGCCAAGGAATATTACGAGAAGGCCGCGGCTCTCGGTAACGAGAATGCGAAGGCGGCGCTGGAGCGGTTGCGATGTCCATACCGGATTCGTGACAAATACGGCAACTTCGTCACCAACCTTTGCTTCTAGCAGATTTGCAACTCCATCGAGCGCAAGCTCTGGACATGTCAGCGAATATCCGTTGACAAAACCATAAGCAAAAGAAGTAACGGCCTTGCTCTCGCAAGGAGCGATGACGCATTCCGCGTTGGGCTGTTTGATTAGTGAATCAGTTTGTAGCCCGCATGGAGCAAAGCGGAATGCGGGTGGACATCAATATCGTTGCACGCTTTTGGAATGGCCGCCCCGGATTTCGCTTCGCCCATCGGTGCTACGAGCCGTCATCTATGTAAAGAACGTCATCTATGCGTGCGGCCATCCTTCGAGACGCATGCGCGCTTGCAGCGCGCGTGCTCCTCAGGATGAGGGCTGAGGTTGTTGAAGGGGCCTAAGACAGTGAAACCTTGTCATCAATGATGTGATGTCATCTATGACGCGGCGGCGGTTGAGGGCGGCATGCAGCGATTTCAGCCCTCATCCTGAGGAGCATGCGTGCGCAGCACGCATGCGTCTCGAAGGATGGCCGCAACCAACGTCATCAATGGCGGAACACGTCATCTATGCGAGGCAATGTCATGTATGACCCGAACCCGTCCTGCATTCGGGGTCATCTATGACAAGAACGTCATCTATGCGGTTCCCGGAGCGCGGGGCACCGCGCGAGCGCGGCGCCCCCAGCATCCGGGCTGACGCCTGCCCTTTATTCGATCCGGCCCGCGGCGTGGGCCAGCATGGTGTAGACCTTGCCGGTCTCCGAGGTCAGATACGTGCGCACGACCACCTGGCCGCGGTCGTCGCGCGAGACCTCGTCGAGCAGCCGCTCGAATTCGCCGATATAGCGGTCGACGGTCTGCTTGAACTCGCGATCGCTCCGGTACCGACGGCGGATCTCATCGAACGCCTTCTGGCCCTGCATGGTGTAGAGCCGGCGTGTGAACACGTTGCGTTCGCCGCGGTTGTAGCGGTCCCACAGCTCGGCCGCGGCGTCGTGATCGATCATGCGGGCGATGTCGACCGAGAGCGAGTTCGAGCGACTCGATCGAATGCCGGGCCGGCCGCTGCTCCTCCGGACGCGGCTGCGGCTCCTGCCGAAGATTGTTCGGACGGCTTTCGCCACGCGGTGGCTGCGGCGCCTCGGGCTGCGAGGCACGGTTCAGCAAGTCGGAAAGCCAGTTCGCCTCTTTGCCTTGCTGGCCGGCCTGCTGGCCTTGCGCGCTGCCATTGCCGGACGGAGTCGGGTTGGCAGGCGCTGTGCCGCCCTCAGCCCGGCGTGGCGGCTGTTGCGGCACGATCGGCGGCGCGCTCGGATGCACGTCGGGCCGTGGGGCCGGCGCGGGTCGCGCCGGCAACTCGATGCGGCGCGGCGGAGTGCCACCAGGCGCCTCCGCGATCCGGCGCACCGGCTCGCGCGTAACCTCGCGGGCCGGTTCGCGCACGGGCGTGGCCTCGACCAGTTCGAACTCGCGCCCGTGGCGGGCTACGATCCGGTTGAGCTCGGCCAGGGCCTCGATCTGGTCGACCACGACGCGGCGCATCTGCGCCGTGGTCTCCGCGGTCTCCTGCGGCAGCTCCATGATGCCGCGGCGCAGCTCCTGGCGCGTGCCTTCGAGCTCGCGCTCCATCTCGCGCGCCATCTGCTTCATGCTCTGCACGATCTCGGTGAAGCGTTCGGTCGCGCTCTGGAACATGACCTCGGCGTCGCCGATCGCCTGCTGATAGACGCTGTGCAATCCCTCCATAGTGCGCTTGCGCTCCTCCTCGGAGGCGGCGCGTACGTGGTCGTACTGCTCGGAGATCGCGCGCGTGCTGGTGGTCATGCCTTCGGCGATGGTGCGGGCGATATCGCGTGCCCGCCCTTCGGCCGCCTGGATCGATTCGTCGAGCAGCGTCGCGAAGCGTTTCAGCCGCTGATCGAGATCGTTGGTGCGGGTGTCGAGTGCGGTGACCAACCCTTCAAGGGAGTCACGATGCTCGCTGACGGCGCCGCCCGCGCGCTGGTGAGCGTTCTCGAGTTGCACCACCGCCTCGGAGAGCGTGCGGCCATGGGCGTCGAACTGCTGGGCGAGGTCGCCCAGGTTCCCGAGCACCTGCTGGGTGACGCCGTAGAACGAGCCGATGTGCTCGTCCATGCTCGTGGTTGTGGAGCCGGTGCGCTCGAGCAGATTGTTCATGGTGGACACGAACTCGTTCACCCGCACCGACAGGATCTGCTCGATCGAGGTGAGGTTGCTCTGGGCGCCGCCCAGGACATCGGTCAGCAGGCCATTCGCGTCGCGCAACCGCTCGAACAGTGCAGTCGTGTCGGACCGCAGCATGCCGTGGGTTTCCATCATCTCGGAGACAGCCTTGGCGGCGGTCTCCTTTGACTGGTCGATCGCGGACGCGGCCGCCTGTTGCAGGTTGGTGAGCCGCGTCTCGATTGCCTCGGCCGAGCGCATGCCCTGCTGCGTGATCTCCTCGACGATGGCGTGGCCGCGCGAGGCCAGCGCCTCGACGAGGCCGCCGTTCTTGGCATCGATGCTGCGCGCCGCCTCCTCGGCGATGCGCGAGAGATGGCCCGACAGTTCGGTAGTCTTGGCGCCGATAGCGGTGATCAGATCGCCGCCGCGCTCGTCCAGAACGCGCGTCAGGTTGGCGGACCCATTGCCAACGGCGATGACGATCTCTTCAGCCTTGCTGACGAAGTTGCGGGCGACTTGCGAGCTCACGCCGAGCAGCGTGCGTTCCACGTCGGCTGCATTCTGCTTGAGCGAGCCGCCGACGCCGGTCGACAGCGCGGTGAGGGCGCGCTCGGCTTCGGCCGCGTTCTGCTTGAGTGATTCCGCCACCTCGGAGGAGGCGAGCGTGAGAGCGCGCTCTGCCTCGGAGGCGCGCAGCTCGATGACCTTGGCAATCTCCGATGAGGCCGCGGTGAGGCTGCGCCGCGCCTCGGATGCGCTGCCGTCGATCGCGCTGCTGAGCGCGGTTGATGCGGTCGCCAGGATGCGCTGCGCTTCGTTGGCGTTTTTGGTGAGTGCGTCGGCAACACCGCTCGAGACATGCACCAGCGAACGCTCCGCCTCGGAGGCGCTGTGCTGGACCGAGTCGCCGAAGCCCGAGGACGCCGACTTGAGCATGCGGTCCGCCTCCGACGCACTGCCTTCGATCGCGCGCGCGACGTCCGACGACAACGTCATGAGCTTGCGCTCGGCCTCGGCCGCCTTCTCGGTGACCAGGCTGGCGATGCCGGCGGACGCGGCGGTGAGCATGCGCTCCGCCTCGGACGCGCTCTGCCCGACCGCACTCGCCACATGCGAAGACAGGTAGGTGGCGGAGCGTTCGACCTCGGCTGTGCTCTGCTGCACCGTGTTGGTCAACGCGGCCGACAAGCCGGTCAGGGCCTGGCGTGCCTCGGCGGCGCTCTGCGCAACCGATGCGGCAACGTCGGTCGACAGCGTCGTGACCGTACGCTCAGCGTCGGAGGACACTGACACGAGTTTGCGCGCGGCTTCCTCACCCATTTCATTCAGCGTGCCCTGCACCTCGGAAGCGCTGCGCCGGACCGCATCGGTAACGCCGGCAGCGAGCGAGCCCAATGTCTGCTGCGCCTGCGACACGCCGGAGCTGAGCGATTGCATCGCCGAGGTGGCGACGTTCTCGAGATTGGCGATGCTCACGGTGAGCCGTTCGGCAGTGGCCCTGCCGCGCGTCTCGATCTCGCGCGTTACTGTTTCGGCGCGGCCGATCAGCAACGTCTCGAACCGGTTGATGCGGGTGTCGAAGTTGTTGGCGATGTCGTCGGCGCGGGTGCCCAGCGTGCGGTCGATTTCCTCGGCCTTCTGGCTGATCTCGGTCGCCTTCTCGCCAAGCACGTCAACGAGGCGGCTGGCGCGCGTGCCGAGCGTCTGATCGATCTCGCGCACCTTGTCGCTGAGCGCATTGACGAGCAAGCTTGCACGCTCGTCGATCAGGCCCGATACGCTCGAAAGCCGCTGATCGACCGAGCGGATCACGTCATTGCCGCCGGCAGCGACGGAGTCGATGATGGCGGCGACCCGGGTCTGCAGTGCCTCTTCGAGCTTCTGCGTGCGCTCATCGAGCGTGCTGTGGAACAGGCCCAGCCGCTGGTCGAGCACCCCGGTCATCGCCGCGGCGGTCTCGCCGACCTTGCCGTCGAAGCCGTCAACGTAGGTCTTCAGGGTGTCGTTGACGTCCTGCGTGCGCTGGCCGATGCGTTCGACCAGCTCGCCGCCATAGGTCTTCAAGGTGCGATCGAATTCCGTGAGCTGGCGCGTGATCAGCTCGCCGAGCATTTGCGAGTCGTGGGCGATGCGCTCGGCAAGCTCGCCGCCGCTGCGGGTGAATATGCCCTCGAAGTTCTGCAGCCGCTCGGTCAGCAGATCGCGCACGGCGTCGCTGCGCGCGGCGACCGCGTTGGCGAGCTCATTGGCATGCTGCTCGAAGGTCTCCGACACTTGCGAGCCGCTGGCGAGCAATGTCTCGGCGATCGAGGCGCCGGTCTGTTCGAGCTTGCTCACCACGTCGCCGCCGCGCAGGCTGAGATCGAGCACGAGCGAATCGCCGGTGGCGCGCAACGTGTTGTTGACCTCGTCCACCCGGTTGGCGATCGTCTCGGTCAGGTTGCTCGACGTATCGAGCAGCGCGTCGGTAATCGTGCGCGAGTGCTGGTCCATGGTGTCCAGCACGGAGATCGACTTCTGCGAAAACTCGTCGGCCACCGTGTCGAGCCGGTCGCGCATCACGCGCTGAATGTTGTCGGCAATGCCGAGGAACTCTTCCTCGATATTGTGTTCCTTGAGACTGAGGCTTTCAGTCATGCGCTCGGCGGCGGTCTCGATCGAGCGTGCCGTGGTTTCGCTCGCCTGCTCGAGGCGCATGAGCAACTCGCCGCTGCGCTCGCCGAGCTCGGTGATCATGTTGTCGGCGGTGCTGCGCAGTCCCTGCGTGACCTCCTCGCCCCGCTCGGTCAGGCTTGCGGTGACGCGCTCGGCGGCGTGATGCACCTGGTTGGCGATCATCTCGCTGATCGAGCCGATCTCGCTCGACAGGTCGAGATGCACTGAGTTGATCGCGCTCTTCACCTCGGCGGCGTGGCTGATCAGCGTGTCGCGCTGCGTGGCGATGGTGTCGAGCAGACCGCGGATGCGCACCTCGTTTTCGGTGTAGGCGCGCTCGAGCGTGGCGATCTCGCCGTTGACCAGGCCTTCCAGCTCGGCGGCGCGCGCCAGTGCGCGCTCGACGCCGTCGCCCATGGCGGCGACTTCACGGCGCACGGCCTGGCTCACGTTGACGATCGAATCGCGCGCGAGGTGCTCCGGCTCCGCAAGCCGCATGGCGATCTCGGCCATGGACTGGCCGACGAGCCGCAATTCGTGCGAACGGCGCAGCATGTTGGCGAGCACAAAGGCGAAGCCGACTGGCACCGCGAATGCCGCAAGCAGGCCCAGCATCGCCGGGGCCCACGCGCCTACGCCTGCATGGAACGCCTCGCTGACCGCGCCGCCGAATGTTCCGAAGGCAAGGCCCAGCAACACCACGGCCCAGATTGCGGTGAAGACGAAGGCGTAGAGATAAGGCCGGCCTGATGGGCGGGCCTGCAACGCGCGCAGCAGCTGGCCGATGTTCTCGCGATCATCGTTCGCGGCGCGCTGCACATGCTCTTCGCTCTCGCGGCTGCCGGCTGGCGGCTCGATCAGCGGGTCGTCAATGCGCGGCAGACGCAGGGCCTGCTCCAAATTGTCTGCAAAGGAATTGTCTGAATGTTTGCTTGAGTGCGGTGCAGCGACAGGCGGTCCGATCGCAATGGGTGGGGCAGCAAACGAAGGTGCGACCGGCTCGCTGGACGCCGATGCTTCGCTTCGTTCTGGTGCTTGGTCGAAGTCGCGCAGGTTGAGCGCCTGCTCGATCGCCAACAACACTTCCTGCTCGGTCCGCTCTTTGGACGTTTGCGAACTATTCGCCATGGACCAGCCCCTTCGCTACGCTTTGATACAAGCTCGACGGCCCCCATCGGCCGCCCCACGGGACGTGCAAGGAGTCCGGGTCACCCCGGGACGCAAAAGGTTGTAAACATCCCTTGGGACTCCCCCACCACGCTGCGCTATCCTAGCCCGCTAGGACGCCGAAACAAACGGTTTCGGTAACCCTTTTTTAATCATCGTTAACGGCAATTAGTCGTTCAGGTACAATGATATGGCCGAAATGGCCGAAGGGTCAAGGGAACACACCCACGAGCTGCGGCCAAGCGAGGCCCAGGTTCGCTACCTGACACGCGGCCTCGCCGAGCCTGGCGGCAAGCTCCCGTTATTCGATCGCGATGGCCGCGAGATCCCCAAGAAGACCATCGAAGCGTGCATCGCCCATGGATGGGCAGAGCCCTGGATTGCCAATCCGATGAAGCCGGACTGGCTGGTCTGCCGCCTCACCCCGGCGGGATATCGGGCCCTTGGGCATCCGGGGCCGATGTAGCTCCGCGCCTCTGGCATCCGTGGACGTGAGCCGATATAGGAACGCCGGCACTCACTGACCTGTCTGCAAAATCCTCCCCGAACCGTTGCAACCGCCCCGGCCCGTCCATTTCACCATGCCCAAGATCACCTATATCGATACGACCGACACGGCCCGCACCGTAGAAGCTGAGATCGGTGCAACCGTGATGGAGACCGCCATCCGTAATGCCGTTCCCGGCATTGAAGCGGAGTGCGGCGGCGCCTGCGCTTGCGCGACCTGCCACGTGTATGTGGACGAGGCCTGGCAGGCGAAGACCGGCGAGGCCTCGCCGATGGAGCAGGACATGCTCGATTTCGGCTACGACGTGCGGCCGAACTCGCGCCTTTCCTGCCAGATCAAGGTCACCGAGGACCTCGATGGCTTGGTCGTGCGCACGCCTGAACGGCAGGCCTGACCACGGGCCGTCATCGCCGGGGCTTGTCCCGGAGATCCCGATCAGGGACGCATGGCCGTGCTCTACCAGACGAGATGGCCGGGACGAGCCCGGCCATGACGAATTGAGAGGTTGTTGATGTTGAGCGTGACCGAGCCGATCAAGACCGATGTGCTGGTTATCGGGGCAGGGCCCTGCGGGTTGTTTGCCGTGTTCGAGCTGGGCCTGCTCGACATGAAGGTGCATCTCATCGACATTCTCGACAAGATCGGCGGCCAGTGCGCCGAGCTCTATCCGGAAAAGCCGATCTACGACATACCCGGCATTCCGTTCATCACCGGCGCCGGGCTCACGGACTCACTGCTGGCGCAGATCAAGCCGTTCGGGCCGACCTTCCACCTCGGCGAGATGGTGGAGAGCGTCGAGAAGATAGGCGACCCGCTGTTTCGGGTGCGCACCGACCAGGGCAAGGTGTTCGAGGCCAAGATTGTCGTGATCGCCGCCGGCGGCGGTTCGTTCCAGCCCAAGCGGCCGCCGGTGCCGGGCATCGAGGCCTTCGAGGGCAAGTCCGTGTTCTATGCGGTTCGCAAGATGGACGCGTTCCGCGACAAGCGGCTGCTGATCGTCGGCGGCGGCGACAGCGCGCTCGATTGGACGATCAACCTGCATCCGGTCGCCAAGCGGGTCACCTTGCTGCACCGTCGCGACCAGTTCCGCGCCGCCCCCGACAGCGTCAACAAGATGCGCGCCCTGGTCGCCGATGGAGCGATGGATCTCAAGCTCGGCCAAGTCACCTCGCTCGAGGGCGATGACGGCAACGTGGTCGCTGCCCAGGTGAAGCCCGACAAGGGTGAGCCCTATCGCATCGAGTGCGACGCGGTGCTCCCGTTCTTCGGCCTCACCATGAAGCTCGGCCCGGTCGCCGACTGGGGCATCAAGCTCGACGGCGAGCTGATCCCGGTCGATACCGCCGCGTTCGAGACCAATGTACCCGGCGTGTTCGCCATCGGCGACATCAACACCTACCCCGGCAAGCTCAAGCTGATCCTTTCAGGCTTTCATGAAGGCGCCCTGATGGCGCAGAAGGCCTATCACTACGTCTACCCGGACAAGCGCCTCGTGTTCCAATACACGACCTCGTCCACCAGCCTGCAGAAGAAGCTCGGGGTGTCTTGATCCTCGGACCTAATCCTAATCCTGGGACCTCATCCTGAGGAGCCTTGGCCTGCAAGGCCAAGGCGTCTCGAAGGATGGCCAAGAACGCAAGCTTGCATTGTTGCCGTCCTGAGAGACGCGTGACCTGCGGTCACGCTCCTCAGGACGAGGTTCGTGATGTTGATGAAGGCCCAACTCACCGCACCACCACGTGTAGAACAAACGTGCGCGCCGGCGGCCTATCCTTCTCCCACGGCCGGCCGTAGTTGATCACGACATCGCCCGCGCCAGTATTTGTTGGCTGCAACAGGAAAAATTGCGTCTGCGGTCCGCCCGGCCGGTCCGCCGAGGTCGTGTCTGATCGTACGAGCTTCAACGGCGCTGTTGGATTAGCTGCGAGCGTCCAGGAATAGCCGGTCCCCGCCTGTGCGGGTAAGCGAATTTCCAGAATTTGATCCTTGCCGATTGTTGTCGTTGTCCCGTTCTGGGCTTCAGCAATCGCAACCACGCGCGGTTGTGCGCCCACCACGTCGGTACGGGCGAAAGTGAGACCAATAAACACGACCGTCAACAACACGAACCCATAGCCTCGACGAGAACTAATCATCTCACTGCTCCGGATCGGCCAAGGGTTTCGTTACCACTGCGGCTGACGGCGGAACGATGCGCAGCACATCGCGGAGTGCGGGGAGCGCAGCGTCAGCCATCGCAGCGTGGCCTTCGGCGCTCGGGTGCACGGCGCCCCCATAGACCGCCGACAGCAGGCCCCAGGTCGCATCATGAATATCGCTGGGCTGCAGGCCACCGGTTCCGTGCGGATAGGTCATGGCGGCAAAGTAGCTGTCATTTGCGGTCCTGATCCAGCGGGCGCGCAGCGCGTAAGCGCGAAACTCGCTGGGGCTGCGGTCGCAAACAAGCGGTTTGTTCGGTCCCTGCACCAAGTTCGGCGTGAAACTGTCGCCCGTCGGCGAGAAGCAGTCATTGTCGAAATCAGGGTCGCTTGCGGCGCGCGCGCAGATGCCGTGCCCGGCGAATTGCGGCTGATGCGCATCGACGAAGGTCATGCGTTCGCTGGCGTCGTTGCAGATTGTTCCACCAGCGCAGGTCGCGAGCGCCAGCAGTCCGGGCAAGAACCGGCGTTGCACAAAGTCGGATGCACGCCGCAGCCGTGCGGCGTCCACCCCGAACGCGGGATGCACGTCAAAGCCGAGCCGGCCGCCCGGGCAAGGCGCGCCGGACGCATCGAGCGCCGGGTTGGCGTAAGCCACGTAGACGACGTGCGAGAGGTCACCAACCAGCGGGCGGAGCGCCGCGCGCAGGCGCACGAAATCGCGCGGCAGCTTCTGCTCAAGCGCTGTGGCGGCCTGCTCGACGCTGGCGAACGTGCCGGAGCGGCTCAGCATGTCGCGCACCGCCGGACGATCGACCATCACGTCTGCCACAAGCCCGGAGAAGTTGATGTCATTTGCGCCGATCGTCAGCAGCAGCGCATCGAGATGGCGCGAAGGATCCTGCCGCTGCGCGGTTTGCAGCAGGGTCTGCAGCCGTGCGAGTTGCGCCGGGACCGAGGTCGGGCATCGGCTGGTCCCGCAATTGATCTCCCGCGCGGCCTGGCCGTTGAGCAGCCCCGCATCGATCGATGCCCCGGTGCAGGCGAGCGGCAGGTACGTCACGGCGATGTGCGGGTTCTCCACGGCAAGCGCAAGCGCGGTGCGTACCTGGTAACTGTAGAGCGAGCGGTGACAGGCGGCATTGAGCCAGCGCGCCGAGATCTTGTTCCACTCCTCGTCGCCGCCGCTGCCTTCGCACGAGCGGTTGCCCCGATAGCCGGCGCGCGCGGGACGGAAATATTCGGTGCGCTCGCTGCCGGCGAGCTGGCGAAAGCAGAAGCCCGTGTTGGCGAGGGGGATCGGCCGGTCCGGATTGCCTTCGCCCGACGCAACCGAGTCACCGAGCCCGGCGATCAGCACATCGCGGACCACAATTTCTTCGGTGACCTGCTTACTGCTTTCGGTCCCGCCGGCGGCGACGCTCACCACGGTCGGCCGTCCGTAGCGGACCCGCAGATCGACCGCATCGCCACAATCGGCATTCAGGCTCTGCGGCGGATCGTCGCCGGACTCGAAATGCCAGGCGCACGGCGTTCCGTCGGCTCCGGAGAGCCGCACGGTGATGGCGTGATCGCTTGGTGCCAGATAATTCTCGCTGGTGCCGTCGCGCACGCACGGCTCGGCGATGCGGCCAGCGCCGTCAATACAGAGTCGGCCGATCATGTTACGGGCCCAGCCGCGCCCATCGCTCTGCCGCGCGAGAATATCTTCCAATTCGAGCACGCTGCGGCCCGCCAGCGCCTCGAGGTGAAGCAGGAAATCCTTTTCCTCGCGGAACAGGCGAAAGCGGTTGCGGACCTCCCAACTGATTTTGAGATCAGTGGGTTGGGCGCGCGCCATGTCGGTGACGACGACGCAGCCGATTACCAGAACGCAGGCCGCAATGCGGCGGCCGATCAATTCGTACATACGGGATCCAGGGAGCTTGGCGTTGCTTTAGAATGAGGAGAGAGACCAAGATCGCGGCGCTCGCATGACCATCTCGTAAACGGAGTGAACGTCATGGAGGAAACCCTGAGCCGGCAAGAGCCGGGAACACAGACGCTGACGACGCGATGCTGTGTGGTCGGCGGTGGGCCCGCCGGAATGATGCTCGGCTTCCTGTTGGCGCGCGCCGGCGTCGATATGGTGGTGCTGGAGAAGCACGGCGATTTCCTGCGCGATTTCCGCGGCGACACGATCCACCCGTCGACACTCGAGTTCATGCATGAGCTCGGGCTGCTCGATCAATTCCTGGCCCTGCCGCATCAGGAAGTGCGCAAGCTCACCGTGCAGATCGGCGAGAGCCGGATCACCGCGGGAGATTTCACTCACCTGCCAACCGTGTGCAAATTCGTCGCACTCATGCCGCAGTGGGATTTTCTCAATTTTCTTGCTGCGCAGGGACAGCATTATCCCAATTTCAAATTGTTGATGAACACGGAGGCGATCGACATCATCCGCGCTGGCGGCCGGGTCGTCGGCGTTCGGGCGACTGGCCCGGACGGCCTGCGCGAGATCCGGGCCGACCTCGTGGTCGGCACCGACGGACGCCACTCCACCGTGCGTGCCAGAGCCGGCCTCCCCGTGCAGGACATCGGCGCGCCGATGGATGTGCTGTGGATGCGCATCTCGCGCCGGCCGGACGACAACTACGACACGCTCGGCCGTGTCGACGCGGGACATATATTCGTCATGTTCGACCGCGGGGACTATTGGCAGTGCGCCTATGTGATCCGCAAGGGCGGCGCCGACGAGATCCGTCGCCAAGGCCTGCCGGCGTTCCGCGCCTCCGTTGTGAAATTCGCGCCGCTGCTGCGTGATCGCGTCGAGGAGCTGCGCAACTGGGACGACGTCAAGCTGCTCACCGTTGCGGTCGACCGGCTCAAACAGTGGTACAGCCCGGGGCTCCTGTGCATCGGAGATGCCGCGCACGCGATGTCGCCGATCGGCGGCGTTGGGGTGAACCTTGCGGTCCAGGATGCGGTCGCAGCAGCAAATATTCTTTACGCGCCATTGCGCCGCGGTCAGCCCACGACCGAGGAACTGGCGGCGGTGCAGCGCCGGCGCGAATACCCGATGCGGGTCATCCAGGGCATCCAGTTGCTGGTGCAGAACCGGATCATCAGCCGGGTCCTGGCCTCGACCGAGTCACCGAAGCCGCCCTTGGCGGTGCGGCTGCTCGATTGGATACCGCCGCTGCGGCGAATTCCTGCGCGTATTGTTGGTCTCGGCGTGCAGCGCGAGCACGTGCACACGCCAGACGCTGGTGCGCGCTAATCTTTCTCAAGGCCGACGGCCTCGGCCAGCACTTTGCCTGCCGCTGCGAAAGTCCTTGTAGGACCCCTCGTTGGTCCGCGATGGGCGCGATGTATCTGCGGCTCAGGGTGGTGGCGTAACCCCGTGGCGTACTTTGCGGTGATCGGCGCGCTTGCGCGCGGCGGCCGCGCGCGCGCTCATCCACAGCTCGCGGCAACCGAGGAACACGAGCGCGATGGCAAACGGGGTGATGTAGTAGAGCAGGCGGAACAGCAGCAGCGCGGCGAGCAATTCCTCCTTGGGGTATTGATGCAGGCCGACCAGCATGGCGGCGTCAAATACGCCAACCCCGCCGGGGGCGTGGCTCGCGAACCCGAGCAGGGTCGCGAGCACGAACGCGACCATCACATTGATAAAGTCGAGATGGGGGTCGTCCGGAACCAGGATATACATTGCGACCGCACTGCAGCCGAGGTCGAGGATGCCGAGGCCGATCTGCACCAGGGTGAGTTGCGCATTGGGCAGCGTCACCAGCCAGCCGCTCCAGCCAATGGTGCGTTTGCGGGGCAGCAGCCAGATCAGATACGCGATGATGGCGGCGAGCCCGGCGAAACCCAACAGGCGGTTCGCCCACGGCGGCAGCTGGTCAATGACGCTCGCGACAGCCGGCTCGTAGATCATGCCGCCGCCGAGCACGAAGGCATTACCGAGCCAGAAGGTCAGGCCGGTCACGAAGGCGATCTTGGTGACGTCGATGACGTCGAGGCCCCAGGCCGAGTAGATGCGAAAGCGAACCGCGCCGCCGGTGAAAACCGTCGCCCCGATGTTGTGCCCAATAGAATAGCTGGTGAAGCTCGCAAAGGCGGCTACGCGATACGGAACAGTGAGCTTGCCGATCGCGCGCAAGGCGAACAGGTCGTAGAAGGTCAGAGTCAGGTAGGCGAAGGCGACGAACAGGGCAGCAATCGCAATCTCGTGCGGAGGGGTGCCACGCAGCGCCACGGTGACTTTGGCAACCTCGACGTCGCGCAGCAGGTGGAACAGGGTGTAGCCCGCGACGGTGATAATGCCGCAGCTGAGCACGATGCCCACAAAATGCCAGGTTACGCGCGCTCGTACGAAATCTACGGCTTTCGCCAGCGGTCTTCGCATTCAATCCTGCCCTGACCGCCGATCCGGTCTCTGATTCGTCTAAGTAAATTATCCCAGGAGGGTGCAACAGAATGCTGACGGCATCAGCTTGCTCCGAAAACTGGCCGGAATCGTGCTAGTTCCCGCCCAAGGAAATCTGGCTAGGCACGCCGGGGCGCGTCCAACGTTCCAAATATCGCGAAAATCGGGCCGCCATGACGGGCTCGTCATGAATCTGAGACACGACTTGGTCAATGTCGAAGCATGCGATTCGGCTTTGAGATAGACAACGACTGGTTGCCCACTCGGCCGCGCCGGTATCGCGCGTTGTTTCTTTCGGACATGCATCTGGGCAGCCGAGGGTGCCAAGGCGACCGGCTGGCGGACTTTCTGCGCAACCACGAAGCGGAGACCATCTACCTCGTCGGCGACATCGTCGACGGCTGGCGGCTGGGCTCGAAATGGTACTGGCCCTCGACCCACAATGAGATCGTGCAGATCCTGCTGCGGGCGGCGCGTCGCGGCGTGCGCATCGTCTACATCCCGGGCAATCACGACGCGTTCCTGCGCGACTTCTACGGCACCCATTTCGGCGGGATCGAGGTGGTCGAACAGACGGTCCACGTCGCGGCGGACGGCTGCCGTTACCTGGTGATCCACGGCGACACTTTCGACGCCGCGCTCAAGCACACACAAAGGCTCGCCTTCCTGGGCGGATCGGCGATGCGGGCCACGACCGCCGTTAACGCCGGACTCAACTTCGCGCGCCGGCTGCTCGGGCTGTCGCACTGGTCGCTCTCACAATGGGCAAAGCTCAAAGTGAAGAGCGCCACCAACTATCTGAGCGATTATGAGCAAGGACTGGCGGCACTGGCGCGTCGGCATCACGTCGACGGGGTTATTTGCGGGCACGTCCACCATGCGACAATCCACGAGGATCTGGGCGTGCGCTATATCAACTGCGGCGACTGGATCGAGAGCTGCACGGCGGTCGCCGAGCACGGCAATGGCTCGTTTGAGATCGTCACCTGGCACGACCGAGGCACGCGCCAAAACCGCACCGTGATGGTGAGCGAGGCACGGCCAGCATGAACATCCTGGTCGCGACCGACGCTTGGGAGCCTCAAGTCAACGGCGTCGTCCGTACACTCAAGTCGCTCGCCAACGCGGTGCGCAAGTTCGATGCGGCCATCACGTTCCTGACGCCGGACGGCTTCCCGTCCGTGGCGGTGCCGACTTATCCGGGCCTGCGCTGCGCGCTGCCGAGCCCGCGCGAAGTGGCGCAGCGCATCGAGCGCGTTGCGCCGGATGCGATCCATATCGCCACCGAAGGTCCGATCGGCGCCGTGGTCCGCCGCTACTGCGTCAAGCGCGGCCTGCCATTCACGACGAGCTACACCACGCGCTTTCCCGAATACATCGCCGCCCGGGTGCCGATCCCGGAGGCGTGGAGCTACGCGGTGTTGCGCTATTTCCATGCCGCGGCGCGGGTCACCATGGTATCCACGCCGTCGCTGATGGCCGAGCTTGCCGGTCGCGGCTTCAAGAACCTGGGCATGTGGACGCGTGGCGTCGACACCGACCTGTTCCGGCCCGAGCGGGCTATCGACCTCGGACTGCCACGGCCGATCTTCGCCACGGTGGGTCGGGTGGCGGTGGAGAAGAACCTCGCCGCGTTCCTCGCGCTCGATCTGCCGGGCAGCAAGGTTGTGATCGGCACCGGGCCGGAGGAAGCCGAGCTGCGCCGCCGGTTTCCGGAGGCGGTGTTCCTGGGCGCACTCAAGGACGAGCGCCTCGCCGCGCATCTCGCCATGGCCGACGTGTTCGTGTTTCCCTCACTCACGGATACGTTCGGGGTCGTGCAGCTCGAGGCGCTGGCCTGCGGTGTGCCGGTCGCGGCATATCCCGTCACCGGCCCACTCGACGTGATCGCGAATAATCCGGTCGGCGTGCTCAATGAGGATTTACGCGTCGCGTGCCTGGAGGCGTTGAATATCTCGCGCACGGCCTGCCGCGACTACGCCCTGACCCGCTCATGGGAGACGAGCGCGAAGCAGTTTATGACCCACCTGCGGCGGATCTCGAAGCGCGCCCGTGAGGTGCAAGCGGCCTAACGCTTGACCCAGGCGGCGCTTGTCCCGATGCTGCGCGCATGTTCGTGACGTTCTTCCAGGAGCTCAAGCAGGCCGGCCTGCCGGTCACCTTGCGCGAATACCTGACCCTGATGGAGGCGATGGAGCGCGACCTCGCCTCGCGCCGGGTCGAGGATTTCTACTATTTGTCACGCGCCACCCTGGTGAAGGACGAGCGCAACCTCGACAAGTTCGATCGCGTTTTCGGCCACGTGTTCAAGGGGCTGGAACAGGGCGCCGAGCTTGCCGCCGAGATCCCGACCGAATGGCTCAAGAAGCTCGCCGAGAAATATCTCACCGAGGAGGAAAAGAAACAGATCGAGGCCATGGGTGGGCTCGACAAGTTGCTCGAGACGTTGCGCCAGCGACTGGCCGAGCAGAAGGGGCGCCACCAGGGCGGCTCGAAATGGATCGGCACCGCGGGCACCTCGCCGTTCGGAGCCTATGGGTACAATCCGGAAGGCGTGCGCATCGGCCAGGACAAGAACCGCAACTTCCGCGCTGTGAAGGTTTGGGACCGGCGCGAGTTCAAGGACCTCGACGACGAGGTCGAGCTCGGCACGCGCAACATCAAGATCGCGCTGCGGCGGTTGCGCAAATTCGCCCGCACCGGCGCGCCCGAGGAGCTTGATCTCGACGGCACCATCAAGGGTACGGCGCACAAGGGTTATCTCGACATCGTCATGCGGCCCGAGCGGCACAACGCCGTGAAGGTGTTGTTGTTCTTCGACGTCGGCGGCTCGATGGATTGGCACGTGCAGGCAACGCAGGAGTTGTTCTCGGCGACCCGCAGCGAGTTCAAGCACATGGAGCATTTCTACTTCCACAACTGCCTCTATGAGCGGGTCTGGAAGGAGAATGGCCGCCGCTATGACCACACCACGCCGACCTGGGACGTGCTGCACACGTTCCCGCACGACTACAAAGTGATCTTCGTCGGCGATGCGTCGATGTCACCCTACGAGTTGGCGATGCCGGGCGGATCGGTCGAGCACATGAACGACGAGCCGGGCCAGGTCTGGCTTGACCGCGTGACGCGCACCTATCCGGCCTGTGTGTGGCTCAATCCGGTCCCGGAGAACCAGTGGGACTACACGCAATCCATCCGCATGGTGCGGCAGATGTTTGCTGGGCGCATGTATCCGCTCACGTTGGAAGGACTGGATCGCGCGATGCGCGAGCTGGTGCGTTGATTAGCGGCCCGTGCCGGGCGGACTTGGTTGCGAGCTGGCCGAGCCCTCCGGCACCATGATGTTTGGTATGCCAAACGAGTTGCCGGAAGTTGGGCCGCCGCCAAAAGCGCGCGTGCCGCTGTTGGTCGCGCCGAATTGAGGCAGGGCGGGATTGGTCGGACCCGTCGCCCGCCCGCCGGACCCGGCACCGGTGCTCAGGCCGAAGCCGGACGTGCTGAAATTGGTGGGGCCGGTTGAGAATCCGCCCGAGCCGCCGGAGGAGCTCTGTCCATAGATTCCGGTGAAATTGGTCGGTCCGGTGGGAGCTCCTCCGGAGCCGCCGGCGCTGCTGGTGCCGAAGCCGCCGATCTGGGCCTGCGCGGGCAGGGCACCGGCAAACACAGCCGCAAGAATTGCGGCGGATGAAATAAAGGTATGAACGCGGCGCATTCGTTCCATGACTGGTCTCCCCTTGCGCCCCGACCCACAAGCGCGCGTTTCAAGGATAGCGCTTGCCGCGATACCAACATAAGCGTGTAAACGGCCCAGACAAGCCGATCTCGCTCATCCGTGAACGATGATCGATCGGTGTTGCCCAGCGTGCTATCGTCCGCTTCCAACACAAGTTACCCCTCACCACATGACCGCCGTTCCTCTCACTGCACTCGTTGCCCATCGCTCGTTTGCTTATTTCTGGTGCGGCCGCACCGCGACCACGACCGCCTACCAGATGCTGGCGGTGGCGGTCGGTTGGCAGATCTACGCCATGACCGGCGATGCGCTCGACCTCGGGCTCGTGGGGCTCGTGCAGTTCGTGCCGATCGTTGCGATGTCGCTCGTCATCGGCCAGGCAGCGGACCATTTCGACCGGCGCACCCTCGCGCGCATCTGCCAGATCGTGAAGGCGCTGTGCGCGCTCACGCTCGCGCTCGGCACTTCCGCGGGTTGGCTCGGACGCGAAACAATCTTTGCGATTCTGTTTGTCATCGGCACGGCGCGCGCGTTTGAAACGCCGACCTTGCACGCGCTGCTGCCCGGCATCGTGCCGGCTGCGCTGTTGCCGCGAGCGATCGCAGCCTCCGCGACGGCGAACCAAGCGGCGACCATCGGCGGGCCGGCGCTGGGGGGATTGATCTACGCATTCGGACCGACCACCGTCTATGTCACGTGCACGGTGGTGTTTCTTCTCGCCAGCGTGCTCGTCAGTCTGGTCAAGACGGCCCCGCGCCCGAGCGAGCGCAAGCCAGTGACCTTGGCGTCGCTGTTCGCGGGATTTGCTTATATTCGCAGCCGGCCGGTACTGCTTGGGGCAATCTCACTCGATTTCTTTGCCGTCATGCTGGGCGGCGTCACGGCGCTGCTGCCGATCTACGCGCGCGATATTCTGCAAACCGGTCCGTGGGGGCTCGGGCTGCTCCGCTCGGCACCGGCTGTCGGCGCGCTGTGCATGTCGGTCGTGCTGGCACATCGTTCGCTTGATCGCCGGGTTGGCCAGATTCTGTTCGGGTCCGTCGTCGTGTTCGGCCTCGCCATCATCGTGTTCGCGCTGTCGACCTCATTTGCCCTGTCGCTGGTTGCGCTGACGATCTACGGCATGGCCGATGCGATCAGCGTCGTCATTCGCCATTCGCTGGTGCAGACCCGCACGCCGCAGGATATGCTTGGCCGGGTGATGGCGGTGAACTCGCTCGGGACCGGAAGCTCGGGCACACTCGGCGAATTCGAGTCAGGGCTGCTCGCCGCCTGGTTCGGCACCGTGACGTCCGCATTGGTCGGCGGTGTCGGCGCACTCGCGATCGTGGTGCTGTGGATGTTGCTGTTCCCGCGATTGCGGCAAACGGCAACGCTCGCGCCCGAGCAATGACACTGAATAGAAGCAACAACAACAATTCACAGCGAGGGAACGTGGCGAGCGTAGGCGCAAATGATCTGATCAAACTGTGCGGTGCGGTGGTTGTCACGATCGCGTTGGCCGCCATGTCGGCCGCCGCCGATGATTACCCGAACCGCTCGGTGCGCATCGTCGTGCCATTCCCGGCGGGAGGAACGGCCGATGCCATACCGCGCCTCATTGGCGACTGGCTGTCGCGCAAATGGGGCCAGCCCGTTGTCATCGAGAACAAGGCCGGAGCTGCCGGCAACATCGGAGCCGAAGCGGTCGCCAATGCTGATCCTGATGGTTACACGCTGCTGTCGTCGCCGCCGCCGCCGCTGGTCGTCAATCAGAACCTCTACCCTAAGCTTGGATTTGATCCGAGCGCATTCGTGCCGATCTCGGTCATGGCTGTCGTCCCGACGGCGCTCGTGGTCAATCCGGCACGGATTGCGGCCAAGACGGTCCCGGATTTCATCGCCATGGCGCGCGCCAACCCGGGTAAGATCACCGCTGCCACCCAAGGCAACGGCACCACGTCGCATCTCACCTCTGAGATGTTCCAGATGCTGGCCAAGGTGAAGTTCGTTCAGGTCCCTTACCGTGGCTCTGCGCCGGCCTTGCAGGGTTTGGTGGCGGGCGACGTGGACATCATGTTTGACAATCTCGGCGTTTCACTGGCGCTGGTGCAAAGCCAGCAATTGAAGCTCATTGCGGTTGGCACCGAGCGCCGCATGGCGTCGCTGCCCGAAGTGCCGACCATCGCCGAGACGCTCCCAGGCTTTGTGTCTTCGGCCTGGTTCGCAGTCGTTGCCCCGCCGCGGACGCCGCAGCCGATCGCCGACAAGATCAGCGCCGATATCGACACAGCATTGCGCCAGCCGGAGATCGTGGCGCGATTGAAGGATCTGTCCGCCGAACCAGTCGGCGGCGCGAGCGCGGCAGCGGGCAAGTTCATGCATGAGGAGGCGGAGCGTTGGCGCGCGGTCATTGTCGCGGCCGGCATCAAGCTCGAGTGATCATACTTTGGTATGTCGCGACCGAAGGCCACATGGCGGCGGCTGACGACAGGCGACAACAACCGGATTGAGCATGTCACTGTTGAAGGTCGATGAGCGCGCCGAGACCACGCAACGATTTGGCTTGCGATGATCGCATGGGCGGCCACCTGCCGCTGCACTTCCCAAGGTGCCCGTAATGGTGGAACAGCTTCCGGGCCTCATCTCGGCGAGATTGGTCGCGGTTATGGCGCCGCCGAAGACGGCGTGTGAAATTACAGGTAAACTAAGCGGTGATTTGGCCGAGGGCTTGGTGCAGTCCGAGATCGCGGCGCGCATCCGGCGGAATGGGTGCGCGTCCGTTGGCATGACCCCTGATGCTACCGCGCGTTTCGTGGAGGCGGAGAGGAACAAATGGTGCCGCGTGGTCAACCTGAAGGGCTTCCGCGCCGACTAGTCTTAGTTGAGCCCACGCGGCGTGTGCTCCTGCGGGTTGCGTTACAGCTCATCGCGTCGACGGCCGTCGGCGGCGTTGCGGCGGCCGCGGATACGCCCGCCCCAAATTTTCCCACCCGACCGGTGCGCCTGATCGTGAATTTTCCCGCGGGCTCCGGCACTGCGGATGCGGTGGCGCGCGCGCTGTGCGAATACTTTACGCGCAAGTGGGGACAGCCGATCACGGTGGACAATGTGCCGGGTTCCACCGGTGTGGTGGGGGCCTCAACCGCTTATCGAGCCCCACCCGACGGCTACACGTTGCTGGTGACGCCGGCCGGCGCGCTGACGGTGGCGCAGCATCTGCAAAAACTCGATTACGATCCGGATCGCTTCGTCCCGATCACGATGCTGGAAACAAGCCCGATCGTGTTGGTGGCCTCGCCGCATCTGCCGGTCAACAACATCGCGGAGCTGATCGCCTACGCGCGAGCGCATCCCGGCCAACTGCGCGTCGCTAATCATGGCATCGGCTCAAGTTCGCATCTTGCCGCCCAGTGGCTCGCCAGCTTGGCGCAAATCCAGATCTTCAACGTTCCGTTTCGAGGATCGGTGGCTGCGTTGCAAGCTCTCGGTGATGGACGTGTCGATGTGTTGTTCGACAATCTGGGGAGTTCGCTGCAGCCGATCCGCAATAACGAGGTGAAAGCACTGGCGGTGGCCTCCGCCAAGCCGGAACCGCTGCTGCCGAATGTGTTGACCATTGCGGAGACCCTGCCGGGCTTCGCCACGTCCTCCTGGGTCGCGCTCGTGGCACCACCCGACACACCGCCATCGCTCGTGCAATGGCTGAGCTCGCAGTTCGCCGAGGCGCTGCGCGAGCCGCTGATCGAAAAGACCTTGGCCGACCTCGCCTGTGAGCCGGGTGGCTGGACGCCGCAAGCCACGACAGCGTTCATTCGCGATGAAAGCGAACGCTGGAAATCCGTGATCCGGGAGGCCAAGATCAGCCTGCAATGAGCTGGCGATGAGCTAGCTCGGGGAGTAACCCATGACGGTGCACACCAGCCCGCATCAATGGCCTGCTGAAGGCCTCAGCCGCGTGCCATATTGGATCTACTCCGATCCGGATTTGTACGCGCTCGAGCAGGAACGCATTTTTCGCGGCAACACCTGGAATTTCCTGTGCCTTGAGGCGGAGCTGCGGCAGCCGAATACGTTCCGCACGTCCAATCTCGGCGACATGTCGGTCGTGGTCACGCGCGACGCTAACGGCGCCATCCATGCCTTCGAGAACCGGTGCGCGCATCGCGGGGCGCTGCTGTGTCTGGTGCCAAGGGGTGAACGCAAGGAATTTGCCTGCGTGTATCACAACTGGACATATGATCTCGCCGGCAACCTCACCGGGGTTGCATTCCGGCGCGGGATCGGCGGCAAGGGCGGGATGTCGCCGGAGGCGACGCCCGAGCGTCACGCGCCGCGCAAGCTCCGCGTCGAGGTCCTGGCCGGACTTGTATTCGGAACGCTCGGGAACGACCCGCCGCCGCTCGAGACCTATCTGGGTCCGGAGATCGTGCGCGGGATCCGGCGCGTCATGCGCGCGCCGGTCCGGCTGCTGGGGGGCTACAGCCAGTCGCTGCCCAGCAACTGGAAGCTCTATATGGAGAACACGAAGGACTCCTATCACGCCTCGCTGCTGCACATGTTCTTCACCACGTTTCGCCTCAACCGGCTGTCGCAGAAAGGCGGGCTGGTGGTGAACCAAAATGGCGCCGGCCACATCAGCTACTCCATGGCGGCCGACATTGCCGGTTCTGAGTACGAGCAGGCCAAGATGCGCAGCGCGCAGGATGGCTATTCGCTCGAAGCGCCGGAATTATTGCAATCCGTCGATGAGTTCGGCGATGGGATCGGCCTGCAGATCCTGGCGATCTTTCCCGGCTTTGTGTTGCAGCAGATCCGCAACAGCCTTGCGGTGCGCCGCATTGTGCCGCAAGGGCTCGAGCGCAGCGAATTGGTGTGGACCTGCTTCGGGTTTACCAGCGACGACGACCGGCTCAATGAATTGCGCCTGCGTCAGGCCAATCTGATCGGCCCGGCGGGCTTCATCTCCATGGAGGACGGGGCTGCGACCGGGTTCGTGCAGCGCGGCAGCCGCGGCGCGCCGCGTGAGCTCTCGGTTCTCGAAATGGGCGGGCAGGGGACCTCCTCGGAGGAGAGCCGTGTCTCCGAGGCGGCGGTGCGCGGCTTCTGGAAAGCGTACCGCGAACACATGCGCATGTGATGAATATCGAGCAAAAACTCGCGGTCGAGGACCTCAACACACGCTACGCCGAGGCGATCGACGAAGATCGCCTCGAAGTCTGGCCGGACTTCTTCAGCGCCGACGGGCGTTATCTCGTCACCACCGCGGAAAACGTGGCGCAAGGATTGCCGCTCGGGATCATGTCGGCGACGTCGCGGGCGATGCTGCGCGATCGCATCAAGGCGCTGCGTCAGGCCAATGTCTATGAAGCCCAGCGCTACCGGCACGTGCTGGGGACGCCGCGGATTCATGCGGAGAATGGCAGCCTGCGCGCGCGCACGAGCTTCATGGTTGCCCGCATCATGCACACCGGCGAGACCATGTTGTTCGCGACCGGATGCTACGACGATCGCATCGTCCTCGACGGTGCCGGCGCGCAGTTCGCGGAGAAGACAGTGATTCTCGACAGCCGCGTGATCGACACGCTGCTGGCGATTCCGCTGTAGACCTCTATCGCCGCACCACCAGCACCGAGCACCTTGCGTAGCGCACAACGTGGCCGGCGTTGGATCCGAGGAAATAGGTCTTCATCGCCGGGCGATGCGAGCTCATGACAATGAGATCCGCCGGCAGCAGCTTCGCTTCCTCCAACACCTCGTGATAGATGCCGCCCTGGCGAACCACCGTGGACAGGCGGGACGCCTCGAATCCGCACTCGCGGGCGAGCGCCGCGAGTGCTTCCTCGGCCGATTGCCGCTGCTGCGCGTCGAAGTCGGCCGGCACATATTCGGCGAGCATCACCGGCGTCATCGGCAGGACGTTGACGACGCGAACGACACCTCCGGACGCCCGTGCCATCTCCACCGCCGTGTCGATGGCCGGCTTGGCAAACTCGGGTTCAGTTAGATCAACCGGCACCAGAATGCGTTTGAACATGGTACGACCTCCTCCCAGGTCTTTCCAAGTTCACATATTGCCATGAACAAGCAAATCGACGAAGGCTCTACCAACCGTCCAGTGCGTACAAATGAATCGAATCGTTAATCCGGCTCGGTCTCCAATTGCCGTGGAGCAACGAAGCGGTCGAGCCGGCCGGACCGGGGGTGCAGCTTGGTCCACTCGTCGAGCGCGAAGTCGATGACCGCCAAAGCGCCGGTCGGGAACTTTTCATGCAGGCGTTCGCGCGCCTCGATGTCGCCTGAAGCGACCAGGGCGAGGGCTACGCGCTGAATTCCCGGGTTGTGGCCGACCACCAGGAGCGAATGCACCTTTTGCGCCGTGCCGCGGAGCAGCGTAAGGATCGCTTCCGGTTCGGCTTCGTAAAGCCGTTCCTCGAAATTCACCGGCGGCGACTCCGGCAATTGATGGCGGGCGAGGTCCCAGGTCTCGCGGGTGCGGTTGGCGGTCGAGCACAACACCTGCTCGGGGATGAGCGCGTTGTGCGCGAGGTAGGTACCCACCACGCCGGCATCCCGCGCCCCGCGTCGATTGAGCGGACGATCGTGATCGGCAACTCCAGGCGGCCGGTCGGACTTGGCGTGGCGCAGAAGCATGAGACGACGCATGACGCATGAGAGTATAGCCGAGATCACCGCGCCGCCAGACCGGACGGCTGTCTGGTACGGCCGAACCGCCGTCGCACCCCCGGAATTTCCGACATTGACGTTCGATCTCGACGTCGACGTTTGTGTCATCGGCGGCGGGCTTGCCGGGCTGACGGTGGCGCGGGAAATCGCTCGACGCGACTGGTCGGTTGCCCTGATCGAAGCCGGCCATATTGCCGGGCAGGCTTCCGGCCGGAATCTCGGTTTTGTGTTGCCCGGTTTTGCTCAGAGCGCTGAGCGGCTGGTGGAGCGCTGCGGTCTCGCTCACGCCAAGGCGCTGTGGGCGCTTGCCGAAGACGGCGTTGCCTATGTCCGCAACACGGTCCTTGGGCTCGCCATGCCAGGCGTTGATCCGGTCGATGGCTGGCTCGACGTCTCCAAAGTCGACAATGCCGATGTGATGATGCGGACGCTGACCTTGCTGGCCCATGATTTCGGCGTTGCGGTCGAGGGCTGGCCCATGGAGCGCGTCCGCGAGCGGCTCAAGAGCGACATCTACTTCCACGGCCTCTATTTTCCGCACGCTTTCCATGTCCAGCCGCTCAACTACGCGCTCGGGCTGGCGACCGATGCGCAACGGCGCGGAGCCCGGCTGTTCGAGGAAACGCCCGCGCTGCACATCGATCCGATCGGCGTGCGCAAGCGGGTGAGTACGCCGAAGGGGAAAATTCGCGCAAACCACATCGTGCTCGCCGGAAATGTGCAACTGCAGCACAGTGCGTCAGCGCTCGCCTCGACGATCCTGCCAATGACGACCTACGTCGCGGTGACGCGTCCACTCCCCGATTTGGCGGATGCCGTTGCCTTTGCCGGCGCCGTCAGCAATTCGCACGGCTCCGATTTCCACTATCGCGTCGTTGATTCGAACCGACTGATGTGGAGTGGCGGGGCGACCGCATGGGTGGGTGATCCGGGCCGCCAGGCGGAACGAATCAAGCCGGCGATCGCACGCACTTACCCGCAATTGGGGCAAGTCGAGATCGAGCATGTCTGGTCCGGCACGATGGGGTTTGCGGTGCACCGGATGCCCCTGATCGGCGAGATCTCGCCGGGCCTCTGGGTGGCGAGCGGGTTCGGTGGACATGGGATCAATACGACCGCCATGGCGGGCCAGCTGATCGCCCGGGCCGTGGTGGACCGCGACGATACCTGGCGCCTGTTCCTTCCCTATGAGCTGGTTTGGGCGGGCGGATCTTTGGGGCGCGCGGCGGCCCAGATCGGCACCTGGGCGCGCCGTGGCCTGGAATATGCGCGCTCGGCTAAACGCACCGGTGGCCGTTCCCCGCGGGCTGATGCGAAGGGCCAATGAGGCTCTCCGCCCCGTATTAGCTTGGTATTAACCGCCAAGCAGCCTGAATTCCTCCGGGGCGCTGCTCCCAAGTCGGTGCAAAAGTGCCACAGACTGGCCAAAACCAACTGCGCGGCGTTCGCTAAACAGGTCAAAGGCGTTTACCGGTCCCACCTGATATGGCCATATCGGGACCTTGGGGGCAGGGGTAGTGCAATGGGGCGCAAGTTCGGTTCGGTCGTGTTGCTGCTTGGCTTGATGTTCGCGTCCGCGAGCCAGGCGGCGGATCTGGCGGTTCAGCCGGGTGCAGCGGCGGCGCCGTCCACGTGGATCGTCACGATCGGTGCCGATGTCCGCGCTGTTCCCCGCTATCCGGGCTCAAACGCCTTCGACGCGCTGCCGGTGCCGTATTTTGATCTGTCCAAGCCAGGATCGCCGGAGCGCTTTCACGGGCCCCTGGACGGCATTGGGTTTGCGCTGTTTGACAACGGCGTGTTCGGGATCGGCCCCGTTGGTTCATTGGTGTGGTCGCAGAGCCAGAAAATTAGCGGGCTCGGCAATGTCGGGATGACGTTGAACCTCGGCGGGTACGTCGATTACTGGGCAATGCCCTGGCTGCGCACCCGGGCCGAAGTGATGCAGGGCGTTGGGGCGGGCGATGGAATCACCGCGAACCTGTTCATGGATGCCATACTCCCCCTGTCCTCGGCTCTGACGCTGTCGGGGGGGCCACGGGCGCGCTACGTCACGAGCGAAACTGCGGCCCCTTATTTCAGCATTACGCCGGCCCAATCGCTCGCGTCCGGATTGCCCCAGTACCATGTAGGGACCGGCTGGCAATCAGTCGGAGCCGGCACCCAGCTCAAGTATCGCTTCAATCCCGTCTGGGCGACCTACGGGTTTGTGGAGTACCAAAGGCTGATCGGATCGACTGCCAATTCGCCGATCGTGAACGGGCCGGGAGGCAGCGAGAACCAATGGATCTTCGGTCTCGGCGTGATCTATTCGTTCGCCATGACCGGGCTGCCGTTCTAGTGCCCCGCGTCTGAAGCGCGTGATGAGGGGCACCAGGAAGTAATTGCTTCCAGTATTGCTTTTCGATTTAACGCGCCTGAAAGCGCGTGCGGCAGGTGGTGCGGAACATCGAATCGGCGCCACTGACTTCAACGGCCCTCACGTCTCGCCATAAAGGCGAGGCGTTCAAACAGATGGACATCCTGCTCGTTCTTGAGCAGCGCACCGTGCAGCGGCGGGATCAACTTCTTGGGGTCGCGCTCGCGCAGGATTTCCGGACCAATGTCTTCGACCATCAGCAATTTCAGCCAATCGAGGAGTTCGGATGTCGACGGCTTTTTCTTCAAGCCGGGCACGTCGCGAATTTCGTAGAACAGGGTCAGGGCTTCGGACACCAGCCGTTGTTTGATCGCGGGAAAGTGGACGGCGATGATCGCCCGCATGGTGTCGGCATCCGGGAACCGGATGTAGTGAAAAAAGCAGCGGCGCAGGAAAGCGTCGGGAAGTTCCTTCTCGTTGTTTGACGTGATAATCACGATCGGACGCCGGCGTGCGTGCACGGTCTCGCCGGTCTCATAGACATAGAACTCCATGCGATCGAGTTCCTGCAGCAGGTCGTTGGGGAACTCGATGTCGGCTTTGTCGATCTCATCAATCAAGAGCACCGGACGCTCGTCGGCGACGAACGCGTCCCACAGCTTGCCGCGTTTGATGTAGTTGCGGATGTCGCGCACCCGCTCGTCGCCGAGCTGGCTGTCGCGCAGGCGCGACACGGCGTCGTACTCATAAAGGCCCTGTTGCGCCTTGGTGGTGGATTTGACGTGCCATTCAAGCAGCGGCGCGCCAAGGCTCTTGGCGATTTCGAGGGCCAGGATGGTTTTGCCGGTACCGGGCTCGCCCTTCACCAGGAGCGGGCGTTCGAGGGTGATGGCGGCGTTCACGGCAACCTTAAGGTCGGCGGTCGCCACGTAGGAACTGGTACCTTCAAAACGCGTCACGTCCTTGCCTCATTGGCTTGGTTACCGGGGGATCGGGAGACTGGGATTATTGCCCCAACTGGCGCACTAGGTCGGTGTTGTAAGTCAGAAAGCTCGCCGATATAAGGCGCGCGCGGAAACACCGCGCAAGGGGCAGAATCAAGTACATGGAGTTGGACTTGGATGAGCCTGCCTAAGGAGCCCAACTATCGGCCTTCCCAAAAAGAGCCCTTCATGAACGAGCGCCAGCGGGAATATTTCCGACAGAAGCTGCTCGACTGGAAAGAGGATATCCTCAAGGAAGCCAAGGAGACCCTGCAACATCTGCAGGACGAGAATCAAAACCACTCTGACCTGGCCGACCGCGCCTCGTCGGAGACCGACCGGGCGATCGAGTTGAGGGCGCGCGATCGCCAGCGCAAGCTGATCGCCAAGATCGACGCGGCCATCCAACGTCTCGATGACGGGACCTATGGGTATTGCGAGGAGACCGGCGAGCCGATTGCCCTCAAGCGGCTCGAGGCGCGCCCCATTGCGACCCTGTCGCTCGAGGCTCAGGAGCGCCACGAGCGCCGCGAGCGGGTCTACCGCGACGATTAGTCCTCTCGGGCGTGTCACGCCCGAGCCATCTTGCGAAGCGCTTGGCTATCGCGGCGCGCGGCCGAGCAGGCTTGCCATCTCACGTTCGAGATCTTGGAACGCAGGCTTGTCTTCGCTCGGTTCGGGTTTCGGCTCGGCGCTCACCCGAGGCTCAGGCGCGATGCGCGGTTCGGCCCCGATGCGGGGTTCGGCGGCGGGGCCACGCGGTTCCGGCATAACCCGTGGCTCGGGTGCAAGGCGCGGTTCCGCCCCGCCCCGGAGCGATGCGCGGGGGAGATCGACGCTCGGATTGAGTCGCTGGTTTGCCGGGGACGACTGAAACGGCCGGCGCGGCTCCGATCGCATCGAGACAAAGCCCGGGGCGGAAGCCGAGACTGGCCGGCGCAACGCTGCCTCGAGGCGGTGCGCCATGTCGGTGAGATTCTGGTCATCACTGCCGGTCGCGGCGGTGGCAGGACGGGCAGGCGGTACTTTGTTATCCGGCGCGGTCGGCCGCTGCAACGCCGCCGCGAGCTCCGCAAAATGGTCCATCGGTACGTCGGCGGGCTGCTCCTTGATCGGCTCGGCAGCCAGCGATGGCGCGGGCTCCTCGAGGACAGCGCGCATGGGCTCGACGATCGGAGCACGAACTGGAAGCGATTCTGCGGCGGGCGTTTCCGGCGCTGCCGGCCGCACGGACGTGTCCGCCGCCGAATCCGGGGCTCGCTTCAGGCGCTGGACTGCATCCGGCTGCAGCGGCCAACTCGCTGCTTCAGGCACCGGGATTTCTTTGGTGACTTCGTCTGCCTCGGGCGCATCGGCTCGTGCTTCGGCAATCGCCACGCGTGGCGGAGCCTCCGCCGCAACACGGGGGGCGGTCTCGCGCGGGTGTACCGGAACGGTGTCGACCGAACTCGGAACGGCGGATATTCGCCTCGATGAGCACGTCGGTCGCCCCGCCGATCAGCACGAGGTGCTCGACATCATCGCGTCGCACGATCACGAGCTTGCGGCCGTCGATGATTGGCGTTGAATCGATCATGGCGAGGCGTGGCCCCTGGCGTCCGCGCGTACCGGCTTCGCCGCGCCCGCGTTTGCCGCCTCGGCGAACCACGAAGATCGCGCCAATAACGGCGACCACCAAGACCAGCGCCGCAACGGCAAACATCGGCAGCTGGCCGCCCAACAATCCTGACATCTGGCTTCTCCCCGTACGCGGGCGGCGTCCCTATAATCCCCATCGCCGACCCAAAAACGGCAAACTTCAGCGCTGAAAGCGGGCAAAGTTGCGTCAGGGACGATATTTCATTCGGAAACAATGGTCTACTACCCCTTGCGCATGCCTCGGGGCTGATTCATCAAGGACACCCCAATACGATTCGGCAGCATGGCGACGCAGGACCTGAGTGGGGACTACCCGGGCGTCCTTGAGCGTGGCGACCGTCGGGGCCTGATTTTGCGGGCTTTGGCGGCAACCGCCGCCGTTCTGGGCTTGGCTGTGGTCCTCTGGCTCACGGGCAGTGAGCGAGCGGCGGCATTTACCCTTATCCTGCTGGTCGTCCTGAGCGCTATCGGCGTCTTTGCGCTGTTGGCGGCACTCACCGGGGTGCTCCGCGTCGCAGGCGAGGACCCAACGCCCGGCTTCGTCAGATCCGTGCTCGACGGCGCAGGCGAAGGCATCGCCGTTACGACTGGAACGGGGCGCGTGATCTACGCCAATCCCGCCATGCGGGCCCGCGTCCGCCCGGAACTGGATTTCTGCGCGATTGAGCAGGCATTCGGAGGGGGGCCCGGGAATTCTGAAGCGCTTTATCGTCTGATCAAGGCCGCTTGTGAGGGTCGGGACGCACAGGAGGATATTCATACGGGGTTAAGCATCAGGGTTCGGCCGTTGCCGGGAGGCGTGGGCGGGTCCCAGCTCATGGCCTGGACCGTCCGGGAGGGCCTCGCTCCGCCAGCGGTACACAGTTTCGAGCCGCTCCAATCGATAATGGATTCCGGTCCACCAGTCGCTGCCAGCACAGATGCGGGTGCGCCGGCTGCGGCAGCCGAAGGGACTTTGGTCCGGGAAGCCGATACGGGGTTCATGCGCTTCTTCCAGAATACCCCGATGGCAATCGCTACCGTCGATCGGGGCGGCAAGATTGCGCGGGCGAACGCCCTGTTCACCCGGTTGTTCGAGTCGACGCGGCTTGGCCAGAAGCAGCAGCCGGACGGATCTTCAATCCTCGACATCGTTGCCGAGCGCGATCGCGCATCGCTGGAGACGCATCTCGGCCGCCGCGCCGAGCTTGCGACCCCGCTTGACGCGGCCCTTGCCGGGCAGGGCGAGCGTTGGGCGCGGTTCTACGTCACGCCCGTCGATCAGGATGACGAGGAAGCGGCGATCGTCTATGCGCTCGAGATCACGGAGCAGCGCAGTCTCGAGAGCCAGTTTCTGCAATCGCAAAAACTCGAGACGGTCGGCCAGCTCGCCGGCGGGATCGCTCACGATTTCAACAACGTGCTGTCAGCGATCATCATGGCGACGGATTTCCTGCTCAATGCGCATCGGCCGTCGGACCCGTCCTTTCAGGACATCATGCAGATCAAACAGAATGCCAACCGGGCGGCGAGCCTGGTGCGCCAACTCCTGGCATTCTCGCGTCGCCAGACGTTGCGGCCGCAAGTGCTTGATCTGGGCGAAGCGCTCTCGGACCTGTCCATCCTGCTGCGCCGGTTGATTGGCGAGAAGGTCACCCTTGACGTGCAGCGGCATGACGTGTGGCCGGTCAAGGCGGACCTGTCGCAGTTCGAGCAGGTGATCGTGAATCTCGCGATCAATGCGCGCGACGCCATGCCCGACGGCGGCAAGCTGACGGTGCGGGCGAGCAACGTCACCCAGTCGGAGACCAGCAAATTCGAGGGCTGGAGCCTGCCAGCGGGCGATTACGTGCTGGTCGAGGTTGCCGATACCGGAACCGGCATTCCGTCTGACATCATGGACCGAATTTTCGAGCCATTCTTCTCCACCAAGGAAGTCGGCAAGGGGACCGGGCTCGGCCTCTCAACCGTATACGGCATCATCAAACAGACAGGCGGCTTCATCGTTCCGGAATCGGAACTCGGCAAGGGAACCGTGTTCCGGATCTTTTTGCCACGCCACACGCCCACTTCCGAGGATCTCGCGTCGATCAAGCCTGTCGCAACCGAGAGCCGTCCCGCGCGTGCCGCCGATGACACGGGGCAGGGCACGATCCTGTTGGTTGAGGACGAAGAGGGATTGCGCAGCCTGAATGCGCGGGGACTAAAATCGCGCGGTTACAACGTGCTTGAGGCCGGCAACGGTCTCGAGGCCATCGAGCTGATCGATGGTCACGATGGCAGCATCGATCTTGTTGTCTCCGACGTGGTGATGCCGGAAATGGACGGCCCCGCATTGCTCAAGGAACTGCGCAAGCGCAGCCCCGATCTCAAGATCATCTTTGTTTCGGGCTACGCCGAGGAGGCTTTCGCCAAGAGCCTGCCGGAGGGAGGTCAATTTGAGTTTCTGGCCAAACCCTTCACGCTCAAGCAGCTGATCGCCAAGGTGAAGGACACCATGGCGCAGGGGACGCAAGCGCGTTTGCAGTGAGGCTTAACGGCCCAAATCGTCAGTCGCGTACCCGCAGGACGCCCATCGACTGATAGTAGCGCGCCTTCACGGGATCATAGCCACGTGGGAAAGCACACACGAAGGCGACATAGTCGCCGTAGTTCGGGTGGACGCTGGTGATGAACGCGACCTTGTTGTAGCGCGAGCAATGCTCCGCCGCGACCTCTTTGTAGATCATCGCGACTTCCGGATTCCAGGAGATGATGCCGCCGGTATCGTTGCCCTTGAACACATACCCGGCGTGCGCGCTCGTTGCGGCAAGCGCAAATGCACACGCGGCAATCATGGCCTTCAGCGACATAGCCGTGCTCCGGATCAGCATTGATGTAACCCATGGGTGGCGGATGTATAAGGCGGAAAACGGGTTTGCTGAGCCGGCGGTGTAATAGAGTTTACAACTGTGTCCTTCCGGCAACGCTTGATCACAGCAAAGGCGGTCCTCCATGCAGTATGAGCTTTACTATTGGCCTGAGATTCAAGGTCGCGGCGAATTCATCCGGCTGGCGCTCGAGGAGGCGGGTGCCGATTACATCGATGTCGCCCGTCGCCCTGGCGGCGAAGACAAAATGTTCGCCGCAATGCGCCGCGCGCGCCTGCAGGAGCCGCCGTTTGCTCCGCCGTTTCTCAAAGCTGGAAAACTGATCATCGCCCAGACGACCAACATCCTTCTGTTACTGGGCCGCCGTCACAAGCTGATGCCTGCCTCCGAGGCGGGCATGTTCTGGGTGCATCAACTCGAGCTCACTATCGCGGATTTCCTGGTGGAAATCCACGACACCCATCATCCGATCGGCTCGGGTCTCTATTACGAGGACCAGAAGAAGGAATCCAAGCGGCGTACGGGCGATTTCCTGAAAAACCGCGCTCCGAAATTTCTCGGCTATTTCGATGACGTGCTGGCGCGCAACAAGTCCGGATTCCTGGCCGGTGCGCGGCTGAGCACCGCGGATCTCTCAATGTTCCAGATCGTCGAAGGATTGCGCTACGCGTTTCCCAAAACGATGCGCCGTATTGAGCGCAAATACGCGCGGGTCGTCCAGCTGCATGATCGCGTCGCCGAACGCCCGCGCATCGCCGCCTACCTGAGCTCGGATCGGCGCATTCCGTTCAATGAGATGGGCATCTTCCGCCATTACCCCGAGCTCGATGGGTGAAGCGCTCGCTCAACCGTGCGCGTGCAGGACCTTGCCGCCGGCAGTCACGGGCTTTGCCGCAACCAGCGTGAACGCGATGACGCAGGGTTGCGTGCCCCTGTTCACCCAATTGTGGATCGTGCCCCGCTGCACCAGCACGTCGCCAGCTTTGAGATGCACGGTCTCGTCGTCGAGCTCCATGTCGATTTCGCCGGAGATGACGACCGCATAATCGATCGAGTCGGTGCGATGGTTGCGCGGGGAAACGCCCGGTCCGAAGCTCACCACGCGAAACACAATGCCATTGTCGAGCGTGGTGCCGACCTTGCGTGCGGATCCATCAGTGTCGCCGTCGTTGTTGACCGGGAAACCTTCGCTTGTCCAGATCACCGCCGCATGGGCACCGGGCCGCGCGGACGCGACGTTCTTCACCATTTCATCAACTTTGACCGTGGCCTTGCCGTTTTTGTCGTGGCCGGTGACGACGCGGCGGATGTTCAGGCTCATCGGTAGTCCTCCCTTGATTGAACACTAATTTGGAACGGAGAATTACAGGATCGTCAGGTGCAGGTGAATGGTTCTGCATTCTCCGCGTAGAAGCGCAGCCCGCTCTCGAGATCGGCGTACAGGATCCGGCGCGCCTCCTCATTGAGCGGGGTCGCTTCAAGGCTTTGCAGCCAGCGCGGGAACGCAGAGCGTGCGCCGGCAAACGGCGATTTGCGCAGCCGCCGTTCAACCAGCGCAGCGAGGTCGTCGTGACCATTCTGGCGATAGCGCGCGCGCAGCGGCGCAAGCATGTTGTGCTCCATGACGTCCGGATCGATCACCCCAGCCACGACGCCGTGACACGGACACGCCGGCAAGGTCTCCGCAACCGTGCGCGCCCGGCCCCACAGCTCAGCCAGCCGGTCAAGGTAGGCTGCGGCCGGCGGCGGCTGAAAGGGGAGTTCGACAAACAGATCTGTCATGGGAGCCATGCGGGCGCGAGCTTCATGCGCGATCATATGGATGCCATGCAAAAACGCCAGTCAGGCGCCGTCGATCGGGGCCACGGTTCGGCGACTGTCCGGGAACCGTCCCTGGCGTTGGCGCGCCCAATCGCTAATGTGCGCGCCGCAAGCTCTGGCACCCGCATGACCGTCGCACCGCATCAAGAGGACGCAGCTTGACCTACGACGATGCGCCGACGGAGACCGGGATGCGGCGCCGGCTGGTGACAGCCGCATGCATGATGTCGGCCTTTATGGTCGCGATCGAAGTCACCATCGTAGCCACGGCGATGCCGACGATCGTTGCCCAGCTCGGCAACTTCGGATGGTTCACCTGGGTGTTCGCGGCCTACATCCTCACCAGCGCTGTGACTGCGCCCGTCTATGGGCGCTTTGCCGATCTCTATGGCCGCAAGCGCGCCTACTATGTCGGGGCCGCACTGTTTCTGATCGGGTCGACGCTGTGCGGATTTGCGTCCGGGATGGGATGGCTGATCGCGTTTCGCACCTTGCAGGGACTGGGCGCCGGCGCGTTGCAGCCGCTGACAATCACGATCCTCGGCGATATGTATCGCGGCGAGGCACGCGCGCGTGCGCAAGCCTGGCAGTCGAGCGTCTGGGGTCTCGCCGCGATCGCTGGACCGATCGCGGGTGCCTTCATTGTCGAGCACCTGTCGTGGTCGATCATCTTCTGGGTCAATGTGCCGATCGGTATCATCACGCTGGTGATGCTCGGTTTGCTGTTCCATGAGCCGAAAACGCGGCGCGAGCACCGCATCGACTACATGGGCTCGGCGCTGCTCATGCTCGGCGCCGGCGCGATCCTGCTGGCGCTCATTCAGGCGAATGATCTGCCGCGGGTCTGGTTCATCGGCTTGCTCGTGCTGGGCGCCTGTCTGTTGTTCGCGCTGTTCGTGAACGAACGCTATTCGGGCGAGCCGATCGTGCCATACGAACTATGGCGCGTGCGCAGCGTCGTCCTCACCAATCTCGGCGCCTTCTGCATCGGCATCGTTCTCTCGTGCACGACCTTGTTCCTGCCGGCCTATGTGCAAGGCGTGTTGGGCCACGGGGCGCGCATCGCCGGTCTCGTCTACTCGGCACAAGCGCTGGCGTGGAGCGTGGCGAGCGTGCTCGCCGCCCGCATCATGGCGCGGACGAATTTTCGCATCGCTGCGGTTTGCGGCGGTGTGTTGTTGATTGCGGGCGCCCTGCTGATGGCGATGAGTACAACTGTGTATTCGGTAACCACCGGCGCGATCGTGGTTGGGATCGGCATGGGGCTCTGCAACACCACCTTCATCGTCGCGTGCCAGGCCGAAATCGGTTGGGAGAACCGCGGCGCGGCGGTGTCCTCGAATTTGTTTCTGCGTTCCGTTGGAATGGCGATCGGCGCCGGCGTCGGCGGCGCCGTGATCAACTTTGCCATCGCGCGCGCGGCCCCGGGCTCGGGCGACGCGGTGCGGCAGCTGCTCACCCCGGCGACGCGCGCGCTCTTGCCTGAAGCCGTGATCGCGCAGCTCGCCGATGCGATCGGTCACGCGCTGCAGGATGTCTATCTCACAGCCGCCGTTGCGGCCGCCCTGGCGCTCGCGTTCGGGCTTGCCCTTCCCGCAGCGCTATCGCTGACGCGCGCGCCAGAGCGGCCGTGAGACGGAGCCGCTTAGCGGTTCGTGCTGTCAGCAGGATTCGCTGGTGCCGCGGGCGGCGTCATCATCCGTGACGCGGACGGCTGCATATCGTTTGACGCGGTCTGCGTGCCGTTGTGTCCGCTGGTGAAAGCGATAAACAGCACAACGGCAACAAACACCGCCGCGGCCACCCAACCCCATGTGGCATTGGCGCTGCGCGCCTCATCAGCTCCAAAATCCTGCCGCCACTCATCGCGATGCAGCGGATCGTTCGGGTCCATGTGGTCCTCCTCTCAGTCATTGATCGGGGCATAGGGAAACCCTGACGTGACCGGAGCAGTTCCAATCAAAGAGATGGCAAGGTAGGATCAATTACCTATCAGAAATACGGGTTCAAACAATCAGCAAAGCCCAGCGGCGGCCCTGATCGATCAAACATATTGATCGATCAGGCTTATGGCGCCGGAAGGGTCAGCAAGCTGCGGATCGAGCGGCCACGAATGTCATAGACACGCGCGAAGATGACGCCGTCGCGTTCGACCTCGACGACGACCGGAGCGTTGAGCTTCAGGCAATAGAACTCGCCCAGCATCATCGCGAAATCCGCACCCCCAGGATCGCCCTGCGTAACAAAGTCCGGTCCCAGCTCGACTTGCGCCGGCCGCTGCGGGCCGCATACCGCGATGCGCCAGCGGCGATTGGATGGTGCAACGTCCGCCTTCTCTTGCAGCTTGGCGCGCAGTTCATCGGCCGCCTGTTTGAAGGCGAGCCCCCAGTAGTCGAGCATGTAGCGTTCATCGGCCGCGCGCACGCCGCCGGCAAGCAAGTTGAAGTGCGTATACTCGTAAGGGTGCAGCCGGATCATATCGATGGTCGGCACGGCAAGGCCGAACGCGATCGCTGCGCTCGCGCCCAATGCGGCCAAGCGCGATAGGTCGGCGAAGCTACTGATGATCCACGCACCAGCAAGCCCGCCAACCACGGCGAGCGGCGGTGTGACAAACACGAAGTGGCGAATGCCATTGTACATGGCGGGCCGGGTCAGCAACGCAACCAGGATCGGCACCGTGGCGGCAAGCCCGGTCACCAGAATGCCGGCGCGCCAGCCTGCGGGCATATTGCGTCGGGTCAGCGCCAGTGCCGCGCCCGCGATCCCCAGGGCTCCGAGCACCAAGAGAATGATCGGCATGGTCAAGGCGAACAGCCAAGGCACATAGGTGCGCGGCATGTCGGGCACCGCCACCGGCACGCCAGCAAACATTTCCTTCCAGGGCTTCTCGAAGAAGTGCGAGAAATATGCGACGGCGCGCAGCGGATTGAGTGGCGAGACGACGGACCACGGCCACACCAAGGCCATCACCGCGTAGGCAAGCACGAGCGCCGGCAAAAGCGTGAGGATGAACCGAAGCGCCTCACCTTTTGCTGGCGCGAATGCGCCGAGGCGCTTCGTTTCCAGGGCTACGATCAGCACGAGCCCGGCAATTCCATAGATGGGCGCGAAGTCGCCGAGCACTCTTGTGCCCATCGACAACCCGAGACCCAAGCCGAAAATCGTCACTGTCGTGGCCCGCGGCGCGGGATATTCCTGCAACGCGCGCACCAGCCCCAACAGCATCAGCGCCATGGCGACGGCGAACGGCGCGTCCTTGGCGTTCATGAACATGTGCCCGTAATAGAGCGGGCAGGTGGCAAGCAGCGCCAACCCGATGAGGCCGGCGAGCGGGCCACCCATGCGGCGCCCGATCCGCCAGGTGATGCAGAGGCCGATAAGGCCGATCAACGCTCCGCACAGTCGCCGCGTCTCGAACAAATCGAACGGCAGCACTTTGGCGGCAAGCGCGGCAAACATATCGAACCCGCCGCCGTAGGCGTAGAGGTTCACAAAAGAGAGGGCGCGCCGATCAGCAAATCCGGAATCATATAGGCGTAGGAGCAGCGCGCCGTATTCGGAGTGGGTGTAATCGTCCCAACCCAAGCCGTAATCCCGGAACGTCAGTGCCGCCACGATCGCGACAAGAACGAGAAGGGCAACAGCGGCAGCATCGAACCAGCGATCCGCCGCGGTGAGCACAATGCCGAGACGGTCGTGCAGGCTTCGGCGTGCCTCAGTTCGCTGTCGGCGAGCACCGCTCACCGCAGTCGGAGGCTGTTGCAAGAGATCGGCTTGCGCCATCGATCCGCTCAATACTGTTCGTTAAGCCCCGGCAGGGCTGCCCCGAGCGTCGGGGGCCAAGGTGGTCGCCTAGCAACCGATTGTGGCTTGATTTGTCTGACAGATAAGTCGCCCGATACCAAGCGGACGATGTGGTGCGGCGCACAACCGCGATGACCCACGCGGATCACACGCATACGGAAATGGTGGCGCCCCCTGTCGGGTGATCGCGGGCATTGGGTCCCCCTGATATTTTTTACTTGCGGGTGAGCCTACCAACCGAGGGAGACTGGTCAACAACGAACAAAGGTTGCATCGCGCTTGAAAAAGAGAGCGCGGCTCTAAGCCGCGCCCTGTCGTCGCCCGATGAAGGAAAGCGTTACGCGGCTGCTTTATGGCTGGATGCTGCTTTGTACATCTCCTCGACGTATTCCCAGTTCACCAGATGGTCGAGGAACGCCTTGATGTAGTCCGCCCTGCGGTTGCGGTAATCGATGTAGTAGGAATGCTCCCATACGTCGCAACCCAGGATCGGCTTGGCGCCGTGCACCAGCGGGTTCTCGCCATTCGGCGTCTTCATCACGACGATCTTGCCGTCTTTGATCGCCAGCCAAGCCCAGCCTGACCCGAATTGTCCGACACCCGCCTGAACGAACTCTTCCTTCATCTTGTCGAACGAGCCGAGATCGTCAGTGATCTTTTTCTGCAGATCGCCCGGAAGTTTGGTGCCGCCGCCGCCCGGCTTCATCCACTTCCAGAAGTGCATGTGATTGTAGTGCTGGCCGGCGTTGTTGAAGAGCGGCGCGTTCTTGCCGTAGGAGCCGGTGACAACCTGCTCGAGCGACTGGCCCTCAAACGGACTGCCGGCAAGCAGCTTGTTGCCGGTGTCGACGTAGGCCTGATGGTGCTTATCGTGATGATATTCGAGCGTCTCGCGCGACATGTAGGGTGCCAGCGCGTCATGGGAATAGGGAAGCGGCGGAAGCGTAAACGACATAGGGGTTCTCCATCAAACTGGGGAGCCGACCAACGAACGGATCGTCGCGGGGACGTGTCGGCGGGCCGGCGCGCGACGATATCACCTCAGCCGCCCCGATGGTTCCATTTCTGGCATGAATCGGCGCTAAAGGTAATATGGTAAATACGCCGGTCGTTTTTTGGTTAACCGCGTTAATGAAGTCTCGATACAGTTTTACTAAGGTTTTGCCATAAGCACAGGTCGCCCGGATGAAATCCGGCGCAATCGAAAGCTCGGCCCGGCGAGACGTAGGAGAAAAGGCCCTCTTCATGGTTGCCATTTTGTTTGCGATCAGCGGCGTTGCGGCCGTTGCCGGCTTGGGCGCGATCCTTGTCGGATTTCCCAATTATGAATTCGGCCTTGGCAACACCCTGATCATGAGCGGGGCGGTCGCGATCGTCGGCGCAATGATCGTATTCGGTTTGGCCGCGACGGTGCGTGAGTTGCGCCGCGTGGGGCGCCTGCTCGAGCGTCCCGCGCGCCAGCCGCGTCCCGTTGATGCGGAGGCGGCCGCACGTGCCGGCAGCCGGCCGGGCGCCGCGGCGCGGCCGCAACCTCTGTCTCCCGGCCGTCGTGCCCCCGAGCAGCGGCTCGGCCCGATTCCGTCCGCGGACCGGCCGGCTGCGGACTTTCCTCCGGTGCGTCCGAGCGGATTCGACACGAGCGAGCCGTCCGTGGCCGACGAGGTGGAAACTGTGCCGCTCTCGCCAACGGGACCAGGTCGGTCCGTTCCAACCCCGCCGCCAGCGAGTCCCTTACCTGAACCCCGGTTCGAGCGCCGCCCTGAGCCGGCGCCCGCACCGAGCGTGCGTCCTCAGCCGGCGCCGTCGCGACCGACCCGCAATATCTTTGATCCGAACTGGTCGCGCGCGGCTGGGGGGCGGAGCGAGCCCGAGCGCCCGGCTCCGGAGCGCGCCGCGCCGCCGCAACCCGAAGAGCATGCGAATCCGTTCAGCGAGCAAACTTCGGCCAGCCAGCCAGCTCCCGCGCAGCCCATGCCGATCTCCATCCTCAAGTCCGGCGTGATCGACGGCATGGCGTATACGCTCTACACCGACGGTTCGATCGAGGCGCAACTGCCGAGCGGCGTCATGCGGTTCGCCTCGATCGACGAACTGCGCGAGCACCTCGAAAAACACAGCTGAGAGCGCATCCGTTTCTATTCAATCGGGATGCGCTCCAGCGTCGGCCTTATTCAGCCGCGGTGCGGACCGGAGTCGGCGAGCGTGCTTGCGCGGTGTCGGCCAGCGCAACTTTGATGGCAAACGCGTAAGCGAGCGCGATCTCTTTAAGGCGATCGAAGCGCCCGGACGCACCCATGTGGCCGGCGCCCATGTTGGTATGCAATGCAAGCAGTGCGTCGCCGATGCGTCGTGAGCGCAGGCGTGCGACCCATTTCGCCGGCTCCCAATAAGTCACGCGCGGATCGGTGAGGCCGGCGAACACGAGCATCGCCGGATAGTGCTGCGCATGCACGTTCTCATACGGATCATAGCTGAGGATGGTGCGGAAGACATTGGCGTCGGTGCGCGGATTGCCCCACTCCAGCCATTCCGGCGGTGTGAGCGGAAGCGTGTCGTCGAGCATGGTGTTGAGGACGTCGACAAACGGCACCTCCGCAACGATCCCAGCAAACAAATCCGGGCGCTGGTTGACGACGGCACCCATCAGCATCCCGCCGGCCGATCCACCCTGCGCGATCACTTTCGCCGGGGACACCCAATGCTGTTCGATCAGGAACTGCGTTGCGGCGATGAAGTCGTGGAACGTGTTCGGCTTCTTGGCCAACTTGCCATTACGGTACCAGCCCCAACCTTTCTCGGTGCCGCCGCGCACATGCGCAATCGCAAAGACAAAGCCGCGATCGACGAGCGACAGACGGTTGGTGCTGAATGCCGCCGGAATAGCGATCCCATAAGCCCCGTATCCATAGACAAGGGCCGGCGCCGTTCCGTTGATCGGCGTGTTCTTGTGATGCAGCAGTGAGATCGGCACCATCTCGCCGTCGGAGGTGGGCGCGAGCAATCGCCGTGTCACGTAGTTGGCGGGGTCGTGCCCCGACGGGATTTCCTGGCGCTTGCGCAGGGTCCGCGAGCGGGTGGCGAGATCGTAGTCCCACACCTCACTTGGGGTGGTCATGGACGAGTAGGTGAAGCGCAGCACATCGGTCGCGAATTCGAGGCCCGGATTGATCGCCAGCGAATAGGCCTCTTCCGGAAACGCAATGCTGTGTCGTTCGCCGCTCGAAAGTCGCTGCACGACAATCCGCGGCAGACCGTCTTCGCGTTCGAGCCAGAACAGCCAGTCCGCGAATACACTGAACGACAGAATGAACACGCCCGGCCGATGTGAGACGAGGTCGCGCCAGTTCTCTCGCCCTGGAGCATCGAGCGGCGCGAAGGCGAGCTTGAAATCGTCCGCACCGCCGGCATTGGTGCGAAAAATCAGGACCGGACTGCCATTGAGGCTCGGGTGATGCTCAACGTCATAGCGCACCGACTCTTCAAGCGGAGCAATCGGCTGCGGCGCTGCGTTCGTGAGCGTGAGATCGACCAGCCACGCGGCGGACGTTTCATGATCATGCACCGAAATGACGGCGAAGCGCCCGGACTGGGTATCCGACAGCGAGACGAAATACTGTGGGTCGGTTGTTTCAAACACCAGCGCGTCGTCGCTGGCCGGCGTTCCGAGCCGATGCCTGTAGACGCGCGAGGGACGATGCTGAGCGTCCAGCCGCACGTAATAGAACGTGGAGCTGTCGGCGGTCCAAACCGGAGGGCCGGCCGTATCAACAACAATATCGGCAAGATCTGCGCCGGACGCGATGTCGCGAACGCGCAACGTGTAATATTCGGAGCCCGCTTCATCCGCCGACCAGGCGAGCAGCACGTGATCGGGCGAGTGACGGCTCGGTCCGAGGTCAAAGAAAACACGGCCCTGTGCGAGCGCATCGCCATCCAGCATGACCTGGGCAGGGCCACCGGCGCGCGGCTGCCGGCAAACCACGGGATGTTGTCCGCCTTCGCGGTAGTGTTCGAAATAGGCGTAGGGTCCATCAGCGACCGGGACCGAGTCGTCGTCCTCCTTGATGCGGCCCTTCATTTCGGCGAGGAGCTCGGCCTGCATCGCTTCCGTGTCGGCGAGGACGGCGTCGCAATAGGTATTCTCGGCATCCAGATAGGCCCGGATTTCCGGATCGAGCGCGGCGGGGTCGCGCATCACCTCCGGCCAGTTGGCGGCTTTGAGCCACGCAAACTCGTCCGTGAGCGTCACGCCATGCCACGTGTGGCTGGTTGGCCGCTTGCGGGCTTGCGGCTCTTGCGCGAGCGCTGGAACCCGCGACAGCTTTTGATCCATGGTCGAACCGAATCCTGAGTATTTGCCTGCATGAACGCCTCAGCAAGCGATTCAGTGCCGCCGCGGCTGCGCATGGTCCTGCGAGCGCGCGGTGGATGCCATCCTGCAATCTGCTGAGGTTCGAATACCTAGTTAATAGCCGCAGGGAGGTTCTTCAATCGGAATAAGGGTTCGCCAGACGGCGCGAATTTTCGCCGTCTGAACGCTATGGTTGCAGGCAGGATGTGGCGGCGTCAGGTTGTGCCGAGCGCCGCGCGCGCATCCGAGCGGATGCGGTCGACCATGGATCGAAAGCCGTTGGAACGCTGCGGCGTGAGGTGCTCGCGCAACCCCATGCGTTCGAACAAGGCGATCGCGTCGGCGGCGAGGATTTCGTGTGCCGGCTTGTTGGAGTAGATGGCAAACAGAATGGCGATGAGCCCGCGCACAATATGGGCATCGCTGTCGCCGCGAAAATGCAGGACCGGCCCGCTCGCACCATTCGGTTGAACTTTGGTCTCCAGCCAGACCTGGCTGGCGCAGCCCTGAACTTTGTTGGTGTCACCATGCGCGTCGGCGGGGAGGGGCTCCAAAGCGCGTCCCAGCTCGATGATGTAGCGATAGCGGTCGTCCCACTCATCGAGCAGGTCAAAATTATCGAGAATTTCGTCGATCGGCGTCCCGATCACGGCAGAGCTGTCGGTCATGTGCTGGATATGAGATATCGGCGGGCGTTTCGCCAGACAAAAGTTCCAATGTCGCCGAGGGACGGGCGACGATGGGAATGGCGCCGGACTACCTGCGCCCGGCCGGGTCGTATTGGGCCACCGTGCTCGGTCGTGTCGGCAGTTGATAATCGGCAAGCCGCGAGATCACGTCCTTGATCGGGTAGTCGACCCAGGCGTGCGTGACGTAGTCACGGTGCGGAACATCCGCCTCCACGAACGCGACCCCGCCTCTGCCCAGATCGGGCTTGATCTCATGGTTCACGGTCACGTCATGCTCGGCGAGGATGTGCTCCAGATCCTTGTTATGCTGCTTCGTATAATGAGTGTACGAGCTGATGAAGAAGCCAGAGCGGTTGTTCTCGATCCAGCTGGCGAACTTGTCGAGCTGGCCATAGACGCCGTCGAGCAACACGACGCCGCGCACGCGATTCTTGGCAAGGCCGCCGCTGTAAAGCGAGTATGCAGTCGGCATGAAGCCGCCGCTATAGCCGAAAATGACGATCTGCATGTTGGCGAAAGCTCTTGCGCTGAGCGGATCACCGTCGAGCTGCGCCAGCTTTTCGGAAGCCTCGTTTACGAAGCGTGCGACGGCTCCGGGCTGCGAGAAGCGGCCAACGCTGGAATCCGGCGCGTCGAATGCGAATTGCGGTGCGACAAGGACCGCATTCATGCCCGACGCGGAGATCTGCGCCGGAACCTGCTGGCGGTCACGTACGTCGCGCTCGAGAGTGGCGCGATGGCCGTGGAAGAACAGCACCATCACGGCGGGACGGCGCGGATCAAAGCCTTTCGGAATGTGCAGGAGGACCCGGTTATCGTGATAGGAACGGCCTCCAAACGGAAACGGCGCCGAATCAAATTCAACAAGTTTGGTTAGAGATTCCTTGACGGGCCCGCTCTGCGGATTGATTGGCCGCGAGCGCAAGGTGTTCTCAAGTCGGTTCTTGTCAACGTTTGAATTACCTTCGTTCGCATAAGCGAGTTTCTCGCCCTGCAGCCGACGGCTTGCGTAGGTGACCACCGGTTTGTCCTCAAACCGGACGTTCACGACACTGCCATCGTCGGTGAGCCGGTAAAGCGGAAACGCCCCGCGCCCTTCGGTCTTGGCGCCCCCGGAAACGCGATCGAATTGCAGCGAAGCGACCTGATATTTACCGCCGTTCGGATGGCCGAGACTGGAACCGGCAAGCGCCGCGTAGGCGGTCTCTGCCGTTTCCCATCTATTGGATTTGGTTTCCGCCGCAGATTGAGTCTTGTAGGCGACTGATTGGCCTTCATCCATCGGGGCGCGTGCGCTGAGGTTGTCGTTGAGCAGCGACAAGCAGGACGCGCCACCGGCAACCACCAGCGCGGTCGTGACAACCGCGACAGAACCGCCCAACGTCATGCGTTAAAATCCCCACCGTATGCTGGGCAGACTGCAGTCGGCGATGTGTCGGTAAGTGCGGTGCGGAACGTCAATCAAGCCGCGGCATACGGGCCGCGACGAATTCCACACAAGACTGCAGGCGCACCCCGAACCCCCGGTCACCCCAACCACAGCCCCCAACCCCAATGCAAATCTAAGGTCCCCAGAGTAAATAGCTTGCTAACTATGGCGAATTAAGGATCAGCCCGGTCAGTAGCGCTGGCCCCAGAAAAATGGCCAAAATGAAGGCTGTTGGGTGACCGTGTTGTTGGCACGCTGCTGACGCTGTGTCTTCTTGGTGGTCTTTTTGGGAGTTGGATTTGCTGGTGCAGGCGCTACCGAGCTTGGCTGCGAGTTGTCGGGAGTCGTGCTCGCGAGCGGCTTGCCTTCGAGACTGGCGCCAGCCTGATTCGAGTTCGGCTCGGTCGAATTTGACTGGTTGCTGATCTGAGGTTCGGTACCGCCGCCAGTACGTGTGGCGAGCAGCAAATTCGATCCGAGCACGCGCCATTGGTAACCGAGGCCGAAACTCAACGGCTCGGCGCGACCGCTCTGGAACAGCTGCGTCAGGCGGGGCTGATAGTTGCGCGCAAACATCGTGATCGGCCCGCTGTAGCGGCCGAATGGATGCAGATCCCATTTGTCGGACGAAAGATAGCTCACCGGAATGCCGGTGTCGTCCTGCAGCACCAAGGTGGCGTGCTGGAGCAGGAAGTTGCGCACGTCGGTGAAGCCGTTGCCGTGCAGCAGATAGGACGCGCTTTTGACGAATGCATCGCCGGTGCCGAGCCGATCGCAGAATTTTTCCAGTCCACTGGATTTGAACCCGGCGCCGGCCACGTTGGTGCCGAAGTAGTAGAGCGTCTTCTCGCGTCCGTCCTCGTCCGTGAACACGATTTTGACGCCATGCGCCGGATTCTTCATGCTGGGCGGCGATGGTGCGCTTTCCGGTTGCGGTACGCCTTGATCATCGAGCTTGATCAATGTCACGTCATGAATCGTCTTGCCGGATCGCGCGAGGAACACGTAGAGGATCGGCAAGGTGCCGCTCACGCTGCTCGCGCCCAGTGTCATGCGCATATCGTGGGTCTTGAAGAAGCTGATTGTCAGGATCGTGCTCAACGAGCCTTCGATATGCCGCAAGGCGTCGTCGAGCGAACCGCGGGGCAGTCGCAGCAGATCCGGAACAGGACCGACGGGCTCGAGACCCGCCATCACGTAGGTCGACGCATTGGGAAAGAACGCGTTGGCGTAGAGAAAGTCCGGCCCCGAGAAGAAGTAGAACAAGACTTGATGCGGCGTTGTCAGCTTCGCGCTCGACCAGGCACGCACTTTGGAGAATTGGTTCTTATCAACATTGCCGAATGCGGAATTGAAGTAACGGGCATGTTGTTGCCAGGCCGGATCCTGCGTCAGCGGCGCCAGGGCGGAGCCTTCGGACGGCGGCATTCCGGCCAGAAAGCGTGCGGTGTCGTCGAAGCTTGTCGACTGCGCGAATCCCGGGCGCTGCTCGCCAATCAGGACTGCGCTGACGACCAGTGCAACAAATCCAGCCGTTCGAAGCATGGCAATCATGTTTTGTACTGCGGTTTGGATAAAGTCCCCCAACGCGACGCGTAGTAGATCCCAAGCCCGGCAATCATCGTCACGAAGCCGGCCAGCGATTGCACCGGCCTCGTCGTCACCAGATAGTACATCATGAACCCTGTAACCGCCAAAAAGATCAACGGCGTAACCGGGTAGCCCCAGGCCCGATAGGGGCGCGGCAGGTCCGGACGGGTCAGGCGGAGCTTGACCAGCCCGAGAACGGTAAAAAACGCGCAGAACGTCAGACTGAATTGAATGAACTCCAGCACGGCCTCAAAGCTCTGAGTGAGGAGTAGTACGGTAACGACGGCGAGCTGAAACAGAATGGCCGTCTGCGGTACCTGATTGCTCGATTTGCGCGCGAACGGGCGCAGCAAGGGGACGTCCTCGCCCATGGCAACCGTCACGCGTGGACCAATCCACGTCATTGCGCTGATCGAGGACACAAGCCCGAGGCAGATCAGCGCGCCAACGAGGCGCCCGCCCCAATCGCCAAAGATGTATCTGCCGGCGATCACCGCAACATCGATCTGGCCGGCCAGACTGCTGGTCGGCGTGGTGTATAGAAACACCGCGTTGAGCCCCACATAGAGGAACAACACGATCAGCGTTCCGGTGAACAGCGCGCGCGGCAAGCTGCGTGACGGGTCGCGGATTTCGCCGACGATATAGGCCGCCGCGTTCCAGCCGGAGTAGGAGTACATCACGAACACAAGGCTGATCGCGAACGGCGCGCTGATGATCTGCGGCAGATCGGATGCGCGCGGCGCAAACGAGATCGGCTGCGCCGTTCCGAAAGTGAAGCCGGCAATCAGAAAGCCGATGATCAGGACGAGCTTGAGGATGGTCCAGGCGTTCTGAAAAGCGCTGCTGTCGCGAATGCCGCGCAAGTGCACGAGCGCGACCAGCCAAGTCACCGCAAGCCCAAGCGCGACCGGCGGGATCCCGGGAATGATGGCCTTGAAATATTCGCCAAACGCCATCGCGGCGAGCGAGATCGGCGCGGCGAAGCCGACTGTCGCGGAGACCCAGCCGGCGAGAAAGCCGAACGCGGGACTGAACGAGCGCGAGAGAAAATTGTATTCACCGCTCGAGCGCGGAAACATGGCGCCGAGCTCGCCATAGCAAAGCGCACCGCACAGGGCGGCGATCCCGCCGACGATCCACAGCAGCAGCAGCGTGAAGCCCGAGGTGAGGTCTTTGACTTGAAAACCGAGACTGGTGAACACCCCGACCCCGATCATGTCGGCAATGACGATGGCGGTCGCCGTCGCCGTCGATACCGACGGTTGGGGAAGGTTAGTTTCGAGTGGTTTCATATCGATCGTCGCCCCTGAACCGGCATATCGAGCAGCCATTTGTGTCCCCAAGCAGGCAAAAGGTTTTCCGGTAGGGAAAAAACGCTTTGCGGGCGCGCGAAACCGCGCATCCGCGTCCCGCTTGCGCCGCCACCGCGCCGCGCGCCAGGTCGAAAGCGGCACTGGAATCAGATGGTTGCTCGTCCACCCTGGGTGCGCAGTCGGTCTGAGGATCAGGAACGGCGCAACGACGGACTGGTGCGGTCGCGCAACACGTCGTCGACAAAATCGAACGCGGCAAATCCGCAGCCGGCATTCGGGGGAACTTTTAGGCTTCGCTTAAGTGGGGTCTGACACGATCCCCCTCGATTTGGACAAGCCTGCCGCGATCAGTTTGTGTGTTTTGTGATCGACGGACAGGCACAAAAAGGGGGCGCGTTCGATCTGTCGGATGCGAAGTGATGTGAGCCGGCTGAGAGCTATTCGCGACTATATTGAAATCCTGCTGAACGCGTTCTCCACATGGCGGCTGACGCGGCTGCCATTCTCAGGTCTCGCCCTGGCTTGCACGCGACAGCTTGGCGATTTGCAGCACGAACCACAGGCCGGCCGTCATGTCGCTCGCACAAGTGCTTGTTGAGCCGATGGGCGCCCCCGAACTGCGGGCCCGGCGCGCGCGCGGCGAGGCGCGCGGAAAGGCGCGGTCGCGCGCGGTGCGGCTGCCGATCTTCTTTCGCGCTTTGATCGAGCGGCCGCGCGCATCGCTGTTTGCCATTGCCGGCAGCGCGGGCAGCGCTGCGATCGTCATCAATGCACTCTATCTGCAGCCCGGGCCGCATCCAGCACCGATCTTTGCGATCGCGCCTCCCGCGCCGGCAGCGGTCACCATAGAGGCGGCATCGCCCTCGCAGCCGCATGCCCCGGTCGCCGAGATCGTGCGATCAGAGCCGAGCCCGCTGCCGGTGAAGGCGCCGGCAGTCGCGCACCCGCAAGCCCCGACGCGCGATCCAATCGGCAATCTGATCAACTCCTCGCGTCCGTTGGCGCCGATCCAGCGCGCGTTGAGCGAGTTCGGGTATGGTCCCCTGGAAACCAATGGCACTTTCGGGCCACATACGCGGGCCGCTATCGAGCGCTTCGAACGGGATCACAGGTTGCCGGTCACCGGCCAGATCTCGGATCGCCTTATCCGCGAGCTGTCGAATATGACGGGAAGACCCCTATAATCAGCGGATGCGTCTGAAATCGGCCATTTGGGTCGCGGCCTATGTGCGCCGCTGCCAACACGAGGGGGCTTATGCGCTCGTGCGCCGGCGTGGCGCCGAGGAAGCCGGCGCGATTTTCATTAAGATCAATCGCCTGGACGGGACCGCTGACTTATACGGGCCGGCCCCGCAATCAGCTTTTGATGAAGCGCAGCCGGATCGCATGTTTGCGGCCTGTGTGCCGAGGCAACCCGCAACTGATGCCGATATTGAGGCGTATCTGGCGCGCCAACTCCGCTACGATCCTGACGTCTGGGTGGTCGAAGTGGATGACCGCGCCGGCCGGCATTTTCTGGACCGGCTGGCCAGTTGAACCGGCGGGCGACTGCGACATTGTGTTCGCAATGCTACACTCATTCTAAATCGCTGCTACGGTGCTACCGGGACCTTGTTACATGGGCTATTCACTCGATGCGGTTATGGGACTGTTAACCAACTCAATGTCCTATCAACTGCGCGACGCGGGGGCGTCGCCGGGGGTTCCGGTGGGGGGAAGGAACTATGAGCACGGTGATCGACTTTGCAGCTCGACGCGCTGAGCGCGCGACCGAGCGGCACGTCGCTGAGGGGGGCGGCAGCGCGACAATCATCATTCTTCCGGTCATCCGCATCGAGCGGCTGGTTGATGCGCCGACAAAGCGCATCAAGCGTCCGCCCGCAGGCGGTAAGCGCCGGCGTCGCGCGCGCCAGTCGTAACAGCGGTCAGAGCGGTTGACTCAGAGCGGTTGGCATTTGGCGCCCGCCAAGGCACGCTGTGCCATCGGCATCTGGCTCGGTTCAGGCGCGAGCGCACGCACCACGATCAGGCCCGTCGTCGTGGGCAATTCGACGATCAGCCGGTCAGCGGCGGTGACGTCTTCTTCCTCAGGCAGCTGGCTCTTCTGCTGCTGTGTCATCAGATCGAGCTCGATCACCCGCCGCCCGGCGGCGCGGTCGGTAATCGCATAATGTGCAGCGCCGTTGTGGGTGTAGAACGACACCGAAGTGTAGGCCTGAGACACCGGCGCGGTCAGCTTCATCGGGCCCTTTGCGAGATCGTAGCGGCACACCGCGGTTGCGAATGCCGGATCTGTAAAGGGTAGTTTCGCATCCTTGGGGGCGGGCGCGGGCAACGCGACCATCGTGTTGATCGGTGTATCCGGGGCAAGACGCGCGTAAGCGTCATGGGTCGCGGCCCGCGGCAGATACAAGACCATCACCAGGTGGACGATACCGCCCAGCACGAGTCCGGCCACAAGCCACAACAACCAACGCATCATTGACAGCGCCCCATCGACACCGACGGCATCGGTGTTTCCTTCCCGGCCTTGCTGGCGATGCCGACCGGGGTGTCGTAGAGCCTCAGCACCAGGGTGTAGCGCTCGATGCCGCCCGTCGGCAGCCAGTTGCCCGGCTGCGCTCTGGGCGCGACCGTGACGTCAAAGGTGCCGTCCGCCTTGCGCAGCAACTCTTCGCTGGTGAATCCGTAGCGATTGACGATGTTGCCGACCAACTGGCCGCGGCGATCGTAGAGTGTCAGGGTGAAGAAACGCGCCTGCGGCGTCGTTCCCCGTAGGGTGACGTCGCAGCGGCCGTCGAGGGGCCGGCCGGCGTCATCGGTCTGCGCCACGAATGCAATCCCATCGCCAAGCGCGAGCGGAAGTTCGCCGCGGCGCTCGATTTCAGCGCGTGCGTAAGGATCGATCTCCGCCGTGCCGATCTTGGGCCGCGCCGACCAGGCGCCAATGCTTAGCGCGCCGATGGAGACACCCTGGCTGACCGCGTACCAAGTCGACCCAATGCCGACGGCGGCGGCGATGGCAAAGCACAACAATGCTCCAAGCAGCAGGCGCATTAGATCAGGGCGGATCGGTTAGACGTCATTCAATCGCTACGTGCACTCTGCTGTCCGGCGGGTGCTTCCGCAGCAGTTGCAACAGAGCGGGGCGGGGCGGCATTGGGCGCGGGTCCCGCATCCGCCGCCTGGCCCGGCGCCGGAAGGGAGCGCACGGCATCGTCCATCGCATGCTCGATCTGCATCAGCACCTGCATGCTGCGCTGGGTGAGGAGGGCCGGACGCGGCAGTGTATCACCAGGATTGGGGCCCGCTTGCGAGACGAGATCGGGCGGTGCGGTTGTCGACGGATTGGGTGGCAGACCCGGCAGGTTCTTGAGCTCCACGCCCTGGTGCGCATAGGCCATCACCTCGTGCCAGGTCATGGCAGGCAGCGCGCCGCCGGTCATGCGGTTGAGCGGCACGTAATCGTCATTGCCGTACCAGACGCCGGCGACGAAATTGCCCGTGTAGCCGACGAACCACGCGTCCCGGAAATTGTTCGTGGTTCCGGTCTTGCCGGCGGCCTTGATGCCGTTGAGCATGGCGCGGCGGGCCGTGCCCTCCTCAACCACGTGGTTCATCATCCCGACCATGTCCACGGCGACTTGCTCAGTCAGCGCCCGGCGCGGTTTCGGTCCGTCGCGGTCGAAGCGCCAGATGGTCTCGCCGTTGGCCGCCCGCACCTCAAGAATCGTGTGTGGCGTCACCGCCATTCCCTTGTTGGGAAACGTCGCGTAGGCGACCGCGTGCTCGAAAATGGTCACCGCGTCCGCGCCAATCGGCAGCGACGGGGTGTCGGGCAGGGGCGTGGTAATGCCCATTCGCCGTGCCGTGTCGATGATCATCGCCCGACCGGCCTTGGCGGCATTGGCCTCACCGGTCTTCTTGCCGATCTCGACCGAGAGACGCACGGCGACCGTGTTGAGCGACCGCGTGATTGCCTGGGTGAGGGTCACCCGCCCGGCGAAGCCGCCGCCATAGTTGTGTGGGCACCAGTTGCCGAGGCAGATCGGCCCATCCACCACGATCGTGTTCGGCGTAAAGCCGTTCGCCAGCGCGGTCGAATAGACGTAGGGCTTGAACGACGACCCCGGCTGGCGCATCGCGTCGGTCGCGCGATTGAACTGGCTTGCGCCGTAGTCGCGCCCGCCGACGATGGCACGCACGCCGCCGTCGAGATCGGCCAGGACCATCGCGGCCTGGTGCGCGTTGTATTCACGGCCGTACTGCTTGAGCATATTTTCAATCGTATTCTCAGCCACGTGCTGCACGTTCAGGTCGAGTGCAGTGCGGACCGTGAACGAGCGCTCGGTGATGCTCTTGGGTAGTTTCTGCGCGAGCTTCGTCATCTCGTTGAAAGCGGCATCGAGATAGTAGTTGGGCGCGCTTTCATCGCGGCGATCGATCGGGGTTGCTGGATTGCGGCGGGCACCAAACACCTGGCCTTCGGTCATGAAACCCAATTCCACCAGGTTATCGAGCACGGTGTTGGCGCGGGCGCGGGCGGCCGGCAAGTTGTTGGCCGGCGAGAATTTGCTCGGCGCTTTGAACAGGCCGGCGAGCATGGCGGCTTCGGCGAGGTTCACGTCGCGCGCCGATTTGCCGAAGTAGTATTGAGCCGCCGCGTTCACGCCGAACGTGCCGCCGCCCATATAGGCGCGGTCGAGGTAAAGCTTGAGGATCTCGTTCTTGGTCAGGCGGAACTCGAGCCACAACGCGAGGAACGCTTCCTTGATCTTGCGCTCGATCGTTCGCTCGTTGCTGAGAAACAGGTTCTTGGCCAGCTGCTGGGTGATCGATGATCCGCCCTGGCGCACCCCACCGGCGCGTGCGTTGGTGACCAGGGCGCGGGCGGTGCCGGGAACGTCGATCCCGAAGTGCTCGTAGAAGCGGCGATCCTCGGTGGCGAGTACGGCCTTGATCAGATGATCGGGCATTTCCTCGAGCGGGATCGAGTCGTTCTGCTTCACGCCGCGGCTGCCGACTTCATTGCCGTAGCGGTCGAGGAATGTGACGGCGATTTCCGAACGCCGCAGCCAGTCTTCGTCTGAGGTTTCTTGAAACGCCGGGATGGCGAGCGTCAGCATCCCGATCATGCCGACGCAGCCCAGCGTCGCCGCCTCGGACAAAGGTTCGATCAGAAACCAGCGCCGCCACCCGGCGACATGAAAACGGTCCATGAAGTCCGAGAAACGCTCGAACAGTTCCCGGCTCCAGCTGCCGCCTTGAAAGAGCCCGAAGTCGAGCCGGGCGTCGATATCCAGCAACAGGCGTTGCAGCCGGGTTTTCCAACCGAGATTCGGCATCCGAAAATGATCCACGCAGATGCGCGCGAGCGATTGTCGCGTTTAATGACGAAGGCACCCTCTACGGTCACAGACCCTACCGTTTAGACCGCAATATGGCGTGGGCGCAGAATAGCACGTCCAGCCTCACGGGTCAGTCGGAAAAACGATCTCTGTCAAATATTTAACCAATAAGTCCAGCGACGGGGCGGAATCCCGCCCGCCGTGCCCATTTGCGCCAAGAGGCTCGCCTTGAGGCCGGCAAGTGGTCTAGAACCGGCCCATGGACGACATTCCTTTTTGGCGGCGCAAGACCCTGACGCAGATGACGCAACAGGAATGGGAGAGCCTGTGCGACGGATGCGGGCGTTGCTGCCTCAATAAGCTCGAGGACGAGGAGACCGGCCGCATCTACTTCACCGATGTCGGATGCCGGCTGCTCGATGCCGAGACGTGCCGGTGTGCGGACTACGAGCACCGGCTGAAAAAGGTGCCCGATTGTCTGCAACTCACCCCGGATAATGTCGCAGAGCTGAATTGGTTACCACCGACTTGCGGCTATCGGCTGGTCGCGCATGGCAAGGATCTCTATTGGTGGCATCCGCTGGTCTCGGGCGACCCGGAGACGGTGCACATTGCGGGGGTGTCGGTGCGTGGACGCGTGAGCGCGTCGGAGACCGATGTACCCGAGGATCAGCTCGAGGATTACCTGGTTAGCTGGCCAATGCGCGTGCCGGCTGCGGCGCGGCGCAAAGGAGCGGGTGAGCGGAGCCCTGAGCCGTCCGCCGGAGCGCCCAAACAGCGCCGCACTCGCGCTGGCCAGCGTTGAGCACTCGCCAAACTCATACCAGCCGCGCATGGCTTGCCATTGAAATGCCTCTTGGGGCGCGCGATTTAGGTTCTGACGTTCCCGACGATTCCGACGCGGATCTCCCCGCTTGATCAACTTGTCCTGATGGCACCTCCGAAGCCGCGCGAGCAAAACTACGATTTCGTGGTCGCAGATCCGGAGTCGCGCGACGCTACGCTCAATCTGAAGATTGCCGAGACCGAAGCTGCCGCAGAGGCGCGGCCGCCGCGGGCCGGGCCTGCGGATCGGACGGCCGGCAGCGGACTTCGTCCCGCGCCCCAGACCGAAATTGCTGCGCCGCGCAGCCGTCGCGGTGAAGATCTGCGCGATCCGGAGTCGGGTGACGCTGCTTTGACCGAGCGGATCGCGCGCGAGCAGGGAGCGGATCCCGCCAGCGCCGAGTTGCAGGAATCAGCGGTCGCGCCGGTTGGCGTCGCACCGGTGGACGTGGTTGCGACGCCGCCGTCACCGAGCGGGCGGGCAAGCCCCGAAGGCGCGCTGCCCGGGCGCTGGGTGCTGACGGACGCGGAGATTCGCCCGATCGTGCTCGGGGTCTGTCTCTCGATGTTCGTCTCGGCGCTCAATCAAACCATCATCGCCACCGCACTTCCGACAATCGGGCGGGACTTCAACGATTTCGAAAACTTGTCTTGGCTGATCACCGCCTATTTACTGACGTCGACGGTTGCGGCGCCGTTGTTTGGCAAGCTGTCGGACATCTACGGCCGGCGCAAGGTGATGATGACGGCGCTCGGCATCTTCACGCTCGGCTCCATTGCCTGTGCGCTGGCGCCAACTCTTCTGTCGCTCATTTTCTTTCGCGCGCTGCAGGGACTTAGGTGGCGGCGGTATCGTGCCGCTGGTCCAGGCCACGGTTGCCGATGCGGTCGCGCCGCGCGAGCGCGGCCGGTACCAAGCCTATATCGGCACGGTCTGGATAGCGGCTGGGACCGCGGGCCCGGTCGCGGGCGGCTATGTCGCCGAGCACATGCACTGGTCGCTGGTGTTCTGGCTCAACGTTCCGTTGGGGCTTGCCGCCGCGTTCATGATTTATCGCAATCTGGGGCGCCTGCCGCGACACGACCACAAGCATCGCCTCGATCTGGTCGGCGCATTGCTGATGATGGCCGCGGCCGTTTCGCTTTTGCTGGTGCTGACATGGGGCGGCGTGCGGTTTCCCTGGATCTCGCCGCCGATCATCGGCTTGTTCGCCGTCTCGGGTCTGTTGTGGCTCGGCTTCACCTATCGCCTGACGCATGCCGATGAGCCGTTTCTGCCGCTCTCAGTGCTCTCCAATCCGGTGGTGCGGTCCGGTACGCTCGCAGCCTCCTGTGCAATGGGCTCGCAGATCGGGCTCACGATCTTCATGCCGCTCTATTATGAAAACGTGCACGGTCTCTCCGCCAGCAATGCGGGTTGGGCTTTGATCCCGATCGCTGTCATGACCACACCTGGTTCAATCCTGTCCGGTCAGGTGATGGTGCGGTTCAATCATTACAAATGGTTGCCCATGATCGGGCTCTCGCTCTCCACACTGACGCATCTATTCCTGGCGTCTTGGCCGCGCGCGCCGCTTTGGGTGGTGGTGGCTGCGCTGTGTGTGATTGCGACCGGTATCGGCACCGTATTCTCGGTCGTGACCGTCAGCATCCAGAATGCCGTCTCGCGCTTTCAGGTGGGAGTAGCGACGGGAACCTTGAACTTCTTTCGCGCGCTTTTTTCGGCGCTCGTGGTCGCGATCATGGGTGCAGTCGTATTGGGGTTCGTCGGCGGGGAAGGTCGCGCCGTCGATGCGCTCGCGAGCGCCAGCGCAGGGGGAATAGACCTCGCAGGCGCGTTCCGCTGGGTGTTCGTGTGCGGCGCCATTTTCACCTTCTTGGCGCTCATTGCACTGCTCAGCATGGAAGAGCGTCCGCTGCGCGGGCGCAGCGAAACCCCGGCATCCTAAGACCAAGGAACGCAGGCTTTCCGCGCGCGTTGTCCCGCTGATGCGGGAGCTTCAGCTCCCGCTAGTGCAGCAATTGAGGGACCGCGGGCGCGGTTGCGTGGCATGGATTTTCGTATCCAAAAATCCCCCGGTGAAGGGGCCCCGGTTGAAAAATCCACCACCGAGGCACGTCAGGGTGTCACCGGCCACAACGTGAGATACGTGCTGGCGATCAGTCTTGGCGCTGCGGTCCTGATCCTCGCATGTTTGTGGTTGGTATTTTTCGCATCCTGACATGGCTTGATTGGCGTTACCGCAGCGGGCGGCTCAATCACGCCGCTTGGTCGATGATCCAGCCCCCATAGCGCATGCGCGGGTCACTCCGGGCAAACCGCGGACATACCTCTTGACGGCGCCTGCCGTTACGGCGATTTCGGCGCTGCATGGGCATCCGATTCGTACTGACTTTGGTTCTTTTCATCGTGGCGGTGCAGCACGCCGCGGCTGAACCGCGTCGTTGCCTGTCAGGCGAGGAGCGGCGCAGCGCAGTCAGGTCACACAAGCTGGTGCCGCTTGCCAAGGCGATCAGCCGGGTCAGAGCTCATTACCCGGGTGATCTTGTTGCGGTGCGGCTTTGCCAGGACGGCAAGCGCCTGCTCTACGTGCTGACAGTGTTGCCGCGCAGTGGCAAAGTAGTGAACGCGTCGGTGGATGCTGCGACCGGCGCACTGGCGGGTGGGTCTTGACCCACGGACAGCATCTCGGCAGGTGAACGCATGCGCCTCCTCGTCGTCGAGGACGATCCCGACCTCAACCGTCAACTCGCCACCGCGCTCACGGAGGCGGGCTACGTGGTCGATCGCGCCTTCGATGGGGAGGAAGGTCACTATCTCGGCGAATCGGAGCCCTATGACGCGGTCATTCTCGACATCGGGCTTCCCAAGATGGATGGCATCTCGGTGCTCGAAGCATGGCGAAGAGCAGGGCGGGCCATGCCGGTGTTGCTGCTCACCGCGCGCGACCGCTGGAGCGACAAGGTCCAGGGGTTCGACGCCGGTGCCGATGATTATGTCGCCAAGCCCTTCCATTTGGAGGAGGTGCTTGCGCGCATTCGCGCCCTGCTGCGCCGCTCGGTCGGCCACGCCAAGAGCGAGTTTACCTGCGGGCCGGTGCGGCTCGATTCGCGTACCGGGCGCGTCACCGTCGACGGCAATCCGGTCAAGCTCACCTCGCATGAATATCGGCTGCTTTCGTATCTGATGCATCACACCGGGCGCGTGGTGTCGCGTACCGAATTGGTAGAGCACCTGTACGACCAGGACTTCGACCGCGACTCCAACACGATCGAAGTCTTTGTCGGCCGCATTCGCAAGAAGCTTGGCGTCGATGTGATCCAGACCGTGCGCGGCCTTGGCTACCTGCTCACGCCGCCGAGCGAAACGCGTCAGGGTGATGCGCGCTAATTCACTTGCGCTCCGGTTGTTCCTGTCCGCAACCGTCTGGACCGTGCTGATCCTGTTTGCGACCGGCATCGTGCTCTCGACGCTGAACCGCCAAGCTGTGGAGCGTTCGTTTGACCGGCGTCTGAGCGTGTACCTGCGCACGCTGGTGGCGGAAGTTGCCGCGCCTGAGGAAGGCACCGAACGTCAACCTCAGTCGCTCGGCGAGCCTTTGTTTGAACTGCCGCTGTCCGGCTGGTACTGGCAAGTGACCAAGCTGAGCTCGCCCAAGCCCGAGGTGCGCTCGTCGCGTTCGTTGTGGGATGGAGGCCTGCCGCACCTCAAGGATCAGAACGTCCCGCAGGGGGCCGATGGCACCCGCCGCAGTTACGTGGATGGACCGGAAGACCAGCGTTTGCGCCTGATCGAGCGCACGGTCGATCTCGGTGACGATGGCCGCTACCTCGTCGCGGTCGCGGGCGATTCCCAGGAGATCGAGGAGGAGACGCGTTCGTTCGACCGCGTCCTTGTGGTGACCTTCGGTACGCTCATCGTTGCGTTGTTGCTGACGACAATGTTTCAGGTTCGCTTCGGTCTGTTGCCGCTCAAACGCATTTCCGAGAGTCTTGCTGCCATTCGGGCCGGTACCGCCGAGCGGCTGGAGGGGCAGTTCCCCTCAGAAATCGCGCCGCTCGCGCGGGAAACAAATGCGCTGATCGACGCCAATCGGGAAATCGTCGAGCGTGCGCGCACGCACGTGGGCAATCTGGCGCACGCGCTGAAGACGCCATTGTCCGTGATGGTGAACGAGGCGACCGCGCGAGGTGCCGATCCGCTCGCCGTCAAGGTGCGCGAACAGATCGACATCATGCGCGACCAGGTGACACGCCATCTGGAGCGAGCGCGACTGGCGGCGCGGCTCACCGTGGTGGGCAACGTCACCGACGTGCTGCCCATCGTTTCCGCGCTGGCTCGCACCATGGAGAAGATCTATCTCGACCGTGGCATCGCCATCGACGTCGACGCGCCCAAGCCGGTACGGTTCAAAGGCGAACAGCCGGATCTTGAAGAAATGGTCGGCAATCTGGTCGACAACGCCTGCAAGTGGGCGAACTCGCGCGTGAGCATCGAGGTGTTCGCGCAGGGCATGGGATCAGGGCCGGCGGTCCATATTGTGGTCGATGACGATGGACCAGGTCTCGACGCGGATCAGCGTGAGCAGGTAACGCGCCGCGGCCAGCGACTGGATGAGACAAAGCCCGGGTCCGGCCTCGGCCTGTCGATTGTAGTTGATCTCGCGGCCCTCTACGGAGGCAGCCTCACCCTCGGCACCGCGCCGATCGGCGGTTTGCGGGCCGAACTTGTGTTGCCGGCCGCGTAGGGCGAATTCCTATCAGTACAATTTTGCCATTTCTAAAGCGCGTGTGACGCAATACCTTCCCTGCGGCAATGGCGCATGACGAAGGAAACACGAATGATCTCGTTTCGCAGGCCGCAGGGACACGGCTTGTGTCTTGGTCACTGGCTTGGCGTTGCCGCAATCATCGCAGCACTGCTCAGCGCTCCGGGCTGCTTCGCCACGGAGAGCATTACGCTGCGTGATGTGAGCTTCCAGATCGGGCAGACGAGCTATCGCGCTCCGCAGGTTGAATTCATCGGTGCCAATCTCACCGAGCAACAGCTGGGCGTGCTGTTCGATGCGCGCGCATCCGCGCCGCTGGACAAGCGCTTGGCAGAACTGTCCGCGACGACCGTGAATGTCCCCGAGCTGGTCGCGGAGTGGTCCTCGCCGAGTGGACGGCAGAGCGTGACCGTGCGCGACCTCATTCTGCAGAACATCGTCAGCGGCAAGGCTGCCAGCGCGTCAACACGAGCGGTGCGCAGCGAGGGCTCGGTCGTGGCGATGCTCAGCATTGGGCCGATCGCTATCACGGACATTGATCTTGCTCTGGCGGCGCGGCTTTACCAGCGTCCGTCGGCGATCAAGGAGAATGATCCGGATGCGGTGGTCGGCGCTCTAGACCTCAACGCGCTCGATCTGCGTAGCCAGGGCGGCTCCATTGTGCACGCAGACCGGGTTTCGCTGAGCGGCGTGCGCGCCTTGCCGGCCGCAGACAAGGACACCGACGCAAAATCCGAATCGGATGACCCGCAGCGATACCTGTCGGGTGTCGGCACCATTTCGTTTGTTGGTGTCGGGGCCGACATTATCAGCGACCAGGTTGGAAATGAGCGACTGAAGTTCTCAATGAAGAATGCGACGCTCGCAACCGAGCATCCCTATAGCGGACTGCCGACGGACATCGCGCTGGCCATCGATGATTTCCGGGTGCTCATTCCCTCGCCTTCGCAGGCACAAACCGCACGCGACCTGCACGACATGGGCTACGATGCAGTCGAATTGTCGCTGCAGATGTCTGCGTCCTGGAATGAGGCCAACAGGGAGGTTGTGAGCGATATTTCCCTGCGGGCGGCGGATGCGGGTGCCGTGACCTTGCGGGCTCGGCTTGGAAACATCACCAAGGAGGCATTTTCGAGCAAGCCGGCCGTGGCGGAATCCGCGAGCAGCAAGGCCACGGTCAAATCGCTCGTGCTCGTCGTCAACGACGCAGGTTTGTTCGATCGTGTTCTGGCCAATGAGGCGCACAAGGAAAACCGCTCAATCGAGGATGTGCGCCGGGATTTCCTGTTTCAATCGGGAGCGGCGGTCGCCTCGGTGCTCGGTACCACACCGGCCGCGGGCGTGGTCGCGCGGGCGGTCGCCGATTTCATCAAGCGCCCCGGCGAGCTGGAGTTCAGCATCAAGGCCAAGACGCCGGACGGAATTGGTTGGGCCGACTTGGGTGGCGCCAACTTGCCGGCGGGCATGAGCGACAAGTTCAGTATCAGCGCGCGGACGCGCTGATACGTTCGCCGTTATTTGGTTCGGGTAAGAACCGCGCAGCCGGTGTCGGTCCGGCAGATCTGCATCTCGTCGCCCTGCACTTGGCCGACACCCGCGGTCTTGGCGCTCGAATAGACGAACGTCCTGCCGTCACGGCGAAATGAACCGATGATCTGTTCTGGCTTGCGCTTCGGACCAACTACGGTCCCGGAGAACGAATCGCTGGTTTGACGGGAAATCGTGATCGTCAGGGACGCCAGCTCGGCCGATTGCTGGCTCTCGCTGGTGGCCGGGTGCAGCCGGTGTGAGATCTTCCAGGTACCGACCAGGTCGGGCATCTCGGCGGCCATGGCCTGCACGGAAACAAGCGCACACAGCGCGACACACGAAACAAACGAACGCATTGAGCTTGTCCCTAACGCGTTGATGAGTTGGGCTAAAGCATGCCGGGCGATCTCGGTCAAACAAGGGCCGCACCAACCACCATGCAGCTCGTTGTCGCGCTTTCGCCCAATTCCCAAGGTTATTCTCGCGCCCAGGGGTAAGGTGCGACCGCCAAGCGGTACGCCAGGGTGGGGGTGAGATGTCCAAAGCCAAATGGATATGTGCTGTGCCGCTGGCCGCCTGCCTCGCGGCCTGTGCGGCGACGCCGGAAACGGGGCAGGGTGCCAAGGAAAACACCGGCACCGCGATCGGCGCCGTCACGGGCGCGCTCATCGGCTCGCAGTTTGGCGGCAATCTCGCATCGCACCTCGCCGCCGGCGTGGCTGGGGCGGCAATCGGCGGCCTGATCGGCAATCGCATCGGCGCGTCGATGGATGAGGAAGACAAGAAGCGCGCCTATGCGGCGCAGATGCAGGCGTTGGAGAGCGGCCAATCAGGCGCTGCCGTGACCTGGAAAAACCCCGATTCGGGCCGCTACGGAACGATCGTGCCGGGGCCAGCCTATCAGCAGGCCGGCAACACGTGCCGGCAGTACACGCACACGATCTACATCGACGGCAAGCCCCAGACCGCACGCGGCGCTGCCTGCCGCAACCCGGACGGAACCTGGACCCCGATCAGTTAAACCTCTGCGTCGGCTATCATGTCGCGGCGCTCGCCAGTTGCGAGGCCCGATGCGCCATGATGTAACCCGCTATCACGAACGCCGGCAGTCGCTCCGAAGGCACGGCGAATGATGGTGCAGCGGTGAGTGCGCATGCTTTGGCCGGTCCTGGCGCTGATGACCGCGGTCGCGATTTTTGCCGTGCTGTGGCCGTTGGCTCGCACGGACGCGGCCGAACGGACCGCGGCTGACGCCGAAGTCTATAAGGACCAGCTCGATGAGATCGAGCGCGACCGCGCCAGTGGCGTGATCGGCGTCGCTGAGGCCGACGCCGCTCGCGTTGAAGTCTCGCGTCGCCTGCTCGCTGCCGCCGACGCCAAACCGCCGCCGGCCCTCGATGCCGCGACCGGGCTGCGGCACCGGCGCTCCGCCGCGGTGATCACCCTGGTATTTGTGCCACTCGGCGCCATCGGCCTCTATTTGTTGTTGGGCTCACCCAACCTGCCGGGTGAGCCGCTTGCGCAACGCCTGACGGCACCGGCCGCCACCAATTCGATGGCCGGGCTGATTGCTCGCGTCGAAGCGCATCTTGAGCAAAACCCTGACGATGGCCGCGGCTGGGACGTGATCGCTCCGGTCTACATGCGGCTCGGCCGCTTCGATGATGCGATCAGAGCGTTTCGCGCGAGCCTGAGACTCAACGGCGAGAATGCCGACCGACAGGCAAACCTCGGCGAAGCCCTCAGTGGTGCCGCGAATGGTGTGATCACCTCCGACGCGAAGGCTGCATTCGAACGCGCGCTCGCGCTCGATGCGTCCAACCCGCGGGCCCAGTTCTATTTAGGACTTGCCGCCGAGCAGGACGGCCGCACCACCGACGCAGTCGACCGATGGCGCAAACTGTTGGCGCAGGCGCCCGCCGACGCACCTTGGGTCGTATACGTGCGCCAGGCGCTTGCTCGCCTCGATCCGAGCGCGGCAACGTCCGTGCCGCCGGGCCCGACCACACAGGACGTCGCCAGCGCCGCCGAGATGTCGGCTTCGGATCGCGATCAGATGGTGCGTGGCATGGTGGAGCGGCTGGCCGCCCGCCTCTCGGCCGATGGCTCCGATGTTGAAGGTTGGCTGCGCCTGATGCGCGCCTACCTGGTGCTTGGCGATCGCGACAAAGCGCGTGCTGCCGCCGCCGACGCGCGTCGCGCGCTCGCGAGCGATCCCGACAAGTTGCGCCGCATCGACGAGGGCGCCAAGAACTTCGGTCTCGACGGATGACGCGCAAGCAGCGTCGCCTCTCGCTCATCGGCGCGGCCGCCGTCGTGCTCGCGATCGCGCTCGGACTTGTGTTGTTTGCACTGCGCGACACCATCGTGTTCTTCAACTCCCCGAGCGACGTCATCAGCAACGCCGTCAAGCCCGGCACGCGCTTGCGGCTCGGCGGCCTCGTGGCGCCCGGGAGCGTCGTGCGCGATAATGAGCTGGACATGCATTTCCAAGTGACCGACGGCAACCACTCCATTGGCGTCGCCTACCGTGGAATCCTTCCTGACCTGTTTCGCGAAGGGCAAGGTGTCGTTGCCGAAGGAACGCTCGAGCCCGGCGGCGGTTTTCGCGCCGATACCGTTCTTGCCAAGCATGATGAGAAGTACATGCCGAAGGAGGTCGCCGACGCGCTCAAGAAACAGGGGCACTGGAAGGACGAATACGGCAACCCCGGCGCCACGGCGGGCACGGCGAAGTGAGGTGTCACAATGATTCCTGAGATCGGCCACTTCGCGTTGGTGCTGGCGCTTCTGGTGGGAATTGCGCAGGCGAGCGTGCCGCTGATGGGCGCGCGGCGCAACGATCCGAGGCTGATGGGGGTCGCCGAGTCGACCGCGCTTGCCCAGTTCGGCTTCGTCGCCGCCGCGTTCGCGGCGCTCACCGCGTGTTACGTCCGGTCGGACTTCTCGGTCCTCACGGTGTTCGAGAATTCGCACTCGGCGATGCCGCTGATCTACAAATTCACCAGCGTCTGGGGCAACCACGAAGGCTCGATGCTCCTGTGGGTGCTGATCCTCACGCTGTTCGGCGCGCTGGTCGCCGCGTTCGGCCGCAACATGCCGGAGAGCTTCAAGGCGACTGTGCTCGCCGTGCAGGCCTGGATCGCGGTCGCGTTCTATTTGTTCATCCTGCTGACCTCGAACCCCTTTCTGCGGCTTGCGCCCGCGCCGTTCGAAGGCCGTGACCTCAACCCGATCCTGCAAGATCTCGGCCTCGCCGTTCATCCGCCGATGCTCTATCTCGGCTACGTTGGGCTCTCCATCACGTTCTCATTTGCCATGGCTGCCCTGATCGAAGGGCGCATCAACGCCGCCTGGGCGCGCTGGGTGCGACCGTGGACGCTCGCCGCCTGGATGTGTCTCACCCTCGGCATCGCCATGGGCTCGTACTGGGCCTACTACACGCTGGGTTGGGGTGGCTGGTGGTTCTGGGACCCGGTCGAGAACGCCTCGCTGATGCCGTGGCTCGCCGCAACGGCGCTGCTCCACTCGCTGGTGGTGATGGAAAAGCGCGAGGCCCTCAAAGTCTGGTCCATCCTGCTTGCGATTCTCGGCCTTCTCGCTGTCGCTCATCGGCACGTTTCTGGTTCGCTCCGGCGTGCTCACGTCCGTGCATGCCTTCGCCTCCGACCCGATGCGCGGCGTCTTCATCCTCGCCATTCTGGTGCTGTTCATCGGCGGCGCCCTCTCCCTGTTCGCTTGGCGCGCGCCGCTTCTCAAACAGGGGGGACTGTTCGCTCCGATCTCGCGCGAAGGCGCGCTGGTGCTCAACAATTTGTTGCTCACGACCGCTTGCGCCACGGTGTTCGTCGGCACGCTCTACCCATTGGCGCTGGAGGCGCTGACCGGTGACAAGATCTCGGTCGGCGCGCCGTTCTTCAACCTCACCTTCGCGCCGCTGTTCATTCCGTTGCTGATCGCGGTGCCGTTCGGACCACTGCTCGCCTGGAAGCGGGCCGATCTCGGCGGCGTGACGCAACGGCTGCTCGGCGCGTTCGTGGTAGCGCTGCTGGGGATCGCGGCAACGCTCGCCATCGAAGGCCATCCTGTGCTTCCGGCCTTGGTGGTTGGTCTCGCGTTGTTTGTGATGGCCGGCGCGCTCATCGATATCGCCGAGCGGATCGGTACATTCCGCGTGCCGCTCGCGACCATGGCGGCGCGGGCGCGGGGCCTACCGCGCTCGAACTGGGGGACGGCGTTGGCGCATTTCGGGCTCGGGGTCGTGTTGCTCGGGATCGTTGGCGAGACCCAGTGGGGGGCCGAGCGCATCGTCGCCATGAAACCGTCCGACCGGGTGACGTTGCGTCACTACGATTTCAGCTTCGACGGCACTGTTCCGCGCAGCGGTTCCAACTACCGCGACCTAGTGGCGCGCTTTACGGTGCGGCGCGACGGCGAGGTGCTGGGCTCGATGCAGCCGGCGAAACGCACGTTCCTCTCGCGCAATTCCAGCACCTCGCAAGCGGCGCTGATGGCGCGCGGGTTCAGCCAGCTCTACGTATCGCTCGGCGACGTCAGCCCGGATGGCTCGATCGTGGTGCGCATCTATCACAAGCCGATGGTGCTGATGATCTGGCTCGGCGCCGTGATCATGGTCGCCGGCGGCGCGTTCTCACTCTCGGACCGGCGGCTGCGGGTCGGCGCGCCCCGGCCGGCGCGCAGCGCGGCCGCCATGCAGCCGGCGGAGTGATCTCCCCGCATGATCGTCCATCGATCCAAGTTGTTCTTGTTGCTGCTCGTGCTCTGCTGGCCGCTGGCCGCGCAGGCGGTACAGCCGGACGAGATGCTGTCCGATCCGCAGCTGGAAGCGCGCGCGCGCGCTCTCTCGCGCGAGCTGCGCTGCATGGTGTGTCAGAACCAGTCGATCGACGATTCGGAGGCCCCGCTCGCCCGCGATCTGCGGATCCTGGTGCGGGAGCGGCTGCGGGCCGGCGACAGCGACCCGCAAGTGCTCAATTTCCTGGTGGCCCGCTACGGCGAGTTCGTCCTGCTGCGCCCGCCGTTTGAGTGGCACACGGCGCTGCTGTGGCTTGCGCCCTCGGTGGTATTGCTGGCCGGCGGGTTGTCCCTGGTATTTCTGGCCCGTAAACGCCGGGCGCCTGCCGTTCCCCCGGCCCTGTCCGCGGCGGAACAGGAGCGGCTTGCCGAGCTCACCGGCGGGCCTCCCCGGTCGGGCGATTAAGTGATTAGAATCACAAAAGAATTCCTTTTTCCCCAGCTTACCAAAGTTTAATCCCGCCGTCAGGCGGCCGTAAGGCGTCCCCCTCCATCTTTGACGGCAACACACCTGAAGCTCGTGCCTTCGCACAGCTGGACGTTTTTGGAGGGCTTACAAATGCAAAATGAAACTGCTCCCCGGCCGCGCGTTTTGTCGGCACGCCGCGTCGCTCTGTTGGCGACTGCCGTGGCGGGCCTGGGTGCGCTCGCACTCGCAGCCGAGCCCGTCTTCGCACCGGCCGAGAGCCTGCCGGGCCTGTCGACGCCGGCCCATGCGCAGAGCATCAATGCCTCGCGCCCGGTCGGGTTTGCGGACATCGTCGAGAAAGTGAAGCCGGCGGTGATGTCGGTCCGCGTGAAGATGGACGCGGGTCCGCAGCTGAGCAGTGACAACTTCCAGGCCCCGCAGGGCTCGCCGTTCGAGTTCTTCTTCAAGCGGTTCGGCTCGCCGGATGGCGAGGGCGGCATGGGCGGCCGTGGCATGCCCCAGCAGCGCCACAACTTCACGATGGGCCAGGGCTCGGGATTCTTCATCTCCCCCGACGGCTACGCGGTGACCAATAACCACGTGGTCGAGAAGGCGGAGACCGTCGAAGTCACGGCCGATGACGGCAAGACCTACACCGCCAAGGTCATCGGCACCGATCCGCGCACCGACCTCGCGCTGATCAAGATCGATGGCCGCAACGACTTCCCGTACGTGCACCTGGCCGACGCTGCGCCGCGCATCGGCGATTGGGTCCTGGCCGTCGGCAACCCCTTCGGTCTCGGCGGCACGGTGACGGCCGGCATTGTCTCGGCGCGTGGCCGCGACATCGGCGCGGGCCCGTATGACGACTTCATCCAGATCGATGCGCCCGTGAACAAGGGCAACTCGGGTGGACCGACCTTCGACGTGGACGGCAACGTGATCGGCGTGAATACGGCCATCTTCTCGCCGTCCGGCGGGTCGGTCGGCATCGCGTTCGACATCCCGGCCGACACGGTGAAGAGCGTCGTTGCCCAGCTCAAGGACAAGGGCGCCGTCACCCGCGGGTGGCTCGGCGTGCAGATCCAGCCGGTCACCGCCGAAATCGCCGATAGCATGGGCCTCAAGAGCGATGAAGGTGCTCTGGTGGCTGAGCCCCAGGCCAACAGCCCCGCCGTGAAGGCAGGCATCAAGTCCGGCGACGTCATCACCAAGGTCAATGGTGACGCGGTGAAGGACGCCCGCGCGCTCGCCCGCAAGATCAGCACCCTGTCTCCCGGCGCCACCGCCAACCTGACGATTGTGCGTGGCGGCAAGGAGCAGGCCATCGCGGTGCCGCTCGGCGAGATGCCGAAGGAGCGCCAGGCCATGGCCGGTACCCAGGACCGTGAGGTCCCCGGCGCCGACGTGCCCAAGCTCGGTCTGTCGCTCGCGCCTGCCAACCAGGTCGCCGGCTCCAACGGCGAGGGCGTGGTGGTGACGCAGGTCGATCCCAACGGTCCGGCCGCCGAGCGCGGCTTCAAGACCGGTGACGTCATCCTCGACGTCGGTGGCACCACCGTCGCCAACCCGGCTGACGTCAAGAAGGCGCTCTCCGACGCCAAGACCTCGGGAAAGAAGACGGTTCTGATGCGGGTCAAGTCCGAAGCCGGCACGCGGTTTGTCGCGCTTCCGATTGGCAACGCCTGAGTTGGGAGTGCATTGCCGGCATCCGTCGCCCCCGCCGGTGGTTCATTCTCACGGGGACGAGCCTTGTGCTCGTCCCCACAAATTGGAAGCGCTTGCAGGCAAGGACCGGTCAGTTCGCCTGGGAGCGCCGGCAAAGAAACATCAGGTTACTGGGCCCGGATCACGTCGCCCCCTCCGGGACCAGCTTGGGGTGGCGGGAGAGTTCCCGCCACCCTATTTTTTTGATTTGATGTCGGCTATTTCGAGTTTGTCCCCATGTCCTGGGATGAGCTCCGACCAGCAATCGATGAGATAACAACAAAAAGGGATTACAACAAAAACGCCATGCGCCTCCTGATCATCGAAGACGACCGCGACGTGGCGAGCTATCTGGCGAAGGCCTTTAGCGAAGTCGGACACGTGGCCGATGTTGCGGCCGATGGCGAAGACGGCCTTAATCTTGCGCTCGAGGGCTCCTACGACGTTTTGATTGTCGATCGCATGCTGCCGAAGCTCGACGGGCTTTCGGTGATCGGCAAGCTGCGCGCCGCAGCTGTTGCGACCCCGGCGTTGATCCTGTCGGCGCTCGGTCAGGTCGACGACCGGGTCAAGGGCCTGCGCGCGGGCGGCGACGATTATCTCGCCAAACCCTACGCCTTCTCCGAGTTACTCGCGCGGATAGAGGTGCTGGCGCGCCGGCGCGTCGGGCCGGGCGAGGAGACGGTCTATCGGGTGGCCGATCTCGAGCTCGACCGGCTCTCACACCGGGTGCTTCGCGGCAAGGAAGAGATCGTGCTGCAGCCGCGCGAGTTCCGCCTGCTCGAATATCTCATGAAGCATGCCGGTCAGGTCGTCACCCGCACCATGCTGCTGGAAAATGTCTGGGACTACCACTTCGATCCGCAGACGAACGTGATCGACGTGCACATCTCGCGCCTGCGCTCGAAGATCGACAAGGGGTTCTCGCAGCCGTTGCTGCATACGGTGCGAGGGGCAGGATACATGGTCCGTGACGGCGCTCGCTAAGCTGTTTCGCGCAACTGCATTCCGGCTGACGCTTGTCTATTTGCTGGTGTTCGCTCTGTTTGCAGCGTTCCTGCTCGGCTATTTCGCGCTCAACACACGCCGCCTGATCACCGAGGAGATCACCAGCACGGTCGATGCGGAAATCACCGGGCTCGCCGAGCAGTACAATCAGGGCGGCATTCGCAGGCTGGTGTTCGTCATCGAGACGCGGTCGCGCCGGCCGGGTTCGAGCCTCTATTTGGTCACCACGCCGAGCGGCGAGGGACTCGCCGGCAATATTGGTTCGCTGGTGCCCGGCGTGCTGGCAAAACCCGGCTGGATGGAAACCGCTTACCGCCGGCTCGAAGACCCGGAAACGGCCGAGCACCATGCGCTGGTTCGCGTGCTGCAGCTGCCGGGCGGCTTCCGCCTCCTGGTCGGCCGCGACCTCGAGGAGCGCGAGCGCCTGTTTGATATCGTCGCCACGGCCGGGCGCTGGTCGGTTGCGATCGTGATCATTCTCGGCGTCGCCGGCGGCGTGTTCGTGAGCAAGCGCGTCCTCAATCGGGTGGACGCTATGACCCTGACCGCGCAGACCATCATGGCTGGCGACCTGAGCGGGCGTCTGCCCATCGCCGGCTCGGGCGATGAGCTCGACCGCCTGGCGTCCAACCTCAACGCCATGCTGGAGCGCATCGAAGCGCTCATGCGCGGACTCAAGGAGGTGTCGGACAACGTCGCCCATGACCTGCGCACGCCGCTGACGCGCCTGCGCAATCGCGCCGAGGAGGCGTTGCGCACGGCTAAGGACGAACCCGGCTATCGCAGCGCCCTCGAGGCAACAATCGAGGAGTTGGACGGGTTGATCAGCACCTTCAATGCGCTGCTGATGATTGCGCGGGCGGAGTCGGGCGAGGCGCGTGAGAACATGTCCGAGTTCGACGCCGCCGAGGTCGCCCAAGATGTGAGCGAACTCTACGAGCCGCTCGCCGATACCAAGGGATTGGCCCTGCGGGTCGAGGCAACGCCGGCCCCGGTCAAGGGCAACCGCGAGCTTGTGAGCCAGGCGCTGGCCAACCTGGTGGACAACGCCATCAAATACGCCGAGCCGCAGGGCCATGCCGCCAACGGCACGCCGGCCGAGATCCTGGTCACGGCCGGCAGCGAGGGCGACCGCATCAAGCTCGCCGTACGTGACGGCGGTCCCGGAATACCTGAATCCGATCGCGCGCACGCAATCGAGCGCTTCGTGCGGCTCGAGCAGAGCCGCACCAAGCCAGGTTCCGGACTTGGCTTGAGTCTCGCGGCGGCGGTGGCCCGCCTGCATGGCGGCGAGCTCAAGCTCGAGGACAATGCACCCGGCCTCAAGGCGGTTCTTGACTTGCCCCGCTTCGCGGCTTGACGTTGGGCTGTGAACGACGCCGTCAACAGATCGCAGGATTTGTCCACCTCATCGCTCGCCGATCGGATCAGGCCGCAGCGGCTGTCGCTGCTCGACCGCCGCCCCATTGATGAGTTCCTGAAGGCAATCGCGCAAACGGCCGACGGCGAAGCCCTGCGCACGATCTTGGCCGACCATCCCAATGCCCGCGCGCTCGCCGATATGGTCGCCGCCGGCTCACCCTTTCTGTTCGACCTGATCGTCGGCTCGCCAGCACGCTGGCTCGATTTGCTGCGCGCCGATCCGCAAACGCGTCTTGCCGCGATCGTCGCCGATATTGCCGACGCGGCGAATGCCGACCAGGAGACCGCGATGCGCCGATGGCGGCAGGCGCGCGCGCAAGCCGCGCTGCTCATCGCCATGGCCGACATCGGTGGCGTTTGGGACGTCGTTGCCGTCACGGCGGCGCTCACCCAGGTGGCGGATGCAGCTGTTGGGGCGGCGGTGCGTCAGCTGCTGCGGGAGGCGCAGCGCGCCGGCCAGCTGACGTTTGCTGATCCGGACGAGCTCGAACGCGGCTGCGGCTATTTCGTGCTGGCGCTCGGCAAAATGGGCGCTTGCGAGCTCAATTACTCGAGCGACATCGACCTCATCGTCATGTTCGATCCCGCGGTCGCGCGACCGGCGCCTGGCCTCGATTTGGGCATGCTGTTCGTACGCATGACGCGCAATCTCATCAAATTGCTGCAGGAGCGCACGATCGATGGCTACGTGTTTCGCATTGACGTGCGCCTGCGCCCAGACCCCGGCTCGACGCAGATCGCGGTGTCGGTCCCGTTTGCGCTCGATTACTACGAACGGCGCGGCCAGAACTGGGAGCGCGCGGCGCTGATCAAGGCGCGCGTTTGCGCCGGTGACCGCGCCGCGGGCGAGGCGTTGCTCGTCGACCTCGCCCCATTCGTGTGGCGCAAGTATCTCGATTACGTGGCGCTAGCCGATGTGCACGCCATGAAACAGCAAATCCATGTCTATCGCGGCCACGGCGAGATCGCGGTCGAAGGTCACAACATCAAGCTCGGACGCGGTGGAATTCGTGAGATCGAGTTTTTTGTGCAGACCCAGCAGCTGATTGCCGGGGGCCGTAATCCCGACTTGCGCTCCCGCGAGACGCTGACGACGCTTGCGGCGCTCGCTCGGTTTGGTTGGATCACGGCCGAGGCTTGCCGCGAGCTCGAGGCTGCCTATCGGTTCCTGCGGACGGTCGAGCATCGGCTGCAGATGGTCGGCGACGAGCAGACCCACACGCTGCCGGCCGACGCGGATGCTCTCCTGCGGTTCGCGCGCTTCATGGATTTCCCCAACCGCGATGCTTTTGCCAACCTGTTGTTGATGCACCTGCGCAACGTGCAGCGGCACTATGCCAACCTGTTCGAGGCGGCGCCGGTGGCCCCGGGGACGCATGCGCAACTCGCCTTCGATGTGGCCAACCGCCCCGCCGTGGTGGAACGCCTGGCGAGACTTGGCTTCAAGCAGCCGGCCGAGGCTGCCGCCATGATCGAGCGTTGGCTCGGCGGATATTATCCCTCATTGCGCGGGTCAACGGCGCGCGAGCAGTTCGCCGAGCTCCTTCCCGGGCTGCTCGAACAGTTGGCACAGGCGGAGAACCCGGAGGCGGCGCTTGCCGCCTTCGATCGCTTTCTCGGGGCGTTGCGCGGCGGCGCACGGTTCTATGTATTGCTGCGCCAGAACCGCGCCATCGTCGCCCTGCTCGCCACCATCCTGGCGAGCGCGCCGCGACTTGCCGATATCCTGGCCCAGCAGCCGGATGTCATCGACGCCGTGCTTGATCCGGCGTTCTTTGGCGCGCTTCCCGACGCGACGGCGCTCGACCAGGGACTCAACCGCTTTCTCGCCCAGTCGGAGTCCTTCGAGGACTCGCTTGATCGCGGACGCCTGTTCGGGCTCGAGCACATGTTCCTGATCGGGGTGAGGGTGATCTCCGGCACGATCACCGCCGAGCAAGCCGGCGAAGCGTTCGCACGCCTGGCCGAGATCCTGATCCGCGCCATGGCGCGGCTCACCCTCGAACGATTCGTCGCCGATCATGGCCGCATCGCCGGGCAGGAGATCGCGATCCTGGCCATGGGCAAGCTCGGCGGCCGCGAGATGACGGCGGGCTCCGATCTCGACCTGATGGTGATCTACGAGTTCGATGATGAGCACCCGACCTCCGATGGCCGGCGCCCGCTCACCGGCAGCCACTATTTCGCGCGCTTCACGCAACGCCTGATCAGCACGCTGACGTCGCCGACCAACTACGGCCGGCTCTATGCGGTGGACATGCGGCTGCGCCCGTCTGGGAGGTCCGGTCCGCTGGCGACGTCGTTCCCCTCGTTCAGCCACTACCAGCACTATGAGGCCTGGACCTGGGAGCACATGGCGCTGACCCGCGCCCGGGGGATCGTCGGCTCGCCGGCGTTCACCCAGCGGATCGAAGCGACCATTCATGACGTGTTGGAGCGCCCGCGCGACCCGCGGCGCGTCGCCGCCGACGTGGTCGACATGCGCCGCGCCATCGCGGCGGAGCGCAGCGACGCCGAGCGCTGGAATATCAAGGACGCCGCCGGCGGGCTCGTCGATGTCGAATTCGTCGCCCAGTATTTGCAGCTCGCCTTTGCGGCGACCCATCCGGAGGTGCTCGACCAGCCGACGACGCGGGTCCTGGAGAAGGCCGCGCGCCTCGGCCTGCTGGCCCCCGAGCACGCCGACGTGCTGCTGCCGGCAGCACGGCTCTATCACAACCTCACGCAGGTGCTGCGCCTCTGCGTCACCGCGCCCTTCGACCCGAGGACGGCCGGGCCGAAATTGTTGCAGCTCTTGGCGCATGCCGGCGACGTGCCGGACTTCGGAACACTCGAGGCTTATCTGATCGAGACGCAGATGCGCGTGCGCCGGACCTTTGAGGAGATCGTCGGGCGGGTGGGGTAGTTGGGGGCGTACCCCGGACCGCGTGGCGCGCAGCGGCACAATATGTTTGCTGAATATCAAGCGGTATAGTTTCATTGATCTAATCTTCAGCTTACTGCTTTTCGTCGAGCCATTTCCTTGGACCCTCTTTTCTTCGTGTATATTCTCGCCAGCCGCCGGAACGGCACGCTCTACGTCGGCGTAACAAACGATCTCGCGCGACGCATGTTTGAACACAAAGGCAAGTTCGTCCCTGGCTTTACCCCGTAGATACGGCGTCGACCAGCTCGTTTATTTTGAAGAATTCAGCTCAATCAACGAGGCACGCGCGCGCGAATACGCGCTGAAGCGATGGAAACGGGCATGGAAGCTCGAGTTGATCGAGAAACTCAATCCCGAATGGCGCGATTTGTCCGCTGAGCTCGTGCTCTGACCATAGATGACGTTTTCGCATAGATGACGTCCGCAGCCTCGTGTCCCGGACAAGCGGCGGCAAAGCCGACCGCGCCGAGGATCCAGTTCTTCAAGAAGATCTATTGAGCCGCTGCGCGGCCGGCTTTGCGCTGGACCCCCGGATCGCGCGATGGCGCTGCGCGCCACGCGCGTTCGGGGCACGCCAGTCCATAGATGACGTTTTCGCATAGATGACGTCCGCAGCCTCGTGTCCCGGACAAGCGGCGGCGAAGCCGCCGCGCCGATCCGGGACCCAGTTCTTCAAGAAGATCTATTGAGCCGCTGCGCGGCCGGCTTTGTGCTGGACCCCGGCTCGCGCGATGGCGCTGCGCGCCACGCGCGTCCGGGGCACGCCAAGCGTAAAGATGACCGCAAACGGGGCTTATTCGGAGCGGGCGCTGCTCTTTATCGGATATACGATATCAAATAGCCCAGCAACGCCCGCGGCTCGCCGGAAATTATTCATCGGTATTGCAAACGGGTTGTCAAATAGTATGCGGCGGCCTTACGCCCGTTCCCTTCGCCACGGCATCGCCAGGCGCTCGATCTCGCGCAGCACCAAGGTCGTGAGCACGCCCAGCACCGTGATGGTGATGATGCCGACGAACATGTTCTCGATGCGCAGCGTCTCCCATGAGGTCCAGATCAGGTAACCGATCCCCGAGCGCGCGGCGACGAACTCGGCTGCGACGATGACGATGAACGCAACGCCGATGCCGAGACGCATGCCGACGAAGATCATTGGCAAGGCGCCGGGAATGACAACGCGGGTCCATAATTTGTAGCGCGGCGCGCCGTAGTTCTTGGCGACGTCGAAATGGATCGGGTCAATCGCCAGCACGCCGGCCATGGCGTTGATCAGCACCAGGAAGACGACGCCGAGCGCGACCAGCGCGATCTTGGAGGCTTCGCCGATGCCGAGATAGAGCATGATCAGCGGCAGCAGCGAGATCTTCGGGATCGGGAACAGCGCCGCGACCAGCGGATCAATCGCGGCACGCACCCAGCGCGACACTCCCATGGCGAGACCAATCAGAATACCCGGCACCGCGCCGATGACGAAGCCGGCGAGGATGCGGATGAGGCTGACCCAGATATTTTGCAAAAGCTCGCCGCTCAGAAGCAGGGCGTAGGCGGCCTTGCCAATGCCGATCGGGGAGGGGATGAACCGCGGGTCGAGCAGCCCGGCCCAGCTCATGAGCTGCCAGACGAGAAGCAGGGCGACGGGCGAGGCGATCGAGAGCAGCCGTTCGCGGTTTTCCAAGCTGAGCGCATCCTTGCCCCACGTCATGGCTGTGCCTCGCGCGCTTTGAGAACTTCAAGCTCGAGTATCTCCCAGATGCGTGCCGAGATGGCGCCGAACTCGGGGCGGGCGCGCAGCTCGAAAATATTGCGCGGTCGTGGAAATTCGACCGGGATGGTCTCCTTGAACCGGCCCGGCGAGGAGGTCATGACGACGATGCGGTCACCGAGCGCAAGCGCTTCCTCGATGCTGTGGGTGATGTAGACCACGGTCTTGCGCGAGGCCTCCCAGATGCGCAGCAGCTCATCCTGGAGCAGCACCTTGTTCTGCGCATCGAGCGCCGCGAACGGCTCGTCCATCAGCAAGACTTCGGGATCGGTGACGAACGCGCGCACCAGGCTGACGCGTTGCTTCATTCCGCCGGAGAGCTGGTGCGGATAGTAGTCGGAAAACCGGGTCAGGCCGACGCTGTCGAGGAGGGCGCGGCTCTTCTCATAGCGTTCGGTCCGCGGCACGCCGCGCATTTCCAATCCGAACGCGGCGTTGTCGAGCACGGTGAGCCAGGGAAACAACGAGTGGTCCTGGAACACCATGGAATTGAGCGGTCGCGATGGATCGTCTTGCGCGATGGTCACCGTGCCGGAGGTTTGTGTTTCGAGCCCCGCCAGAATGCGCAGCAGCGTGGTCTTGCCGCAGCCGCTCGGACCGACGATGCACAAAAATTCGGAGCCGCCGATTTCGAGATTGATCCCACGCAGCGCATGCGTTTCTCCGCGCCGGGTCTGAAACGACTTGGACAAGTCGTTGATGGCAATTTTTGCGCGGATGGGGCAGCTCCAGGTCGGATACTATAGCTGGGTATTCTCGAAAAATTCACTTCACTCTCCGTTCGTCATTGCGAGCAAAGCGAAGCTATCCAGAAAGAATCCCCGGTGAGCGAAATCAACTTTGGGCCGCCGAGCTGGATTGCTTCGTCGCTTCGCTCCTCGCAATGACGAGTCCGACAGCCCGGCCATGGCGAGCTGAGAGACTATTCACTCAACCCGGATACCGGCCCAGATACTCGAGTGCGCGGTCGAGAAAGCTCGTATTGACAAAATTCGCGGCCGGAATCGGGTCCTTGTAGGTGAGCTTGCCACGGCTCATGTGATAGTCCTGCTGGGCCATGATGCTTTTGATGTTGAGCTCGCCATTGGGCGGGATCAATGGAGGCGCTGCCTGGGCAATGATGTCTGCCGGCACCTTGGTGTATTTCTCGATGATCGCCAGGATCTTGGGTCCGTGAAAGGTCTCGCGGGCAATGTCGCGCGCGGCTTGCAGAAAGCCGATCAGAAAGTTGACGACGACGTTCGAGTTTTCCTTCGCAAAATCCCGATTGGTCTGGATCCAGAGGATCTGTTCGCCGACATCACCCTTGTCGTCGAGAACGGCGGCGACGCCTTTGTTGATCGCCATCGTGGCGAACGGCTCGGCGAGCAATGCGGCGTCGACGGCCTTGGTGGTCAACGCGTCGACCATCTGCGGAAATCCGAGCGGCGCGATCATGTCGACTTCGTCAACGGTCAACCCGCCGGTGCGCAGGTGCAGCGCGAGCAGGTATTCGGTGATTCCCCCCGGGACGAGGTTTGCGACCTTGCGGGCCTTGAGATCCGCAACTTTGGTCACCGCGCCGGAATCGACCAGATCCTTGCGGACCATCAAGATGTTGCTCGACCGATCGGTCGGGTTCGCGGCCAGCGAGCTGATCGGCATCAATGGCAGACCGCGCGCGAGGCCGTTGAAAAACGCGGAGTCGGGCGAGCCGCCGGCGAATTGCAGGGTATTGCCCGCAACCTGAAAGGCCGCGTCACCCCCACGTGTGATGACCAGCTCTACCTCGAGGCCGCGCGCGGCGAAATAGCCGCGATCGAGACCGACATAGAAGCCGGCATAGACGAAGCTCGGCACGTTGCCGACCGCCACCCGCATCTTCTCGATGGGGATTTCCGTCGCGGCCCGCGCCCGCGTTGGGCGAAACGTCAGTAATGAGCCGGTGCCCAACAACGTAAGGGATGCAAAGTGACGCCGAGTCAGCTGCATTTTATGTTTTTCTTACAGCACTCCGCGCGCGTCAATACGCCAAATGTCGACGAGTGTGTCGCCCTCGATCACATGCAGCTGGTCGTGCAGATTCACGGTCGGGTCGCAATGCGGGGTCACGAGCTCGACGCAAGTCCCGATCCGGGGGGCGCACTGGCCGGGGCCGAGGATAAGGCGGCCATATTCGTCGCCATAGAGCTCATAGCGCGCACCGGCAAAGGCACCCTTGTGCAATTTGGGCAGCGGCCCGTCGGTGGCGAAGGATTTGAAGCCGGCATTGAGCGTCACGTGACCAGGAACGTTGGTACTGATGACGCTGGCGCGTAACGTCAGGGACACGTCATAAGGACTAGGGCGGCCCTCAAACAACTCGACGTTGTTATACTCGACGTCCATGAAAACATAGGATCCGGCTTGGCTCTCGGTATAAAGGCCGCGCTCAACGTCGATGGCGAATGTACCGGTGCCGCCGCCCGAGACGATCGGCGCCGGCAGTCCGGCATTTTCCAATGCTTCCAGACACGCTTCGAGCCGATCAAGCTGAGCCCAGTAGATGCGCCGCCGTTCCTGGTAGTTATTGATATGTTGAACGCGCCCCGAATAGGCCTGCACGCCGGCATAAGCCAAGGTTCGCGATCCTGATAGGCGGCGGCCGATTGCGAGCGCCTGCTCCAGTGTGCTGGCGCCGGTGCGGCCCATGCCGATATCGATGTCAACAAGTGCAGGCAGCGGGCGCTCAGGGTTGCTCAGGAGCGTCTCCCACGCGGCGATTGCATCGATCTGATCGATCACGACCATGAGGTCAACGCCGGCCTCGTGCAGGTCGGCGAGGGCGCGCAGGTGGCGCGGCTGCACCACCGGTGACGTAATCAACAACTTGCCGACACCGGCCCTGGCGAAAGCGATAGCCTCGTGCGGGGTTGCGCAGCAGATCCCAGCCGCGCCGGCGGCGAGTTGCTCGAAGGCAAGCCGAGAGCACTTGTGCGTCTTGCCGTGCGGTCGCAGCTTGATGCCCGCTGCGTCGCAAAAACTCGACATGTGGACCTGATTGGCGCGGAAGAGCTCGAGATCGAGCACGAGGGCCGGCGTGGTCAGGTGAGCCGCGCTACCCGGCGTTCCGATCAGGTCGGCGTTGGCAGCAAGTGTCAGCTTATCTGGCGAGAGCATTGGCGGTCGTCCTCTCGATTGCCGGCAGTGCCTCGCGCTCGAATACCGTGCGGCCACCGACCACGACGAGGTCCGCGCAGATGTCCTTGAGGCGGTCCTCCTCGATGCGGAACGGGTCCTCGCTCAAGCAGGCGAAATCGGCGAGCTTGCCCGGCTCCAGCGACCCGCGATCCCGCTCGTCGCCCGTGAGATAGGCGCCCCCGTGCGTAGCGGCCCGCAGCGCATCCTCGCGGCTGATCTTTTCGTCCGGCGCGATGGTGCGCCCGGCGGCGTCCTTGCGGGCGACGCTTTGCCAGATCGGATAGAACATCGAGCTCGGCACATTGTCGGTCGCGAGCCCGAAGGTGATGCCGGCCGCCTTGAGACTGGCCAGCGGAGAGATCATGTCTTCGCGCCCTTCGCCCAGTCGGGCCGCGACGCGGGCGCCGGTTCGCCAGATGTAGCGGTTGGTATGCGTCGAGACGGCGAGGCCGAGATCCCGGATGTTGGCGATCTGCTCCTTGGTGAGCACGCCGATATGTCCGAGCACCCAGCGCCGATCACGAATCGAGACGACGCGATCGACCTCGTCATAGAGGTCGAGCAGGTCGGAGGTGAGGCCGACGCAGCGGATGCCCTCATGGGCGGCCGCGATCAACACTTCTTTGAGTTTGTCGCGCGGCAATCCTGCATCATAGTAGAAGCCGGCCCAGCCGGTGTATGGGCTGGCGCTGGCGCGCAACGCATTCTCGATCGGCGAACGCGCGCCTTCGCCCGGATCCTCGAGCATCACGTAAAGGCCGCCGGCGCGCACGTAGTCATCGCCGAAGCCGCGGCCGCCAAGCCAAGCCCCCCAGGTGCTGAGCATGGTCTTGGGTGCAACGCCGGGAACCGTGCTCCACGGCGGGCTGAACAACAGATTGGCGCGGACCGATAGCGGCCCCTGCTCGCGCAGCGTCCGGTAGGCCGCGAGCACTTCGCCGGACACACCGTGCTCCTCGAACACGGCGGTGGTGCCGAAGCCGTTATAGGCCTGCATCGAGCGCTTGAGTGCGCGAACGCGATCCTCATGGGTGAAGCTGCCGACACCGCGCATCATCGTCAGCTCGACGATGCTCATGTCGGTCCATTCGGTGAAGACGCCGGTGAGATCGCCGGACGCATCCTTTTCGATTACCACCGACGGCGTCGGCGGGAGTGTGTCGTTGGTGATGCCGCAGCGCTCGAGGGCGCGCGTATTGGCAATGGAGACGAGCGGCAGCTTGTGGCGCCAGAACCCCCAAATTGGCCGGATGTAAACGGGGTTATGGGGCGCCACCCGGTCAAGATCCTGGCGCGTCGGCCATCGTCGCTCGGCCAGGCTCTCCGGCACGTTCCAGTACGACGGCGGTTGCCCAATCGGCATCGTGACGATCCAGCTGCCGGGCGGCGCGGTCTTTACCAAGTCGGCAATGCGCGCAAGCACGTCGTCGATCGACTTGGCGCCGGCGAGCGACGGATAGATGTCCTTGAGGCCCTCGCGATCCATGTGCGCATGGCTGTCGACCAGGCCGGGAATCACCGCCTTGCCATGCAGGTCGATGATCTCGGTGCCGGGTTGTCCGGCCGTGCGCACGAGCTCCTCGCCACCCACCGCCAGGATGTGGTCGCCACGGGTCGCAAGCGTCGACGCAATGGCTGAGCGGCCGTCAAGGGTGATGATCTTGCCGTTGCGGAAGATGCGGTCGGCACCGCGGTTTTGCATCGAGATCAACATGCCGTGGCCGCCGCCTCACGCCGGAAATCGGCCGCCGCGGTCAGCCCACCCGATGCATCGATCGCGATGCATTCGGCCGAGCCGAAAAAATAGCGTTGGGTTCGCGTCGCCATCCGCGCTGCCACGCCGACGACGGCCAGCCGTGCTGGCAGATCCGGATCCATGTCGTGCTCCAGAGTGAAATTGCCTTGCAGGTCCATCGACCAGCGCGCTGCCGCGATCGCTTCCTTCAGATCGAGGCCGAGATCGAGCATGTTGGTGAGCACCTGCGTCAGCGTAATCGTCTGTCCTGATCCCCCGGGAGTGCCGAGCAGGAAACGCAGTTTGCCGTCTTCGAACACCATGACAGGGTTGAGCGTGTGTGCCGGCCGCTTGCGGGGGGCAGCCCGGTTTGGATGACCGGGGACCTGCGAAAACCCGAGCAGCCGATTGTTGAGGACGATCCCGGTGGTGCGATCGGCCACGCCGCTGCCGAACGGAGCGAAGATGCTCTGCACAATGGTCACGCCGTTGCGGTCGCCGTCGGCAACCGAGATGACCGCGGTGCCCAGGCCGCGCGGTGCGTCGGCGACACCGGCCGGCTCGCGGTCAAGCGCAGCCCGCAGGTCGGCGATCATGCTGGGGCCCAGCACATCGGCGAGTCGGCTGGCGACCACCGCCGGGTCGGCCAGCACGGGCCGCGCCACCCGGAACGCTGCTTCCGCCGCCTTGATCAGCAGGCGTAGCCGCTCGACCGAGCCAAGCTGCTGATCCGCGAGCCGCGTTCCCTGCAAGGCCGCAAGCTGCAGCAGCATCGCCAGACCGTACGAATTCGGCGGCATGACGCAGACCTTATGACCGCGATATTCATAATGCAGCGGATCGACCCACAGCGGTTCATAGAACGCGAGGTCGTCGGGTGTCAGCGCGCCGCCCAGCTCGGCGACGGTGTCGCAAAGATGCCCTGCGACCCAGCCGTGATAGAACTCGTCGGCGCCGTTGGCCGCGATGCTTTCAAGTGTTTGGGCCAGCGCCGGCTGTCGCAGCACATCGCCGCTAAGCCAAGGCTCGCCATCCTTCAAAAACAACTCGCTGCATCCCGGATCAGCGGCCAGCTCAGTCAGATAATCACGGGTGCCGGCGATGAATTCGCTCGAGACAAACACGCCATCGCGCGCCATCGCGATGGCGTGACCAAGCACCTCGGCCCACGGCATCGAGCCAAATCGTCGATGCATCGCCTCCCAGGCGCCGACAACGCCTGGGGTCGAGCAGCTGAGCGGACCACGCGCCAGCTGCTCGCCCCGTGCGTTGGCGGGGAGTCCCGCCGGCGAAAGCCCGGAACCATTCATGCCGTAGAGCTGGCCGTCAGCGTGCACGAGCGCGAAACAGTCGCCACCCAGGGTGCACGCATGCGGGAGCACGACCGCAAGCACTGCGGCTCCGGCGATGGCGGCATCGACGGTGTTGCCCCCTGCGCGCAGCATCTCGAGGGCCGTCGCTGACGCCAGCGGATGGCCGGAGACCACCGCAGCCTTGCGACCGTGAGCAATCTGAACCGGCATCGACGGCCTGGACTGGTGCCCGGAATGGGCCGCGCGCACTCGCGTATGGATCTGCATCGATGGTACGACCGCACCGCAATGGGGTGTGCCGGCGGCATCGTTCGTGCTCGCGCGGCGGTAGGAACTACAAATCGACAAGGGTAAGGTGCGGGAATGCGAGCGCGGCGACAAGAACACTGATGGTAATGCGATGAACTCAAAGTTATCGCTCAATTTCAACCATCTGCAGCATTTCCTGGCCATTGCCGACCAGGGCAGCCTGCGCGCCGCGGCGGTTGCACTTGGACTATCTCAGCCCGCCGTGTCGAAATCGCTGCGCGCCCTCGAGGCCGCGTTGGGTGCGCCGCTGATCGCGCGCAATGCCAGGGGTGCAACACTGACGCCCTTCGGAGATCTCCTCTATTCGCGCGCCCGCCTGATTGGAAACGAGCTCGAGCGGGTGACGGATGAAATTCAACAATTGGCTGGACACCGGCAGGGGCATGTCGCGCTCGGCGCGTCGGCTATTCCGTCGTTGTTGTTGATTCCGGAGGCGATCGCCAGGTTTCGTGCGCGCCACAAAGGCGTGCGCCTCGACCTGCTTGGCGGAATGCCCAGCGTGCTCCTGCCAAGCCTGTTGGACGGGTCGCTCGACTTCATTGTCGGCCCGCGGCCGGCACAGCCGCTTCCTGAACCAATCGCAACGGAGCCGCTCATCCAATTTCCTTCGGCGCTGGTTGTTCGGCGCGGTCACGCCCTGGAACGCGCGCATTCGATCAAAGACTTCATTGATGCGGAGTGGGTTCTCAGCTCCGCCGCCGCGCATGCCGAGTCGGCGTTGCATCGGGTGTTTGCGCGCGCCGGGCTGCCGGGCGCCAAAATAGCGGTGCGCGTCGAATCCCTTTGGGCTGCCATCTCGTTTGTGTCCAAGACCGAATATGTCGGCCTGTTTCCGCGTTACCCAGGCCCGGACTTCCTGTTTGACAGGATTTCTTATGTTGATGTGCCTGAACTGGAAATTATCGATTCTTACGAAATCTTTCTGCGCCGGGAGGTGCCGCTCTCGACTGCAGCGACGCATCTCGTCGCCGACATCAAATTGCAGGCGCGGCGGGCGCGCGAGAGATCGACAGGGCCGGGTGGCGGGCGCAAGGCTTGACATTGCTGAACGCGGCAGAGGGTTTGCCCGCCGAAAAGCGAACACAATGGTTTGTCACCTCCATGCGATGGGCGATCAAGACCGGGGATCTGTTGATCATGCGTGGCTTTCCGCTGCTCTTTAACCGTAACCGCTCTCTGCGTGCCAACAGGCTCTATGTCGGCGCGCAGGCCGTCTGCGCGGTTACGCTCGGCGCGCGCGTGGAGCGCATGCAGGTCGGGCGCATCGCCGGAACCCGCCGGTGCGATATCGCCGGGTTCGATACGCTGCCGTTATTCAGCAAACTGATCATCTGTCTGGTCGGTAGAACCATCAAGGCAAAGACCGCAACTGCCGTCGATGACCGTCGCGAGCTGGCGCGCGCCCGCGACGTGGCCGCCGCCGGCTCGCCGTCCCAGCAGGAAGCCGATCGGCTCCTTCGCCTGGCGTCGCAAGAGGCGGAGCGGATCATCGCCGAACGATGGGCCGCCGTCAGCCGGCTTGCAGCGCTATTGGAGCGCCACAAACCTGTTTCAGCTGATCGCATCGCCCGGATTGTGTACCGGCCGGGGAGATCCACCGCCTTGGTTGGTGCGCGGCAAGCCGGCATGTGGTCCGGGCTGCAGCGCGAGGTGGCCGAAGCGCGCGACATTCTGGTTCGCGCCTTCGAGGTCTCGCGCACATTCGCCGTGCGGGCATTCGCCGGGAAGCGCGGCGGGAAGGGGGCGGCAGACACGCTTTGATCGGGATTCTGATTTCCGGTCAGAAACTTCGCGGTGCGGCAGGTGGCGGAGCATGCGGTGCGCCATTCATGACCGCGTCGGACAGGATGTGATGCAAAAACGCGGCTCCGGGGTCCGGCGTGCGGGTCACGCGGCCGAACATATGAGCCCAATCCGTATAGTGTGCATGAGTGACGAAATGCTCGACCGACATGACGGCAAACTCACCGACCGTCACGTTGTGCGCGGCGGCGGCCGCGGTGACGTCCGCTAGCAGCCCCACGTCACCGAGCGATGTTGCGGTTTCCGCCGCGATGGCCTCGTCTTCGCAACGCTCGATCAAATCGCCGATCCTCATGCCGGCCTCCTGTGCAGATATCCAATCATAGCAGAACTGCGCCGCGTGGCGACGGGTTCCATTTCGGATACCTGCTTTGTAACCTGCGTTCTCAATGGGGCTTTTTCACCAGGGCGCCCAGAGTATCGGCGTTCGGACAGAACTCGACGTAATCTTCGGCAGCCTTGCCGGCCGCGAGCTCGTGTGCACATTGGCGTTTGTGCTCACATAGCGCGCAGACGCGCTCGAGATCGCGCATCACCATCGGCTCGACCCGGCGGATTGCCTCGGGATCAATGCGAAGAGCCTGCATCATCTTCGGTAGCTCATCGCTGGCATCGTCTCCGCGTCGGACCAGGGTGTTGAGCTCGGCGGTCGACAAATTCAGGTCATGTGCGATCCGCGCATATTCCTCGGAATTACAATTGCATGACTCGGCGATCTCACGCCGGTGCTTCAGCCAGCGGGCAAACCGATCAATCATCGCTTCGACCACCGGGTAGTGGGTTTCAGGTGTCATCGCGTCCTCCTGGAGCAGGATCACGGCAAGAGGGTACCGCCCGGAACAAGCCCAGCATTGCGCTGGATCAAAAAACCGCGACCTACACGGGAACGTCGCTTGTGAGGAGGAAGATGGAAAAAGCGCAATCGGGCGCAGACAACGCCAAGAACGCGCAATCGGGATCCATCGCGCCGCGGAATATGGCAGCCAACACTGGGAGCAATGTCCATGCAGGTCCGTAAACGCCAACTGGCCGCAATCGCGGCTCTTTCACTCATGTCAGCGGTCGTTCCGGCGGCCGCCGATCCGCTCAAGAACATTGTGCTGGTACACGGCGCCTGGGTGGATGGATCAGGCTGGAAGCCGATCTACGACATTCTCGTCAAGGACGGTTTCCACGTCAGCATGGTGCAGGAACCGGAAACGTCGTTTGCGGACGATGTTGCTGCAACTAAGCGCGTTCTTGACCTGCAGGACGGCCCCACGCTGCTCGTTGGTCATAGCTACGGTGGCTCGGTGATCACACAAGCCGGCACGCACCCAAGCGTGGTAGCTCTGGTTTATGTAGCCGCCCACGCACCTGACGTTGGAGAGGATGAGGCAGCGCTCGGGCAGAAGACGCCGAGCGTGCTCGGCAAGACTTCAGGTGCAGTGAAAAAGACAGCAGACGATTTCACCTATCTCAACCCACCGGCTTTTCCAGAGCTGTTCGCACCCGATCTCCCCCGCGAGCAGGCCGAATTCATGGCACGCTCGCAGGTGCTCGCTGCAGTCAAGGTGTTCAGCACCCCGCTCAGTGCTGCCGCGTGGAAGACGAAGCCGAGCTGGGGCGTGGTCGCCGCCAGTGATAAAATCATCAACCCTGATCTCGAGCGCTGGTACTACGCGCGCGCCCATAGTCATACGCTCGAGATCGAAGGCGCGAGCCATGCAGTGTATGAGTCGCATCCACAGGAAGTCGCGGCTGTGATCGAGGAGGCTGCGCGGCAAGCGCCCACGCAGTAGGCGAACAACAGGGCTGGAAGGACATGCCTCGCTCATCCCCAACGGTCGCTGACTTGAGCGACCGGTTCAATCAGTTCGATCGTGGTTATGTCCAGAACGTCATCGCCCCGCACTTGCGCGTGCGCATCTATCAAGGGGAGCCGCTCTCGCTTCCGCTGATCAATCCAAGTCTCAGCAAAGAAAATGCCATGCCCGATGAGCTTTGGGGGCTGATGAGCGAGACCTGGAAGCCGGAGGCCGAGGATGGCGTGGTCTTGTTTGTGCAAGGCTTGGAGCAACGCGGACCGGACAACCGACGCAAACGTATCTACATGTCGGCGATGACGCCGGACTTATACGGTCCGATGTACGGAGATAAGGTTGCGCGGTTCTTTGACGGGCTGCTGCATGGTCGCAATGCCGGCAGGCCGCTGATGCGCCTCTACCTGGAACTGTATTTCGACCTCTACTGGAATCTGCATCTCGGTGTTCGCGGCGATGCGATACCCGATGAAGTTCGCCGGTTTGCGGAGAGCCTCAACATCGTCCTCGCTTATCGCGACCCGACCCTTCAGATCGTCCATGACAACTACATGCAGGCTCGTTCGCAGCTGGCGGTCGTGCGGGAGTGGATCGATCAATGCCTGGCCGATCTGACCAACGGAAAAGCGATCAACCCGGAGCGAACATTCGCTTTTTACTGGATGAGGAATGGCGGGGGCGGAGGTCATTTCCGGCGTGAAGATATCGTGTCCGAGTGCGTGCATGATTTTTTCGCATTCAATCAATGGGGCACGATGATCTACAACGTTGTGCGCAAACTGAGTGCCGATGCCGGCGACCCCGATTGCAAAACCTGGTTCCGGAACACGATGCAGGGTGAGCAGAGCGATGGCTGCGCATTCAATCCGCTTGCCCGCTTCGTCATGGAGTTGTTCCGCACAATCATGCCAAACCCCGGAAGCCTCTCGCGAGTCGCGGAGGTTGGAACGCCGCACCAAGACGGGCAGGTATTCGTACTCATCCCGCATACGGCGACAAGTTTCGCCCCACTCCACTGGAGAAATCCGGACGAATTCGACCCCGATCGTTACAAGACAACCCCAACGAGCGATCAGATCGACGAAGCCAAATGCGAGCAGATCGGGTTTGCCCGGTGCCCGTTCGGCAGATCGACATTCGAGGTCAAGGATGGCCGAAACGTCGGCCTGGCAAACAGCGGGTTTGGGTCCGTCTACCCCGTCATTGACGGCAAGCCGCTTCCCATATGCGAGCGGGCCGGGTTCGCGCCGTTCGGCTTTGGCTATCGACGCTGTCCCGGCGAGCAATTCACCATCAAGGTGTTCGAGGACTTTCTGAGGAAAGTCTGGGCGGACAAGATCGAGTTCGGGAAGCTTGATATCCCCGACCCGGAACGCGTTCCGATTGGTCCAGGGCAAGTCGTCACGGACGATCTCGGCTTTTCATGATCGGGGTGAATGGGCCCCATCGCTTTGCGAGTCGTTTGGCTGGTATGCTGTGCGGCAAGAATGTCGTACAATTGATCAAAATATCGGCGGCAACCCGTGACACTCGCTCCTCTGCTCAATGCCAGCCCGGCAATTCAAATCCACGCCTTCACGGCGATGGCGGCGCTCGCGATCGGCGCGGTTCAACTCGCTGCCGCGAAGGGAACGCTGCCGCATCGCACGGTCGGCTGGGTCTGGGTCGCGCTCATGTTTGTGGTTGCCGCGAGTTCGCTATTCATTCACGAGCTGCGAGTATGGGGCCCGTGGAGCCCAATCCACTTGCTGTCGATTTATGTGCTGATCACGCTTCCGCTCGCGGTGTTTGCGGCACACCGCCACGCCACCGAACGCCATCGGCGCGCGATGGTCGGGTTATTCGTCGGCGGCTTGGTCATCGCAGGCCTGTTCACCTTCTACCCGGGCCGCATCATGCACACGGTTCTGTTTGGCTACTCGCAGGATCGATAACGAGCTCACGCCGGTACCTGCTCCAAGCATCCTATTTTACGCATGTCCTTTTCGGAAAACCGGTGGCCACCCCGCATTAAGTGCGGGGCAGGCTTTTCCGGGACGTGCGCTATTTCGGGACTTCGTTCGCGATCGCCTCGAGAATCGGTCGCCAGGTTTTTTGCTCGCCCTGCACGAAGGCCGCGACCTCTGCCGGGCTCATGTGCCGTACAAACGCGCCGTTGGCGGCGAACTTCGTTCGCAAGTCCGGCTCATCGAGCGCCTGATTGAGATCCGCATTGACTTTGTGAACAATAGCGTCAGGCGTTCCGAGCGGGGCCACCACCACCGCCCAGGCGCCGACGAAAAAGCCCGGGATGGTCTCCGCCACTGTCGGCAGATTTTCAAACCCAGGCAATCGCTCCAGCGCCGTCGAGGCGAGGCCTTTGATCAGGTTGCCCTGAATAGCCGAGGCGAGGCCCGCATAAGCGTCGAGCACCAGTTGCACGCGCCCGTCCATCACATCGCTCATGGCTTGTGCCGGCCCGCCGACGTAAGGCACAAGCTGCAGCTTGACGTTGGCGCGTGCCTGCAACAGCTCCATTGTCAGATGCGAGAGCCGGCCGCGCCCTGTGGCGGCGTAGTTGATCTCGCCGGGCTTCTCCTTTGCGCGTGCGATCAACTCGTCGATGCTGGCGATCCCGCTCTTGTGCGAGGCGCCGATGAACAGCGGCTGCTGCAGCACGTATCCAATTGGCGCAAAGTCGCGCGGCAGCTCCAGCGGGAGGTTGGGCGCGACACCCGGTCCGCCGGGCAGCGCGAGGAAGGGCGAGGTCGCCGGCATGTAGAGCGTGTAGCCATCCGGCGCCGACTGTGCGGCAACGCGCGCCGAGATGCCGCCTCCGGCACCCGGTTGATTCATGACGAGGACTTGCTGGCCCCAGATCGCCGAGAGCTTGTCGGCGAGGATACGCGCGGATGCGTCGGTGGCGCTCCCAGCCGCCGAATCGCTGATGAGGCGGACCGGCTTTGTGGGATAGGGCTCGGTTTGGGCGGAGCCGGCATGCGGGTGTACAACTAGGCTTGCCAGGATCGCGAGTGCCGCCCAACAAGGATCTATGAATCTCACGCCGGTCCTCCCAATCTGATTTTTACGTTTGCTCGATTTAAACACGAAATTCGATCGTCTTCTGAAAAATGAGCAGTGTGAACCCAATCACACGCTTTCGCCGGAGCGCGTGTTAGCAATTCATCAGGTGCTCTCCCTGAAGGTCGATGCGACGATGACGGGAAACGGCGACCACGAGCGCGGCTCGGAAAGAATTCGCCGCCCATTTCCCTCTACGTCGGGTCGAATGAACGCGAACGAAGCAACTGCCGAGTGACCGGCAGCTTCGGACTGCACCTACAAATGGAGGTAGCCATGGCAGAACCGACCTTGCAGAAAGGGTCAACAGATCCGGCAGTGCGCGATGTGCAGGAAGCGCTCAAAGCTCTGGGCTTCGATCCTGGTCCGATCGACGGCCAGTTCGGCACGGCGACGGAGGCGGCGGTCAAGGCGTTTCAGCAGCAGCGCGGAATTACGGCAGACGGCGTCGTCGGCAAGGTGACGTGGATCAATATCGATGAGGCGGACCAGAGCGAACCTGTGCTGGACATTGGCTCTACCGGATTGCCGGTGCGACGCGCGCAGAAGCGGATGAGTCTTGTTGGTTTCGATGTGGGCGGTGTCGACGGACAATACGGTAGTCGAACTGCGGCGGGAGTAAAAAAGCTGCAGCAGCAGTTCAGTGTCCCTGTCGATGGGATCGTCGGCAAGCAAACATGGTCGGTCATCGACGCGCTGGAAAACGAGGGGCCTGCGAACTGATACTCTGGTTGCTCGGTTTGCTGAGTTACTCCACCTTGATGCCGGTGCGTTTGACGATGCCGCCCCATTTGTCGGCTTCGCTGGCAACGAAGCCGGCGAATTCCTGCGGCGTGGTGAGGTTCGCTTCGACGTTGAAGCGAGCGAGGTGAGCCTTGAAGTCCGGCGAGTTCAGGCTGTCGTTGATTACGGCATTGAGCTGGGTGACGATCTCGGCGGGCGTGCCCACGGGTGCCAGGACGCCGGTCCAGAACGTCAGCACGTAGTCCGGATAGCCCGCTTCAATCATGGTCGGCAGATCCGGGAACTCGGGACTGCGGGTTTTGCCCGTGACCGCCAGCGCGCGCGCCTTGCCGTCCTGGATGTAGGGAAGGAGCGGGCCCGTGCCGTCGATCATCATCTGGATTTCGCCGGCGACGAGATCGGTCATGGCCGATGCCATGGCGCGATACGGAACATATTGGATATCGGTCCCCGTGAGCTGGGTGAACAATCCCCAGGCGAGGTGCGGAGGCGACGCCACGCCCGACCCGTAGTTGAGTTTGCCAGGGTTGGCTTTGGCGTAAGCGACGAGTTGCTGAACTGTTTTCGCCGGCACTGACGGGTGGACCACCACCACCATGGGACCGACGGACACGCCCGCGATCGGCGCGAAGCTCTTGACCGGATCGTAGTCGACGTTGTGGAACACGAACGGCACGATCGACAGCGCCGTGGTGCTGGCGAACAGCAGCGTGTAGCCGTCGGGGTCTGCGGTGGCGACCGAGCGCGTGCCGACCGCGGCACCATTTCCTGGACGGTTTTCGACCACGACGGTGCCGTTGAGGCGCCGGGCCATCTGATCGGCCAGGACGCGGGCGATCACGTCGGGCGGGCCGCCGGCCGAGAGCGGGATGACGAGCCTGATCGGGCGATTTGGATATTGCTCGCCGGCATGGGAAGACGCGCTGAACAGCGCACAAACAGCCGCAAGCGCGGCGACGGTCCGCAAGCCCATGGTGTTTCCTGCCCTTGTTCACGCCGCGCTTGTCCGCGCGGTCAGCGATCACATGGGATACGACGATAACACCAAGCCGTCCGTCCCGATATAGACGCAATGACGATCGGGCGGCCTTACCGCCGCCGTGTCGTTCCAGCTTTCGCGAAGGCATGGTCGGCGCGAAGCAGGTGCTGTTCGACGGTCGATTGGCCGCACCAAATGTTCGACATCACGGGAGCTTTCGTGCATACCGGCACGTTCGCACCCACCGCGCGGGATGCCATGCGGAGCGCAAATGCGCGCCGGATTTTCGAGATATAACGGGTCGGTTTGGACTGATGTGGAATCGCATTCTTGAATTTGCGCAGCGCGGATATCGTGCCGTGTCTGCAAAGACCGTTATCGACGTCTCCCGCAGCCCGCTGCGGCAACTCATCGAGCGGTCCGAGTTTGATCGGCGGATTGCGTCGCTTCGGGAAAGCCTGCGGGCGGACGAAAGCCCGGAGATCTTGCACGACTTGCAGAGCCCGATTGCTCTCGAAGCGCACAACTTCGCCTGGTATCAGCGAATAAAGATACCGAATACCCGGGCTTATACGACGTCGGACAGAACATGGCATGGCGTCGACGATCCCGGCTGGTTGAACCGGGCTGGCAACGCGCTCAGCGCGGTCGACGGCTCGCTTCTTCGTCCGCTGCCGAAATGGGCTTACTTGCAAGAAATCCTGCCCGATCTCTCCGGCAAATCGGTGATGGAGATCGGCAGCAATAACGGGTTTTTCTGTTTTGAGTTTGCCGAGCGCGGCGCTCGCAAGGTCACCGGTGTCGATCTGCTGGATCAATATGTTTCACCCGCGCAATGGATGGCCTCCAGGCGCGGTGACAAGAACGTCAGCTTCTTGCGCACCAACGCGCTGTTGGATCTCACGCTCGAGCGACATCAGGTGGTGTTCATGAGCGAGACCTACACGCACTTCATTGATCCGCTGTTCGGGATCCTGCGGGCGCTCAACCTCGCTCAGGAAACCTTGATTATCGATGGGCCGGCGCTCACCTACGGGCCAACGCAGCTCAACTTCAATGTCTTCCGGCACGACGATTCCGGACGTCCGTCATACCTGACGTGGACGTTGAGCGACGGTCTGTTGCTCGGTTTTCTGTCGATTTGTGGCGTAGAACCCGAGCGCGTGACGCGGTTTGTCTCGCCGCTGCGCAATCATCGCGTCTACATGATCGATACGACCGACGTCGCAGACTGGCGGCGTCGAAATGCCTATTGGGGGTCGGATTTCCTGGACTTCGGTTTCAAAACCGGCCGGTCCGTACCCTAAGTTCGCATCGGCATTCGGACACGAGGATCGGGACGTGACGAAGGCTCCCGCGAAGACGCCGCCGCAAGAACTCTCGAGCATTGTCGATTTCATCCGTTACGGGGTGACGCGCTTTGCCGAGGGCAAGGTCGCCTTCGGGCAGGGAACGGATGATCCGGTCGAGGAGGCCATCTTCCTGGTCTGCGAAGCGCTCGGCCTGCCGATCGATCGCGTCGATTCGTTCTTGCCGGCGCGGATGACCACCGCCGAACGACGCAAGGTGTTCGGGCTGATCGAGAAACGGGTGCGGGATCGCATCCCGGCGGCTTACCTGTTGCACCGCGCCTATCTGCAGGGCGTTGGCTTCTATATCGACGAGCGCGCGATCGTGCCGCGCTCATACCTGGCCGAGCTGCTCTACGGCGACGTGTTGTTTGGCGGCGAGGCGCCGCTGATTGATCCAACGACGGTGACGCGCGTCCTTGACCTCTGCACCGGGTCCGGCTGCCTCGCCATTCTGGCCTGCGATGTATTCCCGCACGCCAAGGTCGATGCCGTGGACATATCTGAGGCGGCGCTGGAGGTTGCCGGCATCAACGTTGCCGAGCACGATTTGCGGCATCGCGTCAATTTGTTGAAGGGGGATCTGTTTGCGCCCGTTGGCGCCGCGGCCTACGACATCATCCTGAGCAATCCGCCCTACGTCACCACGCAGGTGGCCGCCGAACTGCCCGCCGAATTTGCTCATGAACCGCGGCTCGCGCTCGATGGCGGTGTCGACGGGCTCGATGTCGTGCGGCGAATTCTCGCCGAGGCACCAGGGCATTTGCACCATGGCGGCGGTCTCCTCTGCGAGGTAGGACGCGGTGCGCAACGTCTACAAATAGAATATCCGGATCACGAATTTCTCTGGCTCGATACGGCCGACAGTACGGGCGAGGTCTTCTGGATTGCGGCAGATGCGATTTGCCGCCACCAAAGGGGCTGAATTCTTCCTTGCTTTCGGCGCACTCTATTCGGACCGTAGGGTGCTCAATCGTCAACGGTGGGGGATATGACGATGCACCAATTCAATCTTGGGGAAGTGGTGACGTGCGGCGTGCGTTATGCGGCTCCGGGGGATTACAAGGTCCTCGCCTTCATGCCGGACCGCGACGGCGAACGGATGTACCGGATCAAGAGTCCCCTTGAAGAACATCAGCGGGTGGTGAAGGAAAGCGTTCTCGTCAGGTCCGCGGGCGAGTTGTGGGCGGACGAGGTTCCGCAGCCGCGTCCGCCGCGCCGGTCAATCACGCTCGCGCACGCTCCGCTGTTCTGAGCTTCGCGATCTGCTGCAAACTCCTTGAGCGCGCGCGACGGCACGGCCGCGCGCATATCAGGATGTTTGATCTGGATCAGGTCTCGGCGCCAACCCGGAGGCTAGGCTTTCCGTCGTGATGCCTCATAGGACGGAGAAGCGACATGTCCGAATTCAAGCCGAAGAAAGATGACGCCCGTGCCGGCGACGATGCGGCTACCAAGGCCAATACCGGCGATTCGCCAAAGCGCCACGGCGACAAGCTGCAGCACGCCGTCGATGAGGCCGTCAAGCCGGCGCCAAAGCCACGCTGACCGTCGAGGCGGTGCAAGCGGCAAGCACCGATATGAGCGTGACTTCACTGGAACATGGCGAAATCGATCGGCTTATGCCGATCGAGTGGGCGCCCGGCCGGCGGCAACGGATATTTCAGACCGGTCGCGCAATTGAACAACACCACCTGGTCGTTGCGTGAGATGCGTCCGTCGGCCAGGCTCTGCTTGTAAGCCGCGTAGGTTGCCGCGCCTTCCGGACACAGCAACAGGCCCTCGACCAGCGCCATTTCGGCGAGCGCGTCGGCGATGGCTTCGTCGTCAACCGCGATGGCGAAGCCGCCGCTTTCGCGCACTGCCCGGAGAATCAAAAAATCGCCGACCGCCTGAGGGACACGAATCCCGGACGCGATCGTGTGTGCGTTCTCCCAGCGCGCCGCGTGTTCCTCGCCGGTCTCATAGGCGCGTACGATCGGCGCGCAACCTTTTGCCTGCACGGCGATCATCCGCGGCCGCCTGGCGCCTATGAACCCGATCGCCTCCAACTCGGCGAAAGCTTTCCACATCCCGATCAAGCCGGTGCCGCCGCCCGTCGGGTAGAAGATCGCATCCGGCATTTGCCAACCAAGCTGTTCGGCAAGCTCCAACCCCATGGTCTTCTTGCCCTCGATCCGGTACGGCTCCTTGAGGGTGGATGTGTCGAACCAGCCGACTTTGCTTTGGCCCTCGCCGACGATCTTGCCGCAGTCGTCAATCAGTCCGTTAACCCGGTACACCGCGCCGCCCTGCAGGGCGATCTCGCTGACGTTGACCTCCGGCGTATCTTCCGGACAGAACACCGTGGTTTTGATGCCCGCGCGGGTCGCATAGGCTGCAAGCGCCGCACCGGCATTGCCGTTGGTTGGCATCGCCATATGGGTGATGCCAAGCGCTTTCGCCATTGAAACCGCGAGCGCGATGCCGCGGGCTTTGAACGAACCCGTCGGCAGACGCCCCTCGTCCTTCACCAGGATTTCACCGCCGCCAAGGCGTGCCTCGAGTTGCGGTGCGCGAATCAGCGGCGTCATCACCTCGCCGAGGCTGACGGCAGCCGTGGCATCGCGGATCGGGAGCAACTCGCGATAGCGCCACAGGTCTCCGGCGCGCGCCGCCAATGCATCCTTGCTCAAGGATTTGCTGACGGCTGAGAGGTCATAGCGGACCAGAAGCGGCTTGCCAGCGCGTGATAGATTGTAGACGCGGCCCGCCTCGTAGCGCTCGCCGGTCATGGCGCATTCGAGATGGGTGACAAAGCGCGATACCGGCCTAGTCGCTTCGCTCCGGTCGTTTCCGGACGTGGTCATCGCCAGCAACTCGCTTTTGGGTTCATGTGATCTTATAGATGCCGCATGCGCGACTTCGACGCAAACTACGCGGCGCTGCAGCGGCGAGATCCTGCCGTTGATGGCGTCGTCTTCGTCGCCGTCAAGACAACCGGAATTTACTGCCGCCCGGTGTGCCCGGCGCGCACGCCGTTCGCCCGCAACGTCATGTTCTATCCAAGCGCCGCCGCTGCAGAACGGGCCGGCTACCGTCCGTGTCTGCGTTGCCGGCCAGAGACCGCGCCGTTCTGTCCGGCCTGGAAAGGTACCCGGACGACGGTTGAACGCGCGTTGGCGCTCATCGAGGCGGGCGCTTTAGACCGGGATGACGTTGCTGCGCTGGCCGAGAGGCTTGGGATTGGTCCTCGCCACCTGTCCCGTCTTTTTGCTGATCATCTCGACGCGTCACCGCTGCAAGTGGCGCAAACGCTGCGCATCCAGCGTGCCAAGCGCCTGCTTGGCAATACGGATCTCTCCATCCCGCTGATTGCGCATCGCGCGGGATTTTCGAGCCCGCGCCGAATGAACGCCGCATTCAGTCGGCTCTACGGACGGGCGCCGTCGACATTTCGCAAACGGCCGAAGCGTTTGCAGCGGTTCGTCAGCGACGAATTGCGCTGTTGTGGCGTTGTGAGATTGATATTGGTCCCAAGAACAGATGGAATTTCGATGTCCGATTCAGTTGTCAGCAAGACATATGGGACGGTCAGCCCGGTCGAGCGCAGCCAAATGAGCGGGCTGGCGTTTGTGCAAGGATTGGCCGACGGGAGCTTGCCGCTCAATACGATGGCGCAAACCCTGGGCTATGACGTCGTCGCGGCCGCGAACGGGCGCGTGGTCGTCACGGCCAAACCGAATGCCCATCAACTCAATCCAGCCGGCACGGTGCATGGCGGGCTCGCGGCAACTCTGCTCGACAGCTGCATGGGGCTCGCGATCCAGTCGACCCTGCAGAAAGGATTCGGCTCGACCACGCTCGAGTTCAAGATTTCGTTTGTGCGTCCCATCACGCCAGACACGGGCCTCATCAGGGCCGAAGGTATCGTCCTGAACTGCGGCAGTCGCGTCGGGACCGCAGAAGGGCGGATCATCGACGCGCAAGGCAAATTGCTCGCCCACGGCACGACCACGTGTCTCATTTTTGAACGTTGAGCTTGGGTGTTGGTCTCAGCTCGCAACCACTAAATTCGCGACCGCGATATCCCCGTCCGTGATGTAGTGGTTGACGCGTTCGACCGGTAACTGCTGCTGCGCCTTGTAAGAATTGACGTCGGCAATGGCTTTGGCCTTGCTCAGCTCGGCGATGATGTAGTCGCGTTCGATGTTGGTGTCCGAGTCGGTCGCATGCGTGAATTGAAACGTCAGCTTGGTCAGCGAAAATCCGGTGTCTTTGGTGCCAGCTCCGACCCACAGTACGCGGGCATCTTCCGCAGGACGATTGGTCGTGAGCCAGAAATCGGCTGTTCCCAATTTTTTCTCCACCTGCTCCATGCCCAGAGCCCAGAAGCGAATGTGGTGGCGTTTGCGCGGGCTGTTATCGATGGCTTTCTGAAACCCGAAATCCTGGCCACGCCCAAACAGATAGAGCGTGCTGAACGGCGCCGTCGGATAAGGGGTGTTCGTGATGAACGTCTGCGCCATGCGCCACGAACTGGTCAAGCTCAGCCGATCAGCCGTTAACCACCCGGCCGCTGCGAAAGCCGCATGCAATTGCTGGCGCGTGCCGATCAGCACAAGATTGACCGGGTCTCCTGGCAATCCATCGCCCGTGATCGTGTAACGCGGAATGTGTTTGTGTTGAAGGATCCTCAGGCTGATGCGAACCGCCCGGGGGAGAATAAGGTAGGCGGCAATGCCGTAGGTTGCGGCCAGCGCCAGGATCCAGGGTAAGCGGTTGTCGGTAATTCTGAAAACCACGAACACAATGAGCCAGATGCTCAGAATGCCTACCGCAACGACCAGTAACCGTTGCAGCGAGCGCGTCAGAAAAGCCATTCTCCGATGACCCCTTTCACTCGACTACTGCGTTGCGGTCGTCGATCCGCGCCAGCGCCTTCACGTTGAACGCCTTGATGACGCGGCTGAGCCCCTTCAGGGTCAATTCGCCGGCCGGCTCCGCTTCGATCTCGGCCTCGACCGCGGCGTGGACCTTCGGATCGATCAGGATTTGACCCGCAAGCGCCTGCGAGCAGAGCCTGGCGGCGAGGTTCACCACAGTGCCGATCGCCGAGTAGTCGAAGCGTCCCTCGAAGCCGATGCGGCCCAGGGTGGCATAGCCATGGGCGATCCCCATGCCGAAGCCAAGCTCGAAGCCGCGCTTGCTCCAACCGGCCGCGAGCTCGTCGATCGCGTCGCGCATCTCGACCGCCATGCGCACTGCGCGCAGCGACGGATCGGGGCAGCGCAGCGGATCGTTGAACAGGACCATCAGCCCGTCGCCGAGAAAGCGCTCGAGCGTGCCTTCGTATTTGTGGATGAGCTGGCCGAGATGTGTGTGATAATCGCGCAGCACCGCCATCACTTCTTCCGGCTCGGCGGTCTCAGCAAAGGCCGTGAAGCCGCGCAGGTCGCAGAATACGACAGTGACATCGCGGCGATGGCTCTCCAGCACTTTCTCGTCGCCCTCGTTGAGGACAAGCTCGGCGATCTGCGGCGCGAGGAAGCGCTTGAGTCGGCCGGCGCGTTCGATCTGCGTCAACTGGTCGGCGACGCGCTCTTCGAGTGTCTTGTTCCATTTGGCGAGATCAGCCGCCTGGGCAGCGACCTTGTCGTGCAGCTCCTTCACGCGCAGCATCGATTTGACGCGGGCGACCAGTGACGTCTGATCGACCGGCTTCGTCAGATACTCGTCGGCGCCGGCCTCGAGGCCGGCCACCACGTCCTTGCTGTCGGCCTTGGCCGTTACCAGGATGATCGGCATGAAGGGCAGGGTGCTGTCCGCCTTCAGCCGCTTGGTCGCCTCGATCCCGTCGAGCTTCGGCATCATCACGTCGAGCAGAATCAGGTCGGGGAGGGTCTTGCGCGTGACGTCGATTGCTTCCTCGCCATCGGCCGCCTGAATGAGATCATAGCCGTGGGTGCCGAGCCGCGTCATCAGGATGTCGCGGTTGGTCTCGTTGTCGTCGACGATGAGAATGCGCGGCGGACTGTGCATGACCGGTCAGGGCAGGAACTCGCGCACTTTGCCAAGCAGCTGGCGCGGACTGTAGGGCTTGGTCACGTAGGCATCGCAGCCCGCCTCGCGCGCCTTGGTCTCGTCCCCCGACAGCGCATAGGAGGTCACGACGATGATCGGGATCGACTTGGTCGCCGGATCTGACTTGAGCCGGCGCGTCGCCTCGTAGCCGTCCATGACCGGCAGTTGGATATCCATCAGGATCAGATCGGGACGCTGCCGCGCCACGGTCGTCAGCGCTTCCGCGCCGTTCTCGGCTTCCAGCAACTCGTAGCCGGCGTTGCCGAGCAGATCGCGCAGGATCTGCCGGTTGTCCATCTGGTCTTCGACCACAAGAATGCATCGACTCATTCAGTGCTTAGCCTGTTGTTCGACATTGACCGGTACGGTGAACGAGAATGTCGCGCCTTCGCCGACCTTGGACTCGACCCAGAGCCGGCCGCCGTGCATCTCGATGATCCGCTTGGCGATGGCGAGGCCGAGCCCGGTGCCGCCTTTCTGCTTGGTGGTCGAGGAATCGGCCTGCTGGAACTCTTCGAAGATCTTGGCCTGGTCCTGCTCGGCGATCCCCGGTCCCGTATCGCGCACCGCGACCGTGAAGCTTCCGTTCGCAACCGAGGTGCGGATCGCAACCTCGCCGGTATCGGTGAACTTGATGGCGTTGCCGACCAGATTGAGAAGAACCTGGGTGAGCCGGCGCTCGTCGCCGTGCGCCTGTGGCAGCTCCTTCGGCAAGTCCACCTTGAGCGCGAGGTTCTTGGAGGTCGCGAGCGACTCGACAGCGCCGTAGACGTTGTGCACCACGTCCTTGATCGAATAATCGACGAGCGACAGCGACAGCTGGCCCGCTTCGATCTTGGACAAATCAAGCACGTCGTTGATCAACCCGAGCAGATGCTTGCCGTTGGCCTGGATGCGCTCAAGTGTCGCGCGCGCCTTGTCGGGAATATCGCCGTAGATGTTATCGAGAATAAGCTCGGTGTAGCCAAGAATGGCATTGAGCGGCGTGCGTAGCTCGTGGCTCATGTTGGCGAGGAACTGCGATTTATGCTGGCTCGCGACCTCGAGCTGCCGGCCCTTCTCGCCGATTTCGCTGAACAGCCGCGCGTTCTGAATTGCCAGAACCGATTGCGCCGCGAATGTCTGTAGCAGGTCAGTCGCGTTCTTGGGGAACTCGCCCGGCGCACGACGGCGTACCACCAAGGCGCCGATAATGCCGTCAGGCGCGACGAGCGGGACCAGCAACCGCGCGCGGTAGCCGGCTTTGATCATGGTCTCATTGACGCGCGATGACGGCACCGTGCGCAGGTCTGCGACTTGTACCGGCGCATGGGTTTCGGTTTGCTCGCCGATCGACTCCGAGATCTCGACGTGCAGGTCCTTGACCGCTGCGATCAGCTCGTCGCTCATGCCGTAGGTTGCGCGCAGGCGAAACTCGCGGCTCGCCCGGTCATACACATAGATCGCGCCCGCTTCCGTATCGGCGAGCTGCGTGGCTTTGCTGACGATCGTGTTGAGCACGGTTTCAAGGTCGAGCGTCGAGTTGACGGCTTGGCTGATTTCGCCAAGCGCCCGTAGTTCCGCCACCGACACCGCCAGCTGTTCGGTACGCTCTTCGACCTTCTTCTCCAGATCGGCGTAGGATTCCTGCAGCTTGCCGGCCATGTCGTTGAACTGATCAGCAAGTCCTTCCAGCTCGTCTCCGGTCCGGATGGCAATGCGCTGGCCAAGATCACCGGAGCCGATGCGCGCCGCGCCGAGCCGCAGCGCCTGGATCGGCACCACCATCCGGCGCGCCAGCATGAGCCCGGCGACCAGCGCGAGCAGCAAACCCGCGAGCAGGATCAAGCCGGAACGCTCGAGCGTCAGATAAAGCGGTGCGTAGGCCTCTTCGACCGGTAGCTCGACGAACATGATCCAGCCAAGCGGCGCGATCGGCGCGTAGGCGGTGAGCACACGGCGTGTTTGGATATCGTCGGCTTCCTGCACCTGCTCCGTCTGCTTCCCGGCAAGATGTGCGCGCGCAGCCTGCACCTGCGCGAGACGCGACAGATCGGTGTTGCGCAAGACGAGACTGATGTCGGGGTGCGCGATCAGCCGGCCTTGGCCGTCGACCACGTAGGCATGGCCGTGCGCGCCGACTTTGATCTGCGAGACCACGTCCCAGATCAGCTTGAGGTTGACCTCGGCGACGGACACACCGGCGTTGCGGATGGTGCCGGCGAGCGCCAAGGTCATGTAGGGCTCCGACTCGCGGCGGAAGTAGACCGGGCCGTAGTAGACCTTGTGGGCCATGGCCTCGGTGAACTTCGGATCGTTCGAATAGTCGATCCCGCTGCCGATCACGTCCATGGCGAGGCGCGAGACGCGCAGTTGTTCGTGACCGGTCGCGTCGAGCTGCGAGAGTTCGGTGATTGCAGGCACTTGACGCAGCAGCCGCGAGGCGTCGAAGCGCCGCTGCTCGAGGGTCGACGCGGACCACGGCAGCTGCGTCGTCCAACCGACCTGCGCCTCGATCTCGTGGATGAACTGACCGATCTTGGCCGCCGCCGCTTCCGCTTGCTCGCGTTGGATGCGGATCAGCGACTCTTTGTATTCCTGATACGAGAACCAGACCTCGAACGCGCCGTTGGTGAGGAGCGCAATCAGCACCACGGCAAACACCAGCGCGACGTATTTGAAGAACAGGTTGACGCGCAGTGGCGCGCGCGGCTGTGCGGGCGGGCTTGCGCCGCTCGTCGCCGCGCTACCCGCCGCCGGAATCTCGCTCTGGTGCCCGATTGCCGTCATGCTCTGGTCTGGACTCGGATGCGCATTCTATCACGCATGAGTGGCCGCGGAGGGCAAAATCACCTGCGGCGTTCGGGGTGAATGATGCTCTAAAGCAGTCCTTGGTTGACAAGGTAGCTTCCAGTAGCTACTTTAGGATTCATGCGTGCGGTTGGTCTCAAAGTGCTGAAAAACAGGCTCAGCGAATATGTCAGGCTCGCTGCTGGCGGCGAGACTGTGCTGGTGACTGACCGCGATCGCGTGGTCGCTGAACTCGGCCCTCCACAGCCGGGTCGTAGCGCACTTCTGTCCGACGCGTTTCTGGCCGAGGCGGTTCGCGAAGGATGGATAACCCCGCCGAGCATTGCGGGTGCGGCGGCCGGACCGCCACCGCGAAAGCCAGTGATGAGCTTTGAAGACCTGATGGGCGATTTGCGGCACGATCGAGACGGGCGTTGATTTACCTCGACACGTCCGTCGCGCTTGGCTCAGCTTCTGGCTGAAAATCGCCGTCCGCCGGACGGTTTCTGGCAGGAACCGCTGATCGCAAGTCGCTTGCTTGAATACGAACTTTGGACGACGATCAACGCGCGTGGCCTTTCTGTTTCTCACGGCAATGAAGTCCGGGCGTTGATTGGTCGCGTGGCGCTCATTGAGTTGACGCCGCCGGTTCTCGCTCGCGCTCTCGAACCATTTCCTTGGCAGCACGCACACTCGATGCTCTTCACCTCGCTTCAATCGAATTTTTGCGAGCGCAGCGCCAGGAAATCGCACTCGCCACCTACGACAAGAAGATGGAGGCTATCGCGCGGGCGCTCGGCGTCCAGCTGCATCCCTTCTGAACATCTCACTCGATCACGAGGTTGGCGTTGGCCAGGAGGTTCGCCGGCACGGTGACGCCGAGCGCCTTCGCGGTGTTGAGATTGATCGACGAGTTCGAACTGCGTCGGCAGTTGCACCGGCAAGTTGGCTGGCTTCTCGCCTTTGAGGATACGGTCGATATAGCCTGCGGCCTGCCGGTTTTGGACGGCGAGGTTCGCGCCGTACGACATCAGGCCGCCGGCCGTTGCAAAGAAGCGAAACGGATAGATCGCGGGCAGGGCCTGCTGTGCGATCTGCGCGATGATGAGATGGCGTTGCGTCAGGACGAAGCTGTCCGGCATCAGGATGAGGCCACTGCAGCCCTGGGCGGCGAGCGTCGCGACTTTGGCTCCGATCTCGGCGGGATTGGCGCACCGCGGCGGTGACCGGTTCGACCGCCAGGGCGCGCGCCGCTTCCTGGAATGCGCTCATGTAGTAGGAGCCGTTCTCGGGCGCGGTCCTCGGATTGAACAGAAATCCGACCCGGGTCATCGACGGCACGACCTCTCTGAGCATTTCCACCCATTTGCCGGCGAGTGACGCCTCGATGTCGACAAAGCCGGTGGCGTTGCGACCGGGATGAGCGACGCTATCGACGAAACCAGCGCCGACGGGGTCGGATACTTCCGTGAAAACGATCGGGATCGTTTCGGTCTCGGCGAGCAATGCGGTGACCGCCGGCGTGGCGACACCGACCAGGACATCCGGCCGCTGCGCGACCAGATCCTTGGCCAACCAGCCCATGCGGCCGGGCTCGCCGGAGCCGCGGCGATAGTCGATCTGAATGTTGTTGCCTTCGATCCAGCCGAGCGCCGCCAGCCCTTCCGCCAGGGCAGCTGTCTGCGTGCGGCCCGCGGGGTCGTCATCTGGCCACCAGGTGAGCACGCCGATGCGCCGCTTTCTCCGCGCTGATTGAGGCCAAGCGCTGCGCCCCGACACGATGCTCGCCAGCGCGCCTGCGCCGAGCCCCATCAGCAACTGGCGGCGCTTCAGGTCTGCTACCACCCGACTAGCAGCCTTGATCGACTTGTATGGCTTGATTTTCGCAAGCTGTCCCGCGATCCTGCGTTTCGCTTCGAGGACATCGTAATCGTTTTGGAGCCGCAGGAAATAACCCTCCGACAGTCCAAAGAACTTGCAGAGGCGCAGGTCGGTATCGCCGGTAACGTCACGTGTTCCATTGACGATGGCATGGATCCGGTTACTCGGAACACCGATGGCCTGGGCGAGCCGGTTCTGACTCATCCCGATCTCATCCAGGAATTCCTTCTTTAGAATCTCACCGGGGTGTGGATTGCGAAGCACCGCCATGATTTCCTCGTATCAGTGATAATCGATGATCTCCACGTCCCATGCAAACGCAAATCCTCCCCGCATGCCGGACGCATGCGGGGAGGCGACGCACCCCCCACAAAACTCAAGAAGCGAGCGCGATCTCGACCGGGCCCGCGGATGCGACGGTTGCGCGGCAGGCGCACCATGACAAGCGTGCCGATGCCGACGGTCGAGCGGATGCGCATGGTGCCGCCGTGCAGCTCGATCAGCGATTTGGCGATGGCTAGGCCGAGCCCCGAGCCGTGGTAGCTCTTGGTGAGCTGGCTCTCGACCTGCTCGAACGGGCGGCCGAGCTTGGTGAGCGATGCCGGCGGAATGCCGATGCCGGTGTCGTGAATGCCGATAAACACGCAGTCGCGCGACGCGCGCCCGCGCAAGGTCACGCGGCCGCCTTCGGGCGTGAACTTCACCGCGTTGGTCAACAAATTGAGCAGGATCTGTTTGACGGCGCGCCGGTCGGCCATGAAGGCGACGCCAGGTGCGATCTCCGGATTGAGCGCGACGTTCTTGTCCTGCGCCCGCGCTGACACGACGCGCATCGCGTCATGCAGAATGTCGCCGAGCTCGACGGTCTCGTAGGTCAGCCGCAGGCGGCCGGCCTCGATCTTCGACATGTCGAGAATGTCGTTGATCACGTCGAGCAGATATTGGCCGCTCTGCCGGATGTCGGTGCAGTACTCGGCATATTTCTCCGCGCCGAGCGGGCCGAACATGCCGGATTCCATGATCTCGGAAAATCCGATGATGGCGTTGAGCGGCGTGCGCAGCTCGTGGCTCATGTTGGCCAGGAACTTCGATTTGGCCTGGTTTGCCTCCTCGGCCCGCCGCTTCTCGTCGGCGTATTTCTGGGCCAGGTCGGCGAGTTCCAAAGTCTGTGACCGCAGCGCCTGTTGCGAGGCGCGCAGGTCGGCGATGGTCGCCATCTGGCGCCGCTCGCCTTCGAGCAGTTTCTCCTCGTGCAGCTTGAGCGTGGTGATGTCCGTGCCGACCGACACATAGCCGCCGTCCTTGGTGCGCCGCTCGCTGATGTGCAGCCAGCGCCCGTCGTCGAGCCGCGCCTCGAAGGTGCGAGCACCGGGATGATCAGCGTTCTCGACCTTCTTGTGCACCACCGGCTTGCGCCCCGCTGCGACAACTGTCTCATACGGCGTGCTCGCCGCAATGGCACTGTCCGGCAGATTGTGCAGTTCCTGGAAAGTTGGAGTTGCACAGGACCAGACGGTTCTCTGAATCCCACAGGACGAACGCTTCGGGGATGGTTTCGATCGCGTCGCGCAGCCGGATGTCGGCGGCAACCGTCTGCTGCACCAGCTGCTTCTGCTCGGTGACGTCGACCGCGATACCGATCAGATGCAGCCCCGGCTCGTTGGTGGGATGGCTTGCGATCTCACAGCGCGCGCGCAGCCACACCCACTGGCCGCGCGCGTGCCGCATGCGGAAATCGTGGTCGACCGATTTGGTCTGGCCGTCGGCGAGCTTGCTGGCGATCTCATAGAGCTTGATGTCGTCGGGATGCACCAGCGCGTCGACCTCGCCGAAGGTCAGCAATTCGTCGCGCGGGTCGAGCCCGAGGATGGCGAACATCGAGTGCGACCAGAAGATGCGCCCGCGCGCGAGGTCCCAGTCCCACAAGCCGCAGCGGCCGCGGTTGAGCGCGGTATCGATGCGCCCGCGCACCATGTCGTAGATGATGTCGGCTTCGCGTGCCCGCGTCGCCTGCCAGTGAAACGCAAAGCCGAGGATCAGCACCACGAAACCAGTGGTCGCCGAGAGCGTGACGGTGAGCGCCGTGTCGGAGCGCGAGAAGTTCAGTGCCGCCGCGTGCGGCTGGACAACCGCGAGCTGTCCGAGCGGAGCCGAGAGCGCCCGCACGGTGGCAAAGGCCTGCGTGCCGTCGGTGAGCGAAATCTCCAGCACCCCGGCGGAGGCGCCGAACGTGGTCAGCGGCTGACTGGCGCCGAGCGTATCAAGCAACAGCTTGCCGACGGCGGTTGTTTGCGGAACCCCGGCGATTACCAAGCCGTCCGCATCCGCGACCAGGAACTGGATACCCGGTTCGTTGCGCTGCCGATATGTCTGGTCAAGAACATTGCCGACGCGGCGCGCCAACTCCGCCTTGGTCAGGCGATTGTCGCCGCCGAGCCGTTCGGCCAAGAGGTCAGCGGTGAGGTCGAGATTGCGCACCACATTGGTGATCGCCTGCCGGCGGTGGTCATTGACCTGCACCAGCGCGCTCACCGCCATTGTCAGCAGGAATGCGATGATCAGGACGGGAACAGCCCGCCGCAGCGCAGGTTCTGCATTGAGCAGACGGCGATACGCTGGCTTCGCGATGGATTGCGCGAGCCCTTTGATCGAATCCGCACCTGCTGACGCGCTCGCTGAATGAGCGGGCGCCATCGCTGGCCTCCGTTCGGAATGTCCCCTTCACATTGAGCCGGAAGGATGTGCCGCATCTCTCCGAATCACGCCCATTTGAATGCAATTGCCGAGCCTTGTCGAGACTCGCTGACGCCTATTTGGCAATTTTATTGCAGTGTGGTGCAGGTGCAAAAACCCACGTCGGTCGCGCTCGTGTGGAGTGTTTGATCGGTGCAGCGAGTTCCGCCGAGCAGTCGAGTGGGGGCGATTGTCCTCGAAATGTCCTGCTATCTGAGCTTTTTCACCCCACCCCGGCGCGCACAAGCGCGCCGACGCTCCCTCTCCAGGGGAGGGTGAACTACCCCGCCAGCGAGCGTTCGACGATGTCGCGCACGTCGCGGGAGAGGGCGCCGCTGGCGGCGACACGGCGCAGTGCTGCCTCGGCGCGTGCACGCCGGCCAGGCTCGAGCGCGCGCCAGCTGCGGAACGCGGTCATCAGGCGCGCCGCGACTTGCGGGTTCTTCGGATCGAGGCTGAGCACGCAATCGGCGACGAACTCATAACCAGCGCCATCGGCGCGGTTGAACTGTGTTTGATTGCCGTGTGCGAAGGCGCCGATCAGTGAGCGCACCCGGTTGGGGTTGGCAAACGAGAATGCCTTGTGGGTGGTGAGCCCACGCACCCGGTCGAGCGTGCCCGCCTCCGGGATGGCCGCTTGCAGCATAAGCCACTTGTCGATCACCAGCGCGTCGGACTGGAATTGCTGATAGAACGCTTCCAGCGCCTGCTCGCGCTCGGTCGTCTGCTGCAGCGACAAGCAGGCGAGTGCGGCCAGGCGGTCGGTCATGTTGTCGGCGGTCTCGAACTGCCGCATCGCCAGCGCTCGCGCGGTCGGATCGCCGGTTGCGACCAACAAATCGAGACACGTATTGCGCAGTGCGCGACGTCCGGCACTGGCCGCGTCCGGGGAGTATGGAGCCTCGCTCGACAGGCGCAGGTAGGTGTTCCATAGGCTGGAGGCGAGCACCCGCCCGGCAATTCCGCGCAGTCCCGTGCGCTCGCGGAAGATCGCGTCGGGATCGACGTCGTGCCCGATCTCGCGCGCAACATCGGCTTCCGACGGCAGAGTCAGGGTCAATGCAGCGAATGCCGGCTCCAGGCTCTCGTCTTCGACCACGGCTTTGAGCGCCGCCAGCAGACCGCCGTCGTCTCGCTCGGTCGTGTCGTGTTGCTTGGTCGCGTTGTTGATGAGGACGCCGGTGGCGAGCGTCTGTAGCGCTTCCCAGCGATTGAACGGGTCTGTATCGTGGGCGGCGAGGAAGCGCAGCTCTTGCGGTAAACGCTCGGTTGCGAGTTTGATCGGCGCTGAAAACCCGCGATTGAGCGAGGCGACCGGACGTTGCGCGATCCCGGTGAACACGAAGGTCTCGCTCGGCTGTTTCAGCACCAGCACGCCGCGTGCGGGAATTGAACCATCGGCCAACCGCAGCGGCAGCTCGCGCCCCTGTGGATCGAGCAACGCGATCGCAAGCGGGATCGTCAGTGGCTGCTTCGTGGGCTGGCCCGGCGTTGGCGGCGTCGTCTGCGTGATGTCAAGCCGGTAGGTCTGGGTGTCCTGATCATAGTCGCTGATAACGCGTACTTCCGGCGTGCCCGCTTGCCGGTACCAGCGCAAGAACTGGGCAAGATCGATCTTGGCCGCATCGGCAAAGCATTGCACGAAGTCTTCGATCGTCACCGCTTCGCCGTCGTGACGCATGAAATAGAGATTCATGCCGCGGCGAAAATCATCGGCGCCGAGCAGCACCTTCAGCATGCGCACGACTTCGGCGCCCTTTTCGTAGACGGTCGCCGTGTAGAAGTTGCTGATCTCGTGATAGACTTCGGGCCGCACCGGGTGAGCGAGGGGGCCCGCATCCTCGACGAATTGCTGGGCCCGCAGCGCGCGCACGTCGCTGATGCGCTTGACTGGACGCGAGCGCTGGTCGGACGTGAATTCCTGGTCGCGGAAGACAGTGAGGCCTTCCTTCAGGCAGAGTTGGAACCAGTCGCGGCAGGTGATGCGGTCACCGGTCCAGTTGTGGAAGTACTCGTGCGCGATCACGCCCTCGACGCCGGCATAATCGGCGTCGGTCGCGCTCTGCGCCGAGGCCAGCACGTATTTGTCGTTGAAGATGTTGAGACCTTTGTTCTCCATCGCCCCCATGTTGAAGTCCGACACGGCGACGATCATGAACACGTCGAGGTCGTACATGAGGCCGAATGCCTCCTCGTCCCAGCCCATGGCGCGCTTGAGCGAGTCCATGGCGTAGCCGGCACGCTCCTCCTTGCCGGGCTCGACGTAGATCCGCAGCGCGACCCTGCGTCCGGTCTGGGTGACGAACGTGTCCTCGATCACGCCGAGCCGGCCGCCGACCATCGCAAACAGATAGGAAGGCTTGCGGAACGGATCGAACCAGGTGGCAAAGTGCCGGTTGGTGCCGGCGATTTCGCCATGCTCGACCAAGTTGCCATTGGCGAGCAGGATCGGCGCTTCGTCTCTGTCGGCCTCGATGCGCGTCGTATAGATCGCCATCACGTCGGGCCGGTCCGGAAAATAGGTGATGCGGCGGAAGCCTTCGGCCTCGCATTGGGTGCAGTAGGTCCCGCTGGACCGGAACAGGCCCATCAGCTGGGTGTTGGCCGACGGGTTCGTCACCGTCTCGATCTCGAGGACGAAATTGCGCTGCGGCGGCTGCGGGATCGTGAGCCCGTCGGGGGTTGCACTATACGCATCTGCGGCGAGCGGCTGGCCATCGAGCTTGAGCGAGGTGAGCTGCAGCTCGTCCCCGTCCAGCATCAGCGGCGCGGGCGCTTCCGCCTGTGGATTGGGCTTGAGTGCCAAAGTCGCGCGCACCCGCGTCTGCGTCGGATGCAACGACACGTCGAGCTCAACGGTTTCGACCAGCCAATCGGGCGGGCGATAATCGACGAGGCGGATGGGACGGGCTTGTTCGGTGCGCATGGCTGTAGTCGTTATCAGTAATCAGTAATCAGGAGAAGAGGGGCTGGATCCCTGGTATAGTCGCTACGGTAGCGCAACAACGCCGCGAACGATCGGCGCACGCAGGGAGGAAGATATGACGTGGATGGGACATGATGACCTGGGCTGCGCGTGCGGGTCGACGCATGTGTCGCGGCGCGGATTTCTGTGCACGAGTGTGGCGGCCGCAGCCGCTGTGCCGGCGCTCGTGACAAGCCCGGCGGCGAACGCACAGGCACAGCCGAGCCCTGCGCCTGCGCCAGGTCGGCCGATCCTGATCAAGAACGGCTGCGTGCTCTCGCTTGATCCAGCGGTGGGCGATTTCGAACGCGCCGACGTGCTGGTCTCCGGCGGCAAGATCGCCGCGGTGGGGCCGAACCTCACCGCGCCCGACGCCGAGGTGATCGACGCCAGCCGCGCGATCGTCATGCCCGGGTTCGTCGACACCCACCGGCACATGTGGGAAGGCATTCTGCGCAACATCATCCCGGATTCCTCGCTCGGCGACTATTTCAAGATCGTGCAGCGCCAGCTCGGTCCGCATTACCGGCCCGAAGACGTGTATGCCGGTAATCTGGTGAGCGCACTCGGCGCGATGGAAGCTGGCGTCACAACCATTCTCGACTGGTCGCATATTCAGAACTCGCCGGAGCACACTGACGCGGCGATCAAGGCGCTTGCCGATTCCGGCATTCGCGCCGTGTTCGCCTATGGCAACCCGGCCAACGGACTCGCGGACTTTCGCGACGATCCGCGCCAGAAATATCCCGAGGATATCCGGCGGCTGCGCAAGCAGTATTTCTCCAGCGATGATCAGCTGCTCACGCTCGCGCTTGCGAGCCTGTCCAATCCGCCCGACCGGGTCGCCGACGCGTGGGCCGTGGCGCGCGACGTCGGCGCGCCGATCACCATCCACATCGTCGGCAATGCGATGGCCGGGCTGGTGCAGAAACTCGGCGAGAAGGGCATGTTGAAAGCCGACACGACCTACATCCATTGCTGCACCATGAGCGACACCGAGTTCAAGATGATCGCCGACAGCGGCGGAACCTTCTCGATCGCTGGCTACGTCGAGATGATCATGGGCCACGGCACGCCGCCGGTGCAGAAGGTGCTCGACCTCGGCCTGCGTCCCTCGCTCTCGATCGATGTCGAGACCACGGTCCCGGGCGATCTGTTCACGCAGATGCGGACTATTCTGGCGCTTCAGCACAACAATATCTGGATGCGCTCGCTCGCCGGTGAAAAGAACCTGCCGAAAATGCTCACCGCGCGCGAGGTCATCGAGTTCGCCACGATCGAAGGCGCGCGCGCCAATCACCTCGACCGCAAGGTCGGAACGCTCACGCCCGGTAAGGACGCCGACCTGATCCTGCTGCGCACCGACCGCTTTCGGTGTGACGCCGATGAACAGCGCTACCGGCGCGATTGTCACCAGCATGAATCCCGCCAATGTCGAGACCGTGCTGATCGCCGGCAAGGTGATGAAGCGCAACGGCCAGATGGTCGGCGTCGACTACGACAAGATCGCGAAGCTCGTCGACGCATCGCGCGACTACACGATGAGCAACGCCAAGTACGAGCGGGTGAAATTGTGATCAGGAAATAGAAGAGGCCCATTCTCAGACCTCATCCTGAGACGCATGCGTCTCGAAGGACGAGGGCCGTTATTTGTTCTGACTTCCCGGTTCGGCGTGCCCGATCACCCGCTTGATGCTCGGGAATGTGTTGCGCAGTCCGCGCTCGAGCGCATCCACCTTCTCGTGCACGTCGTGGACGCTGAGCGTGGGATCGACCCAGCAGTGAAAGTTCACGATCTCGCCGTCGGCGGTCTCGCGCATGCGCACGTCATGCACGTCACGCACCGCGCCGAGCCTGCCGGCAATATCGGCGAGCGCCACCTCGACCGCGCCGATGCGCTCGGGCGAGGCGTCATGCCCGGTCATGTCCTCGACCTGCAGCGGCTCGATGTGGGTCTCGACCTCCACGTCGGGGCCGAGCTCATCGTTGATCGCGCCTTCGAGCCGGCTTGCAATCTCGTGCGCTGCGCCAAGCGGCATGCTGCCGTCGACCTCGAGATCGAGCGACACCGAGAGCTTGTTGCCGATGGCGTGCACGGTGACGTGGTGCACCGGGAGCGCCAGGTTGCGGGCGATGACCATGACGCGTTCGAGCACCGTCTCGTTGTCGAGTGCGCGCGGCACCACGGTGACGGCGGTCTCGGCCTCGCCGAGCTCGGCCCGCAGCCGCTGCACGATCTCGTTCTTGATCGCGGCGACGCGATCGAGCGGCAAGGTGCGGCTGGTCGCAACCTCGAGATCGACGAAGGTGGTCGGCCCGACCTTGCGGGCGCGCACGCGCTCAACGGCGACCACGCCTTTGACTCGGGCGAGCAGATTTCTGACGCGCTCGGCGATGCCTTCGGGAGCGGTGTCGGTCAGCGTATCGATGGTCTTGCGCCCCAGCTTCCAGGCCGCGATGCAGATCAGCACCGAGACCGCAATGGCGGCAACTGAGTCTGCCCAGGAGAAGCCAAGGGCAATGCCGCCGAGCCCGATCAGCACGGCAACCGACGCCCAGAGGTCCGAGCTGAAATGCAGCGCGTCGGCGTGCAGCGCCTCGCTCGAGGTCTTGTGCGCAATGCGCGTCAGCGCCCGCGAGCGGAAAAAGTCGACCACGATCGCGCCAACGATCACCGCGAACGCGATCGGCGTTGCATCAACCTCGTGACTGCCTTGCAACAAGCGATGCCCGGCTTCCCAGATCACGATCGCGGCGAGCACGAACAGGAGCGCGGTTTCCGCCAGCGCCGAGATGCTCTCGATCTTGCCGTGGCCGTAGTGATGCTCGTCGTCCGCCGGCTTGTCGCCGACGCGTACCGCAAAGTAGGTCATCACGGTTGCGAGCAGATCGATGAACGAATGCGCGGCGTCGGTCAGAATTGCGAGCGAGCCGGTGGCAAAGCCGACGGCCGCCTTGGCGGCGGTCAAGCCACCGGACGCTACAATCGAGCTTAGCGCAACGCGCTCTTTTTCACCTGCCATGTGCCACCGCCCGCCGGTTGGTTATCGGGCGGCACTGTCATGGTCAATCTGTGACAAACTGCGCGAGCTCGCCTCTTCCGCGCATTTGGCGACATGGACCTCGCGATTGATGACCTGCAGGTTGGGCAGGCCCCAAAATCCGAGCAGACTTGGCCATGGCGCTTCGCGGTGTTCGCGCCAGACCTGGAATAGCGGCACGCGATGGTCGACCTCGGCGCTGCGCAGGAGCCGGCGGCCGGATCCGGCGCAGCGGCGCGCCTGCAGGCGCTTCAAAATCTTCACTTGGTCACTGGGCGCGTTCCAGAACTGCCAGGCAATCACGCAGGCCGAATGCCACACCGCATTCTTGTTGCGGCCAGCGTTCCAGAGGTCGCAGTGCCAGCCGAAGCGATAGACCGGCTGCCCGCAGACGCAGCAATAGCCCGGACCGAGTGCAAAGGCCTGCTCGCGATAGGGCGCGGGCGGCGTGCGGAACGTCGCCGAAAGTCCGCTCTTGCGGTTATTGCCGAGCCGCCACGTCCACTTTGCCGGCGCGCCGGTCTTGGCGGCGAGTGTTCGGGCGAGCCGTTCGGCGCGCAGCGGATGCGCGCGCCAATAAGAGTCGACCGCAAGCCGCGGCATTGGCGGAATGAAACGGCGCTCGAGCGCGTGGGTGAGCACCGGTGCCGGAAAGGCCGCAGGCAGCGCCTTGTTCAGGCGTGCGAGCGCCTGTCGGTTGGCCGCCTCCACCATCTCCCGCCAGTTCGACATGCATGTCCTACGATGCTCTCGCGGGCATCATGCGGCGGAGATGTAAATGGTTCGTCAGCGCCGTCACGAACACCGGCGCTTGGTTCGGTCCCGGATCTGCGGTGCGGCATTGCATGCCGTACCGCGTCCGGGACACGTGTCACCCGAACTGATATCCCGAGATCGCCTTGCCCCAGATCCGGTCGTTGAACACGCGGCGGCCGCGGTCACTGCCGGCAGCGCCGGCTGCGACCATCAGCGGGAGGAGGTGCTCGCTGCGCGGATGCGCGTTGAGCGCGCCTGGCGCCTCGCTCCAGTGCGTGAGTTTGTTGTCGCGCGCTGCGGTGTCGGGCTCCTCGACCGCCTGGGTGAGCCACGCATCGAAGCGCTCGGAGGCATCGTTGCCGCGCGAGCTGCCGGAGAGCAGTTCGCGCAGATTGTGATAGCTCATGCCGCTGCCGATGATCAGCACGCCTTCGTCCCGCAGCGGCGCCAGTGCGCGGCCGATGGCGAGATGTGTCGCCGGATCGAGCCCCTCCTGCAGCGAGAGCTGCACGATCGGCACGTCGGCATCGGGATAGACCAGCATGAACGGAATGAACACGCCGTGGTCGTAACCGCGCTCGCCATCCTCATCGGTCTTGAAGCCCGCGCCGGCGAGCAGCGCCTCCACCCGGTGCGCGAGATCCGGCGCTCCCGGCGCCGGATAGGTGAGGCGATAAGTATTCTCAGGAAAGTTGTAGTAGTCGAAGAGGAGCGGCGGCTTGGCACTCACATTCACGGTCGGACGCGGCTCTTCCCAATGGCCGGAGATGACGAGCACGGCTTTCGGCCGAATGCCGAGTGACTGATCGAGCCCGCGCAGATAGTCGGCGAGACGGTCCCAGGTATCGGGCGGACCGTGCATGACCGGCATGAACGGCCACGGGCCACCCCCGTGTGGAATGAACAAGGTCGGCAGCCGCTGGGTCATCGTCGCCATGTCCTGTTAGCTATTCTCACGGCGCCCAAGCCGGGGCGGTGAGGCGGCGCTTGCCGTCCGGCGTGCGGCGGGCGCCGTCATCGGAGGGGAGTTTATCCCAGAGCTGGCACGTAACGGGCTTATGCTTCTGGTCGAGGCCTTCACAGTAATTCGTGTATTCGCAGATCCGCACCGTGTCGCCCAGGCCGAGCTCGATCTTGCGGAACCAATCCGGATCGGCGAGCGACTGGCGCGCGGCGCCGACCACGTCGCACTGGTCCTCAATCAACAACTTCTCCGCCATCTCGAAATTATGGATGCCGCCGGTGCAGACGACCGGCGTAGCAAGACCGGCATCATGGATCGCGCGGCGGATCGCTGCCGTCGGCTCGACGTTGCGGCCGAACGGGCCGCGTGCGTCGGAAATGAACTGCGGCATGCATTCGTAGCCGCTGCGGCCGGTGTACGGATAGGCCGCGTCGCCCACGCCCGGCTGTTTGGCGTCATCAAACTTTCCGCCGCGCGAGGTGGACAGAAAATCCATCCCGGCCTTGGCAAACGCGACGCCGAAATAGATCGTATCGGCAAGCTCGCTGCCGCCCTCGATGCACTCCTCGGCCAGGAACCGGCATCCGACCGCAAAATCGCTGCGCACGCGCCGGCGCACTTCACCAAATACGTCCAGCGGCAGGCGCGCGCGGTTCTCGCGTGCGCCGCCATAACCATCCTCGCGCGTGTTGGTGCGCGAGAGGAATGAAGCCATCGTGTAGGCGTGCGCATAGTGGAGCTCGACGCCGTCGAACCCGGCCTCCTGCGCGCGCACCGCGGCATCAGCAAATAAACCTGGCATGCTGGTCGGCAGGTCGCGCACGTGTGGCAGGTGCATGTCGGTCACGCGCTCACGGTAGCCGAACTGCAACGCTTCGCGTTCGCCCGGCGTGAGCACACCTGCGAGCTCCTCGCTGCTCAATCCGCGCAGCCGGGCACGAACCTCATCCTCCGGCAACGACGGATCGCCAAGCGCGCGCCGGTGCGCATCGGTGATCGTGAGGAAGCGCGAGAAGAATTTGTCGGGCTCGGGCCGGCGGCGGATGGCGAGAAAATCGATCAACTGGATGAAGAGCCGCGTATGACCCTCGCTCGCCCGTTGCACCGCGTCGGTCAAGCGCCGCAACCCCGGCAGGAAGCGATCATGGCCGATGCGCAGCAGCGGCCCGCTCGGCACGTCGCGAATTCCCGTGGCCTCGACCACGATCGCGCCGGGCCGGCCGCGGGCAAAGCGCTCATACCAGTCGATCACGTCTTCGGTGACGTAGCCCTCGTCGGTCGCGCGCCACGGGACCATGGCCGGCACCCAGGTGCGCTGCTCGAGTTGGACTGGGCCGATTGCAACGGGTTGAAACAGCCGCGCGGCTGCAGCCTCGGCGCGCGAGGGCATGCGGCCGAGCGTTGCCTCGTAGCGGATACGTTCAGGTGGGCGCCACATGGCCACCTACTTGGGCCATGCCGCAACATAGAGCAAGCCTTCGGTAGCGGGCTGTGTCACAGTTCGGCCCTTGTGCTCCGAGGGACACGCATGACGCTGCCGCTGCCACTCCCCAAATCGCGTGAAGAGATCCGCGCCATCCAGCGCGAGCGCAAGCACATCGCCTTTGCGCGGGCGAAGCAGATCCCCTGGTATCGCGGCAAGCTCGACCACATCGATGCCGATCGCCTCGATGACCCAGCGGAGTGGAGCAAGATCCCGATCCTCGACAAGGAGAGCCTGCGCCAGCTCAACCATGACGAGTTCCTGCGCCAGTTCTGCTGTGCACCCGCGAACGAGATTGCCGAGTACTGGCGTTCCGGCGGTACCACCGGCACGCCGGTGTTCTACCCGCGCACGCACGAGGATATCCGCTACGGCCTGCTCGCCTGGGGACGCTCGTTTCCTTGCATGGGAATCGCCGCCGGCGATCTCTGTCACATCGCGTTTCCGATCGGCATTCATCCCGCCGGCCAGGTGTGGGCGCGCAGTGCCCAGCTGTTCGAGGTTGGTATGATCTGGGCCGGCGCCGGCAATGCCTGTCCGTCCGAGGTGCAGCTGCGGCTGATCCAGACCCTGAAGCCAACCGTGTTCATGGGCATGTCGAGCTTCGCGCTGCATCTCGCGAACCTCGCCGCCGCGACCGGCATCGATCTCGCCGGTTCCTCGGTACGTAAGGTCGTCTGCTCGGCCGAGACTCTATCCGACGCCAAGCGCGAGAAGATCGGCCGCATGTGGGGCGCGGAGGTCTACGACGTGTTCGGCATGAGCGAAGCGGGCCTGATGGGCGCCGAGAACGCGGCGCATGACGGCATCCACGTGTGGACCGACATGTATTACGTCGAGGCCGTTGATCCGGACACTGGAAAGCCGGTCCCGGAAGGCGAGATCGGCACGTTGTGCGTCACGCCGCTGTGGACCAACCACGCAACGCCGTTCCTGCGCTGGAATTCCGGCGACGTGATCCGGCTCTACGAGAAGTCCGCTGGCGCAGGCATCTGGGCCGAGCTCTTCCCGATCATCCGCCACGCGCACCGCACCACCGGCTTCTTCAAAATCCGCGGCGTCAACATCAATCACGCCGAATTCGAGGACCTGATGTTCCGCCAGAGCGCCGTCAACGATTTCCAGGCGGTGCTGCAGACCGATCCGGCAACCGGACGCGAGGAGATCAAGATCCTGATCGAGATCGCGCGCGGCCTCGACAGCGCGGCAATCTGCGCGCATGTCGCTAGTCACGTCAAGACGACGTTTGAAGTCTCGCCGCGCGTAGAAGTGCTGCCGCTCGGCACGCTCGCCGCAGAGTTCGAACGCAGCGTCAAGGCGCCGCGATTTGTTGATCGGCGCGAGTGAGCGGGCTGCCGACTGGTTCAATCCAACAGCTGAACGCGTCCAACCTCGATATCGAAATAGGCGGCAACGACCTTGAGCTGGCCCTGTTTGATGAAGTCTGAGAGCACCGGCGAGGATTCCCTCAGCAACTGCGCCTGAATCTTGGCGTTGGCGATCGTTGCGGCTTTCAGGTCGTCGCCCGCCTGGTTCACGGCCGGGCGGATGAAGCGATAAAGCGAGCTGATCTGCCCCGGCACCGCCTTGCCGTCGATCGCCGCGTGCACCGCGCCGCAATTGCGGTGGCCGAGCACCATGATCACTTTGGTGCCGAGCACCGCCACGCCGTATTCGATGCTGGCAATGATCTCTGTCGTGGCGAGATTGCCGGCGACGCGATTGACGAAAATCTGGCCAATGCTCTGGTCGAAGATGATCTCCACCGGCACGCGCGAGTCCGCGCAGGACAGCACCGAGGCGAATGGGGTCTGCTTCGCCAATGTGCTCTGCTGCAGCCATCCGAGATCTTGCTGGTAGAACGTCAGTTTGCGATCGGCGAAACGCTGGTTACCGTCGACCAGGAGCTTCAAGGCTTCGTCCGGGCTGCTGACGGCGAGCGCGTTGGCCGGCGAGGGGAGCGCGAATGGAAGGCCGCCCCCGACGGCGCTCGCCACAGCGCCTGCAAGCGATGCGCGCAACAGCCGTCGGCGCGACAGATGCGTGTATGGGGCCTTTCCGGGGCGTCGCTGCAACACGCGCAAGCCACTCCCGTGTGCTCTGTCATTTCGGCCTCCCAGGCTGACCGCGATGAGTCGTACCGGCGACACTTGAGACATAGATGGCAAAGATTTCATAGATGTCGTTGCTCATCCATAGATGACGGCCCGTAGCCCGGACGCAGCGGCGCCGTGCGCTTGCGCGTGGTGATCCGAAATCCGGGGCGAGCCTTTCCGCAAATGCCTGCCGTGAGATTGAAGTCCCGACCCCATATCCGCTGCGCGCCATGCGGGCTACGCGCGGATTCTCCATAGGTGCCGCTCCGCCCATAGATGACGCTTTCTTCTTAGATGACGTTCTCTGCCATAGATGACTGCTCGTAGCCCGGATGCAGGCCAGGGTCTCCGCGCACTTGCGTGCGGAGGCGCGAAATCCGGGGCGGGCCTTTGGTCGAACCTCGGCGGTGAGATTGACGTCCCGACCCCGCATTCTGCTTCGCTCCATGCGGACTACGCGGCAGCTCGCATAGATGACGTCCCGCATAGATGACGTCCGTTGCATAGATGACGGCCTGTAGCCCGGGCGCAGGCCCGCCGCGCGTCTGCGCGCGGAGGCCCGAAATCCGGGGCGGGCCTTTCGGTGAACCTCCGCGGTGGGATTGACGTCCCGACCCGCAGTCCGCTGCGCTCCATGCGGGCTACCCGGCAAGCTCACATAGATGACGTCCTGCCATAGGTGACGGTGTTCGCATAGATGACGTCGACGACAGCCGAGCGGATTGCTGCCAATCCACCTGGGTGTCCTGTTCCCGCACATGTGAGATTGCGTCAAGAGCCCAGCGTGCCGCCCGTTTGCAGATGACATTCGTCGCAATGCGATTGCGTGATTCCTTTGCCGTGGCGAGATTCACAATGTCAAACAGCCCGGCCCTGGTTCGATCCGACGCTTCCCGAGGACCCATCTCAGTCAAGCACAAACCGGGGTAGGCTAAGTATTTTGCTTTCTGATCTGTCAACCGTCGCAGCTAAATCAGCCCGATCGGATGTTCGTCGGCGCCATTTTCGGCGCGCCTCTCGGCGTGTAAAAGTTAGAATCGCATTCCGTTCTGGGCGGAATGACAACACTGATTGCTCGGCGATTGCTCTCGTCAACATCCAACCGCAACTGCGAGAGCAGATGCTGATGCAGGGCGCTGTGGATGGGGTCGGATACATCAACACGATCCGATTTAGCGCCAAGGCAATGGGCGTCGATCGGGATTCGCAGCTCCGGTTCATCGCCTATGGCGACTATGGTATGGACCTTTATTCGAACGCGATTATCGTCTCTCCAAATTTGCTGCGCGAGCACCCAGAGGCGGCGCGCGGCTTTGTACGCGCCCTGAACAAAGGCGTCAGGGACACGATCGCCGACTCGGATGCCGCAGTCGCGGCGGTCCTCAAGCGCGAGCCGTTACTCAAAAAAGAGTTGGAGAAGGAGAAACTCATCGCGACGATGCGCGACGAATGAACCACACCGAAGTGGCCCGGATCGGTCTCGGTGCGTTGATATGAATCGACTGACGCGAGCCATGATCATCGCAGCGGCGAACAAATTGCCTATGGCACCGAAAGCAGACGCCATTTTCGATCCGAGCTTTCTGCCAACTCCCGCCGATCTGCCGAAGAAGCTTTTCTGAACGACGCCTCGATGCAACAGAACGCCAAACCGGTCGTCGTCGAGTTCGAAACCGGTGCAAAAAAAGAGTGCGCATCTCTTGAAAAGGCCAACGGTTCCTCCGTGTGGACAAACGAATTCGTTCCGCCCGAGCACGTACAAGTGCGTTATGGTCACGGCGACAGCGCGGTGGAAGCCCTCGCCGGGGTCAATCTATCAATCGGCCGAGGGGACCTTTTGGCGCTGGTCTACGGCGCGAACTGACGCGTAAGAGGCGACGAGCGACCATGGCACGTGTGTTCATTTCGGGCTCATCGACCGGACTCGGGCTCATGGCCGCAAAGCTGCTGGTCGAGACCGGCCACCAGGTCGTGCTGCACGCGCGCAACCGGGAGCGCGCCGACGCAGCGCGTGCCGCGCTTCCGCAGGCTGAAGCGGTCGTTGAGGGCGATGTCTCGACAATTGCCGCCATGCGCAGCGTTGCCGCGGAGGTGAACCGTCACGGGCAGTTCGATGCGGTCATTCACAATGTCGCGGTAGGATATCGTGAGTCACGCCGGATCGAGACCGCGGACGGCCTTCCGCTCGTCTTTGCGGTCAACACGCTGGCGCCTTTCATCCTGACCGCACTGATGAGCAAACCCGCGCGCCTCGTCTATCTCAGCTCAGGCATGCATCATGGGGCCGATGCGCATTTGGATGACCTTGCGTGGACCAAGCGTGCCTGGCGCGGCGCTGAGGCCTACGCCGAGACCAAGCTGCACGACGTGCTGCTGGCCTTCGGTATTGCCCGCCGGTGGCCCGACGTCTTGTCGAATGCACTGGAGCCGGGCTGGGTGCCGACGCGAATGGGCGGTCCCGGCGCCCCCGACGACATGGATCAGGCGCATCGGACCCAGGTCTGGCTCGCGGTGAGCGATGATCCGCGAGCGCACGTCACCGGACAGTATTTCTATCACCTGCGCCGGCGCGAGGTGAATCCGCGAGCGCGGGATCCGGAGCTGCAGGACGCCCTGATCGCGGCCTGCGAGCGGCTCTCCGGGACCAAACTACCGCAGCGTTGACCGCTTCAGGCGTTGCGACAGGTGGTGCCACGGGTGCCGAAGCAAGAATTAACGAAGAGCAGCAATCAGCGGCAAGCCATCGGCGCCCGCTTTCGCCATTCTGCGCGAACTCGAAATTTACAGGAAAACCAGGAGCAAGTTCATATGTTCAAGGTCACGCTATTTGCGACAGCGGCAGCTTTAGTTGTCACGCCTGTCTTGGCGCAGCAGGGCAGGATGGCGCTTGGCGAAGGCGAGGCCGTCCTGATCAGCCCGGATGGCGCCATGTACCGATCAACCGTCAAAGTCTCCGACGCCAAGCACCAAGCGGCCGTCGCCAAGGGCGCCAGTGAAGTCTCGGCCGGCACCGTGCTCTATCGGCATGGCGGAAAGCTTTTCACGGTGCGATGCACCGGGACGGATATCGGTGCTTGGGAAGAGGGATATCCAGGTACGGAAAACATGTGCTGAAGCTGCCGCCGGTCGAAAAATGCGATCCGCCGCGCCGGTTGCGCAGCCGATGCGGCGGAAACACTCGCGTTCTGGAATTCAGCTTGGAGTTTTCCGGGGTATCCAAACGATGTCACGGGAATCGATGTCTGAATAACGTTGTCTTGACAACGAATTCAATCGATTATTAATTTCGATTGGGGGGGAGCGCGGAAGATGGCGTCCGCTTCACGTCCGCCGTGAGCGCCCAGGTTGCGAGGAGAAGAACCATGCTGAGTGCCGAGCGAAACCGGATGCTGACGCAGGTTGGTCCCGGCACCCCGATGGGTGACTTGTTGCGGCGCTATTGGCAGCCCATTGGCGGTGCCAGCGAATTCGACTCGAAGTCGGTCAAGGCCATCCGGCTCATGGGCGAGGACCTCACCTTATACAAAGACCTGAGCGGCACGTTCGGCCTCGTCGATCGTCATTGCACCCATCGACGCGCCGACCTTTCCTACGGTTTTGTCGAGCAAAAAGGACTGCGCTGCAATTACCACGGGTGGTGTTTCGACGAACTGGGACAGTGCATCGAGCAGCCATACGATGATCACACCAATCCGAACGAGCGCCGTCGCGAGAAGTGCGCCGTCAAGGCTTATCCGGTGAAGCAAGTGGCTGGCTTGCTGTGGGCCTATATGGGACCCCTGCCGGCGCCAGAGTTGCCGATCTGGGAGCCATTCACCTGGCAGAACGGGTTTCGCGAGATTGCGATTTCAGAAGTCCCCTGCAACTGGTTTCAGTGCCAGGAGAACTCATGCGATCCGGTGCATTTCGAATGGATGCACGACAACTGGAGCATCCGCCTGAAGGGAAACACCGGACCGTACTCTCCGACGCACCTTGCGCTGAAGTTTGAAGAGTTCCCGTACGGGTTTATCTACAAGCGCATTCGCGAAGGCGGCGGTGATCAGGACACCAATTGGACAACCGGCCGCGTCGCCCTGTGGCCGAACGGATTTTACCTGAGCAGCCATTTTGAGTGGCGCGTACCGGTTGACGATGAGAATACGCTCAGCGTCACCTGGTTCTACATGCGCGTGCCGAAGGGCCGGGAACCCTATGTTCAGAATACGGTTCCAACCTGGTACGCACCCGTCACGGATGCACACGGCCAGTGGATCACCAGTCACGTGATGAACCAGGATTTCGTGGCCTGGGTGGGCCAGGGCCGCATCGCCGACCGAACTAAGGAAATCCTGAGCGGTGGCGACGTCGGAATATCGATGATCCGCAATCGCTTCTTCAGCGAAATCGATCTCATCAAAAGCGGTGCCGACCCCAAGGGCACGATCCGCGATCCGCAAGCAGCGGGCTGCGTCGAGCTGCCCTGCCAGCAGAAACAGGTTCTCATCGACGGCATCGAGCTCGGCGAGTACCCGAAATATCCGCTGCTCAATCAGCGTCTGTCGGGTTTTCGCCACCTCGCTGGACAGCCTGCCGAGGTCCGCAAGGCTTTTGTCGATGCGTTCGGGCTCGAACGATAGCTCTTTTCGATTTGACGTTCCTGAACGAGCGCGCGCCAGGTGATGCAGGGACGTCAATTCGGCGGCTTGATGCCAGAAATCACTTGCTGGGCGAGCGCGCCGCTGGCGGCGAGACAGTGCCGGCGCGTCTTCAGTCTTGCCGATCCTTCATCGCTTCCTCCGTTCCGGGAGTAATCGCGCCCCATCGCACCGACTTCCGCGTTCGGGGCTTCAAAGGCATTAGACCTCATTTCCCGAATGGGATTCGGCGACTACGGCTCTAAAGCTGACCAACAAGATTCACGCGGTGGTCGATACTGATACTGACGAGTCGATCTGGACCTAAATCCACGCGAGGCGATTGCCACGATCCAAAATGCGACGATGACCGACGAGGAGGACAGAACCGCTCGCCCTCCCTCCGAGTCGTCAACGACGAACACAGATGATTGGCTTCCCCCTGCGTCGCTCGGGCGGGTTTAAGGCGGCGACGGCATCGTCGAGGGTAGCCACGTTGCCGATGTTCGTCCGCAGCCGTCCGTCACGCACGCGCCCGACGATCTCATTCAGTTGGGCACGATCAGCCTCGACAACGAAGTCGACCACCAGGCCGTTGGCGGGCCGTGCCTCGGTTGGGCCGGTGACGGTCACCAGCGTTCCTCCGGCTCGGATCAGGCGCGCGGACCGCTTCGCGATGTCGCCGCCGAAGACATCGAAAACCAGATCGACGCCGCCGACGTCTTCCAGAGCGTCGTTCTCGAGGTCGACGAACTCCTGCGCGCCGAAATCGAGCGCCGCCTGACGGTGGGCAGCGCGTCCGGTACCGATGACGTAGGCGCCGAACTCACGTGCGAGCTGGGTTGCTATCGAACCGACTGCGCCGGCCGCGCCGTGCACGAGCACGCGCTGCCGCGCCTGAAGACGGCCATGCTGGAACAATCCCTGCCACGCGGTGAGGCCCGAGATTGGCAGACTCGCGCCCACCGTGAAGTCGACGTCGTCCGGGAGCGGCGCGAGGTTGCGTGCCTCCATGGCTACATACTCCGCCAGGGTGCCGTCGCGATACCAGTCGGCGAGGCCGAACACTCGCTCTCCTACCGACAGCCCCGTCGTGCCGTAGCCGAGAGCGATGACCACTCCGGCCAACTCATGGCCGGGGATCGACGGTGTTCGGTCACGGTCGAGGCGATCGGTCCAGGTCGAGGGCCACGTCTGCTCATCCCAGACGAATCCCGACGCATGAACCTGAACGACGACGTCGTTTATCGCTGGCTGCGGCTCGGGCCGCTCCCCCAGCTTCATGCCGGCCGTTCGGGAAGCCCGGTCCGTCACCACTATCGCCTTCATCGTCCACCTCCATGAGATCGGTCTTCCCGATCGGGGCTTATGCGACCGTCGTTGGAGCCAGCGATAGTGCAATCATAGAGCGCGAGCCTGTCGGCGGACCGAGCGCTGGGACCGTTGTTGGTCCTCCATCCAGCTGGCGATTTCCCGTCCGATCTCGTCTGGAGAGTTTTCCTGAACGAAATGGATCCCCGCCACTTTCTTCTCGATTAGCGTTGGCCGCCCCCAAACGAGGTTGACCAGCGTATCATTGGCGAGGATCGCACCTGGCTCAGCCTTCAGAAACAGCTTGGGTACATTGCTCGTCTCCAGCCAGCCTGCCTATTCAGTCGCGATCGCATGCACATTGGCCGGTTCGCCCTCGATGGGGAATCTACAGGGGGGCACATCAGGATCGGCCGTCGCCCTCACCACCAGGTCGGCGAACGGCCGTCCGGGCGCCACCCGTCCGTTCAGGTTATTCCCGACGCTGGAACGCGGATCCGGCGGCAAAGTTCCCCGTGAGGATTAGCGATTTTCGCGGGCTTTGGCTTTTCGCGGCACGGGACATACAGTCTCGGATTTGAAGGGCTATCGCCGGTCAGTGATCTTAAGCTGCGCTCGGTCTGCCCATAAACGACGCATCCTATGCCGCTCCAGTACGTCGTCCAGCTTGTGTCGATCAGGCTGTGGCTGCCACGTTTATGAGGCCATGCGCTAGTTTGAGCGCCACTACATCTGCGGCAGTTTGGCAATGCGGGCGTATTCACCCCATTCGACGATTGCCTTCTGGAACATGGCCTGCGCCTCATCCGGGGTGCGTGTCATCGGGTCGGCGCCGGACAGAGCGAGGAACTTCTTGGTATCCTCGCTGGCGTTGATCTCTTTGATCCAGCCGTTGATGCGATCGACGATCGGTCGTGGGGTCGCGGCCGGAAGCATCACGCCCCACCACAGGTTCAGGTCCATCGGAACGCCGGATTCCTTCATGGTCGGCACGTCGGGGGCCGCGCCGAGGCGCTCGCTCGAGCCCACGGCGAGCATGCGCAGGCGGCCTTCGCGCTGCTGCGCCAAGCCAAAAATAGGATCGTGGATCGCATAATCGAGCTTGCCGCTTTGCAGTTCGTTGAGCGAATCGATGGCGTTGCGATACTGAACCTCGACCGCCTCGAGACCCGCTGCGTTCTTGTAGAGCGCCGCCATCACCGATCCGGGATTTGCGGCGGTCGCGTAGCTTGCCGCCGGTCCCTTCTTCTTCATGGCGGCCGTCAACTCGGCGACCGTCTTGTACGGACTATTGGCATCCACCATCAGCATGAAGGCGAGATTGCTGGTCGTGGCCGCGACCTGCAGCGCTTTGCCGACGTCGACCGGCGGGTTCTTGAACAGGTGATACGTCAGGGCGACGGTGGTGCCAGCGAAGGGATAGAGCGTGTAGCCATCAGGCTTTGAGCGAGCCACATATTCGGTTGCAATGTTGCTGTTGGCGCCGGTGCGGTTCTCGACGATGACGTTGCGACCCGACACCGGGCGCAACTTCTCGCCATAGTACCGGACCAGCACGTCGGCACCGCTGCCGGGAGGGAAGCCGCAGATCAGGTGAATGTCCTGATTTGGATAATCCTCGGCCCACGTCGTCGTGCCACTCATGGCGCCGGTCAATGCCGCCGCGCCAACGCCTGCCAGAAACTCCTTGCGGCTGATCGTCATGAGCCTCCCTCTCTGTTTTCTGTGCGAGTTAATTCGATACCCTTCCCGCCGAGATCGTCCCGGCGATCTCGATCATAAGGCACGACCATGCCTTCCTAAGCGAGATGGCCGGGGCGGGACCCCGACAAGCCCGGCCACGACGACCGATAGGTTTCGTTAATAGCGTAACCTACTAGAGCATTTTTTGTTGTCTACACAACATCTTTCGGAAGGCTAGGCCCGATCAGGGATTGCTGAGCATGTCGTCGGCATTTCTCTCGAGTATTTCGATCACCTTCAGGGCATCTCGCCGCGGGAGGCCGGACAGCAGCCGCTTCTGACGTTCCCAGGCAATCGGCGCCAGTCGATCGATCATGGCGACACCGGCCGGAGTGAGCGAGATCAGGACCATTCGATTGTCGGTCGGATGCGGGGTGCGCGCGACGAGACCGCGCTCTCCGAGATGATCGAGCGAGCGGCTGACCCACGCCTTGTCGATCCGGCCGCGCCGGCTCAGCTCGCCGACGCTGAGCGGCTGTTGCTCGCGCAGAACGATCAACGCGCGCAGCTCCGAATTGTTGATCCCGTGCTGTTTCTCGTAAGCGGCGCTTGCGGCCCGGCTGATTACGTCGGCCAGGTGGATGAGCCGAAACGCGATCAGGTCCGTCAAAGGAAGATGACGCCGCTGCTCCCGCCGTCGGGGTGCGGCAGTTTTGCGCGCCATAGGCTCCGAACTCCGCTGTTGTCAGCCGATACGCATAGATGACTCGACAATTTTGGGCAAAATCCTCGATTTGCACGGCGTGGTTCACCCGCGAATTGGCGCCATGCTTACCAATGGTTGGTCCGCGCCGCGACGCTCAATGTTAGATCAGCGTGCATCGCTGCAGGCAGTTTTGACATGTGGCGTGGGGGAAAATATCGTCGCATCGAAGATCAACTCATCCTCTCCGCCGGGCTTCGAGATACTCTAAGGAAACCAAGCATGCGTTTGATGATGTGGACCCGCGTGGCCGCAGCCGCTGTTGCCGGATTGATGTTTGCCGCCACGGCGTCGGCCGAACCGGTGAAGATCCGCGTCGGCTGGGTCAACGTGCCGGGCCAGATCACGCCCATCCTGTTTGCGCATCCCGGGATCGCCAAGCATCTTGGTCAGTCCTACACGCTGGAGCCGATTCGTTATCCAGGATCGTCGGTGGCACTCACGGCGCTCGCCGCAGGCGAGCTGGAGCTTGCCAATCTGACCTTCACACAGGTGCCGACCGCGATTCAGAACGCCGGCATGACTGACCTGCGCATCCTGGTCGATGAGTTTCGCGACGGCGTGCAAGGCTACGACACGATTCAGTACATGACCCTGAAAGACGGGCCCATCAAAAAGATCGAAGATCTCAAGGGCAAGATCATCGCCGTCAACGCCATCGGCACCGGAACCGACATCTTCATGCGCGTGCTGTTGCGCAAGCACGGGCTCGAATTTCAGCGCGACTACACGGTTGTTGAGACCGGGTTTCCCACCATGAAAGCCATGCTGGCGGACAAGAAGGTTGACTTGGTCATCGGCGTGAAGCCGTTCACCGAGGACCCGAACTTCAAGGCCATCGCGCGCACGCTGTTCACCCAGACTGAGGCGGTCGGCCCAACCGACATGGTGTTCCTGACTGCGCGCGAGAGCTGGATCGCCAAGAACCGGGCGGCGATTGTCGATTTCTTCGAGGACTTCATCGCGGCGACGCGCTGGTTCACGGATCCCGCCAACCACGACGAGGCCGTGGACATCGTCTCGCGCTTCACCAAGATCCCGAGCGAGCGGCTGCAATGGGCCTTCACCACGCAAGACTTCTACCGCGACCCTAATTTGCGTCCGGATATCGGATCGATCCAGCGCGGCGTCGATCAGCTGAAGGAATTCGGCTTCATCAAATCATCGATCGACGTGTCGAAATTTGCCGACCTGACGCTGGTCGATGAGGCGGCAAGCCGGCTCAAGCAATAGGTCTGACGTAACGATCCGAACACTGCGCGCTATCGGCCGGTCAGCGAGGTGCGACAGTCGTTCGTGGCCGGGCGCGCCACTCCGCGCGACTATCTGGAGCGCTGCCTCGCCCGCGTCGGCGAGCGCGGACCGAAGGTGTGCGCCTTCGTGGGCTCCACCCCGAGGGGGCTTGGCGCGTCGCTGATGCTGCGACCGCGCACCGGCGGGCAGGGCACCCTGTGTCAGTTGTTGATCGCCTGCCGGTCGCCATCAAGGACTGTTTCGACGTTGCCGGCTTCCCGACCAAATGCAACAGCGGGCTCTTCGCCAACAACGTTGCCGCGGTCGATACCATGCATGTGGATGCGTTGCGTCGAGACGATTCGCTGATTCTCGGCAAGACAGTGACCAGGGAGTTCGATCTGCCGCTGCTCGCAATCTGTGGCCTGTCACTCGGTCCAGATCATGAGCTTCGAGGGCGAAGATGAGGACCTCGCCCGGCATCGCGAACACGCTGCTCGCTGCGTGTGCTTCCCGGGCGATCTGACCCGGTGTTGAACACTATTGCACCTGAATCCGCTGGTCATTTCACCTAACAAATTGTTGACTGTCGAATATTGACCTTCATTGGCTGATTAACTAAGACTGGAATGGGCGTTGTTATAGTTAGATGACAAGTTCACAAGTTGGCAAGTTCAGAAGGATCCGACGATGGCTATGAAGAAAGCAGCGGCAAATGGGCGTCGCAAACGAGTTGCCTGGACCAAAGAAGATGTCCGCGACCTGAAGATGCATTCAAAGAGCAAAACACCGGTGGCCAAAATCGCCAAGACGATGAAGCGCACGGAAGGCGCGATTCGTCAGAAAGCGTTGGCTCTGGACATCAGCATAGGACACCGCCGTTAGATCGGTATCCATTCTACCTGACGCGGGAACCAGGTCGGCGCTTCAAAACAACTTGAACGCCGGCCGAAACCGGCCCTCGTCCCGGTTCGAAGATGGTGGACCATTCTTCTAGGTCCGCCATGCAGCATGCCGGCCGGCATGCTCGGCCCCGGGCAATCGAATTGACGAGCCCGCTCTTGAGATGACGAAATTGCTCCGCTGACATTAGACAAGTCGTCGCGAATCGTTCTACGCGAGATCTTTGCACCGCCTGCGCCCGATCAGCGAGACCTTGTCTCGCGCGCACGGCCCTAATTCAATTGAATTAACGCTCGCAATCTGCCTGGAGGGGGTGCAAAATAAACAAATCATCGGCTGCGGCTCTGACCCAGGCGCCGGTGGCTGAGAGAGGTGTGCGCTCCCGCCTGTTGGTAAACGGGAGTCGTACGATGTCATGCATGCCTCCACTCTTCTTCTGCGCAACGCGAACATTCGAATTCTCCAGTCTGGGCTTCGAGGTCGAAGCAACGGCCACCATTCGCCAGACCTTCGGTTAAGCGTGCGAAGGCATCCGCGACGAGTGCGGCGCCCTTCGTCCCCGCCGGGATCCAGACCGCAAACCGACTTCCGCCAGATCGGGTTAACAAGCGGGCGGTCGCGCGCCCCGGCAGGGCAATGCTTGCGCCACGACCGCCGGCACGGGCCACGGCCGTCCGCCCACTGCCCGTTCGCTCGCGGCGCTCTGCAGCCCGGTTGCAGCACAGCGCAGCCAACGCGAGGGGCGCGATTGTCGATGTACAGATCTTCTGCTGATGGTCGGACCCTCGGAGGACATCACGATGGATGACAGTGCGGATTGTGATGAACGCCTGATCGCCGCAACGCTTGCCAGCGGCTTGCTGGCAAACGCGTCCAAGGAAACAACGACGCGCGCCCAAGGAACACCGGCTCAGGCAGCCGTAGCGATCTACTTCGAATGTCTAGATGCACTGCGCGCTGCGCGGGAAAAACGGACCAAGGGATAATTTGTCATGGTGCGGGCGGAAAGGATCGATAAAGCGCTCAAGCACGACTGGAGACCATGATCCGGAATGGTCATAGAACAGCATATGTCCAGCTCGATGCCGGCGCGCATGGCTCGACCGGAGCGCCAGCAGCGGGCGCAGACATGCATCGAGGAGTCGAGCAAAGCACCTCGTCCAGGGTTGCGAGCGCAATGGCTGGCCTTGGTCACCGCGGCGGAACGCTTGTTTCAAATGGAGAGTGGCCTGCCGTCATGAATACGAACCACCCACCCGCCCGTCCGATGACACTCGGCAACATGCGCGATTTCGGCGTGAAGAGGCTCGTGGCCTCGTGCCTTAATCACGCGTGCCGCCACACGACCCTGATCGAAGTGTGGAGCTACCCGGCCGCAACAGAGATAACCTACTTCAAGCGCAGAGTAGTCTGTGCAGTCTGCGGCGCCCGAGGAAATCGCATCGACGTAGGTCCGAATTGGGAAGAGCGGCCGCCGGTGCCGGCGAAGCTGTGACCGACAGCCGGCGAACGCGCGGCGCCTGAAGGCAATGGAGGACTCCATGACCTACAACAAGTACACGCATTTTCTGATGTACGAAGATGGCGAAGAATATGACACGGCATTCCAGGCAGGCGCCCAGGCGCCATTTTCCGGCATCTATTACTGCGAAGTCTGCGGCGGCAGCATTATCTCGACTGGTTCGCAGCCCCTGCCAGCACACGAGCATCACCCGCACACGCCGGCCCAAGGCGTGATCCGATGGCGGCTCGGTGTGAAAGCGCATTATCGGTGATCTTTCCCCACTGAGATGCGCGACGACGTTCAGTTACAAACCGCCACGGCTCGCTCGCAAACTCCAGACCGAAAAGAAATCGCATCCAATGTGGGCTTCGCCTCGAAAACACTGAGTGGGGGACCCGCGCGGTGCGGCAAAACGAATGCACAGAACTCGAAGGCCATCCAACTGGCGGATTACGTCCTCATGGCGCCGCCTTCGGACCGAATTCGGTTTAGCACCTTGCAAAAGCCATATCCGTGTCCTAGCTTGATATAATCGACATTTGGCCGGACCATCGGGCCGTTTCGCCTTCGCTGTGAGCCGGGCGCACGTTCAGAACCCTCCAAGCATCGACAAAACCGAGCTGCAGGTCGCCTCATTCAGGCCACCTGGGTTCGAACTGTACCCAAACCCAGTGAAAGGAATCCCATGAATACGGGCACCGTAAAATTCTACAATAATCAGAAGGGCTTCGGCTTTATTGCGCCAGATGACGGCGGCAAGGACGTGTTCGTCCACGCCACGGCCCTCGAGCGCGCCGGCATGCGCAGCCTCAATGAGGGTCAGAAGGTCGCCTTCGACACTCAAGAAGATCGCCGCACCGGCAAGATCGCCGTGGGCAATATTCAGGCTGCGTAGCCTCGATGAGAAACTGCCGGGAGATTGTAAAAATCGCCCGGCAGCCCCTGCGACTGCAGAAACGCGTCACCGCTGATCGCAAGCGTCTCCGCTAGTCTTGCTTGTCGTCAGCCGGAACTTCGGTTGCGGCGCGCTCGGCTTTGCGCAGTGCAGCCTTTTCCTCCTTCTTTCTTTGCTTGTCCTCCGTTCTTGCGCGTGCCGCCCGCTGTCGGTCAGCCCGGTCTCTACCGTAATTTGGTTTAAATGCCATTGGATCTCCATGAAGGACGGATCGGCTTCTTGCCGAGCAGCCGTGCTTAAGCGCGATGCACCAACAAGCCGGGCCATGACGAGCCGAGAGGTTGAGGATAGCGTATCATTTCAACACCGCGACATGGACAGAAAACGGGATGGTAACACGACAGCACCGCATCGATGCTTTCGTTCACGACGGCGAACCACCTGTGGACCGGCTGCTGCAGGTCCTTTGTGAGGACCATGTCGGTACGTATGTGATTCCCTTCCCGTGTCGATGGGATAGCGGTGATTGGAAGAATGCTGAGACTGGCGATCGCATCGAAGCTATGGTCATAGGCTGGCGAGGGCTCGTTGATACCAAGTGATTCGTCAGATCACTGGCGGGCCGACGAACGCTGCGCAGCACGGAAGACGACGAAAAAGCTGCGCAGAGGGCAATGTTCATGCCAACGGCAATCGTGCTAGGGTCGCCGATGCAATATCAGCGTCGCTTCCAGCTCCTCCTCATCAAGCCATCGCATTACGATGACGACGGATATGTGATCCGCTGGTGGCGGGCGATGATACCATCGAATTCGCTCGCCGCCGTTTACGGCATCGCACTTGATTGTGCCGAGCGTCGCGTGCTCGGGCCGGAGATTGCCATCGATATCGAGGTGATCGACGAGACCAATACACGCGTCGACGTGCCGGCGCTCCTCGCTCGCTTCCGGAGCAACGGCAATTTCGGCCTAGTCGGCCTCGTCGGCGTTCAGTCGAACCAGTACCCGCGTGCCCTCGATATCGCGGCCCCGTTTCGCGCGGCGGGGATCGCCGTCGCCATGGGCGGATTCCACGTTTCGGGCTGCCTATCGATGCTGGACGGTCGCGCTGTCGATCTGGACGCGTGCCGGGAGATGGGCATCGCCATGTTTGCCGGTGAAGCCGAGGGCCGGTTCGAACTGGTATTGCGCGACGCCGCTGACGGGAAGCTCTCGCCGGTCTACAACTTCATGAAGGACCTGCCGGCACTCCAGGGCACGCCCGTACCCTTTCTACCAAAGCAGTTTGTAGCGCGCACGCTCGAACTGAGCGCGAGTTTTGATGCCGGACGCGGCTGCCCGTATCAGTGCTCGTTTTGCACAATCATCAACGTGCAGGGCCGCGCGTCGCGTCATCGTTCGGCCGACGATATCGAACATCTGCTGCGCCTCAACTGGGCGCAAGGCATCCACAAGTTCTTCATCACCGACGATAACTTTGCCCGCAACAGGGAGTGGGAGGCGATCTTCGATCGCCTCATCCGTCTGCGGGAGATTGATGGGATCCCGATCGGCTTGATGATCCAAGTCGATACGCTGTGCCACAAGATCCCCCGCTTCATTGCAAAGGCGAAGCGCGCCGGCGTGACCCGGGTGTTCATCGGCCTTGAGAACGTCAATCCCGACAATCTGGCCGCAGCCAAGAAACGGCAAAATAAGATCACCGAATATCGCAAGATGCTGCTCGCCTGGAAGGCAGAAGGCATCATTACGCTCGCGGGATACATTCTCGGCTTTCCGGCCGACACGCCCGACAGCATCAGGCGCGACATTGCGATCATACAGAAGGAACTGCCGCTCGATGTCGTCGAATTCTTCTGCCTCACGCCACTGCCCGGGTCCGAGGATCATCAGACGCTTTGGAACAGGGGCATTCCGATGGAGCAGGACCTCAACACCTACGACGTCGAGCACGTTTGCACCACGCATGCCAAAATGAGCAAGGCCGAATGGGAGGCGATTTATCGCGAGGCCTGGTCACTGTTCTACACGCCCGCACACCTGAAGACCCTGATGCGTCGAGCGGCTGCGACAGGCGTGCCGATGGCCAGCCTCATCAAGGTGCTGGTGTCGTTCGCGACTACGGTACGGCTTGAAAATGTCCACCCATTACAAAGCGGCATTCTTCGCCTGAAAAGTCGATCGGAACGACGCCCTGCGATGCCGCGCGAAGGGGTCTGGCTGTTCTGGACGCGCTTTGCCTGGCAGACTCTCTACAAGCACACGATCTTGCTCGCCCTGATCTTGCGACTGCTGTTCTGGAAGATCGCCATTGCCTGGAACCCCAAGGCATCGGACTATATGGATCAGGCGCTCGCGCCGGTTGCCGACGACGATAGCGTCAGGCTCGATTTGCTGACCAAGACCACAGGCGCGGTGCAAGCAATCGCGCACGCCAAGAAAGTGGCGGAACTGACAGGAGCGAAGTAGAAGAAATAGAGACGCTGCATGACGTTTTGACCGCATCGTCGAGAGCCTGTCCGTCATCCCGCACGCTAAAGCCTCCATGCTTCGGATCGCAGAGGAGTACAAACGGCTTGCTACGCGAGCTGAGCGCTTAAAATCAGAATAAAAGCCCCGACCGCTGGCGGCCCGGTTTAGTAAGGTGGCGGCGGAGCTCCACAGGCACCTGCTGAGGCGTGATGCAAAGATTTCCGAAAAGTCGAGCCGAGATCGAACGTCTTGTATTGCAGGAATTGCAATCGTGGGAGAATTGCCAAGGAGCGGTAGGCATTTCTGTGGTCGATTGGACATCTCCGGAAGATGACGCAAACTGGACCGTGGGTGCTTACAAACCCGGCACATCCGGTAAGCATGAGTGCGAATTGGCGCTTGAGCGTATAGTGCCTCGACTTCAAGGCTTTTATGAACTTGTACAAAAGCATTAATGAATCGAGGTGTGAGTCAGGCGTCCTTCTGCGAGGATCCCCGTCGACGAGTTCGGGTCCTGTATCAAGACGCGACCGGTCATACCGGCGGCCGCTCGCCCAGGACCCGATGTTGGTGCGAATTATTTGACCTTCAGATTCTCAGCGGATTCCTTGCCGCGATTGTTGACCATCTCGTATTCTACCTGCTGACCTTCGCGCAGCGTGCTCAATCCAGCCTTCTCGACCGCGGAAATGTGCACGAATACGTCTTTTCCACCGCCACCCCCGGACGGTTGGATGAAGCCATACCCCTTCGTCGGATTGAACCACTTCACAGTGCCTGTCGCCACGGTACGTCTCCTGGTTACGATCCGGCGACAGTCGCACAGGAACGCGGTAAAACCAAATAAGGCGCCCCCGAATTGCACTTTTGAACACCGCTTTTCGAGAATAATCCGCGCGGTAGTGACGCCGACGCGCATTGGCGCGACGGATCTAAGGCAAATGTATCATTACACCACCAATCGTGAGCCAATATCCCTCTTTTTGACCGGATCACAGATTTGAGCCGTCGCTTGCGGCTTCATCTAGTCGATCTACCGTCGAGTAGTTATATACGGTGCCAAGAATGGAGAAGATTGTTGTCTAATACGTCAAAGATTGCCCAGGCAGAGGCCCGGTTCAAGTCGTCACAGAAAGAACGTGATGACAAACAAAATGCGAGAAGCGAATACGAGGCCGATCAGGACGCCACTCGGAAAAAGACCGAGCGGTTGCGCGCCCTTCGGCTCGCCCAGGAAGCTACTGCGGCGAGTGTCGCGGTATCGGAAAGGCCGGCTCGAAAAAGGGCATCTGCCAAGAAAGCCCCGGCGATCAGCTGAACTTCGGCGTTCTTTGGGGGCAGCCCGCCAGGCGCCCTGCCTGTCCGGAAGTACTTTCTGGGCGGCCCCTATTGTTGACGAGTTGCAGTATCCTGTCATCGTCACCCGGGATGCTCGATCCGTCTGCTATCCGGTCGAGGATTGTCGGCGATCGCGGATCGCGGAGCGGCGCTCCCACCTGGGTTAGGCGCAGCGCTTTAGCCATGAGAACAAATAGCGATCGGTTGAGCCTTGATCGTCGGCGGTGGAGTTTATGGCAAGCAAGACCGATGAGACGCCACAGGGGGAAGAGGTGCTGGAGAAACCTCTTGAGACCCCATCGGACATCCCGCTGCTCGATTTGTCAGACCCAGCCGTTGGAAACCTGATTCGCTCGGCCAAGAAGCGGGGCTACGTCACCCATGATCAGATCAATTCGGTCCTGAGTTCGGAGGAGCTTAATTCCGAACAAATGGAGGATGTCCTCGCCACCTTCAGTGAGATGGGCGTGAACGTCGTCGAGACCGAGGAGGCGAGCGACGATGACGAGGAGCAGGACGAGGAGGCTGACGAGCAAGCCGAGGCCGAGAGTGGCGAGTTGGTCGTACGGCAAAAGGTTCCCGGTAAATCGGAAGCCAAGCCATCCCAGCGCACGGGCGATTCCGTTGGCATGTACCTGCGCGAGATGGGCTCCATGGAACCGCTGTCGCGCGAGGGCGAGATTGCCGTCGCCAAGCGGATCGAGGCCGGTCAGGAGGCGATGATCGCGGGCCTGTGCGAAAGCCCGCTCACCTTCCAGGCGATCCTCATATGGCGCGATGAACTCAAGGAGGGGAAGGTCTTCCTGAGTGACATCATTGACCTCGAAGCGACCTATTTCGGTCCCGGCGCAAAGGCCATGGCAGGCAGATCCGAGGGCCAGTCGGTTGCCGATGCGCTGGAGCAGACACCGGCGTCGGCCGCAAACGCGAACGCAATCACCCCGGCGCTCGAGCGCGCCAACGGAAAGGAAAGCGAGGGGGGCGAGCCCGCATCGGGCCAAGCCGACGGCGATGATATGGAAGACTCGCTCTCGCTCGCCGCGATCGAGGCTGAGGTCAAGCCCAAGGTGCTTGCGACATTCGACAACATTGCCGATGCCTACAGACGACTTCACCGCCTGCAGGACCAAGTCATTCACAATAGCCTCCGCAACGACTCGCCGTCGCTGGCGCGGGTGCGCCGCTACAAAAAGCTCAAAAGCGACATCATTGCTGACGTGAAATCCTTGCGGCTTAATCAGGTGCGCGTCGATGCACTGATGGAGCAACTCTACGGCATCAACAAGCGCTTGGTCGGGTACGAGGGCCGCCTGATGCGGCTTGCCGGGAGCCACGGCATCACGCGCGAGGATTTTCTCAAGAACTACCAAGGTTCTGAATTCGACCCGCTCTGGCTCAACAGGGTATCAAAGCTCTCAGCCAAAGGCTGGAGCCTTCTTGGCAAAGAAAAAGAAGAAGTCGAGCAGCATCGCCAAAACATCCAGGCGCTTGCCGGCGAGATCGGGCTCGAGATCGGCGATTTTCGCAAGATCGTCCACATGGTGCAAAAGGGTGAACGTGAGGCGCGTCAGGCAAAGAAGGAAATGGTGGAGGCGAACCTCCGGCTCGTCATCTTTATCGCCAAGAAATACACGAATCGCGGTCTCCAGTTCCTCGATCTGATTCAGGAAGGCAACATCGGCCTGATGAAAGCGGTTGATAAGTTCGAGTACCGCCGTGGCTTCAAGTTTTCGACTTATGCGATCTGGTGGATCCGCCAAGCGATCTCGCGATCCGTGGCCGACCAAGCACACACCATCCGCATCCCGGTCCACATGATCGAAGCAAGCTCCCACGTCATGCGCACGAGCCGGCAGCTGCGCAAAGAAATCGGCCGGGAGCCAACGCCAGGGGAACTCGCCGACAAGCTCGGCTTTCCTGTCGACAAAGTGCAAAAGGTTCTGAAACTCGTCAAAGAACCGCTGTCGCTCGAAACGCCCGTCGGTGACGAGGAAAACTCGCAGCTCGGCGATTTTATCGAGGACTATAATGCAATCCTGCCGATCAACGCCGCCATTCAATCCAACATGCGCGACATCACGACTCGCGTGCTCGCTTCACTAACACCGCGCGAGGAACGCGTTTTGCGGATGCGGTTTGGCCTTGGATTGAACAAAGACCATACGTTGGAAGAAGTCGGCCTGCAGTTTTCGGTGACGCGCGAACGAATTCGCCAGATCGAGGCGAAGGCGCTGAGGAAGTTGAGGCATCCGAGCCGGTCGAGGATGCTCAGAAGCTTCCTCGATAGCTGATACGGCGGGAGCTACACACGGTAGATCCGGGCACTTGGTTGATCTGTTCCACAAGGGACGTCGGCGATGGTGCGAAGCGTTTTTCACTGGTGCGGAGCAACCATGCTCCTCACCCATATTGCGGTGGCTGGAGGCGGGCTGCCAAGTCTACCTACCGGAGTTAAGGAACTGCGAGCCATGTTTCTCGCTTGATGACCTGCTTGGGTCGGAGTTTCGCTCCTTGCTCCCGCACCACAATCATCAGCGTCAAGCGATGCGCCTGGTTCTCGGCTCGTTGCTGTCTAGGACGGTATGTGCCTACTCGATCTCACCGGGCCCCTCGGCCGTGGCAGTGCAGTCGATCCGCACCAGGCAACCCGCCTGCGACCTCAACGCGCGAATTGATCATGACCCGGCATCTCAATGGCGCTTATCTTCCGCAGGAGACGCTAAGCCGGGAGATGACGCGGAACTCGTATCGTCGCGAACGGGTGCTGGTACGCTTTAGAACAGAGGCACCGGGTGCAGCGGGTCTCCCCCACTTGGCTATCTGGTCTTGGTCCAGATAATTTGGGGACATGAGTCGCGAGCAAGAGCGAAAGCGACATGAATAACGCGCTATCTCGGCGAGCAATCGTCGTCATGGCCGCGGTTGTGGTGTTTGCGGCGGCGTTGGCCGGCTGCTCGGGGTTTCCTGGAGCGGCGGCGCCTACGGACAAGCCGAAAGTCGCTTTCGAGTTCGAGACCGCCTGGAGCTCAGGCTACTCTGTCGCCCGGCGGCGCCGGTTGTAACGCCCCGTGCTCCGTTCCGGCACCGGACAAGAGCGGCAACTACAACGTGACGTTTACGCTGCCCGGTTACGTGCCCCAAACATTGCCGATCAAGATCACCGTCACAAAAGAAAATTGGTACTCCTCCGAACTCGTCGAGGTCAGCCCGAACCCGGTCTTTGCCGTCCTCGAAGCGGAGAAACCGGCTGCGGCGGGCCGGCGCAAGTAGGAAATTATCCTGCAAAATGAGGTAGATATTAACCTCTTGGCGCGGCGGCCGAATTCCATTTTCTGGCCACGGTCTGGCTCTAAGCGAACCGGATAACAAAAGTCGACGGGGTATTCGGGTTGGGGGACCACCATGCAGCTTCACGCAGCTGAGGACGCACGACGTCAGGTCGATGCGCTGGAAGCAGAAATCGCAGCCCTGAAAGCGACGGTCACTCGCCTGCGCGCCGAGCTGGCCGAGGCGCGCCAGGAGAGGGACCGCTGGCAGCGCGGCGCCGAGCGGATCAGTCTTGCGGCACCGTGCTAAAGCGTGAAGACTTTTCTTCAAATCGTCGTCACGCTTTAGCTTGTTGTTTGAGCATGATCTTTTCCGAAAACCGGTATCCACCCCGCATCAAGTGCGGGGCAGGCTTTTTCGGGATCATGCTCTAGCGTTTGTTGATCGGGGGGTAGGGATGCATTTCGAACAATCGACGCGACGCAACTTCATGACGCTTCTTGGCGGTGCCGCGCTGAGCGCAACGCCGCTTGCGGCATTCGCGCAGACCCCGGTAGGCACAAAGGCTGCGGAGGTGTCTGCGAAGGAACGCGACCTCCTGCTGCATCAGGCGAAGGCGCTCGGCGCTCCGGTGGCCGCAGTTGGACGCGCCATCGAGACCTCGCGCGAGCCCAAGTTCACCAAAAAAGACGTGCTCGCCATCTTCGACATGTCGCAGCCCTCGGCCAAGAAGAGATTCTACCTTGTCGATATCAAGTCCGGTCAGGTCACGGCGCATTATGCGGCGCACGGCAGACACAATGGACCGCACGCCAAGGCGACCAAATTCGCGGGTTTCCAAAAGGACTTGGATATGGTGCCGCTGGGCCCGCTCAAGACCGCACGTTCGCAAGTGATGGATCACTACAAGACGATTGTCGATCGCTACGACGGAACCGTCTATCGCGACATGATCGTCGCTGTCTTGGAAGGCACCACGCCCTACAACAGCTACATCAATCACACGCCGCCGTACGAATGGATCATCCACCCGAACTGGTACACCACCGCCGGTTATCGCGCCAAGAACAACGGCGTGTTGGGACGGAGTCTCGGTTGCATCACCCTTGATCCGGTCGAAAACAACCAGCTCATCAGCCGACTGCAGGATGGAGCGCTGGTGTACGTGACCGTCGGCGATGATCCGATCGAGCAGTATTTGTAGTTTATTTTCGGCCCGCTCGCAGTTTCGCCAGCCCCTGGGGCTCAGTGGGGCTCCTGACATGCGCACGCGCGACAGGTTCGTGGTTGCTTTTTTCCTCGGGTCCTCGGAGACTTTCGCTCCGGAGGAAAACGTCAATCCCGATCTGCGGTTACGCGGGTGCTTCAGCTCTGATCGCGTGCTATCGCCGGTGCATCAGTACCGCACGTTTTTTGCGGGTTGGTACGCCAGGGCCGCTCGTGCGAGCGTGATGCCTATCAGGAGGGCTAGGTAGAGAATTATGTTCAAGGGGCTACTTGTCTTCGTATTGACGCGGCGCCCGATCATTCTCCTCTGCCTATTCGTCTTTGCCGCCGCCGGCGTCGCGGCGTTCGCTCGGCTGAACATTGAGGCCTATCCGAATCCGGCGCCGGTCATTCTCGAAATCACCGCCCAGGCGCCTGGCCTTTCGGCCGAAGAAATGGAGCGGTATTACACCATCCCGATGGAGGTCGGGCTCGCGACCACGCCTGGCATCGACGTCATTCGCTCCACGTCGTTTTACGGGCTGTCGTTCGTCCGAGTCGTGTTCCAATACGGAGTGGACTACTACTTTGCGCTTACGCAGACGCAGATAAATCTGCAACAGAACGTCAGCCTGCCCAATAGTGTCGCTCCAACCATCCAGGGCACCAGCCTGGTCGGTGAGATCTATCGTTACCAGATCGTCGGTCCCCCGCATTTCGGTCTGACCAATCTGCGCACTGTTCAGGACTGGATCGTGGAACGGCGCCTGCTCACCGTTCCAGGCGTCGTTCAGGTCAACACTTGGGGCGGAACGACCAAGGAATTCCAGGTCGAGGTCGATCTCAACAAGCTCGACGCCTTCAATGTAACCTTGCCTCAGGTGCTGACGGCGATTGGCAATGCCAATCTCAACGTTGGCGGACGCACGATCAGTTTTGGCCAACAGTCCGTCAATATCCGAGGCGTGGGTCTGATCGACGACGGGGGCGACGCGGACCTGCTTCAGGGATACCGCACGGACGATATCGAGAACGTCGTCCTTGCCCAGTTCGGCGGAATTCCGGTCCTGGTGAAGGACGTTGCCAAGGTCTACGTCGGGTATGTGCCGAGGCTCGGACAGGCGGGGCGCGATGACCAGAATGACGTGATCGAAGCGATCGTCGTCATGAACCGAACGCTCCACACCAACGACGTCGTCGCGCGCGTCAAGGCGGAGGTCGATCGCATCAACGGCGATGGAACTTTGCCCAGAGGAGTAAAGCTCGTCCCATTCTACGATCGCACAACGCTTGTCGCCGTCACCACGAACACGGTGCTGCACAATCTTGTTTTTGGTTGCCTTCTGATTTTCTTCATCCAGTGGATTTTTCTGGGTGACCTGCGCAGCGCGATCATCGTCGGGATCAACATCCCATTTGCATTGTTCTTCAGCGTGATCATTCTGGTGTTGCGCAACGAAGATGCCAATCTGCTATCCGTCGGCGCGGTCGACTTCGGCATCATCGTCGATGCGGCTGTTATCCTCGTGGAGAACATTTACCGCAACCTGCAGCTCGGCGATTCGGAAAAGCAGATCCTTCTCTCGCAGCTGGCTGAAGGCCGATGGGGACCAGACCCCACGCGGCCGACCGATCAGGCGATCTCAGCGGGTTGGACCGATCGCCTTCGCCTCATCCTCATCAGCGCCCTGCAGATCGATAAGGCGGTTCTGTTTTCGACTGCAATCATCGTCGCTGCCTTCATCCCGCTCTTCACGATGCAAAGCGTTGAAGGGCAGATCTTCAGTCCGATGGCGCGAACGTACGGATATGCTCTGGTTGGCGCCTTGCTCGCCACGTTTACGGTAACGCCGTGCCTGTCGTCCTTGCTGCTGCCCGCGCACGTGAGCGAGGTCGAGACGTTCGTGGTGAGACTATTACGCTCGGTCTATGTGCCGGTCCTGAGATGGTCACTGATCAACCGAAAAATCACGGTCGCGCTTGGGCTCGTTTTTCTGGTGGTTTCCGGCTTTCTCGGGTCGGAGCTGGGCAGCGAGTTTCTCCCCACCCTCGAAGAAGGGAATCTGTGGATTCGCGCCTCGTTGCCGCCAACCATATCGCTCGAAGCCGGCATGCCTTACGTCACCAGAATCCGCGAGATCCTGCTTCGGCATCCGGAAATCATAACCGTGGTGTCTCAGCACGGCCGCCCCGACAATGGAAGCGATGCGGCAGGCTTCTTCAACGCCGAGTTTTTTGCACCGCTGAAGCCGTTTGACGAATGGCCATCGGGAATGACCAAGGACAAGCTCATCGAGCAGCTGCAGGCCGAGTTCGCGAGCGAATTCACCGGGATTGGTTTCAACTTCTCGCAATACATCCAGGACAACGTCGAAGAAGGACTTTCGGGAGTCAAAGGCGCCAATTCCGTGAAGATTATCGGACCCGATCTTGCGACCTTGGAGCAATTAGCGGGACGAGTTTTGAGTGAGCTCGACAAGGTTCCGGGAATTGCTGATCTGGGCGTGTTTCGGGTTTTGGGGCAGCCAAACCTGAACATAAAGGTCGATCGCCGCAAGGCGGCGCGTTACGGGCTGAATGTCACCGATATCAACTCCGTGGTTCAGGCCGCGCTGGGAGGTACCGTCGCGACGACGGTGTTGGAAGCCGATCGTCAATTCGGAGTTGCGGTCCGGCTTGCACCAGAATTTCGCTCCCAACTCGACGCGATTGGCAGGATCAAAATTGGGGTTGCGACCAATAGTGGGGTGAACGCCTATATCCCGCTCACCGAACTCGCCTCGATCAATCTGGAAACTGGCGCGTCCTACATTTTTCGTGAGCGAAATCGGCGGTTCGTTCCAATCAAGTTCAGTGTACGCGGGCGCGACCTGGCAGGTGCGGTCGAAGAAGCGCAGACACGCGTCAGCAAGAACGTGCAGTTGCCGACCGGCTACAGGATCGAGTGGGCGGGTGAGTTCGATGGATTGCAGCAAGCGAAGAAGCGGCTGGCCCTTATTGTGCCGATTACGCTCGTGCTGATCATGATCCTGCTCTATGGGATGTTCAATTCGTTGCTCGACAGCCTGATGGCGCTGCTCGGCATTCCATTTGCAGTCTGTGGGGGAATCCTCGGGCTATATGTGGCCAGACTCGATTTCAGCATCTCGGCTGCGATTGGATTTATCTCGCTGTTTGGCGTCTCGGTCATGAGCGCGATACTGATCATCAACGGTTATCGCCGTGTCTCGGAATCAGGCCTGACGCCGATAGAGGCGATGTTCACGGCCGTTGAACAACAAATGCGGCCGATCCTGATGATGGCGCTGTCGGCCTGCATTGGCCTGCTTCCGGCTGCGGTCTCGACGGGGATCGGGAGCCAGGTTCAGCGACCCCTCGCCACCGTGATCGTGGGTGGAATGCTGGTCGGACCGATCATGTTGCTCATTGTCGTGCCGGCGCTGCAGACCCTGTTCCTCGCGCGCGGCAGCGCTCGCGCGTTGAGCTCTCGGGAGGAGCCTGCGGCCCCTGCTTTTGAGGACTGATTGATGCGCAGTTGCCGGCCTCGGCAGATCATCAGACAGCCGTGCTCGACTTGCGTACACCAGCTGGCGTCGTATTCTTCAGGTCCAGGGGCGCTTCATCATCCGCAAAGCCAAGACGAGCCGAAATCTCCGCCGCGGTCTCGGCGAGCGCCCGGACGGCGCTGCCGTTCCAGCCCGTGATCTTGGCCTCCGACCGGGCGACAACACAAACCACCGCCACGAGCTTGTTGGTGAAATCGAACACCGGCGCGGCGAGCGCATCGATGCCGGAAACGAGCGGGCTGGGTATGCGCGCGAGGCGCCTTCGGCGAATCTCAGCCGTGAGATCGTGCATTTCGTCCGCGGACGGTAGTTCTGTTCCGTGGGCTTGCGCCGTCTTGCGTTCGGCTGCGACGAGCGCGGCCACGTCCGGCTCTGGCAAATAGGCGAGAAAGATCCGCCCAATCGCGGTGGTGAGCACCGGCAACCGCGAGCCGATGCGGATGTTCATGGTGAGCCAGTGGTCGCTCTCCTGCATGGCGACCAGGATCGGGCCGGCTTCGCTCCAAACCGCAGCCGTTACTGTCTGGTTGATCTTGTCGCGCAGTGTCGGCAGCGCATTGCAAACCTCGGCGACCGGATTGACCCCGCGCAATGCCGCAAGCCCGATCGCGATCGCCTGCGGGCCGAGTTGATAGAGGCTCGTGTCGGCTTGCTGCGACACCAGCCCGGCGGCGCGCAGGCTGCGCAGATAGCGGTGCGCCTTGGCCCGAGCCAACCCTGTCTCGGCCGCGAGTGCTTTGAGCGCCACTCTGCCGCCTGCCTTGGCCAGTGCATTCAATATCCGCGCCGCAACGGTGACCGATTGCACGCCGCCGCGATCGGTCGCGCGCCCCTCAGCCGATCGGGCTTGTGTTCGCTTCATGGAAGGACCTTCCGTGGCTTGGCGGTGTCTTGACCGGCTGCCATTACGCAATACAATACGCGTTACGCAAAAGATCACAAGCAATCAAGGAGGATCGTCATGGGCATCAAGGTGTCGGTCGCCCCAAAGGGCATGGGCCTCAACGATTTCGTCGCCATGCAGGAAGGCTTCTTCCACGACGAGGGACTTGATGCCGAATTCGACATGAAGACCTTTCGCGGCACCCAGAGCAGCTGGAAGGATCTGCAATATTTCGATCGCCCGCAGGACCGCCCCTATTCGGAAGGCCGGTCGGTTATTCAAGGCGCCTGCGCCTGGGGCAGCGTCTGTAATGCCGGTGCCGGAATGGGGAAATTCGTGCCCGACTGCTACGGCATCTCACCGTGGGGCATTTTCGTGCGGCCGGACTCGCGGATCAAACGACCCGAAGACCTGAAGGATGTGCCGGTCGCGGTCGGCATGCGCGCAGGGAGCCACTTCAACGTCCCTTATCGGCTGGAAAAATATTTGCCGCTCGAGAACATCAAGACCGTCAACGTTGGTGGGTTTGGCGCGCGGCTCTCGGCGTTGCTCGCCGGCGAAGTCGAAGCAGCAAGCCTGCTGCCGCCGCAAATCGACATGGCCAAGCAACTCGGCTTGCGCGCCGTTATCGAGGATACGTTCCACACGATCTGGTGGGTGCCGGACGATATGCCGGCGGATGTCACCGCCAAATATTTGCGGGCGCTGGATCGCGCCGAGAAGGCGCTCCAGGCCAATCTTCCCAAGTTTCTGCCGCTCTGGAAATTGTCGATACCGGCCGAGTTCGAGGATCGGCCCTGGGATTTTTCCAAGTTCAGTCGCGGCGAGCGGTTCGTCTACGAGCCGGTGCCTCGAGCGGAGTTCGACGAGATCATGCAACAGGTGGCACGCTGGGGTCTCGATCAACACCTCAAGGAGCGGGAATTCGACAAGCTCATTCCAGCGGTCGCTTGACCCGCAAAAACCGTTAAGATCTGACACATCGAGGGAGCTGCCCATGACAAAGTTCATCATTGAGCCGCACTTCCGCTTGCACGAATGGGTTGCTGAGGAAAAGGGCTATTTCAAAGACGAAGGCCTGGATTACGTGTTCCGCGAACTGGTGCAAGCGACCCAAGGCGCCAATCACAACACACCGAACAAGGTCGGCGCCTATCAGTCGATCGAGGCCGGCCGCAAGGCCGACGTGAGCTGCGCCTGCCATTGGACCATCGGGGTTGCCGCCTCGGCGGGGCACGGCAAACTGTTCGGCGAGCTCTATTCGGTCAGCCCAGCGGGCATTTTCGTTGCTCCCAATTCCCGCATTACATCGCCGGAACAGCTCGCCGGTGTTCCGATCTCCGTCGGATATCAGTCCGGAAGCCACTACTCGACGATCCAGGCGCTGGAGCAGTATCTCAAGCCGGAGCAGATGAATCTCTCTTTCAACGACGGCCTGCTGTTCAAGCGCATGGAGCTCCTGCTCGACCGCAAGGTGCCGGCCGTGCACCTGTTCAGCGGACCCTATTACTTCGCTGAGCAACTCGGCTTCCGGAAGGTGATTGATACGACCTTCATGATGGCCATGATGGTGCACGGCGACCCGGATATCGAGGATCTGCGGAAATACGCACGTGGGCTGCGGCGCGCGCAACGGGACATCGATCAGCGGCCGGAACTCTACACCCACTACTACAAGAAAGAATTTCCGGCGCGCTGGCATGGCCAGATGGACACCAGACGTTGGGGCCCGGGCGAGCGTATTGTATTTGAGCCATACACCAGAGAAACGTTCGACGACATGCTCCGGTGGGTCTCGGAACACGGCATCTTCGCCGACGGCAATCTCGGGTCGCAACAGTACGAGAAGTCGGTGCTCAGGCTCGTCAGCTAGGGGCCGGAGCTGGCCGGCGCGCCGCGATCAGGGCGCCGGCCCAACAACCGCATCGATCATCGCGCGTGCATCTGCGAGGGCCTCTCCCCGAGGCCACCGCCGACGATCAGGATTTTTGCTCACGCATTTTCGGTCCTGATGTTGGCGCTATCGAGCAACCGGCTTACACTCGCCGACACCCAAACAAAACACGCCGAGGGAGGACCTATGCGACATCATCCGGCGAAGCTCGCGCTTGCAGCGCTCCTGCTTGGTGCGAACGCCACCATGGCGTTTGCGCAAGTCTCGGACGATGTTGTGAAAATCGGTGTCCTGACGGATCTTTCCGGCCCCGCGTCGACGCCCACCGGACCCGGCTCCGTGGCGGCCGCCCAGATGGCCATCGACGACTTCGGCGGCAGCGTGCTGGGCAAGCCTATCCAGCTCATTTCAGCTGACCATCAATTGAAGCCGGACATCGGCGCTGGCATCGCCCGGCGCTGGTATGACACCGAACAGGTTGACCTCATCCTGGATGTCCCGGTTTCCTCGGTCGGCCTGGCGGTGCAGGTCGTCGCCAACGAAAAGCGCAAGTTGTTCATTACGCATTCCACCGGGTCGACTGATTTCCACGGGAAGTTCTGTTCGCCGTACACCATGCAGTGGGTTTTCGACACGCGCGCGCTTGCGGTCGGGACCGGCCGCGAGATCACCGAGCGCGGTGGAAAGACGTGGTTCTTCATTACGGATGACTACGCGTTCGGACATGCGCTGGAAAAGGATGCCACGCAAGTGATCGAGGCGAACGGTGGACGTGTGCTCGGCTCGGTGCGGCCGCCGTTTGCGACGCCGGAACTCTCCTCCTTTGTGCTCCAGGCGCAGCAGTCGAAAGCCCAGGTGATCGGCATCGCAGGCGGCCCACCCAACAACACCAACGAGATCAAGCTCGCGCACGAGTTCGGATTGGTGCAGGGTGGTCAGCAACTCGCAGGCCTTCTCATCCTGATCACGGACGTGCACGCCCTGGGGCTGCAAACCGCGCAGGGGCTGCTGCTGACGACGTCATTCTATTGGGATCTGGATGACAAGACGCGCGCCTGGTCGAAGCGCTTCTTCGACAAGGTTCAACACATGCCGACCATGTGGCAGGCGGGCGTCTATTCGGCAGTGATGCACTATCTCCAGGCGGTGAAGGCCGCCGGGACCGATGAGGCGGAGAAAGTCGCCGCGCAGATGCGCACGCAGCCGATCGAGGACTTTTTCTCGCGCAACGGCCGTCTTCGAGAAGACGGGCTGATGGTGCATGACCTCCTGCTTGTTCAGGTGAAGACCCCGGAAGAGTCCAAAGGGCCTTGGGACTACTACAAGGTGCTCGCGCATATCAAAGGCGACGAGGCGTTTGGGCCGCCGGACCCGAGTTGTGCGCTGGTCAAGAAGTAAATCGAATCCCTCATGGCGAAGAGTTGAACGAGAACCGCGGAACGCCGCTCGAATAGGCGCACACATCCGGATAGCGCGGAGGCCGAGGCACACTGGACCAGCCACCCGCAGCGGTGTTAAGCATCACCTATTCAATCAAGGCAAGAGTCCTTGGGGAGGAAAGATGGTCTATTCGCGTCGCAAAGTCCTGCAATCCGCACTCGCGCTTCCGGTTGTCTCTTCGCTGCCGCGGGCAAGCTTCGGGCAGACGGTGGATTATCCCAATCGGGAAATTCATTCGATCTGCATGTTCCCGGCCGGCACCGGCGCCGACATCATCGTGCGCTACTACAGCCGCAAGCTGGAAGCCCTGGCCGGCAAGCCGGTCATTGTCGAGAACAAGATCGGCGCCGCCGGCAATATCGCAACCGAGTATGTGGCGCGCTCCAAGCCGGACGGCTACACGATCTTCATCGCGCCTGCGAGCTCGATCATCCCGCCGGCGCGCTTCCTGTTCAAACAATTGGGCTATGATCCGGACAAGGACCTGACGTCGGTCGCACTGTTGGCCACGGTTCCGTTCATCCTGTTCGTCGCCGGCAATACTCCCATCAAGTCTGTCCCCGAATTGGTCGACTACCTACGCCAGAAGGGCGACAAGGCGACCTACGGGTCGAGCACAACAGTCGGCGAGGTCTGCGCGGAGTTGTTCAAGCAACAGTTTGGCCTCAACACCACGGAAGTGAAATATCGCTCCGGCCTCGATGGCTTGAACGAGCTCATCAAGAACCAGCTCGACTTCTATTTTGCCGATCCGGGCACCACGAAGGGGATGGTCGCCGACGGGCGGTTGCGCCCGCTGATGCTGACGACGGCACGGCGCAGCAGCGTGCTACCGGACCTGCCGAGCGCGCGCGAATGCGGCGTCAACAACCTCGACCTCAACTCGTGGTGGTCGGCACACGTGCCGGCCGGCACGCCGGCGCCGATCGTGCAAAAGCTCGTCGGATGGCTCGATGCGTTCGCCGCCTCCGACGAGACCAAGAAATTCCTCGCCGACACCACAGGCGCCGAACCGCTACTTGGTGGGCCCAAGGCCGTGGATGACCTCATGGCCAAGGACCGGGTGAAGTGGGCGGACTACGTCCGCATCGCCAAAATCGAGCCGCAGTAAGGCGGGTTGGCGGTCAAGCACCGCTCCGCCGCCGGTACAACCGTCACACATCGCGGGCAATATGCGCATCGGTTTGCGCATATTGGAGCGAAAGCACCCGCCATGGCCGAGCTGGCTGCGTTCCCGGACCGCCTGATCGACGGATATCGCGACTTCCTCGTCGACCGGATGCCGACCGAGCGCGATCGCTACCAGGAGCTCGCCAAGCGTGGCCAGTCACCCAGCGTCATGGTCATCGGCTGCTGCAACTCGCGCGTCTCACCGGAGGTGATCTTCGATACTCACCCGGGCGAGCTGTTTGTCGTGCGCAATATTGCGAACCTGGTGCCCGCCTATGAGCCCAATGGCCTCTGTCATGGTGTCTTCGCTGCCCTCGAATTCGCCGTGCAGGTGCTCAAGGTCAAGCACATTGTCGTGCTCGGGCACGCGCACTGTGGCGGCATCCGGGCCTTCGCCGAGCATGGGCCGCCGCTTTCGCCGGGCAACTCGATCCACAAATGGATGTCACTGATTGGGCCGGCGGCGGAACGAGCCGGGCCGAAGGACGCGAGCCCGGATTACCTGACCAGGCTCGAGCAAGCGTCGATCAGCGAAAGCCTGGAGAATCTTCTGACGTTTCCCTATGTGGCGGCCGCTGTGCAAAACGACGCACTTATGCTGCACGGCGCTTACTTCGACGTCGCCACCGGTGAGGTGTCTGTACGCGACGCCGAAGGCTACCGCTCTCTCGTCCAGGCCGAGCCGGTTAAAGCGTAGGACTACCGCCTCCATCCGCGGGGGTATGCTAGTCTTCCCGTTATTTCCGCAATCCGGCCCAGATTTCGCAAGGCGGATCAAAGCCGGTGCTGGTGCGTTTCGTAGACAGGAACGGCGGACAAACCCACAAGCGTCGAGGGCGCGATATGCAGCAAAGGAACGAACCCGCTGGGCGGGCGGACGGTGCGTCGAGCACGGTCTCGGTTACTCTGACGGTAAACGGGACGCGGCATTCGCTGAGTCTCGACCCGCGCACGTCACTCCTCGATCTGCTGCGTGAGCACCTCGACCTCACCGGCAGCAAAAAAGGTTGCGATCACGGCCAGTGCGGCGCCTGCACGGTGCTGCTTGATGGCCGCCGGGTCGTGTCGTGTCTCACGCTCGCCGTCATGCAGGACGGCGCAAACGTCACGACAGTCGAGGGCTTGGCCAAAGACGGACATCTGCATCCGCTGCAGCAGGCCTTCATCGATCATGATGCCTTCCAGTGTGGTTATTGCACGCCGGGCCAGCTCTGTTCCGGCGTCGCTCTCATTGCCGAAGGCCATGCCAAGACCGCGGATGATATCCGCGAGTTGATGAGTGGCAATATCTGTCGGTGCGGCGCCTATACCAACATTCTAGCTGCTATCCAGCAAGCGATGGGGCAGTCATGATCAATTTCGAATATGTGCGGGCGAACAGCGTTGCTGACGCTGTCAATCTCATCGCCAATAATCCGGCCGCAAAATTCGTTGCCGGTGGGACCAATCTGATCGACCTGATGAAAATGGACGTCGAGCAGCCAACCAAGCTGATCGACATCTCACGGCTAGCCCTGAACAAGATCGAGGACACAGCCGAAGGTGGGCTACGCATCGGCGCCATGGTGCGCAATTCCGACCTCGCCTACCACCCCGCGGTGGAGGCCCGTTATCCGGTGTTGTCGAGCGCAATCCGCGCCGGCGCCTCGCAGCAACTGCGCAATATGGCGAGCACCGGCGGCAATCTCCTGCAGCGGACGCGTTGTGCCTACTTCTACGACATCGCGCTGCCTTGCAATAAACGAACACCGGGCAGCGGTTGCGGCGCGCTTGCGGGCCATAACCGCATGCACGCGATCCTGGGCACAAGCGATGCCTGTATCGCGGTGTTTCCCTCTGACATGTGCGTCGCTCTGGCTTTGCTCGAGGCCAGGGTGCATGTGACGGGCCCAAATGGGGCGCGCACGATTCCGATCAATGAGTTTCACCGCCTGCCAGGCGAAACGCCGCAGCGCGATAATAACCTCGAACCGGGCGAGATTATCGTTGCGGTCGAGCTGCCGTCAGCCGGCTTTGCCAGCAATTACACCTATCTGAAAATTCGCGATCGCTTGTCTTACGCGTTTGCGCTCGTCTCCGTTGGAGTCGGGTTCGAGATCGCGGACGGGCTCATCCAAGCAGCGCGCCTGGCCCTGGGCGGTATCGCGCACAAGCCTTGGCGCGACCCGCGGGCCGAGGCGGCGCTCGCGGGCCAAGCGGCAAACGACGCGGCGTTCAGGCAGGCGGCCGATATCGTGCTGCGCGATGCGCGCGGCTTTGGCCACAACAACTTCAAGATCGAGCTCGCCCGTCGCGCCATCGTCCGCGCGCTCACACAGGCCGCGCGCGGTACGCCGCAGTCCCAGTCCAACAAGAAGATCGCGTGAGGCCATCATGGCACCTTATATCGGCACTGCCGTATCCCGCGTGGATGGCGTCGCGAAGGTCACCGGCGCAGCGAAGTACGCTGCTGAGTTCAACTCTCCTGGTCTCCTTTATGGGAGCGTCGTGGGTGCGACCATCACGAAGGGCCGCATCACGCGGATCGATACCAGTGCGGCACTCGCGGTCGATGGCGTGCTGACCGTGCTCACGCACGAAAACCGTCCCCGCATGGCCGACAAAGATGAGGCCTACAAGGATGAGGTCGCGCCGGACGGCTCGCCATTCCGTCCGCTTTATGACGACAAGATCAAATTCAACGGCCAGCCGATCGCGCTTGTTGTTGCTGAAAGGTCGGAGATCGCGCGCTTTGCGGCGTCGCTGGTGCATGTGGAGTACGACGAGGCGGCGTATGTCACCGACGTCTTTCGCCAGCGCGACGCGGCCGTCCCGGTCAAGGCTCCGGCAAATCCGTTCGAGGCCCTATTCGCGCCACCCAAGCCGCGCGGCGATGCCGATCGGGCGCTCGCTGCGGCCGCCGTTCGGCATGAGGGCGAATATTATGTGCCGATCGAGCACCACAACCCGATGGAGCTCTATGCGGCGACCGCGATTGTCGAGGCTGACGGCAAGCTCACGGTCTACGACAAGACCCAGGGCGTGCAGAACGTCCAGCACTATCTGTGTGGGGTGTTCGGACTGAAGTCGGACGACGTGAAGGTGATGAACCCCTACATGGGCGGTGGGTTCGGCTCCGGCCTGCGGCCGCAGTTCGAGGTGGTGCTGGCGGTGCTGGCGGCGCGCGCGCTGCAGCGCTCGGTCCGCGTGGTGCTGACGCGGCCGCAAATGTACGCGCTCGGCTACCGGCCGGCGATGATCCAGCGCATCGCGCTCGGCGCAAATCGCGACGGAACGCTCGACGCGATCACCCACGACGCCGTCACCGTGACGTCGCAATACGAGAACTTCTATCGGCAGGAGACCGGCTGGTCCGGCCTGCTCTACAAATCCGCCAATGCGAAGTACGCGCATCGGATCGCGCATCTCGACCTGCCAACGTCCTGCGACATGCGCGCGCCCAGCGCCGCGACCGCCGTCTATGCGCTCGAAGCTGCGATGGATGAGCTTGCGGTCGCGCTCAAGCTCGATCCTCTGGAGCTGCGCCTGCGCTGCTATTCGGATCGCGACCAGCATGAGGATCGGCCCGTACGCCAGCAAGGCGTTGCGCGAATGCTATCGGCAAGGCGCCGAGGCATTCGGATGGAGCAGGCGCAACCCCGAGCCACGGTCGATGCGTGAGGGCACGGATCTTGTCGGCTGGGGCATGGCGACCGGCGTCTGGGACGCGTTCCAGGCGCCGATCACGGTGCGCATCGTGCTCACCGCCAATGGCCACGCCGAGGTCGCCTGCGCGACCTCCGACATCGGCACCGGCACCTACACCATCATGGCGCAGGTCGCCGCCGATATGCTGGGCCTGCCGCTCGACAACATCAGCATCAAGCTTGGCGACTCCTCGCTGCCGCAGTCGCCGGTCGAAGGCGGCTCATGGATTGCGGCTTCGGTGGCGAACGGAATCGCGACGACCGCCGCGCGGATCCGCAATGAGCTGCTGCGTTTGGCAAAGCAGATGCCGAATTCTCCGCTCGCGGACGTGGGGTCGGACGACGTGGCCCTCGCCGACGGCAAGCTCGTGAGCAAGCGCGATTCCTCGCGCGCGGTGTCGATTGCCGATGCCATGCGGCAAGGCGCTGTCGAGCGTATCGCGGAGGAGGAAACCACCAATCCGGCGCAGGACGAGAAGCGGGCCCACAACACGCACTCGGCAATCTTTGCCGAGGTGAAAATCGATGAGCAGCTCGGTGTCATCCGCGTCACCCGCATGGTCAGCGCGATCGCCGCGGGGCGCATCCTCAACACCAAGACGGCGACCAGCCAGATTCTGGGCGGCGTAGTCTGGGGCATCGGCATGGCGTTGCATGAAGAAACGCAAATCGACCACACCTTCGGCCGCATCGTCAACGCGAACATCGCCGAGTATCATGTGCCGGTGCACGCCGACATCCACGACATCAAGGTGATCTTCGTGGACGAGCCGGATGACTCCAACCCGCTCGGCATCAAGGGCCTCGGCGAGATTGGCATCGTCGGCGTGGCGGCGGCGGTTGCCAACGCGGTCTATCATGCGACCGGCAAACGGGTGCGTGACCTGCCGATCTCATTGGACAAGCTGCTGGCGTGACCCCACCGGGGCCGGGTTGGCCCACGAGGGTACAACCGGCTCGTGCGGTACGGCCACGTCGGGAGCGACCCGGATAGCTTCCTGGTATCTGGCTCCATTGCCCGAACTCGCATAGGCTCCCTTTAACCGGGGGCTTTTCCGAGGGAGGATTGTGGCAATGCGCTTGTGTTCCTTGTCTGTCAGGATTTGTGCGGTTGCAGTCGCGCTCGCCGGCTTGGCCAGTTCGCCGGCTGCGGCGCAGACGATCAAGATCGGGCTCATCAACAGCTATTCAGGATTTTTGGCGCAGGCGGGAGACCAGATGCAAAAGGGCATCGATCTCTACGTCAAGGAACATGAGAAAGAACTTCCACCCGGCGTGAAGATCGAGTTGATCCGCCGCGACGACGGCGCTGTCCCAGACACCGGTAAACGCGTGGCTCAAGAGCTGATCGCGCGCGAAGGGGTGCAGTTGTTGTTGGGTATCGTCGGCTCGCCGATCGCGGCCGCAGTGGCACCACTGACCGCGCAAGCCAAGGTGCCGCTGATCATCACCAATGCGGGCGGCGTGTCCATTCCGCGCATGTCGCCCTATGTGGTGCGGGTCGCGTTCACGCAGTGGCAGCAGGCCTATCCGCTGGGCCAGTGGGCAGCCAAGCAGGGCTGGAAAACCGCGTATACGGCGGTAAGCGACTTCATCCCCGGGCATGACGCCGAGGGTGCCTTCACCAAGGGCTGGACTGATGCCGGTCTGCAGATGGTCGGCGCGGTGCGTTTCCCGACCAGCAATCCGGATTTCACGCCCATCGTTCAGCGCATCAAAGACACGCGGCCGGATGTTGCGTTCATCTGGGTGCCGGCGCAGGAGCAGGCAACGGCCGTGCTGAAGACGGTTCGCGATTTCGGCGTGCGGCAGGCTGGCGTCAACGTACTCTCGACCCAGGATCTCGTTCCCGACGAGCAACTGCCGCTGATCGGCGACGTTGCCGTCGGCATTGTCACGTCCGGGATCTACTCGGCGGCGGGCGATCGACCGGCCAACAAGCGATTCCTGGCCGCCTGGGATAAAGAGTATGGCGGCAAAGCCACTCCGAATTTTCTCTCGGCGGACGGCTGGGACGGAATGGCGGCGATCTTTGATCTGATCAAGGCGACCAACGGCAAGTTCACCGGTGAGGAGGCGATCAAGTTCCTGACCGACTGGAAGACGGCGGATAGCCCGCGCGGTCCGATTTCGATCGACCCGGCGACGCGCGACATCATCCTGAACGTGTATCTGCGCCGCACCGAGATGAAGGACGGCAAGCTGGCCAATATCGAATTCGAGACCATCCCGAACGTGAAGGATCCGTGGAAGGAGTTCAATCCACCGAAGTAGACGCTCCGAACTGCGTGCGCTCCTATCTGGGGCCGGAGGCGTGAAATCCGGCTTCAGCAAATGTGACCAGCTGTTCGAGCACGAAATCGGCTGGCGTTTCGTCGTACGAGCACGCGAGCAGGTAGGCGACGCGACCGTTGCGGGCTCGCGTGTATGTCATCGTTCCGTAGAAGCAATGCAGCCGCCAATAAAATTCGGTGTCGGATAAATGTGGGCAAATCGCCCGCAGCATTGAAACAAAGCGCATCGCAACAGCGTGATACGATTCGAATACGACGCGGCGGACCGCCGGATTCGGATCGACGGAACATTGCGCCGATAGCTTCTCGAACAGAACGCCATTCGGATGCCAGCCGCTTCGGATCGCGGGGCCGGCGAACGCCGCGATCAACTTTCTGATTGTGAGCTGGCCCTGTTCGAACTCGTTTTGACAGACATCCAGCAGCCGAACACGCTCGGCGTTCATGGGGCCCGTGCGCATATCGAACAGGGCCCGCAACAGCCCTTCCTTGCCGCGGAAGTAGTAGTGGACTGACGCCGTGTTCGCGCCGGCCTCCGCCATGATCGTGCGCAACGACACCCCGCTGTAGCCATGCTCGGCAAACAGCCGTTCGGCCGCACGCAAAATTCGCTCTCGCGTCTGGCCATCTGCCAAGTGGCCGGTCAACGACGGCGCGTTCTCTGTCCGTTCACTCATTTTAAATCACTTGATTGAATCAATCGATTGACTGACCTTACCCCGCTATTGTAAGCGCGTCTACAGAACGATGCAGGGACAGACCCGCGAGGAGGCAACGTGCAGGTAAACATCAAGGCGTGGATCTTTGCGGCGGCGAGCTTGGCACTGACCCTGGGCACCGCGTGCGCGCAGGATGCCGTCAAAATCGGGCTGCTGGCTCCGACCAAATCGCTGGTCGGCAAGCAGATCGTCCAGGGAGGCCAACTTGCGGCCGATCTGATCAATGCGGACGGCGGCATTCTCGGTGGCCGCAAAGTGGAACTGGTGATCTATGACACGGCGTTTCAGCCGAACGAGGGCGTTGCCGCGGCTCAGCGCCTGATCGACCAGGACGGCGTGAAGGTCATCGCCGGCGAGATCAGCAGCACCGTCGCGCTTGCCGTCCTCCAGGTCGCTCGTGCCAGCGGCACGTTGTTCATTGCGGCAGTCCCGAAACATCCCGACCTGACGAAGGGCGACTACGACCGCGTCTTCCGCATGAACTCCACGACCGCGATGGATTCAGAGTTTGAAACGGTGCTGCGCGACCAGATCAAGCCTCTGAAAGTGGCCGTGCTGGCGGAGAACAGCGATTTTGGTCGACTGACGATCGACAATCTGAAGAAGCTGTTTGGTCCGAAAGTCGTGCTCGCCGAAACCTACGAGATGAACCAGTCGGACTTCTCGACGCTCGTCACCAAGGCGAAGGCAAGCGGCGCCGATCTTGTCTGCGTCGCCGGGTCCAACATGGAGCAATACGGGGCGATTCTACGGATGGAATCTGAGTTCCAAGTACAAGCAACCCGGTGCGTTATGCCGGGCATCCTCAACTCCCGCGGGGTCGCGATCGCCGGCAAAGGCGCCGAGGGCGCTATCAGCGCCGATATCTATGTACCGACGCTGGACAACCCGCTCAACCAACGCTTCGTGACCGCATATCAAGCAAAGTTCAAAGAGACACCGGAAAAAGTGGAAGAGGTTAGTTTCGAGAGCGTCTGGCTCGCCGCCAAGGCGATGGACAAGGCCGGCACGGCAACGGACACGAGCAAGATTGCTGAGGTGTTGCGCGCGAACGCGTGGGTGACGCCGCGCGGCGAGGTGAAATTCGACAACACCGGCCAGGCATCGTCCGGATCGCTGATCCGACTGACAGTCGAGAACGGCCGGCTCATTCCCGCAAAGTAATCCCGAACTGCACCTGCGTCCCGATACCGCCCGCATGGATTTGATTGCGCAGCAATTGGTCAACGGCCTCTCCGCGGGGGTTGCCTACGCGCTTGTTGCCCTGGGCCTGACGCTGATTTTCGGCGTGCTGCACGTGATCAACTTCGCGCATGGCGAACTCTACATGCTTGGCGGCTTGGTGACGGTTGTCGCCTGCAATCTGCTCGGCGTTCCGTATCTGGCGACGTTGGTGTTGGCGCCGGTGATCTTGCTTGTCGTGGGAGTTGGCCTCGATAAGCTTGCAATCGCGCCGCTCCTCGACCGTCGCGATGGCCTCTCCGACGTTGTCCTCAGCACGTTTGCCGTCAGTCTCTTGCTGCTCGACCTGGTGCTGGCGGCCGTCGGCCCGGCGCCGGAGCGGGTTGAGGGCCTGTCTGGAGTCTTTATCCTTGGCCCCGTCATCATCAGTCACCAGCGGCTTTTCGTCATTGTTCTCGGTCTCATTTTGATCGCCGGGCTGGACTCGGTGCTGCGTTATTCTCGCTTTGGCATCGAGATGCGCGCGGCCGCCCAGGATAGGTTTGCTGCGGAAGCGGTTGGAATTGACGTCAAAGCTATTGGCACGCGCACCATCACGCTCGGTGCCGCGATCGCCGGAATTGCGGGCGCTCTCCTCGTCCCGCTGACGCAGTTCACGCCGCTGATGGGGCAGAACGTCGTCATCAAGGCATTCGTGGTTGTCGTCATCGGCGGCATGGGCAGTGTGCCCGGAGCTGTTCTATGCGGCGTTGGTCTCGGGTTGATCGAAGCGCTCGTCAACATTCAGTTCAGTGAGGGAATGACGACGGCAATCATTTATTCGCTGCTCCTGGTCGGATTGCTGATGCGCCCCCAGGGCCTGTTTGGACGCGCGGCCAGATGATCGATCGTTGGTCCGGCTGGGCATTCGCTGGATCCGTGGTTGCCGCCATTGTCGCGGCAACGCTGGTGTCCTCGCCGTACTACGCGGGGCTGCTGGCATACGCCGGCGTGTTGGTGGTGTTTGCCATCAGCGTCAATTTCGTATTCGGATTTTTGGGCTACGTCACCTTCGGGCAAGCGGCCTTCCTTGGTCTCGGTGCCTACACGGCGGGCCTGCTGGCGACCAAGCTCGGCTGGAACTATTGGATGACGTTGCCGCTTGCGCTGCTGCCGGCGGCGGGCCTGGGGGCGCTCGTCGGCTTTGCGTCGCTGCGCCTCGGCGGCGCTTACTTTGCCATCGCGTCGTTGACCGTCGCCGAGATTCTCCGGCTCGTGGCCGCGAACTGGATCGACCTCACGCGCGGCCCGCTGGGCGTGGTGGTGACCGCTCCGCCATTTCCGGGCGCGACATGGCTCGGCATGCGGCCGACGGCGGCCTACCTTGCTGTGACGTTGATACTGGCCAGCGCGTGCCTGTTCCTCGTTCTGCGGCTCAAGCAGACACCTTACGGCCGCGCCTGGCTCGCGATCCGACAGTCGCTGCCGTTGGCGGAGGCGATCGGCGTGCCGACCTTGCGCTATCGCGTAGCGACCGTGGCGTTGTCCGGCGCGCTCGCTGCATTGGCCGGGTTCCTGCTAGTGCCCAAGATATTTGTGCTCACCCCGGATTTGTTCAGCCCGACCTATTCGGCGATTGGACTGCTGGCCGTCATCCTTGGGGGCAGGGGCACCGTGTTCGGGCCGGTGATTGGCGGGCTCGCCTTTGCGGTGATCCCCGAGCTGTTGCGGGTCGTCGACGACATTCGCATGGTGGTCTTTGCCGGGCTGCTGCTGATCATCGTTCGCGTGTGGCCGGGTGGATTTGTTTCGGCCGTGGCGCGCCTGCTCCGATCTGAGGCCGCGGTCGCAAAGCCGGCCGCCGTGAGCGCGTCCACGACGGCGCCGGTACTCGCGCCTGTCGCCGACGCGCGCGGCGAACGCGACACATTGCTGGCTGCTCAGGATCTCACCCGGGCATTCCGTGGCGTCCAGGCGGTCAACGGGGCGAGCTTCGAAGTGCACACCGGCGAAATTCTCGGGCTGATCGGACCAAATGGAGCCGGCAAGACAACCTGCCTCAATTTGCTGTGCGGGACCCTGTTGCCCGACAAAGGGACGGTCCGCTTTCGTGGCACCGACCTCGCGAAATATGCCGTGCATGCGCGCGCGCGAGCGGGGATGGTGCGCACGTTCCAACACACGACCTTGTTCGCCGAGATGTCGGTGCGCGAGAACGTGCTCGTCGCCACCCATTTGCTCGAGAGGGAACGCGTCGTCGCAGCCGTGTTGCGGACGCCGGCGTTTCGCCGACGCGAGACGCGGCGCGAACAAGCCGCCGACGCGGCGCTTGCGGCTGTCGACATGCTGCACCGGGCTGATGTCCGGGCGGGATCCTTATCGTACGGCGAGCAGCGCCTGCTCGCGATTGCGATCGCATTGGTGACGCGGCCGCAGCTGCTGTTGCTCGACGAACCGGCCGCCGGTCTCAATGCTGTCGAGGCGGCCCGGTTGGCGCAGTTGTTGGCGAAGCTGCGCGCCGCACGCATCGGCATTGTCATCATCGACCACAACCTCAAGATGATCATGTCGCTGTGCGATCGCGTGGTTGTCTTGCAGCATGGCGAGAAAATTGCGCAAGGCACGCCGGCCGATGTGCAGTCCGACCCGCGTGTGGTGAAGGCCTACATCGGTCGAGCGGCCACCGGAGCGGTCCATGCTGTCGGTTGAGGGTCTCTCCGTCTCCTATGGCCTGCTGCGCGCCGTGCAGCGCCTCGACCTCACGATCGCGGCCGGAGAGGTCGTGTCGCTGATCGGCGCCAACGGCGCGGGCAAGAGCTCGACCCTCAAAGCGCTGATGGGACTTGCACCAATCCGCGAGGGGCGGGTCAGCATCGGCGGCCGGACAATCTCGCACATCGCAGCTGCGCAACGCGTGCGCGCCGGCCTCGCGCTGTCCCCGGAGGGCCGCCACGTATTTCCGGATATGAGCGTAGCCGAAAATCTGTTGGCTGGCGCCGCCGGGGCGAGCCGCGCCGTTGCGGACCGTCGAACGGCCAAGGTGTTTGCGATGTTTCCGAAGCTCCTGGCCCGGCAGTCTCAGTTGGCGGGGACGATGTCGGGCGGCGAGCAACAGATGCTGGCGATCGCGCGGGCGCTGATGTCGTCACCGCGCGTTCTTCTCCTTGACGAACCGACGCTCGGCCTCGCACCGATCATCGTCGATGAACTCGCCGAGCTGATTGAGACGCTGCGCGCCGGCGGTTTGGCAATCCTGCTGGCTGAGCAAAACGTGGAGTTCGCACTGGCGGTGTCCAACCGCGCGTATGTTCTTGATGCCGGCACGCTGGTCAAAAGCGGGGACAGCCGCGCGCTGGCTTCGGATCCTGCCATCCTGGCAGCTTATCTTGGGCTCTGAACAAACAGGAATGTGGAACAACAATGATTGAGGGAAAGGTTCGGCGTGTCGTCACCGGCCATGACGCATCCGGCAAGGCGATCGTGTCGATGGATGGCCTTGCGCCGAATGTGCTGCGCCACCCGACGCGCCCCGGCTATTTCATGACGCAGATCTGGCGCACGGCGAACTCGCCCGTTCCGGTCGACGATGGTCCAGATCCTACGCTCGGGATCGTGCCGCTGGCGCCGCCCCCGAACGGTACAGTTATTCGCATCATTGAATTTCCGCCCGAGCCGTCATCCTTCGGCAAGCTCGACGAGACAAGCGCCAAGGCAGCGTTTGCAGCGATCGGTGGTCATGAAGCGTCGACGTATCGCGCTGACGCGCGGCATCCGATGATGCACCGAACCGAGTCGATCGACTACGGAATCATCCTGTCCGGTGAGATCTACCTCATCCTGGATGAGCAGGAAGTTCTTGTACGTGAGGGCGACGTCGTCGTTCAGCGCGGCACCAATCACGCCTGGAGCAACCGTTCGGGCGCGCCGTGCCGGGTCGCCTTCATCCTGGTGGATGGCGAATTTACCCCCGAGCTCCGCGACCTGTTCGAAAAGCCGGCCGCCGTCGCGGCGCGATAAAATACCGGAACAACCCACATGCAGACCAGTCAGGACCGCATTCTCACGACGCATGTCGGCAGCCTGCCGCGCAATCCAACTCTGGCCGATCTGCTGATCCGCGAAGAGCGCGGCGAAGCCGTCGACCGTGCCGGGCTGACCCGCGAAATTGATGACGCGGTCGCGCAGATCGTCGCTAAGCAGATCGAGGCACGCGTCGATGTCATCAACGACGGGGAGCAACCGCGCGTCGGCTTTCAAACCTATATCGCCATGCGAATGGAAGGCTTCGGCGGCGTGTCCAAACGGCCGCGCCCACTGGATTATGCGGAGTTTCCGGAGTTTGCCGCTCAGACGGCGCGCCGCTTCCCGCACCGCTCCAAGGTATCGGATGCGCCAATGGCGATCGGTGAAGTCCGGTACAAGAACTTGAGCGAAGCGAGCCGCGAGTGTCAGCTGTTTGTGGCGACCTCGAACAAATTCGCGGGCAAGTACGCAGACCGGTTCATGACGGCGCCGTCACCAGGGGTCATCGCGACCACGATGCTCAATGGATACTACGACAGCCACGAGCGTTACCTGTCTGCCTTGGCCCGGGAGCTGCGGAAAGAATACGAATTGATCGCGAGGGCGGGGCTCGTGCTGCAGATCGACGCGCCCGATCTCGCGATGGAGCGCACGATGCTCTATCAGGACAAGACGATTCCGGAATTTCTCGCGATCGCGGAGCTGCACGTTGCGGCTCTCAACGAGGCACTTGCCGGCATCCCGGCCGATCAAGTGCGTCTGCATTGCTGCTGGGGCAATTGGGACGGTCCGCACATGCATGATATTCCGCTCGTGGATATCCTGCCTGTTCTGTATCAGGCTCATGTCGGCGCGCTCAGCCTCGAGTTCGCCAACGCCCGGCACCAGCACGAATACCGGGCGTTTGGGCAGCACCGGCTTCCGGACCACATGCTGTTATTGCCGGGTGTCATCGACTCGACGAGCAATTACGTGGAGCATCCGGAGGTCATCGCCGATCGCATCGGTGCAGCCGTCGCGGCGGTGGGGGATCGCTCGCGCGTGATCGCCAGCACGGACTGCGGCTTTGGCACATTTTCCGGATACGAATTCGTTGCTCCGGATGTCGTATGGGCAAAGCTCAAGTCGCTTGCCGCAGGGGCGGAGCTCGCAACACAACGTTTGTGGCGGTGACGCTCTGTTCGAAAAGGTTTAGCGCGGCGCCGCGACGCGCTGGCAGCCGCATTCAACGCGCTAATGTCGCTTCAACCGATGCGGCGGCCCGCAAGCTTAGGGCCGCAATGGTGAGCGTAGGGTTCGCCGTGGCCGAGGTCGGGAACACCGCTGAGCCGAGAATGAAGAGATTTGGGTGATCGTGACTACGCAGGTCGCGATCGACGACCGCGCTTTTCGGGTCGTTGCCCATTCGCGCCGTACCGATGATATGTCCGGCGCCTTCGGTGCTATCGCCATGTTGAAACTGCGTGGCGCCGAGCCGGCCGAAAATCTGCGCATGCGCATCGCGCGCGATGGCGAGGCCGGCCTCAACATAGGCGCCGAGCCTGTAGGCAATGCGAGGCAGTGGCACGCCGTACATGTCGGCCGCGTCGGGGTCGAGCGTGATCCGGTTCTGCTGGTCAGGCAATTGCTCCGTGAGCGAGGTCAGACGCAAGTGACGCGACGTTTGGCTGCGCAATGCGTTATCCAACGCCTTGCCGCGCAGACCGCGCAGCGCAAGCTCTGCTGCGGTCGAGGTCGGGGCGCCGGTCGGCCAGGACCAGCCGTCATTGCCGATCTCGATGCGGAAGGCCGCGCGGTTCTTGCGGAATGCCCCGTCGCGCAAGTTCTCGATGCCCGAGGTCGATAAAGGTCCGCGATAGGGCCACACCGGCGTTGGCGCGAGCCCCCAGCTCAGTTGCGCCGGATGATCCATCAGATTGCGGCCGACCTGGTCAGAGCTGTTGGCAACGCCGTCCGGCGCAGCCTCGCCGCGCGAATTCAGCAATAGCCGGGGAATTTCGATCGCATGCGCGGCAAGCACGAACACCTTGCCGAAGGCATGCCCTTCACTGCCATCCCAACGTTTGAAGCGGATGGCAGTAACGCGCCGGTCAGCACCGAGCTCGATCTGTGTGGCCGTTGTCTTTTCATGAAGAGCAGCCCCGCGTTTCTCCGCCAACCCGACATGAACAGTAGCGTCGTATTTCGCCTGGATCGGACAGATCGGGATGCAGCTGGCACTGCCGCAGCAGGCCGGCCGATCGCCACGTGCGACGGAATTGCGCGCCTGCGGTGTCGCGCGCACCACGAATTCGCTGCCCTTGAGCGCCTGGGCGAACACCTTGTCCAGGAAGGTCGGCGCAATTGCCGGCATTGGGTAGGCGCCGGAGCGTGGCGACCCGAGCGTCTCGCTGGAGTCGCCGGCAACGTCGATCTCCTGCTCGGCTTGATTGTAGAAGGGCTCAAGCTCCGCGTAGGTGATCGGCCAGTCAGCACCACGGCCATAGGCGCTGCTCAGGCGAAAATCGTTGGGGACGAAGCGCAGGCATGTGCCAAGCCAATGCCACGTCGTCCCGCCGACCACCTTCAGATAGGTGCTCTTGAACTTGTCGACCCCGACCTGGCGGTACCAGTAATCCGGATTGTCGCTGATCGGATGTTCGGCTTGCGGGGTCGGCGGGTAGGGGGACTCGGGCTGCCGGCTCGCGGCGCTCCAATAGCGCTGCTTGGCGTCCTCGCGATCAACCGCCTGACCCGCTTCGAGGATCGCGACCTTCGCGCCGGCGCTCGCCAGCCGTGCCGCAAGCAGCGCCCCGGCGATGCCCGAACCAACAATGATCACGTCGGCGTTGATGTCAGCCACGGCGATCCGCTCGTCAGTTCTGATAAGGGTCAGTCCAATAGCCGGTCGCACCGCCGCATTCCCCGGGCGGCTTGGTAAAATCGAGCACTTTCCAGAGCAGCGCCTGGTTGAGCCCGATCGTGGCCGCGCCGATGCGGCCAGAGTACCAGGCCGCGACGATCGCGTTTGCGAGCCTTCCGGTACTCGCGGCCGGGTCGACGGCGAGCGCCGCGAGATCTGATTCACGTCCCAGCGAAATGAAACCGTCGAGCAGCTTACCGGCTGCCTTCGTATCGAGATCTGTGAGAGCGACGCCCGTCAACCGGGCCGATAAAGCACGGAATGCATCGACCGTGATCGTGTCGCTCGCGCCAGCCGCAAGTGGAACGCGGACGGCCACGGTCGCCGCACTCGTGCCGCCGACAATGAGATCGCGACGCGTGATCGTCGGCATCAGGCGATCCTCTCTCGGGCGCAGAACGCAGCTGCAAGAGATATGTGGCGCGCAAAATGTTCAAGCCGCCGGCAGCAACGGTACCTCCGGCGCCGGGGCGGCGTCGAGTTCGGCGATCTGTTGATCCAGGCCAGCGATGAGCACTTTGGAGAACGCGCCGAGGTGAAGGTACATCACTGACATGGTTAGCACTGCTTCGAAGTTGCGCGGCTGGTGGCGCAGGCAGTCTATGATCGTGGCCCAGAAATGCGACCGCAGATCCGGACGCTTGACGTTCATCGTCCAGAGAATGCGCGCCAGGGCGCGTAGTTCCTTGCCCACAATTCTCCAATCAATCGCGCTTGCGTGTTGCGGCCGGTCCAGCGCGCGGCCAAGCCGGCGAACGCGGGCAAAATACGCCGTAGGTTCATAAATGCTCGCCAATATGGTGCGAAAGTCCATCAGCACGTCGCGCCGCGGCCGCAGCGGGACGAAATTCAAACCGGATGTGCATTGGTCGCCGCCGCCGGCGACGCCCTTGAATGGGAGCAGGCGGCCCTCACGCATCAGCCGGCGCGTGAGTTGCGTGTTGGGCAGCGCTGTGAGCAGGCCGACCATGGCGACCGGAATGCCGGTCGCCTCGATGCAATCGATCATGGTGTCGGCGACGGCACTCCGCTCGGTGTCGAAGCCAACGATGAAACCGGCGATCACGTACAAGCCGGCGGCATTGATGCGGTGTACGCTGTCGGCGAGGCTGCGCCGGGTGTTCTGTTTCTTCTGGGTGGCGATCAGGGTTTCGGGATCGGGACTTTCGATGCCGACGAAAACTCCGATGAAGTTCGCCTCCCGGAGCATCATCAGCAGCTCGCGATCATCGGCAAGGTTCATCGAGGCTTCGGTCGTGAACTCGAACGGATAGCGATGCGCCTTTTGCCAGGCCGCAAGCTCAGGCAGGAAGCGCTTGAGGGCCTTCTTGTTGCCGATCAGGTTGTCGTCGACAAAATCCACATGACCGCGATATCCGGTGGCATGAAGTGCATCGAGCTCCGCCAACATCTGTGCGTTGGATTTGGCGCGGGGTACGCGGCCGTACAATTCGATGATGTCGCAAAACTCGCAGTTGAACGGACAGCCGCGCGAGAATTGAACCCCGATATACAGATAATGATCGAATTTCAGCAAATCGAACCGGGGAATCGGCGTTGTCGTGACGTCGACCGTAAACTTTGGCGCCTCGAAGACACCGCGATCGACCCCGGACGACCAGGCCTTGACGAAGTCCTGGATCACCACTTCGGCTTCACCGAGCACGAGAAAGTCGGCTGTGCGGTAGGCGTCAGGACTTGACGTCGCATCGGGCCCGCCAACCACGACCGGCTTGGCATGCGCGTGGGCCAACTCGATCAACGCCAGCGTGTCGTCCTGCTGCGGTAGCATTCCGCCCGTCATCACCAAGTCGGCCCAGCCAAGGTCGGCCGGTGTCAATTCTTCGCTGTTGCAATTGATCAACCGCACATTCCAACCGGGCGGCAGCATGGCGGCGAGCGTGATCAGTCCAAGCGGCGGTGCCGGACAGCGTGCGCCCCACGCCTCGCAGACCGGCGCCAAACTCCAGAATGAGTTCGGATTGAACCGCGGGAACACCATCAGGACGTTCGGGGCGAGCAAATTTTTGGGCATTTATGGCCTTGAAATTGCTGGGCTAGGCTCCATGCTATCAGGCCCGCGCAATCGTTGAAACTAATCTTTGTTTTCTAGAGGCTTTCCCGAAAATATATAGCTGCTGCCTACAGTGTACTTGGGGAGCAACAGCAGCGTCCCTTCCAATGCGCCGTCGCGGGTTCGGTTGCGACCATCAACCGGGAACATCCGTCCGCTTTTTGCGCCAGGCAGCGTCCTTATGGTGCCCGCCGGCCTACGCCTCGGTCAGACGCGATCAATTCGCTTTGCCCTTCCTGCGCATCAAATACCGCCACGTGCAGGATCGGATAGGCGCGCTTGATGGCGAGGGCTGCGTCCATCGCGGCCTCATGGGTCGGATAGGACCCCTTTGTCTGGCGATCGACCTGGAGGCGGTAGCGGCCTTGCTCTGACGGACCACGGCGCGTGGGGATCTCGTCGGTCGCCTGCTCCGCGTCCAAACTATCGTTGCTGTTGCGCTTGCCCTTCCGCCAGGTGGGGCTGGTTTGTCGTGCCATCTTGAGTTTCTCCTGCTTCATCGGTCATCCGCCGGCCTGAGCGCGGTCGAACTGAGCCGGCTTTCGGCGTCGCCGCTTTCGGAATTGCTGACGGTTATCACTTTTGCCACCGCCATTCAGGAACGCCACACCGGCAGTTCCGTTCTGTTGCGGGTGACCGGTGGTTGGACGTCGGTCGCGACCCTTGCGCTTTGTTCGCGACGGCTGGGAGGATCGACCTCGGTGTCCTGCGTGATCCGGCACATGTCGCGCCGACGGCGCTGATGGCGGTGATGACCGCTGACCGCTCGCCGGGATCGACTTGCGGATCAGCTTCTCGATGTCACGCAACAACGCGACCTCGTCGGCATCGCACAGGGACACGGCCGTGCCATCTGCTCCGGCCCGGCCGGTCCGGCCAATTCGGTGCACATAGGTATCCGGCACGTGCGGGAGGTCGAAATTCACCACATGCGTGATGCCGTCGACGTCGATGCCACGCGCGGCGATATCGGTCGCCACCAAGGTGCGTACCCGGCCGTCGCGAAAGCCTGCCAGAGCGCGGTCGCGATTGGTTTGGGACTTGTTGCCATGGATCGCGGCGGCCGCGATTCCGGCCGCTTCCAATCGGCGCACCACGACGTCTGCCCGATGCTTGGTGCGCGTGAATACGAGCGCGCGATCCGTCGCTTCATCGCGCAGCAACTCGATCAGTGTGGTATGTTTGGTGGCCGCGTCGACGTGGATGACACGTTGCGCGATTCGCTCGACCGTCGAGGCGACCGGCGTGACGGCTACTTGTACCGGATCGCGCAGCATTCGGCTTGCCAGCTCCGCGATGGCGTCCGGCATCGTTGCGGAGAACAACATCGTTTGCCGCTGTGCCGGAAGTTTGCTGACAATCTTCCGAATGTCCTGAATGAAGCCCATATCGAGCATCCGATCGGCTTCATCGAGCACCAGAAACTCGACATCGTGAAGCTTCAGCGCATTGCCGTGCACCAGGTCGAGCAGGCGTCCAGGCGTCGCCACCAGCACGTCGACGCCGCCGAGGAGTGCGCGCACCTGGCGCTCCATGGGTACGCCCCCGATCACCAGCGCGCCGGTGACCTCGAGATGACGCCCGTAGGTCTGAAAGCTGTCGAGGATCTGGCCGGACAGCTCGCGCGTCGGGCTCAACACCAAGGCGCGGCAGCTCTTGCGAGAAGCGGGGCGCGGATCGGCTGCGAGGTGGTGCAGAATCGGCAGGGCAAAGGCTGCTGTCTTGCCGGTCCCGGTCTGTGCAATGCCGATCACATCGCGCCGTGACAACGCGACGGGTATGGTCTGCAGCTGGATTGGCGTTGGTGCGGCGTAGTTCTCTGCGGCCAATGCACGTGTAATTGTCTCGGCCAGGCCGAGATCATGAAAGGAGGTCAATTAGGAATCTTTCTTAAAGCGCAAAGCCGAGGACCTAGCGTGCTCGGCCTGCGAGTGGGTGAAAAACATCCCCGCGTGATTTGGGCTGTCGGATATCGATGGGCAAGCAAAACGGTTCAAGGAACACGTACACGCGGCTCGCCAAGACGCAGGGGTCTTCACACCTATATGGCGCAAAGCTGTGTTCGTTTCAAGGCCGTTTTCCCGAAGGCGTTCGGCGGGTGTGATTAGGGCTCGGGGGTGGCACGCCCTGGCCAGCGTGGATGCAACGGTCCAGGTGTCAACCGCGCCGATGAGGGCGAGGCCAGCCACGGGTGCACGGGGAGGGGCACGCTGACGTGTTCGCAGGACTGACCTTCAGCCTGCGCCGCGCGATCAGGCATTGTTAACGACCCGCCAAACGGTGTTGCATTCGTAATGATTCACAGGCCGGATTCCATGGTTGTTGTTTGTTGCGAAATGTTGCTGATGCATGGCCAAAGCTTAACTTGTGCGCGGAGGAACGGCGCGTTTGACTCAGGCCAGGCGACGAAAATCGATGGAGCTCCCCTATGTGGAAAACACTTGTTGCCGGCGCAACAGTGCTGACAATCGCCGGCTCGACACTCGCCTCCGCTCAACAACAATCTCCGGCCGAGCCGCCGCATCACATGCAACTGACCGCCGATGATATCGCGGCGTTTACCGACGCACGGCTTGCGGCGCTCAAGACCGCGCTGAAGCTGACGCCCGCCCAGGAGAAGAACTGGCCCGCGGTCGAACAGGCGCTGCGCGATAACGGCAAGGCGCGGACCGCGCGGCGCGACGCCCGCCGCGCGGCCGGGCCCGAGACCGATCCGATCGCGCGTCTAAGCAGTCACGCCGACGCATTGACGGCACGCGCCGATGCGCTGCGGCGCCTGGCCGAGGCGGAAAAGCCGCTCTACCAGAGCCTCGACGACGCGCAAAAGCGCCGCTTTGTGGTGGCGATGCGCTTTGCGGCACATCGGCATCATATGGTTGATCAGCGGATGCACCACGAAGGCGGCCGCGACCGCGGCTGACGCCCGTGTGTCACCTCGCCCCGCTCGCGGGGCGAGGTCGCGTGCTACTGGCCGATGGCCAAGGCATAACCGACGGCATAGTCCGGCACGAGATCATAGTGGGTCTCGACCGATCGGCCGCCGGCGGCCGTGAATGCGGCGCGCGCCGCAATCCAGTTGTGGATCTCGAGCGCGCCGATGCCGGCTTTCGCCACCAGCTCGGTTTGGTTCCAGTCGTCCATGTCGTCCAACGCGCCTTGGGCGATGTGATTGAGGAACTCGGTATCGAACTCGGGGTTCAGGCGCATGTCGGCGATGGTGCGGCGGCCGGTCATCACCATGTCTGCTCCTTCGTGATGCATGACCTCGAGCCGGTGGAACCACTCGGCCTCGGTCATTGTACCCGCTGCCTCGCCATCAAGTTGCCAGCCATAGACCGCCGGGTCCGCCTCTTCCGGCGTCGGATAGTAGCGCAATGGGTGATGGGACAGACCACCGCTGCCGAGGATCAGCACCCGCTTGTTGAGGCCCGCCACAAATTGGCCGGCCGAACAGCCGAACGCGCGCGAGCGACCAAATGCCATCAACGGGCGAGTGAAGGCGCTGATGAAGATCGGAATGAGTGGCCACCGATCGATCGCGCCCAACAGCCGGTTCAGCGGTTGGGAGAAGCCGTGATCGACGCGCATGCGATAGGAGATCGCCGGATCGAACCCGGACCGGCGCAGATGTTCCACCAGTGAACATGCGAGATCTGCTGGGACCGGAATGCGTCCAGGAGTTCCACCGATATCCGGCACGGCTTCGCAAGCGGTGCCGACACAAAATGCCGGCATGTTGGCGTAGTGAAAACCCGCAAAATGATCGTTTGAGAACATCACAATCAGGTCGGGGCTGAAGGCTTCGACGCGCGCCCGAAACGCAGCGCAATCCGCCACGATTCGATCCTCGACCTCGGGCTTGCGCTTGCGAACCATGATGATCGGTGAATGCGAAACACATCCGAGCATTACCGGGGTCGAACTCGCAGCCGAAGCGCCTGACACGATGCCCTCCCAAACCAGCCGAACAGGCAGCGTAAATCGAGGCGGCTGCACCTGGTTGAGCTGGATCAATGACGGCCGGTGATAAACTGGGAGGCGCGGTCCGGAAACGTCTTTGCGGAGTAACGGGCAGCAGTTGAAGTTGCTCGTGAAGACGCTGCACCGTGCGGCAACGACGCTGTTCGTTACCTTTGACGATCTTGCGGTTCGCGACTGGTTGCCACCGTCGTCGATGCCTCTTTGTTGTGGTCGTGCTTTACCAGCTTGTTCTTCTTCTTCGAATCGGGGTGCGTCTGCTGCGCCAGCGCCTTGGCGTGATGATCGGCGTATTCCTTGCCGTCGATCGGCGCACAATGCCCAGGATCCTTGTTGAGATAGGGCCGGCCAATTCCGTAACTCCTTGCCGTGCGCATCGACCCATTTCCACAACTGCTCACTCGCAGCCCAGCGCTCCGCGCTGGTGTTGCCCTTCACGCTCACCACATCGGCGGCAAGCCCGTGACCGTAACCACCGCGCAGGCTTCCGCCGTGGTATGATCTGTTGCTCGCGGCGTGCAGGCCGGCTGCCAGTGATTGACGGTAATCGTCGCGGAACGCGCTGGTGATGCCCGGTACAAGCCCGACACGGTCGAGCGCCCGCAGCGTGCGATAAAGTCTATGCTTGAAGCTCCGTGATCCATGCCGCCGATCACGTAGACTTTGATCGGCATACCAGCTTTTTCGGCAGCTTGCGGATCCTTCCAGGCAAAGTTCTCGGCCACGAGCTTGGTTTCAGTCTTGGTGATCGTGTGCGACTTGCCGTTTTTCTCGACCGTCACTTCCTTCTTTTCCGTCTGTTTGACGGTGTCGACCTTCGGCGCGCGTTCGTAAAGGGACCAGAGATATTCGTCGATGCAGGTTTCAGCCCCGGCGCATGGATCGTTCAGTCCCTGCTGGGTTTCCGAACTGCCATCTTGTGCCGGATCGGGGGCGCTCGCAGTTGTCATCTCGCCGGAGGCGCTTTGCGAATTGTCCGGTACCATCATCGCCACCGCGGTTGGGGGTGGCTCGATGGGCGCCGGCTCTGCGACTGGAGCGGCGGGCGATTTAGGATGGGTGACCGTGGCGGTTGGCGAAATCGCATCAGCAACACCGGCGGTCTTGTTGATGGCTGGCGTTCGAGCCGCGTCCGGCGGCTCAGGAGTCACCGCGGCCGGTGCTGGTAGGTAGTCTGCTGCCGATGCCGCGGCTGTCGCCTCCAGATGAGGCGGCTCGGAACCCGCAAATGCCCCGACCAGCAAAGGCGTGAGAACGACTGTCCCGCACGACGCCATCAACGCCGCAATCCGCAGCCGTCTCATCATATTGTCGCCCCCTGTTCGGCCCTAGGCACGATGCGAGACCAGTCTCGATCGAGCCATCCCCAACGGAAAAGCACGCGACGGCGTTGATTGTTCGGACCAGCGATGATTGCGCAAGGGCAAAAGCAGGAGTTTGTTAACTTTTTCCCGACGCGTTGCTCGCGCGCAACACAGTTTAACGCCGGTTTGTTGTGCGTCCCTTACCAGGTCGAGGGCCTCTAAACCAAAGTACAGGGGCTCAACACCAAAGAGAGAGCCGCGATACCGGCCTCTGCACCGGACTCTATGTTAGCTCTCCAGTGACTCCCGCGCGACCTTTGGCAGGGTGGGAAACATGGCCAGCAGAGCGCTTGAGATTTCGTTCATCGTGTTCAATTTGGCGTCTTGGACCTGCTTCCTGGTCCTGATGACGCATTGACGCGGTTCGACCGAGCATTGAGATTTCGATGATCGGTGCATAGACGATCGGCGTGTGCGTCAAACGACCAGGAAGCCTTGCCGCTCGCGACCACCACGGCTTCGGACTCGCGCGCCACGGGAACATGCCGGATCGCCGGATCCGCGTCGATGCGCCGAATGAGCGGGCCAACCCAATCATCCGGCAGCGTTGCCGCGAGCCTGACCCCGATGCGAGTCAGCTCGCGATGGATCAGCTCGTAGGGGTCCATTTTATTGTTGATAGACGACCTGTCCGCCCGTCACGGTGCGGACGATCTTGATGTCCTTGATGGTGTTTGGATCGGCGGTATGAGGATCGGCGGCCAGCATGGCGTAGTCCGCCAACTTGCCGGGCGTGATCGAGCCCTTGAGGTGTTCCTCGAAGGAGGCGTAGGCGCCATTGAGCGTGTAGACGCGGACCGCTTCCGCCACGGTGATCTTCTGGTTTTCGCCCCAGACCTCGCCGTTCCATCCCTTGCGCGTGACCATGCCTTGAATGCCCATCAACGGTGACAACGCTCCGGCGGTGAAGTCCGACCCGGCGCACACCGGAATGCCGGCATCGAGCAGCGTCCGGAAGGCCATCATGTGGGACATCATCTCCTGGCCGTAGAAGTGGAACTTGTCGGCGTTGTAGTAGGCGTAGGTGGTGAATAGAGCCGGCACCGCGCCAGCGGCTTTGATCCGCGCGACCAGATCGGCGTTGATGTTGGTGCAGTGGGTGATCTTCGGCCGCGCATCGGGACGCGGATAGAGCTTTTGCGCGCGTTCGACGGCGGTCAGGACTTGGTCGATCGCCAGATCGCCGTTGGCATGGCAGTTCGTCTGGATCCCCGCCCGGTGCACACGCTCGATCCACGCATTGAGCTGGTCTTGCGTCTCGGCGACATTGCCCCGGTAAGGCGGATTGGTGCCAGGGTAGGGATCGCGTAGCGCCATGGTTCGTTCGGAGAATGAGCCATCGGTCAAATGCTCGAACGTTGCGCCGAACCTGATCCACTCGTCGCCCAGGCCGGTCTCGATCCCGGTTTTGATCATCGCCTCGAGGATGTCGCCCGAGGCCTCGTAGCTGACGCGGTGCAACAGGTTGCCATCGGCGCGCACGTGCTGGAGGGCGAACAGGTTGCCGCCGGAGTGGTGCACGCTGGTCAGGCCGAAGCGGACGAACTGCTTGGAAATGAACGCAAGGGCGTCGCGGTCGCGCTGCAATTCCTGATCGGGCGTCAAGGTCGGCCGCTGCCCGACCTTGGCGAAGACGCTCCGCGCCAGATCGGTGACGCGCCCGTTCAGCTCGCCGTCGGGGCCTTTGTCATACGTGCCACTGGCCTGGCTGGGCGTGTCCTTGGTGATACCGGCAAGCTGCAAGGCCTTGCTGTTGTAGAACGACGTGTGGCCGCCGCGATGGTTGACGACCACCGGGTGATCGAGCGAGACCTTGTCGAGATCGTGGACGTTGAGCTCGCGGCCATCCTTGACCTTGGTGTCGTCAAAGAACTGGCCTTCGATCCAAACACCCGGCGGCGTGGTGCTGGCGCGGGCCTTGAGCTTGTCGACGATGCCGTCGATGGTGACGAACTCGACTTCATAGGGATTGCCAACGATGACGTCGTTGAGCAGCCGGGTTCCGGGCGCGTGATTGTGACAATCGATGAAGCCCGGGATCACGGTCGCGCCCTGGGCATCGACCAACTGCGTCTCACTCTTCGCCAGAGCCTTCATATCCTCCGTTGCGCCCACCGCCATGAAGCGGCCGTCCTTGACGGCGAACGCCTGCGCCCGTGGCATGCGGTCGTCGACCGTGTAGACATTGGCATTGAGCACGACCTGGTCCGGGACACCCGGTTCAGCGGCGCGCACTGGCCAGGGCGCCAGCCCGGTCAATAGACCGGCTGCGCCCAAGCCGCCGACCTGCATGAAATTCCGACGACTCCAACCCGCGTGCTCTCACGACCTGTCCCTTGCGTTCGACATTGTATCCGTCGGCAAGGCTAAACAGATGGTGCAGCCGCAGCTAGTGCCTTTCTTGCACGCCCGATGAGCTAGAACCGGGCAGCGCTGGTCGTTACGCCGCGAGCTCGAGATCGACGCCGTCTTGGAACGCAGCAACGACGCGGGCGAAAGTCCGCCGGGGGATCGACAAGGCATCGATCAGCGCCAGAGTTTTCGGCCGGGGCCGGCGCGTATCCAGCGGCGATGCCTGATCCCAGCACAAGCCGGGATCAGCGCCGGATCAATTGAAATCTTGTCGCTGGCGTCACAACCGGGCGTGAAAGGGGGCGGTCGTCCGGACGTCCACGCTTAGTTCTGCTGATCCGTTTCGGCTTGAAGTTGCCGTCGGCAATGCCGCCTACTGTGCTACCTTTGAAAATCGGGGGCGCTGGTTTCAATTTGTTGATCAGATGTACGAGCAAGCCGTGACGCGGCTCACTATTCCGGACAAGCCATTCAGCATAAAGTCGGACCGTCCTTGTGAAAGGGGAGGTTCCTATGCCTGGCACCCTTAGTCCCTGGCCTGTGGTGACGGTTGGTCTCAACGGACATCCGATCAAAACACTGCAATATCTGTTGCGGGCGCGCGGTCACAGCGTCGCGGTCGACGGAGATTTTGGGCCGCAGACGAGTGGTGCTGTGAAGACGTTCCAGGCGAGCAAGGGTTTCGCGGCGACCGGAACGGTCGATGCGCAAACGTGGGGTGCGCTGATCGTCCAGGTGCAAAAAGGCAGCCACGGCGATGCGGTGCGCGGCGTCCAGGAGGAGTTCCAGTTTCGCAACGAATCCGGAAATCCGAACCAGGGCGTGCAGGTGGATGGCGATTTTGGACCGCAGACCGACGCGGGGGTCCGGGGATTTCAGCAGGCCCTCTCGCTCGACATTCCAACAATGGTCGTCGATGGAGTTGTCGGCCCGATGACCTGGCAAGGCCTGGTGAGTGGGATGCTGTCCGGGTAGCGCCGAGCGACGTTACTCCAGAAACGTCGTCAGCGGCGCGCCCTTGTCATGCACCATGATAGCGAGGACGTCGGCGCTCTCCGTCGAGCTTGGATTCTCGATGAATAAGTGCGTCGTGCCGTATGGTTCATAGAACATCTCCCCGGCCTGGAAGTCGGCCGCGGGCAAGCCGGCGTGTTCGGAACGTACGCTGCCTTTGAGGACGTATGCTGTTACGTCGCCGCCGTGTTTGTGGCGCGGCGAAAAAGCCAAAGGCGGAAGGTGAACCAGCTGTGTCGTCACGTATTTGCCGGGGGCGGCGGCGAGCGGTTCGGACTGCAAGGTCTCAACGACGGGGCGTGGCCGCGCCGACGCCTCGCTCGTAGAGTTGCTGCACACGATCCAGGGCAGGGTGATTGCTGCTTCGTGTCCCGGCCTCACGATCGCCCAAAGGGCAGCCGCTACAGCCAGGCCGGCGAAAAGCCAAAGCCGCGACGCTGGAGACGATGAGGCTGCAGATGCTGGCAGCGTTGCGATCATGATCGGATCCCGGGATTGACGATTGTTCGCGGCGCACGTATTAGTACCCTGATAACATATCAGGACGCTGATGAATAGGTCGAAAACGCAGACCGGCTTTGCTTCGGCCGTGAGAATCCCAGAACCCGGCGAAGGCAAACGCGGTGAGGCCGGCCACCTTGCCTATCTGCTGCGCCAGGCGGCTGGCGCCGTGCGGCTGAGGTTTGAGCGCAGTTTGGCCGATCTCAGTGTCACGCCGCCGCAATTCCTGGTCCTGACGATGCTCGACAGCTATCCGGGCGCTTCCGGCGCCGATGTTGCACGGCTGGCGCTGCTGACGCCGCAGACGGTGCACGGCATCATCACCAATCTGGAGCGGGATGGGCTCATCGCTCGCTCGCCCCATCTGGTCCATGGCCGGGTGCAGGTCATAACGCTGACCAAAAAGGGGAGAGCCTTGCTGTCGCGCTGCAAGCAGCGCGCGGCCAAAACGGATGTCGAATTGAAGATCGGGATTTCACCAGCGGAAGAGGCCGTCATTCGACGTTGGCTGGTCAACTTGGCGAAGCGAACGGATTAGAAGCAAGCCACGCGCAGCTACTGACCTCATCCCTGCGGAACGATTTTGGCAATCCGCACGTATTCGCCCCAGTCCTTGATGTCGCTGATGAGGCGCGCCTGGCCATGTTCGGGCGAACTGATCCAAGGATCGCTGCCAAACCCATTGAGAAACTGCTTGGTCGCATCCTGGCGGACCGCGTCGGCGACCCATTTGCTGATCTGATCAACAACAGGCTTTGGGGTCGCGCTCGGCACCATCGCGGCAAACCAGCCCGGAAGATCGACATCAGGAATACCTTCTTCCTGCATGGTCGGGATATCGGGTGCCGCGTTGAGTCGCTCTTTCACGCCGACTGCAAGTAAGCGCAGTTTGCCGTTGCGCGCTTGGCTCATCGCAAATGGCGGATCATAGATGCCGTAGTCGAGCGCGCCGCTGCTCAAATCATTGAGGGTGTCGGCGCCAACCCGATAACCGACTTCGGTCGCACGCACGCCGGTCGCTCGTTTGTACAGCTCACCCATGATGGTGGCTGTTGCCGAATAGGTGGCATAGCTCGCTTTGTCGCCCTTTTCCTTCATGGCTGCGGTGAGCTCGGCCAGGGTTTTCCAGGGCCGTGCGCTGTCCACCGCGAGCATGAAGGCCTGGCGGTTGATGGTCCCGGCCACCTGGATCGCGGTTGCCACGTCAACCGGCGGATTTTTGAACAGGTGCATGTTGGCGGCAAGCGCGCTGCCGGCGTGGATGAGGATCGTGTGACCGTCGGGTTTCGCGCGGGCCAGGAATTCCGTCGCCAGATTGCCATTCGCGCCGGGCTTATTTTCGACCAGGATGATGCGTCCGGCCTGAGGCCGTATCTTTTCCGCCAGAAAGCGCACGATTGAATCGGAACTGCTCCCCGCCGGATAGGCACAGATGAAATGCAAATCCTGTGTGGGATAAGTCTGCGCACCGGCGCTGCCAGTGATCAAGGCTGCCGCCAGCACGGCCACGAGGTAACGAGATCTAACCATATTGCTGCTCCAGGGCGCTGAACGGAGGGTCCATCCTATGTAAGCGGATTGTGGCATCGCGCGGTACGGCTCGGGGGTTGCGGTTGTGGCGCCTCGACCCGCTACTTTCCACGCTGTCGATCCGCCGCCGCCTCCGCCATCTGTTCGGCGCCGGACATCACCCGCGTGCCGTGATCATAGAAGCCGGCGATCAGGTTAAGCAGGTTTGCGCTTTTCTCCAGTTGATCGTCGAAGTCGAGAATCTGCGCGGCCGGATCGGTGAAGAGCTGCCGGCGTAGCTTCAGGAAATCCTGGGTCCAGTTGCGGGCCAGGTCGCTGACCACGTAGCTCGTCTCGCGCGCCGAGGTGCGGCCCGCCTTCTCGATCAAGCCTGCACGGGTGAGCTTCTTCAGGCTGTACTGAATGTTGGCGATATCGTCGCGATTGGCGAAGCGGGCGATGTCGGTCACCGCGAGCGGACGGCTTGCCGCCATGATCTGCTGCAGGATCGCGTTGTCCTGGCCGGAGATATTGCGCACGCGGCCCTCGCGCCCGAGCAGCACGCCGTAGAACCGATAGAACGCCGCCGCGGCGCAGATCAGTCCCTGCTCGAACCGAGTAACCGCGAACTCGTGCGGCGTGGTCGCGAGATGCTGCGCGATCCTTGCTTCGGGGGCCTTTCGGACGGCGCTGCCCGGCTTGCGGTTTTTTGCACGTGAAGGGCGCATTGACAGCCAAAATCCAAGGCGTAAATTACTCGGTAAATTATCATTATGGTAGATGGTCCGCGATGGCCCTGGCAAGTCCCGCCGCCATGTCCCCTGATGCGAGCGCTGCTGACACGCATCGCCATCCGCGCTGGAGCGGGATCGGCCGCCGCACACCGTCGCCGTTTCGGCGCGGCGCGGCGATCTCGGCGCAGAGCGTGAAGGCGCGGGCGCGCGAGCTCGGCGTCGACCTTGTCGGCATCGCCAGCGCGCAGGTGCTCAATGCCTTCCCGCCCGATCCGCGCTGGCCGCAGACGCCGGAGCGCATCTCGCCTTACGTGAAGAGCGTCATCGTCATCGCCCAGCACATTCCGGCCGGCGCGTTCCGCTGCCGCACCAATACGCCGGTCCAGTACATGGACATGCTGGTGCTGCGGAAAATGGACAAGGTCGCCTACCGGCTCGCCGAGGAACTGGAGCGCGCCGGTCACCCCGCCTTCGTGGTGCCGGCGCAGGAGACCGAGTGGACGCTCAAGCGCGCGAGCTATGGCCGCCTCTCGACACGGCATCTTGGCGTCGAGGCCGGGCTCGGCACGCTCGGGCTCGAGGTCAACATTCTGACGCCCGAATATGGCCCGCGCGTCTATCTCACTGGCATTCTCACGGAGCTTGAGCTTGCTGCTGATCACCCGATGACCGAGCAGGTCTGCATCGGTAAATCCTGCAGCCGCTGTCTCTACTCATGTCCGGGCGATGCGGTGCTGCATTTCGGCATCGACAAGCGGGCCTGTGCCGAGCATGCTCAGGAATTCGGCTTCTCCACCATCCTCAAATTTGTTGATCGGATCATCGACGCGCAGGCGAGCGGGCAAGGACCCGATGCGCTGCGCGCGATGACGCGCTCGCGCGATCATTTCGGTTTCTGGCAGGGGCTACTCCGGGTCGTCGGCTCATTCGGCGATTGCCCGCGCTGCCTCGCAGTCTGTCCGGTTGGCGATGATTACCACGCGCATCTCGCCGATCCGCAGAAGGCGATCCCGGAAAAGACTCCTGAGAAGGTGACGCTCGCCAAGGAGCGCCAGGCGGCGCGCAAGCGCGGAGAGCCCGGCGCGGGGCTCAATGATTGGAACATCCGCTGGGTCGGACCTGAAGGTTACAAAGGCATCGTGGCGCGGCAGCTGCAGGACTTCAAACGACGGCAGCAAGCACGCGCTGCGGCGGACCAAGCAGACTGAGATGGTCGAAGTCTTTCGTCAGAAAATCTCCGCCACGGAGATCAAGGCCAAGGCGCGCGAGCTCGGCGTCGATCTCGTCGGCATCGCCGACGGCGAGGTGATGAATGCCAATCCGCCCAATCCCGCCGACCCGCGCCGGCCGATCGACATCACGCAGTTCGATTACAAGCGCGTCATCGTGCTCGCCAAGCATCTCAACAACGGCGTCGCCCGCATCATTCCGTGGGGCGATCGTACCAAGTTCTACAACGATGAGCTGGCGCTCTCCGGCCTTGAGGAGGCTTCGCTCGAGCTCGTCTACTGGCTCGAAGACCTCGGTTATCCAGCGATCATCATTCCGCCGACCCATGTTGATCCTTGGCGCTATAACGACGATCCGCAGGCGCACCAGACAACGCTGCTGTCGTTGCCGCATGCCGCCGTGGAGGCCGGGCTCGGCACGCTTGGGCTCAATCAACAACTCCTCACGCCGGAGTTCGGCCCGCGCGTCGTTCTCACCGCCGTAATGGCGTCGCTCGAGGTCGAGCCGGATCGCCGGCGCGAGCAGAGCCTGTGCCTCGGCCCAGGCTGCGGGCGCTGCCTCACCGCGTGCCCGGCCGATGCGGTGCGCCATTGGGGCCGCGATTGGGAGGCCTGCGACACGCATCGCTCGCCTTACGGGTTCGCCAAGCTGACCAATCACCTGGAGGCGATCATCGGGGCTGCCGACGCGCAGCAGAAAAAGGAGCTGCTCCGCTCGGAAACGACGTTCAATCTGTGGCAGAGTATCCTGCGCGGCGCCGGCGTCATCACTGGCTGCCGTCGCTGCGCTGACGTCTGTCCGGTCGGCGAGGATTATGCCGACATGTTGATGGACGCGCTCGACGCCATGCCGGAAGATACGGAAGTCAAGCGCATGCGTCTCGTTGATATGATAACGGCGGAAGCCGAGGGGCGTCTGCCCGACGCCTATACCGATCAGCAGCGCTGGATCGGGCACATGGCAAAGGCCAAAGTTGTATGAGCGCACAGCCCGGCGCGACAATCCCGACCGCCGCGCAGATTGCTGCGATCCACTCCGCCCGCAAGGTTGCGGCGGTGCGCCAGGCGAAACGGGCGCCATTCTTTCGCGGCAAGCTTGACCATATCGATCTCGACCGGCTCGATGATCCCGTCGAGTGGGCCAAGATCCCGCTGCTCGACAAGGACATGCTGCGGTCCATGTCGGATGCGCAGTTCTATCGCGACTTCTGTTTGCCGCCGGGCGAGGGCGACGGCATTGCCCAGTACTGGCGTTCCGGCGGCACCACCGGCCGGCCGTTGTTCTATCCGCGCAGCCGCCGCGACATCGAAGTCGCGATGCACGGGTTCGCGCGGGTTTATCCCTGCGCCGGCGCCAAACCGGCACAGACCGTGCATTGCGCGTTTCCGCTCGGCATCCATCCGGTTGGGCAGATGATGGCGCGCGCGGCCGAAGCCTCTGGGCTCGGCGCCGTGATGGCAGGCGCCGGAACCACCACGCCGTCATCGTTGCAGATCGAGCTGATCGACAAGCTCAAGCCCGATGTGCTGACCGGCATGTCGAGCTACGCGCTGCACCTCGCCAACCTGGCGGACCAGAACAGCATCGAGCTCGCGCGTGGGTCCGTCAACCTCGTGATCTGCTCGGCCGAGCCGCTCTCCGTCGCCAAGCGCGAAAAGCTCGGCCGCATGTGGGGCGCGGAGGTGCGCGACTCCTTCGGCATGACCGAGGCCGGCATGATGGCGGCCGAAGACGGTATCGCCGACGGCTTTCGCGTCTGGAGCGATCTGTTCTTCGTCGAGGTGGTGGACCCCGCGGAGCGGCCAGGCGCTGCCGGAGGGAGAAACCGGCGCACTCGTGGTCACGCCGCTCTTCACCAACAACATCACGCCGTTCTTGCGCTGGATGTCCGGCGATCTCGTCAGCTTGCGACGTGACGTGCCCGGCGCCGGGCCGTTTGCGGTCTTTCCGGTGCTGCGCCACGCCCAGCGCACCACCGGGTTCTTCAAGGTCCGCGGCATCAACATCAATCACGGCGAGTTCGAGGACCTGATGTTCCGGCTGGCGCCGATCAACGATTTCAAATGTGAGGCGCTCACCCTCGATGCGCTCGACGTGCTGCGCGTCTGCGTCGAGATCAAGCGCGACGCCGATCCGGTGGCCGCCGTCGCCTTGGTGGAGCGGGAGATCAAGCGCGTATTCGAGCTGACCCCGCGCGTCGAGACCCTCGAACTGGGAACGCTGGCCCGCGAGTTCGAGGCGAGCGTCAAGGCACCGCGCATCGTCGACCGGCGGGGTTGATGCTCACGGCTGCGGGCCGGAGAGACGCACGTCGCGCTCGGCGCGGAAGACGTTGCTGTAGAGGTTGGCGATCCACTGGCGCCCGCGTGCCGTCACGTTGAGGTAGCGGATCGCAACCTCAATGTGCGGCGAGATCATGTTCCAATAAAACTGCGGATATTTGTCGACGATATCCGCCGGCGATTCGTATCCCAGTTTCTTGTTCATGCCGATTTCTTCGAATTCGCAGAACAACGCGTTGGCCTTACGCAAATAGTGCGGGTCGCCCAATTGGCCGATGAGATCCGCCGCCCGCACCAGCAGTCCTTCCTCGTCAAGCTCGTTAAACGAATTGACCGCCGTCGCCGGAAAGCGCGTGAGCTCGATCGACCGGGCGATGCGTTCGGCGTCGAGCTCATGCATGCGATCAAGCACGAACAATTTCGAGCGATCGACGTGATAGGGCATCAGCGCGGCATCGGAGGATCCGCGCGGCAGCGTCACCTTGCGGCCCTCCGCATCGATGACGTAGCCATCAATTCCGTCGCCCTTGAGGATGCCGCGCACATAGCCGATGTCGTGCATCAGGCAGGCGATGATCAGGTGCGCGTAGTCGCTCGGCGTGGATTGCGTCAGCAGCGCGCGCCCGACGAAAATGTCGTGGCCGGCAAGCGTCACCAGCATGGTGTGCTCGACATTGTGATAAAGCGCATCGCTGTTGGCGATGCATTCGAGCGCGAGCTGGGCCGCGAACGGGACCAGCTCGGTCAGGCGCGGATGCGATGCCCCGCAGCGCCGATTCATCTCGGCCGCGAGGAATTCCCCCAAGGCTTCCGCCGGAAGGTCAGTCGTCGGCAGCATGCCGCGGTTACCGAGGTCGAACATGGGGTCTCGCGCCGACGTTGAGCTTCTCCGATCATAGGCCTGTGGCGGCCAAGTTTACAGGGTCGGTGCGCTCAACAGCACGAGATCGGCCGGTGATCGGCCGATCTGATCGCGACAACCGGAGAGTGTCGTCGCAGGTGTCAGGGCTGGCGCGTCAGCCGGGCGCACACCGTTCGGGGCGATGGTCCCGCCTCGCTGTAGCAGTAATCGAGCGTGTTCTGATCGATGAGGTTGAACATGTAGATGCCCTCGTCATCCGACCCCATCATCAGCTTGGCTCCAGGCGTGAAGGCGCCCCACAATGGCTCCTCCTCGTCGCCGGTGGGATTGGAACGTTTGAGGCGGCCCGTAAAGGTATTGCCCTGTTGCTCGGTGATCATAAGGGTCACAGGCCCGCCGCGGCGGCCTTCGGTCTTGGCGATCCGGTCGCGCTGGCCGGTCCAGGTGCCGACCAGCGCCACCGTGTCCGCGCCGAGCGCGGGCGTCGATGCGAGGACGGCGAGGATCGCCGGATAGACAAAAAGCTTCATGTGCGCCTCCATAACCGCAGTTCGATACGTCTGTTGGTTGTAAGGTCAAGCCGCCGAACGGCCGCGGTAGGTTGAGCCCGGGAATGCGACAACAGGATAGTGCCGCGCGCATCGTGCGGACTCAAGTCACCGGCAAATGCATCGCGCAGCGTGATCCGGTCACGTCGTCAACGGCTGAAAGCTTCCCGCCGGCGCGGCATCGAGCTCGGACCAGTCGAGCTCCTCCTGCAGGCGATAGAAGGCTGCGTCGCCGATCTCACCGCGCGTGCGCATCCGATTGAGCTCATCGCGCTGCGCTCGGATTGCCCGCAGGCGCAGGCGATCGTATTTGGTCGCCGCCTGCGGCTCGTGCTGGTCTTCAGCGACTTTGCGGGCGGCGGCGTATTGTTCGCGGATGGTGTTGGCCGCGGGCGATTTATCGCCATCGAGGCTGTCGAGCGCCGCCTGCATGACCGCGACCCGCGCACGCGAAATTTCGCGTTCGACTGATCCGTCGTCGTCCAGCCGCAGCAACAGCAGCAGCGGGCGCAAGGTCAGGCCTTGGATCACCAGCGTCCCGAGAACGACGCAGAATGCGCACAGCACGATGAGATCGCGCCCGGGAAAATCCGGCGGCAGTGCGAACGCGGTGGCGAGCGTCACGAGACCGCGCATGCCGCTCCAGGCAATCACGACGGAACCGCGCGGACTGCGGGGACCCAGCCTATGCGCCAACCGCGCGCTGCGCTGCCGGACCAGGGCGAGGACAACGCGATAGAAGAATATCCAGCAAATGCGCACCCCGATCACGAGTGCGAGCACGCCAAGCGCAAGGAATAACGACTTCGACAACTCGTCCGGCGAGAGCCGCTCGATGATCCGCCGCGCCTGCAGCCCCATCAGCACGAACGCGAGCACGTTGACCATGAACACCGCCGTTTCCCACACCGCGTAGGAGCTGATGCGCAGCCGCGGCTCCAGGCGACCCGGTGCGGCTCGCGCCAGGGTCATCGCATAGACCACGACGGTGATGATCGGCGAGAGCATGAGGCGCTCGGAGAGAAGCCAGACACCGAACGTGGCCACGAACTGCAGCACTGTGCTCGACGGTGCGTCACTCACCCGCGCGGTGGCGAGCAGATAGACGCGCGCCAGCACGTAACCAGCCAGCAGGCTTCCGACTGCGGCCAGCAGCAGAAATGGCGTGTCTCGGGCGAAGCTGAAGGAGCTGACGGCGGCGGCAACCGCGCCGCGATAGATGAACAGCGCGGTCGCATCGTTGAGCAAACTCTCGCCCTGCAGCACGAGCCCGACCCGCTGCGGGATCCGCAGCCGGCGCAAGACTTCCGATGCGGCGACCGCATCAGGCGGCGCCACGATGGCGCCGAGCGCGATCGCCGCGCCTAGCGGCAGGCCGGCCGCACGCCAGCCGAAATAGGCGACCGTTGCCGTGGTGACGATGACGGCGAGCACGGCGAGCGAGATGATCGGCACGATATTGCGCGCGAGGTCGCGCGGCGAGGTATCGAACGCGGCATCGAGCAGCGCCGGCGCAATGAACAAAGCGAGCGCCAGCTCCGGCTCGATCACGATCTTCGGTGCGAATGGCAGGAACGCAAGGCACGCGCCGGCAATGGCGAGCAGTGACGGGTAGGGGACCGCCAGCCGCTCGGCCAGGTTGGTGAGCACGACGGCGGCGAACAACAGCAGCAAGATCCATTCGAACAACAGCATGGTACGCCCATGATTTGACCTCGGGCGGAATATATGTGTTTTTTCTTTTTACCTCCCCCACTTGTGAGGGAGGTCGACGCGCATAGCGCGTCGGGTGGGGGGGTCGTTGTTGATCGACACTGAGCAGCAACTTCCACCCCCCTCCCTAACCCTACCCCACAAGGGGGGAGGGAACGCGCTCTGGGGAATGCTATGGAACAAAAGCTCATCTGGTTGATGATCGGCCCCGGAACCTTGCCGAGCCAAGGGGTCGATCGCATGGACATGCTGCGCTATGCGGTGTGGATCAGCGGACGTCCACCGCTCACCGGCCATGAGCTGATCGCGGCGCTGCCCGAGATCACCCGGGGTGCCAAGCTCGAGGTCGACGACGGCAATCCTTACGCGATCGACAGCGGCAACAATCTGCGCGCGCTGGCGGCGCGCATGCAGCTCGTCGCGCGCCGGCCGGAAGTCGGCGGCATCGTGTTCATCCAAGGCACCAACAGCATCGAGGAGACGGCCTATTTCCTGAACCTGACGGTGCGCACGGACAAGCCAATCATCGTGACCGGCGCGCAGCGGCCATTCACCGCTCTCAGCAGCGACGCGCAGCTCAATTTGTATGATGCGGTGCGGGTCGCGGCGTCGGACGAGGCCAGAGGCAAGGGCGTCGTGGTCGTCACCAACGGTGAGATCAACGCCGCCCGCGACGTGACCAAGACCAACACCTATCGGGTGCACACGTTTCGCAGCCGCGATCTCGGCCTCCTTGGCTATGCGGATGGTGACCGGATCGTGTTCTACCGCGCGCCGACGCGGCGCCACACCCATCAGAGCGAATTCGATGTTGACCAGATTGGCGACATCCCGCGGGTGGACATCATCTACGTCTTCACCGGCGCGCGCCCCGATCTCGCCCACGCCGCGGTTGCGGCCGGCGCGCAGGGGCTCGTGATCGCCGGCTCAGGCGCCGGCTCGACAGGCGAGATGCGCAAGGAGCTGGCCAAGATTGCCGCGCAGGGCACCGTCGTGGTGCGCAGCGCGCGCGTCGGCGACGGCCGCGTCATTCGCGACGACAACTGGCAGGAGCCCGGCATGGTCGCGGCGGATAATCTCAGCCCGCACAAGGCCGCCTGGCTGCTCGCGCTGGCATTGACCAAGACGCGCGATACGGATGAGATCCAGCGCATGTTTGACGAGTATTAGAATATTGCTGACCTCATCCTGAGGAGCACGCGGGCTCCGCCCGCGTGCGTCTCGAAGGATGGCCACAAACATAAGCCCATCCTTGCGGCCGTCCTTCGAGACGCCCGCGAACTTGCGTTCGCGTGCTCCTCAGGACGAGGGTCCGAAACTACACCCGCTCCAGCAACCTGGCGCCGCGGCCGCCACTCGAAGCCAGCATGTCGGCGATGGTCATCTTATCCAGCACCTCGGCCATGGCATCGCGCGCGCGCGTCATGGCGATGCGGACCGTACAGGACTTCACGTCCTTGCAGTCGTCGCACGGCTGGTAGGCCGTACGGCTTGCACAGGCAATTGGCGCCAGCGGGCCATCAAGTGTGCGGATGACATTGCCAACCTTAATCTCGCGCGCGGCGCGGGCGAGCCGGTAGCCGCCGCCCGGGCCTTTGCGACTATGCACGATCCCGGCGTTGCGCAGGTCGCCGAGGATCGCGTCGAGAAACTTCTTGGGCACGTTGTTGGCCGCAGCGATTTCTTGCGATTGGGTCGTCTCGCCCGGCGGCAAGCGCGCCAGATGCACCAGCGCTTTCAGCCCGTATTTTCCCTTGGCGGTGAGCATCACGTCCCCGGCTGATTCTAATTAGCCTATAAATATGATGGATCATGAGAAAAATCGAGCACGGTCTGCGCCTTCGACGTTTGATTTTTCCTATCGGCCAGTTCAGGGCTTTGCCGTTCGCCGGGCCGCCACGCTCGGTTAACGTTGCTCCCGCGGGCGCGGCGATTACAAAAGGCACCTCATGGCAGATCAGGTCTTCGCGGGGACGGTCATTCTCCCGGATCGGATCATCGAGACCGGTTATGTGCTGGCGGCGGATGGCGTCGTCCGCCACGTCGCCGAGGGTAGCCCGCCCGCGGGCGAGCGCCACGGCGGACCGGGATTCCTGGTGCTGCCGGGCGCGATCGACGCCCAGGTGCACAGCCGCAGCCAGAAGGGCCAGGAAGATTTTGTCTGGTCGACGCGCAGTGCCGCCGCCGGCGGCGTCACCACCATCGTCGACATGCCCTATGACGATGGCTGCCTGATCTGCACCGGCGAGCGCCTGCGCACCAAGGCGGCCGAGGCGGGCGCCCAGGCGCGGGTCGATTTCGCGCTCTATGGCACCGTCGCGCCTGAGGACGGCCCGGCGCATATCAACGACATGGTGAGCGCCGGCGCGGCGGCGTTCAAGTTCTCGACCTTCGGCACCCATCCGCAGCGCTTTCCGCGCATTCCCCCGCAGACGCTTTATTCCTGCTTCAGCGCCATCCGCCCCCATGGCCTCGCCGCCGGCGTCCACAACGAGAATGACGAGATGGTGCGCGCCTGCATGGCGCAGGTGGAGGCCGAAGGCCTGACCGACTACCGCGCCCATGGGCTGTCCCGGCCGCCGATCACCGAAGCGCTGGCAACTGCGGAGGTCTATGAGATCGGCGCCGCCACCGGCTGCCATGCCCACATCGTGCATTGCTCGATCGGACGCGGCTATGAGATGGCCGCCGACTATCGCAGCCACGGCTACGCGGCGACGATCGAAGCCTGCATCCATTATCTCACGCTCGATGAGGACAACGACGTCAAACGCCTGGGCGGCAAGGCCAAGATCAATCCGCCGCTGCGCCCGCGGGCCGAGGTCGAGATGCTGTGGCAGCATCTCCAGGCAGGCAATGTCACCGTCGTCTCGACCGATCACGTGAGCTGGTCGGAGGATCGCAAGACCGATCCCAACATGCTGAAGAACGCCTCGGGCGTGCCGAGCCTCGAGGTGCTCTATGCGTTGTTGTTGAAGGGCCTCGACGAACGTCGGCTGCCGTTCAGCTTTGCCGCGACACTGCTCGCGCAGAATCCCGCGCTTCTGTTCGCCATCGATCGCCGGAAGGGCGCGCTGACAGTCGAGCGCGATGCCGATATCGTGCTGGCGCGCCGCGATCCCTATCGCTACCAGGCGGCGGCAAGCGGCAACAATTTCGTCTCCTGGAGCCCGTATGACGGGATCGAGCTTCCGTACCGTGTGGTGGCCACGTTCCTGCGCGGCGACTGCGTGGCGGCCGATGGCAAGGTGCTGGCCAAGCCCGGGCACGGCCGCTTCGTGCGCCCACCGATGAAGTAAGCGAGGACCCGTGTCGGTCAATCAGTTTGGCGTTGATGCTGATCGGATCTGGGCCGACGTGATGGGCCTCGCGGCGATCACCGACCCGGACCGTCCATACACGCGCCGCTCATTCACGCCGCGCTTTCTGGAAGGCCGCGCCTGGCTGGCACGCCGTTTTGAGGAAACCGGGCTCGCCGTGCGCATCGATACGGCCGGCAACCTGATCGGCCGCCGCGAAGGCCGCGACCCTGGCGCACCGGCCATTGCCGTCGGCTCACATATCGACACCGTGCCATCGGGCGGTCGCTTCGACGGCATTGCTGGCGTTGCCGCTGGGCTCGAGATCGCGCGCGCACTCGCCGGCACCGAGCTCGTGCATCCCTTGGAGGTCATCGATTTCCTCGCCGAGGAGCCGAGCGACTATGGGCTCTCCTGCGTCGGCAGCCGCGGCATGTCGGGCGTGCTCACGGACGCGATGCTCGACCTCACCGGACCGGGCGGCGAGCATCTGCGCGACGCGCTGCGCCGGGTCGGCGGCGACCCGGATCGCGTCAACGCCGCACGCCGCAACGACGTCGGCGCGTATTTGGAGCTGCACATCGAGCAGGGGCCGGTGCTCGAGGCGGGCCCCATCGATGTGGGTCTCGTCACGTCGATCGTCGGCATCCGCCGGCTGGAGATTGTATTTGTTGGTGCGGCCGACCACGCCGGCACGTCACCCATGGATGTTCGGCGCGACGCCTTGGTCGCCGCAGCAGCGACTGTGTCAGCCGTGCGCCAGAAGGCCGAGGAGCTTGCCGCGGCGGGGCGCGGCTATTTCGTCGCCACCGTCGGCATCCTCGAGGTCGCGCCGGGCGGATCGAATGTTGTGCCCGGCCGTACCCGCGTCGTCATCGACGTGCGCACCACTGAGCCGGCGCTCACGCAAGACTTCGTCACCGCAATCGATGCCGCAAGCCTGAGCTACGCGCGCGCGGCGCGGGTCGAGCGCACCGGGTTTGCAACGCTGTCTGAGGGCCCGCCGGTCGCCTGCGATCCAGCGCTGCGCCGTGTGCTGCGCGACAGCGCGCAGGCGCTCGGGCTGTCGGCGACGGATCTCGCCAGCGGCGCCGGGCACGACGCCGCCTTCATGGCGCGCATCTGTCCGTCGGCGATGGTATTCATTCCCTGCCGCGACGGCAAAAGCCACGCGCCGGAGGAATGGGCCGAGCCCGAGGCGATCGCGGCCGGCACGGCGGTGATGCTGCGCGCGGTTCAACAACTCGACCGCACACTCGTGCACGAAAGGGGCAGTCTGATGGGGCGAGTTCTCACATTATCCGATGTCGAGGCTGCGGTCCGCGGCGGCTCGATCTTCGCGGCCGGCGGCGGCGGCTGGGCCGATCACGGCCGCACGCTCGGCACTGCGGCGGTGACCATCGGCCGGCCGGAGCTGGTGTCGATCGACGACGTGCCGCCCGATGCCTGGATCGCGACCGCGGCGGCGATCGGCGCGCCGGCCGGGACCACCGCCTGGGAAATGCTCGGCATCGACTACGTGAAATCCGTCGAGATGCTGCAGGACGCGCTGGGCGCGCCGGTGCACGGCCTGATGATCGGCCAGAACGGCATGTCGAGCACCATGAACGCCTGGCTGCCCGGTGCGCTGCTCGGCACCAAGGTGATCGACGCAGTCGGCGATATCCGCGCCCATCCGACCGGCGACATGGGTTCGATTGGCATGGCCGCGAGCCCGGAGCCGACCATCCAGACCGCCGTCGGCGGTCACCGCGCCAGCAATTCCTATTTGGAGTTGGTCGTGCGCGGGCCAACCGCCAAAGTCTCGCCCGTCCTGCGCAAGGCGGCCGATATGGCGGGCGGCTTCATCGCCAGCTGCCGCAATCCGGTGCGCGCATCCTATGTCAAACAGAACGCCGCGCTGGGCGGGATCTCGCGCGCGCTTGCGCTCGGCGAGGCGATCCGTGCCGCTGAGCCCAAGGGCGGCCGCGCCGTCATCGACGCCATCTGCAAGACCACGAACGGAACCATCCTGGGCGAAGGCAAGGTCATCAACAAATCGGTGACCTACACGGATGCGGCCTTCGATATCGGCACCATCACCATCCGTGCGGGCAGCCGCGATCTCGTGCTGCATGTCATGAACGAATACATGGCGGTCGCCGATGGTGACGGCGCGCGGCTGGCGACGTTCCCGGACGTAATCACGACGCTCGATCCTGATGGCAAGCCGGTGAGCGTCGGCACCATCAAGCCGGAGATGACCTTGCTGGTGTTCCATATCGACAAGCGCCACCTGCCGCTGAGCTCTTCAGTGACCGACCCGACCGTCTATCCGGTGGCGGAGCAGGCGCTCGGCATTCCGATCGCCCGCTATGCACTCGCGCGATGAACGGCACGTATCCCGGGCGCGGCGCAGCACGAAGTGGTGCACTGCAGACCCGGGATCGTCGCGAATGCTGGCTCCTTTGGCGGTCCCGGATCAGCGGTGCACCGCTTCGCGCTGCACCGCATCCGGGACACGTATCACTAACGCACGATGCGTTCAGGTTGAAACAAGACATCAGCCAAATACATCGTCATTGCGAGCGAAGCGAAGCAATCCAGGGGCCACAACACTGGGCTCTGGATTGCTTCGGCGCGGCGCGCCTCGCAATGACGAGTGCTTGATCTCATCGTGCACTAACGTGAGTGTCTGATGGACCCGCGCTTCACCGTCACCTCGGGCGGCAACCTGCGCTGCAAAGGCTGGCGTCAGGAAGGCATCCTGCGGCTCCTGGAGAACGTGCTCGCCGTCGGCGAGGATCCGGCCAACCTCGTGGTCTATGCGGCGCTCGGCAAGGCGGCGCGCGACTGGCCCTCGCACGACAAGATCGTCGAGACGCTGCGCACCATGGACGAGGGCGAGACCCTGATCGTGCAGTCGGGCAAGCCGATCGGCCTGATTAAGACGCACGAGAAGGCGCCGATCGTCATCCTCGCCAACTGCAACATGGTCGGCCAGTGGGCGAAGGCGGAAAACTTCTACAAGTGGCAGCAGCAGAACCTGATCTGCTGGGGCGGGCTCACCGCCGGCGACTGGCAGTACATCGGCTCGCAGGGCGTCATCCAGGGCACCTACGAGATCTTCATGCGCATCGCCGAGCGCCACTTCGGCGGCGACCTCGCCGGGCGCTTCATTCTCACCGCGGGCCTCGGCGGCATGGGCGGCGCGCAGCCGCTCGCCGGGTTCATGGCCGGCGCCGTGATCCTCTGTGTCGAGATCGACCCCGAGCGTATCGCCAAACGCATGGCCAACGGCTTCCTGCGCGACCGCGCCGACAATCTCGATGCGGCGCTCGACATGGTTCGCGCCGCGATGGCGGAGCGCCGCCCGGCCTCGATCGGGCTCCTCGGCAACGCGGCCGAAGTCTATGAGCAAATTCTCGCGCGCGGCGTCATCCCGGACGTCGTCACCGACCAGACCTCGGCGCATGATCTTGTTTATGGCTACGTGCCGGTCGGGCGCAGTCTCGCCGAGTTGCGACGCATGCGCAGCGAGGATCCGGCAACGCTGATGACCGAGAGCCGCGCCAGCATCGTGCGCCATGTGCGCGCCATGCTGGGGCTCAAGGCCGCCGGCGCAGTCGTATTCGACAACGGCAATCTCATTCGCACCCAGGCGCGCGAGGGCGGCGTCAAAGACGCGTTCGATATCCCGATCTTCACCGAAGCATTTCTGCGCCCGCTGTTTGCCCGCGCCATCGGTCCGTTCCGCTGGATCGCGCTCGCCAACGATCCCGACGATATCCGCAAGATCGACGATCACCTGCTCGTCGCGTTCCCCGATAACCGCATCGTCACCAACTGGGTGAAGCTCGCGCGCGAGCACGTGCCGTTCGAGGGCCTGCCGGCGCGCATCGCCTGGCTCGGCCATGGCGAGCGCACCGCGCTCGCGCTCGCGGTCAACCGCATGGTGCGCGAAGGCAAGCTCTCAGGCCCGATCGCGTTCACGCGCGACCATCTCGACGCCGGCGCCATGGCGCATCCCAACATCATGACCGAGAACATGCGCGACGGCTCCGACGCGATCGCCGACTGGCCGCTGCTCGACGCCATGGCGATGTGCGCCTCGCAGGCCGACCTGGTTGCGATCCATTCCGGTGGCGGCGGCTATGCGGGCTACATGACCAGCGCCGGCGTGACGATCGTCGCCGACGGCAGCGCCGAAGCCGACGAGCGCCTGCAGCTTGCATTGACCAACGACACCAGCCTCGGCGTGATGCGCTACGCCGACGCCGGCTACCCGGAGGCGCTCGATGAAGCGCAGCGCAAAGGGGTGAGGCATTTCCGGTTGGGAGAGGGCTAGGCTGTACCCGACCGTGAACACGAGCCGCATTTGCTTTCGCTTCAAAGGCGGCGATGCCTATGAGGTAGAAGTCGAAGACTATCACTGAGGCGCAGCAATGGTTCCGATCCATCCCGGCCGTATCCTGAGACGCGAGCTGAACGCACGGCAGCTCTCGGCCAATGCACTGGCACGGGCGTTGCGCGTGCCATCGGGCCGTATTGTCGATATATTAAACGGCAAACGCTCGGTCACGGCTGAGACCGCGCTGCGCCTCGGGCGTTATTTTGGCAATGCTCCACAATTCTGGATCAACCTGCAGGCTCAGTACGATCTCGCCGTCGCCATGCGCGATGTCGGCCGGCTTGTGGAGCGCGAAGTCCAGACGGCCGCGTGATCGGGCCGGTCTGCTCTCGGCGTGATGCGCTGCACCGACCCCGGCTACCCCGAAGCGCTCGCAAAGGCTGTCGCCGCCATGTCGAATGCGCCCGAGCCCGAGATCAAGATCACGCAAGGAGCCAAGGCCGTGGTCAACGATGCCGACGTGGTCGGCACGGCGGAAAAAGTGCTGAAAGCGGCGTTCGGGGACAAGCTCGCGCCGACACCGCCGAGTACGCCGAGCGAAGACTATTCGGAGTTCATCAACGCCGGCGTGCCCTCGATGTTCTTCAATATCGGCGTCTATGAGCCGGAGCGGGTCGCCGCGGCGCGCGACGGCAACGGCCCGCAATTGCCGGTCAACCACTCGCCCTTGTTCGCGCCCGTGCCCAAGCCGACCATTGAGACCGGTGTCGAGGCCATGACGCTCGCCGTGCTGAGCGTGTTCGACCAGCACGCGCGGGGAAAATAACGGCTCGGCCTCGTTGTGGGAGCGACCAAAGAGCAGCAACCGCTGCCCTCATCCTGAGGAGCCCGAGCGAAGCTCGGGCGTCCCGAAGGATGGCCGCAAGCGCACCGTCATCTATGTGCGAGCACGTCATCTATGGCGCATTGAGCGCTTTGGCTTCATCAGCAGCCGACATCGCTCATTTCCTGGGATTGTCGATCTTCCACGGATCTTTCACCATGGGCACGGTCGCGATGTCGACATTCACCAGCTTGCCATCGACTTTATCGATGCGGCGAATGTAAATGTTTTGCACGATATCTCGCTCGTCTGGATCGATCATGATAGGTCCGCGCGGACTTTTGAGTTCCTTTCCCTTCATCGCATCGATGTATTGCGAAGCAGTCCCATTCGCGCCGACCTCTTTGAGTGCAAGATAAATGAGCTGCATGCCGTCCCAAGCGCCAACCGCCGCTATATCGGTGATGCCTTTAGCGCCAAACATTTTGGTGAGCTGATCCCGCATCAGTTTATTCTCGGGAAATGCATTGGCCTCGGTGTAATTATTCACTGAGAGTGTGCCAGCGATCTCATCCGGAAAGTTTGGCAGATAAAGCTCGGCGAACTCCGCCCCTCCCATGAGTTGGATGCCGGCTTGCTTCAGGCCCCGCTCGATGTAGGCCTTCACGAAAGCGATCGACGGCGAGCCGTTGGGTTGAAACATGTAAATCAGATCTGGCTTCGCCTGCAGCATTCGCTCCATGTACACAGAAAAATTGGTTTCCTGGATCGGCGTTTTGGTGGCACCAATAATTTCGCCACCGCCGGCTTTAAATTCCTTGGCAAAATATTCCGCGGCGTCGTTCCCAGGTGCGTAATCCGCGGTGATAATGAAGGCCTTCTTGTACCCGTTCTGCGCTGCCCATTTACCGGCAACGCTGGCAGCCTGGGGAAGGGTCGCACTGGTTCGCACGATGTAGGGTGAGGCGCGCGTGATGGCGGAGGCTGCGGCGTTCATGACGACAAGCGGCACTTTGGCTTCGGTCGCGAGCGGCGCGACAGCAAGTGCATGTGGCGAGAGGTCGAAGCCAGCGATCATTCGGACTTTGTCTCGCAAAATTAGCTCTTCGGCGAGTTGTTTCGCCTTGTCCGCCCCGGCGCTGGCCGAGTCACGGTAAAGGAACTCCACGTCTATCACTTCGCCTTTGGGCCCAGTCACGCTCTTGCCGTAAACTGCCTGATAGGCCTCGATCGCGTTCTGGAATTGCGGGCCCCAAGTCGCGAACGCGCCGGAGTAATCGGCAATAAGCCCAATCTTGAACGTCTCCGCAGCGACAGCTTCCCCGAAAGGCATGACAGAGCCCGCCAAAGAGATCAGGCCAAGGCCGATCAGGACCTGTCGCCGTGCCCAATTTAACCCTTTCATAAATTCCCTCCCGATTGACCTTGGTTCTTACTTAGATGCCGCCGTCAGCGGCTCCGCCCCGGGGATCGCAACCGGAGCCTTGGCCGCGCGCTGGCTCACACGTGCGTCGTCTGGCCTGCCACGATGTACCAGGTAATCAGCAACCCGGAAACCAGCGCACCCGGCAGGTAGCTGCCGGTCCGGCGATAGGTGAACGTGCTGATGATCGCGATCGTGACGAGCAATGGAACAAACTGAATCGCGAGAATCGTCCCAAGCGCTTCGATCGGTGTCCCGGTCGGGAGATAGAGCCCGCCGGTCGCGAACAGCACGCCGTATTCGATAGCGACCAGCAACGCCATGCCGAGGGCGAGCGCGAGCGCATTGCCGGCATACAGGCGAAATCCGGAAGCGGCCGGCTGCGCAGACATGAGATAGAGGCCGCGACACGCCACCAGGCAGAACGCCGTGAACGGGAGGAGATAGATCAAGAAGACAACGGCTTGCGCCCCGCTCATCGGTTTGAGGGCGACGATCCAGTACCGGAAGTCGATCTTGAAGAGCGCATCGACCACCAGCAGCGAGATGTATCCGATGGCGACGGTGAGCAGCGCAATCGCGATGGCGCGCCCTGTCTGATGCGCGAACTGTGGTTTGCTCCGGGGCAGGAGCAGCGCGAGCATCAGGCCAACCAAAGCGTTGGCCAAAGCCCACACCATGAACTGGTTGGTGACGCCCTGCGGGAGAACGGCTGACGCCGGCAACAGCCAGTCGCCGAGCGCCAGCAGCGGAAAGAACGTGATCGCGGGAACAAGCGTGGTCGCTGCGAACACCAGCCAGCGGCGTGCTGGAGCGATCTTTGCGTCGCTTCGCTGCGGTGCCCGGGCGAGACCTGAAAACCATGTCGTACCGAGCAGCGCGTCGAACGTTCCCAGCAGCAAGACGACGAACCCGATCAGCGCCACGAGCGTGCCGATCTCTTTCCAGAGCCAGATCTGGTCGCTCGCAGGGATGGGTTTACCCCCGCTCAACGTGCGCCCGAACCAGTCGATCGCGTGCCCGACCGTCTCGCGCGAGAGATGATTTAGCGGGTGGGTCTCGGACGGGGTGAACAACACCCGCGCGGTCCCCTGGTCGATCGAGCCGTAGACCCGGCCGGGTACGAGCTCGGTTGATTGGCCGAACACGTCCCACAGCTTCTTGCTTGTCGTCACCTTGCGCGCGTCGGGCGACCCCCAGAAGAAGCGGGCGAACTCGTCGTAGCGCGCGTAGACCAGCGCCAGGTTGCGCGGCCAAGTGGGCGTGCCGTCCGCAGCGAATGGACGCCCCGTGCTCGAGCCATTGAGCACGATCGCCTTGTAGTCGTCCGGCGCGGCCTTCGCGGCAGCAAGCACGCTCCAGCCGCCCATCGAATGGCCCTCCAGGCCGATGTTGCTTTTGTCCACGAAGGGCAGGCTGCGGAGATAGGCAAGCGCATCGGGCCCGCCGAATCCGTTGGCGCGCGCGGGCGGCGCGGAGTAGCCGTGGCCGGGCTGGTCGATTGCCAGCACAACGTAACCGCGGCGCGCGAGCTCGATTGCAAACGCACTCTGCGTCTCGCGTGAGTTCATGTACCCGTGCACAGCCAGGATGCCTGGCGCCGGGGTCTGCGGCGTTGCATTGGGCGGAATGTAAAGGAGGGCGCTCATGGTGAGCCCGCCCGTCCCGGCAAACCGCACGTCGGCAATCCGCACGCCGCCGGAGGTTTGGATGAGCCAGGCCAACAGGCTGCCAGTGAGGATGAGGGCAATGCCGACGGCCGCAAGCCAGGGCTTCCGCCGCACGGCGGGCTTAGCTGCGTCTTCAACGTCGCCCATCGGCGCCCTCCCTGACCCGCCGCAAGCGCTTTCGCTTATCGGCAGGCGTCTTTCGTTTTTCTTTCGATTCTGATCCTTAGGCGAAATATGGCTGTGCGCAACTGAATTCGTCGGCGGGTCGCCTCGGCAGCTGCGGTTGCGGCAAGGCCGAAGGAATTACATCTTGACCGATCCGGCCGTCAGCCCGGCGACATAATAGTCCACAAAGAACGAGTAGATGAACGCGACCGGCAGCGAGCCCAGCAACGCGGCCGCCATGAGCTGACCCCAATAGAAGACATCGCCGCGGATGAGCTCGGCGATCGCGCCCACGGGCACCGTACGTACATCGGTCTTGGTGAGAAAGATCAGCGCATAGAGAAATTCGTTTTGCGACAGCGTGAACGCGAAGATGCCGGCGGAAATGAACCCGGGAACGCATAGCGGCAGAACCACCTGCAGCATCGTCTGCAATCGGGTCGCGCCGTCCATGCGTGCCGCCTCCTCGAGCTCGCGCGGCACGGTCTTGAAATAGCCGATCAGCAACCAGGCGCAGAATGGAATGAGCATCGTCGGATAGGTGAGAATCAGAGCCGTAAGCGTATTGGAGAGGCCCAGATTGTTGATGATATCGGCAAGCGGAATGAACAGCAGCGGCTGCGGCACCAGGTAGGTCGCCGCCACCGTGACGGCGATCAGACCGGCCCCGGCGAACCGCATGCGCGCCAGGGGGTATGCCAGCATGATCCCCAGCACCAGCGAAATTGCAGTCGATGCGACCGCGACGAGGGTGGTGTTGTAGGTCCAGGTGAGAAAGCTCGTCTCGGTAATGAGGTCAACGTAATGTTTGAGCGTCGGGTGATAGACGATCAAGGGCATGAGGCGCGTGTTGTAGAGCTCGGCGTTCGGCTTGAGCGACGTGACCGCCATCCAGTAGAACGGTGCAAGCTCGATCACCAGAAAGAAGCCGAGCGGCAGCCACAGCCGCAGCACACGTTTCCAGCCACGGTGCTCGATCATTCGCGGCCCCGCATGTAGACCGTGAGGCCGATGATCAGCAGGCCGAGGATTGGCAGCATGGCCAGCGCCACCGATGCGCCGCGGCCGAGCTGACCGCCGCTCATCGCGATATCGAACGCATAGGTGGCGAACAGATTCGTGGCATTCGCCGGGCCGCCATGGGTCAGAACATAGACCAGCTGGAAATCGGCGAACGTGAAGATGATCGAGAACGTGGTCACGATCAGGATCGTCGGCTTGAGCAGCGGCAGCGTGACGTACCGGAACCGCGTCCATGAGCCTGCGCCGTCGATCGTTGCTGCCTCGTAGAGATCGAGCGGAATCGTCTGCAGCCCCGCCAGCAGGGTGATGGCGTAGAACGGCAGGCCGCGCCACGTGTTGATGACGATGATCGAGGCCATCGCCAGGGTCGGGTTGCCGAGCCAGGACGGACCGCGCTCGGCCAGGCCGGCATGCACGATGAGCCAGTTGACGACGCTGAATGCCGGATCGAGCATCCACATCCACGCCACCGTGCTCAGGACGGTGGGCACGATGAACGGCAACAGCAGCGCCGCCCGGATGAGGTTCTTGGTGCGGAAGCTCTGGTTGATGACTAAGGGCGAGCGCCAGCCCGCCCACCATCTTCAGCACCGTTGCGACACCGGTGTAGACGACTGTGTTGCGGGTCACCTGCCAGAACACCGGATCGCGCGCATCCGCGATGAAGTTCTGCAGACCGACGAATACCCCGGGCTGCGCCACCGGGCGGCTCTCGAGGCTCAGATAGATGCCGTAGACGAACGGATAGCCGACGAGCGCGAGCAGAAAGCTCAGCGGCAAGGCCATCATCAACCAGCTGAATGTCGCTTCGCGATCACGCCACCCCGGGCGCGCGGATGCGAGCACGATCTGCCGCGCGCCCGCGACCGGCTGCGAGATCGCCGTCGCCATCAGCCCTGGCCGTAGATCTGCTTGAGCTGCGCCGTGGCACTGGCGATGACATCCTTTGTCGACGCGCCTGCGCACGCCTTGGCGAACATGTCGATGACCACGTATTTCGCGATCACTTCCGACTGGGCCCGGCTGACCGGCGCCGGCCACCCGGGCAGGTGGGCGCTCGCAAGTGCGTCGCGGAAGGGGAGATTGCGCGGCTCGACGCTCCACATCGGGGCAGCGTCGTACTTGTGCAGGAACGGCTGATAGTACGTGTCGGCGGACGCGTACCATGCCCCGAGCTGCGGCTCATCGCACAGCCAACGCAAGAAGGACTTGGCTGCCTCGTGGTCCGGCGTATGGGTAAAGATGGAATGGCTCCAGCAGTTGAGCAGATGGAAGCGGCCTTTCGGGCCTTGCGGGTTCATCGCCTGGCCGGTGACTTTGGCAATCTCCGGAAAATCGCGCTTGGCGACCCACAGGATGCTCTCTGCGTTGTTGGTGCAGGAGATCTGCTCGCTCAGCCAGGCCTTGTTATTGTTGACGTCGGTCCAACCGAGCGCATCCTCGAGCATGGTTTGCTGGAAGAATTTGCGCGCGAAGTCGATGGCCCGGGCCGTCTCGTCGGAATCGAGCACCACCGTCTTGCCGTCGGGCTCGACCTCGTGGCCGCCGAACGACCACAACAACGGATAAAGCCAGCCGTGGTTATCGCCAAAACCGTGGCCGAGCTCGAATCCGAACGGGTGCCCCTTGGCCTTCAACTTGGTGCCGGCTTCGAGCAGGCCATCCCAGGTGTCCGGAAAGGTTTCGAAACCGACCTCCTTGAACCAGTCCATGCGCCAGTTCATCAGCTGGCCGACGTTGCCGAACGGGATGGCCTTCCATTTGCCGTTGACCACGCAGGCTTCCTTGGCCTGCTCATACCAGCCGCCCTGCTGCTTGCCGATCGCTTCCGCGAGGTCGCTCACGTCGATGTATTTCTCATCGTAAAGGAAGGGCCAGTTGAAAAAGTTGAGTGTGAGATCGGCGCCGCTGCCGGTCTCGGCAATCGTGGTCACCCTCGTCTGTAGGGTGCCGACGCTGGCGAGCTCGTAGCTGACCTTGATGCCGGTCAGCTTTTCGTAAGCCGGCGCCAGGGTCTGCTGGAAAAAGGCGTCGAAGTTCTTGATGAAGGAGCTTTCGTGGACCAGGGTCAGGCTCTTGGCCGCCGCACGGCCGTGCGGCACCCCGATGATCGACGCCGCAGCGCCCGCGGCTGCTGCTTTGAGAAGCTGGCGACGTGAGGTCGGCACTCCCCGTGGCTCGGAAAAGCGCATCAAGTCCTCCCTGGAAACGACTTTTAAAAGCTTCTGTTTCGAGAGCTTAGCTTCGAATTTCCAGCGTCACAACGGTAAATCGAAAGAATAGCGAAAGCTTTTGCGGTGGATTCGAAAGGGTTGCGCCCGCTATGTCGGCTCCGAGTTGGGCCCGCATTCAATGACTTTGACCTCCTCGCGCGCGCACAGGGTGCGCCACTCCTCAGATGGCAGGCGATCCGTGATCAGGACGTCGATCTCTCGCAGATAGCCGATCCGCGCCGGCGCGGAGCGATCGAACTTGCTGCTGTCGGCGACAAGCAAAACGGCTCGGGCGTTGGCGATTATCGCCTGCGCGACCCGCACTTCCTCGAGATCGAAATCGAGCAGCGTGCCGTCGGGATCGATCGCAGAAACCCCGATGATGGCATGGTCGACCCTGAACTGGTTGATCAGGTCGATTGCATGTGTCCCGACCACGCCGCCGTCGGAGCGGCGGACGGCGCCCCCGGCGACCACGACATCGATACGCGGATGCGGGTAAAGCATTGCAGCCACGTGCAGATTGTTGGTGATCACCAGGAGGTCCGAGTGATCCTTGAGGGCATTCGCGACTTCCTCGGTCGTCGTTCCAATATTGATGAACAGCGACGAGCTGTTGGGAATGAGGGCCGCCGCCGCGGTTCCAATCGTCCGCTTCTCCACCTCGGCAATGCTGCGCCGCGCCTCGTAGGCCAGGTTTTGAATGCCCGATGCGATGATCGCGCCGCCGTGAACCCGGGTCAGGAGCCTTTGCTCACAAAGGTCGTTGAGGTCCTTGCGGATGGTTTGCGGCGAGACGTCAAAGCGGCTGGCGAGTTGCACCACGTTGACCCGCCCGTGCTTGCGGGCGATTGCGATAATCTCTTGGTGTCGCGTCATCTGTCTGGTCGAGCTTGCTCCGACCCGCTGTCGGAAGCGGGCCACGCCAATCCATTGCTTTCGTCACTAGGTCCGACAGCTTCGGCTGCCATGCCGCCGCTCCCCGTCTTCGCAGTTATCGTAAAAGCCTATAGGGAAACCGTTGGCGCCAGAAGAGCTTGAGCGTACCCGGACATGACCCTTTGCCGGCATCGGGAAAATCCTGGAGAGTGGCTTTTTGCGGGAGGGAAAGTTGAAAGCGCGAGAAGCCACTCTAGCTGACAAGGCTGCAATCATTGAACTTTGGCAGCGTTGTGCTCTCACGCGTCCCTGGAACGATCCATCTCAGGATTTCGACTTCGCGCACGCTGGCCCAGCCTCCGCTGTGATCGTTTTGGAGAGCGACAGTGTCATCGTTGGGGCAGCGCTTGTGGGACACGATGGTCACCGCGGATCAACCGACTACGTCGGTGTCGAGCCTAAGCTTCAGCGTAATGGCGCTGGCCGTGCGCTCATGGCCGCAGTGGAGCACTGGTTGCGCGCACGGGGGTCTGGAAGCTGAACCTGCTGGTCCGACGCGAAAATGATGGCGTAGTGCGCTTTTATGAGAAGCTCGGATATGGCGACCGGGACTGTGTTGCGCTCGGAAAACGATTGGATGGCCGAGCAGATCGAACTGCGGGAAATTGAAACCTCCCTTCCTGGCCCGGCGCGCTAGAGTCGACGATGTGCACAGCGCAGCTGTATCATGCCAAACTGGCGTTAGCCCCGGGAGGTCCAGTCCATGAACCCGCACGTCAAGCTTGCCACTGTCACGCAATCGGACATTTCGCCTGCCGAGTGGCAGGCCCGCGTTGACCTCGCCGCGACTTATCGGCTGATCGCACACTACGGCTGGGGCGACGTCATCTACAATCATTCCTCCATGCGGGTGCCGGGCGAGGAGCGCAAATTTCTGATCAAGCGACATGAACTCCTTTACACCGAGGTGACGCCATCGAACCTCGTCAAGGTCAGCATGGATGACGACCTCGACGAGTCCGCAGGCGTCAATCGGCCCGGCTTCACGCTGCACGGCGGCGTATTGTCGGCGCGGCCGGACATCAACTGCGCCGTTCACGTGCACACTGAGATCGGCATGGCACTGGCCGGATTGCGGCATGGACTCCGCATGGTGTCGCAGCCGGCGGTGCGTTTTTACAATCGCGTCGGCTATCACGATTACGAAGGCATCACGGAGGATTTCGACGAGCGCGCCCGCATCAACAGGGCGCTGGGCAAAAACCGCGCGCTGATCATGCGCAATCACGGCCTGCTCACGGTGGGCCAGACCGCGCGCGAAGCGTTCGTGTTGATGAAGTCGCTGATCGAGGCGGCCGACATTCAGCTGAAGATGGAAGCGACCGGCGGCGAGCTGATCGAAATCCCGGCAGAGATCTGCGAAAAGACCGCGCGCCAACACGAGCATCACGATTCCGGTCGCGGCTCCGCCGATTGGCCGGCCTATCTGCGCATGCTCAACGCCATCGATCCGCAATGGCAGACTTGAACGCGCAGGTTCATCGACTTTCAAGTTAGGCCCAGCTTATTCGCCAATCAGGCTCATTCAGGGGGCGGTTGCTCGTCTATGCGCAAACCCGCCAGCACTTGGTCGCGTACGGCGTTCTTCAGCACCTTGCCGACCGGGCTCTTGGGCATCGCTGGATAGACGTGGATCACCTTGGGGGTTTTGACCGATCCAAGCTCGCGCTTGAGGAACGCGGTGATCGCGGCGATATCAGGCGTCAGGTCCGGCCTTGGCTCGATTGCGGCGTGCACGGCTTCGCCCCAATGGTCATCCGGCACGCCGAAGACCACGCAGTCGGCTACCGCAGGGTGGCGCGCGAGCACCGTCTCGACGTCGCTCGGATAGACGTTGAAACCGCCGGTGATGATCACGTCGCGGGAGCGGTCGCGCAGGAACAGATAGCCGCGCTCATCAAGCAAACCGAGGTCGCCGGTGTGCAGCCAGCCGTCGACGATTGTCTCCGCCGTTTTCTCAGGCATATTGAGATAGCCAGTCATGACGAGATCGCCCCGCACCACGACTTCCCCGACCTCGCCCGCAGGAACGAGCCGACAGTCGGCGTCCATGATCCCGACCTCTGTCACGAGTGAGGGCCGGCCGGCCGACGCCAGGTTATCCGGGTCGGCGAGCTCTGCCGCATTGAGATGCGTGATGATCTGCGGCGCTTCCGTTTGGCCATAGGTCGCGTGGATCACCGGGCCGAACGCCTCCTGCGCCTCGCAGATGCGGTTCGGCCGCATCGGCGCGCCGCCGTAGATCACGTTGCGCAGACTTGGCGTTGATCGGTTTGCGGTCTGCGCCGCGTCGACCAGCATCTGGATCATGGTCGGCGGCGCGAAGAAGGTAGTCACCTCGTAATCGGCGATTGTCTGCAGCAAGGTCGCAGGGCGCGTGTCCTCGGGAAACACGAATGCGCCGCCAGCGCCGAGAATGGGCAGGATGTAGGTCGAAGCACCATGCGTGAGCGGCGCATTGACCAGGTAACGGTCGCGCGGCGTGAAGCCATAGGCATGGCGCTGGGAGACGATGCAGGTATTCCACGTGCGATAGGGCTGCATCACCCCTTTCGGCACGCCGGACGTTCCGCCCGTGAACTTGATCGCCACCGTCGCGTCGAGCGGCGCGTAGGTCGGCCGGTAAGCCGCGTCGGCCTTGGCGGCGCGGCCGAGCGCCGTGTCGGCAGGCGCGCCATCCATCAGGTAGATCGGTACGGTCCCCGCATCGATGCGCGCCGTCATGGCACGATCGAGCAACAGCGCCGCCGGCGCGGTGAATGCGACGATGCGCTGCAGCTCCGGATCACCATTGCGCGGGTTGAGTGCGACCCAGGTCTTGCCTGCGGCAATCACCGCCAGGATCGCGATCAGATGCTCGATCGAATTGCCGCAGCCGACGCACACGCGCGTCTGCGGCCGCGGATCTTCGGCTGCGAGATACGCGGCGAGTTGCGTGACTTGAGCCGCGAGCTCCGCGAAGGTGAGCTGCCGATCAGGTGCGATCACGGCCGTCTCATTGGGATAGCGCGCGGCCGCACGAAAGAAGAAGCTGATCGGCTGCATCAGGCGCGGCCCAGGATAGTCACCACTGTCGCGGCCTCCTCGAGGCCGTAGAAGCCGCCGCCGTTCTCCGCTGCCGCGAAGCGCGCGCCCTCGACCTGGCGGGCGCCGGCCGCGCCGCGCAGCTGCAACACCAACTCGTGGAGTTGGATTGCGCCGGTCGCGCCGATCGGATGGCCCTTGGACACGAGCCCGCCCGACGTGTTGACCGGAATGCGCCCGCCGAGCCGCGTCTCGCCGCGCTCGGCCATGCTCCCACCCTCTCCCGGTGCGCACAGGCCGAGGTTCTCGGTCTGCAGCACTTCGGCGAAGGCGGACGCGTCGTGCACCTCGGCGACGTCGATCTCGTCAGGGCCGATCCCGGCCTGCGCATAGGCTTTGTCGGCCGCGACACGACCGAGATGCCGGGTGAGCTCATCGCGCCCGCGCCGCGAGCCGGAGACCAGCGCCGACGCCAGCACCTCGACGGCACGCGCGCCATCGAACCGTTGCAATGCCGATTGGCCGCAGACCACGAGCGCCGCGGCCCCATCGCTGATCGGTGCACACATGGCCCGCGTCAGCGGCCAGGCAATCAGCTTGTCGCCGAGCACCTCATCGACCGACATGTCGATGCGATATTGCGCCAGCGGGTTCATGGTGGCGTGGAAATGGCTCTTGGCGGCGGCCGCCGCGATCTGCCGCGGCGTCGTGCCGTAGAGACGCATGTGCTGGCGCGCCAGCGAGGCGTAGATATCCATGAACACGCTGTGCTGGCCGGTGTCGGCGTGCGCTTGCGGCGGCAGCGGCAGGCCCTCGCCGAGCCCCAGCAGCGTTTTCTGCGTTGCCTCCATCTCGTGCACATCCCAGCCGCCGAGGAAGGCCTTGAACATCAGGTCCTTCTTGTCCGGATAGAACATCTTCTCGGCACCGACCACGAGGCCGACCTCGCACAGCCCCGCCTTGATCGCCGCGAAGGCCTGGTTCAACCCCGTCGAGCTCGAGCAGCACGCATTCTCCACGTTGATGATCGGGATTGTTTCAAAGCCCATCGAGCGCAGCGCGCATTGTCCGCGGATCGTGTTCTGGTTCTCCATCATTCCTTGGCGCGTGTTGGAGAACCACGCAGATTCGATATCGCCAAGCTCGGCGCTCGCATCCTTGAGCGCGGATGTGACCGCCTCGCGTGTCAAATCCTTCACGGATTTCTCGGAAAAGCGGCCGAGCGCCGTCGAGCCGACGCCAATGATGTAGACCTTCTCACTCATTGCTGATCTCCGCCGCGGATTCAGCGTGCGAAAACGGGCACGCTGGTCGGCCGCCGGCTTGCGGTCCGGTCCATGAATACAATCTTTTCGGTCGCCGGCCGATAGTCCGGGAACCGCGCCAGAAATCCCGCGACGGCGACGCGCAATTCGAGCCGGGCCAATGCGGCGCCCAGACAATAGTGCACGCCATGGCCGAGCGAGACGTGTCGGTTCGGATCCCGCGTAATGTCGAGGCGGTCCGGGTCTGCGAATTGCGCCGGATCACGGTTCGCGGCACCAATCATGATATGCAGGATCTGGCCTTTGCGGATGCGGTGCCCGTCGATGGTGAAGTCCTCGCGCGCCGTGCGAATGCCGCGCTGGGTCGGCGCGTCGTAGCGCAAGAATTCTTCCGCCGCCGTGTCGATCAGCGTCGGATCTGCCTTGAGCCGCGCAAGCTCTGTCGGGAACTGATGCAGCCACCACAGCGCCATGGCGATGGCGCTACGCGACGTGCCGCCGCCTGCTGTCGCCATCATGTTGCACGTGGCGAGGATTTCGAGATCGCTCAACCTCTCGCCCGCGACTTCGGCCTGCGCCATGGCCGAGATCATATCCTCCCCCGGATCGTGCCGGCGATGCTCGATCAGTGGCATGAAATAGGCTTGCTGCGCATCCAGAATGTCACGCTGCTCCTGTGCCATCGCCTCCTTGTCCGGGGCGACGGGCTGGAACAAGAAGTTGGAGCAGCGGTCGCTCCAATGGCGCATCAGCTTTTCATCCGTTTCGGCTAACCCGAGCAGATCGAGCATCACTTGCGTCGGGATGCGGGCGGCAAAATCCAGATAGGCATCGAAGGTGTCGCGCTCGGCAAGCCCATCGAGCGCCCGGTCGACCCGTTGCTTGATCATTGGCCGCAGCCGTTCGACTGCACGCGGCGTCATGGCCTTCAGGAAGAGTACCTTGAGGCGGTCGTGATAGGCGTCGTCGCGGTAGAGAAGCCAGCGATTGTAGTGATGGACGATATCGCTGAAGCGCTCGGGATCGGTGCGCGGCAGGTATGAGTAGATCGTCTCGACCCGATCGACGCTGAGATCCGGCCGGTCCTGCAGCTCGAACACATCGCGATAACGGGTGAAGTACCAAGCTTGCGCGCGCTCCGACCAGTGGACGGGCTCACGTTCGCGCATGGCGTGGTAGTGCGGATAGGGATCTTGCACCGCCTGCGCGCTGAACAAGCCGTAGCTGTCGGCGTTGGCGTCGGCGACGGCAAGACTCATACGTGCCCCCAGGCACGCTTGCCGACTTCAATCAGCCGCTGCAGCTTGAGGGTCTGCAGGTCGCCCGTCACTTTGCTCGGCATGACGGCAAACTTGGACAGCGCCGCGCTGGCGAAGCCGCACTGCGGGCAGATGCCGAGCCGGCTCATAGGCGCATATTTCGCCGCCTCATCGAGCCGCCGCATCAGACCGTCGGCCGATTCCATGACCGGGTTCTTGGTGCTGATAATGCCGAGGTAGGCGCGCTTGCCGGCCGGTACATACTGCAGTGGCGCGAAATCGCCGGCGCGTGGTGAATCGTACTCCAGCAAATAGGCATCAACATTGCAGCGCGTGAACAGGGCTTCCGCGATCGGCGCATAACCGCCGTCGCCCATCCAGAGCCCTTCCATGTTGCCGCGGCACAGATGCATGGCGACGGTCATGTCGGCGGGGCGGCCGGCGACCGCACGATTGAGGACGTCGATGTAGAGCGACACCAGCGCATCGGGGTCGTCACCTTCTTGCTTGGCCAGTGTACGAATGTTCGGGTCGCACAGCAGCGCCAGCGGGACTTCGTCCAATTGCACATAGCGGCAGCCGGCCGCATAGAGTTCCGCAATCTCCTGGCGGAAGATCGTGATCAGATCCTCCCAGTAGCGCTCGACGCTCGGATAGACCGACTTGTCTACCGCATCCTTGAACTGGCCAAAGTGCATGTGCGAGGGCGTCGGCATGGTCACTTTGACGCGATGCTTCGCCACCGCCTGCAAGAACTTGAAGTCCTCGACAACGATTTGCCGCGTACGCCGCAGGCGCTTTGCGGCGACCGGTGCGGGTGATGGGGTGGAGAATCCGTCCTCGTTGCGGAACACGAGTTTCGACGCGCGGAATTCAAAGCCTTCGACGGCGCTGAGAAAGCCGCGCGACCAGCCGCCGCGACGAAACTCGCCGTCAGTGACAACCGGCAAGCCGAGCGCTTCCTGCATGCTGACCACGTCGCGGATCGCATGGTCCTGAGTGGCGCGCAGTTGCTCGAAATCCGCCTTGCCGGCTTCCCAGTCCCGCCATGTCTGCATCAGGTCGGGCGGGCGTTTCAGGCTGCCGACATGGTCGACGACGTTCTCCGGGACTCGCGTGGACATCAGTGCACCTCGATAATCAGTGGGCAGCCACAACGGGCCGACGCTGGAGCGACTCAACCTCATCTGCGATTTGCCACGGCGTCTGCATGAGCAAGGCTTCGAGTTCGACCGGGTTCGTCGCAATACCAAGGATGTGGCGGTCCGGCCGGATGACAACCGCTTCGGTGTTCAGGCTCGAGAGATAGTCCGCTGCCTCGCCGTCGGCAGGAACAAGCGCGGCGCCCATCTGATCGATGCGGTCGCTGACCTTGTCTGGCAGTGCATCGATCAGCTGCGGCCGGGCCAGCACCGCAAAGTGGTAACCGACGCGATCATCAATTCGCGCGCCGTCGCCGAGCCGCGGCTGTGCTGCGCGCGCCCCGGCCGGCGGCGGGGCGCCACCATGCAGGCCTGGCCCCAGACGGGGCGTGATCGGCCGCAGCATTGTCGGATTGGCGATCAGCTCGGCGTCGCGACGGCGCGCGATCTCGGGGTCCGTCGCTTGAATAATCCCGCCAAGCTCGACCGCGAGCTCGATATAGGCGCGCACGTGTTCCATGCGCTCGGTCTCGTAGGTGTCGAGCAGCTGCTCGGACGCACGCCCGGCAATCACATCGCGCAGCTTCCAGGCCAGGTTGGCCGCGTCACGCAGTCCCGAGCACATGCCCTGGCCGAGAAACGGCGGCGTCTGGTGCGCCGAATCGCCGGCGAGCAGCAATCGACCGCGCCGCCAGCTGGTCGCCAGCGCCGAGTGGAACGTATAGACCACGCCGCGCTCGATCTTGGAGCGAGCTGGATCGATGCGCCACGGCTTCAGCAATTCGTAGATCCGCTCCGGCCGGGTAATGGTTGCCGGATCATCCTGCGGCATCAACATGAATTCCCAGCGATGGCGCTGGCCGGGCATGGGCACGAACGTGGTCGGCCGCGCCGGATCGCAGTATTGGATCGCATCGATCACCCGCCCGGATTCGTCTGCGGCTTCAGGAACACCGGATGGCGGCGCGTCCAGGATCATATCCAGTACGATCCAGCGCTCGTGCGAGCGCAGGTCGTGCAGGGCCGCCCCCATGAAGCGACGCACCGTCGAGCGGGCACCGTCGCAACCAACCACGTAGCGTGCCGATACCTCGCTAAGGTTACTGGACGCCAAGTCCTCATAGCGGATACGGACGTGATCGTCGCGTTGATCCAGTGCGAACACGTCGCAGCGCAGCCGCGCGTCGATGAACGGATAACGGCTCACGCCTTTGCGTAGAACCGCTTCCAGCTCCGGCTGATAGAACCGATACGCCTGGTTCCAACCCTCCGGTCCGATCCCACCGCGCGCGATCAACAATAACAATTGCCCATCCGCGTTGACGTGGCGGATATTGCGGCTGACGTTGACGTGGGGCAACAGGTCCTCGGCAAGGCCGAGCGTCTGGAACAGGCGCATGCCCTCGCCATCAAGCGACACCGCCCGCGGCAGATGATACACGGATTGCTCGCGCTCGAGCACCACGGCGCTCAGGCCACAAAGCCCGACCAGGTTTGCTAGCGTCGCGCCAACCGGCCCGTAGCCGATGATGGCGACGTCGAATTCCTGTGCTGCCATGCACGCCTCGGCTGCTACGCCGGCTCAAGACCCATCTTGCGCGCGATCTCCGATTGATACTGTTTGATCGGCTTGAAGCCGGGCGCCGTGCGGCAGTAGGCCTCGGACTTGGCGCGGATCTGCTCGGCCGGAAGCGAGAGATCGAGATCCTCGAGGCACGGCTGCTCGATGTACCAGTCGGTATCGCAGAACACTTCGAGCCGGTTGCCCTCAGGGTCGCGGAAATAGAGCGACCAAGCGTTGCCGTGATCCATCGGCCGCAGATCGGAAGCGCCCGACTCGTCCTTCACGCGTCGCCAGATCGATTGCAGGTCTTCGACCGCAGCGACCCTGAACGAGATCTGGTTGATGTGATTGAAGGGCAGGTCCTTGGGCCGTCCGCTCACCAGCGCGACCTGGTGATGATCCTTCGGATCCCAGCTTGTGAACACGATGTCGGCTCCGCGCACCTTGCCGCGGTCGGTGACGGTGAACCCGAGCACCCGCGTGTAGAAGTCTTCCATGCGCGGCAGGTCGTGGACGTAGAGCCCGATGTGGCTCATGCTCAATGGGATCCGGCCCGCTTGTTTTGTTGGCGGCATGGCAGCGCTTCTCCCTGTCAACAACCGTTACGCTAGCCAGCAAATCCCGGCGCTCCTAGCGCGGTTGACTTAATGTCCGCACAGTGGACAAATGGCTCGCCGGAGAACGCATGGTGGTAAGGGCAGGAAACGCGAGAGACCGTGGAGCTGTACGCGCGCTCGAGCGTGGGCTCGCCGTGCTTGCGGCGATGAACCGGCACAAGATTGCCTCGGTCCTGGAGCTCGCGCGCGAAACGCGGCTGCCCCGTCCAACCGTCTATCGGCTGCTGAAAACGCTCGGACGCGCCGGATACGTCACGCGCGCCGGTTCCGCGGACCGCTTCTGCCTCGCCCGCAGGGTTCGCACGCTGAGCGACGGGTTTATTGAAGACGAGTGGATCAGCGACATCGCTGCGCCGTTGATGGCAGAATTCACGCGGCAGCACGTCTGGCCGGTGTCTCTGATGACGCTCGAAGAGGGCTCGATGCTGATCCGCGAGACTACCCACCCGGCGAGCTCGCTCTCGATCGACTACGGCATGGTCGGCCGTCGCTTGCCCATTTTGCGCACGGCGGCAGGCCGCGTTTATTTGGCTTTTTGCCCGGATAACGAACGGCGCGCAATTCTTGATCTGCTCAATCATTCAGCCGCCCCTGAAGATCAGTTCGATGCTCGGCGCCTCGCGGCGTTGCTCCGCCGCATCCGGATCTCCGGCCATGCACTGCAGGACCGGGAGATCAACCCCAAGACATCCGGCATTTCGGTTCCGGTCCGTAGGAGCCGCGTGCTTGGCAGCGTGTCGATGATCTGGATCGCCTCGGCGCTTACGTTGGAGGAGGCAGAGCAACGTTATCACCAGCCGCTGCAAACACTGGCAGCCCGGATCGCCGATAGCGCCGAGCGCCGGCACGCGACGGGGGAAACAGTCTGATTGAGGCTCAGCTCGGCAGCACCGCCGGCAACCAGGTGGAGATTGCCGGGAACAGGGTCAACAGCGCGAGCAGGATGACGTCGGCAATGATGAACGGCGTCACGCCGCGGTAGATGGTGCGGATCGGGATCTGCGGTGCGAGACCGTGCAGGATAAAGACGATGATGCCGATCGGCGGCACGATCATTCCAAGCTCGATGATCACGACGTTGATGATTCCCCACCACACCGCCACCATGTCGGGAGACGTACCCGGCATCATGCTCAGTCCAAGCTTCTGAATGACGGGGAGCACCAACGGCAACGTGATCAACATGGCGGAAATCTCATCGAACACCGCGCCCAGCACCAGGTAGGCCAACAGCAGCGCCGCCACTATCGCCAGCGGCGGCATGTCGAGATGCGCGATCCAGCCGACGAACGCTTCCGGCACGCGCCCCAGGTTGAGAAAGTACGTGAAGATCAGCGCACCCATGATCATCACATAGATCATGCCGGTCGCCGCGGCGGACTCGCGCAAGCCCTGCCATAAGGTGTCCCAGCTCAATCGACCCCGCGCGAGCGCGAAGAGGAGGGACAACACGGCGGCGACCGAGGCCGCTTCTGTGACTGTGAATATGCCACTATAAAGACCGCCGAATACGGCGATCATCAACAACAAGACCGGGCCTGCCGCTTTGAGCGCGGCCCAGCGCTCCGGCCATGGCACGCGGGTGCCGACCGGCGCCGCCTTCGGTTCGAGCCGCACCATCACCGTAATCGCGAGCAGATTGACAAGCACAGCGACAGCGGCGGGCAGGATGGCGGCACGAAACAGGTCGAGGATGAACGCCTTCGACACGATACAGTAGAGGATCATCACGATCGACGGCGGAATCAGTGATTTCAGCGTGCCGCCCGCCGCGATCGTTCCGGTGGAGAACGCCGGCGAGTAGCCGCGCTTGAGCATTTCGGGCAGCGCCGCTTTGGCGAATGTCGCCGCCGTCGCGGTGGACGAGCCGCACACGACGCCGAACGCCGCACTGCCGCCGATCGTCGCGTAGGCGAGGCCGCCGCGCCGGTGGCCGAGACAGGCCGCGGCCAGATTGTAGAGATCGGCCGAGAACCCGGCGACGCTGGCGAACGTGCCCATCAGCAGGAACAGCGGCACAGTGGCGAGATCAGCGCTGGAGAGGATGCCGACCGGCTCGTTGACGAGCAGCGTGACCGCCGGTCGCCAGCCTGACTGCAGGGCAAAGCCCGCAACGCCAACGATGATCATGGCGAAGCCGATCGGCACCTGAACCAGCATCAGCGCGAACAGCGCCAGAATGCCAAAACCACCGATTTCCAATGGGCCCATGCGGCGTTGGATCAATGTTGTGGAGGGGCGGGCGGAGTTGCTGTCCCGACCAGATAGCCGATGTCGAGCGCGACCACGACCAATTGCACCGCCGTTGCGACGGCGAAGATTGCGTCTGCGGCGTACCAGAATGGAGCCGCCGGGATCTTCAGCACGTAGGTACGCTCTCCGGATAGCACGAGCTCGCCGGCGTATTCCCAGAACTGCCACGTCATCAGGGCCAGCACGATCGCGACGGCCACGTCGGCCAGAACGTCCAGGATGCGGCCGAGTCCGGGGCTGAGTGACGATACCAAGCGGAAGGTGATGTGGCTGCGCTCCATCAGCGACACCGGAATGCAGCAGCTCACCGCGATCGCGATGGCAAGCGCGCCGACGTCCACCACCCCGGCGATTGGCTGGTTCAAGAGCCACCGCAGCAAGCCGTTAGCTAAGGTGACGAAAGCGAGAACCATCAAGGCCAGCAGCCCGAGCACCGACAGCGCCCGCGTTCCCACGAGCGCCACACGCTCAAGCGCCGCAAGCGATCCGGATCGGGTGGTGGTGCTCAGGGTGTCCTACTTGCCGGCGCGGCTTGCGGCGAGATCCTGTCGCAAGGCGGCGAGCAGCGCCTGGTTGCGCGGGTCTTTCGCTTCCCACTGGGTCACGACCGGCGCGAGCGTCTTGTCCCAATCCGCCGTTTGCTCCTTGGTGAGCACGGTGACGATGCGCTTGGGATCCTTCTGCCACTCGGCGATCAGCTCGTCATTGCGGTTCTCGGACATCTTGCCGAAGGCGCGCGACAGCTCTTCGCCGCGGTGTTTCTCGATCGCCGCCTTCGCGGCGGGGGGCAGGCTATCGAACTTCGCTTTGTTCATGAAGATTCCGAGCGTCACCGTCCCGATCCGGCCGAGGAAGTGGCTGTTGGTCACGCGCGACACGCCGAAATCGTAGACGGCGATCGGGTGCCCAGTGGTGCCGTCGATGACGCCGCGCGAGATCGCTTCCGGAAGTTGCGGGAACGGCATGCCCTCGGGAACGGCGCCAAGCGCCTTGACGGATTCGGTCGAGATGGTGCCGACGGCGCGGATCTTCTTGCCCTTGAGATCCTCGGCTTTTCGCACCGGGAAGTTGGTGTGGAAGGTGTAGGGCGAGGAGGTGAACAGCCCGATCATGTAGTACTGGTCGTAGCCGCGCAGCTTGCCCTGCTGCAGCAGATGCCAGGCGGCCAATGATCCTTCGACCGAATCCTGGATGATGTTCGGCAGCTCGAACACGTCGTCATCCAGATAGACGCCCGGCGTATAGGACGGGATCACCCAGGCGATGTCGGCGACGCCGTCCTGGAGCATCTTGGTTTGCAGGCCGGGGTTGCGACCGAGCGCGCCGTTGGGGAACGTCTGAATGTCCAAGGTGCCGTTCGAGTCTTTGTTGACCCGCTCAGCCCAAGGTTTCATGACGATCTGATGGGTCATCTCGGCTTCGGGCGTGAACACCGCAAACTTCAGCTTCTCCTGCGCGCTGGCGCCGGAAGCGACCGAAAGGATGCCGATCACTGATGCCGCGACGAGTAGGTTGCGCATTGGAAATTCCTGCTTTCGGTTTGATCAATAAGTTACGACCGTTGGGCGTTAGCTCGCTCGCGCTCCCACGCGACCGGAAAGACGCCGTCAAGGACCAGCGGATCCCCGGCCTTGAGCCGCACTTCCGGCTCGCCTTCGCACTTCATCACATGCGGCCGCGGATCCCAGCGCGCATCGCGTCCCGCGTAGCGCACTGAAATCGCCGCACGACGCGCGGAGAGTGGATTAGCTCCAGCACCATGCACCGTGAGCGGATGATGGCAGATGACATCGCCTGCGTCACAGTCCCAGGAGACAAACCGGTACTCTGGATCATTTTTGAGTTGTGTGAAATCAGGGCACGATTCGAGACTGGCGTTGGCGAACTTCGCGTCCTTGTCGGGCGTGATGGCCTGATAGAATTTTCCCCATCGGTGCGAGCCGGCGACGTATTCGACGCCGCTGCCTTCAACGGTGACTGGGGTCAGTGCCACCCACAATGAGACGATGTCGTTGCCGAGAGCCGGCCAGAAGGGCAGATCCTGGTGCCACTGCGTCACTTCCCGTGTGCCCGGCTCCTTGATGAAGGCCTGGTCGTAGAAGAGCGATACCCTGTCCTGCTTGAGCAGCGTAGCGCCGAGCTCAGGCAACGGCGAATTGAGTGCGAAGTCGCGAAAATCCGGATCCCAACGCCACATGAATACGTTCATGTGGAAACGTCCCGGATCGCCGGCCTTGGTTGCTTCGCGCGCACGGCTGCCCGGACTATGCAGCAGCCGCTCGATCGCGGCATTCATGCGATTGCACCAATCCTGGTCGAACACGTTGCGGATGCAGATCGCGCCGTCTTCGTTGAAGCGCGCAAGGTCATCGGCTGTAACCGGGCGCAAAGGGTGCCTATTCATGCCAGTCCCTCCCTGTCGACGTTCTTCGCCGCCGTTCATGAAAGGCTGCGCTGGAAGGCGATTTGGCGCAATACTGGTCTCAGCCATGTTCGCATTGCGGACATCCCAGGTCCATGCTTCGGCGTCAACGTCGATGGCCCAGGTCGCTAGCCACAACGGAGGAGCGGCCATGGCCGTGGTTCGCAGATCCGGGGCTAAGCATCGGCACAGGATTGAATGTGGTGCCGCATCGCGTAAGTCGCCTTTTAGCACTTGTCGGAAGTCCCGGGAGACCCGGTTGACGTTCGGTTCGCGAGGGCAATCAGACTTCCGGATGTTTGAACCACGCGGACCGCACTGAGAGCTTGGGTGCGTTGCGTGAGCGCGGCAACTAGCCGATCGCAACATGATTGACCCTCGGGCAGGGGCCCCGGGGGTCTTTTTTGCGCCGTCGCGCTTAACCGCGATGGACGTTGTGCTGAAGGGCCGCAACGACCCTCAGCGCGGGCGTGGGCTTCGCCGCCGTGGCTTTGCTCAAGTGCTCCATGTTCGGGTAGACCGGCGCATCATTAATGCCGGCCCGAAAGCAGTGGTCGCACCATGTGGCGCGGCTGCTGCTCCTGATCGAGCACTTCAAGTTGACCCCGGAGCAGGCGAGCAAGATTTGGGGAGACGAATGAGCAAGCACCTCTGGAATGAATTCGCCGGGCTATCGACGGCCGGTGTCGCCCACTGAATTGACGTCAGTTTTCGCGAAGTCCTCGCCCATGAAGAGGAGCGGTTCGCTGCGCGTCAGCGCCAGTGCGTAGGAAAAGCAGTCGCCGTAATTCAACGCGGCGGCGTGACGTCCCTTGCCGTAGCGGCGCCAGGCGCGCCGCGCTGCATCGGCCTGCTCAGCGTCGACAGGAACGATCTCGGCGCCGATCTTAAGGAGCCAGAGATCAAACTCGCGCCCGCCTGCATCGCCTAGCCGCGTCTCGAGCACGATCGTTGTTTCGACCACGGTGGCAGCGGAGATCAAGCGAACCGGGTCATCGGCAATCCGTCCCTCAAGCTGCGCGGCATCAGGCTCGTCGAGTGCAATTGCCACGATCGCGGATGTGTCGATCACCATCAGCGCGGCAATCCATGCTCGTCATAACCGAGGATCTCGTCTGAGGTCCGGTTGTCCAGGACCGGCATCGCCCTCCAGCGCCGACGGATTTCGGCCATATCTTCCAACAAGGCAGCCCTACGAGATTGGCCGCCGACCCGGCGCAATCGCTCCTCGATCGCGCGCCTCGTCGCGGTCGTAATGTTTTCGCCGGTGAGTCGCGCCAGATTCCGGGCCAATCGTTCGGTTTCCGGGTCTTTGATGCTGAGGGCCATTAGGGTTCCTTGGTTCCTGAATAGGTACCTTCTACCTAACCCGCATGCAAGGGATCCGTTCGGCCAAACAGGCGGGCGATGCCGAGCTATTGACGGCCCTGAATTATTGTATTGACGGGAATATAACAAAAGATATCAAGCGCAGGTTTCGTAGGAGCGCTTCGCGGTAACGAACCTGGAGCTGGAATGCGGACCCCAGAGTTAGGAAGTGGAAAGTGAAGTAATGGAATGAAAGGTGGCCTGGCACTCAGAATGCGCCGGGCGATGACGCATCTTTGCGTCGGGCTGTTTGATATGTGAATCAGATTGAACCCCGGATGAGCGGAGCGACATCCGGGATCGGGACTTTTTGTCTGGAACTTCGCAGCAATCGTTCGTGACCTGGCCGCCCGCAATCCGGCTATGCTGCGTCATGTATGTCATCTATGCGAACGGCGTCATCTATGCGCCGGCGCCGTAGCCCGGATGAGCGAAGCGACATCCGGGGTCGGGACTTTTGATCAAATCTCGAGGCAAGCGTTTGTGGCCCGGCCGCCCCCGGATTACGGTGTCATCTATGGAATCTATGCGCGGCAGCGTCATCTATGACATCTATGCGGGACGTCATCTATGCGTGTGGCCATCCTTCGAGACGCGTACGCGCTGACGCGCGCACGCTCCTCAGGATGAGGGCCGCTGTTTGGTGCGCTTCAGCAATCTGCGCCCTCATCCTGAGGAGCCCGAGCGAAGCTCGGGCGTCTCGAAGGATGGCCGCACGCCCACCGTCATCTATGGGCGAAAACTTCATCTATGCGGGGCGACGGGTGGTGTCGCGAAGTTGGTTGGAATTGGAGGTGGCGTAGTCTCCGAGAGTTAGCAACCTCGAATCACCCGGCGTTGAAGCGCCGGGCGGGAGACCACGCCATGACCAGCGTTAGCACGACGTCTGAACGTTCGCAGCCGACAGGGGAACCTCGTTCACAGCTTTTTGGTAGTAGCGACTGGTTCGATCCGATCGAGACGGCCCTGTGTAGAAAACGGGGACAGACCACGATTATCCTCGCAAGCGTCGGCGAGTTTCGAGTCGACGCGGGATTAATCCATAATCGAGCTCTGTCCCCTGTTTTCCTCGATCGCGGATTTGTCGATCACCATCAGCGCGGCAATCCATGCTCGTCATAGCCGAGGATCTCGTCCGACGTCCGGTTATCTAAGATCGGCATCGTGGTCCACCGATGGCGGATTTCGGCCATATCCGCCAGCAAGGCAGCGTTACGTGATTGGCCGCCAACCAGGCGCAATCGCTCCTCGATCGCGCGTCTCGTCGCGGTCGTAATGTTTTCGCCCGTGAGTCGGGCGAGCTTCCGGGCCAATCGTTCAGTTTCCGGGTCTTTGATGCTCAAAACCATCGCGGGTTCCTTGGTTCCTACATGGGAATATTCTGACTGGGAACCAATGCAACAACTGGGCTCGCGAAGCAAAAGGAGGGCGTCCGCTGTTCGGAACCCCGACCCTCAGTGTTCTCACCTTGGCGCTGAGCGTGCCGCGACCCAGCTCGCGATGGTGGGCCAGGTTTCTTTCAGGGTCCGAGAGCCCATGAACAGACCGATGTGCCCGCCGGGCACGAGCTGCTTCCAGATCTGATCCTTGGGTGTGCCGAGATATTTCTCGGCATTGAAGACCTGTTCGCTGGTGGTGATGTCGTCAGTTTCGCCGGCGAGCAGATAGACAGGACAGGTTATGCGCCGGAGATCGACCTGGCGACCCAGAGCCACGAATGTTCCTTTGGCAAGGCGGTTTTCTTTGAAGATTTGAACGATCGCCTGCAGATACCATCGACCAGGGAGGTCGATCGGATTCTCGTACCAGGTCTCGAAGGTCTCTTCCTTCGCGAGATAAGCGGGATCGTCGATGTGTTCGTAAAGATCGATGTGGCTTTGGATATAGTGCTCCTCAGGATGCATGTTCTTCCAGCCGCGCAGCATGATCTCGCCACGCATGAGGCCGCCGCCCAACGCGACCAGCTCCTCGTAAAAGGCGGTTGGAAAGGCGTGCGCCATGCGCTTGACCGGGCCCTCACCGGCGTCCGTGTCGATCGGCGCGCCGGCGAGTACGAGGCTCAAGACCTTATTGGGAAACCGGGCAGCATACATCGCCGACAGCCAGCCACCTTGGCAGAGGCCAATGAGGTTGACGCGGCCCCCGAGGTCATCGACGCAAACATTGAGCTCTGCCAGATACTGATCGATCTCGAGGTCCTTCATGTCCGCGGTGGCCGACTTCCAGTCGGTCAGGAAAACGCGCTCGAGATTATTCGCGACCAGCGTTTCGATCAGGCTCTGACCTTTGTGATAGTCCGCGATCATCGCTGAATGACCGGCATACGGCGCGTCGACGATAGTTGGAGTACCCCGCGCACCGGCTTTCGAATAATCCCGAAACACCATCGTGCGCAGGTCGAGCAGCACAGTATTCGGTGTCGCCAGCTTCGGGCGAAGATCGTGATGAAGCTTCTCTTCTTCAGCGAGGAACTTGAGGTTGTTGGCGTAAAGCTCGAGCCCCTTTTCGGTCATCTGAGCGGCGATAAGCATCGGCCACATTAGCGGCACGCTGACGTGGGCGAGTTCTGCACGGGAAGCTTTAGGGGCCGTATGTGACGTCATCAACAGCTCCGTCCGGTTTGAAGCGCGTCAAGCGCCAAGGCTGGAATGCGGCTGCGTATCCAATTCAGCGTCATGTCCGTTTCGTGAGGCTGGTCGAGCAAAGACTGAAGTGCTCGTCGATTTTTGCATTGACCTGAGTCAACGAGCAAACTGCCGTATCGGTTAAACATTGCGTTGAACTGACAAACTGCTCGTACTCGCGTCAACGCAGGTGGGAAAGTGATGAACATGAAAGCTTTGGTCTATCGGGGGCCGGGCGAGAAGGTGCTCGAAGATCGTCCGATTCCGAGCATCAAAGAGTCAACCGATGCCATCGTAAAAATTAGCAAGACGACGATCTGCGGTACGGATCTCCACATCCTCAAGGGCGATGTCCCAACGTGCCAACCGGGTCGCATCCTTGGCCATGAAGGCGTCGGCATCGTCGACAAGGTCGGTGCCGGTGTTACGGTATTTCAGACGGGAGACCCGGTCCTGATTTCCTGCATTTCCGCTTGTGGCAAGTGCGAATATTGCCGGCGCGGAATGTACTCCCACTGCACCACGGGCGGGTGGATTCTAGGTAACCAGATCGACGGCACTCAGGCTGAGTATGTGCGTATTCCCCATGCCGATACCAGCCTCTATCACGCTCCAGCAACTGCCGACCAAGAGGCGCTGGTCATGCTGAGCGACATTCTGCCGACCGGGTTCGAGTGTGGCGTCCTTAATGGCAAAGTCCAGCCAGGGAGCACGGTTGCCATTGTCGGTGCCGGGCCAATTGGACTGGCCGCATTACTGACGGCTCAATTCTACGCGCCGGCCGAAATCATCATGATCGATCTCGATGAAAATCGGCTGCAGGTTTCCCAGCGCTTTGGCGCGACGATGACAATCAATGCCAGCCAAAATAATCCGTCCGATGCGGTGATGAAGAGAACTCACGGACGCGGCGTTGACACGGCCATTGAGGCGGTGGGCGTGCCGGCATCATTCGTGACGTGCGAAGACATTGTTGCGCCGGGCGGCACGATCGCGAATGTCGGCGTGCACGGCACCAAGGTGGACTTGCATCTGGAGCGCCTGTGGGACCGAAATATCACGATCACCACACGGCTAGTGGATACCGTCACCACACCCATGCTGCTAAGGACCGTTGAGTCGCGAAAGATCGATCCGACACTGCTCATCACGCATCGCTTCAAGCTGCACAACATCTTGGAGGCCTATGAGACATTTGCGAGCGCGGCACGGACGCAGGCGCTTAAGGTCATCATCGAGGCCTAGCTAGCTACATCATGCGCAGCCGAGCAAAGATCGCGACCTTGATCTGATCCAGCAGGAACGCCAGCGCGATACAGGCGAGGAAAACGCTGGCCACGATAGGCAGTGGCAAGGGGTCCATCAGCAATCCGCTGACGGCCATGGTCGGAACGATCAGCAAATCGGCGATCGAGCACAGGATCACAATGATGCTTGGACGTGACGACCAGAGGCGTTTGCGCTCGCGCACCACATAGAAAATAGCTTGGCCGCTGAACACCAGCGTGACCATCGTCAATGTGCGCAGCGGACCGATGTCGAGCCTCAACCTGTATTTGCCGAACGCCAGGACTGTGACGCAGAACATCAGGTCGAAGAAGCCGATGATCACGCCGGCAAGCGTAAGGCTGCCGATGCGCCACGCATTCGGTTTGGACGAGGGACGCACGTTGTCGGTGGTCGAAGACATGGCCAGAAAATCGCCGGTCACCATCGAGATCACCACCAGCATCGGCGTCAGGATCGCGTGACCAGTCATGAAAAGACCGATGCCGAGAAATAGAACTTGGCGCGTTTTGTGGACAATTGATCGCAACGTATAGGTGAGAATGCGCTGGAACGTGACCCGGCCTTCCCGCACCGCCGCGACGATGCCGGAGAGCCCTGGTTCAGTGAGCACAATGCCAGCCGCGGATTTGGCGACGTCGGTTGCAGTGGATACCGCGATGCCCATCTGAGCCTGCCGCAGCGCCGGCGCGTCGTTAGCGCCGTCGCCGCACATGCCGACCACGTGGCCGGCATTTTGAAAGTCTTTGACGAGGCGATACTTGTCCTCCGGTAATACGCCAGCGAAGACCGCGAAGTCGCGCGGACGGACGTTTTCGGGGATCGGTCCGGGCGGATACATGGCGCCCTCAAGCCCGATCGCCTTGGCGACAACCGCGGCGGTCGCGGGCGCGTCGCCGGTCACCATCACAGTGTGAACGCCCATGTCGCGAAGTTCGGCAACGCACGCGGCCGACTCCGGACGCGGCGGGTCGCCCAGCGCAATCACGCCGGCCAACTGCATCGAGTCCGGCGCGCCGACTGCGACGCCGAGCACGCGGAGTCCTCGAGCCTCCAATTCGAGCGCGAGCGCGGTGGTCGCCGCTGACGCTTGCGTCATGCCGGCAATCACCGCGAAGGCACCTTTGACGACGCGTACCCGACGGCCATTCCGGTCCGTCGCGGTCGCCTGCGCCATTTTCGTTGCCGGATCGAACGGCACGAATGCAACGAGCGTCGGCAGATGGGCCGGGACACTTCGTGGCGCCGCTGCGCGGACCGCAGCATCGACCGGATCGTGTCCTCCCTCCGAACTGGCCAGCGTCGCCAGCGCGAGCACGCGCGCCTCGTCGAAGCCGGGCATAGGGCGTACCGCACCGACCGACAGCTCGTTGCGGGTGAGCGTGCCGGTCTTGTCGGCGCACAGAATGTCCATCGTGGCAGCTTCGTCGACCGCGGAGAGCCGGGTCGGAAGCACGCCGCGTTTTGCCAATGCCTGGGCGCCGAGCGCGGTCGCCAACGTGAACGTGGCTGGCAGTGCGACCGGAACAGTGGCGATGATGGTGATCAGAACCAACGGAAGAAGTTCGCCCAAAGGCATGCCGATCGAGTACGCATAACCGACCAGGATCAGCGCGGCGCAGCCGTTGACCGCCGCGAGGTTGCGCACCACGTGCAGGACCGCCTTTTGCTGAGAGCTCGTGACGTGGGCGGTACGCACCAGTTCGGCGGTGCGCCCAAATTTCGTGCGCGTGCCAGTGGCGGTGACCGCCGCGACAGCTTCCCCACGCCGCACGAGGGCGCCCGCATAGGTTTCGTATCCGGCGCCAGCTTCGATCGGCAGCGACTCACCCGTGAGCATCGATTGATCGAGCAGCACATCACCGCCCAAGAGGCGCACGTCGGCGGGGACCACGCCGCCAAGGGAGAGCTTGACAACATCACCGGGCACCAGGCCCGCCGCCGGAATGCGGCACCAGGTGCCATCCCGGCGCACCGAGGCCCACAACGCGAGGCGTGACTTGAGCGCATCGATCGTCGCCTGAGCGCGCCCTTCGTGCAACACGCCGAGCGCTGCGTTGAACACGAGCAGGAAGCCGATGACCGAAGCCTCGATGTACTCGCCCAGGACGAGCTGGAGCACGATCGCCGCCTCCAACAGGCACGGAACCGGCGCAATGAACTTTCCGAGCAGGCGTCGGAGACGATGCACCTCCGCGTCGGGTGTCGCATTCGGCCCGACTTCCACAAGCCGGCGCCGAGCCTGCTCACTCGTGAGGCCTGCTGCGGTCGCGCGGGCTGTCGCCTCTAAAACTTCAGTCATTGGGCCGCACCTACGGCCGGATATCAAAATATCCCAAGTTCAGCGTTGATCGCGAAGGCTCAGTATGTAGGCCACGACTTGGTCTACCATTTCATCGGTTAGTTCAGGATTGGGCATTTTGCACCGATCGCCGGCGGTGGCATGACTCGTTGAAATGAAATGGCGCAGCGCCTGAGCTGTCATAGCCGGTTTTCTCGCGATGCTCGTGAAGTTTGGAGCCGGCTGATGCAAAATCGGCGGGTGTGGCTGATCGGCTCCGGTCACGTGGCAGGCCGCGCAGACGCTGAGTGCAATGGCGTGACCGCGGGCAGCGTCCGTACCCACTTGCCCTTGCGACGCAAACGGGACGCAGCAAAAGAGTAGGCAAATACAGCTGATGCAGTTTCATTCTCGGGCAACAAGCACCACACGCAGCTGACCGAAAGGCCCAACAACCCACCACAAGGCAAGGTATCAGAGACGAAGGGTTGGTTTGTTACTGGCCGATGAAACTTTCGTAATGGCGCGTACTTCACTCCTGGGAGCAATCCGTGTGAACACGATCGCGACCGCCAACCCGACGCAATCGCTCCTCGATCGCACGCCTCGTCGCGGTCGTAATGTTTTCGCGGGCGAGATACCAGCGATATTGACAAAATCAAAGCAAAAACATCACACAGTGTTTGTTTATGACGAACCTGGAGCGAGAATGCCGGGCATGAGCGTGGAGTTGGAGTGGAAGTGAAGTGATGGAATGAACGGTGGTTCGGCACCCCGGTTTGCGCCGGACGATGACGCTTTTTGGCGTCGGGCTGTTTGACAACTGAATCAGACTATAGCCCCGATGAGCGAAACGAAATCCAGGGTCGGGACTTCGAGCGCAATCTTGCAGCATGAGTTTGTGGCACGGCCATCCCCGGAATGCGGGTCGTCGCGCAAGGGCGCGACACCCCACCATCCGGCTACGCGGTGTCATCTATGTCATCTATGCGAGAACGCGTCATCTATACGGTTGCGGCGCCTGGACGTCGACCGGAAGCTCGCCGCGAGTTTTTTGCACGGCCTCCCCAGACTGCTGCCCCGCAGCGCGACTGGCGCCCCGCATCCGAGCTGCGCGGCGTCATCTATGGGCGAAACGTCATCTATGCGAGGCGATGTATGGGTCTGCGTACCCTCGCGTCGGGCTGGGTCCCCGATCTTCGCCGGCTCGTTTTGATCGCCGGCGTTGGTTCGGAACACGAGTCTGTGCGATGTCATCTAAGCCGGAAACGTCATCTATGATGTATGGCCCGGCGCACCCGGGGATGGGCTGGCGGATGTGGCGAGGTCTCGGAGAGATCCGCCAGCCGGGCGCGTAGCGTCTGCACCAGGTCGCGTTCGGCCTCGGTGAGGCTGCGCTCGCCCGAGAAGATCATGAATAGCCGCCGGGCGACCTCCGGTTCGATGATCGGGTGCGCCACGAGATCGCCGGCGGCAAGCTCGCGCCGCACCGCCGAGGGCGGCAGCACCGTACAGAGGGGCTCACGCGCCAGCACCGCGGCCATCATGGTCAGCGCGTCGATCTCGAGTCGCGGCTTGATGGCGAACCCGCGCTCCTGCGCGGCGGCGTCCAGTAAATGCCGCAACCCGAAGCGCGCCGTCGGCAAGGCGAGCGGCAGGTCCGCGAGCTGCGCCAACCGGACCGGTTCGGCCGGCAGCACGTTGTGGCGCGGGTCGGCGATCACCGCGAGCGCTTCCGATGAGCCAAGCTCGAGCCGCGCCATTTGCGGCAGGCTGGTCTCGACGATCGCAATCCCCACGACGCCGCGCACCACCCAGTCCTGCAGGATGCGGTTCGGTGCTTCGCGCACCACGACCGCCAGCGCCGGATGCCGCGCGCGCACCTCGAGCACGGCCTCGGCGATCTTGTTGACGAGCAGCCCGTGCTGGCTCACCGACGGCAGAACGCCGAGCGCGAGGCGTTTGGCGGCCGGCACGAACGTGGAGGCGCCGCTGACCGCGATCTCGCGCATGCTCGCCTCGAGCATTTGCGCAATCGGCGCGAACCGCTCACCAAGCGCGGTCGGGACGAGGCCATCGCTGTGGCGCTCGAACAGTGCACCACCGAGCGACGTCTCCAACTTGCGCAACTGCTCGCTCAACGCTGGCTGAGCGATGTTGGCGCCATGCGCCGCGGCGGAGACCCGGCGCAGGCGATGCAGCATGTTGAAGTAGCGAACCTGGCGAAAGCTGACGGCCGGGGTTGGTCCATGGATCCGGGGCGGCGCGGCAAGCGCGGCCCGCAAGTGGCGGATGTACGCGCGCCCGATCCGGTCGCCGGGGTCGGCGTGCGCGACAATCCGTGTTGTGAGCGGCGGATCCGGCGCAACGGTTCGCATGCGAAGCAACCCGAGCCGCGCGGACAGCACGCTGCCGGGAATGAAGAACGCGGCTTCCGGATGGTCATCAAACAGGCGCGGCAGCGCGCCGGGTGGCTCGCTGATGAACCGCGCGTTGCTGATGCGGTGACGCGCGCAATAATCCATTGCCTGTTGCAGCAACGGGCGCGGCAACTCCGGGATCATGACCGGGCCGGCGAAAAGCTGGGCGGCGCTGGCGGGGTGCGCCGTCCCGGCCGGCACGCGGCAGGCCAGCACCCAGCCGTCCGCCAGCAGGACGACATCGGATGGGCTCGCCACAAAATCGGCGTCCGCTGCCGCGATGCGCACGCGGCTGCGCGTCGCGCCCTGCCAATCGTCGGCGATGCCGGAAACCTGATGCGTATCGGGCTCGGCGATCCAGATCGGATCGATCAGAACCTGCGGCTTCTCCGCCGCCAATATTTCGCTCGCACTGAGGATCGCATTGCTGATGCGGCCGAGCGTGAAATTGAGGCTGGTCTCGACCGTGAGCACGTGTGGTTGCGCAGGCTTGCGGCCCGCGAGCCAGCGGCGGGCAAAGCCTTCCGTCAGCAGCACCGGGGCGGCGGCGCGAAACAGCCAGCGCGCCGCGGTCGTTGGATAGAGACCAGAGCTGGTGCGGCGGAAGAGCTCGAGCCCAAGCTCGTCTTCGAGTCCCTTGAGGCTCACGCTCAAAGTCGAGAGCGCAATGCCCAGGTGCTCGGCCGCGCGCGCCAGGCTCTCGTGCTGGCAAGCGGTGACAAAATAGGCAAGGCTGCGCAGTTCGACCATGTCGCGCTGGTTTGCCACAGGCCTTCGATTTTGCCTATGCGCCGTTTCGCCCGTTGGTCGTGGACACCTTTGGGGCGCAGGATAGAGTTTCCGTCCAGGCGAACGAGGTTTTGAACAGCGGATGAGCGGCAGGGCAGCACCGCACCGGCAATCGATGCGCGCGTGGCTCGCCTCGCTCGAAGATCGCGGAGAGTTGCGCACCATCGCCGCGCCGGCCAGCCTGGATTATGAGATTGCGGCCTGTCTCGCCGAATCCGACCGTGGTCCGGCGCTGCGGTTCGAACGCGTCATCGGGCACACGATGCCGGTCGTCGGGAATCTGCTCAACGGCGTGTCCTGGTTTGCCGCGGCAATTGGCGTGACGCCCGCGACGCTGCAATCCCGGATCCTCGGTGCGATCGATAAGCCGCTGCGGCCGCGGATCACCGAGGCACCTCCTTGCCAGCAGCAGGTCCTCACTGATCCGGACCTCGCCAAGGAGCTGCCGATCCCGCGCTTCTTCGAGCACGAGACCGGGCCCTACATCACGGCCGGCGCGATCGTCGCGAAGGACAGCCTGACCGGAGGGGCGAACCTCTCGATCGCGCGGCTCAAGCCGCTCGGCGGCAATCGCGCCATGGTGGGGATCGCGCCCAACCATCATCTCGCCGTGCTGGCGCGGGCGGCCCGCGAGCGCGGGCAAAAGCTCGACATCGCCGTGACGGTCGGCAACCATCCGGCCGTGGTGCTGGCGGCCTGTCTTTATCTGCAACTCGGCGAGGACGAGCTCGAGGTTGCAGGCGGCCTGCTCGGCGAGCCGATCGAAGCCGCGCGCTGCCTGAGCTCCGATCTTGTTGTTCCGGCGCAGTGCGAATGCGTGCTGGAAGGCACGCTCGATCTCAACGACGAGATCGAGGAGGGGCCGGTCAGCGAGTTCCATGGTCTTTATGAGAACTACGGGAACGGCGTGGTCGCGACGTTTTCGCGCCTCACGCGCCGCAACGACGCGATCTTCCAGGTGGTGTTGCCGGGGCATCACCCGGAGCACTGCCTGCTCGGCGGCGTTGCGATTGCGGCCGGATTGGCGCGCGCCGCGCGGGCCAGTGTCGCGGGCGTGGCGCAAGTCGCGGTCGGCTTCGGAGGCGCTGGGCGGCTGCACGCCGTCGTCGCCCTCAAGGATCCGCGTCCGGGCGACGCGCGCAAGGCAATGTTTGCGGTCTGGGCCGCGGTCAATCTCATCAAGCGGGTGATCGTGGTCGATGACGACATCGATCCCTGGGATGCCGAGCAGGTGGAATGGGCGTGCGCCACGCGGATGCGCGCGGAACGCGATCTCATCGTCATTCCCGGTGTGCGCACCGATCGCTCGGAACCGCTGGACGAAGCGGGCGTGATCACCAAACTCGGAATTGACGCCACGCGCCGGGCGCAGGATCGTGCCGACTGGCGAGGGGCGCAACCGCCCGCCGCGGCGATCAAGAAGGCACGCGAATTGCTAGCATCAACCACGAACGCCGATCGGATCGGCCAACACTAACGGAGGCAGCCGTGTGGCATCGCGCAGTAAACGGAACTAATCGTCGCAAGTTGTTGCTCGGCGCGGTGCTGAGCGTGCCTTTGTTTGGCTTCGGCGCTTTGCCCGCACAGGCCGACATCAAGATCGGCTTCCAGGCGCCGCTCAGCGGCTTTGCGGCGACCGACGGCAAGTCGGCGAAGATCGCCGCCGAGATGGCGATCGAGGACGTCAACAATGCCGGCGGCGTGCTCGGTGAAAAACTGCAGCTCATCTCCTATGACGACCAGGCCAAGTCGGACCAGGCGATCTTCACCGCCAACAAGCTGATCGGCGAAGACGGCGTGAAGTTCGCGGTGAACGGCAGCTACTCGGCGTCAGGCCGCGCGGCCGCGCCGCTGTTCCAGAAGGCCGGCATTCCGTTCATCTCGGCCTACGGGGTGCACCCCGACATCACCGCCGCGGGCGATTACTGCTTCCGGCTCGTGCATCTCGGCCCGCCGCAGGGGCGCGCGACCGCATACTTCATCGGCAAGAATCTCGGCTTCAAGAAGATCTCCGCCATCACCATGGATAATGACTACGGCCAGGCGACCATGGATGGGTTCCTGGCGGGCGCGCCCAAGTACGGGCTCGATATCGTCAACAAATACAGCTACGCGCTGCAGGATCGGCAGTTCGGCTCGATTGTGGCGAGCGTCAAGCGCGACAATCCCGACGCCGTCTACGCCACCGGCTATTTCTTCACCGGCGGCCCGCTGGTCGCGCAGCTGCGCGCCGCCGGCGTGACCGTGCCGGTCATCGGCTCGCAGGCTTTCGACTCCGAGAAGTTCATGGAGATCGCCGGACCGGCGGCGAACGGCACCTACATCGTCGATAGCTTCGACCGCGCCCGCAACGATCCGGCGCTGCAGAAGTTCTTCGCCGAGTTCCAGAAGCGCGCCGGCTATCCGCCCGAGGGTGTCGCCGCGGTGACCTACTCGGCGGTGCGACTGATGGCCGACGCGATCAAGCGCGCCGGCGTCGCCGACCCGGTCAAGGTGCGCGACGCGCTCGCCGCCACCAAGGACTTCCCGATGCTGGAGGGCAACCTGATCGGCTTCACCAAGGATCGCGAGATCATCATGCCGTACAGCATCAACGTGATCAAAGACGGCAAGTTCTCCTTCGCCGCGCTGGTGGACGCGCCCGAGGTGGTGAACCCGCCGGGGAATTAAAACGCTACTGCCTCGTCCTGAGGAGCCTGACCCCGCAGGGGTCAGGCGTCTCGAAGGACGGCCACGATGAAAGCATTCGCCCTTGGCCATCCTTCGAGACGCATGCGCGCTTGCAGCGCGCATGCTCCTCAGGATGAGGTCCGGAGATCTTCGTGTACTACGTCGACCTTGCCGTAACGGGCCTCATCTTCGGATGCATGTACGCCATGATGGCCGTGGGCCTGACCCTGGTCTATGGCATGCTGCGCATCCTCCACATCGCGCATGCGGCGGTGTTCGCGCTCGGCGCCTACGTCACGGTCCTCGTCGCCAACCAGACGGGCAGCATCGCGCTCGGCTTTCTCGCGGCGATCATCGCAGCGCCGATCTTCGGCATCGCGATCTACCGGCTGCTCTACCAGCCATTGCTGATCTATCGGCCCGACGTGCCGATGATCGCATCGGTAGGTTTGCTGGTGCTGATGCAGGATGCGTTCCGCATCGTCTTCGGCGAGCAGGGGGTGACGTTCCGCTCAAACCCGTTCGCACTGCGTGTTTATGATATCGCCGGCGTGAGCGTGAACGCGGTGCAGATCGCAATCGTTGTCGCGGCCATACTGGTATTTGTTGGTCTGCATATCTTCACGACCCGTACCCGCATCGGGGTCGCCTGGCGCGCGACCGTATCGAAGCCGCAGATCGCCGCGAGCTTCGGGGTCGATGCCATCAAGGTCCGCTATCTCAACTTCGCGCTGTCGTCGGCGCTCGCTGCCATCGCCGGCGGGCTCGTCGCCATGCTCGATGGATTTGTTGATCCACGCACCGGCTACGTGGTGAGCTACAAGGCGCTCGCCATCATCGTGCTGGGCGGGCTCGGCAGCGTGCGCGGCACCTTGGTGGCGAGCCTGGTGCTCGGGGTCGTGGAGTCATATGGCACGATCTTCATCGGCTCCTGGCTCAATCGCGACGCGATTGCGTTCCTCGCGCTGATCGCCTTGTTGATGATCCGCCCGCAGGGCTTCACCGGAGCCAAGACCGCGTGAGCGCCTACGAGATCAGCCTGCTCTCGGTCGTCGGCATCAACGTGATCCTGGCGGTGAGCCTCAATCTGATCAGCGGCTTCTGCGGACAGATCAGCCTAGGGCACGGCGCCTTTTATGGCGCGGGCGCTTACGCGGCAGCGCTGACCGCGGTCGCAACCCACAACTTGGTACCGGCGTTGGTTGCTGGTGCCGTCGTCGGAAGTTTGCTGGGGATCGTCGTCGGCTTCGCGTCGCTGCGCGTGCGCAGCGACTTTCTGGCGGTGACGACCATCGGCGTGAACTTCCTGTTCACCGGCTTTGTGCGCAAGCAGAGCTGGCTCGGCGGCGAGATGGGAATCAGCAACATTCCGGCCTCGGGTTTGGGGGCGACCGGCAACATGGTGCTGATCATCGTCTGTGCGCTGATCACCATCGCGCTCAGCCTCTACATCAACAGGAGCTGGATGGGCTTCACATTTCGCGCTGTCGGTGAGGACGAGGATGCCGCGGCCACGCTCGCCGTCAACGTCGCGAGCTACAAGCTCGCCGCCTTCGGGATCGGCACGGCGCTGGCGGGTCTCGCCGGCGGGCTCTACGCCTACTTCACCCAGTTCATCACCGCCGACGCATTCGACTTCGTGGTCTCGGTCATGCTGCTCGCCATGGTGGTCATCGGCGGGATCGGTTCCACGTGGGGCGTCGCCGTTGCGGCGGTCGTGCTGACGCTGCTGCCCGAGGCGATTCGGTTCCTCAACGACTATCGGTTGCTGGTGTTCGGCGGATTGCTGGTGCTGATGATCCGCCTCGCGCCGGGCGGCATGGCCGGATTGTTCAAGCAACTCGTGTGGCGGAGCGCAAAGCCATGAGCGCGGTGCTGGCCGTCGAGGCTGCATCGATCCGCTTCGGCGGCGTACAGGCGCTGCAGGAGGCGTCGCTGCGCGTCGAGGCCGGTGAGTTCGTGGGCTTGATCGGTCCGAACGGCGCCGGCAAGACCACGTTGCTGCGTGTCATCACCGGGATCCTGCGCCCCGATACGGGTCACGTGCTGCTGCGTGGCACCGATGTGACGCGCGAGCCGACCGCTGCGCGCGTGCGCCAGGGGCTCGCGCTCACGCACCAGATCGTGCGGCCATTCCGCAGCATGACGGTGCTCGACAACGTCGTGCTCGCGGCCGGTTATCACCGCACGTCGAGCCCGCTGCACGCGTTGTTCAACGTCTCGCGCGCGAGCGAGACCGAGCGCGCCATGGCGATCCTCGCCAAGGTCGGTCTCGGCGGCAGCGAGCGCAAGCTCGCCGACGCGCTGCCGCTCGGGCAGCTCAAACGGCTGGAGCTTGGCGCGCGCACTCGCACTGGAGCCGAGTGTGTTGTTGCTGGATGAGCCGCTCGCCGGACTCAATCATACCGAGGCACTGCAACAGGCCGACACCATCGCGGCGGTCAATGCCGAGGGTACCACCGTCATCTTGGTCGAGCATAATCTCGAGCAGGTCATGCGCGTGTGCCGGCGCATCGCGGTACTCAACGCCGGCGCGATTGTCAGCGACGGTGTGCCGGCGCAGGTGATGGCGGACCCGATCGTGCGCGAGGCTTATGTCGGCGATGGAGTGGTGGCCCATGCTGACGCTTGAGAACTTGAGCTGCGGCTACGGCGCCGTGCGCGCCGTGCATGATCTGAGCTTCGATCTGCAGGCCGGGACATTACTGGCATTGCTCGGCCCGAACGGTGCCGGCAAGACCTCGACCATGATGGCGATCATGGGTCACGTCGATATCTACGGCGGGCGTATCGTCTACGAGGGTGCCGAGATTACGCGCCGGCGCGCCGTCGACCGCGCCGAGCTGGGCATCGCGCTGGTGCCGGAAGGCCGGCAGTTGTTCCCTGATCTCACCGTCGACGAGAATCTCACTGTCGGCGGTTATGCCCACACGCGTGCGCGTGATCGCGTCAATCGCGAGCGCGTGTTTCACGTCTTCCCGCGGCTTGCCGAGCGCACGACGCAACTCGCGAGCTCGCTCTCCGGCGGCGAGCAGCAGATGCTCGCCATCGGTCGCGCCCTGATGGCCGAGCCACGGTTGTTGCTGGTCGATGAGCTCTCGCTCGGTTTGATGCCCAAGATGGTTGATCTCTGCCTCAAGGCACTGCTCGATCTCAAGCGCGAAGGTGTCACCATCCTCCTGGTTGAGCAGAACACCGCGCGCGCGCTCGACGTCGCCGACCAGGTGATCGTGCTCTCGTCCGGCGCGGTGGTGTTTCGTGGATCGGCCGCGCAGGCCAAGGCCGAGCATTCGTTGTTCGCGACCTTCCTCGGCATGCCCGAGCAGATCGCAACGTGATGGAGTTGGAAGGTGCGGCGTAAATTCGACAACGACGATCTCGAGGCGGCGCTGATCGGCGGATTGTTTCTGTCCGCCGGCGGCAGCGGGCAGGGCACCGCCGATCGTCACCGGGTGCAGGGGCGCATGGCGCTCGATCTCGGCGGCGTCGATTTCGTAAGCCTCGATGAGCTTGCGCCGGAGAGTACGATCCTCACCGCGACGGCCGTGGGTGCGCCGGGCTTCGCCAAGCCGCTGGTGGCGCCGCGCGATTGTTTGGATTCGGCGCGCCGCCTGATCGCATTGCTTGATGCGCCGCCCGCCGGCGTGATCTGCGGGCACGTTCCGGGCTTCAACGCATGGCTGGTCGCTGCCGCGCTCGGCTTGCCTTACATCGATGCGGCCTCGAACGGTCGCGGCCATCCGACCGTCAAGATGGGCGGCATGGGGCTCGCATCCCGTCCGGATGTGAGCATCTTCCAGGTCGGCTGCGGCGGCTATCAGTCCGACGGTTCGCGGCTCAACGTGGTGGTCGAAGGCAATATCGTGCGCACCTCGACGGTGATGCGCCACGCGTCCGTGGTGAACGGCGGCATGATTTACGCGGCGCGCGGGCCGCTTAGCGCGGCGTTTGTGAAACAGAACGGTGCACCGGGCGCGATCACGTTTCAGCTCGAGCTTGGCCGCGCGATGCTGGATGCCAATGGCCCGGACCGCGTGGCAGCGGCGGTCGAGTTCCTGCGAGGCGAGTTGTTGATGGTCGGTGAGGTGGTCGAGAACTCGGTCGCCTACGCGGGCGGCTTCGATGTCGGCCGCATGCGCGTCCGCAGCGATCGCAGCGAGGTCATGCTCGGCATCTACAACGAATACATGACCGCGGATCTGGCCGACCGGCGCGTCGCGACCTTTCCCGATATGATCGGCACGCTCGATCCGCAGACCGGCGCGCCAGTCGCGATCTCCGAACTCGAGCCGGGCCGCCGGGTTGCGGTCATCACTGCGCATCGCTCGAAATTCCCGGTCGGCAAGGGTGCGCTCGACCCAGCCGTGTTTCCCGAGGTCGAGGAGGCGATGGGCCTCGACCTGCGCAGCTATCTGTAGGACGCCGTGTCCCGGATGCGGTGCAGCGCGAAGCTCTTGCGTAGCGGTGCACTGCTGATCCGGGACACGTGGAAATACTGAGGAGAGACTGCCATGAGCATTCCGATCCGCCGTGGGCGCGAGGTCACCGCCGGGCGTGGCACCACGTTGCGCTGCAAGGGTTGGCGCCAGGAAGCGATCCTGCGACTCCTGGAGAACAACCTGGAGAACGCCGAGGATCCGGACAATCTCGTGATCTACATGTCGATCGCGCGCGCCGCGCGTGATTGGAATGCCTTCGATCGCATCGTCGCGACGCTCACCAGCATGCGCGATGACCAGACCTTCGTCGTCCAGTCCGGCAAGCCGATCGGCGTCTTCCCGGGCCAGGCGACGACGCCGTTGGTGATCATGGCCAACGGCAACATCGTCGGCGAGTGGAGCCGCGAGGAGAACCGGCGCCGCCTCGATGACATGGGCCTCACCATCATGCCGGGCATGACCGCCGGCGCATGGCAGTACATCGGCAGCCAGGGCATTCTGCAGGGGACCTACGAGACCTTCATGTCGGTCGGGCGCGCGCATTTCGGCGGCACGCTCGCCGGGCGCTTGTTGTTGACCGCAGGCTGCGGCGGCATGAGCGGCGCGCAGCCGCTGGCCGGCAAGCTCGCAGGCGCGTCGACCCTCGTTATCGAGATCGACCAGGCCCGCATCGACCGGCGCATCGCCTCGGGCTATTGCGACGAGACGACCGACAATCTTGATGACGCGATCAACAAGTGGATCGCTGCGCGCGATGCAGGCCAGCCGCTCGCGCTTGCGCTGCGCGCCAACGCCGCTGATGTGCTGCCGACGTTGCTGGAGCGCGGCATCATTCCTGACGTGGTCACCGACCAGACTTTTCCAGACCCGCTCAAGGGCTACGTGCCGGCGGAACTCACGCTCGAAGAAACACGCGCGCTGCGCAAATCCGATCCCGATCGTCTGATCGAAGCGGCGCGGCGCTCGGTCGCGCGCCACGTGCGGGCGATGCTCGCGTTCCAGGAACGCGGGGCGGTCGTGTTCGAGTATGGCAACGGGCTGCGCGCTGAAGCGAAGGCGGCGGGCGTGGAGGACGCGTTCAATATCCGCTCCTTCGTCGATTTGTACATCCGGCCGCTGTTCTGCCAAGGCATTGGTCCGTTCCGCTGGATCGCGGTCTCCGGCAATCCGGCGGACATTCATGCGATCGACGACATGATCCTGCGCACGTTCTCCTCCAACCACCCGATCGTGCCGTGGATCGAGAAGGCGCGGGACCACGTCAAGTTCACCGGCCTGCCGGCGCGCATCGGCTGGCTCGGCTACGGGGAGCGCAGCCGCCTCGCCCTGATGGTCAACGACGCCGTGCGCGATGGCACGATCTCCGGACCCATCGCGTTCACGCGCGACCATCTCGACTCCGGCTCGGCGGCGCTGCCGCACCGCGAGACCGAGAACATGCGCGACGGCTCCGACGCGATCGCCGACTGGCCGCTGCTCAACGCGCTGCTCAACTGCGCCTCGGGCGCCGATCTGGTGGCGATCCACGGCCTGGGCGGGCGCGGCGTGAGTGCCGGTGTCACTGTCGTGGCCGATGGAAGCGAGTCAGCTGCGGAGCGCCTGCGACGCGTGCTCGACGGCGACACCGGGATCGGTGTATTGCGGCACGCCGATGCCGGCTACGACATCGCGGTCGAGCAGGCCGAGCGCACCGGCTTGGCGCAAACCGTTGCGCCCGGGTTGTAGTTGCTCACGCCTTCACGGCCTGGAACAACGCTGTATCGATGGCGAAACTGCCGTCGGGTTCCGTCTCGAAATAGCGCGTGACGCCCGTTGCCACGGATGCCTGCAGCGCGCGGATCGCGTCGACCTGAACCTGCGGCGTGCGCATGCGCTCGATCCAGATGTTGAATACGAGGTGCACACGGAACTGGACGCTGACCGAAGGCAAGAAGCCGGCGCGGGCCATTGCGGCTTCCCACTCGGCGCGCGAGTAACTGCGAACGTGGGAGCAGTCGCGCAACATCTCGATGGTCTGATAGTAGGTGTCGAGCAGCGGCGTCGGAGGCGCAACCGAATCAACAAATCCGGCGATGCCACCGGGCTTCAACACCCGTGCGGCTTCACGCAGGCCCGCGTCGAAATCGCGCCAATGGTGCGTGCTGTAGCGGCTCAAGACCAGATCGAAGCTCGCGTCGGCGAAGGGCAGGCTCTCCACCACGCCTTGTTGCGTCTTCAGGTTGGTCAGTCCGCGCTCCTTGGCTGCGCCGGCAACGACGTCCAGCATCTCGGCGGATAAGTCATAGGCAACGACCTCGCGGACATGGGGAGCGACGTTGAAGGCGACGTGACCGCCGCCGCAGCCGAGATCGAGCACGCGCGCGTCGCGGTGACTGCTGGCCAGCGCGACCAGCGCTTCGAGATCGCGACCTTGCGCGTGCACGGCGCTGGTCAGATAGGCATTGGCGCGCGCCCCGAATTGATCACCGACCAGGGCTTCATGATTCTTGGTGTCCAGCATGGTGCCTCTCACTTGCTCATCGCTTGCGAGAGATCCATAACGCCAACGCAACACCGGTTTAAGATGGCCAGTTATACTGGTACAAAAACCACCATGCGAGCGCGGTCACCGGATCAGCGGCAGCAGGAATTGGCGGACTTCGTCCGTGCCCAACGGGAGAAGCTCGACCCGGCGGCATTGGGCTTGCCGGCCGGCGGGCGGCGCCGCACGCCGGGCCTGCGGCGCGAGGAAGTGGCGCAGCTCTGTGGCCTGAGCGTCACCTGGTACACCTGGTTGGAGCAGGGCCGTGAGATCTCACTGTCACCGACGGCGCTGGCGCGACTTGCCGCTGCGCTGCGGCTCGATCGCGCGCAGCGCGCTTATTTGTTTGAGCTCGCCAACAAGCGCGACCCCCAGGAGGGCGCTGTCGCGGTCGACGAGCTTCCCGCCCCGGTCGAGGCCTGTATCAAGGCGATCAAGGCGCCGGCTTATGTCCTGGACCGGACTTGGACGGCGCGTGCCTGGAATATCGCGGCAGCACGCCTGTTTGTCGGGTGGTTGACGCCGTCTGGCGACCGCAATCTCCTGCGCTTCATCTTTCTTGAGCCGACAGCCCGATCGCTGATCTCCGACTACGAGGAACGCGCCCGCCGCGTCGTTGCCGAATTTCGCGCCGACCTCGGCACGCATCTCGACGACGCGGCCATTCGTGGTCTTGTTGATGGCCTGCGTGCGGAGAGTAAACTGTTTGCGCGGCTCTGGGGCGAGCACAGCGTGCTCGGCCGCGAGGGCGGAGCGCGTGCCTTCACTCATCCGACGCAAGGCGATCTTCGCTACGAGCAGGTCACGTTCAACGTCGCGAGCCGGCCGGACCTGAAACTGGTGATGCTGATACCCCAGAAAACGTAGTCGGATCAGGCTTTATCAGCCAATCGAGCCATGGTTCTGCGGTAACGATCTGTAACCATGGCGCGCGATTTGTGCGCGCCCGTATCAACGACTTTCACGCCGCCGACAAAAACGGTCCGAACAAGCCGGCGGCCAGCAACAAAGATATATTTGTCGAGCCAGAGGTCGCCGCTGCTTCCCGCGAGATCCGGGTGCTCGGCATCGAGCACCACGATGTCCGCGCGCTGCCCGGGTTTGATTGATCCGATCGCGCGCCCGAGCGCCTGGGTGCCGCCGGCGAGTGCGTCCGCATAGAGACGGCGACCGACGGATTCGCCTTCGCGCAGGGCCAGTACGTTGCGGGCGCGCTGCCGCAGGCGCTGATTATATTCGAGCTGTCGCAGCTCTGCCGCGGCATCGAGCTCGATGTTTGAATCGCTGCCGATGCCGAAGCGGCCGCGCGCGGCGAGGTATTGATCCGCATTGAAGACGCCGTCGCCGAGGTTCGCCTCGGTGAGAGGACATAAGCCCGCGACCGCGCCGGCTTCGGCCAGCGCTTCGGTTTCGCGCTCCGTCATGTGCGTCGCATGCACCAGGCACCAGCGCGCGTCGACACCGGCGTTGGCGATGAGCCACGCGACCGGACGCGCCCCAAGTGCGGCGATGCAGTCGTTGACCTCCTGGGTCTGCTCCGCCGCGTGGATATGGATCGGCCCGGTCTTTGTCGCACCGAGGACAACGCGCAAAGCCTGCGGGGTCACGGCGCGCAGCGAGTGCGGTGCGATGCCTACGCGCGCGTCGGGAAGCGCTGCCGCGATTTCCTGGGCACGCGCGACGACGCGCAGAAACATCTCGGGATCGGTGATGAACCGCCGTTGACCTGCTGATGGTGGAGCGCCCCCGAACCCGCCCTGGGCGTAGAACGACGGCAGCAGGGTGAGACCGATGCCGGTGTGGTTTGCCGCCGCCGCGATGCGCACCATCATCTCGGCGACGTCGTTGTAGGGCCGTCCATCGGGATCGTGATGCAGATAGTGAAACTCGCCGACCGCGGTGAATCCGACCTCGAGCAGCTCCATGTAGGCGTAGGCCGCGATCGCCTCGACGTCGTCCGGGGTCAGCACGCGCAGGAAACGATACATCACCTCGCGCCAGGTCCAGAAGCTGTCGTGCACGGGTCCGCGCCGCTCGGCGAGCCCGGCCATGCCTTTCTGGAATGCGTGGCAGTGCAGGTTGGCCATTCCCGGAACGGCGATGCCGGCAACGTGCTCCGCGCCCTCGCGCGGCGCCGCTGACGTGACTTCGGTAATCACGCCATCGGCGACCTCGATCCGCACGTCGGCGGCCCATCCCTCGGGAAGAAGCGCGTGATCAAAGATGAGGGCGGCCACGATAAAACCTCGGCGTGCTCGACAACAGAAGACGACAGTTCATTATGATATGGCAACCGCGAGGTCTGCATGCACTTTGATAAAATCTGGCTCAATGCGCGGCTGGCGACGCTTGCGTCGGAGCGGCTTGGTATAGGCGTGATCGAGCCGGGCGCGGTCGCGGCGGTGGATGGACGGATCGCTTTTGCGGGCCCTACCGTTGACCTGCCGCACGGCTGGGATGCAGCAGAGCGGATCGATATCGAAGGCCGATGGATCACGCCCGGGCTGATCGATTGTCATACGCATCTGGTCTATGGCGGCGATCGCGCGCACGAGTTCGAGCTGCGCCTTGCCGGCGCGAGCTACGAAGAGATCGCCCGCCAGGGCGGCGGCATCGTCTCGACCGTGACCGCAACGCGTGCGGCGAGCCAGGACGACCTCGTCAGGCAGAGCTTGCCGCGCCTCGATTGCCTGATCGCCGAGGGCGTGACGACGGTCGAGATTAAATCCGGCTATGGGCTCGATCTGGAAACGGAAGCCCGGATGCTCCGCGCCGCGCGCCGGCTCGGGCGCGAGCGCAGCGTCGACGTCGTGACCTCGTTCCTCGGAGCGCATGCGCTGCCGCCGGAAGCCAGGGGCGACAAGGACGCCTACGTCGATCGGGTCTGCGGGATGATCCCGGTGCTCGGCAAGGAGAAGCTCGCGGATGCGGTCGACGCATTCTGCGAGGGCATCGCCTTCTCGCCGCAGCAAATAGCGCGCGTGTTTGATGCGGCGAAGCGCGCGGGCTTACCGGTGAAGCTCCACGCTGATCAGCTCTCGAACCTGCACGGTGCGCGGCTCGCCGCCGAGTATGGGGCGTTGTCGGCTGATCATTTGGAATACACCGATGAGGACGGCATCGCTGCGATGGCGCGGAGCGGCACCGTGGCGGTGCTGCTGCCGGGCGCTTACTACGTGTTGCGCGAGACGCAGCTTCCGCCCGTCGCGGCGCTGCGCCGGCATCGCGTGCCGATCGCGATTGCCACCGACAGCAATCCCGGCACGTCGCCGGTGACTTCGCTGTTGTTGATCATGAACATGGCTGCGACATTGTTCCGGCTCACCGTCGAGGAAGCAATCGCCGGCGTCACCCGCGAGGCGGCGCGTGCGCTCGGCCGCCTCGCCGACATCGGCACGCTCGAGCGGGGTAAGCGCTGTGACCTGGCGATCTGGTCGATCGAACGGCCGGCGGAACTCGTGTACCGCATCGGTTTCAATCCGCTGTACGCGCGGGTGTGGAACGGGAGATGAGCTCCATTGCAGTCACCGGCGAGGCGCTTTCGCTTTCCGACTGGCGCGCGGTCGCGCGCGGGGCGCCGATAGAACTTGCGCATGGCGCGCTTGCCGCCGTTGCAGCGAGTGCTGCGACCGTCGCGGAGATCGTGCGGCGCGGCAACGCGGTCTACGGCATCAACACCGGGTTCGGCCGGCTCGCGCATATTCGCGTCGATACGCAGGATCTCGCGACGCTGCAGCGCAATCTCGTGCTCTCGCATGCGGCCGGTGTGGGCGAGCCGACGCCGCTGCCAACCGTGCACCTGATGATCGCGCTCAAGCTCGCCAACCTGGCGCGCGGCGCGTCCGGCGTGCGTCCAGATGTTCTCAAACTACTCGCGGCCATGCTGGCGCGCGATGTGATCCCGCTGGTGCCAAGCCAAGGCTCGGTCGGTGCGTCGGGGGATCTTGCGCCGCTCGCCCACATGGCCGCCGCGCTGATTGGCGTGGGCGAGGCGTACCATCAGGGCGAACGTATGCCGGCGCTGGCGGCCCTCGCGCGCGCTGGCCTCGCGCCGGTGACACTCGGGCCCAAGGAAGGCCTGGCGCTGCTCAACGGCACGCAGTTCGCGACCGCGCACGCCTTGCTGGCGTTGTTCGCCGCCGAGCGCGTGTTCCAGAGCGCACTCCTCAGCGGCGCGCTCGCGACCGATGCGGCACGCGGCTCCGATACGCCGTTCGATCCGCGCATCCACGCGCTGCGCGGGCATCGCGGACAGATCGACGTAGCTGCGGCGCTCCGTGCGCTCATGACCGGAAGCGAGATCCGCGCGTCTCATCTGACCGGCGACACGCGCATCCAGGATCCGTACTCGGTGCGCTGCCAGCCGCAGGTGATGGGCGCGGCACTCGATCTGATGCGGCAGGTGGCGGCGACGCTCGTCACCGAGGCCAACGGCGTGTCGGACAATCCGCTGGTCATCGCGCAAACGGGTGACGTCCTGTCGGGCGGCAATTTTCATGGCGAGCCGGTTGCCTTCGCCGCCGATATCCTGGCGCTGGCGATCTGTGAGATCGGCTCGCTGTCGGAGCGTCGCATCGCGCTGTTGATGGATCCGGCTTTGTCGGGCTTGCCGGCATTCCTGACGCCTGAGCCGGGCATCAACTCAGGCCTGATGATCGCGCAGGTGACGGCTGCGGCCCTCGTCTCCGAGAACAAGCAGCAGGCGCATCCGGCGAGCATCGATTCCATCCCGACCTCCGCCAACCAGGAAGACCACGTCTCCATGGCGGCGCACGGGGCGCGGCGCTTGGCCCGCATGGTGGAGAACGCGGCGAATGTCGTCGGCATCGAGTTGATCACGGCGGCGCAAGGCTGCGATTTTCACCTGCCGCTCAAATCGAGCCCACGCCTCGAGCGTGTGCGCGAATTGATCCGAGCCAGTATCCCGCGGCTCGCTCATGATCGCTACCTTGCCCCCGACATCGCGACCGCGACCGATCTCGTCTCGTCCGGCGCGCTTCTTGCGAGCGCCGGCGCGGACGATCTGCCTACTCTGGAAGGAGCACCTCAATGAGCCTGCGTCTCGACAACACCCGCAACATCCGGGCGCCACACGGCCGCAAGCTCACCGCCAAGAGCTGGCAGACCGAAGCGCCGCTCCGTATGCTCATGAACAATCTCGATGCCGAGGTCGCCGAGAAACCGCACGAGCTTGTGGTCTATGGTGGCATCGGCCGCGCGGCGCGCGATTGGGCGAGCTACGACCGCATCGTTGCCGCGCTCACCGCGCTCGAGGGTGATGAGACCCTGTGCGTGCAGTCCGGCAAGCCGGTCGGCATTTTCCGCACGCATGCGGATGCGCCGCGCGTGCTGATCGCCAACTCCAACCTGGTGCCGCATTGGGCGACGCTCGATCATTTCAATCTGCTTGATCGCAAGGGCCTGATGATGTTCGGCCAGATGACGGCCGGCTCGTGGATCTACATCGGCTCGCAGGGGATCGTGCAGGGTACCTACGAGACCTTCGCCGAGGTCGGGCGCCGCCATTACGGCGGCAACCTCGCCGGCAGATGGATCCTCACCGCCGGTCTCGGCGGCATGGGCGGCGCACAGCCGCTGGCCGCCACCATGGCGGGCGCCGCGCTGCTCGCGGTCGAGTGCCAGCCCTCGCGTATCGAGATGCGACTCAAGACCGGCTACCTCGATCAACAAGCCAAGGATCTCGACGAGGCGCTGGCCATGATCAACCAGGCCTGCCGCGAGCGAAAGGCTCTCTCTGTCGGCGTGCTCGGCAATGCGGCGGAGATTTTCCCCGAGTTGGTCCGGCGCGGCGTAAGGCCCGACGTCGTCACCGATCAGACCTCGGCGCATGATCCGATCAATGGCTATCTGCCCAAAGGCTGGAGTCTTGGCGATTGGCAGACGAAGCGCGAGAGCGATCCGAAGGCGGTGGAGCACGCCGCCAAGCGCTCGATGGTTGATCACGTCAGCGCCATGCTGGCGTTCCATCGCATGGGCGTGCCGACGCTCGACTACGGCAACAACATTCGCCAGATGGCCAAGGACGAAGGGTTGGCCGACGCGTTCGATTTTCCCGGCTTCGTGCCGGCCTATATCCGGCCGCTGTTCTGCCGCGGGGTCGGCCCGTTCCGCTGGGCTGCACTGTCAGGAAATCCAGAGGACATTTTCAAGACTGACGCCAAGGTCAAAGAGTTGTTGCCGGACGACAAGCATCTGCACAACTGGCTCGACATGGCGCGCTCACGCATCAAGTTTCAGGGCCTGCCGGCGCGCATTTGTTGGGTCGGTCTCGGTGATCGCGATCGCATCGGGCTTGCGTTCAACGAGATGGTCGCGCGCGGCGAGCTCGAGGCGCCGGTCGTGATCGGCCGCGACCATCTCGATTCCGGCAGCGTCGCCAGCCCTAATCGCGAGACCGAAGCCATGCGCGACGGCTCCGATGCCGTCTCCGACTGGCCGCTTCTCAATGCGTTGCTCAACTGCGCGAGCGGCGCCACCTGGGTTTCCATTCATCACGGCGGCGGCGTCGGCATCGGCTATTCGCAGCACGCCGGCATGGTGATCGTCTGCGACGGCACGCCGGACGCGGCGCGGCGCATCGAGCGCGTGTTGTGGAACGATCCCGCCACCGGCGTGATGCGCCACGCCGATGCTGGATATGAGACGGCGATCGAATGCGCCAAGGCACACGGGTTGAAGCTGCCCAGTCTGAGTGTTTGAGAGGAGGGGCACATGCTGCGAAGCGGAAAAGAGCATCTCGAATCGCTGCGCGACGGCCGCGTAATCTACATCGGCTCCGAACGTGTCGAGGACGTGACCAGGCATCCGGCATTTGGCAACGCCGCGCAGACCGTGGCGATGATCTACGAGATGAAGGCCGATCCGGCGCTGCGCCAGGAGATGACTTACGAGGAAGACGGCGACCGGCATTCGATCTATTTCTTGCGTGCGCGCTCGCGCGAAGATTTGCAGCGGCGCATGGTCGGACACCGGCGCATTGCGGACTTGACCTACGGGATGTTTGGCCGCTCGCCGGATCACGTGGCATCGTTCGTCACCGGGATGGCGATGAAGCTCGACGAGCTCAAAGCCCCGCACGCCCATCCGGACAACTTGCTGCGTTACTACAAACATATTCGCGACAACGACGTGTACGTGGTCTACGCCGTGGTGCCGCCGCAGGCCGCGCGCAATCCGGAGTTCTATCAGCGCCAGAATATCCCGATGCCGACGCTGCGCGTCGTGCGCGAAGACGACGACGGCGTCGTGGTCTCCGGCATGAAGATGCTCGCGACCGGCGCCGTCTTCGCCAATGAAATCTGGATCGGCAATGTCATCCCGCTCGCGCCGGACCAGAAGCAGGAAGCGATCACCTGCGCGATTCCCTGCAATGCGCCGGGCCTCAAACTGTGGTCGCGTCAGCCGGTGGAGCACAAGACCGAGTCCGAGTTCGATTCGCCCTTATCCTATCGCTATGACGAGAGCGACAGCATGTTGTTGTGCGACGACGTCAAGGTGCCGTGGGAGCGGGTGTTCGTGCACGGCGACGCGCTGCTTTCACGCGATATCTACATCAAGACGCCGAGCCATTGCTTCGGCAATCATCAATCCAACGTGCGCTACTGGTCGAAGATGCGCCTGCTTGCCGGCCTCGCCAGCAAGATCGCGCATGCAACCGGCGCCGATCAGGTTCCGGCCGTGCGCGAGGTGCTCGGCCGTATCTCGGCGCAGGAGGCGATGATCGCCGGCATGGTGAACGGGCAGATCAACGCCTACGAGACCTGGCCGGACGGCCCAGAGGGCTATGTCTGTTTCAACCGGCGCATGATGTACGGCGCGCTGGAATGGTGCACCCAGAACTACAGCAAGTTTATCGATGACCTGCGCGAGCTCTGCGGCGGCGGCGTGTTCCAGATGCCGGCCAACATCTCGGTCATGCAGGATCCCGATCTGGCGCAGCAATTCCAGACCTATTGGCATACGCCGCAAGGCGATGCGCTCACCCGCATGAAACTCTTCAAGCTCGCCTGGGACATGGTCGGCTCGGAATTCGCGGGCCGCCATCAGCAGTACGAGAAGTTCTACGCCGGTGCGTCATTCATCATCCGCAATCACTCCTATCGCGAGACCGACTGGGGTGCGTTCCACAAGATTCGTGGACGATCTGACCGCGAGCTACGATGTCCCGGGTGGGTGAGGGCGGCTACCCGCAGCATTGGAAGTAGGCCTAAGGCATGCTGAGTAATACCTGAATGAAAATCGCCATTACCGAGACTCGTCATGGGCACGACAGTATACGAGTAAAGGTCAAGTGACCATTCCGAAACGTGTTCGGGATCTGTTGGGAATCAGGCCGGGTAGCGTTGTTGATTTTGAGCGCGGACCGGACGGTCGCATCGTTCTGGTCAAGGTCGAGAAGCAAAGCTCGACCGAGCAGGTTCGCGCGTCTGCGCGGCCACGCCGGAAAAGGTCTGAGTACGGATGAGATCATGGCGATGACGCGCAGCGAGCGCTGACGTGACGTTGGTCGATACTAATGTGCTGCTCGATCTGGTGACCGACGATCCGAATTGGTCCGCATGGTCGATAGCTCGGCTCGAGGAAGCGGCGCTCGCCGGTCCGCTTCTGATCAACGACGTCGTCTACGCTGGAGACTTCGATTCGCTACGAACGGATCGAGGATCTGGACGCGATGCTCACCGAAGCCGTGATTGACATCGCGCCCATGTCGCGCGCGGCACTGTTCCTGGCGGGAAAAGTCTTCCAACGATATCGCGCGGCAGGGGGAACGCGAACCGGGGTGTTACCGGATTTTTTTATTGGCGCCCACGCAGCGGTCGAAGGCTGGCCATTGCTCACACGCGATACTGGCCGCTATCGCAGTTACTTTCCGAAGATCACACTCATCGCTCCCTGCGGCCTGACCCGGCAACTACGCCATCGGGTCGCGCTTCAGGTTCAGCCACATGGTCCGTGCCGGCGACGAGCTGGTGTTGGTGAAGCGGTGCGGCTCGGTCGACGGGTAGGAGATGAGGTCGCCCTTCTGCAGCTTGTGGGTCCGCCCGCCGACCGTGACCTCGAGCGTGCCGTCCAGCACCACGCCAAATTCGCAGCCGTCGTGGGCCACCGGCTCGGGCGCGCTGGCGGTGCCCGGCTTGTAGGTGTTGATCGCGATCTCGACGCCACGCGCGCGGTCATGGCGCAAGATGCGGCGGGTCACACCGGCAGCGGTCTCGACCACCGGCTGGTCGGCAAAGCGGGAGACCATGTCGTCAGCCGCGGCTCGCTCGCCATCGATGAGGTCGCTCATCTGGGCGCCGAGGGCCGAGGCAATCACCACCAACGTTCCGATCGACGGCCCGGTCTTGCCGCGCTCGAGCAGGCTCAGCATCGAGGCGCTCAGCTGCGTTTGATCAGCCAGCGCCTGCAGGGTCAACCCTCGTTCATAGCGTAGACGGCGGATGTTGCGCCCGATCGTGGCCAGGACATCGGCCGTCTCCTCGATCGGATCGATCTTGGCAAGCTTGTTCATCAGGTCTTCCGTGATGGCGCTGCGACCGGCGCCAAAACCAAGAGCCACAGATTCGGTGTTTAAGCCACATTAAACCACCGATTGGCAAGCTATTTTAATCATACTCAAACCGTGCGATCATGTCGAAACCGGGCGGACAGGCCCCTTTGCGGCGCACAGGAGGGAATGGTGCGGATTACTGATTTGACCCATCTGATGAATGTGCATACGCCGGGCTGGGTCGGCTATGCCGGCAACAAGATGTATTACGCCCAGAACCTGCAGACGCAGCGCATCGTCGCGCAGCGCGTCGACATGGCCTTGCACGTGGGCACGCATATTGACGGCGCGATGCACGGCGCCGACGGCATGGGCGACATGGCGTCCTATCCGCTCGATTTCCTGGTCAGCCCGGGCGCCGTGGTCGACATCTCAGAGCAGATGGATGACTGGGCTTTGATCACGCCGGCCATGCTCGAACAGGCGCCGGTCGAGATCCGCGACGGCGATATTCTGATCATCCACACCGGCTGGCATCGCTACTGGGAAGGCCAGCCGAAGCAGGATCTGGTGCGCTATTTCTGCATGCACCCAGGGGGCGGACTGGAGTTGCTGCACTGGATGCTGAAGAAGAAGATCAAATGGTTCGGCATGGACGTCGGGTCCTGCGATCACTCGATGAACACCTCGATCCGGCATATGCGACCTGATCTCGCGGCGCGCTTTGAGCGCAAGGTCGGCAAGAGTTGTTCGGAATATTTCGGCACGTTCAGATATACGCACGCCAAGTCGGGCCGGATCGTCGAGGACGATATCTTTCCGTTCCACAGCCTCGCGTTCCAGGAAGGCTTGATCCACGCCGAGAACGTCGGCGGCGATATTGAAACAATGCTCAACAAGCGCTGTATCATCGGCGCCTTCCCGTGGCGCTACGAAGGGCTCGAGGCCTCCCCATGTCGGATCCTGTGCATCGAGGATGCGGGCGATTCCGTCACGGCCGTCGGCGATGCCGCCAAGGCCATCTTTCAGCGGGCCGGCGCGGACATAATGAGCTGTGCTCAAATTTCCGACTTGAGTGACACTTAAAATTCTGCCAAGCTTTGCCCTGCCTTTGTGCTGGGCAAAGGGCCTGCCGCCGATGTGGACGTCCGATCCTCGATGATCGGTATGCAACGCCTTGCGAGGGAGACCAGCATGAAACCGGCTTCGGAACTCGGCAGACTGACGCGCCGCGACTTCGTCAAGAGCGCCGCGGGCGCAACGCTTTCGCTTGCCGTGGTCGCGCCGACACGGGCGGCTGCGGGCAGCCTGGTCAGCACAGTCTTCGGCGGCACCTATGAGCGCGAATATCGCAAGGCGGTGCTCGACCCGTTCGAGCGCGAGACCGGCATCAAGGTTCTCGCCAAGCTCGGGGTGACGAGCGAGTGGGTCACCAACGCGCTGGTCAATCGCCGCCATCCCGAGATCGACGTACTGCTGTTGCCCTATCCGGACAACATCAAGGTGGCGGCCGAAGGGATCGCCATGCCGCTGACGGCCCAGGATATCCCCAACATGAAGGACGTGGACGCGATCTGGTATGACCAGTTCCACGGCATGGGCGTTGCGTTGGATTACGTTGGCTACGGGATCGCCTATCGGGAAGATCTCGTCCCCAAGCCTCCCACCGCCTGGAAGGACCTGTGGGATCCCGCGTTCAAGAACAAGGTGACGATCCCGGATATCGGTAGCTGGGGCTCGTGGGAGATGCTGGTCGTCGCGGCGCGCCTCAACGGCGGCGGCGAGGACAACATGGCGCCGGCATTTCCGGCGCTGCAAAAGCTCAAACCCAACGTCCGGCAATTCTTCAAGAGCGGGGCCGAACTCGCCCAGCTGCTCGACAGCGGGGAAGCTTGGGTGTGCGGCATGACCACGAATATCGCGCCGTACGGCCTGATCGACGCCGGCAAGCCGGTGAAATTCATCTATCCGACCGACGGCGCTATGGCGGGCGTTGCGTCCTATCACATCGCCAAGAATTCGCCCAACGCCGACCTTTGCAAGACATTCATCAACTTCGCCCTCTCGCCACCGGTGCAATCCGCTTTCTGTGCCGGCGTCATTGCCGGGCCGGTCAACCGCAACGCGACCGTGACCGAGAAGATCAAGCAGCGCGTTCCGCCGCTTGATCAACTACGCGTGTTCGACTGGTTCAAGATCTTGCCGCAGATGCAGGCCTTGGCCGACCGCTGGAATCAAGAGGTCGCGTTCTAGATGTCCGCGCAAGCCGCCTTTGCCAGTGCATATGCGGCGATCGTTGCACCGAGCGCGGCGACAACCGCCCTGATGGTGGTCGATGGCGGTTCGGGTGAAACCGCCAAGATCCTGTTGGACGCTGCGCTGCACGCCGACATGCTGGTCATCGACGTCGAACTGCTCGCCACCGACGCAGCTCCGTGGCTCGGCACCGCCGCACCCGGCACCGCCGATGGGTGCGCGCTTGGTCCCGGCGCCGCGCCAAATCGTCTTCGCATCCGTACCGACGCAGGCGCGGTTTTCCTCGCCAGCAACATCGACCTCGTCCTGCGTTCGAATGGGATCAACAAGGTTGTGTTTGCCGGCGGTGAGCCGTGGGAATTTATTGCCGTTGTGGACACCACCTTGGCAATGCGCGGCTACGGTGTTGTAAGTCCGGCCACCTCGGAGGAGGCAACCGCGCTGGCGACCGCCTGGCGTGCTGATCGCAGCAATCAGCGCGGGTGGCAACCGGCCGGAAAAGCCGCCGAGCTCCTGTCGAGCCTTGAAGCGCGCATCGATCCGCGCCATGCCGCGCTGGTGCTGATCGATGTGCAGAACGATTTCTGCCACAGCCGCGGAGCGGCCGGACGCACCGGTGACGCGATCGAGATGATCCAGTCAGCGGTGGCGCGCATCAAGGTGCTGCTCGCGGCCGCGCGTGAGTCCGGCGTTACCGTCATCCACGTGCGCGCTGAGTATGGCGCGCTCTATCGCGGCATCGGTTCCCCGTACCGCTTCCCGGCGACGGATGTGATGGATGCTGCCGTCTGGACCGCATCGGCGGCCGATCTCGCGAGCGGCGCGAGCTTTACCGAAAACGAAGTCGAAGTCTGCCTGCCGGGCACCTGGGGAGCACAGTTCGTCGACGGCATCGTCCCGCAGCCAAACGAGCCGGTCGTCACCAAGCACCGCTTCAGCGCATTCGCCGATACCGGGCTCGAATTGATGCTGCGGGCGCGCGGCATCAAGACCGTGATCCTGGCCGGCGTGACCACGAACTGCTGCGTTGAATCGACCGCCCGCGAAGCGGCAATGCGGGACTTTTACCTGGTCGTGGCCGAAGATTGCGTGGCTGTGAAAGACAAGTTGCGCAGTCTGCACGACGCTTCGCTCGAATCCATGCGGCTTTATTTCGGGCAGGTCCGGCCGGCCAGCGAGCTGATGAGCATCTGGCAGCGGCCGACAGGGGTTCGTCAAAAGCATTGTCCCGATGACTAAGGCGGCCATCAGCGCGCTTGACGGCAGGTTCGCGTCTCGCCTGGCCGCGGGTCAGTCAGCCCGCCAAGCAGTGTCGGGCGCGTCCTCGTTGTTGCTGCTCCCAGCCGTTCTCGTTGTTTGCTTCTGCCTGCTTGTTCCGCTCGCCTATGTGGTCGTGCTCAGCTTCAACCCGCCGGTGACCGGCGAGGTCGAGCTGACGAGCGAGCTCACCATCGTCAACTATGCGCGATTGTTCTTGCAACCCTTTTACAGCGCCATTCTGCTGCGCACGATTTCCGTCTCCGCCATTACGACGTTCCTCTGTGTGGTGTTTGGCCTGGTGCTGGCGCTGTCGATCTGGCGCGCGCCGCCACGGCAACGCGGACTTCGGGTCATCATCGTGATCTCGCCGTTGCTGGTGAGCATCGTCACTCGTACCTACGGCTGGATGGTCGTGCTTGGCGACAACGGGATTTTGAACACGCTGCTGCGCGCTGTGGGCTTGATCGACGAACCGCTGCACATGATGTTCACCCAAGGTGCCGTGATCGTCGGGCTCGTGCATGTCTTTCTGCCGATGATGGTGCTGTCGATCCTCGCCGCCATGGACAAGATTGATCCCGCGCTCGCGCAAGCCGCAGAGACGCTCGGCGCCAGCGCGTTCGTTGCGTTCTGGAAGATCACCTTCCCGCTGCTGATTCCGGGGCTGACGGCTGGCGTAACGATCGTGTTCAGCCTGGCGATGTCATCCTACGTCACGCCTGCGCTGATGGGCGGTCGCAATGCCGGCATGCTCACCACGCTGATCTATCAGCAGTTTGTGGTGACCTATAACTGGCACTTCGGCGCCGCGCTCGTCGTCGTGCTGTTGACCACGTCCTTGATCGCCTTGGCCTTGGTTCTTCTTGAGAGCGGGCGCCGCACCCGTGCGTGGCTGGTGAAGCCATGATGGCGCGGCTCTACCGCGGCAGCTTCGATGCGCTCGCCTGGGCGCTCTACTGTTTCATGCTCGCCCCGCTGGTCTGCGTTGTGCTGGTCTCGTTCAATGCCGACGCGGTGCAAAGCTTTCCGCCACGCGCGTTGTCTCTGCACTGGTACTGGCACGCACTCAATGAACCATCGTTCGTGAGCGGGGCAATCACCAGCGCCGTGCTTGCGATGTGCGCGACAGCTCTCGCGACGCCCGCCGGTGTCGCCGCTGCGCTTGCGCTTCATCGCTCGCGCTGGCGCGGCAAGGCGGCCTTGGAATTGTTGCTGCTTGCGCCGCTGGTGGTACCCGGCCTGGTGATCGGTATCGCGTTGCTGGTCACGCTCGCCGGGATGGATGTGCGCGAGGCGCCGCTGCGGCTCCTCATCGGCCACGTGCTGATCGTGCTGCCCTATGTGGTGCGAACGACGCTCGCCAGTCTGGCACGGCTCGATCCGGCATTGACGGAAGCCGCCGAAACGCTCGGCGCCAATCGGCTCGCTGCGTTCATGCAGGTCATTCTTCCGCTCATCCGGCCCGGTGTTGTTGCAGGCATGCTGTTTGGCTTTATTCTCTCGTTCGACGATGTGTCGGTCTCGCTGTTCCTGGTGGACGCGCGCACCGTGACGCTGCCGCTCGCGATCATGTCCTACCTGCAATACAACTTCGATCCCTCGATCGCGGCTATTTCTTCGATGCTGATCGGGGTGACCATCGTGGTGGTTGTCGTGGTGGAGCGGCGGCTGGGCATGAAACAGCTGTTCACCGGGTGAATTGCATGGCGCAGGTTGTTCTCGAGGATATTTCCTGCCGCTACGACACGACCGTCGCGCTCGATCGGATCGCGCTGACGATTCCGTCCGGTCAGTTTCTCACCCTGCTGGGTCCGAGCGGGTGCGGCAAGAGCACGACGCTACGCGTCATCGCCGGATTGCTGCAGCCCTCGGGTGGTCGCGTGCTGTTCGAGGGGCGCGACGTGACCTCGCTCGGCAGCGCCAAGCGCAACATCGGCATGGTGTTTCAGAGCCTCGCACTGTTCCCGCATATGACGGCGGCCGAGAACGTCGCTTTCGGATTGAAGATGCGCAAGGTGGACGCAGCCGAGATCTCGAAGCGCGTGCGGCGCATGCTTGATATCGTGCGGCTAGGCCATTTGGCGGACCGCTATCCGGCACAGCTCTCGGGCGGCCAACAGCAACGGGTTGCGCTCGCCCGCGCGCTGGTGATCGAGCCGAGCATTCTCATTCTCGACGAGCCGTTCGCGGCGCTCGACCGCAAGCTGCGCGAGGCCATGCAAGTCGAGTTGCGGCAGATCACGCAAGAGCTGCGCACGACCTCGTTGTTTGTCACGCACGATCAGGAAGAGGCGCTGACGCTCAGCGACCTCGTCGCGGTGATGAACAACGGCCGGATTGAGCAGATCGGATCGCCGGGTGAGATCTTTCGCCGACCGAGCACGCGGTTCGTCGCCGATTTCATGGGCGTCACCAACATGCTGTCGGGCCGTATGGTCGACGCGACGCCCGCGGCCTCTCGCGTCGAGGCCGCAAACATGACCTTCGAAGCCGCGCCGGCGCCGGGACTCCTGCCGGGTCAGACCATCAGTGTCGCTATTCGTCCCGCCGGAATCAAACTGTCCTCGGATCGGCCTCTGGACCGGGCGACCGCGCCGGGCTGCGTGCGGCAGGCCAACTATCACGGAAGTGTCTGTAGCTACGCGGTCGAGCTCGACAATGGGCCGACCCTGATCGTGCGCGAGAGCAATGACGACCTGCCCGATCACGCGAGACTGCGGTTTCCCGTAGGGACGAGAGTCTGGGCCGGTTGGCGCAGCGAGGCGGTACATCTGTTTGCTGATCAAGAAATCTGAGGAGGACAGCCGTGGCCACATCCGCTCGCCAGATGCATCTCGGCGTTTACGTCATGGGAACCGGCCATCATGTTGCCGGCTGGCGCATGAAGGACGCGCAGGCGGGGGCAGAAAACCTGGACCTGCTGGTGCACGCGGTGCGCACCGCCGAACGCGGCAAGTTCGACCTGTTTTTTCTGGCCGATGCGCTCAACACCGGGCCGACCCTGCATCCGTCGATCCTGGTGCGGCTCGAGCCGCTGACCTTGCTCTCGGCTCTCGCCATGTGCACGTCGCGCATCGGTCTCGCCGCGACGGCCTCAACCACCTACACCGAGCCTTACAATCTGGCGCGCTACTTCGCCTCGCTCGATCACATCAGCCGCGGGCGGGCGGGTTGGAACGTCGTCACCGGTGCATTTCCGGAAGCGGCCGCCAATTTCGGTCGCGACAAGCATCCGCCGCATGAGAAGCGCTACGCCATCGCGGCGGAGTTCGTCAGCGTGGTCAAGGGCCTGTGGGACAGCTGGGAAGACGGCGCAATCGTCATGGACAAGGCGAGCGGCCGTTTTGCCGACATCAGCAAAATGCACACGCTCGATCACAAGGGCGAATTCTTCAACGTCAAAGGTCCGCTCAACATCTCGCGTCCGCCGCAGGGCCATCCGGTGATCATCCAGGCGGGCGCGTCCGACACCGGACGCGATCTCGCCGCTTCGATCGCGGAAGTGGTCTACGCGGTGCAGCAGGAACTCGAGCCGGCCAAAGCTCTCGCCGATGATCTGCGTGCCCGCGCCGTCAAGTTCGGACGCAATCCCGATCATCTCAAGATCCTGCCCGGCGTGTGTCCGATTATTGGTTCGACCGAGGCTGAGGCCAAGCAGAAGCTCGTCGAGCTGGGCGGCTTTATCGATCCTGTCGCGGCGCTCAAGGTGCTCTCGGACCGGTTGGGACACGATCTCTCCGGCTATCCGCTCGACGGACCGGTCCCGGACTTGCCGCCGTCCACTGTGATGCAAGGGCACGCCGTAACCCTGAGCGCGCTGGCGCGCAAACACAACATGACTTTGCGCGAGCTGCGCGACTTCGCCGCCGGCGCCATGGGTCACCGCGTCCTGTGCGGGACGCCGGAGATGATCGCCGACGGCCTGGAGGAATGGTTCGTGGCCGGCGCGGCCGATGGGTTCAACCTGATGCCCCCGTGGTTTCCGGGCGCCTTCGATGATTTCGTCGATCACGTTGTGCCGATCCTGCAGAAGCGCGGCCTGTTCCGCACCGAGTACACCGGTCACACCTTGCGCGAGCACCTCGGCTCTGCCGCGCCCGCCGCACCCGCTGACCGCGAAGGCCCCGGAACGCGAGATGCTACGCACGGGGTGATATGCGAGGAGGTTGAGATCTGAGGCTGGGTCAGCGTGGTGTTTTGGAGCGTCTCGCCTTCATCACGCGCCAGAGGTTGATCTCGACCCAGTCGCCAAGTGCAGTAACCTGCTCAGCCACTTCCCGGCCGAGGGCTGTCAGATCATATTCCACGTACGGCGGGACCACGGGATAGGAGGTGCGGCGAATAAAGCCGTCACCCTCCAGACGTTTCAATGTCTGTGCCAGCATTTTTTCGCTGACGCCTGCAGCCTTCCGCCGCAGCTCGCTGAAACGCAGCGTTCCCTCACGCAGCGCGATCAGGCACAACACGCCCCACAGGCTGGTCACGTGTTTGAACACGTCCCGGGACGGGCAATTTCGCTCGAACAGTTCTCCACGTCGAATACGCCCGGACAACGTCTCCGTGGGTGGTCCTGGCGCCACGTTGACACTGGCGGATCGCTGCGGTGAACGGTTCGCGTTCATACTAACCTTTTTGTGCGTACTTCCATCTAGGGAAATACGAACCTAAGTTCCGAAACAGCATTCGGCAATAGTAGGAGCTTGGGAATATGCCGCAATCACTGCTCGTTACCGGCGCGTCGGGGCACCTCGGCCAGCGCGTGCTACACCATTTGATCGATACGCTGTCCGTCCCGGCGAGCCGTATCGTTGCGGCCAGTCGCGATCCGGGAAAACTCGCCGCCTGGTCCGGCAAGGGTGTCGCCACGCGAGAGCTGGATTTCGAGAATGCCGCGACGCTGCCTGCCGCGTTCACTGGTATCAAGCGCGCGCTGTTGATCAGCACTGACGCGATCGACGCTCCTGGCCGACGCCTCGAACAGCACCGCAGCGCGATCCATGGGCTTGCTGCGGCCGGCGTGCAACATGTCACCTACACGTCGATGCCCAAGCCGGAGAATTCGCCGCTGTTGATTGCGCCGGATCACGAGGGCACCGAAAAGGCATTGGCTGCGAGTTCGCTTCCAGGTTGGACCGTGCTGCGCAACCACTGGTACTTCGAAAACCTGTTCTTGTTCCTGCCGCCGGCGATTGCGTCCGGAACCTGGTACACCGCGGACAATGGACAGCGCAGTGCCGATATCTCCCGTGATGACCTCGCGCTGGCCGCCGCTGCGGTTCTGGCAGGCAACGATACCGGCAAGCAGGTCTATACGCTGTCCGGTGCCAAAGCGCTGAGCAAACAAGAGATTGCTGATGCGGTGAGCGCTGTGATCGGCAAGCCGATCGCCGTGGTGCAGGTGCCACTCGATGGCTTGGTGCAGGGAATGGTGAGCGCGGGCTTGCCCGAGCCGCTGGCGCGGGTGCTTGCTTCGTTTGACACCAACACCGCGGCCGGACGTGTGGCGGAGCTCACCACAGACTTTCAAGCCATCACTGGGCGCGAACCCCAGCCTTTTCAGGGTTGGCTGGAGGCCAACAAGCCAGCATTGGCCGCGCCATAATGGCGAGGCAGGTTGCAGCCGGCGTGCGTGCTTGCATGGGCCATGAAACTTGGTTAGCCTTTCATATGTGTACAAATGAATTTCAAGCGCGCCGCAGCTCGCTTCCGGGGCCGGCGCACATGATGGATGCGTATGCCCAAGATCGCGGCACTCGACGGGACGCAGCTCTATTATGAGGAAGCCGGCGCCGGCACGCCGGTGGTGTTTGTGCACGAATTTGCCGGGGACTATCGCACCTTCGAGCCGCAACTGCGCTACTTCTCGCGCCAGCATCGGTGCGTAACATTTAGCCAGCGTGGCTATCCGCCCTCCGATGTCCCGCCTCAGCCGGAGCGTTACAGTCAAGACATCGCCCGCGATGACGTTATCGCGCTGATGGACACGCTCAAGATCGAGCGCGCGCATGTGGTTGGTCATTCCATGGGCGCCTACACGGCGCTGCATGTCGGCATCCGCTATCCGCAACGTTGCTTGTCCGTGGTGGCCGCCGGTTGCGGCTGGGGCTCCTCGCCTGATCCGGAGCGGCGCGCCGCGCTCAAAGCGCTCGCCGCCGATACCGGGCGCATGTTTGCCGAGGAGGGGATCGCGATTGCTGCCGCCAAATATGCCGATGCGCCCATGCGCCAGGCTTTCAAGCACAAGGACCCGCGCGGTTGGACCGAGTTTGCCGGCATGCTGGCGGAGCATTCGGCGGAAGGCCACGCGCTCACCATGCTCAACCTGCAACTGCGCCGGCCGACCTTATGGGAGATGGAGCAGGAACTCAAAAGCTTCATCCCACCGTTGCTGGTGATCGTCGGCGACGAGGATGAGCTCTGCCTGGATGGCAGCCTGTTCATCAAGCGCACCGCGCCCACTGCCGCGCTGCTGGTCGTCCCGCGCGCCGGCCACACCATCACCAGCGAGGAGCCGGCCGCATTCAACGCGGCGCTTGCCGATTTGTTTGCTGCCGCCGAGGCGGGCACCTGGCTCGCGCACAAGCCGCGCATTTGAATCCAAGACAACGGGGAGCGACGAAAAATGGATCTGCAACTCAAAGGCAAGACCGCCCTGGTCACCGGCGGCAGCGAAGGCATCGGGCGTGGCATTGCGCTCGTGTTCGCGCGCGAGGGGATGGACGTTGCCATCTGCGCGCGGCGCAAGGAGCCGCTCGAAGCCGCGGCGGCCGCGATCGCCAAGGAGACCGGCCGCAAGATTATTCCGATCACCGCCGATCTCACCAAGGACACGGACGCCAAGGCGTTCGTGGAAAAGGGTCACCAGGCGCTCGGCCGCGTCGATATCATGGTCAACAACGCCGGCTCGGCGCCGGGCGGCGTGCTCGAGCATCTGTCCGAAGCGGATTGGGCGCAGGCGCTGCAGCTCAAGTTCATGGGCTACGTGCGCTGCCTGCGCTACGTGCTGCCGATCATGGTGAAACAAGGCGGCGGCCGCGTCGTCAACCTGATCGGCAACGACGGCGTGAAGCCGTCCTATTGGGAGATCGCGCCAGGTGCCGCCAATGCGGCCGGGCAGAACCTCACCAAGTCGCTCGCCGGGCAATATGGCAAGCACAACATCAGCTTCTGCGCAGTCAATCCTGGCCCGGTGCGGACCGAGCGTTGGGCGGGCCTCGTGAGTGCGATGGCCCGCGACATGAAACTTAGTTACGAGGACGCCGACAAGCTCGCGCCGTCATCGATTCCAATGGGCCGTATCGCCGAGGTTGAGGAAGTCGCCAACCTCGTCGCCATGCTGGCCTCGCCGCTGATGCACATGGTCAATGGCACCATGATCGAGATCGACGGCGGCCAGGAAAAATCCCTGATGGACCGGTTGCGCGATCGGTAAGCTTGACAACCCGCCACACCAAACGGATCATTTGTGCACAAGCAATCCGCCGGGATCTGTCGTCGAACCGGAGTCACGCATGATTACTCGCGTCCCGCTTATCGCCTTGGTCGCCGTCGCGGCAACTGCGCTTTGCGCCCGCGCGCACGCGCAAGACACGATCAAGATCGGCGAGCTCAACAGCTACAAATCGCAACCGGCCTTTCTCGAGCCCTACAAGCACGGGATCGAGCTCGCCGTCGATGAAATCAATAAGTCGGGCGGCGTGCTCGGCAAGAAGATCGAGGTGATTTCGCGCGACGACGGCGGCAACCCCGGCGACGCGGTGCGCGTAGCCGAGGAGTTGGTCACCCGCGAGGGTGTCAACATCCTGGCCGGCACGTTTCTCTCCAATGTCGGTCTCGCGGTCACTGAATATGCCGGCAAGAACAAGGTCTTCTTTCTTGCCGCCGAGCCGCTGACCGACAAGATCACCTGGCAGAACGGCAATAAGTACACCTACCGCCTGCGCTCCTCGACCTACATGCAGGTCGCCATGCTGATGCCGGATATCGTCGCGGCGAAGAAGAAGCGCTGGGCGCTCGTCTATCCCAATTTCGAGTACGGCCAGTCCGCCGTCGAGGCGTTCAAGAAATTACTCAAAGAGAAGCAGCCTGATGCCGAGATCGTCACCGAGCAGGCACCGCCGCTCGGCAAGGTCGACGCCGGCGCGGTCGCGCAGGCGATCGACGATGCCAAGCCCGACGCCATCTTCAACGTGCTGTTTGGTCCCGACCTCGCCAAGTTCGTGCGTGAGGGCAATACGCGCGGCACGTTCCAGAACCGGTTCGTCGCCAGCCTGCTTTCGGGTGAACCCGAATACATTGATCCGCTGCGCGACGAAGCGCCGGTCGGCTGGCTCGTCACCGGCTATCCCTGGTACGCGATTGCGGCACCCGAGCACAAAGCCTTCCTCGATGCGTACCAGGCGCGGTTCCACGATTACCCGCGGCTCGGCTCGGTCGTCGGCTACGTGACCATCAAATCGATCGCCGCTGGGATCACCAAAGCTGGCTCGTCCGACACCGACAAGCTGATCGTTGCGTTCGAGAACCTCAAAGTCGACAGCCCCTTCGGGCCCTTCGTCTACCGGGCGAGCGATCACCAGGCGACCATGGGCGCCTACGTCGGCAAGACCGCCCTGAAGGATGGCAAGCCGGTGATGGTCGACTTCAAATATGTCGATGGCGCCGCGGTGCTGCCACCGGACGATGAGGTGAAGAAGCTGCGGCCAGCCGGGGGCTGACGGCGCGGTGCATATTGGATTGTTGTGAAGTGTTTGGACCTCATCCTGAGGAGCATCTGCGCGTCAGCGCAGATGCATCTCGAAGGATGGCCAAAGGCGATGCCCTTCAATGTGGCCGTCCTTCGAGACGCCTGGACCTGCGGTCCAGGCTCCTCAGGACGAGGGCAACAGGGGTTGCTGCGTTGACGAAACTGGGCGCATGACTGTCCAGAGTTTGCTGTTCCAAGCGATCGACGGTCTTGCTGCCGCGTCGGGATTGTTCTTCGTCGCGGCCGGACTGTCGCTGATCTTCGGCGTCACCCGCATCGTCAACATCGCCCACGGCTCGCTCTATATGCTGGGCACCTACGTGGCGGCGACGATCGCGCTGCGCTTCGAAGGTGCGCTTGGGTTCTGGGGCGGCGTCGTTCTGACCGCGGTGCTGATCGGGCTCTTTGGCGCGGTCATCGAGATAGTGTTGCTTCGGCGCATCTACCGCGCGCCGGAGCTGTTCCAGCTGCTCGCGACCTTCGCGCTGGTGCTCATCATCAACGATGCGGCGCTGTGGATCTGGGGCCCGGAAGATCTGCTCGGGCCGCGCGCGCCTGGCCTGCGTGGCGCAATCGAGGTTCTGGGCCGGCGACTGCCGACCTACAACGTATTTCTCATCGTGATCGGGCCGCTGGTCCTACTCATCCTGCATGTCGCACTGGCCAAGACCCGGTTCGGCCGTCTCGTTCGCGCCGCCACCCAGGATCGCGAGATGGTCGGGGCGCTGGGTGTGAACCAAGGCCTGCTGTTCACCTCCGTATTCGCGCTCGGCTCGCTGCTGGCCGGGCTGGGCGGTGCGCTGCAGGTGGCGCGCGAGCCGGCCAGTCTGCTCACCGACCTCATCGTCATCAGCGATGCCTTCGTGGTCGTGGTGGTCGGCGGCATGGGGTCGATCACTGGCGCTTATCTCGCCGCCGTCATCATCGCTGAGGTCAAGGCGCTGTGCATCAGCATCGGCACGGCGAGCATTGCCGGCGTTGGCTTCAACTTCTCCAAGCTGACGCTGGTTGCCGAATTCCTGGTGATGGCCGTCGTGCTGATCGTGCGGCCGCACGGGTTGCTGGGCCGCCGCCAAATCGCGGTGCGAAGCCTCGCCGAGCCGGAGGAGCCGCTCCGCCCCGCATCGGCCGCGCTGAAAGCCGTCGGCGCCGGCGTGGTCGTCGCGCTCGCGCTGACACCGCTCCTGGCGCGCAGCCAGCCTTATGTTCTGGTGCTCGGGATCGATGTGTTGCTGATGGTGCTGTTCGCCACCAGCTTGCACTTCATCATGGGGCCCGGCGGCATGCATTCGTTCGGTCACGCGGCCTATTTCGGCCTCGGCGCCTACGGAGCCGGGCTGCTGGTCAAGTGGTTTGCGGCGAGCATGCCCTTCGGGCTCGTCGCCGCACCGCTGTTGGCGCTGCTTGGGGCGTTGCTGTTCGGTTGGTTCGCGGTGCGGCTGTCGGGCGTTTATCTCGCGATGCTGACGCTCGCCTTCGCGCAAATTGTCTGGTCGATTGCGACCCAATGGGGCGAACTGACCGGCGGATCGAACGGGATCCTCGGCATCTGGCCGAGCGCGCCGTTTGACGTTCGCTCGGCGTTCTTCCTGCTCACGGCAGCGCTCACGGTGCTTGGGGTCCTGCTGTTGCGGCGGCTGTTATTTGCTCCCTTCGGCTACGCCATGCGAGCCGGCCGTGATTCGCCGTTGCGCGCCGAGGCCATCGGCATCGATGTGCGACGCGTGCATTGGATTGGCTTTGCCATTGCGGGGGCCGTGGCCGGTGTCGCCGGCGGGTTATTCGCCTTTGCCAAGGGCTCGATCTCGCCCGAGACGATCGATGTCGGGCGATCGATCGATGCATTGGTGATGGTGCTGCTTGGCGGCATCCAGACCCTGACCGGGCCGATCGTCGGTGCTTCGGTTTTTGCGGTCTTGCAGGACACGGTGATGCGCCAGACCGAATACTGGCGCGCGTTGCTGGGGGCGATCATCCTGGCGCTGGTGTTGCTGTTCCCAGCCGGGATTGTTGGCGGGTTGGCTAAGCTGCGGCTACGGGTCGTGGGCACATGAACACGCTCGAGGTCGCGGAGCTTTCCAAATCCTTCGGCGGCGTGCGCGCCGTTGATGCGGTGAATTTCGCGGTGCGGTCCGGTGAGTTCCTGGCGCTGATTGGTCCTAACGGCGCCGGCAAATCGACCTGCTTCAACATGATCAACGGCCAGCTCGCCCCCGACTCCGGCAGCATACGTTTCGCGGGTCAGGAAATTGCCGGCCTGCCATCGCGCGCAATCTGGCGGCTTGGCGTTGGGCGCACCTTCCAGGTCGCCGCGACGTTTGCCTCGATGACCGTATTGGAGAACGTACAGCTCGCGTTGCTGTCGCACGCCGGCGAGATCTTTCGCGGCTGGCGCCCGGTCGCGCGACGCCATCGTGAGCAGGCGCTCGACCTGCTCGGCGAGGTCGGCATGCGCGATGCGGCGGAACGCGCGAGCCGCGAGCTCGCCTATGGCGACGTCAAGCGTCTGGAGTTTGCAATCGCGCTCGCGAGCGCGCCAAAGCTTCTGTTGATGGACGAGCCGACCGCCGGCATGGCGCCGCGCGAACGCACCGAGCTGATCACCTTGGTCAAGCGGCTGGTGGTGGAACGCGGCATCTCGGTGCTGTTCACCGAGCACTCGATGGACGTGGTGTTCGCCTTCGCCGACCGCATCATCGTGCTCGCGCGCGGCAAGCTGATCGCTGACGGCGACGCCAAAGCGGTGCGCGAGAACGCCCTGGTCCAGCAGGTCTATTTCGGGACCGGAAAATCGTTCGAGCGCAAGCGGGAACTGCGGTCATGACCGGCGAACCGCTCCTGGCGGTCGAAAGCCTGTGTGCCTGGTACGGCGGCGCCCAGATCCTGTTCGACGTCGCGCTGACGGTGGGACGCGGTGAAGTGGTTGCCCTGATGGGACGCAACGGCGCCGGCAAATCGACGACCATGAAGACAGTCATGGGCCTGGTTGGTCGGCGGCGCGGAACCGTGCGGTTTGCGGACCGCGATATCTCTCGCCTCGAGCCCTATCGCATCGCGCGGCTGGGCCTTGGTTTCACGCCCGAGGACCGGCGCATCTTTGCCGACCTCACGGTCTTGGAGAATCTCGACATCGGGTACCAGCCGCCGCGCCGGTTTGCCGACGGTATGCCGGCGCCGACCTGGACACCAGAACGGCTGTTTGCGCTGTTTCCCAATCTCGCGGAGCGCCAGCACAATCTCGGCGGCGAGATGAGCGGCGGCGAGCAGCAGATGCTGACCGTCGGCCGCACCCTCATGGGCAACCCGCTCGCGGTGCTGCTCGATGAGCCCTCCGAGGGTGTGGCGCCCATCATCGTCGAGCAGATGGCCGACACCATCCTCAAACTGAAGGAGCAGGGGCTCGCCATCCTGCTCTCGGAACAGAACATCCAGTTTGCTGAGCTCGTGTGCGACCGCGCCTATGTGCTGGAAAAAGGGCACATCCGCTGGCAGGGTGCGATGACCGAGCTGCTTCGCAACGACGATGTCCAGCGCACGTTTTTGACCATGTGATTGTTGATCGGATCGACCATGCAACGACGCGGCCGCCTTAAGTCTGTCGCCCCGGTATCGGTGCCGGCGCACAAACCTTACGTGCTCAACGAGCAGGTTGGCTTCTTGCTGCGCGTCGCGATGCAGCGCCACACCTCGATTTTCATGTCACGCATGATCGAAGGATTGACCCAGACCCAGTTCGCGGCGCTTGCCAAGCTGTTCGAGGCCGGACCGTGTTCGCAGAACCACCTTGGCCGCCTGATCTACCTCGATGCTGCGACCATCAAGGGCGTGGTTGACCGGTTGCTTGCCCGCGGATTCGTGACCACCGGCGACGACCCGCAGGATCGCCGGCGTCGTGCCGTGATGCTCACGCCGTCGGGGCGCCGCGTCACCGAGGCCGCGATTGCGGTTGCCGCCGAGATTACGGCGCAAACATTGGCGACGCTCCCCGCGGAGGAGCAGCGGGCGGTTGTGCGGTTGCTCAAGAAGCTCGAGTGAGCGTGGCGACGATGGGGCCAATGGTATTGAGGGCGGGATAGCAGCCCGGGATCGGCGTAGACGCGCCCCCAGCCAAGCGGATTGGCCTTTGATTCAATTGGTCATTATACGATAATGTCCGGCAGGTAGAGCGCTTCGTAAACGGTTGTTGTGAAACAATAGGAACGCAAATGGGTATCATTAGCTGGATCATACTTGGCCTGATTGCCGGTTTCATCGGGAGCAAAATCGTCGACAAACACGGCCAGGGCTTCTGGCTCAACATCGCCCTGGGCATCGTTGGCGCGCTCGTCGGTGGCTTTGTGTTCGGTTTGTTTGGTGCAGGCGGCGTCAATGGCTTGAACATCTACAGCATGATCGTTGCAATCATTGGTTCGGTGGTGGTGCTGCTGATCTACAATGCGGTGGCGGGCCATCGCGCTTGATGGCCGACGGACTTATCATTCGCCAGCCGCGCCTTCTCGACTTTGAAGGTGCGGGCGATCGACGTAAAGCGCATGACCGGACCCGATAAGGATAAGCCGAGTTCAGCCTCCGCAAACCAACGGGCGGAGCCGAGCAGTGGTGACTCCAACGAAAGTAAGAAAGCTGCGGACACAGTCCTCAATGCACGCAGATCCGCCGTGGACAATATCATGGCGGGGAAACCAGCTCCTTATTTCCTTGTCGACCAACCCGCCTCCCACCGGGCGGACGCGCACCGCGGGATATGGTGGTATCTGACAAGTGCGGCGTGGATTGCGGTGTTCGCGGCTCTGTGCGTTCTTTTCATCCACGAGGTCAATAAAGCAACCCAGCAGCAAACCCGTGCTGCGAGCCAACCATCTGGCGAGGGGGAAGTGTGGGTTTGTCCGATCCTCGGCCGCTGTGGACCAGCAGGTACGCCGGGCCTGGGTCGATGGTGAGAGGTACATCCATGAACCGCGTTGTGGCCCGATTGTCTGCGATCATCCTCCTGGTTTGCATCGGCAGTGCCCTATCAGGCTGCGGGTACAACACCATTCCGACGAAGGAGGAGGAGGCCAAAGCGCGCTGGTCGGATGTACAGAACAATTACCAGCGCCGCGCTGACCTCATTCCCAACCTGGTGGCAACCGTGCAGGGTTATGCCAAGCAGGAAAAGGATGTGCTGACCTCGGTGATCGAGGCGCGCGCCAAGGCAACGCAAGTTCGAGTTGACGCGTCGCAACTCACCGATCCCGAAAAGCTGAAGCAATTCCAGGATGCGCAGAACCAATTGACCGGCGCGCTCGGGCGCCTCCTGGTGGTGACGGAGAACTATCCCGATCTGAAATCGAACGCGAACTTCCTGGCCCTGCAGTCGCAGCTGGAAGGCACCGAAAATCGCATCGCCGTGGCACGCCGCGATTACATTGAAGCGGTGCGTTCCTATAATACTGAGATCAGAACGTTCCCGAGCGTTATCTGGGCAAAGACCGTGTTCGGCAGCAAGCCGATGGCTGAGTTTACGGCGAACGATAATGCCCAGGCGCCTCCAACCGTCAAATTCTAAGGTCGCGCAGTGGCGGTCACGCCGCAGCAGCAGCGACTGCCGGCAGTTGCCCTGGCCGCCGTGCTGCTGCTTGGCCTTGTTAGCGGCCTGGCGTGGGCCCTCGATTTTCCGCCGCTGAGCGGCCGTGTAGTCGACGACGCCAACGTCATCTCTCCTGTCGTGCGAACGTCGATCGAGCAGAAATCGAAGGAGCTGGAGGAGAAATCCGGCATTCAGCTCGTCGTCGCGACGGTCAAATCGCTGCAAGGCAGCGACATCGAAACATTTGCCAATCAGCTGTTCCGTGCCTGGAAGCTGGGTGAAGCCAAGAAGAACAACGGCGTGCTGCTCCTGGTGGCGCCGACCGAACATAAGGTCCGCATCGAGGTCGGCTATGGCCTCGAAGGCACGCTGACCGATGCGTTGTCGCAAGTCATCATCGCCGGCAGCATGGTGCCCCGGTTCAAGGCCGACGATTACAGCGGCGGTATCGGGCGTGGCGTCGATGGCATCATATCGGTGCTCAGCACCGACGCCAGCGAATGGCAGGCGAAGCCGAAGGTGCGCTCCGAAGATGAGGAATTGCTGTTCGACTTTCTGCTCCCGATCCTGTTGTTTCTGGTTGTCATCTTCATCTTCCGTAACATGGTCGGCAATGCGCGCGGCCCGTCGGGCACATTGGGCGGACGGCGCGGACGAACCGTCTTCATTCCTTATGGCGGGCCAAGCTGGGACGGTGGTTCTGGCTGGGGCGGCGGGTCGTCCTGGGGTGGCTCCTCGGACGGGGGCGGATTTTCGGGGGGAGGTGGGTCGTCGGGTGGCGGCGGCGCCTCGGGAAGCTGGTGATGTTGCTCACCGAGGATGATCGCAAGGCAATCATGGCGGCGATCCGCGACGCGGAGCAGCGGACCTGCGGGCAGATTGTTTGCGTGCTGGCGCGCTCATCGTCCGATTACTCGGCGGTGCCGGTTCAATGGGCGGCGGTTTTGGCGCTGATTGTTCCCTGGCCCTTGATTTATTTGACCCATCTTTCCGTGCAGAGGATCTTTCTACTACAAATCGCAATCTTCATCCTCGCCGTCGTGATCCTGTCGTGGCCCGCCTTGCGCATCGCCCTGGTGCCCCGCGCCGTGCGGCGGGCGCGCGCGCACCGCGCCGCCATCGAACAATTCCATCTGCGCGGCCTTGCCAATACCAAACACCGGTGCGGGGTGCTGATCTTTGCCTCGATGGCCGAGCATTACGCCCGCATCATCGCCGACCAGGGCATTGCCGAGAAAACCAAGCGAGCGGATTGGCAGGATGCGGTCGACGCCCTGACCCGGCATATGCACGAAAAGCAAATTGCGGCGGGTTTTGTCGCTGCGATCGAACGCTGCGGCGCGGTGCTTGCGACGCATGCCCCGCCGGCCGATCCTCCCGACCAGTTGCCGGACCGGATTTTTGTGCTGAGTTGAAGCGCCCTCCGCGCAGGCGGTTGTGCTTTCGCGAGGAAGGCCATGCAGTTTAGGATGCGAGAGTAATTAGGCCTCGGGATGCGGTCATGCCAACAATAGCAACACGAATTGTAATCCGAGCAATCGCTGCCGCGGCGTTCGTGGTCGCTGGCCTATCGGCGTGCCTAGGCCAAGCCGTGTCAGCGTCGGACTCAGTTTCGCTGCGCGGTGCCGGCTCCACGTTTGCGGCTCCGCTCTACAAGCGCTGGATCGAGGAATACGCTGTGGTGCGCCCGTCGGTGTCGATCGCCTACGAGGCGGTCGGGAGCGGCGAAGGCGTACGGCGGTTCCTGACCGATGCCGTCGATTTCGCCGGTAGTGATGAAACACTCGCTGATCGGGACAGTGCCAAGGCCGGCGGCGCGATCATGGTCCCGGCAACCGCCGGCATGATTGTGATCAGTTACAATATTCCGGGCGTCACCAGCGAGATCAAGCTGCCGCGCGACGTCTACGTGGATATCTTTTCGGGCGCCATTCGTCGATGGGACGATCCACGCATCAAAGCTGCCAATCCGGGGATCAGCTTTCCGCCGCGCGAGATCGTCATTGTGGCGCGGCAAGACGGCAGTGGCACCACGGCAGCATTCACGCGTCATCTCGATGCCCTAGGCACGGCGTGGCGTCAGTATGGCATGCAGGTCGGTAACCTCATCGATTGGCCAAAAGGCACGACCCTCGTCCTCGGCAACGAAGGGGTGGCGTCGAAAATTCCGAGCACCGACGGCTCGATCGGTTACGTCGAGTTCTGGTTTGCCCAGCGGCTGGGATTGCGGATGGCCGCGCTGCAAAACAAAGCGGGCAAGTTCATCACCCCCACGCCGCTCGCGGGTGACCTCGCCCTATCGGGACGTGTTGCGCAAGTCACGAAGCTCGAAGCATCGGTCGCTGATCCGGCGACCGCTGCCGCATATCCGATCCCGTCATTCAGCTGGGTGTTGCTGTATCCAGGATATCTCGACAAGGCCAAGTCTGCGGCATTGCGCGACTTCGCCCAGTGGGGCTTGTCGCAACAGGCTCAGGATTACGCTGCCCAGATCGGCTATCTGGCGCTGCCCGCAGATGTGATCGGGCTCGGTCAGCGGGCCCTGAAGGAGCTCGGCAACTAACCTGGTTCGTTATCGAACTATCATGAGATTGCGCTTAGCTGGTCTTCCTCCTATTATATTACCAAAATTCGACCAAGAGATTGCTTGTGTTCAGTCCATGTTCGCTCGATAGTATCGAAAGGACATCGTTGCGACCGCAAGGCTCCCTCGACGGGAGGGTGAGCGATGGTTCGTCATCAACAACATGAAATGACCAAGTCGGGTCGTTGCACCCGCCACCGTTTGATCGTCACATCACGCAAAGGGAGGTAATCCATGGGTATCATCAGTTGGATCATATTGGGCCTGATTGCCGGATTCATCGGCAGCAAGATCGTCGACAAGCAGGGCCAGGGCTTCTGGCTCAACATCGCGCTGGGCATCATCGGTGCGCTGGTCGGCGGTTTCATTTTTGACCTCATTGGATCAACGGGCGTCACCGGGCTGAACATCTGGAGCATGATCGTCGCGATCATCGGCTCCGTGGTTGTGCTGTGGATCTACAATGCCGTCTCGGGCCGCCGCACGACTTGATTGTTGGTGAACGTTGTAACTGTGAAGTGATGGAGAAACCAAATGTCTGGCCTTGAGGATATGCTTCGCTCGTCCGCTCCCGGTGGCAATATCGGAAAACCGCTCATGCTGGCGCTTCTGGCGCTGTTGGCGTCCGGCGCGCTGTTCGGCGGCGGCAGTAGCGCTGGGAAGCCGGCAAGTGCGCCCGCGCCCTCACAGCCCAACTCCGGCGACGGCGGCCTGCTCGGAGGCTTGGGCGGATTGCTCGACAAGCTGCAGAAGGGCGGTCTTGGCGACGTCGCCAATTCCTGGGTCGGCTCGGGGCAAAATAAACCGGTGTCCCCCGGTCAGCTTGGTCCGGCGCTCGGCAACGACCTCATCAAAACACTCTCCCAGCGCTCGGGAATTCCCGAGGATGAGTTGATGAAGCAGCTGTCGCAGATTCTTCCAGGGGTCGTCGATAAGCTGACGCCGCAAGGGCGGATCCCAACGGCGGCGGAGTTGTCGCAGCTGAGCTGATCGGCGCCCAAATTCATCGGAGGGCCGGCTCCCTCCGCATGGTTCGTGTTTGAAGGGCGGGGATCATGTTGATCGAAAACATGATCCCGCCCGATCGGTGTATTTTCAGCCGGTTCTTTTGCGCTGCCTTTTGGCCCCGAATTATCGAGCCAGGCCGCAACATCCCACCGCAGATTTAGGGTTTTGCTTCCGTCTCCCCTAGCCGTCGTGGCGCAATGGGGTGCGGCTCGGCGGGCTTCGCCGTCGCGCGAGCCGTATTGACAAGTTTCTTCCATTTGGAATAGTTCCATTCGGAAGCATTTCGGATGATCGTGTCTGCCGCGCCGATCTCTGCGCCGGCAACAAGAAAAACGATGGTTGGGAGGACGGGAATGAAGCCGATCCATTTGCTCGTACTGACGCTTCAACTGACGATGCTCGCGGTCGCGGCGCCGGCGCGGGCCGAGGACAAGCCGGTGCCGATCCGGCTCGGCATGACGACGACCTCCGGCGAGGACCAGATCTGGCTGATGAAGGCGCGCCCGGACATCACGCCCAACCAAGGCAAGGCCTACAGTCTGGAGCTGTTTCCGTTTCGGGGCGGCGATCTGCGTTTCAAGGCGTTCCAATCGGGGCAAGTGGATGGGGCCGTTGCGACGGGGACAGGCGCGCTCACGGCGGCGAGCAAGGGCGTCCCGCTCGTCGTGGTCGCGGCGATCTCGGAAGAGGACGACGCCGTCTACTCGTCGCCCTACGTGGTCCTCGACGGTTCACCGATTGCGTCAGCCAAGGACCTCAAAGGCAAGACCATCGGTCTCAACGGGTTGCGCGAATCCTTCGAACTCGGAGCACGCCTCGCGTTGCTCGACGCCGGCCTGGATCCGGATCGCGATGTGAAATGGGCGGTGGTGTCGCCGCCGATCATGGGCGAAGCCCTGCGCGCCGGAAAGATCGATCTCGCCAGCCTCTCGCAACCGTTCTTCTCTGCCGAGAAGGCACGCGGCGGAATCCGAACGTTGTTTACCGCAAACTCAGCGATGAAATTCAAGGAGGAGTTTGTCCTCTATTTCAATCCGGACTTCATCAAGCGCCATCGGCCCGTGATGGAGGCCTTTCTGTCGGATTTTCTGACAGCGACCAAATACTACGTCGCGCACACGCGCGAGGCGCGCGAAGCGATCTCTGCCGCCAAGCTCGTCGATATGGATCCGGCGATTTATTTCACGATGGTCGCCCTCAAGCGCAAGGATGATGGCCGGCCTTCCCCTGAATACCTCGATGCCCTGCAGAAATCGTTGATCCGAGCCGGATACACCGATCATACCGTCGACCTTGGCTCTGTCGTCGATACCTCGATGTTTCCACCACAGTCCACGCATTGAACGCGCACGCGATCAAGCAAGAACAACGATCGGGAGGGTTTGATGATCGGCTTTACGGGAATCGGCATCAGCCGCGCTTGTCGCATCGCGATGACGGCTTCGGTGCTGATCGCAGGATTAGAGATTGCGACGGCGCAACCCGTCGAGCTCCGCATGGGCGTGGGCCCCGCATCCGAGGAACAGGCGTGGCTGATGAAGGCGCGGCCCGACCTGACGCCCAACCAAGGCAAGGCCTACACCTACACGATGAGCATGTTCCGCTCCGGCGGCGATCGCATGACCGCGTTCCAGGCCGGCCAGCTTGACGCGCTGACGGCGAGCACCACCGGCGTGCTGTTCGCGGCCTCGAAAGGGGTTGCCCTGATGGTGCCCGTCAGCATGGCGCGCGAGAGCACCAAGACCTTCTCGACCTCCTATTTGGCGCTGGCGGATTCGGACGTGTCGCTCACCAACCTCAAAGGCAAGACCATCGGCATCAATGGCTACCGTGCCAGCATCGAGCTTTATGCGCGCATTGCGGTGGCAAAGGCCGGACTTGATCCGGATCGTGACGTCAAATGGCTGATCGTTCCGCTGCCGCAAATGCTCGAGGCGCTGCGGCAGAAGAAGATCGATATCGGGGCGTTTCCCTCGACGTTCGCCTTCATGGCGATGAAGGACGGCGGCGTTCGCAAGATCTTCGATTGCGCCGGCATCAGCGGCATCGAGGAAGAGTTCGACGTCGCCTTCAATCCCGACTTTGTGCACAAGAATCCCGCGGCGGTAAGGGCCTGGATCGCGGATTTTATCTCCGTGACCAAGTATCTGGAGGAGCATCCGCGCGAGGCGCGCAGGAGCCTGCTCGACGCCAAAATCGTCCAGGTCGATCCCAATATCTATGAAGCCATGACTGCGAAGGATGATCTGCTGCGCACGGTGGCGGCAACAACGCCCAATATCGAGATGTTTCGCCAACTCCAGGACGAACTGCTCAAGGCGAAATTTCAGGACACGTCGGTTGACCTGAGCAAGCTCGTCAACACGTCCTATCTGTCCAACTAGGCGCCCATCCGCGCGCCTCACCAACTTCGGAGAGATCGAGTGGCAAGGAAGACCGTGAAACGCAAGCCTCCGCGTCAGACGGAGTTTCTCGCGCAATATCTGCCTTACCTGTTGAACCGGCTCACCCGCGAGATGTTGCGCGGTGTCGATCAGAGATTTCAGGACCATGGCCTGACCGTCTCGACCTGGCGCGTTCTCGCTGTCCTGGCCGACCGCGGTACCTGCAGCTTTGGCGAGCTTGTGAAGCTGACCAGCACGGAACCGGCGACGCTCTCCCGTTTCATGACCAGCCTGATCAACGACGGGTTTGTGCATCGACAACGATCGACGGCGGATGGCCGCACGGTCGAGATCACCCTGACCGATGCGGGTGAGGCCAAGTTCACGGAAACCTTGGCCTGGGGGTTGGACGTCGAGAACAAGCTCACGCGCGGAATCTCGCCCGCCAACCTCCAGAGGCTCAAGCGCATGTTGAAGCAGATGTTCGCCAACATTCACTCGGAAATTCTAGGCGGTGGCGAAGATGACGAAGCGCTCGATGCCGACCTTGCAGGCTGATCGCCGCGGAGCCGCCGCATGACCACGACCGATATGGTCAGCCACACGCGTTCCATGGGGCGGTCGCCCGTGCTGTCGGGTACGAAACCCGTGCCATTGCTCGAGGTGCGGAACCTGGCGAAATCGTTCCGGCGCCAGAACCAGTACGTCACGGCGCTCGAGAACTTCAATCTGACGGTCGAGGCGGGGGAATTCGTCGCAATCGTTGGTCCGTCCGGCTGCGGCAAGAGCACGTTTCTCCACATGCTCGGCGGGTTCGAACCTGTCGATGGCGGGACGATGGCGCTCGAAGGCGTCCAGGTCTCCAAGCCTGGTCCCGACCGCGGCATGCTGTTTCAGGAATATGCGCTCTATCCTTGGCGCACCGTCATCAGCAATATCCTGTGGCCGCTCGAAATTCAGAAGGTGCCGAAAGCCGAACGGCTCAAGGTTGCCGAACGCTTCATGGCCATGGTCGGGCTGTCCGCGTTCCGCAATCACTACCCCAACGAGCTGTCCGGCGGGATGAAGCAGCGTGTGGCGCTTGCGCGGCTGCTCGCCCTCGATCCGCGCATTTTGCTGATGGATGAGCCGTTTGGCGCACTCGATGCGCAGAATCGCGAGCTGATGCAGGAAGAGCTGCAGCAGATCTGGGAGAAATCGCGCAAGACCGTCTTGTTCGTCACTCACGATATCGAGGAGGCGATCTATCTGGCGGATCGCGTCATCGTCTTCACTGCCCGGCCTGGCCGTATCAAGGCCGACATCCGTATTGATCTGCCGCGGCCACGCGCCATTGAGATCAAGAAGACGCACGCCTATGGCGAATACCGCAACCAGATCTGGGACCTGCTGCGCGACGAGGTCCTGCGCGCACGGGATGATTACAAATGAGCGCGGAATTGCGCCTTTCCGTTCGCCCCGCGCGGGGCGTGCAGGGCTGGACGCCGAGCGACAAATGGCTCGGCTGGCTCGTTCCTCTCCTGCTCCTGGCATGCTGGGAGCTTGCCGGTCGTAACGGCTTGCTGCCGCGCTATCTGGTCAGCCCGTCGGTGATCATACAGAGCTGGCTCGCCATGGCGGCGGACGGCGAGCTCATGGCCAACACAACAGCGAGCCTGTTTCGTCAAAGCGTCGGATTCGCCATTGGCGCCATTGGGGGCGTGCTGGCCGGTCTACTGGCCGGCATGTTGCGGCCGGTCGAGCGTTTTTATGAGCCCCTCATTTCTCTGACCTATCCCGTGCCGAAGATCGCCATCCTGCCGCTGATCTTCGCGTGGTTTGGGCTCGGTGACACCTCGAAGATCATCGTCATAGCCATCTCGATTTTCTATCCCGTCTACATCTCGGCCTATTATGGGGCGAAATCGCTCAGCCGCGTTCACGTCTGGACCGCGCAGAATGCGGGCGCCGGTCGCGGCGAGATCTTCCGCCACGTCGTCTTTCCCAGTGCCTTGCCTGACATCTTCAACGGGCTGCGCATCGGGCTTGCCCTGTCGTTCGTCCTCATGGTGACGACGGAGCTCGTCGTGTCGTCGAGCGGGCTCGGCTACATGATCGGACGCGCCGAGGAAAACCTGCGCTTCGATCGCATGTATGTGGCGATCCTGACGATTGCGATCATCGGATTTTGCGCTGACCGGCTCCTTCTCCACATCCGCAAGCGCGTGCTGGTCGGTCAACTGCTCGGCAAGGAGCGCGGCCATGAGTAGCACTGCCGTGCAGAGGGGGCCGATCCCTTCCGAAGCGCAGCACAGCCGCATCGTGGCAGCGCTCATCTATTGCTACCCGATCATTCTCCTCATGGTCTTGTGGGAGTTGCTCGCGCACTCCGGCCTGATCTCTCCGCTGCTGTGGCCATCACTGGAGAAAATCGCACTCGCGCTGTGGAAGTTCGCGGTCAGCGGCGACCTCATGTTTCACGGGCTGATCACCCTGCAGCGCGCGCTCAGCGGGTTTGTCGCTGCGCTTGTGGTCGGGGTGCTCATCGGCACCATGCTGGGCCGCTCGCGCATTCTCAATCGCCTGTTCGAGCCGATCTTTGTGTTCGGCTATCCGGTGCCAAAGATCTCGCTCTACCCGGTCTTCATCTTTGTCTTCGGGCTCGGCGACATGTCCAAGATCGTCTTGATCTTTCTGGAGTGTCTCTACCCGATCACGCTGCAGACCGTGTTCGGGATGCGCAGCGCCGAGCGGGCGCTGGTGTGGGCCGCGCAAAATGCCGGCGCGTCGCGAAGCCAACTGTTCTGGCAGGTGCTGGTGCCCTCGGCCGCGCCCGCGATCTTCGCCGGCATCCGCATCGCACTGCCGATTTCACTGATCGTCGCGATCATCACCGAAATCATCGGCGAAAGCCGCGGCCTCGGTTATGTGGTCGCGTTTGCCTCCGCTTCGTTCGAACCGGCGCTCGCAATGGCGGCGTTTGCCGTCATCGCGGCGATCGGCTTCGTGTTCGACCGGGGCTTCGTCGTGCTGCGCCGGCGCCTGATCTATTGGCAGCCCGACAGCGCCGCGTTGCGATGAGGCAGAACAATTCTCAGTGGCGATGGAGCAAACAATGTTAGCGAACCAGCATGCCGGGCCGATGCCCTACAACGGTTATTATCGCAAGCAGACGGCAGAGTCGGATCTATCATTACAGGAAGTCAGCCGCGGCACGCCTGGCGGTGAGTACCAGCGCCGCTTCTGGCACCCGATCTGCTATGTCGGTGAGCTCGGCGACGTTCCGCTGCGGGCGCGGGCGCTGGGCGAAGACCTCGTTGTGTTCCGGGATCTCAAGGGCCGGATCGGTGTGCTGCATCTGCGCTGTTGCCATCGCAACACGTCGCTCGAATTCGGGGTCCTGACCGAAAAGGGGATCCGGTGCTGCTACCACGGGCGGGAATTCGACGTTGATGGCACGATCGTGGACATGCCCGGTGAACCGGCGGCCGATCGCCTGCGCCGTGAAGCGAGCCAAGGGGCGTATCCGACCCACGTCTTCGGCGGCGTCGTGTTTGTCTATATGGGACCGCCCGAGCGCATTCCGGCCTTTCCCATGCTCGATCGCTTTCAAATCCCCGGCATCCAACACGTGCCGGGCGAACGCCTGGTGCTTGACTGCAACTGGCTGCAGGTGAAAGAGAACGCCGTTGATCCGCACCACACCAACATTCTGCATGTCATTCCGCAGATGCGCGGCATGGATCATTTTGCCAACGAGTTTGGCAACTTCCCGGAGTTGACGTGGATGGATACGCCTGCGGGCGTGATCTATCTCGCTGGCCGCCGGGTCGACGACAAGGTGTGGGTGCGCTCGGCCGAGGTCTATGGCGCCAACATCCACTGCATCAGCTCGATCTTCGAGGATGGGCGCAAGGTCAAACCGGCGAGCTGGCCGTTTATGACGTTCTGGACGCTGCCCGTCGACGATGATCACTGCATCAATTTCTTCGTGAGCCACGTCGGCCCCGAGGAGCGCATGCCGTTCGAGAAGCGCCGTCCGCTGGAGATATTTGGTCAGTGCGAGGACCGCCCCTATCGCGAACGCCAATGGATCCCCGGCGACCACGAAGCCCAGGTCGGGCAGGGGCCGATCAACAATCATGCCATGGAGCATCTCGGCACTCAGGATCGCGGCATTATCATGTTTCGCCGCTTTGTCCGGCGCGGCATTCAGGCGGTGCAGAAAGGCGAGGACCCAAAAGGCTTTTGCCTGACGCAAGAGCAGATCGCGCCATCCTTCGCCAACGATATGGTCGTGCCTGCGTCGGAGCTCAACGGCGATGCTGACGATCCGGCTGTGTTGCGCGGCTTTGCGGAACGCGTCGGACAGGGCTATCTGGCTCATCCGCCTATGCTTCATCTCAATTCCGCGGATCGTTCGGCGGCATGAGTCCGGGCGGATATCTGCATGGCTGATGAATGGACCAAAGTCGCTCGGCTCGCCGATCTCGAGCCCGAATATCCCACCCGCATCAAGATCGGCGAGCGCGAATTGGCGCTGTGCCTGGTGGATAACGAAGTATTCGCGATTGAGAATGTCTGCTCGCATGCTTTTGCATTGTTGTCGGATGGCTACCTCGAGGGCCATGAGATCTTCTGCCCGCTGCATGGCGGCAGCTTCGACGTACGCAACGGAGAAGCGATTGCCGCGCCGTGCACGATCGACTTGTCGGTATTCCCGACCCGGGTCGAAGACGGTGAGGTTTTTGTGAAGCTCGAACTCGTCACCGAGTAGCTTGCATGCGTTCTCTGCCTGACACGGTGCACACACGCGAAGGTATGATCGCGCGCGGTGCCTACGGATATCTCGACAATGCGTTGGAACGCTATGTTCCGCTTGAGCGCATTATCGTGCTGACACCCGCGCCGGCTTGCGCCGACTGGGGCACCTACAGGGCGGTTGGCGGCTTGGCAGCCATCGAACTGAAGTATTCCCGCGAAGAGCAGGCCTATCTGGCGTTCAATGCGCAGAGCGTGATCGTGCGCGCCCGCCAACGAGGTGACCAATACATCCGGGCATTTGTCGAACCCGACGAGGGTGACGTAGGCGCGTTCGCTTTGCCGCACTTACCTAAAGAGGACAACCGGTGAGGCACACACAAGACATCCCGCTGGAGTTGGAAGAAACGCTGCGAAAGCTTGCCGTCAGCTGTCGCGTCCTTGCCATGGAAGGCCACAACGACATGTCGCTCGGGCACTTGTCGTTTCGCGATCCGCAGGGGCGGGGACTGTGGCTCAAGAAGGCGCAACGCGGGCTGGAAGAAATCTTCGACCCCTCGGACTTTCTGCTCATCGATTTTGAGGGCCGGCGGCTTGAGAACGAGGGGTTTTGCCACTCCGAGTGGCCGATCCACACCGAGATCATGCTGGCGCGCCCAGACGTGAATGTTGTCGGTCATACCCATGCCTATTACTCGGTACTGTTCTCGGCCGCCGAGCAGGAGCTTGAGCCCCTCAATCACGAGGGCGCGAGCCTGAGAGGCCGGCTCGCGCGCTTTGGGCAGACAACCGGACTGATCAATACGCGCGAGCTTGGGCGCGCGCTTGCGCAATCTCTGGGGGATGCATCGGTGGTCCTGATGAAGAATCACGGAATAACGTTTGTCGGCGCCAAGCCCGAAGAGGCGACGCTCAATGGAATCTACATCGAGCGCGCCTGCAAGGCACAGATCGAGATCGCCGCGACCGGCTGGGACTGGAGCGCGCAGACCAATGCGAGCTATGATCGCAAGCTGCAGGCCTCGTCCGATCCGGCGACCAACTATCATCGCATCTTCTTTGACTATTTCGCGCGCAAGCTCGAACGACATGAGCGGCGCGCCGCGTAAGTGAGCCACGAGAAACCGATGTGGAATATTTCGGCAGGTTCCGGCGATCCGGTCGTGTTTGTGCATGGGGCGTTCTGCGATTACCGCTTCTGGGAAGGCCAGATTGAGGCGATAGGTCGTTCGTCGCGCGCGATCTCCATCAGCCTCAGCGGGTTTCACCCTGGCCCGCCGCTTGCCCCCGAGGAATTCTCGGCTGAGCGCCACGTCGCGGAGCTCAGCGCATTTATCAGCGACTTCGGGGCGCCCGTCCATCTGGTGGGGCATTCGCGTGGCGGGCGCATTGCGCTGTATGTCGCGGCCAACCTGGGTAGCGCCGTTCGCTCGCTGGTGCTGATCGAGCCAGGTGGCGAGATGGATCGCAATTTCCTGTTGAACCCGCCCCAAGCTCCGGCAAAGACGTCGGCCGGACCGGATACGCGCGAACGGGCGATGATATTGATCCAATCGGGACGGCGCGAGGAGGGCATGCGCCTCTACATCGACAGTGGTCATGGCGAGGGACGATGGGATCGTCTGCCGCCAGCGGTCAAAAGGATTCTCCTGTCAAGCGCCGAGACCATCTCCGGAATGGTGCGGGATCGCAGCAGTCCTTTGGCGGCGGAACCGGCGCGGAAGATCTCATGTCCGGCGCTTCTGATCGAAGGAACAGACAGTCCACCGACCTTTTCGCGCGTACTCGACGCTCTTGAGGCATATCTTCCAAAGAGCAGGCGACACCGTGTCGCCCAGGCGGATCACTTCTTCCCATGGGAGCGGCCGCGCGAACTCAATCACCTCCTGATGGAGTGGTTCCAAACCCAATCTCAGAAAGAGAGGCTAAAGTGATTCAGTTTGATCATATGGCTGTGGATGTACGCGATCTCGAGGCTTCAGCGCGATTCATGAGCGAATTGCTCGATCTGGGCGAGCCGGTGCCGGAGGGTGTAGACGACGACATGCTTCGCCTCAATCTCGATCACGGCGGGTTCATTCTGCTTTCACTTGCAAGCTCGCCCCGTTTCTCGCATGTCGCGTTCCGTGTCGATAGCACGCGCTTCCAGGAGATCGTTGGGCGCCTGCGGGCTTCGGGCACCCCGTTCGGCAACGATCATAGCGACACGACCAATAGAAAGACCGACGACCCATTTGGGGGCGGCGGGCGCGTCTACTTCCACGACGATAACGGGCACCTATGGGAAGTGGCATGTTGACGCGCTGTTTGTGCTGCGGTCAGCGGTGCCTGCGCGCCGCGGCCTTGATGAAGTCGACGAACGCCCGCAGTGGCGCGGGCACCAGGCGCCGGCCCGGGATAATAGAGGAACGGGCCGGAGAAGCGGGGCCACCAGGGCTTGAGCACGGGTTCGAGCTCGCCGCGATCAAAATGCGGCTGCAGCCAATCCTCGAACAAATACACGATGCCGGTTCCCGCAATCGCCGCTTCGACGGCGAGATCGGTTGCCCCGCCGATAGTCACGAGCAGCGGCGCCGTCGGATCAACGCGGACAGTCTTGCCTGAGCGCTCGAACTCCCACGGCAGAACCGTTCCGCTGTTGCTGAAGCGGCTGCCCAGGCAGATGTGGTCGAGCAGCTGGCGCGGATGCGTCGGCCGGCCGCGACGATCGAGGTAAGCGGGAGCCGCGGCGGCCGCAAAGCGCTGAACCCGCGGACCGATCGGCACCGCGATCATGTCTTGCTCGAGCACTTCGTCATAGCGAATCCCGGCATCGCAGCCTGCGGCAACGAGATCGACGAGGGTGTCCTCGGCGATCACCTCCAGCCGGATCTCCGGATATGCGGCGAGGAACGGCGGCACGATCGCCGGCAACACCAGCCGCACCGCGCTGACCGGAACATTGAGCCTGAGCGTTCCGGCCGGTCGGTCACGAAAACCGTTGACCACGTCGAGGGCTGTTTCCACTTCGGTCAATGCCGGCCCGAGGCGATCGAGCAGACGCTGCCCCGCCTCGGTGGGCACGACGCTACGGGTCGTCCGGTGGAGCAGCCGCACCCCAAGCTGCGCCTCCAGCCGCCGCACCGCCTCGCTCAGCCCGGACGCACTCGAGCCGCTTGCGCGCGCGCCGTCACGAAAACCTTTCGCACGCGCCACCGCCACGAAAGCATTCAGATCACCGAGGTCGATCTTCATTGTTCACAGTTCCGCACAGCCTGTGCGGATTGTGCCCGATTATCGAACGCGCCGCCAACGTCTAGCTGGTGGATCGTCACGAGAGGAAGATCGTCGTGTCAAACATCGACCAATCCGGCACGTTCAAGCTCGGCACCCGCACGGTGCGCCGGCTCGGCTATGGCGCCATGCAGCTTGCGGGACCCGGCGTATTCGGTCCGCCCAAAGATCCCGATGCCGCGCGTGCCGTGTTGCGCAGCGCGATCGCGGGTGGCGTAAACCATATCGACACCAGCGATTTCTATGGCCCCTACGTCACCAACCAACTGATCCGCGAGGCGCTGCATCCTTATCCGGAGGATCTGGTTATCGTCACCAAAATCGGCGCGCGGCGCGGATGTGGATGGCGCGTGGCTTCAAGCAAACACGCCCGCGGAACTGACCAGTGCGGTCCACGACAATCTCCGCAATCTGCGACTGGACGTTCTCGACGTGGTCAACCTGCGTAGCATGTACGGCCATGGTGCACCCGCCGAAGGCTCACTCGAGGCGCAGCTCACCGTCCTCACCGAGCTCCAACAAAAAGGACTGGTGCGCCACATCGGGGTGAGCAATGTCACGCCCACACAAATTGCTGAAGCGCGCCGCGTCTGCGAGGTCGTGTGCGTGCAGAACCTGTACAATCTGGCACAGCGGAGGGACGACGCTCTGCTCGATGAGCTTGCCAATGCCGAAATAGCGTACGTGCCGTATTTTCCGCTCGGCGGGTTCACGCCGCTTCAGTCGTCGGTCCTGTCCGATGTCGCTCAGCGTCTTGGCGCCACGCCCATGCAGGTCGCGCTCGCTTGGCTGCTGCGCCGCTCTCCAAATATCTTATTGATCCCAGGTACGTCGTCTGTCGCGCATCTACGCGAGAACCTAGCCGTAGCCGAACTGGACCTGTCAGAGGATGCCGTTGAGGCGCTCGATGGTATCACGACTGTCGCAACAACTCGCGCAGTCGACGCGGCGTAATCGGCAGCTGCGTGACGGCGCCGGGCCGGCCGATCGCGTCATCGATCGCGGCGGCGAGCGCGGCGCCGACTGCGTTCGCCCCGCCTTCGCCCGCGCCCTTGACCCCGAGCGCGTTGAGCGGGCTCGGCGCGTCCTCGGTAATCAGGACTTCGGTGAACGGCGCTTCGCGCGCGCTCGGCATCAGATAATCCGCGAAGGTCACACAGATCGGTTCGCCGCGCTCGTCGTACAAAAACTCCTCAAACAAAGCGCCGCCCAGCCCTTGCACGAATCCACCGACGATCTGGCCCTCGACCAGCATGGGATTGACGGCGCGGCCGATATCGTAGGCGACGAGATAACGTTCGACACTAACCGCGCCGGTGTCGCGGTCGATCGCGACGACCGCCACATGCACACCATACGGATAGGTCATATGGTTGGCGTGAAACCAACCCTCGGCGGATAAGCCGGGTTCGCGGGGTCGGGGGTTCGCGGTTGGCGCGAGCGCACGCGCGACATCGCCGAGCGCGATGGAAGGTCCGACCGCCACGCCGGCACGGACAACGCGGCCATCAACAATGTCGAGCGCGTCGGCCGGTGCTTGCAGCAGCTCAGCCGCGGTCTCGATCGCTTTTGCCCGCACCTTGGACGCCGCGATCCGCGTGGCCTCGCCTGTCATCACCGTCACGCGCGACGCGAAGGCGCCGAGGCCGTGCGCGATCCGGTCGGTCTGGCCGTGGACGACGCGGATCTTCGTATAGTTGACCCCAAGCACCTCGCCGCAGATCTGCGCGATGACGGTCTCAACGCCCTGGCCGACGGACGCGGCACCGGTCACGACCTCGACGGTACCACTGGTGTCGACGGTGACATGCACCTGGTCGAACGGCCCGAGCCCGCTTTTCTCAACAAACAAAGCAACCCCGGCACCGACAAGTTCGCCGGCGCGACGCCGCGCCTCCAGCCGCTGCCGCAACCCTTCCCACTGGATCGCTTTGAGGGTCCGGTCGAGCAGCCGCGCATAGTCGCCGGAGTCGAGCACGATCTCGGTGCCGAGCGTGTCCAGCGGCCGGCGGAACGGCATTTCGGACGCGCCGATCAGATTGCGCCGCCGCACCTCGATCGGATCGATACCAAGCTGCGCCGCGATTGCATCGAGCAGGCGCTCGCGCACGAACGTGCTCTCGAAGCGGCCGGGCGCCCGGTAGGTTCCGCATGGCGTCTTGTTGGTGAGGCGAATGTGGCCGACAGCCCGATAGGCCGGCACCCGATAGGGGCCGGGCAGCATGGCGGCGGCGAGATCCGGCACGGTCGCGGCGTGGGTGCGCACATAGGCGCCTTGATCATGAAAGAACGCGTTGTCGATCGCGAGAATGCGCCCCGTGGCATCGACCGCCGCGCGAACGTGATGCGTCTGCTGGCGCGAATGATTGGCGGCGATCAGATGCTCGCGCCGGTCCTCGATCCACTTCACCGGGCGGCCGAATGCCAGTGCGGCAACGCAGACCAGCAAATCCTCCGGGTAGAGCTCGCCGCGGATGCCAAACCCGCCGCCGACGTGCCCTTCGTAGAGTTGCACGCTCGCTGGGGCACGGCCGAGCATGCGGGCAATCTGGTCGCGGTTCCAGTGCGGCACCTTGGCGGCGCCGTGGAGTTCCAGCACGTCGCGCGCGCGATCATGCCGCGCGATCGCGCCGCGGGTCTCCAGCGGAACACCGGAATGCCGCCCGATCGCGAGGTCGAGCGTAATGACGGCGTGCGCTGCGCGAAACGCTGCGTCCACGTCGCCATACTCCTTGTGCACGATCGCGGGCTCGGTGCGCCGCGCCGGCGCGAACTCGCCGGGCTCCTGATCGGCCTGCAGCAGCGGCGGCAATTCTTCTGCTTCAACCTCGACCAGATCAGCGGCGTCTTCCGCCAGGTAGGGATCATCAGCAAACACGGCGGCCACCGGCTCGCCGACGTAACGCAGCCGATCGGTGGCGAGGACATGCTGGCGATAATGCTCGAGCCCGTCGAGGCGGGTGAGGCGAAAATCGATCGGCGGGACGTGAGCGACGTCAGCCCCCGTCCACACCGCGTACACGCCGGGCAGCGCGCGCGCCTGCGTGGTATCGATCGCCACAAGTCGCGCATGCGCGTAGCTTGAACGCACGATGCGCATATGCAGCTGGTGTGGAAAGGACACATCCGCCGCAAAGCGACCGGCACCGGTGAGCAGCGGCGGATCTTCCAGCCGCGTGACCGAGCGGCCGATGAGCTTTCCGCTCATGTCGATGCGGCGCTCCGCGCCTGCCGCATGTCGTGCGCGACGGCGCGGACCGCCTTGATGATGTTCTGATAGCCGGTGCAGCGGCACAGGTTGGAGGCAAGCACGTCGAGCAGTTCGTCATCGCCGATGTCCGGTTCGCGCTCGAGCACGCCGGTGACTAGCATGAGAAACCCGGGCGTGCAGAACCCGCACTGCAGGGCGTGGTGCTCCATGAAGGCGCGCTGCAGCGGGTTGAGGTTGTCCACGGAGCCGAGCCCTTCGACCGTGCGGATTTCCTTGTTGGCGGCCTGCACCGCGAACATCAGGCACGCGCGCACCGGGGCGCCGTCGACCAACACGGTGCAGGCGCCGCAGACGCCGTGCTCGCAGCCGATGTGCGTGCCGGTCTGTCCGCAGTCCTCGCGGATTGCGTCCACCAGGGTGCGCCGCGGCTCGACTCTGATCGAATAGCTGCGGCCGTTGACGATAAGGGTGATGTCGCGCTTGTCGCTCATGCGCGTTGCTCCGCATCTTGCCTGGCGGCGTGGATCGCCGCGCGGATGCGCCGCGGTGTTGCAGGGATTTCGTTGATCTCCGCGCCGAATGGCGCGAGCGCGTCGTTGATGGCGTTGATCACCGCCGCGGGCGCGCCGATCGCCCCGCCTTCGCCGACCCCCTTGGCGCGCGTGATCGAGGCGTCGCTGACAGTTTCGAGGTGGTGCAGCTCGATCGGCGGGATCTCGTGCGCGGTCGGCGGCAGATAGTCGGCGAGCGTGGTGGTGAGAATGTTGCCGGTCTGATCGTAGACGATCTCTTCCAGCAGCGCGTTGCCGATCCCCTGGGCGATGCCGCCATGGATCTGGCCGTCGACAATCATCGGATTGATCAGGCGGCCAGCGTCCTCGGCAGCGATGAAGTTTTCGATGCGCACGTGGCCGGTCTCTGGATCGACCTCAACAATTGCGGCGTGGCACGCATTGGCGAAGGTGCCGGCCGGATCATACGTCGCGCTGGCGGTGATGCCGGGTTCGATCTCACCCTTGAAGCGATGCACCTGATGATAGGCGGCGCGCGCCAGCGTTTCGATCGGGATTGAACGATCGGTGCCGGCGACCTTGGCGACGCCGGCGTCAAGCACGATATCGTCCGGCGCCGCCTCGAGCAGCAAGCTGGCGATCTTGATCAGCTTGTTGCGTACCTTGCGGGCCGCGAGCAGGCTTGCGCCGCCGGCAATCACGGCGGAGCGGCTGGCAAAGGTGCCGAAACCATAAGGTGTGCGGTCCGTGTCGCCGTGAATGATGCGAATGCGGTCGGGCCCGACGCCGATCTCATCGGCAATGATTTGCGCGAGCGTCGTGCGCAGGCCCTGGCCGTGCGGGCTCGCGCCGATGCATGCCTCGACGAGGCCGGAGGGATCCATGCTGATGTCCACGGTCTCAAATCCCGGAATAATCTCCATGCCGCGCGCGGCGAAGGCTGGCGTGCCATAGCCGGTGCGCTCTGAGAACGCAGAGAAACCGATGCCGAGATATTGGCCGCGCGCGCGGGCTTGCTTCTGACGCGCGCGGAAGGCCGGCAGATCGAGCGCCGCGACGGCCATCTCCAGTGTCTGACGGTAGCTCGCCTCATCGAAGGTAAGGCCGGTCGCCGACACGTAGGGGAATTTTTCAATCAAATTGCGGCTGCGAATCTCGCTTGGCTCGATTCCGAATTCCAGGGCGGCGCGATCCATCAGCCGCTCCAGCGCGAAGGTGATCACCGGCCGTGAGACCCCGCGATACGGCGCCATCGGGCAGGTGTTGGTGAGAACGCCGCGCGCCGTGCAGCGATAGGCGCGCACATCATAAGGTCCCGGCAACTCGGCCATCGCCATCAAGGGCTCGACCGCGCAGGTGGTCGGGAAACACGAATAGCGCACCCACGTTGGCAATCACGTCGGCGGCGAGCGCCATGAGCTTGCCATTGCCGTCGAACGCGCCCTCGATCTCGATGAACTGATCGCGGCTGTGGAATGCGGCAATCAGGTTCTCGCGCCGGTCCTCGTGCCAGGCGACGGAGCTGCGCAGCTTGCGCGCCAGCCACACCAGCAACACGTATTCGGTGGCGAGCGACATCTTCTGACCGAACCCGCCGCCCACGTCGGGTGCAACGACGCGCAGGTCGGTCTCAGGCATACCGAGCAGATCGGCGATCGCGGTGCGCGTGAGATGCGGCATCTGTGTCGAGCAGGTCAGCGTCACCCGGCCCGAGCCGGCGTCGAATGCCGCGTGGCCGCCGCGTGGCTCGAGCGGCATTGCGTTCTGGCGACGCGAGCGCAACTCGAGCCGGACCATGCGATCAGCACGTGCGCGCGCATCAGCAAAACCCGGCGTCTCCACGGCGCCTTTGACGATGAGGTTGCCGGCGACCTCGGCGTGCACGCGCGGCGCCTGCGCCGCGAGCGCGGCGCGCGCATCAATCACGGCCGCCTGGTCTTCGATCGCAACCTCGATCGCTTCGGCGATATCTTCCGCCTCCGCATCGCTCGACGCGACGACCGCGGCGATTGGTTCACCAACAAATCGAACCTGGTCGCGTGCCAGGATCAGGCTGGCTGACGGGCACGTAATCGAATTTGTGCAGCATGGGGCGGATCGGTTTGACCTCCGCGAGATCGGTGGCGGTGATCACGGTGGCCCCATCAGGCACGTGGATCTTGCTGATGCGTCCAGCGGCGCGCTCGCTGCGCACGAAGCGCACCCGATAAGTCGCGGGCAGATCGGCGGTGAAGCGGCCGGCGCCCGCGATCAGCGTTGGATCCTCTACGCGCCGAATGGAGCGGCCGACCCAGCCGGCGTGCGGCGGCGCAATCGTCATTGCGCGGCTTGCTCCAGGGCGCGGCGGGTCATGGCGCGCACCAGATCGCGCCTGTAGGTGGCATCGGCTTGCACGTCTTCCAGGGGCTCGACCACGTCGGCTGCAATGTCGGCTGCCGCCCGGAACGCTGCCGCATCGGCCGGCTTGCCGGCGAGGGCGGTCTCCGCTTCGAGGATGCGGCGTGGATTTGCTTCCGCGCCACCGATGCCGATGCGCGGCTCAACGATCGTTCCACCATCGAGCCGAAACGTCACCAGCGCCATTGCGATCGCGTAATCGCCAGCGCGCCGGCTGAACTCCCGAAACCCGAAGCGCGTATCGGGCGCGAGCAGGGGGATGCGGACCTGCGCCAGCAACTCATCCTCCGCCAGCGCCGTCGTCATGATGCCGGTGAAATAATCCTCGGCTGCGATCGTGCGTGAGCCGCGTGTGCTGAGTGCAATCATCTGGGCGCCGAGGGTCGCGGCGACCAGGCACCATTCCGAGGACGGATCGGCGTGGGCGAGGCTGCCGCAGAACGTCCCGCGCTGGCGGATGGGATAGTGCGCGATGTGGTGCACGACCGCGCTCAGCAGCTGCCCGAGAGGGCCGGCAACGACGGGCCGATGAAACGCCGCATGGCGCACGCAAGCACCGATGGCGAGCGCGCCATCGCTCGGTGCCGATCTGCTCCAGCGCGGCGATCGCGTTGATATCGATGAGATGCCCCGGCTTGGCGAGGCGAAAGGCCATGGTCGGCACCAGGCTCTGCCCGCCGGCGAGGATGCGGCCGTCTTCGGTGGCAAGTGTGCCCAGGAGTTGCACGGCCTCATCAACGCTCGTCGGAGCGTGGTATTCGAATCGCGCTGGTTTCACCGGCTCCTGTGCTCCGCTCGCGGGGCGCTTCAAAATTCATGTGTATGCTAACAATCGGCCGCGCGGTCCGTCAACGCGCATTGCGCCCCGGCGCTCGTGCGGCTCCTCTTGCGCCGCATGCTTCATCCGAGCGAGATTGACGGCGTGTAGCCGACACGACAGATGAGCGTCATGGCACTGATCAAGCAGCAACAACCGGGCAAAGGGATGTGGCCTTTCCAAACAATGTCGTTGCCGACCGCGAGCGCCTGGGCCGACGCGGCGAGTTTGGTTCTGCTCGCCTGCGTCATCTGCGCGGCGGTTGCAACCTTCATCCTCGTTCAAACCGCCAAGGTCAAAGAACAGCGCTGGAGTGAGGCGGCGACGCAGGCGCAGCAGCAGGTCGCATCGCTTCTGCGCGAGCTGGAAAGCGCCCGTACCGCCGCGACCGAGGCGAATGGCCGGGCCGCTGCGGTCAAGGATGAGCTGACAAGAGCCAACGTGGCGGGCGCGCCGACGAGCGCTGCGCAGCCTCAGCCCGCCGCGTCGACCGGGGCGAGAGCAGAGCCGCCCAAGCTTCCGGGGCGCGCGCTGAGCGATCAGCAGGTGGAATCCTTGGCCCGGCGCATGGCGCCGTTCACGCATCAGCACATTACGGTCGGGGCATCGCCGGTGACGCTCGAATCAGGGCGTTTTGCCGACCAGTTGGTGGTTGCGCTGCGGGCCGCCGGCGTCTCCGCCGAGCGAAGCGACTCATCGGCCGGGATCCAGATCGGGGCGACGCACGGAGTGGTGGCCCGCTACGTGACCGGAAACCAGCGTAGCGAGCAGTTCGCCAAATCCCTCACCGAGGAACTCGCCGCCGATGGCTTCGCGGCGCGCGCCATGAACGGCCTCGTCGAGGAGATCATGCAGGCCCTGGTCAAGCAGGGGCGGCCGATCAACGACCCGGCCAACGAATGGGTCGTCGTGGCGATTGGCGACTGAAGCACCCCCGCAATAACTGCTGCCATCAGTTGGGCCACTTTGTGTGCGCATTGGGGGCGCGTGCGCTTAGTTCACGGGGATGCGAACGGGCAGGATCGGGGGCGAGGGCCTGTCCGCAACCGCTCTATTTCGGAGATACTGATGAGGAAGACGCTTGCCAGAGTCCTGGCGGCTGTAACGATCGCCGCCACCTTGGCGGCCACCGCGACCGATGCGTCGGCGCAATGGCGCCGCGGCGGATGGGGATGGGGTGGCGGCCCCGGTTGGGGCTGGCACGGAGGTGGCTGGCGCGGACCGGGCGTCGGTGTCGGCATCGCGGCCGGTGTCGTCGGCGGCGCAATCGTGGCGGGCGCGATCCTCGCCTCGCGACCGGCCGGCTATGTGGTTTATCCGGGTTATGCCCAGCCTCTCTACGGTCCCAACTGCTACTGGGCGTCTCAGCCGGTCGTTGATCCGTATGGACGCGTGGTCGGCTACACCGGGCAGCCAATACAAATCTGTCCCGGCTACGCACCGCCGCCCCCACCGCCGGCCGGCTATGTGGGGCCACCGCCGCCTCCGCCGCCGCCAGGCTACGCCGGTCCGCCGCCCGGACCTGTGGCCGCCGCGGGTCCGCCCGGACCCGGGCCAGGGCCTGACGATCCCACAGCCTATTGCGTGCAGCGCTATCGCTCGTACGATCCCGCGAGCGGGACCTACCTGGGCAACGACGGCCAGCGCCATCCGTGCCCGTAAGTTGACTGGCGGGCGCCTCCCGGTCTGAAGTTCCTGCAGCCTCGTCGCATCCTGCGGCGAGGCAAAAAGCAGCGCGCGAAGCAGAGCCGCGGCTCCGCTGGAGGCGCGCGGACATGAGGAACGCATGAGGAGCGCCCTGCGCTTCGTCGCGCTGCTCGTCGGCGCGATGATGATCGTGCCGTCTGCGTTGCAGGCGGCGGACTATCCAGACCATCCCGTTCGGTTGATCGTGCCGTTTGCGGCCGGCGGACCAACCGACACAATCGCCCGCATTCTGGCGAGCAAACTCGGCGATCAGCTCGGCAAACAATTCTACGTCGAGAATCAGGCCGGTGCCGGCGGCAACATTGGCATGGGCAACGCGGCGCACGCCGCGCCCGATGGCTACACGCTGCTCGTTGTGTCCTCGAGCTTCGTGGTCAATCCGAGCCTCTACGCCAAGATCCCCTACGATCCCGAGCGCGACTTCGTCCCCATCAGTCTGGTCGCGGATTCGCCCAATGTGTTGGTCGTCAATCCGCAACTCCCGGCGAAGAGCGTCAAAGAACTTGTTGATCTGGTGAAAGCCAATCCCGGCAAGTACAGTTTCGCCTCGCCGGGCGCCGGCACGACGCCGCATCTCTCCGGTGCGCTGCTCACACTCTCGGCCGGGCTCGATCTGGTGCACGTGCCGTTCAGCGGCGCCGGGCCGGCGGCGCAAGCGGTGGCGGCGGGTCATACGCCGATCGGGTTCATGGCCCTGCCGCCGGCGACGCCGCTGGTGCAAGGCGGGCAACTGCGCGCGCTGGCGGTCACAGGCAAGACCCGCTCCCCGGCACTGCCCGATGTGCCGACCATGACGGAAGCCGGGTTCCCCGGGCAGGAAGCCGACACGTTGCAGGGTGTGCTGGTGCCAGCCGGCACGCCCAAGCCGATCACCGACCTGATCTACCGCGAGATCATCAAGATCGTGCAAGAAGACGATGTGAAGCAGAAGCTTGCCACGCTCGGCTTCGAACCCGTCGGCAACACGCCGGACGAGTTTACAACGCAGATCAAAGCCGAGATCGCCAAGTGGGGAAAGGTCATCCGCGACGCCAATATCCGCGCCGAATAGCAACAGGGGTGCGTCATCCGACCTTTCCAAATCGTAATCCCCAGCCTTTCCAAACATTAATCGGCCGACCTCGCAACTGAGCATCCCTGACGGCGTTTTCCTAACAAATGGAGGGGGTGCGTCAGCTCGAGGGAGGCTTAAATGCCCGGTTCGATTTCCCCTATTCCACCCGCAACTCACAAACCACGCTCGCGCGGTCCGCTGCGTTATGCCTTGCTTGCGAGCGTGAGCCTGGCCCTGCTGGTCGGCGGTCCGCTCGCTGTGGAAAATGTTCATGGCCTTGGCGCTTGGGCGCCGCAGGCGCAGGCTGTCGAGACCGCGCCCCCACCGGTCGGCCAGCCCGCCCCGAATGAAGCGCGTCCGGTCGGCTTCGCCGATATCGTCGCCAAGGTGAAGCCGGCGGTGATCTCGGTGCGGGTCAAGATCGAGCAAACCGCGATGGCTTCGGGAGGTTCGGGCGGCGCTGACGAGTTTGGATTGGCGCCAGGATCACCGTTGGAGAAGTTCTTCCAGCGATTTGGTTCTCCCAATTCTCCCAACCTGTCGAAGAACCAGGTGGTCACTGGCGTAGGTTCGGGCTTCTTCATCTCGCCGGACGGCTATGCGGTGACCAACAATCACGTGGTGGATCACGCCGACAAAGTCACGGTCACGACCGATGATGGAACGCTCTACACCGCCAAGGTGGTGGGGACCGATCCCGCCACCGACGTCGCGCTGATCAAGGTCGATGCCAACAAGACTTTCCCCTACGTAAAGTTTGCTGATAGCAAACCACGCATCGGCGATTGGGTCGTCGCGGTCGGCAACCCGTTCGGCCTCGGCGGCACGGTGACCGCGGGCATCGTTTCAGCAACAGGCCGCGACATCGGCAGCAGCGCGTACGATGATTTCATCCAGATCGATGCGCCGATCAACAAAGGCAACTCCGGCGGGCCCGCGTTCGACATGAACGGCAATGTCATCGGCGTCAACACGGCGATCTTTTCGCCGAGCGGCGGCTCAGTTGGGATCGGCTTTGATATTCCGGCCGACACCGCCAAGGCGGTCATTGCGCAACTGAAAGACAAAGGACAGGTGGTGCGTGGCTGGATCGGCGTGCAGGTGCAGCCGGTCACCGCTGACATCGCCGACAGTCTCGGCATGAGCAAGGCCGAAGGCGCGCTTGTTGCCGAGCCGCAGCCTAACAGTCCGGCCACCAAGGCCGGTATCAAGGCCGGCGACGTCATCACCGCGCTCAACGGAGCGCCGATCAAGAGTTCGCGCGACCTTGCCCAGAAGATCAGTGCGATCGCGCCAGGAACATCGGTCAAATTGGACGTCCTGCGCAACGGCGAGAGCAAAGCGCTCACCCTCACGCTTGGCGAGTTGCCGGCGACGCGCGAGGCCAAGGCGGAGAGCGACGACGCGGGCCAGGCTGACAACGGGACACCGCAGCTCGGCTTGAGCGTCGCGCCGGCTGGCGAAGTCGCGGGCGCCGGCCAGAGTGGCGTCGTCGTAACCGGTGTCGATCCGGACGGGGCGGCGGCCGAGCACGGCTTCCGCACAGGCGACGTCATTCTCGATGTCGGCGGCAAGCCCGTTGCCAACGCCGGCGACATCCGTGCCGCTCTCCGCGAAGCCCGCAGCCAGGGCAGGCATGACGTGCTGATGCGCGTCAAGACAGCAGATGCGATGCGGTTCGTGGCATTGCCGATCGGGCAGGGTTGAGCTCCACGGCGCTCTCGGACAAGCCTGATGAGAGTCTCGCGCAGGGAGATCATCGCGGGGTTCGGGAGCGCCGCTGCGCTGCACGTTGTGGGCGGCGCTCGGGCCGGTCAAGCAACTCAAGTTATTGCTGATCCGCCCCCGGCTTGGCGGCACGGCATCGCGCTGTTTGAGGAGCTGAAGTATCAAGCGGATTTCAAGCACTTCGAGTACGTCAATCCGCAGGCGCCGAAAGCCGGCATGGCCCGCCAGGGGGTGGTCGGCACGTTCGACAGCTTCAACATGGTGGTCGCCGGCGTGAAGGGCGATCTCGCGGCCGGCATCGAACTCATTTACGAAAGCCTGATGGCCTCGTCGCTCGACGAAGTGTCGAGCGAATATGGGCAGCTGGCCGAGGCCGTCAGCTATCCCTCCGACCACGCCTGGGTGCGCTTTCGTTTGCGCGCCGATGCGCGCTGGCACGACGGCACACCCGTCGCTCCGGACGACGTGATCTTTTCACTCCAGGCATTCCGGCAATGGCACCCGCAGCTCGCGGCTTTCTACCGCCGCGTGGTGAAGGCTGAACAGACTGACACGCACGAGGTTACCTTCACGTTCGATGCTCCCAATGATCGTGAACTGCCGCTCGTGCTCGGTCAGCTGATGGTCCTGCCGCGATATTGGTGGACCGGCACCGACGCGCGTGGCCGCAAGCGCAACGTCGGCGAAACGACGCTCGAGCCGCCGCTCGGCTCCGGGCCGTACCGGATCAAATCATTCGAGCCGGGACGCACAATCGTCTATGAACGCATGCCCGATTACTGGGGCCGAGACCTGCCGGTGAATGTCGGCTCGTTCAATTTCGCTGAGCTTCGCTTCGATTATTTCCGCGACTCCGATGTCGCGTTCGAAGCCTTCAAGGCAGGCGCCATCGACTGGCGCACCGAGAACGCTGCTAAGAACTGGGCGACCGGCTATGATTTCCCGGCGGTCCTGGACAAGCAGGTGCTGCGGGAGGAATTCCCGATCCGCAACGTGGGGGTGATGCAGGCTTTCGCCTTCAATCTGCGACGCAGGAAGTTCCATGATCCGCGTGTGCGGCGCGCGTTCAACTTCGCCTTCGACTTCGAAGAGATCAACCGCGAGCTCTTCTATAATCAGTACAAACGCATCGTCAGCTACTTCGAGGGCACCGATTTGGCGGCGCGCGGGCTGCCGAGTCAGCAGGAACTCGCGCTGTTGCAACCGCTGCGCTCGCAGGTTCCAGCGGAAGTCTTCACGACCCCTTATTGGAACCCGGCTGCTCGCGATCAGGGCACCGCCCGCGCCAACCTGCGCGAGGCGATGCGGCTGTTCAACGCGGCTGGATTCGAAATCCGCGATTTCGCACTCGTGGATCGCGAAACCGGCGAGCGCATGCAGGTCGAATTCCTGGTCGGTGAGCCGGGCCTCGAGCGCGTCATCCTGTTCTATCGCCCGGCGCTGCAGCGCCTCGGCATCACGGCCGATGTACGGCTGGTGGACGACGCGCAATACATCAATCGGCTGCGCGATTGGGATTTCGACATTATCGTCACCACTTGGGACCAATCGCTCACCCCCGGCAATGAGCAGCGGGACTATTGGGGCTCACGCGCCGCCGATATTCCGGGCTCGCGCAATCTCGTTGGAATCGAAGAATCGCGCGGTCGACGCCCTGATCGATTCGCTGGTGCGAGCGACCACGCGCGAGGACCTGGTGGCCGCAACCCGCGCGCTCGACCGCGTCCTGCTGTGGAACCACTACGTGGTGCCGCAATGGACGCTGGGAAAAGTACGCACCGCGCGCTGGGACCGCTTCGCGCATCCGGCCCATATGCCCCGCTATGGTCTGACCGCTTTTCCCATCTTGTGGTGGTGGGATGCGCGCCACGCGGCGCAAACGGCGGCGAAATGAGCTGGCCGCTCGTGTAGTCGCCTACCGAAACCTTACCAAAAGGTAATTTTCGGGAATGGAAACCCGATGTTACGGTTTCGTTATCATCCCAACGGGTGCCACCAGCGTACCGTTTCAAACGGAGGAATGCCGGAATGAGCCGGAACGGCAGGCTGGCCCGAAGCCGAACCGTCAATGGGGTTCTCCCCTTGCTGGCAACTGTGCTGGGACTTAGTGCCGGTGCTCAGCCCACACCAGCTGCGTCGGCTGCGTCGACACGGTCGACCGCCTCTCCGATGAGCTTCGCGACGCTCGTGGCGCGCGTCGAACCTGACGTGATCGCCGTGCGGGTCAGTAAGGTTGAAGCACCCGCTCCGTCCGCAGGCGCCGCACACGACGATTTCACGCGCCTGGACGAACAAAAGCGGGACGGTGCGAACATCATCGAAGCCGGCGGTTCCGGATTCTTCGTTTCATCTGACGGATACGCGCTCACCAACAACCATGTTGTCGAGGGCGCAATGTCGATCCAGGTGAAGACGACGGACGGTCATCTCTATACGGCGCATGTCGCCGGGAAAGATCCGAAGACAGATCTGGCCCTGATCAAGGTCGAGGCGAACCGGAGGTTCAGCTACGCGACATTTGCTGATCAGCCACCAAATGTCGGCGACTGGGTGCTGACCATCGGCAGTCAATTCGGCTTTGACGACACGGTCACCGCGGGCATCGTATCCGGACGCGGGCGTAACATCGGCGTTGGTCCGTATGATGATTACCTGCAAATCGACGCGCCGATAAATCGCGGCAGCTCAGGCGGACCGGCCTTCAACATGAAGGGGCAGGTGGTCGGGATCAACACGGCCATCTACTCGCCCTGCGGCGGCTCCGTCGGTGTGGCCTTCGATGTTCCCGCGGCGACCGCAAAGTTTGTCGTAAGCGGACTCAAGGAGCAGGGACGCGTTATGCGCGGCTGGGTCGGCGTGCATCTGCAGACGATGACGCCGGAGCTTGCCAGCGGATTTGGAGTAAGCAAATCCGAAGGTGTGATCGTGGATGCGCCGGTTCCTGGCAGCCCCGCCGCGGAGGCGGGGATCCGGGCCGGCGATATTATCACCGACGTCGATGGAGCCCCGATCCGGGACCGCCCGGACTTTGGACGCCTGATCGGAATGGTTTTGCCCGGCCATCAGGCAAAGCTGCGCATCCTGCGCGATGGCACCAGCAAGGTCGTTGCACTGACCGTCGCTGCCAAAACCGAGACGGCTGAGGCCGCCGTGAATACATCACCCACCGAGACAGCGGCGCCAGGACCGCGCATCGTGCTCGCACTGGCGCCGGCCGATCGTGCTGCGAGCCGCGGCGTTCTCATCACGTCGGTCACTCCGGAACGGCTTGCCGCGGCGCGCGGACTGAAAACAGGCAACGTGGTCTTGAGCATTGGACGGACTCCCGTCGCCAATCCCGACCAGGTCCGCCAACAACTCGCGGCGCTGCGACGCGCCGGGAAGGAAACGGTGCTGATGCGCATCAGGGCCGGTTCGGCGATCCGCTTCATTGCGCTCCCGCTCGCGCAAGTTGCTCTCACGTCGCAGGACAGACGGCAGATCCAAGCTTGGACTCCGGCGGATCCGCCTCCCGGCGGACCAAACTAATCATCGGACTCGCGGGCTCGCGAAAACGTGATCGGCGCGTGAACGAATCCTGCAGCGTGGATGCACGCCTCCGCTTCCGGACAGGGCGTTTTTTTGGAGTTGTTGATCTGCGATCAGCACATGGCTGAATTGCGCATGCAATTGACGCGGACGCACTCTGTGTCTGCGGGGTCTTTTCATTTGCGACTGTTCATGTACGTCCCATAGCGTCGGGCGATCATCGGAAAGCGTTGCTAGAGGAACCAGGCGTAACGCGCATGGATCACGTCCGTCGCAATCTCATCCTCGGTTTTCCTGCTGCCGCGGCCGGTGCCTCGTTGCTGGCGCGTGCGGCGATCGCCGAGACGACGCCGGCACCAGATGCCGGGGCACAGCTCAAAGCTCTTCGAACTCCGGGCAGCCCGGTCGGCGTTCCCGGCGGTCGGCGTGCAGTTGACCCGTCCGAGTTGTTTCGCCGGGCCAAGGAAGATTTCATCGACGAGGCGATCGCGATCAGCCGGGCCGCGCTCGCGCAGGACTCGGTGCGGGAAGCGATGGCCTGGGAGGGCGAATGTCCTCAGTCCGCGCTGTTCCGTGCCATCGAGCTTCCGATCCTGGCGGCGCACCTCGACGAAACCAAATACAACGTCACCGATTTGCGCCGCCGCTACCCAGTACAGATGGGTCTTCCGGCGCCGACCCCGGGCGCCGTGCACCGGCACACGTCTCGGCTGATTGCAGCGATCGACAAGGACCGCGACGCGCAATTCCGCACTGACGGATACCTTGGGGCAAACTACGGCAATTGCTTCTATTGGAATGCGCCGGATCTGATCGTCACGACCGAGCACTTGGCGGAGCTGTTTCCCGAAAGCGCGAAGAGCCTGCGCAAGGATGGCCTGGATATCAGCGCCGCGATCGTCAGCGAGCATCTCGCCTCGCAGGCTCCCGAACAGATCATCTACGACGATCCCTCCGTGTCCGATGCAGACATCCAAGGCAGTCTCGTCTGCATCGTGGGCCGCGACCCCGACCCCTTCAGCGATATGGACGGTGCCAAGGTCTATCCGGGAATTGCCGTCAAGATGACTCCCGAGTTCGTGCGCGGCGCGCTGTTGGAGATCTCGCCCGCAAGCCGGCACGGCATGAACGCCCATGATTTCGAGCGCTACATTGCGCGAGTTCGCAGCCGAATGAGCAACGCCTACATGCTGATGTTGCCGCCGGGGGAGGCACGTGCCTATCCCGATTCGGACACCGAGTTGCCGTGTCAGGGCATGTCGGCGTCGCCGGTTTTCGGTTTCATCCGCGGGGCTTATCGACCTGTCGGAATTTTCTTCTCCGCGATGTGCCTCGAAGACGCCGAGCGGCGGCGCAGCGTCGATGTCGCTTTCTTTCATCCGATCAGCGCGATCCGCCGGTTGGCAGGCGATCCAAAAGCATATTGGACGCTGAAGTAGCGCAAAGTTCAGGCGCCCTGCTGCTCATTTGAGCGACCGGCCTGACCGCAGCGCGTTTATTTGTGAACCGCAGCCGCCGCAGCCGCCACCGTGGCGGCAGCCAGGCGAATGATCCTGCCTGCGTCGATTATTTGCTGTCCTCGTCGGTCACCTTGTCGAGCGCGGTCATCAAGGCGTGACTCGGATTCTTGTCGCAATACGTTTTGAGCTTCTTGCCAAGATCTTCCATCTTGGTGAAGTTGATCACCGCTGGCTCGTCGGAATCCTGCAGGTAGCCCATCATCCACGTCAGGATCACGCCGATCGAGTCCTTGGGCGCATCAACGAACTGTTTGCAGGTCATGGTCGACAGCTGAAGAACTTCGTCGGCCGCAAGGGCCGGCGTAATCATCAATGCAGCTGCGGCAACGACAATCCGAATTCCTCGCATGGAACGTCCTTTCCCGTGCTTACTCAATGACGGGCCGCACCATATCCGACCCGGCGCTTGGTTGCGATAGCGGCGCGCTCAAAACTTTGCTTGATTTCAGCAAAACGACTGATCCACGGGGTGGCCGGCAACCCTCAATCAGCTTGACCAGCCGGCTGAATCGACGTCAAAACACCGCAACACGGGGAGAACGACCATGCAACGTCGGGTTTGTACAACCGGTTTCATCGCCGCCATGGCATTCCTGATGGCCGCTCATGTCAGCGGTCCGGCCAGGGCCCAAGACGGGACCGATTGGATCACCAAGTTTCCGCGCGAGCCGATTCCGGTCGCTGCCTGGCCAGGCGGCAAAAAAGTTGCTGTCAGCTTCGTGTTGTTCGTCGAAGAGTTCGGGTTCGGCCAAGGCCCGGTCCTGCGCCCCGATCTTGCGACCCGCAATCCGGACCTGGTGAACGAGGCATTCCGCGATTATGCGATCACGCTCGGCAATGTGAGGACCGGCCGCTTGTTCAAGGAGTTGAACGTGCCGCTCAGCATTGTGCTGAACGCGGCCTTTGTCCCAGCGCATCCCGCGGTGTGGAAGGAATTCCGCGCTGATCAGCCCACTGCGCCGATCATCGCCCATGGCATGAACAATTCAAACGACATCCTGCCGCTCGGCCGCGGGCTTGCGCAGCAGAAGGCTTATGTCCGCCGCACCCTTGACCTCATTGCCAGCACCACGGGTGTGCGACCGACCGGTTGGTCGAGCCCAAGCGTTTATTCCAACGCCGATACCATGCAGGCGGTCGCCGCCGAGGGGATCACCTACACGATCGACCAGATGGATTCCGATTTCATCTCCCGGCTGAAGACGCCGGACGGAGCGCTCATCAATTTGCCGTACCCGACGGTGACGGTTGACATGGGCCAGTTTCTGGCGCGCCTGAAGTCGCCGAGCGAGATCGAAACCTTGTGGTCCGACTATATCGGCGAATTGGCGCAGGAAGCCCGTGCTGATCCGAAAGCGCAAGCAACGACGGTCGTGGTCGGTTTGCATCCGTTCGTGATCGGCACTCCCGATGGCGCCGCCGCAATGCGCCGCCTGCTCGCGCGATTGAAAACCAACGACCAGGTCTGGCTCACTGATACCGACGCGATTCTCAAGGCGGCGGCTACTAACTGATAGGCGCGAGCAACAAGTAGGAACCTCATCCTGAGGAGCACGCGGGCGTAAGCTCGCGTGCGTCTCGAAGGATGGCCAGGAACTCCGATCTCGCTTGTGGCCGTCCTTCGCGACGCCTTGATCCTTCAGGTCAAGGCTCTCAGGACGAGGGCTGAGCTTTGTTTAAGCGTCTACCGCGGCGCGTCCGAGATAAGCTTCCTGGACCATCGGGTTCTTCGACAGCAGGGCGGTTGGATCGGCGAGGACGATGTGCCCGGTGTCGAGCACGAAACCATAGTCGGCGAGCCGCAAAGCCGTGGCGACATCCTGCTCGACCAGGAGCACGGAGAGCCCGGCGCGGTTGATTGCGAGCAGCGCCTGACCCAGCTCGCCGACAAGCTTGGGGGCAAGCCCAAGCGAAAGCTCATCGATCAACAACAGCTGCGGCCCCGCCATGATCCCGCGGCCGATGGCGCACATCTGCTGCTCACCGCCGGAGAGGGTCGCCGCGTCCTGCGACAGCCGCTCGGCGAGGCGTGGAAACGTGGTCAGCACCAGGTCGAGATCGCGCCGGAGCTCAGTGCGCCCGCCGCGGCGCAGGTAGGCGCCCATCAACAAATTTTCGCGCACGCTCATGCCGGCAAACAGGCGCCGGCCTTCCGGCACATGGGCAATGCCCCGCCGGACGATCTGCTGGGGCGCAAGGCCAATCAACGAGTCGCCGGCGAAGCTGATGGTGCCGGCACTCGCCGGCACCACACCCGAGAGCGCACGCAGCAGCGTCGTCTTGCCTGCGCCGTTGGAGCCGATCAGGCATACGATCTCGCCGCGTTTGACGACAAGGCCGACCTCATGCAGCACGCGGACGTCGCCATACCCGGCGCACAGCCCTGCGACTTTGAGGAGCGTGTCTGCCACGGCTCAGCTCCTCTCCGCCGTTGTGTCGGCCCGGAAGTCAGCGCCCAGATAGGCGTCAACCACCTGCGGGTCGGCAATGACCTCGGCCGGTGATCCATCAGCAATCAGCGCGCCCTGATGCAGCACCAGGACGCGGGCGCAAGCGCGGGTAACCACCTTCATCAAGTGCTCGACCAGAAGGATCGTGATGCCCTGGGCTGCGATGGCGCGGATCAACGTCAAGGCGCGCTCGATCTCGGTTGCATTGAGGCCGGCGTTGACCTCATCGAGCAGCAACAGCTTGGGATTCGTGGCAAGTCCCTTGGCAAGCTCCAGCCGCTTGCGATCGGGCAGCGTAAGTTGGGCGGCGGGTGTGTCGGCATTGCCGGCCAGCCCGGTGAATTCCAGGCATTCCATGGCGCGGTCGCGGGCTGTCGTGACCGAGCGCGCGCGGCCGGCAAACAAAGCGCCGGCAGCAACGTTGTCGAGCACGCTCATGCGCGGAAATGGTTGCACCACCTGAAAGGTGCGGCCGATGCCAAGCCGGGCGATGCGAAACGCCGGCAGGCGATCGATGCGCTGACCTGTAAACGCGATCTCGCCCGCGTCGGGCGCCTGCACCCCGGTGACCACGTTAATCAACGTGGTCTTGCCGGCGCCGTTCGGTCCGATCAATCCGACGATCTCACCGGGCACGAGCGTGAAGCTCACGTGGTTGAGCGCGAGGAGCCCGCCGAAATGTTTGCTCACGCCGGAGAGCGCCAGCAGGGGATCAATTGATCCAGGCCCTCTCATCATGCCGCGCTCCGCGCGCGTGCCGTGCTGTTTGTTTGTTGCGATAGAAGTGCGCGCACCCGTGCGGCGGCGTGACGGAAGCTTCCGAGCCCGCCGGGAATAAACACCAGCAGGCAGACGATGATGATGCCGAGAATGCCGGCATGGAAGTTGAGCACGTTGCGCCACACCAATTCTTCCAACGCGACAAAGATTGCCGCGCCGAACACCGGCCCGGCGATGGTTCCGACGCCGCCCAGGAACGCCATCACGATTGGTTTTACTGATAGGAGATCGTCGAACACGTCGGTTGGATCGATGTAGCCGATCCAGGTCGCGTAGATTGCGCCGGCAAGACCCGCCGGCGCCGCGGAGGCGACGAAGGCGGCGACCTTGGCGGCGAGCGTATTGACGCCGAGCACCGTCGAGGCATCTTCGTTCTGTTCAATGCAGCGTAGCGCCCAGCCGAGCCTGCTGCGCAGGATCAATATCGTGAACAACACCGTCCCGACTGCCGCAGCGAGCATCACTGCGTAATAGAGCCGCGCCGTGGCATCGACACTTAGCGCGGTCGAGCCGGGCAGGGTGAGCCCCATGCCGCCGCCGGTGAGATCCGTGGCGCCGTTGACGAGCTCGCGCAGCACCGGCGCCAACACCAGGCTCGCGACCGCAAAGTAGTGTCCGCGCAGCCGCAGGATCGCGGGCCCAATCAGTAATGCGAACGCGGCCGCTGTCAGCGCGCCGGCGCACCAGGCGACCGGAAGTGCGGCGTGGGCTCGCGCGATCGCGCTTCCGTAGGCGCCAAGCCCGAAGAACGCGGCGCTGGCGAAGGACGGATACCCGGCGAGCCCGCCGAGGATGTTCCAGGACGAGGCGAGCACGACGTACATGAAGGCGATGGTGGCAAGCCGCACCGCATAATTGCCGCTCAAGAAGGGCAGGGCGGCGAGCGCGAGTGCCAGCACCGCGAGCCCCCCGAGCAGCAGCGCGCGGCGCATTACACGAATCCTCGTTTGCCCATGAGGCCGCTCGGCCGGAACAGCAAAAAGACGATCAGCACGCTGAACGACAGGGTGAGCGCGTGCTCCGGCCCGAAGAAGATGGCGCCGAAGCTTTCCAGAACGCCGAGCAGCAACCCGCCGACCAGAACGCCGGACACGCTGCCGAGCCCGCCCAGCACGCAGGTCACGAAGGCCTTGCCCAAGTAGCTGGTGGCGGCGAGCGGCGAGATTGGAAAAATCGGGCTGAGCAGCGCGCCGGCGGCGCCGGCAAGTGCTGCGCCGATGCCGAACGTCAGCGCAAAGATGACGGTTGGATCAACGCCCATCAGGGTCGCGGCATAGCGGTCCATGCGCACCGCGACGATGGCGCGGCCCACCGCGGTCCGCCGTAGCAACAAGTAGAGCAGGGCGACGAATAGAAGCGCAAACAGCATGCTGGCCAGGCGATCGACAGGGACCACGACGTTCAGCCCGGGAACGAGTTTCCCGACGTCGACGACCCCGAGCGGGGGCACCAGGTTGATCTTGCGGAAGTCGGCCTTGAAGGCGACGAGCATGATGTTGTCGAGCAGCAGAGCGAGCCCGAAGGTCGCCGTCATCGTGACCAGCACGGGCGCCTCGATGACCCGGTTCACGACCGTGTACTGGATGACGTAGCCGAGGCCGAACAGCGCGAGCGCGGCGATCGGTGCAAACACGTAAGGGTGAATGCCGAGCGCCGTATAGGCAAAGAACGCCAGATAGGCGCCCAGCACCACGAATGAGCCGTGCAGGATATTGATGACGTTAAGCACGCCCCAGACCAGCGAGAAGCCGGCCGCGATGCACGCATAAAGGCCCCCGAGCAGAAGGCCGTTCACCAGCACCTGGACGTACAACATGAGTTACGGCTACTGCACGCCAAGCAGGAAGTCGCCGGCCTTGATGGCGTCCGGATAGATGACGACGGTCTTACCCTTCTGGATCTGGAACACGGGCGGCACATAGGACGTCGCCTGCCCGGCGGTGTTGAAACTGAGTGGGCCGAAGAATGTGTCAAACCCGCCTGCGGCCAGCGCTTCGCGAACCTTGGCGCGAGCGGTCGAGCCCGCCTTCTCGATCGCCATCTGCAGCACCACGCCGGACGCGCTGCCGGTCGCGTTGGTGAAGTCGGGCAGCGATTTGAATTTGTTCTGGAACAGCTCCGTATAGTGCTCGGTGCTGCCGAACACGTCCTTGCTCTGGTAGTGCTCGGCCGGGTGCCACCAGGTCGCGCTGGTGACGTTCTCGGCGAGCGGGCCGGTGGCGTCGATGAATTCCTGATAGGCCGGCGCGTTGATCATGGTCACCACCTGCGCCTTGGCGCCGAGGTCCGCCATCTGCTTGCGGATCAGGATCATGTCATTGATGTAGCCGGTGGCGACGATCCAATCCGGGTTCGTGCTTTTGATCTCGGTCAGTGCCGATGCGTGGTCGAGGGTATTGATCGCGTACTTGCCGAAGTAGACGATCTCGAACCCGCGCTTCTTGCCGGACTTCTCGAACTCCTGGCCAAGCGCGAGCGGGTAGAGATCATTGCGCGCCAGAATGGCGATGCGCTGCACCTTCGGCGCCTTGGCCTTGACGATGTCGGTCATCGGCTCCGACAGAGTGCTGTTGTCGGTGAAGGTGCCGAACAGGTTCTTGTAGCCCTGGTCATAGACCTCGGCCGAGGAGGCGGTGGGCGCGATGGTCGGTATGCCGTAGCGCTCGGACACCGTGCTCGCCGCCTTGGTGGCGCCGGAGCCGAAGGGCGAGAACATGAAATCGACCTTGTCGTCAGTTGCGAGCTTCTCGGCGAGCTGCACGGCCTTCGGGGTCGCCGACTGGTAGTCGTAGTAGACGATCTCGACCGGCCGCTTTGTCCCGCCGACATTGATGCCGCCGGCTGCGTTGACGACTTCCTTCCACAGCTCATAGCCCTGCTGGAGCTTGAGGCCTTCGGGCGAGAGCGCACCGGTCAACGGCAGCGGCGCGCCAATGCGGATTGTAGAATTCTCCGCCTGCACGTGGGATGCGAGGAACAACCCGAGGGCCGCAAGCGCGAGCGCCAGCGCGGGCCGGCGGTGCGGCTGGGACCTGGAGATTGCATCGACGCGAGGCCGCAAGAAGCGCATTTCGTTTTTCTCCGGTGATGATGTCGCGGGATTGCAAAATGGAAGGCAAGTCACATGCCAAATTTGTGAGCAACACGCGACGATTTCGGCATCGATGTCAAACCGGGGAACAGAACGGTTATGGTTGTCGGCGCGAGCGTAAGCTGCGGCCTACGCAGTGGTGATTTTGCAAAAGCTTTGTTCTGTGCCGATTTCGCCCCGCCCGCGCATAGGTGGCGCTGTCCGCATAGGTGACGGTGCCGCCATAGATGTCATAGATTCTATAGATGACGGCGTAGCCCGGATGCAGCGACGCTGCGTGCTCGGGTGCCGGGGCCGGAAGTTCGTGAGCGGCCGTTCCCCAAAGCGCCTTGTGTTTGGGTTAGAGACGGTCCCTCGGATTGCGGCGCGATTCTCCTTCGATGAGGGATCTGCCATACATGACGTTTTCTTCTTAGATGACGTTCCCGCGCATAGGTGACGGCACTGCCGCAATCCGCGGCCGTCATTCCGGGACCGACGCGGCCCGCCAGGATCTCGCGAAGGAGGCCGGGATGACTGTGCCGTATTCCCGGGGCATAGATGACAGGCGACATAGATGACAGGACCGCATAGATGACAGCGCGCGCCATACATGACGTGGCGAACATACGTGGCGCCATGGCCTTTCAAGACGCGCCCGCAGAGAGGCTGAATTAACTTGCCGATCCCGGACGGATCAAGTCGGGGGCAGGTTGTGCTTTGCTCATTCGGCTTACATTTTATTCAATTTTCAAACAGCCCGACGCGAGGTGCGTCATCGCCTTTTGGAAAACATAACGAATAATGCATTTTGTTATTAGCAAGTCAATCGAACCGGCCCAAATCGGCCGGCCTCTTGAAGCGAGGCCGGTTGACGGTCCACCGTGCCGCCAGATCCCGTTCATCGGAATAGATGTTGCGGTTGATTTAGCTCAAGGTTCTTAACAGTAAGGGGCCCCAATATTATCGAGAGGCGCAGCTATCCTCATTGTTTGGAGCCCTTATCGAGGAAGCCACTCTCGCGAAACGGCTCCGCCGCGAGACCTTCTTCGCGGACGAGGCGTACACGGCTGAAGACTTGGACGGTCGAGTCGGTGCTTTGGACCGTCAGGTAAACCAGGTTTCGGAATGGCTGCATCTGATGAGTGGACTGGTTGCGCCGGAGCCGTCCATGGCAAATCCGGGGCGGGTAGAACCAGACGGTAGCGCACAGGTGAACGCGATCTGACACGATCAAGCTAGATCATCCGGCGGGAGGATGACTGAACAGAGCCGTGAATCAGCTCAAGGGCAATTGGGCTTGGGCGACGCATTGTTTCATCAGGCAACGCAGATCTGAAGATGAGTCAGGGAACTTCCGAAGTTCTATGGTTCGAGGACCTCAGCCGGACCGACGTCTCCCGTGTTGGTGGAAAGAACGCCTCGCTTGGCGAGATGGTACGAAAACTCGGTCAGAGCGGAGTGAAGGTACCGGAGGGCTTCGCCACCACTGCTGAAGCTTATTGGCGCTATGTTGATGCCAATGGGCTGACGTCCATCATTCAGCGCGCGCTTGGCGATCTGGCATCGGGCAAAATTAATTTGGCTGACGCCGGAGGCGCGATCCGCCGCGCCTTCCTGTGCGGGGATTGGCCAAACGAGACGGCACAAGCGATTTGTAGCGCTTATCGCGAACTGAGCAAGCGATGCGGCAAACCGGATCAGGATGTTGCCGTTCGCTCCAGTGCGACCGCTGAAGATTTGCCGGATGCGAGCTTCGCGGGCCAGCAAGAGACCTACCTCAACATCACGGGTGAGGCTGCGCTGCTGGACGCTTGCCGCCGCTGCTACGCTTCGCTGTTTACGGATCGGGCCATCAGCTACCGGCAGGCTAAGGGTTTCGATCACATGAAGGTGGCGCTGTCGGTTGGGGTGCAGCGCATGGTCCGGTCCGATCTGGGCAGCTCTGGTGTCATGTTTTCAATCGAGACCGAAACCGGGTTCGACAAAGTCGTCTTGATCAATGCCGCCTGGGGGTTGGGCGAGAATGTCGTGCAGGGGGCCGTCAACCCGGATGAATACGAAGTGTTCAAGCCGTTTTTGTCCGATGCATCGCTGATCCCGATCATCGAGAAAAAGCTCGGCAGCAAGGCGCAGAAGATGATCTATGCGACCGGCAGCGAGCATCCGACGCGCAACGTACCAACCTCCAAAGCAGAGCGTAGCGCCTTCGTATTGCCTGACCACGACATTCTGCAGCTCGCTCGTTGGGCCTGCGCGATTGAACGGCATTACGGCTGTGCGATGGATATGGAGTGGGCAAAGGATGGCCAGTCAGGCGAACTATTCATCGTGCAGGCGCGACCGGAGACTGTGCAATCACGACGCCTTGCCGGTACGCTCCACTCCTATCGCATAAAATCGACAGGGCGCCGTCTTCTGGCTGGCCTGAGCATCGGCGATGCTGTGGTTGCTGGGCGCGTGTGCCTGATTGAAAGCCCGAAGGATATCGATCGGTTCGTCGCGGGCTCGATTTTGGTTACGCGTACGACCGATCCTGACTGGGTGCCGATCATGAAGCGGGCGGCCGCGATCGTGACAGATCACGGTGGCCGAACCTCACATGCCGCAATCGTCAGCCGTGAGCTCGGCTTGCCAGCGGTGGTCGGAACTGGTGATGCGACCCATGTGCTTCATGGCGAGCAAGATATCACGGTGTCCTGCGCCGAGGGCGATGAGGGTTTTATCTATGAGGGCAGGGCTGATTTCGAAACAACTGAAATCGATGTTTCGAAGACCCCGGCCACCAAGACCAAGATCATGTTGAACATGGCCAACCCGGCGGCCGCGTTTCGCTGGTGGCGGATGCCGACCGACGGTGTCGGGCTCACTCGCATGGAGTTCGTCGTCAGTAATCACATCAAAATCCACCCTATGGCGCTGGTGCATTTCGATACATTGAAGGACCCGGGCAGCAAGCAAGTCATCGCCGGGCTGACCGCGGGCTACCGCGACAGGACCGAATATTTCGTCGATCGGCTTGCCCGGGGCTTGGCCCGCATCGCCGCCGCCTTCCATCCCAATCCCGTCATTGTCCGTATGAGCGATTTCAAAACCAACGAGTATGCGAACCTGATTGGCGGCGCTGAATTCGAGCCGAAGGAGGAAAATCCGATGCTCGGATTCCGCGGCGCGTCGCGCTACTACTCGCCGCGTTACCGCGATGGATTTGCACTCGAGTGTCGCGCTCTCGAGCGCTTGCGAACAAGCCTCGGGTTTACGAACGTCGTCATCATGATCCCGTTCTGCCGTTCGCCCCGTGAGGCGGATCGCGTTCTTGCCGTCATGGCCGAAAACGGGCTACGCCGCGGTGAGAAGGGCCTGCAGGTCTACGTCATGTGCGAGATCCCCTCGAACGTCATTCTCGCGAAGGCATTCGCTGAACGCTTTGATGGGTTTTCGATCGGCAGCAATGACCTGACCCAACTTACGCTGGGTGTCGATCGGGATTCAGCCGAACTTGCCGAACTATTCGACGAGCAGGACGACGCCGTTAAATGGATGATCCGAAGCGTGATCGAAAAGGCGAATGAGGCTGGCGTCAAGGTCGGGCTCTGCGGCCAGGCGCCGAGCGACTATCCGGAGTTCGCGGAGTTTTTGGTCGACTGCGGAATTGATTCGATCTCGGTGAGCCCGGACAGTTTCTACGTGGTCAAAGAGCGTGTCGCCGCCCGTGAGGCCGGTTGAGGGAGAATTATATTGTCGCTGCAACGCTGCAATTGACTGCAGCAGATCGCGGTCTGCCCCGGTTCTCGTGCTCGAATTGAGCGGCGAGATGGGTGTCGCGTAGCCGAGGCGCCCGATTTTCGGTTCTAGGTCGGACGTCAGCGGTGGTGCTTTCCGATCCCCCAGCCGCCGCGCGCGAGATATTTCTCGCCGACTTCAATCGGCTCATCCTCGAGTGGCGTGGCCATGGTGTCGTTCCAGCGATTGAGGAAACCGAACAGCGCGATCACGCCGACGATTTCAATGATCTGTTCTTCGCTCCAGTGCTGGCGCAGCTCGGCGAACATTTCGTCCGTGACCGCATTGGGCACAGAGGCCGCCGCGATTGCAAAATCGAGCGTGGCCCTCTCGGCAGCGCTGTAGAGCGGGCTCGTCTGATACTCCCACACTGCGGCGAGCTTCTTGTCCTCCACCCCAAAATGAAGCGCACCACCTGCGGTGTGCGCCATGCAATACCGGCACCCGGCGGCACGGCTCGCGACATGCGCGATGATGCGCTTAAGTCCTCGGTCCACCTCACCCTGAGGGTCCCATACAGCAGCGGTCATCTGCGCCAGCGCTTTGGCGAGTTTTGGCTTGCGCTGCATGATCAAAATGCTGTTCGGAATAAAGCCGAGATTGTTGCGCATCGCCTCGAATTGCTCTTTGAGCTCTGGCGAATGCTCCGGCGGCAACGGTTTGATCCGAGGTGACACGGTTGTGCCTTGATCCATGGAAAGCTCCGTCGATCGATGTATGGCGCAGTGCGCGTTGCTGGGTCTCGCGTCACGGCTTGGTGGTTGAAGGCTCCAGCGTTGGCATGAGGCGGGCGGCCGTCCAGGCGAACACGAATTTTCCGAACACGGCGCTCAAGGTTGCCAGGATCGCCGCCGTCCCCAGGTTCCAGATGAGAATCATCATGGTCGCGTCGAGATCGTGGAACAGCGACAATGCAAATGAGGTTATGGCGGCAACGGCCAGTCCGCCTATCAGGCTGACCTCCGTCGAGCGCAAGCGAGCCGCATAGCGCAGCATGACCAGCATGGCGATCGACAGCGGCACGCTTGTCAGCAGCAGCGTCGCAAAGCATCGAACGGCTTCGCCGAGGCGGATGCCATCGGGGCTGACACTGACCCAGTCAGTGAGGCAGCCATAGCCGATGGCCGATACCCAAAGCACCAGCGCGGGCAAGGGCAGCAGAAGCCACAGCCGCGAGCTGTCGGGAAGGCTGACCCGGAACGAGGCCACTGCCGCCAGAATGCCGGTCGCAAGCGCGCCAAGCATGGCAATGACAAAGCGCGGTTGCTGCACGCATTGGAAAATATCGGGCCGTAGACCGTGAACGACGCCAATGATCCCGAGCAGGAATGCCGCAAACAGCAACCACAGCCCGGCGCGGATCAGTGGCGGACGCAGGCGGCGGACCGGGGTCGCGCAGGCAACCAAAGTATCGATGAGCTGGGGCGTTGTCGTCACGACGGGCCACCCCGCGAGTTGAGCAGGCGGCGCAAGTTCTTGATCGCGCGATGCGTTGCAACTTTCAGCGATGGAATCGAGCGGCCGCTCGCTGCGGCGGCCTCCTTCAGAGACATTTCGTTCAGTTTGAGCATGGTGATCGTTTGGCGCTGGTCGGGCGGCAATCGCTCAATCGCATGCGCGAGACCCGCCTCATCAAGCACGTCCTGATGAAGGTTCGTTGCCGGATCGGCCAAGGTTTCATGGTCGGCCGAAAGCGCTACTTCACGTGCCCGTCGGCGAGTGTCACGGCGGAGCCGGTCGATCAAGCGCCGGTTGGCGATAGTGACGAGCCATGGACCGAAAGGACGTGTCGGGTCGTACGCATGACGCACCATATGGATGGTCAACAGTACATCTTGCACCGCGTCTTCCACGTCGGCCGCGTCCTTAAAGCAGCGTTTCGCCAACAACCGGAGATACGGTGTGACGCTTTCCAGCAGCCTTCGATAAGCCTCCCGGTCGCCGTCTTGCGCCAGCGCCATGAGTTTCGACCAATCTGCACCGTCATTCGTCTTGGGCGGATCGTCGATTGCCGAGCCGGCGACGAGTGTCAGAAGCGCGCTTGCAGTGTGCCGGCCGGACGACATGGAAGGCGCGTTGGTTCCTCGGTGATCCTGGGGCAGTTCCTTCGAACCGCTTTTGCTCTGAATACAGGGGCAGGCGCGTCACGCGATAGTCCGAAATTTTTCTCACTCCCCGTAACCTTCAGGCTCTATCCAACGAACCTAACAGCCCGGCAAAACTGGCAGGAACGGAATTTCAGCGCGCTCAGGGAGAGATGGGCCGCCCGGTAACCTTTCGCATCTCGCGACGAACCTTCCTTTGTCGATCGCAAATCAACATCCCGAAGGAGGGCCGACTATGACTCGCCAATTGCTTGCTGCTTCCACGCTCACCACCGCCATTGGCCTCGCGCTGGCCGCGCAAACGCCTGCCGTCCGCGCACAGGGCATGGCCAACCCGCCCCAGGTCGTGAAGGACAATATGACGCGGATGCAGCAGGACAAGCTGCAGAAATGCTACGGCATCAATGCCGCCGCTAAGAACGACTGCGCCGAGGGCGCGCATTCCTGCGCCGGCCAGGCGACGCAGGCGCGCGATTCGAAATCGTTCGTGCTGCTACCGGCGGGCGCCTGCGGCAAGATTCAAGGCGGCAAGACTGCGGCGTCCTGACTGTTGGCGATCGATGGCCCCGGCCATACCTCGCGACACCTCGCCGATTCCGGCTCGCGCCGGAATCGGGTTGCGCTTTCAGCACCATCAATCGGTGCTGGAGACGGCACCCGATGTCGCATTCATGGAAGTCCACACTGAGAACTACATGGGCGGGGGATCGCCAATTCGTTATCTCGACGTCATTCGTCGCGACTTTCCGATCTCGCTGCATGGCGTCGGCCTCTCGCTCGGCAGCGCAGAGGGGCTCGACCCGATTCATCTCGATCGTGTTCGGCACGTTGCGGAGCGCATTGAACCAGCCCTGGTCTCCGAGCATGTCGCCTGGAGCGTGAATAGCGGCAACTATCTGGCTGACCTGCTGCCGCTGCCGATGACGGAAGAGGCGCTGGATGTCATCTGCTGCAACATCGACCACATGCAGACCGCCCTTGGACGCAGCATTCTTGTTGAGAACCCCTCGACCTACGTGCAATTCCGCCATTCGACGATACCCGAATGGGAATTCATGGCGGCGCTCGCAGCACGCACGGGCTGCGGCCTACTCTGCGACATCAACAACATCTTTGTCAGCGCCAGGAATCACGGGTGGAACGCCGCAGCTTATGTGGCGAACCTGCCGCCCTCTCCGATTGGCGAAATTCATCTTGCGGGCCACAGCATACGCGAGCTTTCGGACGGCACCATTTTGCGGATCGATGATCACGGCTCGCGCGTAATCGAGGAAGTCTGGTCCCTTTATGCGCAGGCGTTGCGCTGTTTCGGTCCGGTGCCAACCCTGATCGAATGGGACACCGATGTGCCGCCGCTCGAGGTGTTGGTCGGTGAAGCACGCCAGGCCGATGCGCTGATAGCGGTCGCAATCGATGAGGCCAGCCGTGCCGACGCTGCTTGAAGTGCAGACCGCCATGCGGCACGGATTGCTCGACGGCGGCGATCCTGCGCCCGCGCCTCTTCTTGCCGATGTGCTCATACCCGGCGACGGGTTCAGCATCTATCGCAACACGTCGCGGGGCACTCTGACCAAGGCACTGCGGCTCAATTTCCCCGCTGTCGAGCGTCTCGTCGGCGAGGATTTCTTCGCGGCGACCGCGCACAGTTTCATCACGCGCGAGCCGCCCCGCACCGCCTGGCTGGATCTCTATGGTGAAACCTTCCCCGAGTTTCTGCAAAATTTCGAGCCGGCCGCGACGCTCGCGTACCTTCCGGACGTGGCGCGCCTCGAACGGGCCGTGGGCCGCGCGCTGCATGCGAGCAATGTGGAGCCGCTGGAGATCGCGCGCCTGGCCAACATCGACGCGTCTGATCGGGCGCGCGTTCGCTTCGCACGACATCCATCAGTCGGCCTTCTGTCGTCTCCCTATCCGGTGGACGCGATCTGGCGCGCTGTGCTGGCGCGCGATGACGACGCAATGGCAGCCATCGAATTCGGCGCAGATGCCGTGCACCTGCTGATCGAACGTCGTGAAGACGAGATCGCGGTCACGCGTCTCAGCAAGCCGCGATGGAGCGCTGCGGAAGCGCTATTGAACGGTGCACCGCTCTCGGTTGTCCTTGACGCATTCGGTGATCTGGATGCGGCAGGCTGGCTCGCGGAGCACTTGGTGGCAGGCCGCTTCACCGGCTTTGCGCTGGAGGCAGCATAGACCATGAGCGATATTGGCGTGCCTATGTGTCCGATTTGCGCGGCGGCTGGCGGACTTGGACGACCACTCCGGAACCTGTACCGATGGCTTGATCGGGTGCCCTACACGGTGTTGGCGCTACCGCTGCGCCTCGCGGTGGCCACGGTGTTTTGGAACTCGGGCATGACGAAGCTTGCCGACTGGAACGCGACGCTCGCGTTGTTCACTGACGAGTATCAGGTTCCGCTGCTGCCGCCGGAACTGGCCGCCAATCTCGCGCTCGCGATCGAAGTCACCACGCCCGTCTTGCTGTTTGTTGGATTGCTGACCCGGCCGGCGGCTCTCGTCCTTCTCGGCATGACCGCTGTGATCGAGATTTTTGTCTATCCGCAAGCTTGGCCGACACACATTCAGTGGGCCGCCATGCTGCTTGTTCTGCTGTGCCGCGGGGCAGGGACGCTTTCGCTCGATGCGTTGATTGAACGCTTTCGTCTTCGCTGGCGGGACAAGTCGCAAATGACCTGAATTTGATCATCGGCTCGCCATTCTTGATGTCCGCATGACTGCCAGCCGTCCTAGAGCTTCACCGTCAATCAGGAGGATCCATCATGCTCTCGCGCCGATCCGTTCTGCTCGCGACTATTGCCGGCAGCGCCGCACTGATTGCGCCGGCCTTCGCCAGCGAAACCAAAACCTTCGATCCGGTGTCGTTTGCCGCGGCGCAGAAGGCAGGCGAGCCAATCTTCGTCGCGGTGCATGCGTCCTGGTGCCCGACCTGCAAAGCGCAGAAGCCGATCCTGAGCGAACTCATGGCCGATCCGAAGTTCAAGAATTTGGTTTATTTCGTCGTTGACTTCGACAGCCAAAAGGAAGTGGTGGCGTATTTCAACGTCCGCATGCAATCGACGCTCATTGCGTTCAAAGGCGCGACCGAAACCGGCCGCTCGGTGGGCGATACGGAACGCGCCTCCATTGCCGCACTTCTGAACAAGACGCTCTGAGCGATCCCATGGCCGTCGGCTCTGTGTTACTGGCTTTCGCAGCCGGCGTGCTGTCGATTCTCTCCCCCTGCGTCCTGCCGATCCTGCCGATCGTGCTGGGCGGGGCAGCTTCCGAACATCGCTGGGGTCCCGCCGCACTGGCGGCGGGACTCGCCGTCTCGTTTGTTGTCATCGGATTGTTTGTCGCGACCATCGGCTACTCGATCGGGCTCGACGCTGACCGGCTTCGTTATCTTGCGGCGGCGCTGATGGTCGCTGTCGGAGTCATTCTGCTCGTCCCACGTTTTCAGGCGCAGTTTGCGATCGCTGGAGCGCCGCTCGCGAACTGGAGCGACCGGTACTTTGGTGCGTCAGCAAAGAGCGGCCTGGCCGGTCAAGTATCGGTGGGGCTTTTGCTCGGCGCGGTCTGGGCGCCGTGCGTTGGCCCGACGCTTGGCGCGGCGTCGATCCTCGCGGCGCAAGGTCGGGATCTCGGCGAGGTCGCGGCGACGATGCTGGCGTTTGGCTTCGGCGCCGGGCTCCCGCTTGCGTTCCTCGGCCTGCTGTCGCGCGGGGCGGTGCTGCGCTGGCGCACATGGCTCATGGCGGGCGGTGCGCGTGCCAAGGCCGCGTTTGCGGTCGTGCTTGTGGCGATCGGCGTCTTGATCCTCACCGGGCTCGATAAGCGGGTTCGAGACTTTACTGGTCGACCACTCGCCAGCGTGGCTCACCGACCTCACGACACGGTTCTAGGCCATGAACGCTGGCAATAGCGCGTTGTCGCGCCGGACTTTTCTGGCCGGCTTATCCAGCATGACGCTTACGTCTGCGGTAAGTGCGCAGGCGACAACCTGGGGCGGCGGGCCACCCATACTGCGCACGGGGCACTCCCAGTTCGTCGAACTATTGCCCTTGGACGAAGTGCCGGCTCTCACGCTGGAAGGCGTCGACGGCAAGAAAGTTGCCCTGAGTGCGTTTCGCGGCAGGGCCGTTCTGGTGAACTTCTGGGCGACGTGGTGTCCGCCTTGCCGCCGCGAGCTGCCGCTGCTTGACGATCTCCGGCGAACGACAGTCGAAAAAATGCTGGAAATCCTGGCTGTCTCAATCGATCAAGCAGGACGACCGTCGGTCGAGGCCTTTCTAAAGCGCGTCGGAGTTGCTGCCTTGCGCACGTTCCTTGATCCGCTCGGGCGCGTCGCCAAGCCGGCTGGAAGCGACGCGCCGACCCCGTTCGTGCTCTGGGGCATGCCGATCTCCTACATCATCGATCGCGAGGGCCGTCTGGCCGGCTATATTACCGGTGAGGTCGAATGGACCTCTGAACAGGGGCGAGCATTTCTCGATTACTATGCCCATGGGTGATCCGCTCGAGCCGAAAAACACTGTTCCGCTTCGCGGCGTGCGCGCTTGCGTGTTCGACGCCTACGGCACACTGTTCGATTTTGCTGCGGCCACCCGACAATGCCGGGACGTGCTTGGCGACGGCATCGACAAGCTCACAGGCCTCTGGCGCGATAAGCAGCTTCAATACACTTGGCTGCGCGCTGCTCAGGGACGGCACGCGGACTTCTGGCGGGTTACCGGCGACGCGCTGGAGTTCTCTCTGGAGACTCTAAATCTCAACACCCCCGGCTTGCGTGACCGCCTCATGGAGCTCTACCTCACGCTCGATGCATTTCCTGAGGTGGAGGACGTTCTGAGAAAGTTGAAAGCAGCCGGCCTGCGTACCGCGATCTTATCGAACGGCTCGCCGAAAATGCTCGACGCGGCCGTCAAGGCTGCAAGGCTTGATACGCTGCTTGACGCGGTTCTCTCGGTCGAGGAGGTCGGCGTCTACAAGCCGCATCCGAAGGTGTATCAGCTCGCCGTCGATCGAGTTGGTGTTCCGGCATCGGCGATCGCGTTCCAGTCCTCGAACGCGTGGGACGCTTACGCTGCCTCAGCCTTCGGGATGCAGGTGGTCTGGTGCAATCGCTACGGCCAACGTCGCGAACGTCTGCCGGGCTCCCCCGACCGCGAGATCAAGTCTCTCGCCGAACTACCGGCCCTGGTCGGGGCATGAAAGAGAACATGTCGCAGCTGAGACGGGCCTTACGTTATTCGTTCAGGGACGGGATACCGTTCCGGTCCGCCTGCGTCGCGCTTGTCGTGGGTACAATTCTCAACCTGATCAATCAAGGTGACGCAATCTTCGGGGCGATGGCCATCAACTGGACCAAGATTGTTTTGACCTACTTCGTGCCCTACGCGGTCAGCACCTATGGGGCGGTTTCCTATGCGATGTCGAGGATCGAGGAATGAGAGACTGCTGGCGAAATTGGTAGGGTATAAGGAAAAAGGTGATGTTGGAGACTCCGTGTTCTTCGTCGCCTCCGGCGCCGTCGGCGTGATTCCTGCTGCATCGGCGCGTGGAAGTCGGATCGAGATAAACGCTGACCTGGGCGGCGCGCGGCAAGACCTCGGCGGAGATCGCGCAGATCCTCGGCTTTACCAAGCGAACCGTTGACTTCCATATCGAGAATGCCCCGCATTAAGGTCGACGTCGCAACGCGTATAGAGGCCATTCAGAGCGACGACCTGGCACTTGATCGAACCGTAGCGCATGATCCCTTTACGGTACGTCGCCGGCCGGCATCGGACGGCCCTTGAATCCATCGCACAACAGCGGTTTCATGCTGACGCTCATTCAGTTCGAGTTCGCGCCAGCAGCATGAAGTACCAGCCCATTGCTCTCGCGGCCTTAGCCGCTGTCGGACTGATCAGCGAAATCCGTGCCGCCGATCCCGCGAGTTACCCCACGCACGCAGTGACCTTGATGGTGCCTTATGGGGCGGGCGGGACGGTGGACAGCCAGTTGCGTGCGCTAGCCAAGGCAAGCGAAGGCCAGCTTGGCCAACCGATCATTGTCGAGAACAAGGCGAGTGCATCGGGCACCCTCGCTGCCGAGGTGACGGCGGCGGCGCCGGCGGACGGCTATACGATCACGGCGATCAACACGAGCGTCCTGCGGCTGCCGTTCATGACGAGGACCTCGTATGATCCGCGCACGAGATTTTACCTACATCATTGGGATCTCCAGCCTGACGTCCGGGCTGGTGGTGCGCGCCGACGCGCCGTGGAAATCATTCGCCGAGCTCCTCGATTATGCGCGGGCGAATCCGGGGGCTATTTCGATCGGTGGGCCGTCGGGCGGCACAAATCCGCAAATCATCATGCGGCAGATTGCAAAACAAAAAGGAATAGAGTGGACACAAATTCCCTACCGTAGCGTCGCGGAATCCAGCAACGCCCTGCTGGGTGGGCATATTGCGGCGGTGGCCGACGCGGCCGGCTGGGCGCCGTATGTCAATTCAGGACAGTTCAGATTACTGGTGATTTTCGGTTCGGCACGGACCAAGAGCTGGCCCGACGTCCCAAGCTTGAATGAATTTGGCATCGAGGTTGCCGCAACATCGGATTATGGGCTGGCCGGACCGAAGGGCCTCGATCCGCAGATTGTGCGGACGCTGCACGACGCCTTCAAGGAAGGTATGCACGAGCCGGCGTTCGTCAACTTGTTGGCCGCTTTGGAACAGGAACCGATCTATCGCAGCACGAACGACTATGCGGCTTATGTCCGCGACCAGATCGAGGCGCAGCGTCGTATCGTGGATGAGCTCGGGCTTAAATCTGATTGAGCGAAGCAAGCACGCCACGGGCGGCGCGTAGATCAGCAAAATCTGCCGCTTCGATGAAGTTCTCGGAAGCGGGCATAAGCAGCGCACGCGCCGCTCCGTTTTGACCCGCCTTGATCTTCTGCCGCGCCATGCTCAATGCGCTTCGCAGTTCCCAGAAGCGTGCTCCTTGCCGCCGCGCCAGCTCCAGTGCCTCATCAAAGCAATACTCAGCCGCGGCGGAAGAGCGCGGGCGCTCCTTGAGCAGCAACTCGCCTTTGATGCGCAACAGCTCGCTCACGTACCATTGTTCCTTCCGGGCAATGCTGCGCGTCAGGATTTCGTTGACCGTCGCAAGCCCCTCCGCCGCTTCACCGGCGTCGCCGAGCGCGGCGGCGAATTCGCCGGTCAGCAGCGAGAAGCGCGGTAGAAACCGCGCGTCGCCTGCGTTGTCGAGCTCGCGCCGCATGGCTCGCAGGCCCGCCGCCATGTCGCCGCGCCGGGCGGCCAGCAGGCCTTCGAAACACCGCGCCCACAATTGCCACGGGCGTATGGGGTAACGTTGCGTATGTTCGAGCAAGGCCGTGCAATAGCGCCCGGCAGCCTCGAGATCACCGGCCAGGAATGAGATCGTGCATGCGGCCTGTCCGAGAACGCTGCAAAAGGTCATGGCATGGCCGAGCGCGCGACCTTCCTCGATGTTGTGCTCGATGATCGCCAGCGCCTGATCGGCGACGCCTTGCAGCCACAGGATGCGTGCCTGGAAATAGTGTGTCGAGACCCGCAGATCGAACTGGAAGCGGATGATCTGCGGCTTGAACGTGACCTCGGCCAATCCGGCGAGCACGCGATCGATGTGACGGCGCGCGCTTGTCTGGTCGCCCATATAGTGCAGCGTGGTGGCGAGCAGACGGTCGGCCATCATCGGATCGACAGGGTCCGTTGAATGCCGCGTCTCGTCGGCAAAGCGGTGGGCGAACTCGAGCGCTTTGAGGAAATCGCCGTTGTTGAATTGATCGATACATAGGCCCCACAGTGCGCGCAGCCGATGGTCCCGGTCATCGAGCCGGTCGGCGAGATCCAGCGTCGTCGCCCAGATGTGTCCGGCTTCGCGCGCACGACCGACGCCATACATCAGCGACCAACCCAGGGCCGCGGACAATTTCATGCGCTGGCGCTGCGCGATGTCCGTCGCGCCTGTCAACTTGGCCAGGGCCCGTTCGGCGCGCTCCCGGCACTCGGCCAACAAAGAGAGCTGCACCCATAGCGGCAGCGCGGCTGTCGTGAGGGCAATGCCGAGATCCGGGTCGCCCTCCGGGCCGAACGCCCAATCCAAGCTGGCACGCACGTTGTCGATCAGGTGGGCGTAGGTCGCGAGCCAGTCGGGTTGCAGCATCGCGCTGCTGTCGGCCTCCGAACGCTCGAGCGCCGCCAGGCAGTATAGCGCCAAGCGCCGCACGGTTTGACTAAACTCGCGGCCGGCGCGCAGTTTTTCCAGCGCGTAGGCGCGGGTCGTATCGAGCAAGCGGTAGTACGGCTTGTGGTGACGCAACTCGGCGGCCACCAGGGACTTGGCGACAAGGTTGGCAACATGGTCCGGCACCAGAGCCGGCTCGACGTCTCCGGCGATGGCGATTGCCCCGTCCATCGGGAACTGTCCGGCGAACAGGGCGAGTTTGGTCAGCACGCCGGCTTCAGCCGCCGGCAGCAGATTGAAGCTCCAATCAAGCGTCATCCGCAGCGTCTGGTGCCGCGGCAGCGCGGTGCGCCGGCCGCCAGTCAAAACCGCAAACCGGTCATCCAGCAGAGCAGCGACTTGTTGCGACCCCAACAGGGCCGCGCGGGCCGCCGCAAGCTCGAGAGCGAGCGGGATTCCATCGAGGCGCCGGCAGATCGTGGCAATTGAGTCAAGATTGGCTTCGTCGGCGGCGAGATCTGCGCCCAGCGCCTTCGCCCTAGCAACGAACAGCTGCACAGCCGCGTGCCTGAGCACGTCGTTGGAATCGGCGTCATCGGCGGGCGGAACATCGAGCGGCGGCACCCGGTAAACGTACTCACCGGAAATCCGGAGGACCTCGCGGCTGGTGGCCAGAATGACCGACCCGGGGCACCGACTGACGATAGCCTCCGCGAGTCTTGCCGATGCATCGACCAGGTGCTCGCAGTTGTCGAGAATGATCAGCAGCTTCCTGTCCCCAACCGCGTGCGCGACCGTCTCTGGAGACGTATCGCTCCCGTGCAGCCGAACACCGAGGGCGCGCGCGACTTGCAGCGGCACAAACATCGGATCCGCGAGCGACGCCAGCTCGACGAGACAGATGTCCCCGTGAAAGCTCGGTACGACTGTCCTCGCGACTTCCACCGCGAGCGCGGACTTTCCGATCCCGCCCGGGCCCACAAGCGTGACCAGCCGGTGCGCGGCCAAGAGCTCCTGCAAATGTTCGATCGCTGAACCCCGGCCGATCAACTCCGACGTCGCGATGGGGAGATTCGTGGCAGGCCGTTTCGCCGGCGTCCGCTGCGCGTCGTTGGCCGGAACGGTGGGAACGGGAGCTTCATGCTGGATCGTCCACGACCCGAGCAGGCGATAACCCCGACCAAATGCGGTCTTCAACAACCCGCGGTCTGGCCCAAGAGCTTTGCGAATCGCCGTGATGTGAACCTGGAGCGCATTGTCCTCGACCATGGCGCCGGGCCAGACGCGATCCATCAGATCGTTTTTGGTGACCAGTTCGCCGGCTGCTTTCGCGAGCTCGGCAACGATCTCGAATGCGCGTCCGCCCAACTGTACCGGCACGCCGCGCGAACGCAGCTCGCGTCGCGCAAGGTCGATCTCCCAGCCGCCGAACACATAGACAGGTGGCCGGATTTCTTCAGTCCCCATCCGAGACCCGCTGCGCGACCCGATCCTTCCTTCACATTGATACACCGTTTGGCAACCGAGTTTAATCGGGGATGCGGAGATAGCCGCCGCGCCGAACAGGTACAATGCGGTGGAAACCACGCGCCGCAGCGTTTTCAGAATTTTTCAGGATTGCGCCAAGGAGTTCGGCAGACAGGCGGGCTACGACATCATCTATCGCCGGGCAAACGGATTCGCGCTCGGCCTTATGGAGTTGCGAATGCCTGCCGAAGGCCTGGTTACGGTGCGCAGCCAGCATGGCCCTGAAGAAACGATGAACCGATTGGGTGCTGCCGTTCGGGCAAAGGGGCTCACTGTGTTCGCACAGATCGACCATGCGGCTGGGGCCGAGGCCGTTGGCTTGCCGTTGCGACCGACCGAAGTGCTTGTTTTTGGCAATGCCCGATCCGGTACGCCGCTCATGCAGGCGAGCCAGACCATCGGGATCGATCTGCCGCTGAAAGTGCTCGTCTGGCAGGACGAGGCAGGCGTCACCTGGTTGTCATACAACGATCCTGATTGGTTGGCGCGCCGACATGGGTTGGATGATCAGTCGCGTCACGTGATTGACGCCATCAGCGCCGTCGTCAGCTCGGTTGTGATGGCGGCGTCGTCCTGAAGATCAGGGAATCGGCAAGAGCCACATGGAGCACAACGCCGTGAAGCTTAACCTGGGTATGACGAAACTGGAGCAAATCGCCGGCAGCCCAGCGCTTCCAGGGTTGAGCGATCGTTTGACCCCATATGGACTCGCCGTCGCACTCGTTATTTCCGTTCTGCTCTTCGCTGGATGGCTGGAAACGCATTTCGTCGGTGCTCCAGTGTCGCTGCTGCTTTGCGCTGTCATGTTCAGCGGCTGGTTCGGCGGTCTTGGGCCGGGACTGCTTGCCGCCGTATTGGCGTTTCTTGTGTTTGATTATGCGTTCGTCGCGCCGACGAACTCATTCAGTATCAGCCCGTTGGAAATTCCGCGGGTGGCTGCGTTTGCCATATCGGCGCTGTTGATCGGGTTGCTAAGTGGGGAGCAGCGCCGCAAGGCGGATTCATTGCGACGCGCGCGCGATGAGCTTGCCGACACCTACCGCGAGCTGCAGATGACCAACAAAGCGCTGCGCTTGGAAAACGCGATGCGTGGTCAGGCTGAAGCGGCGCTGCGGGAGAGCGAGCAGCGGTTTCGCGATTTCGCCGAAACCGGATCAGATTGGCTTTGGGAGACGGGCTCCGACCACCGATTGACTCAAATATCGGAGCATATTCATCGGCTCGGCGTGCTCCCGGCCAAACGGCTTGGCTACACGCGTTGGGAGATAGGCGCCGACCGTGAAGAGGAGGATGAGAAATGGCGCGCTCATATCGCTGCCCATGAAGCGCACGAACCATTTCGTGATTTTGTTTATAGCCTGGAGCAGGACGACGGATCGAGGATCTACGTCAAGACCAGTGGAAAGCCGGTCATCGACAGCGCCGGCCGTTTCCAGGGATATCGCGGCATCGGCAGCGACGTCACGGCGGAAATTCAGCGCCGCAAGGCGGAGAAAGCGCTCCGCCAGGCGCAGACTGAGCTTGCGCATGTAACGCGCGTCACGATGCTCGGGGAGCTGACGGCCTCGATCGTGCACGAGGTCAATCAGCCGCTCGCCTCGATCGCCACCAACGGGGACGCCGCACTGCGGTTTATCGAGCGCGACGAACCGGATATTGCGGAAGTGCAGGACGCCATTGGCGACATGATCAAGGATTGCCGCCGTGCGACCGAGATCATCCAACGCGTTCGCGCGCTGTGCCGAAAATCCGACCCGCACCTGGTCTCGCTCGATCTCAATGAGCTGATCGAGGACACGATCCGGCTGGTGCAGCGCGAGCTTCGCGACCAAGGCATCACGCTGGAGAGGGATCTCTCCACGGCAATTCCTGCCGTTCATGGGGATCGGGTTGAAGTCCAGCAAGTTCTTATCAATCTTGTCATGAACGCGATCGAGGCCATGACCGCCGTCGATGAACGCGGCCGTAATCTCCTGATCCGATCTCGCCAGGACGGAGATCAGGTTCTGGTTGCCGTGCAGGACTCTGGCAGCGGGATTGATGAAGCGAGCATCGACCGGCTGTTCAACTCATTCTACACGACCAAACCCTGCGGGCTCGGAATGGGACTATCGATCTGCCGCTCGATCATCGAAGCTCACGGCGGGAAACTCTGGGCCTCGCAGAATGTGGGTCCAGGCGCCACCTTCCAATTCACACTCCAGGCAGCGGTTTGAGGCGCAATCCCCCGAGCCGCGAACTGCGGAGGCTCAGGTTCGACGCAAGATCGAGACACATGCGTCAATTTTTCTAAATCGCTAGTCACAATTTTATTGGATGAGAACTCCTTAAGCAGAGTGAGGTCTCAATGTTTGAACTCCGACGAGGTGCGCTTTGGTCGCTGGCGCTGATCGCGATTGTGATCGGCATTGCGTCCGCGGCCTTTGCCTACACGGCCGGATGGCTATCGCCGAACCGCCTCACGCCTGGCAAGCTGGTTGCGGCGTTTGCGCCTCCTGGCGGCCCCTCCCTCGGCCATCGTCGCAATCATGCGAAGGGGATCTGCTTTACCGGCTTATTTGAAGCCAACGGCGCCGGATCCGAACTCTCCGTCGCTCCGGTTTTCGTGCGCGGGCAGTACCCGGTGATCGGGCGGTTCAATCTCGGGACCGCCGATGCAAACGCGCCGGATGCGACGGTCCGGGTGCGCGGCTTGGGAATAAGTATCTCGACACCTGACGGACAGGAATGGCGGAGCGCGATGATCGATCCGCCGATGTTTCCGGTCGCAACGCCGCAAGACTTTTACGAACTGCTGCGCGTGTCCGGTAGCAAGGACCCGAATGCGATCAAGACATTCGCCGCGGCCCATCCGGAATTCGCGGCGTTTGGTGATTGGGCCAAGACTGCGCCTTGGCACCGCAGCTACGCGGAGGAGCAGTTCAACAGCCTCAACAGCTTCGTGTTCATCGACAAGTCCGGGACAGAGCATGTCGTGCGCTGGTCGCTGCTGCCGGCGGCTGAACCGGTCGCGATCGCGCCTGAGGAACTCGCCAAGCTCGGCCCCGATTTCCTGGAACAGGAAATCACCCAGCGCGTCGCTGGCGCACCGCAGCATTGGACCATGGTGATGACTGTCGCTAATCCCAGCGACCCGACCGCCGACCCGACGAAACGCTGGCCGGACGATCGCCGCAAAATCGAGGTCGGAACACTCACCGCGCAGCAAGTTGAAGCCGAACGCGACGGCCCGTGCCGCGATATCAATTTCGACCCGACCGTTTTGCCTTCCGGGATGCGGACATCGGACGATCCCTTTCCCGCCGCACGTTCGGCCGCGTACGCAAAGTCCTACGACCTGCGTACCGCAGAGGCCAAGGACTATCCACGCACTGTGACAGGAGGCAAGTGATGAGCCGAGGCCTCCAACGTTTCACCGCATTGCAGCGTCTGCTGCACTGGGTCATGGCCGTATGCATTCTGGCGATGCTGTTCATCGGTGTCGGCATGCAGTCGACGGTGATGCCGAAATATCTCACGCTCGTTTCAATTCATAAGCCGCTTGGCGTCGCCATTCTGGTGCTCGCGCTCATCCGTTTGGCGCTGCGTTTGCGCTACGGCGCGCCTGCGCTGCCTGCCGATTTGCCCCAACCGATGAAGCTCGCCGCCGTCGGTTCGCATTACGCGCTATACGCCCTGATGTTCGTCATGCCTTTGCTGGGCTGGGGGATGTTGTCGGCAGGCGCCTATCCCGTTGTTTTATATGCGGGCTGGCATCTGCCCGCGATCCTGCCCCAGAGCGACAGCCTGCATACGCTGCTTTGGAACGCGCATTTCTATCTTGCCTTCGCGTTCTTCGCGCTGATCCTGCTGCATATGGCGGCGGCGTTATTTCATGCACTCGTGCGCCGCGACGGCGTGTTCCAGACAATGGCGTCGGTCTCGATTGATCATCAGCTGGCTCCCGCCAACCCGAAACGCCAGCCGGCCTGACTAACTTTCTTACGCCATGGTCGTGCTGATCTTTCTCGCCGCCTTTGGCGCCCTCGCCATTTCGTTCTGGCCCTACATCATTGCTTTCACCTTGACGATAGACGATGCGGCGGCGCCGGAATCGAGCCTTGCCTTCATGTTCTGGGGCGAGGGCCTGTTCGTCTTTCCACTGCTGCTGCTCTACACGGTCGGCGGCTATTCGGTGTTTCGCGGCAAAGTCCGTCCGACCGGCGGTCACTACTGACGTCGCCTGCGACCACGGATGAAGCGCGGCGGATTGCGCAAACGCAACCAACTTTCATCAAGGCTGAACAAGCCGTTCTGCGACTGGTGACCGAGACTGCACCCCGATCATCGCCACTGGGCGATCCTCCAACATCGGATGGGTGCGGTAGATATGGTCAGCTCCACGCAAGCCGGATCGAGCTCGGATCGAACGAACACGAAGTCGCCTGAGGAGACGGCTGACGCTGCGGAGGTGCTGCCGCGGTTCGAATCATACAGTTGGCCGGCGGGCGGCTGGGGTGCGCTGCGGGCGACCGCAAACGCGCTGCGTGAGCAGGGCGTCGTCGGCAAAGGCGGCAAGGCCTTGCTCTCGATGAATCAACCCGACGGCTTCGATTGTCCCGGGTGCGCGTGGCCCGATCCCAAGCACACGAGTTCGTTCGAGTTCTGCGAAAACGGCGCCAAGGCGGTCGCTTTCGAGCTGACCAGCCGGCGCGTGACCCGCGAGTTCTTCGCCGCCCACAGCGTGCGCGAGCTCGAGCAGCGCAGCGACTATTGGCTCGAAGAGCAGGGCCGGCTCACCGAGCCCATGCGCTACGATGCAGCGAGCGACCACTATGTGCCGATCGCCTGGGAGGACGCCTTTGCGCTGATCGGACGCGAGCTGCGCGCGCTGGAGAGTCCGGACGAGGCTGAATTCTACACGTCGGGACGTACCTCGAACGAAGCGGCGTTTCTGTATCAGCTGTTCGTCCGCAAATTCGGCACCAACAACTTTCCGGATTGCTCAAACATGTGTCATGAGCCGACCAGCGTCGGGCTCCCCGAGAGCATCGGGGTCGGGAAGGGCACGGTCCTGCTCGACGATTTCGAGCATACCGACGCGATCTTCATCATCGGCCAGAATCCCGGCACCAACAGTCCGCGCATGCTGACGTCGCTGCACAACGCATCGCGCCGCGGCGTGCCGATCGTCGTGCTCAATCCGTTGCGCGAACGGGCGCTGGAGCGCTTTGCCGCCCCGCAGAACCCGGTTGAAATGGTGACACTGAGCTCGACACGCATCGCCAGTGAGTACTGCCAGGTCAGCGTCGGTGGCGATGTCGCGGCGCTCAAAGGCATCATGAAGATCATTCTTGAAACCCATGACGCCGCCGGCGCCGATGGCATCGCGGTTCTCGATCTCGACTTCATCGCCGAGCACACCCATGGCTTTGAGGCGTTTGCCGACGACCTGCGGCTCACATCGTGGGACGACATCATCCGAGTGTCAGGGTTGACGCGCGATCAGCTGGAGCGCGCGGCCGCCATCTACATGAAAGCGAAAGCCGTGATCATCTGCTACGGCATGGGCATCACCCAGCACCGGCACGGCTCGGAGAACGTCCAGCAGATCGTCAATCTGCTGCTCCTGCGCGGCAATTTCGGGCGGCCGGGCGCTGGTATTTGCCCCGTGCGCGGGCACTCCAACGTGCAGGGCGATCGAACAATGGGCATCGACGAGAAGCCCAAGGCGGCGTTGCTCGAGCAGATCGAGAAAGTGTTCGGGTTCAAGCCGCCGCAACGGCACGGCCATGCGGTGGTCGATGCTATCGGGGCGATGATTGCGGGCACGGCCAAGGTCTTCATCGGCCTTGGCGGCAACTTTGTTACGGCCGTTCCGGACAAGCCGATTACCGAAGCGGCCATGCGGCGGTTGCGGCTCACGGTCGGCGTGTCGACCAAGCTCAACCGCGGCCATCTTGTTCATGGCGAGCAGGCACTGATCCTGCCCTGCCTCGCGCGCAGCGATATCGATATGCAGGCGACCGGGCGGCAGGCCATCACCGTGGAAGACAGCATGTCCATGGTGCACGCCTCCGCCGGCTTGGTGCATCCGCCGAGCGATCAGCTCAAATCCGAAGTCGCGATCGTCTGCGGCATCGCCAGAGCGACGCTGCCAGCCGACGGCGTGGATTGGTCGGCGTTCGAAGCCGATTATGACGTGATCCGCGATCGGATCGAGGCGGTCCTTCCCGACCTGTTTCACGATTTCAACAAGCGCATCCGTCAACCGGGCGGCTTCCACCTGCACATCCCACCGCGCGAGCGCGTCTGGAACACGCCGACCGGCCGGGCCAATTTCTTGATCTTCGAAGGCGTGGCGGAAGATCCCGCAGTCGCCAACAAATCGGTCCTGCGACTGACGACGTTGCGCAGCCACAACCAATACAACACCACGATCTACGGACTGGACGATCGTTATCGCGGCGTGTTCGGCGGACGAATGGTTGTGTTCATGAATGAAACCGACATGAAGGAACGCAACATCGCGCCCGGCTCGCTGGTGGAAATCGAATCCATCGCCAGCGACGGACAGCGCCGTCACGTGCGCGGCTTCAAGGTGCTGCCTTACGCGATCCCGCAGGGTTCGGTCGGCGCCTACTATCCGGAAACAAATCCACTGCTGCCGCTCAATTTTCATGACGTGCAAAGTAAGACCCCGGCCGCGAAAGCAATCCCGGTGCTCGTTCGGGCGCAATGAGCTTCACCCGACCAACATTTAAATCAGAGGAGAGTCCCATGCTATCACGGCGCAGCGTTCTCGCCACCGCAGCCGCGGGTGCGGCGGTGTCGGCCACAGCCGCCGCGGCGGCGTCCTTCGGCAATCCGGATGAACCTCCGCAGGGCGGGGTCAACGCCAAAAATCAAGCGAGCATCACCGATCCTGGGCCGCAAGACCCAGCGATCAGCATGCAGTTGCAATCAGCATTCTCCCCGCCCGCGACCGACGTCGGCAGCATTGGGCAGATCTGGTCCTCATTTAATACCTCGCCGCGACGCATCCAGGACGGCGGCTGGGCGCGCGAGGTCACACAGCGTTCATTCCCGATTTCGACTACGATCGCCGGGGTGAACATGCGACTGACCGCTGGCGGGATCCGCGAGCTGCATTGGCACCAGGCGGCCGAGTGGGCCTACATGACTTACGGCAACTGCCGCGTCACTGTGCTGGATCCGTCCGGCCGGCCCTATGTGGCGGACGTGAAAGAAGGCGATCTCTGGTATTTCCCCGCCGGCTACCCGCACTCGCTGCAAGGCCTTGGGCCGGACGGATGCGAATTCGTCATCTGCTTCGACAACGGCGCGGCGAGCGAGTTCAACACGCTTCTGGTGACCGACTGGATCGCGCATACGCCGCCTGCCGTCCTCGGCAAAAACTTCGGTGTGCCGGAGGAGACATTCGCCAACATTCCTCTGCACAATCTCTGGATCTTCCAAGGAAAGCTGCCGGGCGACCTTGAGTCTGTACGCAAGGCGATGACCGGGAACGCCGCGCTGCCTCCCGAGCCGTTCACGTTCTCGCTTGCTTCCGCGCCTTACGTAACAAACACGAAGGGCGGGTCGCTGCAGGTTGCCGACAGCAATAGTTTCAAGGTGTCGACGACGGTCGCTGGTGCACTGGCGACGATCAAGCCCGGCGCCATGCGCGAGATGCACTGGCACCCCAATGCCGACGAGTGGCAATACTACATCAAAGGCAAGGCCCGGATGGGCGTGTTCAACACCGGTCCCAACGTGCTGACGATGGATTTCAACCCCGGCGACATCGGCTATGTTCCGCGCAATTACGGGCACTACGTGGAGAACATCGGCGATACGGATCTGCAATTATTTGCCGTGTTCCGGACCCCGCAATATCAAGAAGTCTCGCTCTCGGATTGGCTCGCTCATTCGCCCCCGCAGATGGTCGCCGAACACCTCAACGTGGACCCGGCCATGGTTCCGCATTGGCCGGGCTCCGACGTATTCATCATGCCCGGCTGAGCAGAGGGCCTCGTCATGCTTCCCGCCGCAACCGAGATGTGGTCGCCGCCTGCTCCGATCGTGCGCCGGTCGCGCGTCGCATCGCGCGCCGGAACCATGATGATGGGCGAGCGGTCTGTCGCCGAAGAGACCGCCGTTGCATTTACCTATAACGGCAGTGCCCATGCGGTCATGATGGCGACACCGGCCGATCTCGAGGACTTTGCGATCGGGCTCAGCCTGACCGAAGGGATCATTCAGCGCGCCGACGAAATCTCGGACCTCGAGGTCATCAATTGTGAGGACGGGGTGGAGCTGCGCATCTGGATCGCGGAAGGTTGCATGCGCCTCTACGCCACACGGCGCCGGCATCTCGCCGGTCCCACCGGATGCGGGCTGTGCGGCATTGAAAGCTTGAGCGAGGCCGCACGATCGCCGCCTGCCGTCGGCGACGGGCTCGCGCTGACCGCGCCAGAAATATGTGCGGCGATGGCGGCGTTGCCGGGGTTACAGGCGATCAACCATGAGACCCGGGCGGTCCACGCCGCCGCCTTCTGGCGACCAGAGTCAGGAGACATCGCGATCCGCGAGGACGTTGGGCGCCACAACGCGCTCGACAAACTTATCGGCTCGCTCGTCCGCCAGGGCGTGAGGGGGAACGATGGCGTCGTGCTTCTCACCAGCCGGGTCTCGGTTGAGATGGTGCAGAAGGCTGCTGTCCTCGGCGCTTCAATCATGGTCGCGGTGTCCGCTCCGACGGCGCTCGCCATCCGCGTTGCGCAAGCATGCCGGATGACGTTGATTGGCATCGCGCGCCATCAGGATTTCGAGATCTTCACCCATCCGTACCGGATTCATGAAGGGCGCTTGTGCCGCATCGCTGGGCTCGACTAAGAATACTCCAGGCTCCGGAACCGATTGGGGAAAGCGATGTCGCGCGCTGATGACGGATCTTTGCGCTTCGGCCTGTTTCATGCCCCCTTCCATTCCAAGCGGCTCAATCCGACCTATGCGCTCGAACGCGACCTGCTGCTGACCGAACACCTCGACCGGTTGGGGTTCGAGGAAATCTGGTACGGCGAGCATCACTCCGGCGGCATGGAGATGATCGCGGCTCCGGAGCTCATGGTCGCCGCGGCGGCGCAGCGCACCAAATACATCCGGCTCGGAACCGGGGTTAAGTCCTTGCCTTACCACCATCCCTTCATGCTCGCCGAGGCGATGGCCCAGCTTGATCACATGACCCGCGGCCGCGCGATGTTTGGCGTCGGACCGGGCGCGCTGCCGAGCGATGCGATCATGATCGGCATTCCGGTTGCCGAATTGCGCCGCCGCATGGAGGAGGGGCTCGATGTGATCGTCGCGCTTTTCAAGGGCGAGACGGTGACGCGGAAAAGCGACTGGTTCGAGCTGCAAAAAGCAAGGCTGAGCGTCGGCTGCTTTTCCAAACCGATGATGGAACTGGCCGTGACGACGATCCGCTCGCCAGCAGGCGTGGTTGCCGCGGCCCGTCATGGTGCAGGCCTCCTCACGTTAGGACCGATGGATGATGCCGTCCTCGATCATCACGTTGCGAATTGGCGCATCTACGAGGACGAATGCCAAAAACATGGCCACGTCGCCGATCGCAGCAAATGGCGTATCACCTTGATGATGCATGTGGCCGAAACGCGCGAGCAGGCCATGACCGACGCTGCTTGGGGCATTCGCGAGTTCAACGACTACACACACGACGTCGTCCCGGCGCCACCGGGGATCCCGCGCGATACCGCTGACCTCGTCGGCGCCGCGCTCGAGAAGCAGGTCGCGATCATTGGTACGCCTGACGACGCGATCCGCGAGATCGAGCGCGTGTACAACAAGCTCGGCGGGTTCGGCGCAGTGCTGCTGTTCGGCAATGATCTTGCGCCCTGGCCCGCGCAATGCAGGAGCTTCGAACTGATCGCCGAGTTCGTGAAGCCGCATTTCGCGCGGGCCAATGTTCTGCGCCAGGCGAGCTACGATGCGACGGCGCAGGTCATCGGCGATTTCCGCAAAACGGCGCTTGCAGCCACGACTGCGGCAACGCAGGCCTACCAGGGAAAGCGGTAGCACAACCCCCAACCCTGAACTACCCTCTAGGTATGGCGATCGGCTCGGCCGTGCGCGCGCGGCGCGCAACGCACTGAATTGGGGAGGAAAGCGATGAGAAAAACACGACTGCTGTTCTGGTTGGCGAGTTCTATGCTGATGCTTACCAACACGGCGTTCGCGGCGGAGCTTCCGGAGGCGTGCAAGAGTTATACGCCCGCGGTTGTGGGCGGGCCGATGCCGCCACCCGACTCGGACACTGTCGTCATGCGTTGGCTCGGCAATGCCAATTTCGAGTTCGCCTACAAGGGCAAGGTCTATCTGTTCGACGCCTATTTCGACCGTACGCCGCGGAGTCACGACCTCGGCTTCAAAGCCTCGGACGTTTCCAAGGCCGAAGGGATTTTCATCTCGCATGCGCATTTCGATCATATCTCCGATATCGGACCAGTCGCCAAACAGACGGGCGCTCCGGTTGTTGGTGCACCCATCACGGCTGAGGTCGCCAAGAAGCTGGGCGTGCCCGAAGGGCAGATCGTTGTCGCCAAAGGCGGTGAAACGCTGCACTACGGCGACGCAACCGTCGAGGTCGCGTTGGCGCAACATTCGACGATCCAGCCAGGCCTGCTGGACATCTACGCGAGCCTCTACAAGAGCGATTCTCCGCCATTCACGGAGGAGGAAAAGAAACGGTTGGACTACGTGCAGTCGCTCGGCACATTCGACCCTAAAGTGATTACCGAGGGCACGCTGGCCTATGGCTTGGTGTTTCCGTCAGGCTTCAAAGCCGTCCTCATCGGCAGCGCCGGACCGATCACCCCTGGCGTGCGGGCGCTCGCCGAAAAGCTCGGCCCGGTGGATGTAGCAATCGTCGCCTATCAGGTGCATGCGGTCGCCGACACACAGATCAACTACACGTGGCCCTTCATCGAGTTGTTCAAGCCAAAGCTGTTCCTGCCTGCGCATCATGATTCAGCGCCGCCGGCCTGGGTCGATCTCGGACTTGAGCCGCTGTTCGCCAAGATCCGCACGGAGATGCCGAACACAGCGTTCCTGGCGCCGCTCTACCGTTCGCCGATCTGCATCGCCGGTGGCGGGCCGGATCAGGGGAAGGTGCTGTCGTTCAAATACTAGAAGGTTCGATTGACCGGCATATTTACGGCCGATATCCATCCGTCAGAGTTTGCAAAAAGGCGACGATGTCATCGATCTCACTGTCGGATAGCGCGGGAGGGTCACCGGGCCGCCGGTCGAAGGGCGGATCGGTGTTGATGTTCTCCTGATATTGCGCCGGCAGGTCGTCGTACTTGCGAATGCTGCCATCCGGATTGCGCGGGTACCATTGCTCCGGATTGGTGTCGCGCGTCGCGTAGAACGCGACCGCCTCGCGCAAGGTGTGAAACACACCATTGTGGAAAAAGCTCTTCCGCAGCGCGACGTTGCGCAGGCTCGGCGTTTTGAACAGACCGCAATACTCCTCCCGGTCTTTGAAGTCGGTGCGCTCCGGCCCACAGAGCCCGAGATCATAGAAATTCGGATCGCGATTGGCGGGGATCTCGGGATTGCGTGGCACGCCGATCGCAATCATTCCGTAATCGGTGAACTGCGGCGGCGTGCCATCGCCGTTCACTGAACTGCGGTGGCATTCGGCGCAATTGCCTTTGCTCTCATCGTTGAACAGCTTCAGCCCGCGTGCCTCCTGCTCCGTCAAGTTTGCCTTGCCGGCGAGGTACGCATCATACTTGCTGCTGTACGGATAGAACTCGGTGTAGTCCTGCTCGAAGGTCTCGATCGCCCGCAGCCCCGCTTTCAAGGCCGCGTCCGGCCCGGCCGGCATGCTTGGGCCAAGGGCCTCGCGCAATGCGGCGCCGTAGTTTTTCTCGATCAGCGCGGCGAGGGCGGCACGGTCGCTATTGGCCATTTCAATCGGCGAGAGCAGCGGCAGAAGCGCCTGGTCGCGTCCGCGGTCAACCCGGCCATCCCACGTCAGGCCTCCGGTCGGACCGCCATCAACGCTCTCATCCCCCTCTTGATCGGAGTCGTGAAAGTGCTCGGTGAACTGAGGCGTGATCTGAATATAGGTGAGGCTCGGAACCGCGCGGCCTCCGGTGGCGCTCAGCCCTGGGCCACCGGTTTGCACGGCGAGGGCGTTGGGTGGGCCATAGGCGTGAGCCGGGCTGTGACAGGACGCGCAGGACTGCTTGCCGGAAGCCGAGAGGGCCGGATCGGAAAACATCTGCCTTCCAATGGCGGCGAGTGCGCGCACCTGCCGGTACACCTCGGCGCGCGACAAGCCGCCCTCCGGCGACTGCGCTGGCGCGGTGCCAAGCCCCACAACGAAAAGCGCCGCAATAAGCGCAACCTCGCGATGTGCTGCGTGCCCCATGTTTCAAATCTAGACCGTGCCTCGATGACACAATAATGAAATAGAGGCCAACTAGCTTGGAATGCCTAGAATTTCACTGGCCTTTGGGCCCGACAACACGCCGGGGGGCGCATGCGACGCAATCCACAAATCGGATCCACGATCATGGCTCAATGCTGCGCCAAAGCCGGGATGCGTCCGCAACTCTTGGCGCTCGCGCTAGGCACCGTGCCGGTCTGGTGCGGAGCGGCCGGCGCGGCCGACGACCCAAACCTCAACAAGATCGAGACTGTGGTGGTCATCTACGCGGAGAATCGCAGCTTCGATAACCTCTACGGCCACTTCCCGGGCGCGAATGGGCTGCAAAATGTGACCCCCGACATGGTGCGGCAGCTCGATCGCGATGGAACGCCGCTGAAGGAGCTCCCGCCGGTTTGGGGCGGCCTGACGGCGCCGGGCGTCGTGCCTCCGGTCACCCAGGCGCAGACCGAGCATCTGCCCAACGCGTTGTTTGCGATCGATGACGCGAAAGGGTTTAACCAGTCGCTCGCCGTCACTACCCATGATCTGTGGCATCGCTTCTATCAGAACCAGATGCAGATCAACGGCGGCAAGAACAACGACTTCGTTGCCTATGCGGACGCGGGTGGTCTGGTCATGGGTTACTACGATGGCTCGAAGCTGCCGTTGTGGAACATTGCCCAGCGTTATGTGCTTGCCGACAACTTCTTCACCGGTGCGTTTGGCGGTTCGTTTCTCAACCACTTCGTCATGATCTGCAGTTGTGCCCCTTACTATCCAAATGCGAATGAAACTCCGGCCAAAGCGCAGATCAGCGCCGTTGAACAGGACGGCGTGACGTTGAAGATCGCCGACAACTCGCCCAAATCGGCCATGGATGGCATTCCAAAGTTCGTCAACGACGGCGGGCTGACGCCGGACTTCTATGGCGTCAACACCATGCAGCCGCCGTATCAGCCGAGCGCCAATCCGCCGGCGCCGGGCGGCGATCCCCGTTTCGCCGACCCGAGCAAGCCCAACACCATGGTGCCGCAGACGATGAAGAACATCGGCGATCTCCTCAACGAGAAGGGCGTCCGCTGGGCGTGGTACGCGGGCGCTTGGCAGGCCGCGCTCGATGGCCAGAATTCGGTGCCGATCCCGAACTTCCAATATCACCACCAGCCATTCAATTACTTCGCCAACATGGCGCCGGGGACGGCGAACCGCGCCGAGCATCTCAAGGATGCCGGACTGTGGGGCACTGAGTTCCTCAGGGCGGTGGATGAAGGCGCGCTGCCGCCGGTCACGTTCTACAAGCCGCAGGGCAATCTCAACGAGCATCCCGGCTACACCGACGCGCTGTCGGGAGACGAGCATCTGGCAAACGTGATTGCGCATCTCGAGCGCAGCCCGCAGTGGCCGCACATGCTGGTGATCCTGACCTATGACGAGAATGGCGGCTTTTGGGACCACGCCGCGCCGCCCAAAGGAGATCGCTGGGGGCCGGCCAGCCGCATTCCGGCGCTGATCATCTCGCCTTATGCCCGCAAGGGCACGGTGGACCACACCCTCTACGACACCACGTCGATTGCCCGCTTCATCACGCGCCGCTTCGACCTGCCGGTGCTCGAGGGCATCAAGGCGCGCGACGATGCCATGAAGGCCGCGGGTGGGACAACGCTCGGTGATCTCACCGGCGCGCTCGATCTGTCGCAGTGAGCAGTGGGGCGCGAGCCCCTTCGCGGCTCGGCTGATCTGACCCGGCAAAACTTTGGCGACGAAGCCCGCCGTTGCTTCACCAACTGCATCGGGCACCTCCTCCCGCAGGAAGTGAGCCCCTGTCGCGGTCACGATCTGCTGGTTGGGCCTCGCGGCCTTCGGCGCCGCATTACTGGCGGCGAAACGACAGAGCGTCGAAGCCGGATACCTGCCCGATGTGGCTGCGCGCAAGGGCACTTGAACCGTATATCCTTGTCGGCAATGCTGCAGTCGTTCGGAGCAAGCGGGGAGCCTTTGACGCAATCGAATCCGACACACCGGCAGGTACTTGAGCTATTGACCATGACCTGGCCGCAGGTCGAAGCCTATTTGCAGCATTCGCGCGGCGTGATCCTGCCCATGGGTTCCGTCGAGCAGCACGGCTCCGCCGGCCTGCTGGGGACCGACGCAATTTGCGCGCAAGCCATTGGGCGGCGCGCGGCAGACATGGCGCAAGCCATCCTGGCGCCGACGATCAGCTTGGGCATGGCCCAATTCAACCTTGGCTTTCCGGGCACGCTGTCGCTGCGCCCAAGCACATTGCAGGCGCTGCTCATCGACTACATCAGTTCGCTCGAGTTGATGGGATTTACTCACATCTACGTCCTCAATGGACATGGCGGCAACGTCGCCCCGGCGCGGTGCGCCTTCGCGGAGAAATACGCGGCGCGCAGTTTTGGCCGGGAGGCCGGCGGCCCGCTCTATTGCCGGCTGGTGAACTGGTGGGATCCGCCCCCGGTCAACCGCTTGCGGCGCGAGCTTTACGGCGACGCGGAAGGCTTTCACGCGACACCAAGCGAGGTCGCCATCACCATGGCCTGCCACCCGGGTCGCGTGCAGCCTGAGGATTTTCCGCACGACACGGCGCGGCATCGCGAAAGCGCGGTCATTCAGCATGGGGGCGATCCTTATTTTGACGCGAAAGACCACCGCGCGCGCTACCCGGACGGCCGCGTTGGCTCGAACCCGTCGCTCGCCAACGCGGCGGATGGGGAACAGCTGCTCGCGATCGCCGGCAAGGCGATCGCTGAGGATTATTTGGAGTTCGTAGCTTCGAGGTGAGGGACTACGGACGATTGAGCGCGCGCTCCAGGCGCCGCATCAGCCACGATGCAATCAGGATCAGCACCAGATATTCGAGCACCAGGAAAGTGTAGATTTCCAGCGGTCGATACTCGCTCACGACCAGCTCGTTCGACCGTCGCGTCAGCTCGGGAAAGCCGATGATCGACAGGATCGACGACATCTTGAGCATATAGACGAACTGATTGCCCAGTGCCGGCAGGATGCTGCGCACCGCCTGCGGGAGAACGACGAGGCGCATGATCTGGAATCGATTGAGGCCCAGGCTCTTGGCGCCATCGACCTGGCCGCGCCCGATCGATTGGATGCCGGCGCGAAATATCTCGGCCTGGAAGGCGCTGTCACTGAACCCAAGCGCCAGTACGCCGGCGGCGAAGATGCCGAGTTGCAGGCCGACGATCACCGGCAAGCCGTAATAAACCCAGAGCACGAGCACGAGACCGGGAACGGCGCGCACGATCTCGACGTAGGAGCGGTTGAACCACAACAGCCCGCGATGTTTGCTGGTTCCGGCAATGCCGATCAGCGCGCCGATCGGCACCGAGACGGCGAGCGCCGCGGCGGAAACCGAAATCGTCGGCAACAGGCCTCCCAACAGGAACTCGAGATTGGTGAGGCCCCGTGGCTGGGTGGGCGAGAGGACGTACCAGCCCCAATTATAGGATGGCCCGGCTGCGCAACCGCCAACGAGTAGCAAAAGCCCGGCGACAATGGCGAACCGTGAGGCTGAATTCAGTTGTTGAACCATCTTGTCTTGAGGGATTGAAAGTATCCCTCGGAATGTTTGAGCGTGATCCAGTTGTTGAGATAGTTGGTCCAGACGAAGTCCCCTTGCGCCACGATATAGCCGAACGGGCGCTTGCTTTTGTCCTGATCGCCCGGCAGATGCGCGAGGGCGGGGAACCGCGCCACGATGCTTTGCGCATCGATCGAGCTGGTGATCGCGGCGTCGGCGCGGCCAGCCAACACTTCCTGCCAGGAGGTAGCTGGCGGCTGCACCGATTTCAGCGTCGCCTTCGGCAACAGCAGCTTGGCCTGATCTTCGAACACCGTGCCGAGGATGACCGCGACGGTGACGCCTGGTTGATTGATATCGTCCCAGCTCTTGAATTTGCCCGCGTTCTTCTGGTCGAAGATCGGCGTCGTGCCGGCCTCCAGATAGGGGAGTGTAAAGGCGATGGTCTTGATGCGCGCCACATTCATCGAGGCGCCGCTCATGAAGACGTCGTAGCGGTTGGCGGTGATGCCTGGGACCAGCGTGGTCCAGTCCGTGGGGACGAACTCGACCTTGACGCCAAGGTCCTTGGCCAGCTGGTTGGCGGCGTCAATTTCAAAACCCTTGAAGCTGTTGGTCGCCGGATCGCGGATCGACATAGGGTTGAAATCGCCGGTGGTGCCCACCCGCAGGGTGTTGGCCTCGAGGATCGATGTGAGATGCGATTTGTCCTGGGCCTGAGCGACGGATGCGGCGGGGCCGCACAGCGGCAGCAGGGCAAGCGCGAGCGAGAAGACAGGCAAACCGAACCGTTTGCGCATGATGCAATCCTTGTGTCCGGTGGACATTATGCGGTGAGCCGATCTTTGCGGTACGCAAAGGCATCCTTGAAGCGCCCGAGAATGTGCTCCCCGCAGGTCGTCCGCGGATAGCGGGCAGGGGTCCCGGCCGGAACGCACGAGGGAATCGCCTCGATCACCGCGTCGATATACGGGTCGAAGAAATAAGCGATCGAGTAGCGCTCGCGGCTGCTTTTGTTGACGACACGGTGCGGCGTTGAAACAAACACATCGTTGGTCCAACGCGCCATCAGGTCGCCGATGTTGACCACGAAGCTGCCGGGCAGGGGTGGTGCCTCGACCCATTGGCCGGCCCGGTTGCGGACCTGCAACCCGCCGATCTCGCCCTGGCAGACAAACGTCAGCGCGCCGTAATCGGTATGGGCCGAAACCCCATACTGGTCGGGCCCCATCGCGGGCGGCTGCGGCGGATAATAGAGCAGCGAGCCGCGCGCGAGCGGCTTGGCGAACAGCGGCACGAAATAATCCGCAGGCAGGTCGAGCGCGATCGCAAACAAACGCAGGAGCCGGTTGCCACAGGCGCGCACGGCTGCGGCGTAGCGGTCCACGATCGCCTGCATGTCCGGCAAGTCCGCCGGCCATTGGTTCGGGCCCATCAGCGGCTTGCCGGCGACGACATCCGGATCGCTCAGCGGCAGATCCATCCCGAACAGGAAACTCTCCTTGAGATCGGGCTTGGCCTTATCGGACATCTTGGCGCCGCCGACGCTGAGAAAGCCGCGGTGGCGCTGGTCAACCGCGACCGTCTGCTTGCGCTCCAGCGGCCAGGCGAAGAACTTGCCGGCGATCGCAAACGCGTCATCAACGACGCTCTGCGGCACGCCGTGGCCGACGATGTAGAAAAACCCGACGCCGATCGCCGCCTGCCGCAGCTCGGCGGCGAGCGCGCGCTCCGCCCGCGGACCGGCGTCCGCACGGGCGAGATCGAGAACCGGAATTTCAACAAAATCCGCCGGCGCGGGCGCAACATCGTTCATGGATCGGCTCTACTGGTGAGCGGCAAGTTGCAGATCGGCGCTTGCGGCCGGTGACAGGCCGAGAACCTCGCCCTGGCTCGAGACGCCAAGGCCGTTGAGCAGCCGGTTGGAGTAGTTGAAATAGGCGCAGACCTGGTTTGCTTCGAGAATTTCCCCGTCTTCGGCGCCGGCCTCGCGCGCGGCACGAATGTCGTCTTGCACGACAAATTGCGGGGCCTGCGTCAATTTGCGGACGTACCGAAGCAGCGCCAAGTCCTTGCCCGAAAATTCGCGCTCGGGCGCCCGCGCTTCCAGGGCCGCGTAGATCGCGTCGGCACGGGCATCGTTCTTCAAGAGCCGCTTGAGGCCGGCAAAGTGATGGCCGACCGAATAACCGCAGTCATTGCACAACCCGACATAGACAGCCATGCACTCGTGAAACCAGCCCGGCAGCGTGTTGTCGGCGTGGTGCATGACACTCTTGTACAGGACCCAGTGGCCCTCCATCGTGTGCGGCCGCAGCGAGTGGACCTTCATGACGTTGTCGATCTCGCCCTTGGGTCCGCGAATCCGCTCGTAGAGCGAACGCAAATAGCCGGTGCTCTCGGCGAATTGGATCATGCGAATCCAGGCACTCATACGGTCGTGCAATCCTGTGGTTTGGCAATCCACCCGTGGTAACGATGTAGGACGGCCGCTGACGTGTCAACAAACGGCTGCGCGAACGGACACTAGCCTCCCTCGGCGAACTGGGGTTGAATTCGCCTCCCCTCAGCCGAACTCACTCAACGCCGGAGCCTGCCCATGCCGACCTCGTTCCGCCAGGTCATCAACAAAGCCGTCAAGGAGAAGCGTTTCCTGGTGGTGCCCGGGGCGCATGATGCGCTCAGCGCCAGGCTGATCCAGCAGATCGGGTTCGAGACGTATTTCATCGGCGGTTTTCCAGCGGTCGGCGCCCGCTATGGGGTGCCGGATATCGGGCTCAAGGGATTTGGCGAAATCTCCGCGGCGGTGCGCGACATCATGGCGGCCTGCGACCTGCCGGTGTTCGTCGATGGCGACGACGGCTATGGCGACGTCAAGAACGTCGTCCATACGGTGCAGACCTATGAGCGCATGGGGGTGAGCGCGATCCTGATCGAGGATCAGCAATGGCCCAAGAGGTGCGGCCACATGGTCGGCAAGAAGGTCGTTCCGATCGAACTGGCGGAGGCGAAGATCCGGGCGGCTTGCGCCGAGCGGCTCAACCCCGAGACCTGGATCCTGGCCCGCACTGACGCGCGCGCCGTCTACGATCTCGACGAAGCCATGCGTCGCGCTGAGCGCTACATCCGGGCCGGGGCGGACGGCATTTTCATCGAAGCGCCGCGCAGCATCGACGAGCTCAAGCGGATCGGCAGCGCCTTCGACGTGCCGCAGATCTGCAATCCCCTCATCGGTGGGCACACCCCGATCCTGAGCATGGAGGAACTCGGCGCGCTCGGTTTCAACGCCGCGGTGCTCGGCCTCGATACGCTGATGCACGCCGCCAAGGCCGTCGAAGCCGTGCTGCTCGACATGAAGTCCGGCCGCTTTGCGCACCGCAATGACGGAATGGACTTCGAGCACTACAAACAGGTGGTCGGTTACGACAAATGGGAAGGCATCGACACGCGGTTTGGCGTGTCGTCCTAGCGGCTCAGACAGACGTCTGGAACCAGCGGGGGCGCCAGCTGTTGTTCGGTGACGACAACATCTTGGTGAATGCCTGTTTGCAATGCCTACGTACTACTTCCATCTCGCCAATGGGCGAAAACTGCTGGATCCCCGCGGGATCGATCTTCCTGATCAGGAAGCCGCCAAGCGTCACGCCGAACGTCTCGCCGGCGGGCTGACGGCGGTGAGCCGTGAGTTCGGCGGCATCACGCACCTGCGCGACTGGCACGTGCAGGTGACCGACGAGCACGGCAACACGCTGGCACGATGCGAGGTGCCAGGGCCCTCCAAGGCACGGCTGCGCAGCGGGTGACGGTGATCCTGGGCTCCGTTCGGCGGTGGCATTAAGTTGCCCATGGAACCGGACACCCTTAGCAACGTTGGAACTAGTTAAACGCCAGTCGCCGGGCCGGATGCGTGGATTCCGAGTACACAGATGAAGGTGTTTACTCGAGGCAGTTGCAACTCCTCGTCGAGGGCGTAGTCGACTATGCGATCTACTTGATCAGTCCGGAGGGACTGGTCGTGACCTGGAATACGGGCGCAAACCGCCTCAAGGGGTACGAGCCTGCCGAGATCATCGGCCGCCCCTACGCAACGTTCTTCACCCCGGAGGATCGCGCACAGGGAGTTCCGGAGCGGGCGCTGCGGACCGCCGCAGAGGTCGGACGGCTCGAGGCCGAAGGCTGGCGTGTTCGCAAGGACGGAACTCGCTTCTGGGCGCTTGCCGTGCTCGACGCCATTCGCGACGACAACGGCGTACTGCTGGGCTTTGCCAAGATCACCCGCGACATGACGGAGCGCGAGCAGACGCGCCAACGTCTGCTGGAGAGCGAAGCGCGGTTTCGCCGTCTCGTCGACGCCGTCGTGGATTACGCGATCTTCCAGCTCGACCCGGACGGCATCGTGGCCACGTGGAACTCGGGCGCGCAGCGCATCAAGGGCTACGCAGCCGCGGATATCATCGGACGTCATTTCAGCACGTTCTACACGGAGGAGGATCGGGCTGCCGGATTGCCGGCGAAAGCCTTGGCGGCGGCGAGGCGTGACGGACGCTACGACGCCGAGGGTTGGCGCGTTCGCAACGACGGCACCAAGTTCTGGGCCCTCGTGGTCATCGATGCCATTCGCGACGAGCAGGGCAACCTGCTCGGCTTCGCCAAGGTCACCCGCGACATGACGGAGCGCATGCAGACCCAGCAGGCGTTGCGCGACGCGCAGGAGCAGCTCGCGGCCGCGCAGCGCATGGAAGCCATCGGCCAGCTCAGCGGCGGCATCGCGCACGATTTCAACAACCTGATGATGATTGTCATCGGCAATCTGGAGAACGCGCAGCGCCAGACCAAGTCGGCCGAGGCCGCCAGTCCAAATCTTCAGCGCGCCATCAACAATGCCATGCGCGGCGCGCAACGGGCCGCAGCGCTGACCAGCCGCCTGCTGGCGTTTTCGCGCCGCCAGCCGCTCAACCCGAAACCGCTCGACACCAACAAATTCCTGACCGCAACATCGGAGTTTCTGCAACGATCCCTCGGCGAGACGATCGACATCGCAATGGTCGGCGCCCCCGGCCTGTGGCAGATCGAGGCCGACCCCAACCATCTCGAATCCGCGCTGGTCAACGTCGCTATCAATGCGCGCGACGCAATGCCGGGTGGCGGCAAGGTCACGATCGAGGCGACGAACGTCTTTGCGGACGAGGGCTACTGCCGCGTCAATCCCGAGCTCTCGCCCGGCCAGTACGTGCTGATCTGCATCAGCGACACCGGGTGCGGCATGCCCGCCGATGTGTTGAACCGCGCCTTCGAGCCGTTCTTCACCACCAAGGAGATCGGTCAGGGAACCGGTCTCGGACTGAGCCAAGTCTATGGCTTCGTGAAACAGTCGGGCGGCCATATCAAGATCTACAGCGAGGTGGATCACGGAACGACCGTGAAGATTTATCTGCCGCGCTACGCAAACCAGATCGTCGAAGAAGAACAGGAAAACTTCGGCCCGGAGCCGAGCGAGAACGGCGAAACGATCCTGGTCGTCGAGGATGACAACGAGCTGCGCAGCTACCTGTTGGAAGTCCTGCGCGGTCTCGGTTACCGGGTGCTGAGCGCGCCGCACGCCCAGGCAGCGCTCCCGATCCTGGAACAAAAAGCGACGCCTGTTCATCTGATGCTGACCGACGTGGTGATGCCCTCCATGAACGGCCGCGAGCTCGGGCGCCGCGCCCAGCAACTGCGGCCCGGCCTGCGCGTGCTCTACATGACCGGATACTCGCGCAACGCGGTGGTGCATCACGGGCGGCTCGATGAGGGGGTGGAGCTCCTGGAGAAACCCATCACCCAGAATGCGCTTGCCGCGCGCGTGCGCTCCATGCTCGACCGGGCTGCGGCGCGGAACTGACTTGTTTCTACCATGATGGACCGCCGTCTCACTGCGACGTAAGCTAAGCCCGTCATTTGCGGGAGGACGCCATGACGGACGCATCGACCATGCAGGCATTGGCCTCGCGGTTCATCAAGACCGATCAGGTGCCGTGGATCGAGAGCGGTCCGGGCAACAAGATGAAGGTCATCTACCACGATCCGGCGAGCGGGCTGCTGACCATCCTGGCAAAGCTCGAGCCGGGCGCGGGCATTCCGGCACATGTGCACGAGGACCTCGAGCAGACCTACGTACTCGAAGGTTCCCTCGTCGATGACGAAGGCGAGTGCACCGCCGGCAATTTCGTGATCCGCGCCAAGGGCAGCCGCCATTCTCCAACCGCCCCCAACGGCTGCACCATGCTGGTGTTCTTCATGAAGCCGACGGCGGCTCTAACTAAAGCTTTGGGAAAACATAGTTAATGGCTAAATCAGCTAGCCTCCCTAAGGATAGTCCGGGACTTTTTCCGGGACTTCTTGCGCGCCTCGGCGACGCGTTCGAGCGCGTCTGACACCTCGTCGTCCAACACGTGCGCGTAGCGCAGAGTGGTTCTGATGTTGCGATGGTTCAGGACTTTCTGAGTGATCTTGAGGTTGCCGGTCTCGCGCAGCACTTTGGTGCCAACGTCATGGCGGAAGTCGTGGAAGCGAAAGCCGGTGACCTTGGCCGCCGCGCGCAGCTTGAACCAAGCTTTGACCGCCGTTGACGCGTTGAGCGGATAGCGCTCGCCATTGCACCGTTTACCGCGCGCTCGTTGCGCGATGTGGGTGAACACGAACTCGGGATGATGCCCGCGCAATGGCCACAAGATCGCCCGCACAGTTGCTGTGATGGGCGTCACCACTAGCCGCCGCCCTTTGCCGGGCTTGCGGATTTGGCACGCGTCCCAATCGACCTCAGACCAGCGGAGCGTCCGACACTCAGTGAACCGCAGGCCAGTCGTGGCTGCGAAGGCGAAGAACGGTGCAAGGTCATCGGGTGCCGCCGCCGCTAGCCGATCGCCTTCGTCGCCGATCAACTCGCGGATGCGCTCTTCAGGCTCTGGCAGGAAGAGCGTTCGCCACTTTGGTTCATTCTCGAACCGAACGTTGCGGTCTTTGCAGTAGCTGAAGACGGCCTTCAGGCGCTTGAGAGTGTCGTTGACGGTAACGGCCGCGATCAAGCCGCCGCTACGCCCACGATCGCCACGGCGGCGAGCGATCAGCCGGGCAACATCATCGGTCGTCGTATCGGTGATCAGCATGTCTTTGCCGAGCGCTGCAATCAGATAGTCAAGCTGGCGTTCAGTATTGCGAGCGCCTGCATGGAATTGACCGACATCTCGCCCAATAGCGACCGAACACATCATCGAGGCGCAACGACGTGCGCGCTGCCTGTTGCAGCGCGACAATCTGCTTGGCCTTCTCACGTTCGTCGCGCTCTACGCCTTCCGCTTCGCGCCTTGTGGTCTTCTTTGTCGATCCGTGAAAGCGATGACCTCGCCACTGGAAATCGAACTGCCAGTACGGCGTGCGCGGGTCCTTGTAGACGGACATGCGGGTGAAGTCCCTTCGAGCCTGCGATTCCAAGAATGCTTCTATATCAGATTGCATGAACATGCGGCGAGGCCGGCGCTTGCCATGGCCGATGATGACGTAACGGAGCGCGCCGGAGGCCACATGCCCGCGGAGGGTTTTGAGTGAGCAGCGCAAAAGAGCGGCGGCTTCCTGTCCAGTAAGCAGCGGCGTTTGCCGGGAGGGCAGCTCGGTGTTGACGGTGGACATGCGCAGTACCACGGCCTCGGCGTTTGACACGCCAAGCAAAAGGCCACTCATTCGGAGAGCGGCGAGCCGGTGGTTCTGTTCGGGTATTTCCCACGCCGTAGTAGGTATGCCCTAGGCTTCCGTCAACGCCAAAACGGGGCCACTAAGACCTTGCGGCCGCTTTTTGCGATCTCTCACCAGTCCAGAAGACCCTCGCTGCCCTTCGAAATCCGATCGTTCCCCCGCAAACTAACCGGGTTCCAGCAAGGAAAATTAGGAACGAGCGTTTGCGGCTAGCCAATGGCCTTAGGATAGCTGCGATACCACTCACGTTCCAGCTGTTCAGCCTGTTCCATCACCTCATCAAAAATCCCTCGTCGATGAATGGCAATCAAAAGCGCCAGAAGACGAAGGCGCGTGCGAGATATCGTACGCGCCCCAGCTGCATCAGGAGAGCGCTTGAGTTGTCGCAGGCTGTCCAAGCCAATTTGCGAGTGGTGGGCGAGCTTAACCAGCGAGCGTCTAATACGGTCTCCGGCGAGCTCACGTGCAATAACTTGGACAAGCGATAGATCCCCGGATCTGGCGGTATTTGCGTGTGTCCGCCGTCGTTTCGGAGCTTTGACCTTTGATTTTGGTTTCGCCTGGTTCTCGATCAATTCCCCACCCATTTCGTTAGGTCGCAAATCACGTATCCAGGAGTACGCTGTACCCTGATTCTTGACAAATACAGATTATCAATCTATTATCGCGGTACAGCGTACCCCAATATGCGTCCGCCCCCTACTGCTTGGGTGGGTCGTCGTGTATCAAATTTCGCGACACGCGGGATGGGCAATTGCGAGCGAGCCCGATGTTCTCTGTTCGACCCCTCCGGAGGGCTCCCCGATGCAGTTTCCGAGGTTCTTCGATTGATTGGCGATTGCTATTACCGCAATCACGCTGTCGCATAATAGTTGGTTTGAGAAAGCGCTAATCATCTTCCTGCGAACGTACCATATCACTGTCAACAAAAAATATTTTTGTGACAAGTTGGGCGCAATAGGGAGATTTGCGTCCGCTCTCGCCACGATGTTATCGCGTTGCCCATGTTGCGCGACTCGGAACAGACACTGAAATTTGCGACAGGGTCCGG